>NZ_CALSFU010000010.1 GCF_943737005.1 Achromobacter sp. Marseille-Q4962 | reverse complement strand
GGATGGGGTGGGGGAAGGGGCTTGCGGGGCTCGCCCCAGGCCGGCCGCGCGGCAAGCCGGGCGGCTCGCAGCCCGGCGTCCGCGCCGCCGGGCGACCCACGAAGAGCAGCCTCCGGCACGACCGCCGGGAAAAACCAAGGGCCTATCCCTCTCCGCCCGCAGCGGGGCCGATCTGCCCGACATACCGGCAATCCAGTTCGAGCGACAGTTCGTCCGTCCCCAGGATGTCGAGTTCGACAGCGGTGCCGCGCTCCAGCTCGGGCATGCCGCCCACGCGCGTCACCAGCGGCGCGTTGGCGAAGCGCACGAGGTCTTCGCGCAGCACGTGCGCGACGGTGCGGGTGATGTTGTGCTGCTTCAGCCAGCGCAGGCACCAGTAGCGCTCCATCGCGCTCTGGAACTCGGCCCAGGTCGCATATTGCGCGTCGAAGGCGCCGATGATGGCGAACAGGTCGGCGTCGCGCGGCTTGAAGGGGGCCACCAGGCGCGCGGACACGCCGTGTTCGACCGCTGCGATCAGTTGCCACTGGTTCACCAGGTCCACGTAGCGGCGCAGCGGCGAGGTGCTCCAGGCGTACTGCGGCACGCCGATGGCCTCGTGCGGCAGGGCCTGGGTGCTCATGCGCACGCGCCCCGCCTGCTGCGACCGGTAGATGCCGGGCACGCCGTGCTGGTGGAGCAGGCCGCCCCACAGATTGTTGGCCAGGATCATGTACTCGGCCACCATGCGGTCCAGCGGCGCGTTGCGCTGGCGCGGCACCAGGCGCACCGGCGTGTCCGGGTCGTCCGGGCTGCCGTCCAGGTAGAAGCTGTATTCCACGCGCGAGTTGTTCTCGGGCTTGCCGCGCACCTTCTCGCGCTGGGCCGACAGCGCCTGCGCCAGCTTCCACAGCGGGCGCAGCCAGTGTCCGTAGGGCAGCGCGGCGCAGGGGTCGGCCAGGGCTTCCTCGGTGATCTGCGTGTCCAGCATGTTGTGGCGCAGGTTCTCGCGCACCACCACGCGCTCGATGCGGGTTTCGGATTCGAGGATCTCGCCCGTTTCGGGATCGGCCACGGCGTACAGCGAAAGCGCCGGCACTTCGCGCCCCGCATCCAGCGAGAACGCCTGGATGACGCTGTCGGGCTGCATGGGAATCTTGTCGCCGGGCATGTACACGGTGGACAGCCGCGCGCGCGCCAGCTTGTCGAACTCGCTGCCGCGCGTGACGCTCAGGCCGGGGGCGGCGACGTGGATGCCTACCCGCAGCTTGCCGCCGGGCAGTTCGGAGACGGACAGCGCGTCGTCGATCTCGGTGGTGGTGATGTCATCCACCGAATAGATCTCGGCGTCCGCCAGCGGCAGGTCGCGGTCCAGCGGCGGCAGCTCCAGTTCCGGAAAGCCGGTGCCGCGCGGGAAATTGGAGGCCAGGAAGCGGCGCTTATGCAGCGCCAGCGCGTGGGGCCAGGCTCCGAGGTCCAGCAGCAGGCGGTCGGGCGTCTTGCCCAGCCGCGCGCACGCCGCGTCCAGCGCCTTCCATTGCTGCGAATTCTTGTCCGGACGCACCAGCAGCGATTCGGCTGCCTGTGCGATCGGCTCGGGCAGCTGGCCCGCGGCCATTTCGTCCACCCAGGCCTGCTGCTGTTCGGCCTGGCGCTGCTTTTTCTCCAGCGCCGCCAGCGCCGCCGCCAGGATGTCGGGCGGGGCGGGGCGGTACCGGCCCTTGCCGCGCCGGTGGAAATAGGCCGGCGCGCCATGCAGCCGCAGCAGCACCGCCGCCTGCTCCACCGGCGTGGGGGCGTGCCCGTAGTAATCCGCCGCCAGCGCGGGGGCGTCGAATTCTTCCTGGGGCGCGCATTCCCACAGGAATTGCAGATCCAGCGACTCCGCCGCTTCGGCGGCTTCCTTCATGAGCGCCGCGGGTTCGGGCGCGGAAAACGTGAACAGGGTATTGGCGCGCTTGATCTTGCTGCGCTTGCCCGATTCGGACTCGACCTGCAGGCTGGCGTCGGTTTCGGACAGGATGTGGCCGGCCTTGAAGCTGCCGTCGTCTTCGTAAAACACGTACATGGTGAGGGGTCTTCCTGGGCGGCGCGGCGCCGCCGCCTTGCGCGGCTTGCTTAGGGATTGGAGATCGTATTCGGGGGAGGGTGACCGGAACCTAGCGCGAAATCGAGCACTTCCGGCATCCAGCGGGCAAAATCGGACAAGCCGTGATCGCTGCCCTCGACGATGCGCTGCCGGCAGCCCGCGTAATGGGCGCGCATCTCGCGCCAGTCCAGCACTTCGTCGCCGGTGGCGGCCACCAGGAAGTAGCGGTCCGGCTGCGTGACCCGGGCCGGCTGGATGGCGGCGAGTTCGTCCACGTATTCGGGACGGAAGACGAACGGCGCGTCGGAATGATACATGCGGTGCTCGCCCACCTGCGTCGCCAGGTCGCGCGGCGCATGCACTGCCGGGTTGAGCAGCACGGCCTTGCAGCCGAGCTGTTCGGCCAGCCAGGTGGCGTAATAGCCGCCCAGCGACGAGCCGACCACGGTCAGCGCGCGGGGCGAGTCGGCGCCCTGCAGTTGGCGCCGCGCGATGCCCATGGCCAGCGCGATCGCCTCGCGCGGGCTGGCCGGCAGCTGCGGGCAGGCCCATGCGTCGGCCAGCCCGCGCTGCGTCATGGCGTCGGCCATCATGCGGGCCTTGAACGAGTCGGGCGAGGAGCGGAAACCGTGCAGATAGAGAATCATGGAAAGTCCTCGCTACGGTTGCGCGCCGTAAGCCGGGCCATGGGCTGCGCCCTGGCGGGCCGGGGCGGCGCTCAAGCGCGCTCCCGCAGGGCGTCGAGCAGCTTGCCGTGCACGCCGCCGAAGCCGCCATTGCTCATGACCAGGATGTGGTCGCCGGGCCGTGCCACGCCGGCCACGGCCGCCACCAGGCGGTCCAGGTCGTCGTAGCTGGAAGCGCGCGCGCCCAGCGGCGCCAGCACCTCGGACGGATGCCAGCCCAGCGCATGCTTGCCCGAGTAGGTGCCGAAGCAGAACACCAGGTCCGCGCCGTCCAGCGCCTCGGGCAGCCGGGCCGCCATGCTGCCCAGTTTCATGGTGTTGGAGCGCGGCTCCAGCACGGCCAGGATGCGGGCCTCGCCCACCTGGCGGCGCAGGCCCGCGATCGTGGTAGCGATGGCCGTGGGATGATGGGCGAAGTCGTCGTAGACCCGGATGCCGTTGACCGTGCCGCGCAGCTCCATGCGGCGCTTCACGCCGCCGAAGCGCGACAGCGCCTCCACGCCCTGGGCCGCCGCCACGCCGGCGTGCTCGGCGGCCGCCAGCGCGGCCAGCGCGTTCATGCGGTTGTGCTCGCCCGTGAGACTCCACCGCACCGTGCCCACGGTTTCGCTCTGGCGGCGCACCTCGAACGCGCCGGTTTCATCGGGTTCTCCGGCCTGCCAGGCGCCATCGGGGCCGAACGTTACGGTTTCCGACCAGCAGCCGCGTTCCAGCACGCGGTCCAGCGCCTCGGAGCGGGCTGGACGCACGATGCGGCCCGCGCCGGGAATGGTGCGCACCAGGTGGTGGAATTGCGTTTCGATGGCCGCCAGATCGGGAAAGATGTCGGCGTGATCGAATTCCAGGTTGTTCAGGATGGCGGTGCGCGGGCGGTAGTGCACGAACTTGGAACGCTTGTCGAAGAAAGCCGTGTCGTATTCGTCGGCCTCGATGACGAAGAGCGGGCGCGCCGGATCGTAGCGGGCCGAGACGCGCAGGTCCTGCGCCACGCCGCCGATCAGGAAATTGGGCGCCAGGCCGGCCGTTTCGAGTATCCAGGCCAGCATGGAGCTGGTGGTGGTCTTGCCGTGCGTGCCGGCCACGGCCAGCACGTGCGCGCCGGGCAGGATGTTGTCGCCCAGCCATTGCGGGCCCGACACATAGCGCGCGCCCGAGTCCAGAATGGCCTCCATCAGCGGGTTGCCGCGGCTGACCACGTTGCCGATCACGAACAGATCGGGCTCGAGCGCGAGCTGCTCCGGCCCGTAGCCTTCGATCAGCTCGATTCCCTGCTCGGCCAGTTGCGTGCTCATGGGCGGATAGACGCCCGCGTCGCAGCCGGTGACTTTGTGGCCGGCCGCCCGGGCAATGAGCGCCAGGCCGCCCATGAAGGTGCCGCAGATGCCAAGTATGTGCAGATGCATGAATCAATCTCCTGCCCGCATTGTATATATAGCGGCGCGCCCGCCCGACGGGCCAGGGTGGGCGAGGCGGGGCGCAGCGGTTATGATCGCGCCATGAACCGACGCCTATTCCTCTCCGCGGCGGCCGCCGGCGCGGCCGTGCTCGCAGCCGGCGCGCCCGGCCGCGCCGGCGCTTCCGACGACGCGGTCGCCACGCTGATGGCCCTCAGGCTGCCCGCGCTGGCGGGCGGCACGCATGCGCTGGCCGAGTTCAAGGGCCAGCCCATGGTGGTCAATTTCTGGGCAACGTGGTGCGCTCCCTGCGTGCGCGAAATGCCCGAACTCGATGCCCTGCAAAAAAAATACCCTCACGTGCGCTTTGTCGGCTTCGGCGTGGATCGCGAAGAGAACATGCGCAAATTCGTCGAGAAAGTGCAGGTTTCCTATCCGCTCTGGGTTGCCGGGGCCGGCGCCATCGATCTCTTGCGCAAGCTCGGAAATCCGGCTGGCGGCCTGCCTTTTACGGTGGTTTTCAATGCAGATGGCAGCATTAACCGCAAAATACTCGGGGAAATCAAAGTAGACGATCTCGACCGCACGCTGTCGGGCATCAAGGCGTGAAGTGGTTGGACAAATAGGCGGAATTGGCGTAAAAAGCTGGTTTATCGTCCGTTTTGCCCACATTTCGTAATTTTCGTCGGTTGGCAATCCACCCTTTGGCACGCGCATGGCGCAGAACATACTGGTACTGCATGGCCCGAATCTGAACCTGCTCGGCACCCGGGAACCGCATATCTATGGCAGCCTCACGCTGGCCCAGATCGATGAGCGGCTCGAAACGCTGGCAGGGGAACTGGGCGCCAGGCTGACGGCGTGGCAGGGCAATCACGAGGGCGCGCTGGTGGATCGCATCCAGGCGGCCCGCCAGGACGGAACCGACTTCATCATCATCAATGCGGCGGCGTACACGCACACCAGCGTTGCGATCCGCGACGCCCTGGCCGCGGTCGCCATCCCATTTATTGAAGTACATTTGTCCAATCTGTATAAGCGGGAGCCCTTCAGGCATCACTCTTATCTGTCCGATCTCGCGGTGGGCCTGATCTCCGGCCTGGGCGCGGACGGCTACGAGGCGGCCCTGCGCTACGCAGTGCGGCACTGACTCGCACCACTCAATCAAAGCATCTACATCTTCATGCGGCACGGACCCGACGCAGGGCCGTTGCCAAAGACACTTTCGGGAAGCAGCTTCTATGGATCTTCGAAAACTCAAAACCCTGATCGACCTGGTGGCTGAATCGGGAATCGCCGAGCTGGAAATCACCGAAGGCGAAGGCAAGGTTCGCATCGTCAAATTCTCGCAAGCCTTGCAGCCCGTGGCCTATCACCAGCCCGAAGCCGGCGTGCCCGCTGCTCCCGTGGCCGCGCCCGCGGCGCCGGCCGCGCCCGCGCCGGCCGCCGAGGCCGCGCCCGCCGTGCAGGGCCACGTCGTGAAGGCGCCCATGGTGGGCACCTTCTACCGCGCGCCCAATCCGGGCGCCGCGCCCTTCGTGGACGTGGGCCAGTCGGTCAAGGAAGGCGATCCGCTGTGCATCATCGAAGCCATGAAACTGCTCAACGAGATCGAAGCCGACAAGTCCGGCGTCATCAAGGAAATCCTGGTCGAGAACGGCGAACCCGTCGAATACGGTCAACCCCTGTTCGTCATTGGCTGATAGCTGAAAATGTTCGAGAAAATCCTGATCGCCAATCGGGGCGAAATCGCCTTGCGCATTCAGCGCGCCTGCCGCGAGCTGGGCATCAAGACCGTGGTGGTGCACTCCGAGGCAGACCGCGAAGCCAAGTACGTGCGCCTGGCCGATGAATCCGTTTGCATCGGGCCCGCGCCTTCGCGCGAAAGCTACCTGAACATGCCGGCCATCATCTCGGCGGCGGAGGTCACCGATTCCGAGGCCATCCACCCCGGTTACGGCTTCCTGTCCGAGAACGCCGATTTCGCCGACCGCGTCGAAAAGAGCGGATTCGTCTTCATCGGCCCGCGTTCCGACACCATCCGCCTCATGGGCGACAAGGTCAGCGCCAAGCGCGCCATGATCGAGGCCGGCGTGCCCGTGGTGCCGGGCTCGGAAGGCGCGTTGCCCGACGATCCCCAGGAAATCCTGCGCATTGCGCGCGAAGTCGGCTACCCGGTCATCATCAAGGCCGCCGGCGGCGGCGGCGGGCGCGGCATGCGCGTGGTCTATACCGAGGCCGCGCTGCTCAACGCCGTCACCATGACGCGCTCCGAGGCGGGCGCCGCGTTCAACAATCCGGAAGTCTATATGGAGAAGTTCCTCGAGAACCCTCGCCATATCGAAATCCAGGTGCTGGCCGACGGCGGGCGCAACGCGGTCTGGCTGGGCGAGCGCGACTGCTCCATGCAGCGCCGCCACCAGAAGGTCATCGAGGAAGCGCCGGCGCCCGGCATCCCGCGCCGCCTCATCGAGCGCATCGGCGACCGCTGCGCCGACGCCTGCCGCAAAATGGGCTATCGCGGCGCGGGCACGTTCGAATTCCTGTATGAAAACGGCGAGTTCTATTTCATCGAAATGAACACCCGCATCCAGGTCGAGCACCCCGTCACCGAGCTCATCACCGGCGTCGACCTGGTGCAGCAGCAGATCCTCATCGCCGCGGGCGAGAAGTTCACGCTGCGCCAGCGCGACATCGCTTTCAAGGGCCATGCGATCGAATGCCGCATCAACGCGGAAGATCCCTTCCGCTTCGTGCCCAGCCCCGGACGCATCACCAACTGGCACACGCCGGGCGGCCCGGGCGTGCGCATCGACTCGCATGCGTTCAACGGCTATTTCGTGCCGCCGAACTATGATTCCATGATCGCCAAGGTCATCACCTACGGCGACACGCGCGATCAGGCGCTGGCCCGCATGCGCATTGCGCTGTCGGAAATGGTGGTCGAAGGCATTTCCACCAACATCCCGCTGCACCGGGAAATGCTGCAGGATGCCCGCTTCATCGAAGGCGGCACCAGCATCCATTATCTGGAGCAGCGGCTGTCCCAGCGTCCCTGACGGGCGCTGGCGGGGCCCGGCCCCACTGCCGCCGCGCGGGGCGCGCGGCGCAACCCGATACACGGCCGAGCGGGCCGCGGCGCAAGCCGCGGCCCTTTGGCCGAATGGAAGAAGACTCATGCGTGAACTCGTGCTCCATTGCCAGGAGGCGCAGGCCGAAGCCCTCTCCGATGCCTTGCTGGAGGCGGGCGTGCTTTCCGTTTCCGTCGAGGACGCCGACTTCGGCACCGAAGACGAGCGTCCCCTCTTCGGCGAGCCGGGCACCGAGCCCGACGTGCAGGCCTGGGAGCGCAATCGCGTCGTGGCCCTGCTGCCCGACGGCGCCGATCCGGCGCAGATCGTCGAAGAAGCCGCGCAGGGCGCCGGGCTGGCCCCCGCGCTGTTCGCCGGCTGGACCCTGCGCGACGTGCCCGATGCCGACTGGGTGCGGCTGACCCAGTCGCAATTCGGCCCCATCCACATCGCCAAGCGGCTGTGGATCGTGCCGAGCTGGCACCGAGACGATCCCGGCGTGCCCGGCCTCGCCGCCGAAGACGGCGCCATCCACATCGAACTCGACCCCGGGCTGGCCTTCGGCACCGGCAGCCATCCCACCACGCATCTCTGCCTCGCCTGGCTGGAATCGGAACTGCCCGCGGGCGCGACCCTGCTCGATTATGGCTGCGGCTCCGGCATCCTGGCGATCGCCGCCCGCAAGCTGGGCGCCGGGCCCACGCTGGCCGTGGACATCGATCCGCAGGCTGTCCAGAGCACGCAATTCAACGCCGGGGTCAACGGCGTGGAGCTTCAGGCCATGCTGCCCGACGCGCTGCCGGCGGGCTCGTTCCAGGTGGTGGTGGCCAACATTCTCTCCAACCCCTTGAAGGTGCTGGCGCCCATGCTGGCCGGCCGCGTCGCCGGGGGCGGCGACCTGGTCCTGTCCGGTGTGCTGGAACGCCAGGCCGAGGAAGTCGCCGCCGCGTATGCGCCCTGGATGCGCATGTCGGTCTGGCGCGCGCTCGATGGCTGGGTCTGCCTGCATGGCCGCAAAGCCTGATTGCCGTCTCCGGGGGAGGGCGTCATGGCGCTGATCACCCGCTGCCCGCAATGCGGCGCTGCCTTCCGCGTGGTGCCCGACCAGCTTCGGGTGCGCAACGGGCTGGTGCGCTGCGGAGCATGCTCCACCGTGTTCGACGGCCGGGCCTGCCTGGTGTCCGGGCCCGGCGCGCTCGCATCCGGCTCCGTCACGCCGCCACCGCCGCCCGCATCCGCCCCGGTGTTGTCCGCGCCGCCCCGGCCGGCTCCGCCGCCCTGGGATGAAGACGAGGCCGCGCCCGCGCCGTCTCCGGCCGTGCTGCGTGGCCGCGAGGACATCCGCCGCCACGCGCCGGCCGAAGAAATCCTGCCCGAAGAAATCCTGCCCGAAGACCCATACCCGGACGAGGGCGCCGACCGCGCCGAAGACGGCTGGCGGTCGCCCGCGATCGCGCCGGAGCCGGCGCCCGCTGTTTTCCGCCAGGGGCGCCGCGCCGAGCCCGGCCTGGGCGTGGCCGCTGCCGCGGCGGACCGCGACGCCGGGCCCCGCCTGTACGCCGGCGACGCGGAAGACGGGTACGAGGCCGGAGCGGCCGACGCCGGCCTGGAATCCGTCTATGGCGATGCGCGCACGCGCTACTCCAGCGCCACCGACGCGGGCCGGGCGCCGCCCGCCTTCCTGGACCAGGACCGCGAAGACCGCCGCGGCCTGCTGCGCCGGTTCTGGGGCGCCGGCTGCCTGCTGGCCCTGCTGGCGCTGGCGTTGCAGCTTTTGTACGTCTATCGCAGCGACGTGGCCATGGCGGCGCCGGCGCTGCGGCCCGTGCTGGAGGCGGCCTGCCGGCCGCTGGGCTGCGCCGTGGGCTATGCGCGCCGCCTGGAGCGCATTTCGATTTCCGACTCTTCGCTGCAGCCGCCGCGCGGCGCGGCCGCCGAAGAGGGCCGCGCCCGCCTGGTGCTGCGCCTCGCCTTGCGCAACCGCTACGACAAACCCCAGCACTGGCCGGCACTGGTGCTGGATCTGACCGATCTTTCGGACACGGTCGTTGTGCGCAAGGTGCTGATGCCCGAGGATTACCTCACGCCCGAACAGCTCCGCGGCCCGTTCGGCCCCGGCGGAGAAGTCCGGCTCTCCGTGCCGCTCGACGTGACGGGCGTACAGGTCAACGGCTACCAACTCGACAAGTTCTTTCCCTGAAGGATGACAGCATGACGGCTCCCGTATTGGTTTGCGGCTCCATGGCGTTCGACACCATCGCGGTGTTCGAAGGCCGTTTCAAAGAACACATCCTGGCCGACCGCATCCAGTCGCTGAGCGTATCGTTCCTCGTGCCCAGCATGCGCAAGGAATATGGCGGCTGCTCGGGCAACATCGCCTACAACATGAAGCTGCTGGGCGGCAATCCGGTGCCCGTGGCCACCGTGGGCGAAGACGCGGGCGAATACCTCGACCGCCTCAGGCAGCTCGGCATCGACGTCAGCCGGGTCAAGGTCGTGCCCGGCACCTTCACCGCGCAGTGCTTCATCACCACCGACCTGGACGACAGCCAGATCGCGGCCTTCCACCCCGGCGCCATGGCGTATGCCGCCGAGAACGACCTGAGCGGCGCCCAGGCCGCCTGGGCCATCGTGGCGCCCGACGCCAAGGAAGGCATGTTCGCCCATGCCGAGCGCCTGCGCGCCCAGGGCATTCCGTTCATCTTCGACCTGGGCCAGGCCATGCCGCTTTTCGACGGCGCCGACCTGGAGCGCATGCTGGGCATGGCCCATGCGCTGACCGTCAACGATTACGAGGCGGGCGTGGTGGAGCAGCGCACCGGCCGCTCCATGGCCGATATCGCCCGCGGCCTGCAAGCGGTGGTGGTGACGCGCGGCGCCGAGGGCGCGCTCCTCATGACCGGCGGCCAGACCTTCCACATCGAGCCGGTGCGCGCCGCCGCCGTGGTGGATCCCACCGGCTGCGGCGACGCCCAGCGCGCGGGGCTGCTCTATGGGCTGACCTGCGGCTGGAGCTGGGAAGACAGCTGCCGCCTGGGCAACGTCATGGGCGCCATCAAGATCGCCTCGCGCGGCCCGCAGAATCACCAGCCTTCCCGCGCCGAAATCGACGCGACGCTGCACGCCGCCTACGGTATCCGCCTGCCCGCCTGACATCCGGCGGCGCTTCCGGAACCGCGGACCCGGCCGGCGGTCCAAAGAAAAGCCGGTCCGCGGTTTTCATGGGTTTCGCATGAACGGGCCGGCCGCTTATCCGCCCGTGGCCGAGCGTTTCAGGTTGTTGCGCGGCCGCCGTCGCCCAGTCGGGCCGGGGTATGATGGGCAGTCGTCGGCAGTGCCGATCGAGGAGTCCAAATGAACCAGAGCAAATCTCTTTCCTTCGTGACGCCGCGCGCAGGCCGCTGGCTGGCGGTTGCCGCCGTGGCGACTTCCATGGCCGTGCTGGGCGGCTGCGCGAACCGCAGCGCCTCCAGCGGCGTCTACAGTTACGACCAGGCGCAGCGCGAGCAGATCGTGCGCACGGGCACGGTGACGGGCGTGCGTCCCATCGTGATCCAGAACGACAAGTCCAGCGGCGTGGGCATGGTGGCCGGCGGCGCGCTGGGCGGCGTGGCGGGCAACGCCATCGGCGGCGGCACGGGCCGCACCATCGCCACCGTGGGCGGCGCCATCCTCGGCGCGCTGGCGGGCAACGCGGTCGAGAACCAGGTCGGCAAGGCTTCCGGCCTCGAAATCACCGTGCGCCTGGACAACGGCGAAACCCGCGTCGTGGCCCAGGAAGCCGACGTGCCCATCAGCGTCGGGCAGCGCGTGCAGGTCATCAGCGGCGCCGGCCCGACCCGGGTCACGCCCATGTGACGGCGGGCGGCGCAGCCTCCGGCTGCGCCTTCCGGCCGTCCCGAAAACCCGCCCTTGCCGGCGGGTTTTTTCATGCCCGGCCGCCGCGGCCGCCGGCCGGTGTCGCGCCGCCGCAACGGCGCTTTCCTGGGGCTTACCCTGGACTTGCCCGGCATGGCGGGGTTTCGGCCGCTTTGCTGCGTAAATCCCGTGGCGCACGCGCGGCCGAAATGCCATGATTGCGCCGGCGCCGACCCCCTGGGCCGGCGCGCGCAGTGAAAATTTCAGTTGCCTTTCAGTTTGCGTCTGTATACTCGCCGCCTGAATCTCGGGGCGGGGGATGTTTTGCCTGACGAGGCAACATAACGCTGCATCAGCGGCACTACCTATGCATACCGAGCAAGAACTCCACACCCGGATCGGCGAGATCGTCGAATCCATCGTCCTGAAGAAAGTCACGCCCGACACCCAGCTCATCGCGACCGGCCTGGTCGATTCGCTGGCGGCCGTGGACATCACGCTTGCGGTCGAGGCCGAATACGGCTGCAGCATTCCGGCTCCCGAGATCGCGGAGCACCTACAGTCGGTTCGCACGCTTGCCGGCTATGTCGCTGCCCATACCGCGTAATCCCCGGCTGCTGTCGCACCTCGCGGCGGCCCTGACCGCGACGGCGCTTGCGGTAGGCGCTTACTTCGGCGCCGACGGCATCCTGAGCCGCATCGTCCATCCCGTTTCCACCGCGCCCGCGGCGAGCAACAACTACCTGCCCAACCTGGGGCCGGACTGGGGCACGCAGAACGTCAACCTGACGCGCCTGGGCAATGCGCTGAGCGACGGCACGCTGGTAGTGCTGGGTTCGTCCGAACTGTCCAGCCACGACCTGCGTTTCGTGCCGTACCGGTTCTTCCCCGAGGAGCTCAAGGTGCCCACGCTGGCCTATGGCCATGCCATGTTCCAGTCATACGGCATCGTCAGCGTGCTGGAATCGGTGGCCGATTCGCTCACGCCCAACACCCGGCTGGTCATCATGGTGTCGCCCGCCTGGTTCGCCTCGGGCGGCCAGTTGCCGCGCAGCGCTTTTGCCGAGCACGTTACCGGCCCGGTCTGGGACCGTCTCTGGGACCAGCCCAGCACGCGCGAGCAGATGCAGAACTGGATCAGCGACAACGCCAACTGGGGCCTGCTCTGGCTCATCGCCAACGGGCAGGTGGCCGAGCTGAAAGACAAGCTCTCGCTCTGGTGGCGCACGCGCAACGAGCGCGCGCCCGACAAGCCGCGCAGCAAGCTCGCGGTGCCGGCGCACCGCTACGTGGCATGGCCCTCCACCGCGCGGCTGGACCGCGGCCAGTGGGAGCGGATCCTGCACCAGGCGCGCGAAGTCGAGCGCGCGCTCGGCAGCCACAATCCGTACGACGTGCGCGACGACTACTACGAGAAGTTCCTGGCGCCGCTGTATTCGCCGGCGCGCAACGAGTTCGCCGACGTGGACCCGATTACCCGCGCCGAGCTGGGCGACCTGTCCCGCGTGATGGCGCTGCTGCAAAAGCGCAAGGTCAAGGCGTATTTCGTCATCCAGCCGTTCAACCCCAAGCTCATCCTGGACGTGGAGCGGTTCGACCCCGTGGTCGCCGCCATCACGGGCATGTGCCAGCGCTACCAGATGGGCTGCCTGGATCTGTACAGCATTCCTTTCGAGCCCGGCATGGTGCGCGACGATATGCACTTGGCCGAGCTGGGCTGGGCGCTGGCCGACCAGGGCATCGCGGAGTTCTTTTCACGATGAAGCGCTTCTTCTACCACCTGTGCCTCTATATCGGGGTGATCCTGGTCTTCGTGTTGCAGGCCCAGCCCACCACGGGCGGCGGCGGGCCGATCAAGGTCGAATTCCAGTACCAGCAGTTCTGATCCCGGCATGGAATTGTTCGCAAGCCTGAGCTTCTTCGGCGGCGCCCTGTGCGGCGGCCTGGGCCTGCTCGCCTACCGCTTCTTCGGCATGCCGCTGCGCATCGGCTACCGGCACGTCATCGGCGTGATCTGCCTGGGCGTGTGGATGGCCGTGTTCTGGGCGCGCCCCTACCAGCCCGTGGCGTTGCTGGCGGTGTGCGGCGGCGCGCTGTGGGCCATGCGGCGGGGCTACATCCCGACCTGGCTGGCCGTGCTCGTCACCATGACGCCGCTGCTGCTCGTGAAGACGGGCGTTTCGCACCTGGCGTCCATGCTGGGGCTGTCGTTCGCCACCTTCCGCGCCATCGACGTGCTGCTCTTCGCGCAGCGCAACGAGCGCATTTCGCCGCTGGACTATTTCATCTACCTGTTCTTTCCGCTCACGCTGCTGGCCGGGCCGATGTACCGCTGGCGCAACTTTCAGGCCGACCTCAAGCGCGGCTACGAGGGCGTCAACCTGGACACCTGGCTGGCGGGGCTGGAATGCATCATGCTTGGCGTGATCCAGAAGTTCGGCGTGGCCGAGCTGATCTGGCGCTACGGCCTGGCCACCCTGGATGCGCACGACTACTCGCTGACGGGAGTCGCGCTGAATGCCTCGCTCTATAGCGCCTACCTGTTCTTCGATTTCGCGGGCTACTCCACCATGGCGGTCGGCATCGGCATGCTGTTCGGGTTCACGCTGCCCATCAACTTCCGCAACCCGCTGGCCACGGTCAACCCGCAGGATTTCTGGCGCCGCTGGCACATCAGTCTGTCCGAATGGCTGCGCGACGTGGTGTTCATGCCCATCTACAAGGCGCTGAGCAAGACGGCGTTCTTCGGCCGCCACCGGCTGGCCGCGCAGAACATCGGCATTTTCGCCACGCTGCTGGCCATGGGCGTCTGGAACGGCCTGTCGCTGCATTACATCGTCAGCGGGCTGATGTTCGGCGCTTATTCGGTGGGCCACAACCTGCTGGTCAACGCCGCGCGCACGCGGCCGGGCCTGCAGGCCGCCCTGGCGCGTCCGCTCGCGCGCTTCGCCGGGCGCGTCTTCACCCTGATCCTGGCGGCGCTGGCGCTCTACGTGTTCAGCGGCCGCAGCCCCATCTGACGCCGGGAGTTTCGGCATGCGTTTCGATCTCAAGTCCTTTGCGTTCGCCGACGAGGCGCACGCGCCCGGCGCGCTGGCGGTGGCCGGCGCCGACCGCAGCCTGAGCTGGGCCCAGCTGCGCGACGAGGCCCTGGCCTGGGCCGAGGCGGCCCGCGCCGCGGGCGCGCGCCCCGACGTGCCCGTCGTCATCTACGGCCACAAGCAGGCCGCTTTCTTCGTGGCCATGGCGGGCGCGTTGCTCATCGGCGCGCCCTTCGTGCCGGTGGACACCATCTATCCGCCCGAACGTCTGCGCCGCATCGCCGACATCGTGCGCCCCGCCGCCATCTACGACGCTGCCGCCGGCCGTTTCGAGGCGCGCGCCGGGCAGGAGCTGGCCGAGCGGGGGCTGGCCTACGTCATGTTCACCTCCGGCAGCACCGGCGACCCCAAGGGCGTGCAGATCGGCCGCGAGAGCGTGAGCCTGCTGGCCGACTGGATGCTGCAATGCTTCGGTCTGGGCGAGGCGCCCGTGTTCATGAACCAGGCGCCGTTCAGCTTCGATCTTTCCATGTACGAGGTTTTCGCCACCCTGGCCTCGGGCGGCGCCTGCGTGATGAATGCGCGCGAGCAGATCGCGGCGGGCAGCCCATGGCTGGCGCGGCTGGCCGAGCACCGCGCCACGGTCTGGGTGTCCACGCCGTCGTTCGCGCACCAGCAACTGGTCAACCGCGAATTCTCGCCCGCCACGCTGCCGGCGCTGCGCACCTTCCTGTTCTGCGGCGAGCCGCTGCCTTCGGCGCTGGCGAAGAAGCTGCGCCAGCGCTTTCCGGACGCGGCCATTCTCAACACCTACGGCCCCACCGAGGCCACGGTGGCCACGACCTGGATCGAGATCACCGACGCGGTGCTGGCGGCGCACGACCCGCTGCCGGTCGGGCACGCCAAGCCGGCCTGCGAGCTGCTGGTGCGCGACGGTGAGATCTGCATCGTGGGCGACCACGTGATGCGCGGCTACCTGAACCGGCCCGACCTGAACGAAACCAAGCTTTTCCGGCACGTGGACGGCCGGCGCGGTTTCCGCACCGGCGACCTGGGCCAGATGGACAAGAGCGGCCTGCTGTTCTGCCGCGGGCGCATGGACGACCAGATCAAACTGAACGGCTACCGCATCGAGCTGGCCGAGATCGACGAGGCCCTGCACGGCCTGCCCGGCGTGCAGGGCGGCGCTTGCGCCGTGCTGCGCCGCCCGGACGGCGCCGCGGTGCGCCTGATCGGATTCGTGGCGGGAGCGGCGGCGGGCGAAAGCCCGGCGTTGCTGGACGCCGGCGCGCTTTCCGGCTGGAAGGAGCGGCTGGCGCGGCGCCTGCCGCCGTATATGGTGCCTTCGGAGCTGGTCGCCTGCCCGGCGCTGCCGATGTCCAGCAACCACAAGATCGACCGCAAGCGGTTGATCGACCTCTACGCCGGCATTCCGGCGTAGGGCGCAGGCATTCCTACATACCCATCATGCCGTAGCTCACCCGGGCGAGGATCATCAGCAGCACCTGCGCCACGATCAGCAGCACCAGCGGCGAGAAGTCGATGGCGCCGCGCGGCAGGAAGCGCCGGATGGGATCCAGCAGCGGAGCGGTGAGCGCCTGCAGCAGCGGCATCATGGGCGCCAGCGGGTTCACCCACGAGAGCACGGCCTGGATGAGGGTCAGCCACACCACCAGGTTGAGCGCCCACTTGAGCGCCATGAGCAGCGCGGAAATCATGGCGGCCGGCAGCAGTTGCGCCGGAATCAGCGCGCCCAGCGCGAGCAGCCACACGAGAACGAGGTAGATCAGCGCGGCCAGCCAGGTGGCCACCAGGCTGGTCCAGTCGATCTTGTTGCTGGCGGGAATGATCTTGCGCAAGGGGAGCACCAGCCAGTTCGTGCCCTGGTAGACGACCCGGGCCAGCGGGTTGAACGGGTGCAGCCGTATCGCGTGCATCCACGCGCGGGCGATGAGCGCCGCGCCGAAGAGCGTAAACACGATTTCGAGCAGGAAGCGGAGGATTTCACCGAGCATGGACACGATCTACCAAAAAAGGAGAGGCCAATTGTCGCACGGCCGGGCACGAAAAAGCCGCCCGGCCAAGGCCAGGCGGCTCTAGTACCGCTACGGTTGACAGCCGTCTGGATTAGGGACGGCCGCCGGTCGGGAACGGCCACGAAGCGGCCGGGTTCAGCGCGGTCTTGGCGCCCGGGGCGGCAGCCGTCGAGGGCGGCGTCACGGGCTTCTTGGGCGCAGCCTTCTTGGCCGCGGGCTTCTTGGCGGCCGGCTTCTTGGCGGCAGCGGGAGCCTTCTTGGCGGCAGGCGCCTTCTTGGCTACGGCTTTCTTGGCCGGGGCCTTCTTGGCAACCGCCTTCTTGGCGACGGCTTTCTTGGCCGGGGCCTTCTTGGCGACGGCCTTCTTGGCTACGGCTTTCTTGGCCGGGGCCTTCTTGGCAACGGCCTTCTTGGCTACGGCTTTCTTGGCCGGGGCCTTTTTGGCGACCGCCTTCTTGGCTACGGCTTTCTTGGCCGGGGCCTTCTTGGCGACGGCCTTCTTGGCTACGGCTTTCTTGGCCGGGGCCTTCTTGGCGGCGGTCTTCTTGACGGCCGGCTTCTTGGCGGCAACCTTCTTCACCGCCGGCTTCTTGGCGGCGACCTTCTTCACGGCTGCGGTTTTCTTGACGGCAGCTTTCTTGGCCGGGGCGGCCTTCTTCGCTACTGCCTTCTTGGCGGCGGGCTTCTTCGCCGCCTTCTTAACGGCTTTCTTGGCTGTTGCCATGGTCATGCTCCTTAGGTTCAGGGGTCCCAGAACTTGGACCCGTGCTCCGGCGCGCCGGAAGGCGTACCGTGCCCGGGCCATTCATCGGCGCATGCCGCTGTTCTGTACGAGCAACAGCTACTACGGTTTGCGCTAATGAATTCGGCACAGCCATTTGATATGGCCCCCGCTCCTTTGGCGCGAGCCATTTCAAATGGCGCCGGTGGGCGTCTGGTTCCAGAACGCCCACCGCTAGTCTTGCGTGCTCGAGACACCCCGAATCGGGAGATCGCCGCCGGAGCCTGGCGCGGCGCGCATCGCCTTGCGGCAAGACGCGCCTGCGGCCGGTTCCGCGGCGTGCTGCGTTACTCCCAGCTCAGCGTGCCGCCGGTTTGGTATTCGATCACGCGGGTTTCGAAAAAGTTGCGTTCCTTCTTGAGGTCGATCATTTCCGCCATCCACGGGAAGGGGTTTTCTTCCTGCGGGAACAGCGGCTCGATTCCGATCTGCTGGCAACGGCGGTTGGCGATGAAGCGCAGGTAGGACTTGAACATGGGAGCGTTCAGGCCCAGCACGCCGCGCGGCATCGTGTCTTCGGCGTAAGCGTATTCGAGTTCGACCGCTTTGCGGAAGAGTTCACGAATTTCTTCGCGGAATTCCGGCGTCCAGAGATGCGGATTTTCCAGTTTGATGGTGTTGATGAGGTCGATGCCGAAATTGCAGTGCATGGATTCATCGCGCAGGATGTACATGTACTGCTCGGCCGCGCCGGTCATCTTGTTCTGGCGGCCCAGCGCCAGGATCTGCGTGAACCCCACGTAGAAGAACAGGCCTTCCATGAGGCACGCGAAGACGATCAGCGATTTCAGCAGCGTCTGGTCGGCTTCGGGCGTGCCCGTCTTGAAGTTGGGGTCCGCGATCACGTCGATGAACGGGATCAGGAATTCATCCTTGGCGCGGATGGACGGAACCTCGTTGTAGGCGTTGAAGATCTCGGCTTCGTCCAGGTCGAGGCTTTCGACGATGTATTGATAGGCGTGCGTGTGGATGGCTTCTTCGAAGGCCTGGCGCAGCAGGAACTGGCGGCATTCGGGCGCCGTGATGTGGCGGTAGGTGCCCAGCACGATGTTGTTCGCGGCCAGGGAGTCGGCCGTGACGAAGAAGCCCAGGTTGCGCTTGACGATGCGGCGCTCGTCCTCGGTGAGCCCGTTGGGGTTCTTCCAGAGGGCGATGTCGCGCGACATGTTGATTTCTTGCGGCATCCAGTGGTTGGCGCAAGTGGCCAGGTATTTTTCCCAGGCCCACTTGTACTTGAACGGCACCAGCTGGTTGACGTCCGTCTTGCCGTTGATGATGCGCTTGTCGGCAACCTTCACGCGCTGCGAGGTGGCGCTGCCGCTGGCCGCCAGGCCGGCCGCATGCTGCGGCGCGGCCGGGGTGGGCAGGGCGGCGTCGCCGAACACCCCCGTGGCCGGGCGCACGTCCGCGCCCGGCTGCCCGCCCGCGGCGGGCGCGGACGGCTGGACGGATTGCGTGGCGAGGTTGTCGTCTTCCCAATTAATCATGATTCATTCTCCGGAGCGGTTATTGGCAGGCTTCGCACTCTTCGAAGCCGGGATCGCCCGGCCGCATGGTGCAAACCGCCCCGAGAACTTCGGGTTCGGGCAAAACAGGCGCTGCGGCCACAGGCGAGGCGGCGGCATGGCCGCCGGCGCTGACGGCGTTCAGTTCGCCGCCGCGACCCGTGGATTTTTCGGCGCTGGTGGCGCCCAGGGTGCGCAGGTAGTAAGTGGTCTTGAGGCCACGCTTCCAGGCGAGCTTGTAGGTGTCGTCGAGTTTCTTGCCCGAGGCGCCGGCCATGTAGATGTTCAGCGATTGGGCCTGGTCGATCCACTTCTGCCGGCGCGACGCGCATTCCACCAGCCAGCGCGGTTCGACTTCGAACGCGGTGGCGTAGAGTTCGCGGAGTTCGGAAGGTACGCGATCGATGCGGGACAGGCTGCCGTCGAAGTACTTGAGGTCGGCGACCATGACTTCGTCCCAGAGACCGAGTTTCTTCAGGTCACGCACGAGATATTCGTTGACGACCGTGAACTCGCCGGAGAGATTCGATTTGACGTACAAGTTCTGGAATGTGGGTTCGATGCACGCAGATACGCCAATGATATTGGAAATCGTCGCCGTTGGGGCGATCGCAATGCAATTGGAGTTGCGCATGCCGTGCTCTTTGATGCGCGCGCGCAACGCGTCCCAATCGAGCGTGCTCGACGTATCGACTTCGACATTGCCGCCGCGTTCTTCGGCCAGCATCTTCAGCGTGTCCTGCGGCAGGATGCCGCGCGACCACAGCGAGCCTTCATACGACTGATAGCGGCCGCGTTCTTCGGCGAGTTCGCTCGAGGCCCAGTACGCGTGATAGCACACGGCTTCCATCGAGCGGTCGGCGAATTCCACGGCGGCCTGCGACGCATACGGCACGCGCATCATCTGCAGGCAGTCCTGGAAGCCCATGATGCCCATGCCCACCGGACGATGGCGCAGGTTGGAGTTGCGCGCCTTGTCGACGGCGTAATAGTTGATGTCGATCACGTTGTCGAGCATGCGCATGGCGATGCGCACCGTGCGCTTGATCTTGTCGTGGTCGAGCTCGAAGCCGCCGCCGGCCGCGGGCTTCATGTGCGCCACCAGGTTCACCGAACCCAGGTTGCACACCGCGATTTCCGACTCGTTGGTGTTGAGCGTGATCTCGGTGCACAGGTTGGAGCTGTGCACCACGCCCACGTGCTGCTGCGGCGAGCGGATATTGCACGGATCCTTGAACGTGATCCACGGGTGGCCGGTTTCGAACAGCATCGAGAGCATCTTGCGCCACAGCGTGACGGCCGGCATCTTCTTGTAGAGCTTGAGCTCGCCGCTGGCGACCTTGGCTTCGTAGCCCAGGTAGGCCGCTTCGAAGGCCTTGCCGTACTTGTCATGCAGGTCGGGGCAGTCGGACGGCGAGAACAGCGTCCATTCGCCGTTTTCCATGACGCGCTTCATGAACAGGTCGGGAATCCAGTTTGCCGTGTTCATGTCGTGCGTGCGGCGGCGCTCGTCGCCGGTGTTCTTGCGCAGCTCGAGGAATTCCTCGATGTCCAGGTGCCACGTTTCGAGGTACGTGCACACGGCGCCCTTGCGCTTGCCGCCCTGGTTCACCGCGACGGCAGTGTCGTTGACCACCTTCAGGAACGGCACCACGCCCTGGCTTTCGCCGTTGGTGCCCTTGATGTGGCTGCGCAGCGCGCGCACGGGCGTCCAGTCGTTGCCCAGGCCGCCGGCGTACTTGGCCAGCAGCGCGTTTTCCTTGATGGCGTCGTAGATGCCCTCGAGGTCGTCGGACACGGTGGTCAGGTAGCACGAGGAGAGCTGCGAGTGCAGCGTGCCCGAGTTGAACAGCGTGGGCGTGGAGCTCATGAAGTCGAACGAGGACAGGATCTCGTAGAACTCGATGGCGCGCGCCTCGCGGTCGGTTTCGCGCAGCGCCAGGCCCATGGCCACGCGCATGAAGAACACCTGGGGCAGTTCGATGCGGGTGCCCTTGATGTGCAGGAAGTAGCGGTCGTACAGGGTCTGCAGGCCGAGATAGCCGAACTGCAGGTCGCGGCGCGCGTCCAGCGCCTGGCCCAGCTTGGCCAGGTCGAACGAGGCCAGCTCGGGCGACAGCAGTCCGCCTTCGATGCCGCGCTGCACGAAGACCGGGAAGTAGGCGGCGTAGCGCGTGGCCATGTCGGCCTGCGAGACTTCCTCGCCCAGCACTTCCTTGCGGATCGTGTGCAGCAGCAGGCGGGCGGTGACCTGGCTATAGGCCGGGTCTTTCTCGACCAGGGCGCGCGCGGACAGGATGGCAGACTTGAAGACTTCGTCCACGGGAATGCCGTCGTACAGATTCTTGACGGTTTCCTTCAGGATGGTCTCGGTGTCGATGAACTCGGCCAGGCCTTCGCCGGCGGCTTCGATGGTGGCGCGCAGCGCGGCCTGGTCCAGCGGGCGGCGCTGGCCGTTCTCGGTCACGTGCAGGACGTGTTCCTGCGGCGCGGCGGCGGCCTTTTCCTGGCTTTCGGCGGCGGCCGCGGCGGCGCGCTCCTGCGCGCGCTTCTCGCGGTACAGCACGTAGGCGCGGGCCACGTCATGCTCGCCCGAGCGCATCAGCGCCAGTTCGACCTGGTCCTGCACGTCCTCGATGTGGAAGGTGCCGCCGTTGGGACGGTTGCGCACCAGCGCGTTGACGGCCTGGGCGGTCAGTTTTTCGACCAGTTCGCGCACGCGCGCGGAGGCGGCGCCCTGGCCGCCATTGACCGCCAGGAAGGCCTTGGTCATGGCAATGGCGATCTTGTTGGGCTCGAACGCCACCACCGACCCGTTGCGGCGGATGATGTTGTAGCTGGCCCATTGCCCGCCGTTGGAGGCGGCGGGAGAGTCGGTCTGAGAAGGCGGCACGGCGGAGGGCCGGGTCACAGAGGCGATCGTAGTCTGCATGGAAGCTCCTGTGCGAAGAAAGCGAAGGTGGCGGCACGGCGGATGGACGCCGTACACGTGCGAATGAGTCTGATCTTGATGCGAGGCACCGCGCTGGGAGCAATCGCGAAAGGCAAGGTCCGCCCAGGGGGCAGCGCCGGGAAAAACACAATATGTAGTGTAGCACCCCGTGTTAGGCACTAATTCTAGTGATCGAGTGCGACACCCACAAGAAGAAGATAAATTTTGCTCACAAAAGATTGTTACTAAATGCACTGGGCGCGCCAGCATTGGCGCGCCCAGGTAGAGACGGCGTAAAGCAAGCGTTTATGCGGTCTTCCGCAGGGGCTCGTCGCGCGGTGCAGGCGCCATATAGCTTTGCATGCGGCGCGCGAGTTCTTCACGGTATTTCCGCAGGCTGGCCGCCTTGACGTGACCGTAGCCCCGGATGGTTTCCGCAAGGCCGGCGATTGTAGCCGCTTGGCCGATCTTGTCGTGCTCCAGGCCGGCCAGCAACTGTTCCACCGTTTGCCGGTATTCCTGCACCAGCGCGCGCTCGGCGCGCCGCTCGGCGGTATGGCCGAAAGGATCGAGCCAGGTGCCGCGCAGCCCCTTCAGGCGGGCCAGCACCTTCATGGCGCCCAGGGTCCACGAGCCCAGCGTCATCTTGCGCGGCACGCCGGTGCGGGGATCCTTGCGGGCGAAGATGGGCGGGGCCATGTGAAAGCGCAGGCTGTAGTCGCCCTCGAACTGGCTCTCGAGCTGCGCCTTGAAGGCCGGGGCCGTGTACAGGCGGGCCACTTCGTACTCGTCCTTGTAGGCCATGAGCTTGTAAAGGCCGCGGGCCACGGCCAGGGCCAGCCGCGGGGTGCGGGCTTCGGGCGCCAGCTCGCGCTCGCGGGCGGCCACGCGGTCCACGAACACCCGGTACTCGCGGGCGTAGGCGGCGTTCTGGTAGGCGGTGAGATCTTCGACGCGGCGCGCCACGGCGCGTTCATAGGATTCGGGCACATGGAGCTGCACGACCTGGGCGCGCGGGCGCAGCACGCCTTCCAGCGCCTCGGGGTGCTGCGCGGCCAGCCGCCCGCTGTCGAACGCGGCGCGGTTGGCCGCCACGGCCACGCCGTTGAGCTCGATGGCGCGCACGATGGCGGCATGCGACAGCGGCACCGTGCCGCGCTGCCAGGCGTGGCCCAGCATGAACATATTGGACAGGATGCTGTCGCCGAACAGCGCCAGCGCCGCCTCGTGCGCGTCCAGCGCGGCGGTGTGGGCTTCGCCGGCGGCATGCCGGATCTTGGCCAGCAGCGCGTCGGGGTGCATGGCGGCATCGGGATTGCGGGTGAAATCGGACACCGGCGCCACGTAGGTGTTGACGGTGACGCGGGTGTGCCCGCGCCGCAGCGCGCCCAGCGAATCGGGGGCCACGGCGGCGACCGGGTCGCACAGAATGGCCGCGTCGGCCTGCTGCCAGTCCAGCCGCACGGGGCCGGCCGGCGCGCCCGGCGGCGCCAGGCGGATGTGGCTCACCACGGTGCCCCCTTTCTGCGCCAGGCCGGTCAGGTCGAGCACCGCGGCCGACAGTCCTTCGAGATGGGCGGCCATGGAAACGATGGCGCCGATGGTGATGACGCCGGTGCCTCCCATGCCGGCCACCAGCAGGCGGTAGGGCCGCTCCAGCGCGGGCAGCTCGGGCATGGGCAGGGCGGCGATCCGGGCCGCCAGCTTTTCCTGGTCGGGCCGGGGCGCGGCGCTCTTGCGCAGCTTGCCGCCCATGACCGAGACGAAGCTGGGGCAGAACCCTTCGGCGCAGGAATAGTCCTTGTTGCAGCTCGACTGGTCGATGGCGCGCTTGCGGCCGTAGGGCGTTTCCAGCGGCACCACCGACAGGCAGTTCGACTGCACGCCGCAGTCGCCGCAGCCTTCGCACACCGCGCTGTTGATCAGCATGCGGCGCGGCGGGTCGGGAAACTGGTTCTTCTTGCGGCGGCGGCGCTTCTCGGCCGCGCAGGTCTGGTCGTGGATCAGCACGGTCACGCCCGGGGTTTCGCGCAGCTCGCGCTGCAGGGCGTCCAGCTCGCGCCGGTGGTGCACCCGTATGCCGGGTCCCAGGTCCACGCCGCGGTATTTTTCGGGCTCGTCGCTGGTGACGACGATGCGCGCCACGTTCTCGCCGCGCAGCTGCTGGCAGATCTGCGGCACGGAAATGGGGCCGTCCACCGGCTGCCCGCCGGTCATGGCGACGGCGTCGTTGAACAGGATCTTGTAGGTGATGTTGGCGCCGGCGGCCACCGCCTGGCGTATGGCCAGGTAGCCGGAGTGGTAGTAGGTGCCTTCGCCCATGTTCTGGAACACGTGCTGCATGCGGGTGTAGCGCGACAGGCCGATCCAGTCCACGCCTTCGCCGCCCATCTGCGTCAGGCCGCCGGTGTCGCGGTCCATCCAGGCGGCCATGTAGTGGCATCCCACGCCCGACAGCGCCTGGCTGCCTTCGGGCACCCGCGTGGACGTGCTGTGCGGACAGCCCGAACAGAAATAGGGGCGGCGGCGCATGCCGTCGGCCTCGTTGGACAGCGGCGCCGGGCAGGCGAAGGCGGCCGGATCGGCCAGCGCGGTCAGGCCGGCCGTGCGCCGCAGCCAGCCGGCCAGCGGCGCGGCCAGCAGCGAGGGGCGCAGCTGGCCTGCCGCGGTCACCATGGGTTCGTCGTCAAGCCCCTTCTTGCCGCACACGGTGGGCCGCTGCGGCAGGTTGAACAGCAGGTCCTTGATCTGGGTTTCGACCACCGCGCCCTTTTCTTCGACGACGAGAATGTGCGAGAGGCCGCGCGCGAAGTCGAGCAGGCGGCCCGGGTCCAGCGGCCAGGTCAGGCCGGGTTTGTAGATGCGCACCGGGGCGTGGGCCGTCACGGTGTCCACGCCCAGCCGTTCGAGCGCTTCCATGGCGTCCAGGTGCGCCTTGCCCACGGTGACGATGCCTGCCGTGGCGCGGGGCGCCGGACAGACCAGGCGGTCGATGCTGTGGCGACGCGCGAAGGCGGCCACCGCCTTCATGCGCTGGTGCATGCGCGTCTCGATGGCCAGCGACAGGAACTCGCGCGCCGAGTATTCGAGCGATCCGGCGGGCTGCCCGGGGTCTTCGGGCATGTCGTAGCGTTCGGGCTCGGCGGGCAGGAAGGAATGCCCGCTTTCCACGGTTTCGGACACTGCCTTGAAGGCCACCCAGGTGCCGGCGTAGCGCGACAGCGCCCAGCCCCAGAGGCCGAAGGTTTCGTATTCCTCGATGGAGGCCGGGTGCACGATGGGCATCTGCCAGCCGATCAGCGAGGCCTCGCTCGCATGCGGAATGGACGACGAAACCGCGGTGTGGTCGTCGCCCACCACCACCAGCACGCCGCCGTAGCGCGACGCGCCCGCCGCGTTGCCGTGGTGCAGGGCGTCGCCGGCGCGGTCCACGCCGGGGCCCTTGCCGTACCACATGGCGAAGACGCCGTCGACCTTGCGGTCGGCCCGCACCCCGGCCTGCTGGGTGCCCATGACGGCGGTGGCCGCCATGTCTTCATTGATGCCGGGCAGGAAGCTGATCTGGTTGGCGTCCAGCGCCTTCTGGGCTTTCCACAGCGCCATATCCACGCCGCCCAGGGGCGAGCCCCGGTAGCCCGAGACGAAGCCCGCGGTGTTCAGGCCGCGTTCGCGGTCGAGCCGGCGCTGGGTGAGCAGCATGCGCACCAGCGCCTGCGTGCCGGTAAGAAAAATGCGGCCGTTCGCGCGGGTGAGGTTGTCGGCGAGCTGGTAATCCAGATCGAGCGGGTGCCCGGGGGTGCGCGTGCCGGCGGCGGGTGTACCGTCCATGGGGATGTCTCCTGGTTTGCACCATGATAGGTTCGCCAGGGCACGCTTTTATTGCGTTATTGGATCGTGCAATCCCTATAATACGAAACAGATATTTCGTTTGCGAGCAAACCCAAGCCGGAAACGCGCCAACAGCGCGCCGCCGCCCCGCGCGGCCCGCAAAACCGACGAGAAACGAGGAGACAACCGCCATGGACAAGACCGACATCGGCATCCTGAAAGCCCTGCAGGAAGACGGGCGCGCATCGGCGCAGCAACTGTCGGAAAAGGTGGGCCTGTCGGCCGCGCCGGTGTGGCGGCGGGTCAAGGCGCTGGAGGCCAGCGGCGTGATCCAGGGCTACAGCGCCCAGGTCGACCGCGCCAAGGTGGGGCTGGGTTGCATGTTCGCCCAGATCAGCCTGGAGCGGCATTCGGCCAGCACCGTGGAGAATTTCGAGCGCTCGGTGCGCGACGCGCCCGAAATCCTGGAATGCTATGCCGTCACGGGCGACTCGGACTTCCTGCTCAAGATCCTGGTGGAAAGTCCCGAAGCCTATGACCGCTTCCTGCACCGCTTCCTGTTCAACATGCCCGGCATCCGCCAGACCCGCACCATCGTCGCGCTGCGCGAGATCAAGCACGAGCAGCGGCTGCCGCTGTAGGCAGGCCCGCCGCGCCATCTCTATATATAGAGAGATGGCGCAATCTCATTGGGGCTGGATGCCGGAGATGCGTATCCACTCTTTCCAGCGCTGCGCGTCTTCCTTGACGAAGGCGTCGAAGCGCGCGACGTCCATGCCCTGGGGAGCCAGGCCGAGCGCGCGCAGCTTGCCGGCCGTGGTTTCGTCCTTCACGGCCGCCTGCAGGTAGCCGTTCATTTTTTCCACCACTTCTTGCGGCGTGCCCGCGGGCGCGGACAGGCCCAGCCACCCGGCGACCACGAAGCCCGGATAGTACGAGGCCATGGTGGGCACATCGGGCCAGGACGGCTGGCGCGTCTCGCCCGTAACGGCGATGGGCAGCAGGCCCTTGCCCTCCACCTGGCCCATGGCCGTGAGATAGTCCACGAAGGCAAATCCGATCTGCTTGCCGCGCAGGTCGGTGATGATCTGGGTGACGTTCTTGTAGGCCGCTCCGGTCACGTTGATGTCGGCGCGCTGTTTGAACAGCTCGGCCGGCACCTGGGACGACGAACTGTAATAGCCGAAGAACACCGCGCCCGGATGCGCCTTGGCGTAGGCCACCAGCTCGGGCACGCTGCGGTAGGGACTGTCCGGCGCCACGATGCCGACGGAGCCGAAGGTGCCCAGCAGGCCGACCTGGGCGAAGTCCTTCTGCGCATCGTAGGGCAGGCTCTTATAGAGGTATTGGTTGGCGGCGTGGGTGGAATTGGTCGAGATCAGAAAGGTGTAGCCGTCGGGCGCGGCATTCTTGGCGGCGTGCGTGCCCACAATGCCGCCCGCGCCGGGTCGGTCTTCCACCACCACGGTCTGTCCGGTCTGCCGGCCCAGGAACTGGGCGAACGTGCGCGCGGTGAGATCCGCCGCGCCGCCTGCTGCCGAGGGCACGAGAATGGTGACGGGCCGCTCGGGCCAGCCGGCGGCCTGCGCCGCCGCGGAAAGCGCCAGCGCGGCGCCGAGCAGGGGGATGCGAGGGATGAAAGAGGCGGGCATGCTTGTCTCCTGTGGCGCCGGACGCGCCGAATGGTCTTGTAAATGTCAGCGGAAGCGGCCGCGCAGCCATGCCAGGATCGCCGCGGCGCTTTCTTCCCACTGGTCCGAATACATCATGCAGTGCGGCTGGCGCGGCAGCACGGCATGGTCGAAGCCGAAGCGCCGCGCGATGGCGGCGTCCTGGCCGGGCGGATGCCGGTCATGCGTGTCCAGGCCCGCCTCCAGGCACAGGCCCGGCGCGCGGACGGCGTCCGCCGGCACCGGCACGCGCAGCAGGTAGCGGTCGTTGAGCACTGCCGGGCTTTCGGCGCACAGCCGCGCCTCCACGGCGGAAACGTCGCGGTCGCGGGGCGCGGCCAGGAAACGGGCCTGGATTTCCCCGCGCCCCGGCGGCCGCCGGGGCGTGTCCGGCGGGACGGGCGGCAGGGCCTGCGCGCCCGGCAAGTCTCCCGGCGGCGAAGGCGCCATGAGCACCACGCCGGCCACCGGGCGGCGGCTGGCGGCCAGCATGGCGGGCAGCGCACCCATGCTGTGGCCCACGACCACCGCGGGCGCGGCCCAGGCGTCCAGGGCCGCGACGGCATCGGCGGCAAGGTCTTCCACGGTCAGCCGGGCATAGGAGGCGTCCTGCGGCAGGCCGCCGTGCCCGGCGTAGTCGAGGGCCGCGCAGCCGACACCGTGCCGCGCGAAGTAATCCAGGAAATGCGCATAGCACCACGCGCCGTGGTATGCCCCGGGAAGCAGCAGCAGGCCGGGAGGGCCCGCGAGCGGGCCTGCGCCGATGCGCAGCCTGGCCCGGCCGATGGCGCGGGCGGGCAGGCGGTCGGCGAGGCTGAAATCCAGGGAGGCGGCGTAGGGAGGGGCGGCGGCAATCATCATGCGAGAGGATGTTAAGCGCCTCCCATAAATGAGAAAATTTTATTTTTCATATGTCTGAATAAGTTCAGCAAATGGAGCAAGCATGAGCGGCCTGCCCGACCTGTCCATTGCGCACTACCGTCATTTCCTGCTGGTGGCCGAGCTGGGCAGCTTCAGCGCGGCGGCGGCGAAGGCGTGCCGCTCGCAGCCGGCGCTTTCGCTTTCCATCCGAGAAATGGAGCAGCGGCTGGGGCAGCCGCTGTTCGAGCCCGGCAACCGGGGCACGCTGACCCGCTTCGGACAGGAATGCCTGCCCCTGGCGCGCGAACTGGTGGAGCACCACGAGCGCGTCGCGGGGGCGCTGGCCGGCCTGGCGAGCAACCAGGCCGGCACGCTCAGCATGGCTTCGGTCGCCACGGTGGCCACGCATTGGCTGCCCGAGCTGGTGGCGCGCTACCGCGATCGTTATCCCTCGGTGTCGCTGCGCCTGTACGACGACAACTCCGAGGGCGTGGAGCGCATGGTGCTGGCCGGCGAAGCGGAACTGGGCGTCTGCAGCCCCGTGCTGCGCGACCGCCGCCTCGCATTCGAGCCCCTGCTGCGCGATGCCTTCGGACTGGTCTGCCACCGTTCGCACCCCATGGCGCGGCGCGCCAGCGTGACGTGGCGCGAGATCGCCGGCCTGCCGCTGGTGGGCACGGTGGCGCACCGCCAGCTCGCCGGCCATCCGCAGGCCGCCTTCATGCTGGAGCGGCAGGTGTTCGTGTCCAACATGATGTCGCTGCTGGCAATGCTCGAACAGGGCGTGGGCGTCACGGTGCTGGCGCGCCTGGGCGTGCCGCCGGATTCCCCGGGGCTGGCCTTCGTGCCGCTGGTGCGCCCGCGCATCGAGCGGACGCTGGGCATCACCCGGCTCGCCGGGCGCAGCCTGACGCCGGCGGCCGCCTCCATGCGCGACATGCTGCGCGACAAGGCGCACGGCGCTCGCGGTGTCGTGTGAATCCAACGCATTTTTGCGGGGTCCGGCCATAAACCCGCGCCCGGCGCCGCGCGGCTGTTGCGCAAATGCACCAGCCGCGCGCGGCCGTTGATTCTTCTCGATTGCCTCTTTAGAGTGCCTGGTGTTTGCAGCGCGAGGGGCGTGCCGGCGTGGCCGGCGCGGCGCGTCGTCAGACGTGTTGAGGAATTCATGAGCAGTGTGTATTTGCGTACGGCCGGCCTCGTGTGCGCCGGCCTGATCCTGGCAGGGTGCGCCGCCAGGAAAACCGCCTCGATCACCGAGGCGCAGCCGGAACCGCCGGCCAAACCGATGGCCTGCACGCCCGCCAGGCCGGGCGATCCCATGATAGGCACCTGGTATTCCACCTCCCGCCCGCGCGGCGTGAGCGGCGATTTCCAGGCGCTGACCGTCCTGTCGGCCGACGGCACCATGCGCTACGAAACCCAGCTCAAGATCGGCCGCCGGACGCGGCCCGCCTTGCGCGAGTCCGGCTGCTGGAGTGTGGCCGACGGCATCTACACGCAGCAGACCACGCAATCGAACGGCGAGCCCGTGGACGGTAGCGACCCCATCTACCGCAACCGGTACCGCATCGAAAAGCTCGACCAGAAGCAGGTCACGCTGCGCGAACTGAAGCAGGGCGGCCAGGTCGTGGTGGCGCGCCGCATGCAGCCCGGGTACCGGTTGCCCTAGTGGTCGAGGCGCCCGCTCGGCGAGCGGCACGCAATTCCAGAAACGCCTGCCGGCAGGCCTCGGAGGTGTAACCGCTGCCGTCGTCGGTCATCAGGATCGACATTTGGCAATGGGGAAGTCGCGGGAGCCTGGGGCCGCCGATGCACTGATTGCTGTCGGCTTTGCTTTTGCGGGTTGGTCGATTCTCAACGGCATCAAGAATCTGGCGCGATTTTGCAAATTGACGATCGATGCATCCAGTGACAACGACCTGAATGAAGCAGCCAAGCGGTTCGTCCAAGGCGTCACGGCGATGGGTGTCGGAGCCGTCATCGCCATACTGGCTCCGAAAATGGCGGAAACATCGTCGTCACCATGCTTCGTCGAGGAGAATAATGAATACCTGGCTATGCCCAGAGGCAGTCCAACGCGTAGAACAGGCTTGCGCTGCGTTCTTGTCCCACGATGCCACTATTGAACAAGTGCAGGCGGCGCTACGCCGGTCCGAGCAGGAAATCGTGGCGCTCGATGAAAAATGGCTGCGATCCCTGCTGTTTGACGCCGAGAACAAGCTCGAAGAGATCTTGTACACCGTCTCCGACGACCGGCAGGCTCAGGCTGCAAGCGAAGTCATCCGACATATATTGCACAGCATTCAGGCGCCGCGCTCCGCTTGAGGCGATCAGCATGCCCCGGAACGCCCCGTCAAGGCCACGCCGATACGCGGCATCGTGTATGCCACGGCATCGACACGCCGCTTCCGCCGGCCGCGCCGTTGATATCCCGACATTCGCCTCGCGTGCCGGCAGCCTGATTAGAGATCGCACACCGTATCGCAATTCCAGCGCCAGTAGTGAGTGATGCCGATCCTCGGCGCGGCAAGCGCCACGTTGCGCGGCACGGTCCCCCGCCCCTGCGGGCGCGCCGCATCGGCGCGGGCTGAGGTAAGGTGCGGGTTTCGCCGTTCAACCCAAGTATCGTCCCATGCCCTCCCTGTCTTCCGAAGCGCGCGCCATCGCGCTGCTCGCCCTGGCCGCCTTCGTCAGCGCCAGCGCCTTCCGTATCTGCGATCCCATGCTGCCGCAATTGGCGGCCGAGTTCGGCGCCACCACCGGGCAGGCCGCCTACGTGGTGACGGCCTTTGCCGTGGCCTATGGCGTGCTGCAGATGTTCTTCGGGCCGGTGGGCGACCGCTATGGCAAGTATCGCGTGGTGACGGTGGCCACTTTCGCCTGTGCGCTGGGCAGCGCCGGCGCGATCATGGCCGATTCGCTGGATGTGCTGGTGGCGTGCCGCGCCCTGTCGGGCGCGGCGGGGGCCGGCATCGTGCCGCTTTCCATGGCCTGGATCGGCGACAACGTGCCGTATGAGCGGCGCCAGGCCACACTGGCGCGTTTCCTGACGGGCACCATCCTCGGCATGGCGGCGGGCCAGCTCATCGGCGGGCTGTTCGCCGACACCGTGGGCTGGCGCTGGGCGTTCGCCGCGCTGGTCGCCGGCTATCTCGGGGTCGGCGTGCTGCTGCAGCTCGAAGTGCGGCGCCAGCGGGCGTCGCGCGCGGCCGCCGCCGCGCCGGCCGTGCAGGGATTCGCGGCCCAGGCCCGCCTCGTGCTGGGCACGCCCTGGGCGCGGGTGGTGCTCCTGACGGTATTCATCGAAGGGCTGCTGGTCTTCGGCGCGCTGGCCTTCGCGCCGTCCTACCTGCATGCGCGCTTCGGCATCTCGCTGACGGCGGCGGGCGCGCTGGTGGCGGTATACGCCGTGGGCGGGCTGCTCTATACACTGGTGGCCGGGCGGGTGCTCCGGCTGCTGGGCGAGCGCGGGCTGGCGGTGTCGGGCGGGCTGGTGCTGGGCCTGGCGTTCCTGTCGTATCTGCTGGGCCCGGTCTGGGCATGGAGCCTGCTTGCCAGCATGCTTGCCGGTTTCGGCTATTACCTGCTGCACGCCACGCTGCAGACCAACGCCACGCAAATGGTGCCCTCGGCCCGCGGCACGGCGGTGGCCTGGTTCGCCTCGTGCCTGTTCATGGGGCAGGCGGCCGGCGTGGCGCTGGCCGGGGTCGTGGTGGACAGCGTGGGCGTGGCCGCGCTGTTCGGCGGCTCGGCCGCCATGTTGCCGCTGCTGGGCGCGGGTTTTGCGCGGGCGCTCAAGCGCCGCGCGGCGCCGGCCGCCGTCTGAGGCGGCCAGGCCCGGCGCGCCAGGCAGCGGGGCCGGGGCCCGTCGGCGCTTACCGGGAGCCCTGCGCGGCCTCCAGGCGCGCCAGCACGGTTTCCTTGCCCAGCAGGGCCAGCACGGCGTCGACCGCCGGCGTCTGCGCCTGGCCGGTGACGGCCACGCGCAGCGGGATGCCGAGCTGCGGCATCTTCAGGCCGCGGTCGGCCAGCACGGCCTTGATGAGGGCGGAAATGCTCTCGCGCGTCCAGTCGGCGTCGCGCGCCCGCGCGGCGAAGTCGGCCAGCGCCTCGCGCGCGCGCTCGGTGAGGTGCTGGGCGGCCAGCTCGGGCGAGGCGGGCTTGAACTCCCCGCAGAAGAGCATGGCGCCGTCGGCGAGCTGCTCCAGCGTTTCGGCGCGGTCTTTCAGCAGCGCCATCACGCCCGGCAGATCGGTCTTTTCGGGCCGGCCGCCGCGCGCGGCGATGCGGCGCGCCACCCGTCGGGCCAGCTCGGCCGGGTCCATCTGCTTGATGTAGTGGGCGTTGACCCAGTTCAGCTTCTTGGGGTCCCACTGCGAAGCCGACTTGGACAGGTGGAGGGTGTCGAACCACTCCACCAGCTGCTCGCGGCTGAAGATCTCGTCGTCGCCGTGGCTCCAGCCCAGGCGGGCCAGGTAGTTGATCATGGCCTCGGGCAGATAGCCTTCGCGGTCGTATTCCATGACGTTGACCGCGCCGTGGCGCTTGGACAGCTTCTCGCCATCCGGGCCCAGGATCATGGGCACGTGGCCGTATTCCGGCAGCGTGGCGCCCAGCGCGCGCAGGATGTTGATCTGGCGGGGCGTGTTGTTGACGTGGTCGTCGCCGCGCAGCACGTGGGTGATGCCCATGTCCCAGTCGTCGACCACCACGCAGAAGTTGTAGGTGGGAGTGCCGTCCGGGCGCGCGATGATGAGGTCGTCCAGTTCGCCGTTGTCGAAGCTGATGGGGCCCTTGACCAGGTCGTTCCAGGCCGTGGCGCCGGTCTGGGGGTTCTTGAAGCGCACCACGGGCTTGCGGCCTTCCGGGACGGGGGGCAGCGTCTTGCCGGGCTCGGGGCGCCAGGTGCCGTCGTAGCGCGGCTTGTCGCCGCGCGCGCGCGCGGCCTCGCGCATGGCCTCGACTTCCTCGGGCGTGCTGTAGCAGTGATAGGCCGTGCCGGCCGCCAGCATCTGCGCGATGACTTCGCGGTAGCGGTCCATGCGCTGCATCTGGTAGAAGGGGCCTTCGTCGGGCTGCATGCCCAGCCAGTCCATGCTGTCCAGAATGGCCTGCACCGCCTCCGGGGTGGAGCGCTCCACGTCGGTGTCTTCGATGCGCAGCACGAAGGTGCCCTGGTGATGGCGGGCGAAAGCCCACGAGAAGAGGGCGGTGCGCGCGCCGCCCAGGTGCAGGAAGCCGGTGGGCGACGGGGCGAAACGGGTGCGGACGGGAGAAGAAGCGTTGGCTGTCATGGCGGCGGAATCGGCGGCCGGGGCTGGCCTTGGACGGAAACCCGAGGCAAGCCCACGGCGGGGTTGTCTTGTTACGATGGGGGGTATTTTAGATTAGGGCCCGGCGCCCGCCATTTCCATGCTGCGACACGCACTCGCTCCCCTGTTCGAACCCCGTTCGCTGGTGATCGTCGCCGACCGGCCGCTGCCGGCCGAAAGCTCGCTCTCGCCGTCGCTGCAGGCCCGGACCACCGTGGTCCGCTGCGAGGTGGGGGCGGCGCCCGAGCTGCCCGGTTCGCTGTCGGGCCTGGGCGCGGGCGAACGTCCGGACCTGGCCCTGGTCTGCGTTTCCCCGGCCGTGCTGCCCGAGACGCTGCGCAGGCTGGCGCCCGTGGCTCCGCGCGCGGTCATCCTGCTGCCGCACGAGATTCCCGATCCCTACCCGCGCGGCACGCTGGCGCTGTGCCGCGCCTGGGCCGAGGAAAACCGCTGCGAACTGCTGGGCCCGCGCTCGTTCGGCGCGCAGCGTCCGCATGCCGGGCTCAACCTCAGCCAGCACCCGGTGCTGGCCCGTTCGGGCCGGGTGGCGTTGCTGGCGCAGTCGCGTTCCATCATGGCCGCCGTCATGGACTGGGCCGAGGACGTGCACATCGGTTTTTCCACCGCGGTGTCGCTGGGCGACGAGGCCGTGGTGGGCCTGGCGCAGGTGCTGGACTACCTGGCGAGCGATCCCCGCACCGACAGCATCGTGCTCTACCTCGAAGACGTGGGGCCGGCGCGCGAGTTCATGAGCGCGCTGCGCGCGGCGGCCAGCGTCAAGCCCGTCATCGTGCTCAAGGCCGGGCGCTCCGGCGCCGACATGGGCGACGCGGTGCTGGACGCCGTGCTGCGCCGCGCGGGCGCGGTGCGCGTGCGCTACTTCGTGCAGCTCTTTTCGGCGGTCAAGGTGCTGGGCTATGCGCGCCGGCCCAAGGGCAGGCGCGTGGCGCTGATCTCCAACGGCAGCGGGCCGCCGCAACTGGCGCTGGATCTCATCGGCCCGGACGCCGCCGTGCTCAAGGCCGGGCTGGCGCCGGCCACGCAGCGCGCCCTGGCCGCCATGCTGGAGCCGGACGCCGCCGTGGCCAACCCCGTCATCACCTATACCCCGCTCACGCCCGAGCGCATCCGCGTCATCCTGGACGCGGTGCTGGACGATTCGGGGGTGGACGGGGTGTTGGTGCTGTTGGCGCCCGATGCCCTGGCCGACATGCACGCGGTGGCCAGCGAGCTGGCGCAGATCGCGCCCAAGGCCCGCAAGCCGGTGGTCACCTGCTTCATGGGAGACGCGGGCATGCGGCCGCTGCGCCGCATGCTGGACGACGCCGGCACGCCGGCCTTTCGCACGCCCGAGTCCGCCGCCGACGCCTTCGGCGTGCTGGCCACGCACTATTACAACCAGCAGCTGCTGCTGCAGACCCAGCCGCCCGAGCCGCCCACCCACGTGCCGGACCTGTCCGCCGCGCGCGACATGCTGGCCGCCGTGCGCGCCGAGGGCCGGCGCGAGCTCAACCACGGCGAGATCCGTCGGCTGCTCGGGCTGTTCAACGTGCCGCTGTCCGAGCTGCCCGCGTCGGTTACGCCGGGCGAGCCGGAGTCGCGCCCCATGGCGATCCGCGTGCGGCGCGACCCGCAGTTCGGCCCGGTGATCCGCTTCGGCGCGGGCGGCCCCGACGCCGAACTGTCGCCGGCCGACCGCGGCATCGACCTGCCGCCGCTCAACGGCTTCCTGGCGCGCCAGCTCGTGGAGCGCAGCCGGCTGTGGCGCCGCGTGCTGGCGCCGCGCATCGGGCACCTCGCGGCGGAAGCCTTGCAGCAGGCGCTGGTGCTGGTGTCGGAAATGGTTTCGGAAATGCCCGACATCGAGTCCCTGGACATCGATCCGCTCTATGCGGGCGAGGCCCACCTGCGCGCGGGCGGGCTGCGGCTCGTGCTCACCGACACGCCGGGCTGCGAGTCGCCGCAGACCTCGGGCTACCCGCACATGGCCATCCATCCGTATCCGGCGCGGCTGGTGCAGGTGCGCCGCTTCGCCGACGGCATGCCCTGGGTGCTGCGCCCGATCCGGCCCGAAGACGCGGAGCCGCTGCAGGCTTTCATCCGCAACCTGTCGGAGCGTTCGCGCTACATGCGCTTCGTGTCCATGATGCGCGAGCTGACGCCGCGCATGCTGTCGCGCTACACGCAGGTGGACTACCACCGCGAACTGGCGCTGGTGGCGGCCACGCAGATGCCCAATCCGGCCAACCGGGGCCACCCGCACGAGGTGCTGGTGGGCTTTGCCCACTATCTGCGCAACCCGGACGGCCGGGGCGCCGAGTACGCCCTGGTCATCGGCGACGACTGGCAGCGGCGCGGCCTGGGCCGCCAGCTCATGACGGCGCTGATCGACGCCGCGCGCGAGCAGGGCCTGGAGTACATCGACGGCCTGGTGCTGTCCTCCAACCGGCCCATGCTCTCGCTCATGACGCGCCTGGGCTTCACCAACGACCCGGACCCCGAAGACCCGACCATGCGGCGGGTCTGGCTGAACCTGGCCTGAGGCGGGCCGCGGAATCGGGGGAGGCGTGGCCCGAGGCTGACGCGCCCTAAGCCGTGCGGCGCTGCGGCCGGGCCGGGCGCAGCCGCGCCGCGGCCTCGTCCACCGACAGCACGTCGCCGAAGAACAGCATCCAGCCGTACAGGGCATGCTCATGCTCGGCCTGCGTCACGGCGGCCAGCGCGTCGTCGATCATGATGGTGCGGAAATCGCGCATCATGGCGTCGCGCGCGGTGGACTCGCAGCAGACGTTGGTTACCGTGCCGGCGATCAGCAGCGTGTCCACGCCCCGGCCGCGCAGCAGCGGCTCCAGCTCCGAGGAGCCGGGCGCCATGGCGCTGTAGAAGCGCTTGACCACGCGCAGGTCGCCGTCTTCCGTGCGCAGGTCGTCGTGCAGCCCGAACCCCGGGGAGTCGCGGCGCAGCGTTTCCAGCCGCCTGCGGCTGCGCTCGGGCGTCAGCATCACGCCGTGGTGATGCGACCAGAACGCGTCCGCGTTGTCCGAGGCGGTCTGCACCCAGACCACGGTGCCGCCGGCATCGCGCACGGCCGCGCACAGGCGGTTGATCGGCTCGACGATGGCGCGGGCGCTCGCGCATTCGCCCTGGTAGCCGGGCAGCGTGAAGTAGCGCTGCATGTCCACCACCACCACGGCCGTGCGCGGGCCGGGCAGGTCATCGTAGGGATGCAGGCGGCCCTGGCGCGCGATCACGCGGTCCTGCACCCATTGGGGGAATTCCATGGCCGCTCCTTATCCGTAGCGCCGCGCCACCGCGGCCTCGATGCGATAGATGGCCAGGTACATCAGGCTGGAGATCAGCGCCAGCACGGCGATGGCCGTCATGACGATGTTGAGCTTGAAGACCTGGCTGCCGTTCATGATGAGGAAGCCCAGCCCCGAATCGGCCGACTGGAACTCGCCCACGATCACGCCCACGAGCGCGAGTCCGATGTTCATCTTCACGGCCGCGATCAGCGTGGGCACGCTGCCGGGCAGCACCACCTTGGTCAGCACCTGCCAGCGGCTGGCGCCGAAGGTGTGGGCGAGCTTCACCTTGTTCAGGTCTATGCCGCGAAAACCGGCGTACACCACCATGATGGTGACGAACACGGCGATGGCCACGGCCATGCCGTACACCGCGTAGTCCGAGCCCAGCCAGAGGTAGAAGATGGGCACGAAGGCGATCTTGGGCATGGCGTTGGCCACGACCAGGAACGGGTCGAGCACCTTGTAGAGAAAATCGGACCACCACAGCGCGGCGGCCACCACGATGCCGATGGCCATGCTGAGACAGAACCCGACCACCGTGGCCGACACGGTGGTGGCGATGTGATGCGCCAGGTTGCCGTTCTTCCACAACTCGACGAAGGTCGGCCACAGCGCGCTCGGATAGCTGGTGAGCAGCGGATTGAGGACGTGCATGCGCGGCAGGATTTCCCATGCGCACAGAAACAGCACCAGCAGCAGCGCCTGGGCGATCCGGATGTTGCGCCGGCGCGCGCGGTCGCGCCGCAGGTAGGCCAGGTACTTCTCGCTGGGCGCGCGCACGGGGCGCAGCGGCACGGTGTTGGCGGCGGTATTCATGGCTCAGCCCTCCACGTGTACGTCCAGCTCGTCCCAGAGCTGCGTGAAATAGGTGTTGAACTCCGGGCGGGAACGGGCCTGGAACGGCGTGGGGCGGGCCGCCCCTTCGTAATGGATGCGGTACTGGCTCTTGAGCCGGCCCGGACGGCGCGACAGCACGATGACGCGGTCGGTCATGGCGATGGCCTCGCCGATGTCGTGGGTCACCAGCACCACCGTCTTGCCTTCGCGGCGCAGGATGTCCACCACTTCGTCGGAAATCGCCAGCCGGGTTTGCGAGTCCAGCGCGGAAAAAGGCTCGTCCAGCAGGATCACGTCGGGCTCGGTGACCAGCGTGCGCGCCAGCGCGGCGCGCTGGCGCATGCCGCCGGAGAGCTGGCGCGGCGTGTGCGACAGGAACGCGCCCAGCCCGCATTTCTCCAGCAGGTGCACGGCGCGCGCCTCGCTGCGCGCATCGCGCCGGCCCTGGATCTCCGCGCCCAGCATGACGTTGTCCAGGATGGTGCGCCATTCGAACAGGTAATCCTGCTGCAGCATGTAGCCGATGCGCGGATTCGGCTTGACGACGGGCTGGCCGTCGATCATGACCGCGCCCGAGGTGGGCGGGATCAGCCCGGCGATCAGCGACAGCAGCGTGCTCTTGCCGCAGCCGCTCTGCCCGATGAGGCTGACGAATTCGCCCGGCGCCAGGGAGAACGACACATTGGAAAGCGCCTCGGTTTCGCCTTCCGGCGTGAAGTAGCTCAGACAGACCTCGCGCAGCTCGACCTTGGCCGGCGCGGCCGCCGGCTTGAGGCTGTGGACGGCGGCCCCCATCATTGCACCTTCCGGGCGAAATCGGGCACCACCACGTCCTCGTATTTCACGCGGGCGCTGTCCTTCATGACGGAGCTGGCCACCAGCATGTCCTGCAGCTGGTTGATGGCCTGCGCCGTCACGAGCGGCGTGGATTTCCAGATCTGGTATTTCTTGTAGCGTTCGATGGCCTCGGCGACGGCCTTCTCGTCCATGCCCGGGAAAAAGCTCATGATCTGCGGCGCCAGCTTGTCGGCCGGCGTGTCGCTCACGTACTTCTCGGCGCGGGCCACCGCATCCGTCCAGGCCTGGATGACCTTGGGGTTGTCGCGGATGTACTTGTCGGTCGCGGTGAACACGGTGTAGTCCACCGGGCCCACTTCGTGGCCGATGGATGCCACGATGTAGCCCTTGCCGTTGCGCACCAGTTCGCCGGCCTCGGGCTCCAGGAAAATGCCGTACTCGCCCTGTCCCGCCATCCACGCGCCGGCGCGCGCCGGTATGCCGATGTTGTTCAGCAGCTTTACGTCTTTCTGCGGGTCCACGCCATGCTTGCGCAGCGCGGTTTCCAGGAAGACGATGGGGTTGGACCCGGGCCGAAAGCCGATGATCTCCTTGCCCTTGAGCATGCTCCAGTCGAATTTCTCCACCGGCTTGCGCGACAGCAGGAAAAAGCCGTCGGTGGCGGTGAGCCCGGCGAAGATCTTGGGTTTGACCGGCGATTCGCTGTTCTGCACGTAGATGGAGGCCTCGGGCCCGATGAGCACGATGTCGGCGCTGCCCGACAGCAGGGCGGTCATGCCCTTGTCGGTGCCCTGCGAGGTCTTCATGGACACGTCCAGGCCGGCGTCCTTGAAATAGCCTTGCGACAGCGCGACGTACTTGGGAACGTACAGGATGGAGCGCACGACCTCTTCGTAGCGCACCTTCACGGGAGGATTGAGGGCTTCGGCGCGGCTGGCGCCGGATACGGCCACGAGGGCGACGGCCGCCAGGGCGGCCAGGCGAGACAGGGGCTTCACGGGATTTTCTCCTGTGGATGAGCGAGCGCCGAAACCCGGCGCATATTGGCCAAAGGGGCAATCGACTACAACAACAGGCCCTGGCATCCCGGGGCGTTACAGCATGGATCGAATACTATATTCAATACAAACCGGCGACAAGCAATTTCCCATAGGCGTTTTTCTCTATGGAAATCAAGAAGCCGAGCAAGGAGAATGCGAGGCTGGAATACCAGTTGGTATACCAAAATGCGAAAAAGGCCCGAGCGCGCCTGGCCGCGCCGCCGCGGGCGGCACGGAACCCGCGCATCCGCGCGTCCGCGTGAATCGGCGGGGCTCAGCCCAGCACGCGTCCCAGGAAGGCCGAGATGTCGGCCACTTCCTCGGCGCACACCGAATGGGGCATGGGGTAGGTGTGCCAGCTCACGTCGCAGCCCAGGCGCTGCAGTTCGGCCAGCGTGGCCTTGGCGCGCGCCAGGGGCACCACCGGGTCGTACAGGCCGTGGGCGAGGAAGATGGGGGTGCCCGCGTTGGCGGCATGGCGTTCGGCCTCGGCCGTGTCGATCAGGGGCAGGTAGCCCGACAGCCCGATCATGCCCGCCAGTTGCTCGGGCAGCCGCAGGCCGGTGTGCAGCGTCATGGCGCAGCCCTGCGAGAAGCCGGCCAGCACGATGCGCGAGGTGCGGATGCCGCGCGCGTTTTCCCGGGCGATCAGTTTGCGGACCTCGGCCTCCGAGCGCCGGATGCCCTGGCCGTCCTCGACCCGCACCAGGTCCATGACGAGGATGTCATACCAGGACCGCATCGCCATGCCGTTGTTGATCGTCACGGGCTGCACGGGAGCGTTCGGAAACACGAAGCGCACCGCCGCCCCGGCCGGCAGCCGCAGTTCGGGCACGATGGGCACGAAATCGTTGCCGTCGGCGCCCAGGCCGTGCAGCCAGATGACGGCGTGCGTGGGATTGGGCGCGGTTTCGATCTCGATGCAGTCGAGCAGGTCGGCGGGAGCGGTCATGGGAATCAGGATTCGAGGGCTTTCAGGGCCTGGAAGAGGGCGCGGTAATGCTTTTTCTGCGGCTCCTGGCCGGGCAGCAGCGCGGCGTTGGCCGCCTGCTCCTTGCGCGCGGCGCGGATCACCGAGCGCAAGTGCTGGGCGTCGGCCTCGGGGTGGTCGGCAAGCAGGCGGGTGAGCGCGTCGTCGTCGGACAGCAGGCGGTCGCGCAGGGTTTCCAGCCGGTGCATGGCGGCGGTTTCCTCGCGCGAGCCCCGGGCCCAGACGTCGAGCTGGGCGCGGATCTCGTCGGCGGGAGCCTCCCGCATCAGCTTGCCCACGAAATGGATCTGGCGCCGGCGTCCTTCGCGGCTGGTGGTGCGCTGGGCGAGCCGGATGGCCTCGTACAGGCGCTCTTGCAGCGGCAACTGCTTCAGCCGCTCGGGCGAAAGTTCCACGAGCTGCTTGCCCAGGTCGAGCAGGGCGTGCATCTCGCGCTTGATCTGCGACTTGCTCGGGCGGTCGTAGCCGTTCTCGTCGTAGCCGTCGCCGGCGGGTTCTTCTTCGGTGTGGGAATTCATGGAAAACTGCGCAATGACAGACTTGACTATGATAACCGTCTCTGCAAACTGGACAGCAATGGTTAAAACCTCCTCTTCCCTGCCGCTGGCGGCCAATCACGCGCGCTTTTCCGAGCTCGTGCAGCAAACCCTCGAATACGCGCGCCGGATCGGCGCCTCCGACGCCGCCGCGGAGGTCTCGGAAAGCCTGGGGTTGTCTGTCTCGGTGCGCAAGAACGACGTCGAGACGGTCGAGCAGACGCGCGACCGCGCACTGGACCTGACGGTCTACGCCGGCCAGAGCCGCGGCTCGGCCTCCACCTCCGATTTCTCCGAGGCCGCGCTGCGCCAGACGGTCGAGGCGGCCTGGCACATCGCCCGCCACACCGCCGCCGATCCGGCCGCCGGCCTGCCCGACGCCGACCAGCTCGCCACCGAGTTCCCCGACCTGGATCTGCACCACGCCTGGAACATTTCCACCGAGGAAGCCATCGAGCTGGGCCTGCGCGCCGAACGGGCGGCGCGCGAGGTGGACGCGCGCATCACCAACACCGACGGCGCCACCGTGAACACCTACGAAGGCCAGTTCGTCATGGGCAACACGCGCGGCTTCCTGGGCGGCTACCCCTATTCGCGGCACAGCCTGTCGGTGGCGCCCATCGCGGGCCGCGGCGACAACATGCAGCGCGACTACTGGTACACCTCCGAGCGCGATCCCACCCGCCTGGCCTCGCCCGAGGCGGTGGGCCGCTATGCCGCCGAACGCACGCTCTCGCGCCTGTCGGCGCGCCGCATCCGCACGGGCAAGTTTCCCGTGCTCTTCGAGGCGCCGCTGGCCCTGGGCCTGGTGGGCGCGCTGACCCAGGCCGCCAACGGCGGGGCGCTCTACCGCAAGGCCAGCTTCCTGCTCGACGCGCTGGGCAAGCCCATCTTCCCGGGCCACATCAACCTTACCGAAGACCCGCACATCCGCGGCGCCATGGGCAGCTCGCCCTTCGACGACGAAGGCGTGCGCACGCGCAAGCGCCACGTGGTGGCCGACGGCGTGCTGCAGGGCTATTTCCTGTCTTCGTACACCGCGCGCAAGCTGGGCATGGCCACCACGGGCAATGCCGGCGGCTCGCACAACCTGACGTTCTCTTCCACGCTCACCAGGCCCGGTGACGATTTCGAGGCCATGCTGCGCAAGATGGGCACCGGTTTCCTGGTCACCGAGCTCATCGGCCAGGGCGTCAACTACGTGACGGGCGATTACTCCCGCGGCGCTTTCGGCTACTGGGTCGAGAATGGCGTGATCCAGCACGCGGTGCAGGAAGTCACCATCGCCGGCAACCTGGCGGAAATGTTCAAGCAGATCGTGGCGGTGGGCGCGGACGCCATCTCGCGCGGCACCAAGACCACGGGTTCCATCCTGATCGAGCAGATGGCGGTCGCCGGGGCCTGATGCCGCCGTCGCCCGGGAATTCCTGTAGCGATCGGGCAAGACGCAACGTGTAATATCCGGCGGATACGCCGGCGCCGCATCCCGGCGGCGCAGGAGCATCGACATGCAACGACGTTCATTCTTGAAGCAGGCGGGAGTCGGCGCGGCGGCGGCCGGCGCCGCGCTGGGCGCGCCCGCGCTGGCGCAGGACATGCCCTCGCTCAACTGGCGCATGGCCTCGGGCTTTCCCCAGAAGCTGGACCTGCGCTTCGGCGCCGGCGAGCTTTTCTGCAAATACGTTTCCGAGGCCACTGGCGGCAAGTTCGGCATCCGCCATTATCCCGAGGGCGAGCTCGCCCCGGCCTCCGGGCTGGTGGAGGCAGTCGCCGCGCGCAAGGCCGATTGCGGCCATGGCTCCTCGCTCGCGCTCTACGGCGCGAATCCCGCGTTCCTGTTCGACGCCGCCGCGCCCTTCGGCCTGGACGCGGCCCAGATGGACGCCTGGATGTACGAGGGCGACGGCCTGCGCCTGACGCGCGAGCTGTTCAAGCCGCTGAAGATCGTCAATTTCCCGCTCGGAAACACGGGCCCGCAGATGGGCGGCTGGTTCCGCAAGGAAATCCGGCGCGAATCCGACCTCAAGGACCTCAAGATCCGGGCCGGCGGCCTGGCCGCCGACATCTGGAAGCGCCTGGGCGCGGCGCCCGTGCAGACGCCGGACGACGAGCTGGCCCAGGCGGCCGAAAAAGAGGGCCTGCAGGCGGTGGCCGGGGCCGGGCCCTACGACGACGGCCTGCGCGGCCTGAACAACGTAGCCAAGTATTACTACGCGCCGGCCTGGTGGGCGCCCGGCGAGCAGATGTCGCTCTATATCAACGAAGATGCCTGGAGCAAGCTGCCCAAGAACTATCAGTCGGTGGTGGAATCGGCCGCCCGGGCGGCGCACGCGGCCACCACGACGCGGTACGCGGCCCGCAATCCCCAGGCGCTGGCCGGCCTGTCGGCTGGCGGCGCCCTGGTGCGCACCTATCCGCGCTCCGTCCTGGACGCCGCGTTCGACGCGGCCCAGGCGGCCTATCAGGAAATGGCCGCGAAGCAGCCGGGGTTCAAGGCGATTCACGACAATTACATGGGTTTTCGCGACGCCGCCATGCCCTGGCTGCGTCTCACCCAGGGGGCTTACGAGCAGTATCTGGGCGTGGCGCTGTCCGGCCGCGGCTGAGGAGGGGCCGGATGCCGAATGGCATTCGGCGAGAAGTCGGGGTTTTTGCGGATAGACCCCGTTTTTTTACAAAAAAATGGGCGGTTTCATGCCTTTTGTTGAATGGCATTCGAGTTTCGGCCTGATACAAAGGAGTAATATCCCGGGTCTTGACGCGCGAACGTGGCGGCTTTAGGCGCCATCCGACGTCAAATCCGGCGGCATGCCCGCCTGGATTCCAATATTCCGAGACAGACTTTAGGGTGGTATCAACCATGCAATCGAAGACCAAGAAGCTGCTGGCCGCGCTGATCGCCGCCGGCGTCGTCCCGGCTGCCCACGCGGCCGACATCAAGCTCGGCGTGGCCGAGGCCCTGTCCGGCGGCGCCGCGCAATACGGCGCGTCGATCCGCAACGGCTTCCAGCTGGCCGCCGATGAAATCAACGCCGCGGGCGGCATCAACGGCAACAAGATCGTGCTGGTGATCGAAGACGAGCAGGGCAAGAAAGAAGAAGCCATCAACGTCTTCAAGAAGCTGATCTTCAAGGACAACGTGCTGATGGTGTTCGGCCCCACGCTGTCGAACTCGGCCCAGGCCGCCGACCCCATCGCCCAGGCCGCCAAGACCGTGGTCTTCGGCACCTCCAACACCGCCGACGGCATCACCTCCATCGGCAACTACGTGTTCCGCAACTCGGTCACCGAAGCCGATGTGCTGCCGGCCACCATCGCCACCGTCAAGGCCAAGACCGGCCTGAAGAACGTCGCCGTGCTCTACGGCAATGACGACGTCTTCACCAAGAGCGGCTACGACAACTTCAAGAAGGCCCTGGAAGACCAGAAGATCCCGGTCACCACCACCGAAACCTTCGCCAAGGGCGACGTGGACTTCAAGGCCCAGCTCACCAAGATCAAGGGCACCAACCCCGACGCCATCGTGCTCTCGGCGCTGCTGGCCGAAGGCGCGCCCATCATGGTGCAGGCCCGCCAGCTCGGCATCAACGTGCCCGTCATCGGCGGCAACGGCATGAACTCGGTCAAGATCTTCGACCTGGCCCCCGGCGGCGCGTCGAACAACCTCTGGATCGGCAGCCCGTGGTCCATCGAGAACAAGTCGCCCGAGAACGTGAAGTTCATCGACGCCTACAAGGCCAAGTTCGGCGCCGCGCCCGACCAGTTCTCGGCGCAGTCCTACGACGCCATGCACATCGTGGCCCAGGCGCTGAAGAACACCAAGCTCACCGGCGCCCTGGCCAAGGACCGCGCCGCCCTGCGCGACGCGCTGCCCTCGGTGCAGTGGACCGGCGCCACCGGCCCGTTCAAGTTCCGCCAGGCCAAGGACCGCGCCGGCAAGCCGGCCGGCTACGACGCCGACCAGGCCCCGATCGTCAGCGTCACCAAGGACGGCAAGTACGTCATCGAGAAGTAAGCCGTCCGCGTCCCGCGCGGCACCGCCTTGCGGCCCCATGACGGCCGCAAGGCGTTTTTGCGGCAGGGCCGCCCCTGACGCTTGAGGGCGCTCCCGCGCCGCGCGGAGCGCCTTTCGCCCCAGGGGCCGTCCGAGAACAACAGCCATGCCCTTCGCGGGGAGGGCGGCGAGCGCGCGGGGGCGCTGCGTGGCGATTCTTCAGTCAGATTTGGAACGTCCCATCATGTTGGAACAACAATTCGTCAATGCCTTGTCGCTGGGCTGCGTATACGCCCTCTTCGCGCTGGGCTTCACGCTGGTCTTCGGCGTGCTCGGGGTGATCAACCTGGCGCACGGCGCGGTATTCATGGTCGGCGCCTACGCGGCCCTGGTCGTGGTGACCCAGCTCGGCCTGCCCCTGTGGGGCGCGCTGGTCGCGGCCTTCTTCGTGGCCGGCCTGGCGGGCGTCGTCATCGACTACCTGGTGCTCAAACCGCTGCGCAAGCGCAACGCGCCGCACCTGATTCCCATGATCGCCACCATCGGCGTGGGCATCATCCTGAACAACGCCGCGCAGGGGATCTTCGGCGCGGCCAACCTGCGTTTTCCGCACGGCACCGTGCCGGAAGAGATCATCGAAGTCGCGGGCCTGCACCTCACCGTCATCGAGCTGGGCATCATCTTCCTGTCCTTCGCCCTCATGGCCGTGCTCATGTTCGTCATGCGCCGCACCCAGTTCGGCCGCGCGCTGCGCGCCATCGCCGAATCGCCCAAGGCAGCCTGGCTGCTGGGCATCAACGTCGAGCGGCTCTTCGTCACTACTTCCTTCGCCGCCGCCGCCCTGGGCGGCGTGGCCGGCGTGCTCATCGGCCTGTATTCCAACGCGCTCTTCCCGCTCATGGGGCAGCCCATGCTGCACAAGGGCATCGCCGTCATCATCCTGGGCGGCATGGGCGACATCCGCGGCGCCATGCTGGGCGGCCTGTTCCTGGGCTTTGCCGAGGTGCTGTCGGTGGCGTACATCGGCTCCACCATGCGCGACGCGGTTGCATTCGGGCTGCTGTTCCTGATCCTGCTGGTGCGTCCGCAGGGGCTGTTCGGCAAAGTGGTTCAACGCAAGGCATAACCGATGAGCGGATTCGAAAACTTCTGGGCCATCTACGGCAACCTGGTGCTCACCCTGGGCACCAACGCCCTCCTGGCCCTTTCCATCTGGCTGACGCTGGCCTGCGGCATGCTGGCCATGGCCAACGCGGCCTTCATGGGAATCGGCGCCTACACGGCGGCGCTTCTCACCATGAATTACGAAATGCCGTTCTCCGTGGCGCTGGCCGGCGGCATGGCGGCTCCCGCGCTGGTGGCGCTGCTCATCGGCCTGCCCACCCTGCGGCTGTCGGGCGTCTACCTGGCCATGGCCACCCTGGGCTTCGGCGAGGTCGTGCGCGTCACCATCCTCAACACCGAGTCCCTCACCGGCGGCGCGCTGGGCCTCAATGGCATTCCGCAGATCACCCAGTGGTGGCACGTGGTGCTGGCGGTGGCAATCGTGCTGTTCGTGCTGTGGCGCGTGCGCGTTTCCAAGGTGGGCCGCGCCTTTGACGCCATTCGCGGCGACGAGACGGCCGCCGGCCTGATGGGCATCGACGTGCGCGCCAACAAGATGCTGGCCTTCGTGGCCGGCGCGGCGATCGCCGGGCTGGCGGGCGCGCTCAACGCGCACCTCACCTTCTTCATCGGCCCCAACGAATATGGCTTCGACCGCGGCGTCGAAATCCTGACCATGGCCATCCTGGGCGGCATCGGCGGCCTGGCGGGGCCCGTGATCGGCAGCTTCATCATTACCGTGCTGCCCGAAGTCCTGCGCGGCTTCGCGGATTTCCGCCTGGTCATCAACGGAGTGATCCTGGTCGTGATCGTGTTGTTCCTGCCGCAAGGCATCTGGGATCCGGCGCGTTTCAAGCGCTGGATGCGTCAGGGAGGCAAGCGCCATGCTTGAGCTGACCTCCGTTTCCAAGCGCTTCGGCGGCCTGCACGTGCTGCACGACGTGAACCTGTCGGTGCCGGAAGGCGCCATTTTCGGCCTCATCGGCCCCAACGGCGCGGGCAAGACCACGGTGTTCAACCTGATCACCGGCCTGCTGCCGCCCAGCGGCGGCGAGATCACGTTCAACGGCGAAAGCCTGCTGCGCAAGCGGCCGCACCAGATCACCCGGCTGGGCATCGCCCGCACGTTCCAGAACATCCGCCTCTTCAAGGAGATGACGCTGCTGGAGAACGTGGTGGTGGGCGCCTACCGGCACATGAACTACGGCTTTCCGGGCCTGCTGCTCGGCCTGCCGGCCTTCCGCGAGCACGAGCGCCGCGCGCGCGACCGCGCCCACGAGCTGCTCACCTGGATGCGGCTCGACCACAAGGCCAACGACTTGGCCGACAACCTCTCGTACGGCGAGCAGCGCCGCCTCGAGCTGGCGCGCGCGCTGGCCACCGAGCCCCGGCTGCTTCTGCTGGACGAGCCCGTGGCCGGCATGAACACCGGCGAGCGCACGGAGCTCATGCGCGAGATTCTCGCCATCCGCGACCGCGGCTACACCATCCTCATGATCGAGCACGACATGCGCTTCGTCATGGGGCTGTGCGAGCGTATCGCGGTGCTGAACTTCGGCAAGATCATCGCCTGCGGCGGCCCCGAGGAGATCCGCAACAACGAACAGGTCATCGAAGCCTACCTGGGCCGCGAGGACGACGACGAACCCGAACAAGCGGAGGCTCGGCCATGAGCGCCATGCTGGAAGTCCGTGGCCTCGAAGTCAACTATGGCCACATCGAAGCCGTGCGCGGCATAGACCTGGACCTGAACGCCGGGGAGATCACCGCCCTGGTGGGCGCCAACGGCGCGGGCAAGTCGACCACGCTGCTGGCCCTGTCGGGCCTGCTGCCCAAGGCGCGCGGACGCATTCTCTTCGAAGGCGAAGACATCACCAACCTGCCGCCCCACCAGCTCGTGGCGCGCGGCATCGTGCAGGTGCCGGAAGGCCGCGCCATCCTCACCACCATGACGGTGCAGGAGAACCTGGAGCTGGGCGCCTACCGCCGCGGGCTGGGCAACGTGAGCGCCGACCTGGAATACGTGTTCAACCTGTTCCCGCGCCTGAAGGAACGCATAGGGGGCATGGCGGGCAACCTGTCGGGCGGCGAGCAGCAGATGCTGGCCATCGGCCGGGCCCTCATGGCCAAGCCGCGCCTGCTGCTGCTCGACGAGCCTTCCATGGGCCTGGCGCCCATCGTGGTGCAGGAAATCTTCCGCTCGCTGCGCGCCATCAATGCCGATGGCCTGACCCTGTTCCTGGTGGAGCAGAACGTGCGCCAGGCGCTGAAGATTGCCCAGCACGGCTACGTGCTCGAAAACGGCGCCATGGCGCTGCAAGGCACCGGCCGGGAGCTGCTCGGCCACCCCCGGGTGCTGGAAGCGTACCTGGGCGCATGAGCCGGCAAGCCCCCCCGGGGGGGCGCCCCTGGGGGGGCTTGCCCAAAATTTGAGCAGTTGTGCTAGAATTGTGGGCTTTCCCTCATTCTGGCCGTAGCACGGGCGGGTAATAACAACGCTTAGGCGATCGGCCGATCGATACCCTTTTTCCGGAATGCCGCGCGATGTCGTTCGATGCCGCGCACGATTTCCCAGGCAAAGGCGAATCGGGGAAAGAAACCGCTGGCCGGGCTGTCCGGCCAGGGAAAATCTTCTTTATCTAGGAACCATCATGAAGACCTTTGTGGCCAAGCCGCATGAAGTCCAACGTGACTGGTTTGTGATCGACGCCAAGGGCAAGGTCCTCGGTCGTGTGGCCAGCGAAGTCGCACGCCGTCTGCGTGGCAAGCACAAACCCGAATTCACGCCGCACGTTGACACGGGCGATTACATCGTCATCATCAACGCTGCCGACATCGTCGTTACCGGTACCAAGGCGAAGGACAAGAAGTACTTCCGCCACACCACCTACCCGGGCGGTATCCGCGAAACGAACTTCGAGAAAATGCAGGAGCGTTTTCCCGGCCGCGCCATTCAGAAGGCTGTCAAGGGCATGCTGCCCAAGGGTCCTCTGGGCTACGCGATGATCAAGAAACTCAAGGTGTACGCCGGTGCCGAGCACCCGCACGCCGCCCAGCAGCCCAAGACGCTGGATATCTAAGGAAACGCCATGATCGGTAACTGGAACTACGGAACCGGCCGTCGCAAAACCTCGGTGGCCCGCGTTTTCATCAAGAAGGGCACGGGCAAGATCATCGTCAACGGCAAGCCCGTCGACGAATTCTTCGCCCGCGAAACCGGCCGCATGGTCGTGCGCCAGCCGCTGGAGCTCACCGGCCATCTCGAATCGTTCGACATCAAGGTCAACGTGCACGGCGGCGGTGAAACCGGCCAGGCCGGCGCGGTCCGTCACGGCATCACGCGCGCCCTGATCGACTACGACGCCAACCTGAAGTCCGCGCTGTCGCAAGCCGGCTTCGTCACCCGCGATGCCCGCGAAGTCGAACGCAAGAAGGTCGGCTTCCGCAAGGCGCGTCGCCGCAAGCAGTTCAGCAAGCGCTAATGTGCTGCAAAAAGGCCGCGAAAGCGGCCTTTTTGTTTCCTGCCCGGCGCCCGGGACCGGGCGATACAATCTAGCTTCGTCCTACGAAGAGCTCCCCTCATCATGGCACACGCATCGAATACCCGTATCAAGGTCGGCATCGTCGGCGGCACCGGATATACCGGCGTCGAGCTGCTGCGCCTGCTCTCGCAGCACCCCAACGTGGAACTCACCGCCATCACCTCCCGCAAGGAAGACGGCCTGCCGGTGGCGGACATGTATCCGAACCTGCGCGGCCGCGTGAAGCTGGCTTTCTCGGCTCCCGAGAAAGCCACCCTGACGGATTGCGACGTGGTGTTCTTCGCCACGCCGCACGGCGTGGCCATGGCGCAGGCCCAGGAGCTCATCGCGGCGGGCACGCGCGTCATCGACCTGGCGGCCGACTTCCGCCTGCAGGACGTGCCCACATTCGAACGCTGGTACAAGATCCCCCATACCTGCCCCGACATTCTGGCCGAATCGCAGTACGGGCTGGTCGAACTGAACCGCGAGGCCATCTCCAAGGCCCGCGTCATCGGCAACCCGGGCTGTTATCCCACCACCGTGCTGCTGGGCCTGGCTCCGCTGCTCGAGGGCGGCAAGAAGCTGGTCGATACGCAGACTCTCATCGCCGACTGCAAGTCGGGCGTGTCGGGCGCCGGCCGCAAGGCCGAAGTGGGCTCGCTCTTCTCCGAAGCGTCCGACAATTTCAAGGCCTACGGCGTGGCGGGCCATCGCCACCATCCGGAAATCGTGGCCCAGCTCGAAAAGATTGCGGGCGGCAAGGTGGGCCTGACCTTCGTGCCGCACCTGGTGCCCATGATTCGCGGCATGTATTCCACGCTGTACGCCCGCATCCTGCCCGAGGCCCGCGACACGGACTTCCAGGCCCTGTACGAGCAGCGCTACGCCGACGAGGCTTTCGTGGACGTGATGCCGGCCGGCAGCCTGCCCGAAACGCGTTCGGTGCGCGCCTCGAACAACCTGCGCATCGCGCTTGCGCGGCCCGGCGGCGGCGACCAGCTCATCGTCATGGTGGTCCAGGACAACCTCGTGAAGGGCGCGGCGGGGCAGGCCGTGCAGAACATGAACCTCATGTTCGGCCTGGCCGAAACCACGGGCCTGGACCAGGTTGCCATCCTGCCCTGAGCGCTCCGCTCGGTCGGCGCCGCCCGCCAGCCAGGTTTCCATGCCCGAAGACCAGCCCGCCTCGCCCCGCCCCCGCCCAGGCGGGGCGTTGCGCCTCATTGCGGGCCTGTGCCTGGGGCTGGCGCTGGGCGCGGCGGGGGGCTACTTCTATGCCCAGAAGCGCTACAAGCCCAAGGACGCCGTCGTGCTCGACGCCTCGCAGTGGGCGGCCCAGCAGGAGGCCGTGCGCCAGCAAGCGGCGGCCCTGCGCTACACGCGCGGCCAGCTGGACAAGGCCGATGGCGAGCTCGTCATCGAACGGGCGGCGCGGCAGGAACTCGAAACCCAGTTGCGCGCCAGCGAAGCCGAGGTCGGGCGCGTGCGCGACCAGCTCGCTTTTTATGAGCAGCTGCTGCCGCCCGGGCCGGAGGGCGCGGTCGATATCCGGGGCATGGAGGTCGAACGCGCCGGCGGCGGACTGCGCTACCGTGTGCTGCTGATGCGCAGCGGGCGTCCCGGCGCACCGTTCTCGGGCTCCCTGCGCTTCCAGGCCACGGGCGTGCTCCATGGAGAAACCGTCACGGTCGATCTCCAGCCCATGCAGGTCAAGGGCGAAACCGCGACGGCCGAAGCCGGCTCCGCCCAGACTGTGGAAGCCGCGGGAGCGGGCCAGCCCGGCCCGGGCCTCATGCCCTTGCAGTTCGATCAGTATCAGCGCAGTCAGGGTGTGCTGGCCCTGCCGGAGGGATTTGTCCCCGAAAGCATCACGGTCAGCGTGCTGGAAGGAGACATCGTGCGCGCTTCCCGCAGCGCCAAGCTCGAACTTTGAGTCCGGGCGGGGCCTGCGCTATAGTGGAACCATACGAGCGGCGACGCCGCTCCCCCGAATTTGGCCGTACCGGCCAGGAGCCAAACATGAATGCAGTGACCGAAACCGTCGACCTGCAGGCCGCGCCGCCTGCTCCCCTCATCTTTACCGACTCGGCAGCCGCCAAGGTCAAGGACCTGCTGGCCGAAGAAGGCAACCCCGAGCTCAAGCTGCGCGTGTTCGTGCAGGGTGGCGGCTGTTCCGGTTTCCAGTACGGTTTCACCTTCGACGAAGTCGTGAACGAGGACGATACCGTGCTCGACAAGGACGGCGTGCAGTTGCTGGTCGATCCCATGAGCTTTCAGTACCTGGTCGGCGCCGAGATCGACTACAAGGAAGACCTCGAAGGCGCGCAGTTCGTGATCCGCAATCCCAACGCCACCACGACCTGCGGTTGCGGTTCGTCGTTCTCGGTGTAAAGCGCGCCGCCGTCCGCGTCCGCAACAAGAGCCCTGCGTTTCACGACGCAGGGCTTTTTGCTGGGCGCGGCGCAATGCCGCGGGGCCCGGGCGGGGTCAGCGCGGATACCGCGCGCCCAGCACGCGCGCGCCGCGCGCGCCCGTGACGGCCGGGTCGCCCGCCGGCTTGCGGTCCACGCAGGCTTGTGCCAGCCAGGCGAATGCCATGGCCTCGACCTGCTGGGCGGGCACGCCCAGGGCGTCCGTGGGATGCACGGGCCGCTGCAGGCAGTACGCCAGTTCGCGCATCAGGGCAGGGTTGTGCGCCCCGCCGCCACATACGTAGACTTCGCGCACCGGCGCGCCGGCCGCGTCGATGGCGTTGGCCACCGTGCGGGCCGTCAGGCGCAGCAGCGTGGCTTGCACGTCCTGGGGCGCGGGCGAGGGGCCGTCGAAGCTCGCGAGCCGCTCGTCCAGCCACTGCATGTTGAAAAGGTCGCGCCCCGTGGACTTGGGCGCGGGCAGGGCGAACCAGGGTTCGCTGGAAATGAAGTGCTCGAGCAGGGGCGCCAGCGCCATGCCGGAGGCCGCCCAGCGGCCGTCCTTGTCATAGGCCTGGCCCAGATGGCGCTGGCACCAGGCGTCCAGGAAGACATTGGCCGGCCCGGTGTCGAAGCCGCGGGCGGGCCGGCCTGGCTCGAGGAGCGTCACGTTGGCGATGCCGCCCAGGTTGAGCACGGCGCGGCCTTGCGCGGCGCCGAACACGGCGGCATGGAAGGGCGGCACCAGCGGCGCGCCCTGGCCGCCCGCGGCCACGTCGCGGCTGCGGAAATCCGCCACCACGTCGATGCCCGTGAGTTCGGCCAGCAGCGCCGGCGCGTTGAGCTGCAGGGTGTAGCCGCTGTCGGGCCGGTGCCGCACCGTCTGCCCGTGCGCGCCGATGGCCTCGACGTCCGCGGCGGGTACGCCCGCCGTTTCCAGCAGCATCGCCGCCACCCGCGCATACAGCCGCGCCAGCGCGTTGGACGCCAGGGCGGCGCGCGCCAGTTCGTCCGCGCCGGGCTCGTTCAGCGCCAGCAATTCATGCCGCAGCGCCTCGGGCATGGGCAGGCTGGCGTGCGCCAGCGCCCGGGGCGGGGCGCCATCGGCCAGCGCCGCCAGCACGCCGTCCACGCCGTCCACGCTGGTGCCCGACATCAGGCCGATAAAAAGCCTGCCGCCGCGGGAAGCGGGGGCAGGCTGGCTGGCGGCGGGCTTGCCGTTCATGTTGCCGGGCCTCAGCGGCTGGCGACGTTGGTCAGCGCCTCGGGCAGGGTCTGCTGGAATTCCGTGAGCAACTGGATCTGCTGCTTGTACGGCGCGACCGCCTGGGCAAAGGCGCGCTGCTCGGCCGGCTCCAGGGCGCGGGCCACGGGGAGGTCGACCGACAGCGGATCGACCGGCTGGTTGTCCACGCGGAACTCATAATGCAGGTGCGGGCCGGTGGCCCAGCCGGTGGAGCCTACGTAACCGATGAGCTGGCCTTGCGCGATCTTGTCGCCCTTGCGCAGGCCCGCGGCGATGCGGCTCTGGTGCGCGTACACCGTCGAGTATTTGCCGTAGTGCTTGAGGATCACCACATTGCCGTAGCCGTTCTGCCAGCCGGCGAATTCGACCGTGCCGTCGGCGGTGGCGTGGATGGGCGTGCCCGCCGGCGCGGCGTAGTCCACGCCCTTGTGCCCCGTCCAGGTCTTGTGGATGGGGTGCATGCGCATGCCGAAGGTGGAGCTGATGCGGCTGAACTTCAGGGCGGTGCGCAGGAAGGCGCCGCGCAGGCTGGTGCCGTCGAAGTCGTAATAGGAGCCGTTCTTGCCGTCGGCGCTGAACCAGACCGCGTTGTAGGTCTTGCCGTTGTTGATGAACTCGAGCGCCAGCACGCGCCCGGCGCCGGCGTAGCGGCCATCGTGCGAGCGCACTTCGTAGACCACGCGGAACTGGTCGCCCTGGCGCAAGTCGCGCAGGAAGTCGATCTTGGCGCTGAGGATGTCGGCCATCTGCATGGTGACCGAATCGGGGATGCCGGCCGCGTCGGTGGCGCCGAAGAGCGAGGAGCGGATGGTGCCCACGGCCACGCGCGTCTGGCGGTCGGTGTCTTCGGTGATCTCGCGGGCCTTGTAGCCGTCGCCGGCCGGCTCGACCTGCAGCATGCGGGTCACGACCTGGCCGTCGGACTCGTTGCCCGGCGTGTGGATGTAGCGCAGCCAGACCAGGTTGCCGTCGGCGTCGGTGGCGGCCTGCACGGCGCGGCCGGGATACAGCTTATAGATGCTGCGGGCGCTGGCGTCGTGCGTCAGGAAGCCCTGCAGCTGGGGCGAATCGAGCTCGAGGCGCTGGAGCACCGCCGACAGGGTGTCGCCGGGACGGATGCGGGTTTCGCTGATGTAGGGCGCGGCGCTGGGCGCGCTGACCTCGACCTGTTCGGCCGAGAGGGGCAGCGGGCTGCGGATGAGGCGGGACGGGGGAATCTCGCTGCGGTCGGGCTGCTGGACCATGCCCAGCGCGGCGGCGCCGGCGAACAGGCCCAGGGCGGTGACGATCAGCGTGCGGCTGAAGAGGCCCGAGCGGTGCGGCTTGGGTTCGACAGGCGCAAATACGGCAGCAACTCTACGCTTGATGCTACTGGCCAGGTCTTGGAGGCCACGATTCATCGTGTAGATACTCTCTCAGGTGGCTTGAAGTCGCAGGGTGCGTAATGCGGACGGCCCCGCAGCCGCGAATGGCGTCGGGCAGGGCGGCGCGGAGCGCATCTTGTGAACAACGGGTGATAGAGCGGCACGCAACTGCGCATATCGCCAGTTGCGTATGATTAGGGCGGTATCCTAGCCGATTCGGCTAGAATTTTCGACTGTTTTCCTTACTTTTTACACCTTTTTGCCGGCCGAAGCCGCCCTGGTGCCCCTGACATGTCCTCTTCCGAAGCCCCCATCACCCCCGAAGTCGAAGCCGATCTGCGTATAGTCAAGCGCGGCTGCGACGAGCTGCTGGTCGAATCCGAGTTCGCCCGCAAGCTCGCCCGCAGCCGCGCCACCGGCACGCCGCTGCGGATCAAGCTGGGGCTCGACCCCACCGCGCCCGACATCCACCTGGGCCACACCGTGGTGCTGAACAAGATGCGCCAGCTCCAGGACCTGGGCCACACGGTCATCTTCCTCATCGGCGACTTCACTTCCACCATCGGCGACCCGAGCGGCCGCAACAGCACGCGCCCGCCGTTGACCCGCGAGCAGATCGAGGCCAACGCGCAGACCTACTACGCGCAGGCCAGCCTGGTGCTGGATCCGTCGCGCACCGAAATCCGCTACAACTCCGAATGGTGCGACCCGCTGGGCGCGCGCGGCATGATTCAGCTCGCTTCCCGCTATACGGTGGCCCGCATGATGGAGCGCGAGGACTTCACCAAGCGTTTCAAGAGCGGGGTGCCCATCTCGGTGCACGAATTCCTGTACCCGCTGATGCAGGGTTACGACTCGGTGGCGTTGAAGGCCGATCTGGAGCTGGGGGGCACGGATCAGAAGTTCAACCTGCTGGTCGGGCGCGAACTGCAGAAAGAGTACGGCCAGGAGCCCCAGTGCATCCTGACGATGCCGCTGCTGGTCGGCACCGACGGCGTCGAGAAGATGTCCAAGTCCAAGGGCAACTACATCGGCATTTCGGAGTCGCCCGACTCGATGTTCGGCAAGCTGATGTCGATCTCCGACACGCTGATGTGGCGCTACTTCGAGCTGCTTTCCTTCCGTTCGCTGGAAGAGATCGCTGCCCTGCGCCAGGAGGTCGAGGGCGGGCGCAACCCGCGCGACGCCAAGGTCATGCTGGCGCAGGAGATCATCACGCGCTTTCACAGCGCCCGCGAGGCCGGGCAGGCGCTGGCCAGCTTCGAGGCGCGGTTCCGCGACGGCGCCATTCCGGACGACATTCCCGAGGTGAACGTGGCCGGCGCGCCGCTGGGCATCCTGAAGCTGCTGCGCGAGGCTGGGCTGGTCGCTTCCGGCTCGGAAGCGCAGCGCAACGTCGAGCAGGGCGGCGTCCGGGTGGATGGCAACCGTGTGGAGGACAAGGCCCTGCAATTGGGGGTCGGAACCTACGTCGTCCAGGTGGGCAAGCGCAAATTCGCCCGTGTTAACGTGACCCAATGACGGCGGAGTTTTGATACGCTGGGGGTACGGGCAGGGGCCGCACGGCCTTTGCGGCACACTTAGGAGCACGGCATGAAACTTTCGAGTCTGTCCTTTTCCGATAACGAGTCGATTCCCGAGCGCTATGCCTTCGGCAAGATCGACGAGCAATCGCACGTCGCGCTGGCCGACAACTTCAATCCGCAGTTTTCGTGGAATGACGTGCCCGCGGGCACGCAGTCGTTCGCCCTGATCTGCCACGATCCCGATGTGCCCTCCCGCCCCGACGACGTCAACCAGGAAGGCCGCGAAGTGCCGGCCGACCTGCCGCGCGTCGATTTCTTCCACTGGGTGCTGGTCGACCTGGCTCCCGACGTGCGCGAAATCGAGGAAGGCACCTTCTCCAACGGCATCACGCCGCGCGGCAAGGGCGGTCCGCTGGCGCCCATGGATGCGCGCCAGGGCATCAACTCGTACTCCGACTGGTTCGCCAACGACCACGACATGAGCGGCGAGTACTTCGGCTACGACGGCCCGTGCCCGCCCTGGAACGACGCCAAGGTGCACCGGTACATCTTCACCCTCTATGCGCTGGACGTGCCCACGCTGAAGCTGCAGGGCGCCTTCACGGGCGAAGACGCGCTGCGGGCCATCCAGGGGCACGTGCTGGCGCAGGCGTCGGTCACCGGCACCTACACCCTCAACCCCAGGCTCGCGCCCACCCAGATCGGCGCCACCTCCAGTTCGTGACGCCCGCCACAGGCGGCGATCCGCAAGAACCGGGGCCGCGCGAGCGGCCCTTTTCGCGCCCGCGCCCGTCGGACGGCGGGCCGGGGCGGCGGGGGGCCTTAGCATGAAAGTTTCTCAAGACGGCTTGAGCGCGGTTTCCGGCCGCGCGGCGATGCGCGCCGTTTTCGCGCCGGGGCGGGGCTTTTTGCGGCGGTTCGCGGCATTTGAGGGGCAAGTCCCCGCCTGCGACGCGGTAAACTAAGCGCCATTGCCCGGGTTTACCCGGTACGGCTTCCCCCTCTCTTACCGCTTCAGGAACCTCCCGTCATGTTTGACCGCAACCTTACCTTGTCCAAGGCCGATCCCGACGTCTGGGCCGCCGTCCAGAAAGAAGAGCTTCGCCAGGAGCAGCACATCGAGCTGATCGCCTCGGAGAACTACGCCAGCCCGGCCGTCATGGAAGCCCAGGGCACGCAGCTCACCAACAAGTACGCCGAAGGCTACCCGGGCAAGCGTTACTATGGCGGATGCGAATACGTGGACGTGGTCGAGCAGCTCGCCATCGACCGCCTGAAGCAGATCTTCGGCGCCGAGGCGGCCAACGTGCAGCCCAACTCGGGTTCGCAGGCCAACCAGGGCGTTTACATGGCCGTGCTCAAGCCCGGCGACACCGTGCTGGGCATGAGCCTGGCCGAGGGCGGCCACCTCACGCACGGCGCCTCGGTCAACGCCTCGGGCAAGCTGTACAACTTCCTGTCCTACGGCCTGGACGAGAACGAGGTCCTGAACTACGCGCAGGTCGAGCAGCTCGCCCGCGAACACAAGCCCAAGCTCATCGTGGCGGGCGCCTCGGCCTACGCGCTGCACATCGACTTCGAGCGCATGGCCCGCATCGCCCACGACAACGGCGCGCTCCTCATGGTGGACATCGCCCACTACGCGGGCCTGGTGGCCGGCGGCGCCTATCCCAATCCGGTGCCCCACGCCGACTTCGTCACGTCCACCACGCACAAGTCGCTGCGCGGCCCGCGCGGCGGCGTCATCATGATGAAGGCCGAGTACGAGAAGATCGTCAACTCGGCCATCTTCCCCGGCATCCAGGGCGGCCCGCTCATGCACGTCATCGCGGCCAAGGCCGTGGCCTTCAAGGAAGCGCTGGCGCCCGAGTTCAAGGAATACGCCCAGCAGGTCGTCAAGAACGCCAAGGTGCTGGCCGACACGCTGGTCAAGCGCGGCCTGCGCATCGTGTCGGGCCGCACGGAAAGCCACGTCATGCTGGTGGACCTGCGTTCCAAGGGCATCACTGGCAAGGAAGCCGAAGCCGTGCTGGGCCAGGCCCACATCACGGTGAACAAGAACGCCATTCCGAACGACCCGGAAAAGCCCTTCGTCACCAGCGGCATCCGCCTGGGCACGCCGGCCATGACCACGCGCGGCTTCAAGGAAGCCGAAGCCGAGCTTACCGCCAACCTGATCGCCGACGTGCTGGACAACCCGCGCGACGAAGCCAACATCGCCGCCGTGCGCGCGCGCGTCAACGAGCTGACCTCGCGCCTGCCTGTCTACGGCAGGAAGTAAGTTGCTGCGGGGCGGCGGCCTGCCGCCCGCGCGCTGGGGAAAACGGCTCTGCGTGAGCCGTTTTTTCATGGCCGCCGGCCCGCTTCCGAGGCCCCGGCGGGGCCGGAATGCCGCGATCCTGGCCGCGAGCCCGGGCGCATCGTTACAATATGCCGAATTATTGCCACGCGCTTCAGAGGGGGCCTCACATGCGCTGTCCATTTTGCGGCAATTCCGAAACCCAGGTCGTGGACAGCCGCGTATCGGAAGAGGGCGACGCCATCCGCCGCCGCCGCCGCTGCCTGTCCTGTGACAAACGCTTCACCACCTACGAGCGGGTGGAGCTCGCCATGCCGTCCGTCGTGAAGCGCAACGGCAGCCGCAGCGAGTACGATCCGGCCAAGCTGCGGGCCAGCCTCAGCCTGGCGCTGCGCAAGCGTCCGGTCAGCACCGAAGACGTGGACGCCGCCGTGGCCCGCATCGAAGAGCAGCTCCTGGCCAGCGGCCTGCGCGAAGTGCCCACCCAGCACATCGGCGAGCTCGTCATGAACGAGCTGCGCAAGCTCGACAAAGTGGCCTACGTGCGCTTCGCTTCCGTCTACAAGAGCTTCGAGGACATCGGGGAATTCGTGGAGGCCATCCGCGAAATGCAGGGGCCGCTGCTGCCGGGCAAGCTGCGCAAAGACCCGGGCCAATAGGCGCCGGGCAGTCGCCGCCGGCGTCAGCCCGCCTCGCCGCGCGCCATGCTGGGCGGCTGGGACTCGTATTTGCGCCATACCCGGCGCAGGTGCTGGGCCGAGCCGAATCCCGATTTTTCCGCCACGCGCTCGAGGTCCAGCCGCGTTTCGCGCAGCAGGTCGCGCGCCAGCGCGACGCGTATGCCATACAGATAATCCATGGGCGTGCAGCCCGCGTGCTCGCGGAAGAGCCGCGCCAGATGCCGCGGGCTGGTGTGCGCCTGCTCCGCCAGGGCCTGGGCCGACCATGGTGCGGCCGGGTCGCGCAGCACGGCGTCCTGCACGCGGTGCACGCCCGGGTGCAGATGGCTGCGGTGCGCGAGCCAGGGCGAGAGCGCCGTATCGGTGCCCGCGCGCCGGTGGTAGACCACCATCTCGCGCGCCACCTCGGCGGCGACGCGCGCGCCGCAGTGTCGGGCCACCACGTGCAGCGCCAGGTCGATGCCGGCCGTGACGCCGGCGCTGGTGAGCAGGTTGCCGTCTTCCACGAAAATGCGGTTGTCGTGCACGCGCGCGTCCGGATCGATTTCCGCCAGTTGTGCCAGGCAGCTGTGGTGCGTGGTGCATTCGCGTCCGCGCGTCAGTCCGGCCGCGGCGGCGAAAAGCGCGCCCGCGCACACCGTCATCAGCGTAAAGCCGTCGGCGGGGTGCCGCCGCGCCAGCCACTGCACGATGCGGCGGGAATCGGGATCGTCCAGCGGCACGCGCGGGCCCACCACGCCCGAGACGATCACCAATGCGTGCGGCGGCAGCGAGTCCGGCAGAGGGCGCAGGCGCCCCAGGCTCAGCCCGGCCAGGCCGGTTTCCACTTCGCGGCCGGGCCCGCAGAAAGACAGCTCGAAACTGCCGGGGCAGAGCTTTTCGGCCACGCGGAACGCCTCCGCGGGCCCGGCCAGGTCCAGCAGCACGATGCCGCGCGTCACGACGAAATGAACGGCCGCCATGCCGCGCTCTCCCGGGTTCAGGCGGCCAGCGCGTCCGCGGCCCGGGCGATGCGGGCGAAGCGGCCGGCCAGCACCAGCTCCGTGCGGTCGCGGATTTCCGCCGGCGTGTAGCGTTGGCCCGAGGGGCTTTCCATGGCGAAGGTCAGCGTCGCGTCGGTCGGGAACACCACCTTGAAGCCCGCGTCGCTCGCATGGCGGGCGGTGGTTTCGCAGCATTGCTCGGTGCGGATGCCGCTCACGATGATGCCCTCGATGCCGTGATCGCGCAGCCAATCGTGCAGCGTGGCGCCGTCGGCCGCCTTGGCGTAGAGCGAGGAATGCACCGTCTTGTGGAACACCGCGTCCGGCTCGATACGCAGCTGCTCGAGCGTGCGCACGTGGCCCGATGCCCGGGAGAAGGGGTTGGCCGGGTCGTCCGAGACGCTGGTATGGAACACCTGCAGCACGGGCATGCCGCGGCCGCGGGCGTCGTCGATCAGCGACTGCAGCCGGGCCACGAATCCGGGGTATTCCGTTTCGTCCCAAAACGGACGGTGACGGAACGATTCCTGGGCGTCGATGACGATAAGGGCTTGTTTCATTTGGGCGGGCTCCTGTCAAGGAATTCTAGGGACGTCGGGCACATTGTGCTAGCCCGGCGGCCCAAGGACGAGGCCGGCCGCAGACCAGCATCGGCCTAAAACGGACATGACGGCCCGGCCGCCGCCCGCCCCGCATACAATGCCAGCGTGATGACCCGAGCCCGCCCCGACGATCTCTCCTGGATGCGCCGCGCCCTGGCGCTGGCCCAATCCGTGCTCTACACCACCACGCCCAACCCGCGCGTGGGATGCGTCATCGTGCGCGACGGCCGCGTCATCGGCGAAGGGGCGACCCAGCCGCCCGGCGGTCCCCATGCCGAGATCTGCGCCCTGCGCGACGCCGAGGCGCGCGGCGAGCCGGTGCAGGGCGCCACGCTGTATGTCACGCTGGAGCCCTGCAGCCACCATGGGCGCACCCCGCCATGCGTGGATGCGGTGCTGGCCGCCCGGCCCGCCCGCGTGGTGGTCGCCATGGGCGACCCCAACCCGCTGGTCAACGGCCGCGGGCTCGCCCGGCTGCGCGAGGCGGGCATCGACGTGGTCACCGGAGTCTGCCTGGACGAAGCCCTGGCGCTCAACCCCGGTTTCGTTTCCCGCATGAGCCGGGGCCTGCCCTGGGTCTGGCTCAAGATGGCGGCCTCGCTGGATGGCCGCAGCGCGCTGCACAACGGCATGTCGCAATGGATTACCGGCCCCGAGGCGCGCGCCGACGGCCACCACTGGCGCGCGCGCGCCTGCGTGGTGCTGACCGGCATGGGCACCATACTCAAGGACGATCCCCGGCTCAACGTGCGGGCGGTCCAGACGCCGCGGCAGCCGCGCAAGGCGGTGGTGGATGGCCGTTTCGAGATTCCCGAGGATGCGCGTCTGTTCGACGGCGCCGAAGTCATCGTCTTCACCGCCCGCGAAGACGCGGCCAAGGCCACCCGCCTGGCCGCGAAGAATGCGCGCGTGGTGCCGTTGCCCGGGCCCGTGCCGGGGCGCGTGGACCTGCCGGCGGCCATGCGCTGGCTGGCCGCGCATGACTGCAACGAGGTGCACGTGGAGGCGGGCGCGGGCCTGAGCGGCGCGCTGGTGTCGGCGGGCTGCGTGGACGAGCTGCTGCTCTATCTCGCGCCCGTGCTGCTGGGCGATGCGGCCGGCATGGTGAAGCTGCCCGTGCTGGAGCACCTGGATGCCGCCCGCCGCTACCGCTATATAGATACGGCGGCGCTGGGCGAGGACGTGCGCCTGCGCGCGCGGGTCGAGGGCAACTGGCAGGACCTGCGCGAGCGCGTCGCCCTGCCTGCCCTGCCGTAGCGGCGGATCAGGCCCGGCCGCGCGCAGCGCGTGGTCGGCGGCGATTTCCCGGTAATGGAAGCGGGTGTCGGGCCGCGCTTCGCTGGCGGCCGCCTGGGCCGCATACAGCCGGATCGCCTGCTTGAGGCCGGCCGCCGGAATCGTGTCGCCGCAAGCGGCGCCGGCCGTCAGCGCCTCGCAGGCGCAGGGTTCTCCGCCCGCGGCCAGATGCAGGCGGGCTTCGCGGCCCAGGCTTGCCGCCGAAAGATTCGCGGCGTCGTTGGCGCCGCGCGCGGCCAGTTCGCGCACCAACTGATAGCGCGCCGCCGCCGCTGTGCGCCGGGCCTCGTCTTTGGTCGGCTGAGAATCGTCCCCGATTACTGCGAGCATGCAGGCGGCCCATGCGGCGCGAGGTGCGGCCGCCCCGGCGGGCAGTGCCAGCACCGCCTCGAACCTTTCGACGGCGGACCGCAGGCGTCCGGGCTGCCCGGCCCGGTGCGCCGCGCGGTAGTCCACCGCGGCGGCGGCATACCGGCGCACCGCCTCGTCCAGGCCCGCGCCGGCGGCATACGCCTGGTCGCCATTCGCGCGCTTGCGCATGGCGCGCAGGCGATCGCGGGCCTCCTGGTCCAGCGCGGCGTCGAGGTCTTCGGGAATGGCCTCGGGCTGGCACGCCTGGGCCGCGGCTCCGGCCCGCGCGGGGCCGCGGGGCGGCGGCGGAACCAGCCGCGCGGCTTCGTACGCAAAGGAATTGGCGGGCGTTGCCAGCAGCGTGCCGCGTCGGTCGTCCAGGAGCTGCGGCGGGAAGTCGGGCACGCGGGCAATGATGGCGGCGGCGCCGGCCGCGGCGGCCAGCAAGATCAGGGCGAGGTTTTCTAGGTTGGACATGGAACGCGGGAGTTGCAGTCCGGCAGCGCACCCAGCCGATGTGGCGCCGGGCGCCCGCATGCAGGCCGTCGCGCGCACGGCGCAGATACAGGCCCTGCGCATCGCGCTCCATCGTATAGCCGTTGATGCCGTCGGCGGCCGCGCCGTCGCCCGCGATGCGCACCGCGTGGGGCAGGGGCGCATCGGCCGCGCCGCGGTTGGCGATCAGGATCTCGCGGGCCGCGCCCGCCCCGCCATCCTGCAGCGTGACGGCAAGCTCCGCGCGCAAGGGCTGGCGCGCCAGCTCGGCCCGCCGGGTGGGCAGGCTCCACGCGCGGGCGTCCGCTTGCGTGGGCAGCCGGAACCTCGCCAGGCCGGCCAGCCGCGCGGGCGGATCGCGGTCCAGGTCGCGCACGAAGGCCGCGATCGTCGCGGGCATGGCCATGAGTTCGCTCGCGCGGCCCTCGCCTTGCAGCGCAGACCGCTCGCTCTCGATGGCGGCGATGCGGTCTTCCTCGTTCCAGACGACGCGGCTGCCCTATGCCGGCAGGGCCACGCGCCAGCCGTGCGGCGCGCCGCCGCCGTAGGCGCGCACCCGGGCTCTTGCGCGTTTCGCCTCGAACAGACCGAGCGCGGGATCGAGCACGGCATGCACCTGCAGCACCGATTCGTCGACGGCCGCGAGCGCCTGCTCCAGCTGCGCGCTGTCCAGCCAGGTCGGCAACATGGTTATCGACAGGCGCAGGTCGGGCGCGAGCCGCGCGCGCAGGTTCCGCAGAAAGACCACATAGTCCGCGAGGCGGGACGTGGCGCAGTCGTAGTCGATTTCCACGCCCGTCACGCGCACGCCGGCCCGCCGCCACGCCCGTACCGTGTGCTCGAGACGCTGCGCGGCCGCGCGTCGCGGCAGGCGGCCAGCAGCAGCAGCGCAATCAGGCCGGCGGCAAGCGGCAGGCGAGCATGGCGAGGGGCGGCACGGACGGATCGGGGCAGCGGATTGGACGGAATGCGCGGGCGCCGCGCGGCCCGCATGATTCTGTCCAAACGCCGCGCGCGGCTGGTGCTGGCAGTCGCGCCGCGCGAGTGCCAGCATGCGGCATGCAAACCTGCGCGGCCGATATGGGTATTCGCGCCGCGACGGTCCGAGGCGGAAGGCGGGCGAAAACGGCCCGGCAAAACGGACCCGGCATGACCGGACCCGGGGCATGCATACGACACGAAACACAATGCTGTCTTTGCTTGCCGGCGGCCCGCTTCAAGCCGGAAAGCCTGCCGGATCGAGGCAAGTCGAAGAGGCGGTGTGCGGCTTTTTTTGGGATGACGGCCAAATGAATTGCCACAAACGGTGAAATTGGGCTTAGCATAGGGTCATGGCTTGGCATCCGCGCCGCCGGTTTTCGGATTCTTCGCGCGCATGCCCTCGTCACCACGGATTCCGTGCCGCTTGAACACAAGACTTTTTTCGCAAGACGGCACCGCCCTGAACGCAAGCGCAAAGCGCCGTTCAGACCGTTCGCTACCATCGCTTAGCGGACGCGCCGGGCACAACCCGGGTCAATAAGAATCCACTGGGATCTCGCTCTTCCCTTCAGATCATTGCCGAGCATTGCGCATCGGGCGATCCAGGCACGCGCGTCCGGCGGTAATACGCTGAAGTGCAAAGCGAGAGAACTCTTCACTTAAGTTGCACTCCTTGACGGAACTTGTTTCGCGAGGGGGCGGCCTAAACTGAACGAATCCCCATTGCGCGCCCGGCCGCCATCGTGCGAAAGCCGGATGTGTGGCGAAAGCAACATAAGGCGCGACGGCGAAAGCTTATGGCGAGATTAGCTATGAGCCTCCCGCCTTCGGGGCACACAATGGGATTTCGTAGTGCTGTTTGGCTTTTTCGCGTGTTGTAGGAGGTTTCCGTGCAAAACATCGTCGAAGGCTTCAAGTCGCAGTATGCAAGAGAGCAGCAATCCGAGCTTTCCCTCGAGGAATATCTGGACCTTGCGAAGCGTGATCCCATGGCCTACGCCAGTCCGGCCGAGCGCATGCTGGCCGCGATAGGCGAACCGGAGGTCATCGACACGCGCAACGACCCACGTCTTTCCCGTTTGTTTTCCAACCGGACCATCCGGCGCTATCCGGCGTTCCAGGAGTTCTACGGCATGGAGGACGTGATTGCGCAGATCGTTGCGTTCTTCAAGCATGCTGCCCAGGGGCTGGAAGAGCGCAAGCAGATCCTGTACCTCCTCGGCCCGGTGGGCGGCGGCAAGTCGTCCATCGCGGAGCGGCTCAAGTCGCTGATGGAAACCTACCCCATCTACGCCTTGAAGGGCTCGCCCGTGAACGAATCGCCGCTGGGGCTCTTCAACCCCGACCGTTTCGGCAGCACGCTCGAGAAGGAATACGGCATTCCGCGCCGCTACCTCACCGGCATCATGTCGCCTTGGGCCGTGAAGCGGCTGAAGGAATTCGACGGCGACATCTCCAAGTTCCGCGTCGTGCGGCTCAACCCCTCGGTGCTGCGCCAGATCGCCATCGCCAAGACCGAGCCCGGCGACGAGAACAACCAGGACATTTCCTCGCTGGTGGGCAAAGTGGACATCCGCAAGCTCGACCGCCATTCGCAGGACGACCCGGACGCCTACAGCTACTCCGGCGGCCTGTGCCTGGCCAACCAGGGCCTGCTGGAATTCGTGGAAATGTTCAAGGCGCCCATCAAGATGCTGCACCCGCTGCTGACGGCCACGCAGGAGGGCAACTTCAAGGGCACCGAAGGCTTTTCCGCCATTCCGTTCAACGGCTGCATCCTGGCCCACTCCAACGAATCGGAATGGCAGACCTTCCGCAACAACAAGCACAACGAGGCCTTCCTCGACCGCATCTACATCGTGAAGGTGCCGTACTGCCTGCAGGTGTCGGAAGAGGTGCGCATCTACGAGAAGCTGCTGCACAACAGTTCGCTCGCCAAGGCGCCCTGCGCCCCGGGCACGCTGGACATGATGGCGCAGTTCTCGGTGCTGACGCGCCTGAAGGAGCCGGAGAACTCCAGCATCTACTCCAAGATGAGGGTGTACGACGGCGAAAGCCTGAAAGACGTGGACCCCAAGGCCAAGGCGCTGCAGGAGTACAAGGACTACGCCGGCACCGACGAGGGCATGACCGGGGTTTCCACCCGCTTTGCGTACAAGATTCTGTCGAGCGTCTTCAACTACGACCAGAGCGAGGTGGCCGCCAACCCCGTGCACCTCATGTACGTGCTCGAACAGCGCATCGCGCGCGAGGATTATCCCGAGGAAGTCCGGCGCCGCTACCTGGAGTTCATCAAGGGCTACCTGGCGCCGCGCTACGCCGAATTCATCGGCAAGGAAATCCAGACCGCCTACCTGGAGTCCTATTCGGAATACGGCCAGAACATCTTCGACCGCTACGTCACGTTTGCCGACTGCTGGATCCAGGACGAGGAATTCCGCGACCCGGAAACCGGCGAAAGCTTCGACCGCAGCGCGCTGAACGACGAACTGGAAAAGATCGAGAAGCCGGCCGGCATCGCCAACCCGAAGGATTTCCGCAACGAAATCGTGAACTTCGTGCTGCGCGCGCGCGCCAACAACAACGGCCGAAATCCGACCTGGACCAGCTACGAGAAACTGCGCGAAGTGATCGAGAAGAAGATGTTCTCGAACACCGAGGATCTGCTGCCCGTCATCTCGTTCAACGCCAAGGCGTCGGCCGAGGACCGCAGCAAGCACCAGAGCTTCGTCGACCGCATGGTCGAAAAGGGCTACACCGAGAAGCAGGTGCGGCTGCTGTGCGAGTGGTATCTCCGCGTGAGGAAGTCTTCGTGAGGGCTGCAAGTCATGAACTCGCTCATCGACCGCCGGCTGAACGGGCGCAATAAAAGCGCCGTCAACCGCGAGCGCTTTCTCCGGCGTTACAAGAACCAGATCCGCAAGGCGGTTCACGGAATGATCCGCGACCGCTCGATCCAGGACATGGACCAGGGCGGCGAGATCAACCTGCCCGCCCGGGACATCTCCGAGCCGCAGTTCCGGCATGGCCCGGGGGGCGACCGCGAGATCGTGCACCCGGGCAACCGCGAGTTCGCCAAGGGAGACACTTTCGACCGGCCGCAGGGCGGCCAGGGCGAGGGCGGCTCCGAGCCGGGCGAAGGCGAATCGGTGGACCAGTTCACCTTCAGCCTGTCGCGCGCGGAGTTCCTCAACCTCTTCTTCGAGGATCTGGAGCTGCCGCACATGGCGCGCACGCAGCTGGGCGAGGTCAGCCAGCGCAAGTGGCAGCGCGCCGGCTACACCACTACCGGCTCGCCCAGCATGCTGAGCATCAGCCGCACGCTCAAGTCTTCGCTGGCCCGGCGCGTGGCGCTGGGCGTCAAGGCCCGCGCCGACCTCGAAGACGCCGAGGAGCGGCTGGCCCAGGCCCGGGCGGCCGGCGCCTCCGCCGACGAGATCAAGGCGCTCGAGCAGGAAGTGGAAGACTGCCGCGAACGCCTGACCAAGCTGCCCTTCCTGGACGACCTCGACCTGCGCTACCGCAACCGCGTGTCGGTGGCCATTCCGGTGGCGCGCGCCGTGATGTTCTGCCTCATGGACGTGTCCGGCTCCATGGACGAGGGCAAGAAAGACCTGGCCAAGCGCTTCTTCACGCTGCTCTACCTCTTCCTGTCGCGCAAGTACGAGCACGTGGACCTGGTGTTCATCCGCCACACCGACAACGCCGAGGAAGTGGACGAGCAGACGTTTTTCTACGACCCCAAGAGCGGCGGCACCATCGTGCTGTCGGCGCTGGAACTGATGCGCGACATCATGGAAAAGCGCTACCCGCCCTCGGCGTGGAACATCTACGCCGCCCAGGCCAGCGACGGCGATTCCTTCGGCGCCGACGCGGGCAAGAGCGCGCGCTTCCTGGCCGAGCACCTGCTTCCGGCCACGCGCTACTTCGCCTATATCGAGATTCCCGACTCGCAGGAGGCGCGCAAGAGCAGCCTGTGGGCGGAATACGAACAGAAGCTGGAACCGCATTTCGTCATGCGGCGCATCTGCGACCGCGGCGAAATCTACCCCGTGTTCCATGACCTCTTCAAGAAGGAGGCCGTATGACTGCCATCGTGGGCGCTCTCGTCGAACCCGGCCAGGCCGGCAGCCCCCGGCCGCTTTCCCAGGGTTCGGAATGGACCTTCGAGCTGATCCAGACCTACGACGAAGCGATCTCCCAGGTTGCGCGCGAGTACGGGCTGGACACCTACCCGAACCAGATCGAGGTCATCACCTCGGAACAGATGCTGGATGCCTACGCCTCGGCCGGCCTGCCCATCGGCTATCCGCACTGGTCGTACGGCAAGGAATTCATCCGCAACGAACAGTTCTACCGGCGCGGCATGCAGGGCCTGGCGTATGAAATCGTCATCAACTCCAACCCCTGCATCGCCTACCTCATGGAAGAAAATTCCATGACCATGCAGGCCCTGGTGATCGCCCACGCCTGCTACGGGCACAACTCGTTCTTCAAGGGCAACTACCTGTTCCGGCAATGGACCGATGCCGACAGCGTGCTCGACTATCTGGTGTTCGCCCGCAAGTACGTCATGGACTGCGAAGACCGCCACGGCATCGACGCCGTGGAGTCGCTGCTGGATTCCTGCCACGCGCTCTCGCTGCACGGCGTGGACCGCTACAAGCGTCCCGCGCCCGTTTCGTACAAGGAAGAGGCCGCGCGCCAGGCCGAGCGCGAAGAACACGCGCGCCTGCAGTACAACGACCTGTGGCGCACGCTGCCCCGGCTCGAAACCGAAAAGACCCCCGAGGCCGCCCGCGCGGTCTTCCCGCCCGAGCCCGAGGAAAACCTGCTGTACTTCATCGAAAAGTACTCCCCGCGCCTGGAACCCTGGCAGAAGGAACTGGTGCGCATCGTGCGCAAGATCGCCCAGTACTTCTATCCGCAGAGCCAGACCAAGGTCATGAACGAGGGCTGGGCCACGTTCTGGCACTACACCATCCTGAACCGCCTGCACGAAAAAGGACTGGTCAACGACGGCTTCATGATGGAGTTCCTGCAAAGCCACACCAACGTCGTGAGCCAGCGCGGCTTCGACGAGCGCGGCTACAGCGGCATCAACCCCTACGCCCTGGGCTTTGCCATGATGTCGGACATCCGCCGCATCTGCCAGTCGCCCACCGACGAAGACCGCCGCTGGTTCCCCGACATCGCCGGCGCCGACTGGCTGAAGACGCTGGACTTCGCCATGCGCAACTTCAAGGACGAGTCGTTCATCTCGCAATACCTCTCGCCGCGCCTGATGCGCGAATTCCGCTTCTTCGCCATCTCCGACCACGAGGCCAACCCCAAGCTCGAAGTCGCCGCCATCCACGACGACGAGGGCTACCGCGACATCCGCCGCCTGCTCGCCGCCCAGCACAACCGCGACAACCTGGTGCCCGACATCCAGGTCATCCGCTACAACCGCGACTCCGACCGCTCCCTGGTGCTGCGCCACCTCAAGAGCCGCGGCCGGCCCCTGGCCAGCGAAGACGCCGAACAGGTCATGAAACACCTCGCCCGCCTGTGGGGCTTCCGCGTGCGCCTGGAAGAAACCGAACCCGACGGCACCGTCAGCTCCTACCGCGAACAGGATCCGCCGCCGCGTCCGTAGGGATGATTTGTCCCTATAATCGAGGAGAGATGCACGCCCGGCCGCCTTCTGCTAGAATCGCGGATTCGCATTTTCCGCAATGCGAGTCCCGAATCAGGACAGGTGGCCGAGTGGTTGAAGGCGCACGCCTGGAAAGCGTGTATACGTCAAAAGCGTATCGGGGGTTCGAATCCCCCTCTGTCCGCCAAGAATACATGCGCAGAAATGCGTAGAAGTCCGAAAACCCGCACCAGCTAAGGCTCTGCGGGTTTTTTCTTGTCCGGGACAGTCCGCTAAAGTGCGCCAGCAGCCGGGGGTATGAGGGGTTATATCTGGGGGTATGATCGACTATCACTCACTTCGCCAAAGGATCGGCAGGCACATCACCGCAGGAGCGCGTTATTGGGTCTCAAGCCTTTGGCGCGTTCGCCCGTACTGTGCTGGTGGCTGCCAAGCAGGAAGACAGCGAGGGGCGCGTCCTGGCCCGCGCCAAGAGCAACATTTCCATTGATGACGGGGGCGTCACCTACTTCATCGAACCGTGCAGCCTGGACAGCGGCATTCAGACCACCCGCGTTGCTTGGGGCGAGAAGGTCGAGGGATCGGCCCGTGACATTTTGGGGGCGGTGGAAGCGCCGCAACCCGCATCGCGCGAAACCGCGCTTGCGTACCTCGCTCGCCTGCGCAAGACGCTGAATATGCCGGAGCATGCGGGCGAGCTTGCCACGCAGGTGGTGCAGGCCAAGGGCTGGCGGCCGCGTCCTGCCTAGGATTGGCCTTCGCTTCGCGCCGCTGCGGGGCTTGACCAAGAGGCGCGGCCTCTTGGAACACCGTTCTCGCCGAAGGGCAAGGGCGCAGGGGGACAAACATCCCCTGCACCCCGCCGACAGGCTGTTGCGCTGCGCGGGTATCCGGCCGACGTTTCCGACGAAGAATGGGCCTTTGCCGCCCCGGGACCGCGTTGCGAAATCGCCTGGTTTTGATAATAATTGGTAGTGATTCTTATTTAAATTCTGGCGCCGCGAAACCGATCGACGCCCTTACACCGTACCTATCGAGACATCCCCTCCCGACATCGAGTCCCTGTACAGCAACCATCACGGGTGGCTGCTGTCGTGGCTGCGCCGCCGCCTGGGCGATTCCTTCGATGCCGCCGACCTGGCCCACGATGCCTTCGTCCGCCTGATCCAGAGGCCGCGCCGCTTCGACAGCACGTCGGAGGCGCGCGCCTACCTGCGCGCGATGGCCAACGGCATGTGCGTGGACATCTGGCGCCGGCGCCAGATCGAACGGGTGTGGCTCGAAGAACTGGCCAGCCGGCCCGAAGCCGCGGCGCCATCGGTGGAACACCAGGCCATCGTGGTCCAGGCCCTGCTCGAAGTCGACGCCATGCTGCGCGGCATGCCGGTCAAGGCTGCTAACGCCTTCGTCATGGCGGTCGCCTGCGACATGACGGACAAGGAAGTGGCTGCGGAACTGGGCGTCTCCACGCGCATGGTGCGCAAGTATGTGGCCCAGGCCATGTTCCATTGCCTGCTGCTGGAAGCGCGCGGCGTGGCGGCGGACCTGCCGAGGCACATGCCGCATATCGTTCCGGCCGCTTCCTCGCCCGGCTGAGCGCCGCCCCCGAGCGATCGCCGTGCACGCCGACCCGCCCCTTCCGCCATCCATGTCCGCCCTTTCGCACCAGGCCCTGCAACAGGCCGCCGAATGGTTCGCCCTGCTGCGCTCCGGCGAGGCCACGGCCGCGGACCGGGCGCAATGGCAGGCCTGGCTGGACGACGCGCAGGAACACCGCAAGGCCTGGCAGCAGGTCGAACGCATCAGCGGCCGGTTCGAGCCGGTCCAGAACAGCCCCAGCCGCGATGCCGCGGCCCGGGGCTTCTGTACCGCCAACACCCGCATGGCGCGCCGCCGCCAGGTGCTGGTGGGCCTGGGCGGTCTGGCCGGCAGCGCCCTGTTCGGCTGGATAGGCTGGCGCCATACGCCGCTGCCCGGCCTGCTGATGGCGCGCTACGCCGACTACCGCAGCGAGACCGGCGAAGTGCGGAGCATCGAACTTCCCGACGGGTCTTCGATCTGGCTGGGCACCGCCAGCGCGTTCGACCTGGACTACCGCAAGGACCTGCGCCGGATTCGCCTGATCGCCGGAGAGATCCTGGTCCAGACCGCGGCCGACCCGGACCGGCCCTTCGTCGTGGATACGCCGCAGGGACGCCTGCGCGCCCTGGGCACCCGCTTCACCGTGCGCCTGGACGACGACGAAACCCTGGTCGCCGTCTACAGCGGCGCCGTCGAGGCCCGCACCGCGGACACCGCCGCCACGCGCATCATCCAGACCGGCCAGCAGACGCGCTTCACCAGCGCAACGCTGGCCGCCGGCGAAATCGCCGACCCCGCGCGCGAAGCGTGGACGCGCGGCATCCTGGTCACGGAGAACACTCCCCTGATCGACGTCGTGCGGGAGCTGCGGCGCTACCGCGGCGGCTACCTCGGCGTCGCGCCCGAAATCGCCCATCTGTCGGTCATCGGCAGCTATCCGGCGACCGATCCGGACCGGGCGCTGGCCATGCTGGAAGCCGTGCTGCCCATCCGGGTGAAACGCCCCCTGTCCTGGTGGGTCAGCATCGAACCCCGGGACGGCGCAGCCTCCAGTCCTTGAACGCCGGGCCTTTCTCGCCCAAAAAAACTGCCGCTCAGGCAAACCGGTTCCGCTTTCGAGCCGCTCGCTCGATCTAATCAATGAGAGCTTCTCAAACAGGACCCGCCCCGCTCCGGCCGGGCGCCTTATCGCTCTCATCGATAAACCGCGTCTGTGGAACCCCGTCCTTCATGTCTCGTCATCCCGCCGCTCGTGCCGCATGCCAGCCCGCCCATCCCTCGATTCGCCCGTCGCGGCGCCCGGGCGCCCCATTTCGTCTCGCGCCGGCAGCCCGCATCGCCCAATTGGCATTCGCCGCCGGCGCCCTGGCCGCGGCCGGCTGGCAGCCGGCCGCGCACGCGCAAGCCTCCGCCGCTTCCGCGGGCGCCGCGCGGACCGCGGAAGCGCCGCGGCGCTACGACATTCCGGCGGGACCATTGAGCTCGGTGCTGGCGCGCTTCGCCGGCGAATCGGGCGTCCTGGTGGCGGGGGCCGGCGAGCTCGCCCAGGACAAGCGCAGCCCCGGCGTATCCGGCGAACTGAGCGCGCAGGCGGCCTTGAACGCCTTGCTGGCCGGGACGGGACTGGCGGCCGAGCCAGGCACCGCTGGCGGGTTTGTGCTGCGGCGCATTCCCGGATCGTCCGCGAGCGGCGTGGCGACGCTGGAGCCTGTAACGGTCCGGGCCGACTCGTTGAACGTCACCGAGGGCAGCCACAGCTACGCCATGAATGGCCCCATCGCAAGCGCCACGGGCCTGCCCCTGACGCTGCGTGAAACGCCGCAAAGCGTGAGCGTCATGACCCGGCAACGAATTGAAGACGAAGGGATAGACAGCATCGAGACACTGCTGGACCGGACGCCGGGCATCTCCGTGCAGAACATCGGCGCCAGCCGCTTTTCAATACTCTCGCGCGGTTATGACATCGACAACTACCAGTTCGACGGCGTTCTTACCGCAACCGATATCGTGTCGCAGAACATCCCTCAGAGCCAGGCGGACCTGGCGATCTACGACCACGTGGAAGTGTTGCGCGGCGCGACCGGCCTGCTGACAGGCGCGGGCGATCCATCCGGGACCATCAACCTCGTGCGCAAGAAACCCACGCGCGAATTTCAAGGATATTTCAGCCTTAGCGGGGGCAGTTGGAGCCGTGGGCGGGGAGAACTGGATCTGGGCGGTCCGATCAATGAGGCCGGCACGTTGCGCGGACGTTTCGTGGCCGCGCATGAGCAGGGCGATACCCATATCGACTATTACAAGCAAAAGAAAACCGTGCTCTATGGCGTCCTGGAGGCCGACCTGACGCCGAACACGCTATTGACGGCGGGCCTGGATTACCAGAAGAACGATCCCCGCGGGCAATCCTCCACCGGACTGCCGCTGTTCTACAGCGATGGCAAGCAGACCGACTTCAGCGCTTCCGACAATGCCGCGGCGCGGTGGAATCGAAACGAGATCCAGGTTTACAACGCTTTCCTGAACCTGCAACATAAGTTTGCCAACGATTGGACGCTGAAATTCTCGGGAAATTACCTGCACGGCACGCGCGAATACTCCGCGGCAAACGCCAGCTGGGGGTTCCCCGACCGCGAAACTGGCGACGGCGTACGCTTCTATGGCGCGCTGGGCAGCGCCAGACAGGAACAGACCGGGTTCGACGTACAAATCGAGGGCCCGTTCGAACTATTGGGAAGAGAACATGAGTTCGTGCTCGGTTTCAATTGGGCCGAATTCAAGAATTTTCACGACCCCATGCGGGGAGCGGGCATCGAAGGAACCCGGGTCAATATTTGCGACTGGGGCAACGAGACTGCCGGCCCCAACGTAACGGGTGAAAAGCTCATGAACTACGACGGCTGGCAAAAACAGAACGGCGTCTATTCCGCGCTGCGCCTGAAACCCCGGGATGACCTGGCCATCATCATGGGGGCGCGGCTCAGCAATTACCGTTACCAGCTCTCCCAGATCTATGTCCCCGAAGCGTTGGCGAGAAACAACAAGATCACCAGAATGAGCGAGAGCGGTGTCGTCACCCCGTATGCCGGCATCGTTTATGACTTGAACGAAGTGCACTCGGTCTATGCCAGCTACACCAGCATCTTCAAGCCTCAGGGCTCTCGCGACCGCAATGGCGAGATACTCGATCCTCGTACCGGCGACAACTACGAAATCGGCCTGAAAAGCGAATTCTTCGGCGGACGCCTCAATAGCGCCATCGCGCTCTACCAGATTCGCCAGGACAATCTTGCCGAGGCCGATCCGGGCCAGACCGTGCCGGGCACCGTGAACGAGCCCGCCTATCGTGCGGTAAAGGGCGCAAAGACCTCGGGCCTGGATATCGAGTTCAACGGCGAGCTCGCGCCCGGCTGGCAGGCGGCGTTAAGTTACAGCTACAGCACCACCAAGAATGCCGCAGGTGAATCCATCCGCACCATCTTCCCGCGCCACATGGCCAAGCTCTGGACTACCTATCGCCTGCCCGGAGCCTGGAACCGCCTGACCGTGGGCGGCGGGCTGAATTGGCAGAGCCGTATCCATTACGCCGCGACGACCTGGGATTTGCCCGGCGTCACCCTGAACGGAGAGCAGGAATCCTACGTGGTGGCCAACCTGATGGCCCGTTACGACTTCAATCGCCAGCTTTCCGCCACCCTGAACGTCAATAACGTGTTCAACAAGAAATACCTGCAGGGCCTGGATACCACGTTCTACTCCGGCATCTATGCCCCTACCCGCAACGCGATGCTGACGTTGAAATATCAGTTCTGAGGAGAACCTCGATGCGAGATCCAGAGGGCTCAGCCAGGTATTGGATTCCAGGCATGCGCGTGGCCGCCGCGTTGCTCGGCGGCTACGCCTTCACCTGGGGGTTCATCTCCTTGGGCGTGGCCGGGCTGTTCGCCGCCGGCATGGAGTTCCATGATGCCGAGCACCTCAGCTACATCCTGGGCTTTCTGGTTTTTCTCGCGGTCTTCCTGTGGGCCTTCTCGGCGCGAGGGTTGGCGCGCGTCTGAACCATGCTGGCCGGCGGCGGCGCCTTGATGGCAGGCGCGGCTTCACTCGTGCAATACCTCACGCTCGCCTGAGCGCCGGAGCTGCCTATGTTTCAGAACTTTCGCCTCAGCATGGCCTGGCTGCATACATGGTTCGGACTGGTGCTGGGCTTCGTGCTGATGGTTGTGTTCTTCTTCGGCGCCTTGTCGGTGTTCGACCGCGAAATCGACCGCTGGGCCATTCCCTCCTCGCGCTTCGCGCCCCAGCCCATGCCGTCGTTCGACCAGATGCTCAAGCCGAACCTGGAGAGCATGCAACCCTCGGCCGACCGCCGCGAACGCATGCGCGACCAGGTGTACGGTCCGCTGCCCGACCGCTTCGATGTCCCGAAGCGTTGGGGATTCTATTCCACCCACCGTGACCCCGTGCTGGGTCTGTTTGTGGGTTACGAAGTGCCCAATGCGAAGAAGCCGGGCACGACGATCTGGGCGCGGCGCACCATCGACCCGCGCACGGGCGCCGGCTTGCCCGACGACCATCTCAAGATCGGCAGCAGCTTTTTCTATCCGCTGCACTACAGCCTGACCTGGTATTGGAAAGGCGTGGGCTATTGGATCGTGGGGCTGGCCGCCCTGGCGATGCTGGCGGCGCTGGTCAGCGGCGTGGTCATGCACCGTAAGCTGTTCCGCGAATTGTTCACCTTCCGGCCCCGCAAGAACACGCAACGCGGCCTGCTGGATCTGCACAACCTGACCGGCGTGGTTGCGCTGCCGTTCCATTTCTTCTTTGCCTTTACCGGGCTGGTGATCTTCGCCGGCATTTACTTTCCCGTCACGCATACCCAGCTCGAACCGCTGCATGAATTCAGCGAGCAGCGGGAAGCCGACGAAACGGGCCTGCCTCATGAACGGGCAGGGATCGCCGCGCCGCTGGCGTCGGTGGACTCCATGGTGGCCGAAGCCCGGCGCCGCTGGGCTTCGGCAGAGGCATGGCGGGCGAGGTGGGCTTTCTGGCCGTGCAGTTCCCCTATGATGCCAACGGCTATGTCAGCATCTACCGGGCCGGCACCGATCGCATCGCCCTGACTGGCGAAGGCGTGCATTTCAGGGCGGCGACCGGCGAAGTGCTGCGCGAGGATCCGAGCCCTTCCGCAGTGGACAGCGTGAATGAGTTTCTTACCGGCTTGCATTTGCAGCATTTCCGCCACTGGCTATTGCGATGGCTGTATGTGCTGGGTGGATTGGCGGGTTGCGCCTGTATTGCCACGGGCCTGCTGTTCTTCGTGGAAAAACGAAAAAAGCGGCATGCCGAGACGGGCAGCCGCGGTTGCCGCGTGGTCGATGCGATGGCGGTGACCGCAGTCACGGGCATGCTTGTCGCCACGCTGAGCATATTGATCGCCAACCGGCTGCTGCCCGAGACGCTGCCCGCGGGATGGCCCGAGCGCGGCGCCCTGGAACAGCATCTGTTCTGGGGAGCCTGGGCGCTTGCAATGGCGCACGCGTTCAGGCGATCCAGGTTCGTGGCCCAGGGAAGAACCAACCCGGCGTGGCGCGAGCAATGCCAGGCCATCTCCGTGCTGGCCCTGGCGGCCGTGTTGTTGAACTGGCTGAGCACTGGAGACCATCTATTGAAGACGGTGGGAGAGCGGTATTGGCCGGTGGCTGGCGTGGATATGTTCCTGCTGGCATCGGCGGCGACTGCCGCGCTGGTCGCGGCGAGGCTGAAGCGCCGCGCCAAGACTGAAGCCGGCGTGTCCTCGGAAAAGCGCAAGAGTGCCTCCCATGCCTGACGGGCTGATACTGCTGGCGGCCATCCTGTGCGCCGTGGCCGGCATGGGCTGGCTGGCCCTGGCGATGCCGGTCCACTGGGAGCAGGCCTGCGGCGACGCGCCGTGCCCGCCCCGGACCCGATCGGCCCTGCGCTGGCTGGGCGTCCTCGCCCTGTCCGTGTCGCTGGGGTTGTGCCTCGCGGCCGATCATGCGTCGATGGCGGCGCTGGTATGGGTAATGGTCCTGGCGGGATCGGCCCTTTCCGTCGCCTTTACGCTTGCATGGCGCGCGCGCTGGCTCGGCTTGCTGGCCGGGAAACCCTAGCCGGCACGGGACTTGCGCTACCCCGGGCGTCTTCGAAAGAGAGGAACGCCCCATGCCGACCACAGACGCCGTCCCGACCTCCCGCAACGTGCCGGAACCGCCGCAGGAGCGGCTGCGCCGGATCGACGCGGAGCGCCCCGGTTTCCCCGGCGAACTCCTCATCGTGTTCGGCGCGGGCGCCTGGCTGATGCTTGCCGGCATGCGCAGCGGCCTCGGCCTGTATTCAGCGAACTTCTAAAATACGGTATTCATTTTTATTTTATCTATATGATTTATATAAAGAAAAATTAAAATATGGATCCCCCCTCCGCCAGGAATTCGTCCAGGCAGGCCCTGGAAAACAAAACCCCGTAGAACCCGGCGTCCACGGGGTTTTTTCTTTTCGGCGCAGCGCCCGGAGGGCGCGGTTCGCATCCGGCTGCCTGCAACACCATGCGGCGCGGCAGCCGCAAGGGAGGCGCTGGCTGCCTCGCGGCCACGGCAAAGGTGCTTGCAATTCATGACGTCTGGTAGGCTGGCGTGACCTCGATATGAACTTATAGTGAGACTGCTTTTTTCAAAGGAGTCTTCCGATGCGCCTCTTCCGTCCTCTCTCTGTATCCTGCGCTGCCCTGCTGCTGACCGCCGGCGCGCACGCCCAATTGCTGGATGCCGTCAAGGGCGCCGTGGGCGGCGGCGCCATGCCGGCAGCGGTGCCGGACCTGGGCTCGGTCGGCACGGGCAACATCGCCGGCGTGCTCGGATACTGCGCGAAGAACAATTACCTGGGCGGCGATGCTTCCAGCGTCAAGGACAAACTGCTGGGCAAGCTGGGCGGAGACGAGAAAGCGCAAGCCGATCCTGGCTACCAGGAAGGACTGGGCGGTGTGCTGGGCGGCCAGAGCAGCCAGAAGCTCGACCTCAGCGGCGGCGGCCTCCAGGCCCAATTGAGGGAGAAGGTCTGCGACCAGGTGCTGGAATACGGGAAGTCGCTGCTCTGAACGCCGCGATGCCATGGGCCTGACGAAGGGCCCGGCGGGCGGGGGAGGCGGCAGATCGGGCCCGGCTTTCGCTTTCCGGCTATAACAGGAGCCTCGGGGCCTGGCCGCCTTCCAGGCTTTTTTGCCGCTCGGGGAGAACGCCATGGCCAAGATAAAGATCGATTTCGTGTCCGACGTTGCGTGCCCGTGGTGCGCGGTGGGCCTGGGCGGCTTGCTGGAAGCGTGGCGTCGGCTGGACGGCGCGGCCGAGATCGCGCTGCATTTCCGGCCGTTCGAGCTGAACCCCGACATGCCGCCGGGCGGACAGAACACCATCGAGCGCCTGATGCAGAAGTATGGCTATACGCGGGAGCGCGTCCAGGCGAACCGGCAGGTCATCGAGCAGCGCACCGCTGCCGTCGGCATGCCGATGCGCATGACCGACGAGAATCGTTCCTACAATACTTTCGACGCGCATCGCCTGATCCATTGGGCGGGCCTGCAGGGCCAGGAGCGGCAGATCGCGCTCAAGAAGCGGCTGCTGGAAACCTATCACCACGAGAACCTGGACACCCGCGACCCCGAGGTGCTGGCGCGGGCGGCCGGGGAGGCGGGGCTGGACGAAGCCGAGGCCCGCGAGGTGCTGGCCTCCGGGCGTTATGCGGAAGAGGTCCGGGCCGAGGAGGCCGAGTGGCGCAGTCGCGGCATTTCATCGGTCCCGTCTCTCGTCATCAATGACAAGTATCTTGTGTCGGGCGGGCAGCCTCCCGACGTGTACGAGCAGGTGCTGCGCCAGGTGGCGGCGGAAGGCTGATCGCCGGTCTGCCGGGGCGAGGGCGTCCGCGTCTTTCCTGGCGACGGATCAATCGGCAGCCGGCGCGTTTTCCGCCCGGGGCAAGGCTGCGCCTTCCTCGCGCAGGCGCCGGGCCAGTCCGGCCAGCCGGGTGAGGCCGGCCTCCAAAGCCGTGTCGAGCGCCTCCAGCGTTTCGAGGAATGCCCGGCTCTGCCCGTGGCATTGATCGAGGCTGTTTTTTTCCAGCCGCAGCAGGCTCGCGCGCAGGCCGGTCTTGACGTCGGAATAACGCTGCCAGGGATCGCAGCGGGCGGCGTGGCGGTCCAGAGGCGGATGGGGCAGGGCGGCGGGGATGTCGATCCGGTAGTCGGCCAGCGCCTCGGCGGCGACGGCGGCGTAGGCTTGCAGCGTCATGCGCGCCAGGCTGGCCGGCAAGTCGGCCGCCGGGTTGTCCAGCAGCGCCGGGAGGGCGGGCAGGATACGGCGCAGGCTGGCCTCGGCAAGCCGGGTCCGCTGGTCTTGTTGCCAGGCGAGCGCGGCCTGCGCCTGCCGGCGCAGGGCGTCCAGGCCCGGGCGGATGTCGCGCGCGATCGGGCCGGCGACGTTTTCCTGGAGGTAGTGCAGCAGCATCTCGGCCGGCTTGCGCTGCCTGTATGCCAGCATGGGCTGGATAAGGGCCCGCAGCGCGGCATAGAGCGCATCGAAGCCGGCTTCGGCCATGGCGGCGGGCGTCTGGGCCGAGGCCATGCGGACCGAAATGGAAACCGGCGTTTTCAGGAGCCCGGGGTCGGCGCCGAGTTCGGCCAGCTTGCCGCGGGCGCGGCTTTCCACGTCGGCCTGCTGCAGGTCGCGGTCCGCCGCCGATTTGTTGCACAGCGTTTTCCGGATTTCACCGTCGACTTCGTCTTCGTCGTAGCAGTCGCTGCGCGTGATGATGGGCAGCAGGGGTTTGCGGCGCAGCAGTTCGCGCCCGAGGTCGTCCAGTTCGCGGACCTGGCCGGGCGAGGATGAACCGGTGAGCCACAGCACGCCGTCGGCGCTGTCGAGGTAGCGCCGGGTGAGTGCGGCGTTGGCTTGTTCGCCGGAGTGCAGGCCGGGGGTGTCCAGCAATACCAGCCTGTCGCCCAGGCGCACGCCTTGCAGCCGCCGGGTGGTTTCGGTGGCGCCTTCCCGCAGGGGCGTTTCGCTGTCGCAAACGCCATCGGGGCCGACGTGGAAGAAGCGGACCTGCCGCCCGTGGGCCCTGTGGCGCTGCGCGAGGAAGTTGCACAGGGAGCTCTTGCCGGCATTGAACTTGCCGAACACCAGCAGCATGATCTGGCCGGCGCAGGACTCGGCTAGCTGGCGGGCGGGTTCGAGTTCGGCCAGCCCCGCCGTCCAGGTTCCCGCGAGGCGCCGCAGTCCGGCATCCAGGGCGCGGGCGGCCCGCGCCAGCGGCGCCTGGGCCTGCGGCCACGCGCTGTCCAGGCGATGGCCGGCGAGGGCGTGCTGAAACTGCGCGAGCCACTCGCGCAGGGCCTGCGTTGCGGCCCGGCTGTCCGGCCCGACGGCATCGGCGAGGTCGGTGCCGGCGATGAAGCGCGCTTCATCGTTCATGCCGTGTCCCGGGTATGCATGCCGCGCAGGGCAGGGGCGTGCAGGGCGTCGAGGGCTCGCCGCGTGGCGGCCTGCGCCGCGTCCAGTTCGGCGATCCGCGCGGCCAGCGCCTGCCGGTCGTCCGAAAGCTCATAGTAGTGCGTGAAATCCGCCTGCAAGCGCAAGCGGCCGGCCGGCTCGCAGAACATGCGGCGCAAGTCTTTGCGGAATTTGACCGACACGCCCAGCACCGCGGCCATGACGGAGTTCAGGCTGCGCGCGGGCGTCCGGCTGGCCCCGGGCATGCCGGCGACGCCATGGCCGGCCAGGTAGCTGTCGATGCCGATGCAGGCGCGGGAATAGCCGATCTGGAGCTTGTTGCGTTCGGCCTTGCCCGGGGTCAGCGCGTAGGCGTCCTGGGCGGAGTCGGGCGCGGCCGCGCGGTCGGGCCCCAGCGACGCGAGCAGGGCGGCGATGTCGGCGCCGGCCTTGTCGAGCACGGCGCGCAGGCCGCGGTCGAAGTCTTCTCGCTGCCGGCGCTGCGCGGCGTGCAGCGTTGCCGTTTCGTCGGCCTGCCGCGCCGCCAGCTCTTGCAGGCTGGCGCGCAGGCCGGCCCACAGCGCCGCGCCTTCGCGCGCACGCGCTCGCGGCACCTGGGCCAGGGCGGCCGCCAGCGCCTGGCGCAGCGCGGGAATGCCGCTGCGCTCGACCAGCAGGGGCTTGCCCTGCTCCAGTCCTTTGCGGTGGCGCACGGCCGACACGAGGTGCGGGCTGTGCGCCTGCGCGGCGACGGCATCTCGCACTGCCTGCAGTTCGGCCTCGTCGGCCAGTTGGTCGACCTGCGTCAGGACGACCAGGGTCTGGCGGTGCGTGCGGGCATCATCGTCCCGCAGGGCGGCAAGCAGTTCCCGTTCCTGCCGGTCCAGTTCGCCGGCCTTGGCCGCATGCACGAATAGGCGGATATCGGAAAGCAGCCACGCGGCGCGCCGCGCGTGGCCGTCGTCGTCGGCGCTGGCGTCCAGGCCGGGCGCATCGAGCCAGCGGACCCGCTGATGCACGATGTCGGCGAGCGCCACGGTTTCGCGCCGGTCGGCCACGGCGAAGACCTCCTGGCCGATCAGTTCGTTGAGCAGGCGGCTCTTGCCGTGGTTGTATTTGCCGATGACGGTGACGACGGGCCAGGAATCTTCGGCCAGCACGCCCAGCCGGGCCAGGTCGTCGGCCCGGCCGGGCAGCACGGCCGCTGCCGCGGCCAGCGTTGGGGCGGGCGCGTCCGGTTGCATGGGGGCTCCGGCGCGGCTCAGCCCACGTGGCCGCCGGCCACGAACATCACCTGGCCGGTGATGTAGGACGCCTCGGGGGCGGCCAGGAAGCAGATGGCGGCGGCGACTTCGTCCACGGTGCCCAGGCGGTGCATGGGCGTGCCGTCGAGGCAATCGGAATACATCTCGCGCGACCAGGCCAGGTCCTGTTCGGAAGGCGGCTCGGTGTTGCGCGGAATGGCCCTGGTGCCGTTGTCGAGGGCGCCGGGCGAGACGCAGTTCACGCGCACGCCGCTGCCGGCCAGCTCCAGGGCCATGCAGACCGTCGCGGCATGCACGCCGCCCTTGGAGGCGGAGTAGGGCACGCGATAGATGCCGCGCGTGGCGTTGGAGCCGACGTTGACGATGGCGCCGCGCCCCTGCTTGCGCATGACGGGGATGACTTCGCGGCAGGACCACAGCGTGGGCCACAGCGAGCGGTTCACCTCGCGCTGCATCTGTTCGGGTGTGTACTCCCAGAAGGGTTTCATCCAGATGGTGCCGCCGACGTTGTGCACCGATACGTCGATGCGGCCATGGGTATCCATGGCGTACTGCACCATGCGCTGGGCGCCCGCGTGCGTTTCCAGGTCGGCGTCGATGAAGGAGGCCTGTCCGCCTTGCGCGCGGATCTGCTCCGCCACCGACCGGCCCTGCTCGATGGCGCGGTCCACCAGCACGAGGGTGGCGCCCTCGGCCGCCAGGCGCAGGGCGGTGGCGCGACCCACTCCCTGCGCCGCGCCGGTGACGAGGGCGATCTGGTTTTCGTAGCGGTTCATTCCGGTTTTCCTGGTTTCAGTGTGCACGGGAAAGGTCGGCGGGCAGCGGCTGCGAGGACTTGGTGTCCACGGCCAGCACGCCCAGCAGCGCGCCCAGCAGCGGGACGGCCAGCACCATGAAGAAGCCCGACGGGCCCAGCCATGCGAGGAAGCTGCCGCCGATGGCCGAGCCGATGATGGCGCCGGCGCGGCCGATGCCGATGGACCAGCCGGTGGCGGTGGCGCGCAGCGCCGTGGGATAAGCGCCGATGATCAGGTAGTTCAGCGCCAGCTGCTGGCCGCCTACGCCCAGGCCGGCCGCGCCGACGAGGATGAAGACCAGCGTCCAGTCCGTTCCCGCGTAGCCCAGGCCCAGCGCGACGGCGATGCCCAGGGCGAACATGGCGATCAGCAGCGAGCGGGTCGGCACGCGCGGCATCAGGTACGACAGCGGGATGGCGCAGATGATGAACACCAGGTTGACGGTGAAGGTGCCCATGGGCGCCTGGTCGGCCGGCAGGCCGGCCGTCTTGAGCACCGTGGGCAGCCACGACAGCAGCATGAACCAGGCCACCCAGTTCAGCAGGTAGACCGTCCAGATGGCCAGGGTCTTGCGGGCGTAGCCTGCGGAGAACAGAGCCTTGACGCTGCCGCGGGCACGGGCTTCCTCGGGCACCGAGAAGCGGGCGCCGGCGGGCAGCGGACGCGAGACTATCCTGCCGAGGATCCTGGCCACGTAGTCCTGGCCGGCGGCGCTGCCGCGCATGGCCTTGAACTGCAGCGACTCGGGCAGCAGCACGGCCAGCGCCAGCAGCAGGGCGAGCGGTGCCACGCCGCCGACGACGAAAATGCCCTGCCAGCCGATGACCGGCAGCATCCGGCTCGCCAGCAGCCCGCCCAGCATGGCGCCCGCCGGCAGGCCGAGCAGTACGCCCGTGATGACCATGCCGCGCAGGCGGGCGGGCGTGTACTCGGCGGCCAGCGCCAGCACGATGGGCGTGCATCCGCCCATGCCCAGGCCCGCGATGAAGCGCAGCACGAGAATATGCCAGGTCGCCGTCGCGCCCGCTGTCAGCAGCGTGGCGATGCCGAAGACGGCCGTGCCTATCATGGCGGCGGGCCGGCGGCCGATGCGGTCGCCGACCGGGCCGAGCAGCATCGCGCCCACGGTCATGCCGACGATGCCGGTCGTCAGAATGGGCGCAAGCTCAGTGGATTGCAGCTTGAAGGCGGCCAGGATGGCGGGGCCGGTAAAGGCCATGGCCTGTGTGTCGAAACCGTCGAAAAGCGCGATCAGAAAGCAGAGTATGAGGACGCGCCATTGAAAGGCGCCCATGCGTTCCTGGTCGATCAGGCTGGGTATGGAAAGACTGGCTGTCACGGTTGTCTCCTCGTGCGGGTCGCAGCGAGCGATGGGGTTCGTTGTCGTATCGCCGCGCGGCCGTGCGCGCGGCGGTGATTCGCGTGAATGGGATGGCGGGCGCGTGCGAGGCCGCGCACGGCCGGGATACTGCGGCAATTCACGATGGGCGGGAGGGCGCGGCGCCGTTTGCCCGGGCGGCGCCGGCGGCTGTCATGCCGAGGCGCGCAGGCGGTGGACGACCTGGTTGTCCTTGCCCTGCACCAGGCCGGTCAGCGCGAAGTCGAACTCGATTTCCTTGTACGAGTCCTCCTTCAGGCCCAGCGCCGAGCCGCCGGTCTTTTCCACGACCGGCGGGATCAGTTCTTCGCGCGTGGCGTAGGCGAAGTCGTCCCAGATGAGGGGATCGCCCTCGATGTTGAATTGCGTGGTCAGCTTGCGGTGCCCGTCGGCGGTGACGAAGAAGTGCACGTGGGCCGGGCGGTTGCCGTGGCGGCCGAGCGCGTTCAGCAGCTGCTGCGTCGCGCCTTGGGGCGGACAGCCGTAGCCCACCGGCATCAGGGTGCGGAATTCGTACCGGCCGTCGGGGCCGGTCTTGACGGCGCCGCGCAGATTGAATGCCGTCTGCGCGCCGGTGGGGTCGAAATGCGAGTAAAAGCCCTTGGAGTTGGCGTGCCAGCATTCGACGACGGCGCCTTGCAGCGGCTTGCCTGCCGTGTCGGTGACCACGCCCCGGATGACCAGCGGGCCCGCGCCGGGATCGGGGTCGATGTCCATGCGGGAGACGCCTTCGCGCAGCGGGGCGCCGGCCACGTAGAGCGGGCCTTCGATGGTGCGCGGCGTGCCGCCCGCGATGCCGGCCAGCCGGTCGGCATGGTCCATGCGGATGTCCAGGTATTTTTCCAGGCCCAGGCCGGCGGCCAGCAGGGCGGCTTCGCCGTCGCGGCCCAGCTGGTTGAGGTAATTCACGCCGGCCCATACTTCGTCGGGCGTGATGTCCAGGTCGTCGATGGCCTTGAACAGATCGCTCAGCAGGCGATGCAGGATCTGCTTGAAGCGGGCGTTGCCGTCCGCGGCGGCGAGGTTCGTCGCCGCCGTCAGCAGGTCCTGGACTTCTTTCGTATCGAACACCTTGGGGTTCATGGTCTTGTCTCCGGTAGGTTTATCGGTCGGGCGCCGGGCTCAATCCCGGGCGGTGGTGGCCTTGGTCAGCCCGGGCCGCGTGAAACGCTTGATCCTGGCTTCGTCCAGCTCGATGCCCAGGCCGGGGCCGCTGGGAACGGTCAGGGCGAAATCGCTGTAATCCAGCGGGCGGGCCAGAATGTCTTCGGTGATGAGAAGCGGGCCGAACAGTTCGGTGCCCCATTGCAGCTCGGCGAAACCGGCGAACAGATGGGCCGAGGCGATGGTGCTCACCGCCCCTTCCAGCATGGTGCCGCCGTAGAGTTCGATGCCGGCCGCGTCGGCGATGGCGGCGACGCGCTGGGCCGCGAAGAGCCCGCCGTTCTGCTCGATCTTGATGGCGAATACGTCGGCGCCGTGGCCGCGGGCGATCTCGAAAGCGCTTTCGGGGCCCGTCAGCACTTCATCGGCCATCAAGGCCACCGGAAAGCGGCGCATCAGCCGCGCCAGCGCGGCGGCGCCGGCCACCGGCTGCTCGACCAGCTCGCAGCCCGCGTCGGCCAGGGCAGGGATGGCCCAGGCTGCCTGGGTTTCGCTCCACGCCATGTTGACGTCGACCCGCACCGCGCCGCGGTCGCCCAGCGCCTTCTTGATCGCGGCGACGTGAGCGATGTCGGCTTCCGGGGCGCGGGCGCCGATCTTCAGCTTGAAGATGCGGTGGCGGCGGGCCTCGAGCATCTGCTCGGCTTCGGCGATGTCGCGTGCCGTATCGCCCGAGGCCAGCGTCCACGCGACGGGCAGCCGGTCGCGGCGCCGGCCGCCCAGCAGTTCGCTGACGGGCACGCCCAGGCGCTTGCCGTGCGCATCCAGCAGGGCCGTCTCCAGCGCGCTTTTGGCGAAATGATTGACCTTGACCAGCTTGCCCAGGTAATCCATCAGCGCCTGGATGCGGCAGGCATCCCGGCCGATCATGGCGGGCGCGAAGTAGGCGTCGATCGCCAGCTTCATGGCTTCAGGGCTTTCCGGGCCGTAGGCCATGCCGGCAATCGTGGTGCCCTCGCCGACGCCGACCACGCCGTCGCTGCAGAACACTTTCACCAGCATCAGCGTCTGGCCGTGCATCGTCGCGACGGACAATTTGTGCGGCCTGATCGTCGGAAGATCGATCAGGGAGGTTTCGATGCGTTCGATGGTTGCTGCGGACATGTCTCAAGCGGCGAAGTGGAAGGTTGCTGCCTGCATTTATAGGGTTGCCGCGATTCCAGCGTCCAATACTTTATGGGTTGCATTCATACCTGAAAGGTATGAGTTGGAAAGAGAGCCGCATTGGGAAGAGGTGAAAAAATCCATACTTTTCATGCATTTTCGGCCGTGGAGCCGAAGCCGGACGCCACGCCGCCGGGCCCGCGCGGCGCAGTGCGGTCAGTAGAACTCCCTATTACCCGGGTTGGCGCGATTGTTTATCGTATTCGAGAATTATCAAATAATAGAATTCTCGCATCGGATAAAAATGAGCAGCGACCCGCTATTCGACTACGCGGTGATCGGCGCCGGCATCGCCGGCGCCTCGGCGGCCTACCGCCTGAGCGAACACGCCGCCGTGGCGGTGCTGGAGCGCGAGGCGCAGCCCGGCTACCACGCCACCGGCCGGTCGGCCGCGATGTTCATGGAAACCTATGGCACACCGCAGATCCGCGCGCTGACGCGGGCCAGCCGGCGTTTCTACGAGCACCCGCCCCACGGTTTCACGGAGCATCCGCTGCTGTATCCGCGCGGCGTGCTCTATGTGGCCACGACCGAGCAGCGCGGCCTGCTGGACGAGACGTATGAAGAATTCTCCCGGCAGTCGGCCAATGTGCGCCTGGTCGAGCCGCGGGAGGCGGCCCGGCGCGTGCCCTGCCTGCGGGCCGGCCGCCTGTGCGGCGCGCTGGAAGAGCCCGATGCCCGGGATATCGACGTGCATGCCCTGCATCAGGGCTTTCTGCGCGGCATGCGGGAGCGGGGCGCCGTGTTGCGCAATGGCGCGGGGCTGACCGCGGCCCGGCGCGACGGCGGCGTCTGGACGCTTGCGCTTTCCGACGGCGCCGTGGTGCGGGCCCGCGCCGTGGTCAATGCCGCCGGCGCCTGGGCCGACCACGTGGCCTCGGTGTGCGGCGCGGCGCCCGTGGGCCTGCAGCCGCGCCGCCGCACCGCCTTTACCTTCAGCGGTCCGGCCGATGTGGATTTTTCGGATTGGCCCGCCGTGGTGGGGGTGGACGAGAGTTTCTATTTCAAGCCCGATGCGGGGCAGCTGCTGGGTTCCCCGGCCAACGCCGATCCGGTGGAGCCGCACGACGTCGTGCCCGAGGAGCTGGACGTCGCAACCGGCATTTATCGCATCGAGGAAGCGACCTCGCTGAGCATACGCCGTCCCCGGCATGCCTGGGCGGGCCTGCGCTCGTTCGTGCGCGACGGCGATTTCGTGGTGGGGTGGGACGAGCGGGCCGACGGCTTCTTCTGGCTGGCCGCGCAAGGCGGCTACGGTATCCAGACCGCCGCGGCCACGTCCGAGCTGGCCGCCGCGCTGGCCGCGGGCCGGCCCTTGCCGGCCTGGATGCGGGAGCATGGCGTGGATGCCGACGCCCTGCGGCCGGGCCGGCTACGCTGAGATTTTCTTTATCGACAGATATCGCGAGAGAGCCATGAGCGCCATTACCCGTTATCCCGGTTCCCTGCCGCTGCCGTTCTCGCGCGCCACGCGCGCCGGCGGATTTCTGTTCCTGTCGGGCCAGATTCCGATGGATGCCGACGGCCAGGTGGTGCGCGGCGCCATCGGCGAGCAGACCCACGCGGCCATCGCGCGCATCAAGGAAACCCTGGCCCTGGCCGGAGCCGGCCTGGACGATGTGGTGCGCGTGACGGTCTGGCTGTCGGACCTGGCGCTGTTCGCCGATTTCAACGAGGCGTATCGCAGCCATTTCACGCAGGATTTTCCGTCGCGCTCCACCGTGCAGGCCCGGCTGGCCATGGACGTGGACGTGGAAATCGAAGTCCAGGCCTGGGTGGGCGGCCAAGCCTAGATCCTGCGCGCGGCGCGCGCTTGTGCAGCATTCCATTGGAGGGGCGGCATGAAAATTTTCTCCGGGTCGCTGGCGACCGAAACCAATACGTTTTCTCCCATCCCGACCGGGCTGGCGGCCTACAAGGCGCGCGGCTATTTTCCGGCCGGGCAGCATCCCGACCGGATGCAGATGTTTTCCGGCCCGCTGTGGGCGGCGCGCCAGCGCGCCCAGGGCAAGGACTGGCAGCTGATCGAGGGCATGGTGGCCGGCGCGATGCCGGCGGGCCCGACCACGCGCCATGCCTACGAGACGCTGCGCGAAGAGCTGCTGAACGACTTGCGCCGCGCCGGCCCCGTGGATATCGCGCTGTTCGGGCTGCATGGCGCCATGGTGGCCGACGGCTATGACGATTGCGAGGGCGACCTGCTGCGCCGCGCGCGCGAGATCGTCGGTCCGGACACCGTCATCGGCGCCGAGCTGGATCCGCATTGCCACCTGACCGACGCGATGGTCGAGGCGGCCGATTTCCTGGTCTGTTTCAAGGAATACCCGCACACCGACATCCTGGACCGGGCCTACGACCTGGTGGACCTGTGCGTGGCCAAGGCGGAAGGCCGCATCCGGCCCGCGCACGCCGTGTTCGATTGCCAGATGATTTCCATCATGCACACCAGCCGCGAGCCCATGCGCGGCTTTGTCGACCGCCTGCTGGCCATGGAGGGCAGGGACGGCGTGCTGTCGGTGTCGATCGCCCACGGCTTTCCCTGGGGAGACACGCCCGACATGGGCGCCAAGGTGCTCGTGTACACCGACGGCGACGCCGCCCGGGCCGCAAGCCTGGCGCGCTCACTGGGCGAGGAGATCATCGGTTTCCGCGACCGGCTCGCGCCGCCGTACCCCGCCGTCGACGCCGCGCTGGACCAGGCGCTGGCCCATGGCGGATTTCCGGTGGTGCTGGCCGATTCGGCGGACAACGCCGGCGGCGGCGCGCCCAGCGATTCGACCTTCATCTTGGAGCGCGTGCTGGCGCGCGGCATCGAGGACGTGGCCATCGGGCCGTTCTGGGACCCGGTGGCCGTGCAATTGTGCTTCGAGGCCGGCGAGGGCGCGCGGGTGCAGTTGCGCGTCGGCGGCAAGGTCGCGCCGGTGTCGGGCCTGCCGCTGGACCTGGATGTCGAGGTGCTCGCGCTCAAGCGCGACGCCGAGATGACGGGCCTGGCCGGCACGCCGGCGGCGCTGGGAGATACGGCGCTGCTGCGCACGCGGGGCGTGACCCTGGTGCTCACCAGCTATCGGGTCCAGGCCATGGGCACCGATCTCTTCACGCAGTTCGGCGTGGACCTGGGCGCCATGCGCCTCATCGTCGTGAAGTCCTCGCAGCATTTCTATGCCGCTTATTCCAAGGTCGGCAAGCACGTGATCTACGTGGAGACGCCAGGGGCCATCACGCAGGACTACAACGCCTTGCCCTATCGCAAGGTCCGGTTGCCGAAGTGGCCGCTCGCGGCCGGCTCCGCCGCGGCCTGACGCGAACGGGCTCGACACAGGGCGCGCACAACGCGCTTTTCACAAGGGGATGACCATGATTCGACGTTTCAGCCTGCTCGCGGCGGCGGCGCTCCTGGCGGCGAGTTCGGGGGCCATGGCGCAGGGCAAGACCTTGCGGCTGGTGCCGCACGCCGACCTGAAGACGCTGGACCCGCTTTTCAATACCGCCTATATCACGCGCAACCACGGCTATATGGTGTTCGACATGCTGTTCGCCCAGGACAGCAAGGGACAGCCCCGGCCGCAGATGGTCGATACCTGGAAAGTGTCGGAAGACGGCAGGCAGTGGCGCTTCACGCTGCGCCCGGGCCTGAAGTTCAGCGACGGCGCGCCGGTGACCGCCGAGGATTGCGTCGCCTCCCTCCAGCGCTGGGCCAAGAAGGACACCCTGGGCCAGGCGATGATGGCGGCGGGCGCGCAACTGGCCGCCACGGGCGCCGACAGTTTCACGCTGACACTGAAGGAGCCCTTCGGCCTGGTGCTGGAGGCCCTGTCCAAGCCTTCGGGCCTGCCGCCCTTCATCATGCCCAAGCGGCTGGCCGCCACCGACCCGAATACCCCCGTGACCGAGATGGTGGGCTCGGGGCCCTTTCTCTTCAAGCGCGACGAATGGGTGCCGGGCAACAAGGTGGTCTATGTGAAGAATCCCGCCTACGCGCCGCGCAAGGAGCCGGCCGACGGGCTGGCCGGCGGCAAGAACGTGAAGGTCGACCGCGTGGAGTGGGTCTACATTCCCGACGGCAACACCGCGACCGCCGCGCTCATGAACGGCGAGGTGGACATGCTTGAGCAGGTGGCGCCGGACTTCCTGCCGGTGCTGGAGTCCAACAGCGACATCAAGCTGGGAACCTCGGTGGCCTCGCAAGGCATGGTGGTCATCAACGCGCTGTATCCGCCCTTCAACGACGCGCGGGCGCGCCAGGCGATCTACTACGTGATCTCGCAGAAGCAGATGATCGCCGCCATGGGCTATTCCGAGAAGTACCGCGAAGACTACTGCCCCACGCTCTACATCTGCGGATCGCCCCTGGCGACCGACGCGGGAGCGGCGCCCTACGCCAGGCAGGACTTCGCGCGCGCCAGACAGTTGCTGCAGGAAGCCGGCTACAAGGGCGAGAAGGTGGTGCTGCTCTACCCCTCCGACCACCTGAGCGCGCCGGCCGTCATGGTGCTGTCGCAGAACCTGAAGAAGGCCGGCGTGAACGTGGACCTGCAATCCATGGACTGGGCTTCGCTCGCCGCGCGCCGCCTGAAAAAAGATCCGCCCGCGCAAGGCGGCTGGAACCTCTTCCTGACCTGGGGCGGCTATTACGACGCCAGCACGCCGGTGACCAACCCCTGGCTGTCGGCCGCCTGCGGCAACAGCCTGCCGGGCTGGCCCTGCGACAAGGAAATGGACGAGCTGCGCACCGCCTGGATACGCGAAACCGACGCCGCCAGGCGCAAGGAGCTCGCCACCCGGCTGCAGGAGCGCGCCTACCAGACCGTGCCCTATGCGATGTGGGGCGAGTTCAAGCCGGTATCGGCCACGCGCGGGCTGTCGCACACCGAGCTGCTCAAGACCGGCATTCCGGTCATGTGGAACATCGAGAAGCCGTAAGGCGGCCGCGCCGGGGGGAAACGAGCGTGAAAACCCTATTGCGCCGCATTGCGGCGGTCGTGCCGGTCATGGCCGTGGTGGCGGTGGTCGTGTTCCTGCTGATCCACCTGTCGCCGGGCGATCCGGCGGCGGTGACCGCGGGCGACAACGCCACCGCGGAAGACGTCGAGAAGATCCGCCGCAACCTGGGGCTGGACCAGCCCCTGCTGCGGCAGTTCGGCATCTGGGTCGCCAATATCGCCCAGGGGGACCTGGGCACCTCCATCGCCACCCAGATGCCGGTGTCCCGGCTCATCGGCCAGCGGCTGGGCCCCACCTTTTCGATCGCGGCCTTCACCATGCTGTTCGCGGTGCTGGCCGCCATCCCCCTGGGCGTGCTGGCGGCCTGGCATGCCGGACGCTGGCTCGACCGGCTGGTCATGCTGGTTTCGGTCTGCGCGTTCTCGGTGCCGGTCTTCCTCATCGGCTACAGCCTGGTGTACGGCTTTTCGATCAAGCTGGGCTGGCTGCCGGTGCAGGGCTACCGCCCGCTTTCCGAGGGCGCCGTCCCGTATCTGCGTCACCTGGTTCTGCCCTGCCTGTCGCTGGGCCTGGTCTACATGGCCCTGCTCACGCGCATGACGCGCACCACCATGCTGGAAGCCTTGTCGGAGGACTATATCCGCACGGCGCGCGCCAAGGGCCTGGCGCCCGGCCCGGTGGTCTGGCACGCGCTGAAGAACGCGGCCAATCCCATTGTCACCACCATCGGCGTGGGCGTGGCGCTGCTAATCGGCGGCGTGGTGGTCACCGAGACGGTATTCGCCATTCCCGGCCTGGGCCGGCTGACCGTGGACGCGGTGCTGCGCCACGACTATCCCGTGATCCAGGGCGTGCTGCTGGTGGCTTCCGGCATCTATGTCCTGATCAACCTGCTGGTCGACCTGAGCTACCGGCTCTTCGACCCTCGCATCCGCTATTGAGAGAACCGCCGTGACCGCATCCTCCCTGTTCCTGCCCGTGAAGCGGCCTGCCGGCCGGCGCGCGCTGCGGGCCCTCAAGCGCCATCCCACGCTCTGCGTGGGTACGGCCATCCTGGCGCTGCTGACGCTGGCCGCCCTGGCCGCGCCGTGGCTGGCGGCCATGGATCCCCAGGACATCGATCCGCTGACCCGCATGAAGCCGCCGTCGGCCGCGCATTTCTTCGGCACCGACGCGCTGGGGCGCGACGTGTATTCGCGCACCGTCTGGGGCGCTCGCGTCTCGCTCTTCGTGGGCGCCGTGGTCGCGCTGGCGGCCACTGCCGCCGGCGTGGCGCTGGGCATGCTGGCGGGCTACTTCCGCCGCGTCGATGCGTTCATCATGCGCATCATGGACGGCCTGATGGCGATTCCGGGCGTGTTGCTGGCCATCGCCCTCATGGCCACCCTGAAAGGCGGGCTCGGCACCGTCATCGTGGCCATCGTCATTCCCGAAATCCCACGCGTGGTGCGGCTGGTCCGCGCGCTGGTGCTCGCGCTGCGCGAGCAGCCCTATATCGAGGCGGCGGTGACCTGCGGCACGCCCGTGCCCGTCATTCTGTGGCGGCACATCCTGCCCAACCTGTTCGCGCCGCTCATGGTGCAGGCTACCTTCATTGCGGCCTCGGCCATCCTGACCGAAGCGGTGCTCAGTTTCCTGGGCGTCGGCATTCCGCCGCAGACGCCGAGCTGGGGCAACATCATGGCCGAGGGCCGCAATTTCGTGGCGGTGGCTTTTCACATCATTCTGTATCCGGGCCTGTTCCTGGGCGCGGCCGTGCTGGCCGTCAATCTCGTGGGCGACGGCCTGCGCGATATGCTCGACCCGCGCCTGGCTCGCAAACTCTAGGGAAAGCCATGCAGACCCGACCCGTCCTGCGCGTGCGCGACCTGCGCACCTGTTTCGAGGGCGAAGAAACCACGGTGGTGGCCGTCGACGGCCTGTCCTTCGACCTCATGCCGGGCGAGACCCTGGGCCTGGTGGGCGAGTCCGGCTGCGGCAAGAGCGTGACGTCGCTGTCCATCATGCGGCTGTTGCGCGCGCCGGGCCGCATCGCCGGCGGCAGCATCGAGTTCGACGGCCGCGACCTGCTGGCGCTGTCCGAGAAGGCCATGCGCGCCATCCGCGGCAATCGGCTTTCCATGATCTTCCAGGAGCCCATGACCTCGCTGAACCCGGTGTTCACCATCGGGCGGCAGATCGGCGAGTCGCTGATGCTGCACCAGGGCATGTCGCGGCGCGAGGCCCTGAAGCAGGCCGAGGCGCTGCTGGAGCTGGTGCAGATCTCCGACCCCGGCCGGCGCGTGCGCGAGTACCCCTACCAGTTGTCGGGCGGCATGCGGCAGCGCGCGATGATCGCCATGGCGCTGGCCTGCGAGCCCAAGGTGCTGATCGCCGACGAGCCGACCACGGCGCTGGACGTCACCATCCAGGCGCAGATCCTGCACCTGCTGCGCGGCATCCAGGCCCGGCTGGGCACGGCCATCGTCCTCATCACCCATGACCTGGGCGTGGTGGCGCAGATGTGCCAGCGCGTCGTCGTCATGTATGCCGGCCGCAAGGTCGAAGAGGGCAGCGTGGACGACGTGCTGGACCGCCCGCAGCATCCCTACACCCAGGCCCTGATCCGTTCGCTGCCCGCATTCGTGGACGGGCAGGACCATACCACCCGCCTGGCCGAGCTGCCGGGCATCGTGCCCGTCATCACGCCCGAGTCGCGGGGCTGCGCGTTTGCCGCCCGCTGTCCCCAGGCCATGGACCGTTGCGCGCGGCAAGCGCCGCCCGCCGTGGACGCGGGCGTACGGCATCGGAGCTGGTGCTGGGCGCGGGCGGCGCAAACCGCCGAGATTGCCTGAGAACCCTATGGACACTCCCATTCCGGACACCCCGAACGCGGCCTCGCCGCTTTTGCAGGTCATCGGCCTGAAGAAGCACTACGCGCTGGAAGACGGCAAGGTGCTGCGCGCCGTGGACGGCGTATCGTTGTCGGTGCCGCGCGGCCACACGCTGGGCCTGGTCGGCGAATCCGGCTGCGGCAAGTCCACGACCGGCAAGTGCCTGGTCCGCCTGACCGATCCCACCGAAGGCCGCATCCTGCTGGAAGGGCGCGACCTGGCCGAGATGGACCGCCGCGAGCTGCGCGCCATGCGGCGCCGCATGCAGTTCATTTTCCAGGATCCCTTTTCGTCCATGAATCCGCGCATGCGCGTGCGCGACATCGTGGGCGAGCCGCTGCGCAATTTCGGCCATGGCAAGACGGCCATACGCGAGCGGGTGGCCGGGCTGCTGGCCCGCGTCAGCCTGCGGCCCGACGCCGCCGACCGCTATCCGCACGAATTCTCGGGCGGGCAGCGCCAGCGCATCGTGATCGCGCGCGCCCTGGCGCTGGCTCCCGGGCTCATCGTGTGCGACGAGCCCGTGTCGGCGCTGGACGTATCGGTGCAGGCCCAGGTCATCAATCTGCTGATGGACCTGCAGCGCGACCTGGGGCTGACCTATGTCTTCATCTCGCACGACCTGAGCGTGGTCAGGCACATCAGCCACCATGTCGCGGTCATGTACCTGGGCCGTATCGTCGAGTCCGGCAGCCGCGAAGCCATCTTCGGCCGGCCCGCCCACCCGTACACGCGCGCCCTCATGGCTTCGGCGCCCTCGGCGCGCGAGCGCCGGCCCGCGCAGGTGCTCCAGGGCGAAATTCCCAGCCCGCTCTCGCCGCCTTCGGGCTGCGCGTTCCGCACGCGTTGTCCGCGGGCCGAAGCGCGCTGCGCCCGGGAGACGCCGCTGCCCAGAACCATCGCGCCCGGGCAGCAGGTGGCCTGCCATTTCGCCTGAGTCCGACCCCTTTACACGGAGAACGCCATGCCCGATTCCCTGACCCTGGACTATGTGCTGGCCGGCGGCACCGTCATCGACGGCGGCAATACGCCGGGCCGCGTTGCCGACGTGGGCGTGCGCGGCGACCGCGTGGCCGCCGTGGGCGACCTGGCCGGCGTGCCCGCCGGCCAGCGCATCGACGTGACGGGCATGGTGGTGGCGCCGGGCTTCATCGACTCGCATACGCACGACGACAACTATCTGCTCAGGCGCCGCGACATGGCGCCCAAGATCTCGCAGGGCGTGACCACCGTCGTCACCGGCAACTGCGGCATCAGCCTGGCGCCGCTGGCGCACGCTTCGCCACCCGCGCCGCTGGACTTGCTGGACGAGGGCGGCTCGTACCGCTTTACGCGCTTTTCGGCGTATCTCGACGCGCTGCGCGCCGCGCCCGCGGCCGTCAACGCGGCCTGCATGGTGGGTCACTCCACCCTGCGGGCGGCGGTCATGCCGGAGCTGCAGCGCAGCGCCACGGCGGCCGAGATCGACGCCATGCGCGCCCTGGCCGGCGAGGCGCTGTCCAGCGGCGCCATCGGCATATCCACCGGCACTTTCTACCCGCCGGCCGCGCACGCCACCACCGAGGAGATCATCGAGGTCTGCCGGCCGCTGGCCGAGCATGGCGGCATCTATGCCACCCACATGCGCGACGAGAGCGAACACATCGTCGGCGCGCTGGAAGAGACGTTCCGCATCGGCCGCGAACTCGGCGTGCCCGTGGTGATTTCGCACCACAAGCTGGCGGGCCAGCCCAACTTCGGACGCTCGCGCGAGACGCTGGCGCTCATCGAGCGCGCCATGGCCGAGCAGCAGGTTTCGCTGGACGCCTACCCTTATGTGGCCGGATCCACCATGCTGAAGAAGGACAAGGTGCTGCTGGCCGGGCGCGTGCTCATCACCTGGTGCAAGCCCTTTCCCGGGCTGGCGGGCCGCGATCTGGACGAAGTGGCGGCCGAGCGCGGCAAGTCCAAGTTCGACGTGATAGACGAGCTGCAGCCGGCCGGCGCGATCTATTTCATGATGGACGAGGGCGACGTGCAGCGCATCCTGGCCTTCGGGCCGACGATGATAGGTTCCGACGGCCTGCCGCACGACGAACGGCCGCATCCGCGCCTGTGGGGCACCTTCCCCCGGGTGCTGGGCCACTATTCGCGCGACCTGGGCCTGTTTCCGCTCGAAACCGCGGCATGGAAGATGACCGGGCTGACGGCGGCCAGGTTCGGGCTGGCCGGGCGCGGCCGGATCCTGCCGGAATGCTACGCCGACCTGGTGGTGTTCGACCCGGCGCGTATCGCGGATACCGCTACCTTCGAGCAGCCCACCGCCCGCGCGGCGGGCATCCACTCGGTATACGTCAACGGCGAGCCGGTCTGGCGCGAGCAGGCCCATACCGGCCGGCATCCGGGCCGCGTGCTCGGCCGGCATGCGCAATGAACGACCGCCGGGCCCGACCCGTTCCGCAACGCTACAATCTGCCGACGGCGGGGCCCGGGCCCCGCCCAACCCGACCCACATCTTCTGACGACACCCCACATGGCCGCTGCCGCCAAATCCGTTCCTCCCGCGATCGTAGGCAAGGAAGAAATGGGCGCGCGCCTGCGCAGGGAGCGCAAGGCGCGGAAGATGACGTTGCAGGCCCTGTCGGCCGCCTCCGGTATCGCCGTCTCCACGCTGTCCAAGGCGGAGCTGGGGCAGATCGCCCTGAGCTACGAGAAGTTCGCGGCCCTGGCGCGGGCCCTGCGCATCGACATGACGCGCCTGTTCATGGCGGGTGAAGGCGACCCGGCGCAGGTGGCGCCGACCTTCGTGAAGAACAGCCTGGCCGACGCCCGCGACTACGTGACCGAGAACTACCACTACCGCCTGCTGATGGGCGAGTATCCGAGCAAGAAGATGATCCCCATGTGGGGCACTATCGACGCGCGCGATGTGGCTGAGTTCGAGGACTACATCCGCCACCCCGGCCATGAGTTCGTGGTGGTGCTGTCCGGCAAGGTGCGCATCCAGTTCGAGAACGGCGAGAGCGTGGTACTCAACCGCCACGAGTCGGCGTATTTCGACAGCGGCATGGGCCACGTCTATCTTTCGCTGAGCAAGAAGCCCGCCGAAGTGCTTGCGGTGTGCAGCGACGCCGAGGCGCTGCCCATACCCAAGCCGCTCTAGGGAACCCGCCCCGGCGCGTTCAGCCTTGGGCTATCCGCCCAGCTCCTGAAAGGCGTGCCCGTTTTCCTGCAGTTCCTTCAGCAGCGCGGGCGCGAGTTCGCTTTGCCAGATGTGGCCCGAGAACCGCCATTCCCGGGGATGGGCCAGGTCGGGCAGGCCGGCGCCCTTGGGGGTGTACAGGCCCAGCGTGGGCTTGGCGAGGTTGAGGTAGAGATCGAATTCCTGCTGCGCCGGCGGGGAGGCGGCGGAAGGGGACGAGGGTTGCGGCATGGCAGTCTCCCGGCGGTGTGGGGGAAATCCAGGATAAGCCGGCCTCGGCATCCGCGCGCGGCGCGATTTCGAAACAATGTTTTGCGGGCCTCCGGGAACGGCGGCCGGAGGCGCTTTCCGATGAGCCCCATCGGCGGTTTTCGCGTTCCCTTCCTTTGCGTTACTCCCTAGAATGACTGCTTGCGCCGCGGCGCAGCCGGGCAGCAGGCAACACCCCGGTCGAGACACAGGCACGACACAGGCACGACAAAGCAGCGAGCATGAAGACCAGGACATGAGCCCCGGGGCAGGGCGGCGCCAGGCTTTCCGGGATCTGCGGATATCAACCGCCAGCAGAAGGAGGCAATCGAAATGCCTACGCTATGCGATATATGCCACGCCCGGCCCGCCATGGCCCGTGTGACCGTGGTCGAGAACGGCCACCCCAAGACCCTGTCCATCTGCGATTTCCACTACCGCCAGCTGATGCGGCACCAGAGCGCGCTCAACCCCTTCGATTCGCTGCTGGGCGCGGGCGGGCTGTCGCGGTTCTTCGGCCAGATGGGGGCGGAGGACGGCGAAGAGCCGGCGCTGTCGGCGGCGGTGCCGCGCGAATCGGTCGACGCCACCGATGCGTTCAGCGAGCAGACGCTGGAGCTGCTGCAGCGCGCCGCGGAGAAGGCGCACGAACTGCACCGCCGCGAACTGGACACCGAGCACGTGCTCTACGTGCTCGCCGATGCCGACGTGTGCGCCGCCCTGTTCAAAGACCTGAACATCTCGCCGCAGGACATCAAGGGCTACATCGATGCGCATGCCAAAGAGGGCGATGCGCAGGACGAAGACACGGCGAAGATGACGGTGTCGCCGCGCCTGAAGAAAGCCTTCCAGTTCGCCTTCCAGGCCTCGCGCGACCTGGGCCATTCCTACGTGGGGCCGGAGCATCTGCTGATCGGCCTGGCCGCGGTGCCCGACAGCCTGGCGGGCACGCTGCTCAAGAAGTACGGCATCACGCCGGAGGCCCTGCGGCAGAAAGTGGTGAAGATCGTGGGCAAGGGGGCGGAGGACGGCCGGGTGGATACGCCGACGGGCACGCCCAACCTGGACAAGTTCGGCCGCGACCTGACCGCGCTGGCGCGCCAGGGCAAGCTGGACCCGGTGCTGGGCCGCGCGCAGGAAATCGAGAACACCATCGAGGTGCTGGCGCGGCGCAAGAAGAACAACCCCGTGCTCATCGGCGAGCCGGGCGTGGGCAAGACCGCCATCGTCGAGGGCCTGGCGCAGCGCATCGTGAACGGCGATGTGCCCGAGGTGCTGCGCGGCAAGCGGCTGGTGGAGGTGAATATCAATTCCATGGTGGCGGGGGCCAAGTACCGCGGCGAGTTCGAGGAACGCGCCAAGCAGATGGTCGACGAGGTGACGGCCAAGCACGACGAGCTGATTCTCTTCATCGACGAGCTGCACACCATCGTGGGCGCGGGCCAGGGCGGAGGCGAGGGCGGCCTGGACATCGCCAACGTGCTCAAGCCGGCGCTGGCGCGCGGCGAGCTGAGCCTGATCGGCGCGACCACGCTCAACGAGTACCAGAAGTACATCGAGAAAGATGCGGCGCTGGAGCGGCGCTTCCAGCCGGTGCTGGTGGCCGAGCCCACGGTGGAGCAGACCATCGTGATCCTGCGCGGGCTGCGCGACAGCCTGGAGGCGCACCACCAGGTCACGTTCTCCGACGACGCGTTCGTGGCGGCGGCCGAGCTGGCCGACCGTTTCATCACCTCGCGCTTCCTGCCCGACAAGGCCATCGACCTCATCGACCAGGCCGCGGCGCGCGTGCGCATCGGCGCCACGTCCCGCCCCGCCGGGATCCAGGAGCTGGAGGCCGAAGTGGCCCAGCTCAAGCGCGAGCAGGATTACGCGTCGTCGCGCAAGCGTTTCGACGAGGCCAAGCAGTTCGAGGAGCGCATCGCCGAGAAGCAGAAGCGCCTGGACGAGCAGATCGAAGCCTGGAAGCGCAAGACGGGCACGGAAACGCTGGAAGTCACCGTGGCGTCGGTGGCCGAGGTGGTGTCGCGCCTGACCGGCATTCCGGTGTCCGAGCTGACGCAGGAAGAACGGCAGAAGCTGCTCAAGATGGAAGAGAAGCTGCGCGAGCGCGTGGTGGGCCAGGAAGACGCCGTGACGGCGGTGAGCGATGCCGTGCGCCTGTCGCGCGCCGGGCTGGGCCAGGCGCACCGGCCGATCGCGACCTTTCTGTTCCTGGGGCCCACGGGCGTGGGCAAGACGGAACTCGCCAAGGCGCTGGCCGAGAGCGTGTTCGGCGACGAGCAGGCCATCATCCGCATCGACATGTCGGAGTACATGGAGCGCCACGCGGTGGCGCGGCTCATCGGCGCGCCGCCGGGATACGTGGGCTACGAAGAGGGCGGCCAGCTTACCGAGCGCGTGCGCCGCCGTCCCTACAGCGTGATTCTGCTCGACGAGATCGAGAAAGCGCATCCGGACGTGTACAACGTGCTGCTGCAGGTCTTCGACGACGGCCGGCTTACCGACGGCAAGGGGCGCGTGGTGGACTTCAGCAACACCATCCTGATCGCCACCAGCAATCTGGGCAGCGCCATCATCATGGACAACGCCGGCAGGCCCGAAGCCTCGCGCAAGGACGAAAAAGCGATCCGCGACGAGCTGATGCAGGTGCTGAAAGGCCATTTCCGGCCCGAGTTCCTGAACCGCATCGACGAGATCATTGTTTTCCATTCCCTGTCCAAGGAGAACATCCGCGCCATCGTGGAGATCCAGATCGAACGCCTGAAGCGCACCGCCGCCGCGCAGGACATCGAGCTGGACGTCGACGAGAGCCTGGTGGCGCACCTGGCCGAGGTGGGCTACCAGCCCGAGTTCGGCGCGCGCGAGCTGCGGCGGCAGGTGCGGCAGGAAGTGGAGACGCGGCTGGCCAAGGAGATCCTGAGCGACGAGGTCAAATCCGGAGACCGCGTGCGGGTGGGCTACGACAGCGCCGCCGGGGCCGTCACATTCAAGCGCATGGAGCGGCCCAAGCCGGCCGCCAGGGCCGCGGGCAACAGCCTGGACCGCAGCCCGCCCGCGCAGGACGCCGCGGCGGACGGCGCAGCCGCCGATGGCGCCGCCGGCGGCAAGGCGGCCCCGGCCGCCCCGAAGCCCAGGGGCGGGCGCAAGACCGCGAAGCCGCCCGGCAGGGCCGGGCCCGGCGCGCAGAAAGATGCCTGATCCCCGCGCGCAGCCTGGGGGGGCGCCGCGCGCGGCGGTCCGCCTGGCGCGTGCGCGCATAACCATCCGGAGGCGCCATGAGCCGCAAAGTTCTCAATCCCGCTTCGGTCTTCGATGCCGTGGCCTTCGGCTACAGCCAGGGCGCGGTGGTCGCGGCCGCGCGCCGCGTGCTGGTATCGGGACAGGCCGGCGTGGACACTGGCGTGCGCACGCACAGTCCGGGCCTGCAGGACCAGGCCGAGGCCGCGCTGGACAACGTCGAGCGCGTGCTGGCCGACGCCGGCTGCGGCCTGGCGCAGGTGGTGTTCCTGCGCCTCTATGTGTGCGACACCGTGCGGGACGACCTGCAGGGCGTGGTCAATGTGCTGCGGCGCCGCTTCCCCGACAACCCGCCGCCCGCGTCATGGGTGATCGTCAGCGGTCTGGCGATGCCGGAGTGGCTGGTGCTCATCGAGGCGGAAGCCGCGCTCGATTGAGCCGTCCCGCGGCGGGGCGGGCCGGCGGCCGGCTCAGCGCAGGCAGTCGGCGGCCAGCCTGCCCACCGTGATGACCGCGCGCTCGATCTCCGCGGACCACGGGCTGCTGTAGTTGAGCCGGATGAAGTTGGGGTAGTTGTTCGAAATCGAGAACATATAGCCCGGCCCGATGGTGATGCCGCGCTGCAGGGCGAGCTGATACAGGTGCATGCCGTCCAGCCCCGCGGGCAGCTCCACCCACAGCACATAGCCGCCCGCGGGGTGCGAGGTCCGCGTGCCCGCCGGGAAAAAGCGCGCAACCAGGCTTCTCATGAGCCGGGCCTGCTGCGCATAGGCGGCGCGCAGCCGGCGCAGATGCCGGTCGTAGCCGTCGCGCGCCAGGAATTCGGCGATCGCCATCTGCGGCAGCGCCGGCGTGGTCAGGGTGTTGAGGAACTTGAGTTTTTCGACCTGGTCCCGGTAGCGTCCCGGCAGCGCCCAGCCGATGCGGTATGCCGAGGTCAGGCTCTTGGAGAACGAGGAACAGTGCAGGACCAGGCCCCGGGTGTCGTAAGACTTCAGGGTGCTGGGCGCTTCGCGGCTGTAGTGCAGCTCGTTGTAGACCCCGTTCTCGATGATGGGCATGTCCGCCTGCGTGGCGTAGGCGACGAGTTCGCGTTTGCGCTCGTCGGGCATGCGGAATCCCATGGGGTTCTGGAAGTTGGGCATCACCATGCAGGCGGCGATGGGCTGCGTGCGCGCAATGTCGGCCAGGGCGGCGATGTCGATGCCGAGGTCGGGATGGGTCGAGATCTCGATGGCCTTCATGCCCATGCGCTCGATGGCGTGCAGCATGGCGTAGAAGGTGGGCGATTCCACCGCGATGGTGTCGCCCGGCCGGGCCACGGCCTGCAGGCAGATGTTGATGGCCTCGGTGGCGCCCACGGTGATGATGATTTCGCCAGGGTCGACCGCCATGCCTTTTTCCAGGTAGCGGCGGGCGATCTGGCGGACCAGGTCGGGATGCCCCGGGGGCAGCGCGTCTTTCAGGTCGAGCCGTTCTTTTCTGCGGCCCGCCACGTAGGCGTAGCGGTTGAGCTTGTCGAACGGAAAGAGGCTGGGATCGGGGTAGGGCGAGCCCAGCGGCACCGCATGGTTGTCGCTGATCGAGCGCAGCGTGGACAGCACCAGCCGGCTCACGTCCACCGAGGACGAGATGGCGATGGGGTGCGAGGGAGCCATGCGGTCCGCGCGCGCGCCGTCCGCCGCGCCGGGCAGGTGCACGAAATAGCCCGACTGGGGCCGGCTCGCGATCAGGCCCCGGCTTTCCAGCAGCAGGTAGGCGCGCAGCACCGTGGTGATGCTGACCTTGCGCTGCTGGCTGGCCTGGCGCACCGACTGCAGCCTGTCGCCGTGGCGGTAGACCCCCTTGCGGATGAGGTCTTCGATTTCTTCGGCGAGTTTCTCGTACAGCTTCATCGCGCTTTCCCCTGCTGTTGTCCGCAACTGTACTCCTCCAATTCGTCCAATTGTGTGCGCGTTGGCGAACGCACTGTATCTGTACGCTTTTCCATGATGGAAGGCGGATCCGGCGGGGCAGGGCGGCGCAATGGCCGCGGGCCCGCCGGAGACGGATCGGCAACGGGACGGGACGGTTTGCGTCCGACATGCAAGGGAGGAGAGTCGCCATGAATCTCCTGGAAATGATGCGGATGTATGTCCGCGTAGTGGAGCGCGGCAGCATTTCGGCTGCCGCGCGCGATCTGGATATGGGGCAGCCCGCGGTCAGCGAACGGGTGGACCGCCTGGAGCGGTTCCTGGGCCTGCGGCTGCTGCATCGCAGTACTCGCGGCCTGCAATGCACCTCCGAAGGCCAGACCTTCTACGCCTGTGCCCAGCGCGTCCTGGGCGCGGTGGAGCAGGCGCTGGCCGAAGTGAGACAGGACCGCGGCGTGGTTCGCATCGGCGCGCCCCACTGGGTGGGCGAGGCGCTGCTGCCGGCCGTGTTCCTGCGCGCCCGGGATGCGCTGCCCGCGCAGCGGGTGGAACTGTGCCTGCGCGACGCCCAGGCCGACCTGGTGGCCGAGGGACTGGACCTCGCCCTGCGGCTGGGGCCGCCCGACGAGGGCGCCTTTACGGCTTGCCCGCTGGGCCACGCGACGCGCTGGCTCGCGGCTTCGCCGCAATACCTGGCGCGCCACGGCGGCATCGCGACCCCCGCCGACCTGGCCGGCCATGCGTTTCTGCACGTGCGGGAAGACGGGGGAGACGAACTGCTGCTGTCCGATGCCGCCGGCCGGGCCGCACGCGTGGCCATGCCGCGCCAGCTTACCGTCAGCCACTGGCGGCCCGCATATGAAATGATGCTGGCGGGCCTGGGCGTGGGCGTGGCCTACGCGCCGGCCTGCCGCGAGGCCCTGGCCCGCGGCGCCCTGGTGCGCGTGCTGCCAGGGTATGCACTGGCGCCGCTGGCGCTGAGCCTGCTCGTCCGGTCGGACCGGCTCGTGCCCGTCCGCGTGAATGCCGTGGCGGAGATTGTCAGGGCCTGCGTGCCGCCGCAACTGGCGCAGCAGGATCCCGAGGCGCCGGCGGCCGCGCTGTCCGCTCCGTCCGCGCCGCGGCGCAACGGACGACAACTGCCCGGCGCGCCGCCCGCATAGCCGGCCCCGCGGAGCCTCGGGTTTCCCGTATGCCCGGGTCGCGCATAATATGGCTACTGCATCGACGACCTCATGCCTGATGACGGAGCTACATGCCTAACCTCGATATTCCCCAACCCCAGCCGGTGGTGGCGCCGGTTACCCGCAGCGCCATCTTCATGGTCGCCACCATCGCGCCGGGCAGCGAGAGCGCCGACAAGATACGCGCCCTGTGCGGCAACCTCGCGGCGCTGGTGCGCTCGGTCGGCAAGCGCGTGCCCGCCGGCAATCTCTCCTGTGTGCTCGGGTTCAGCGACAACGGCTGGGACACGCTGTTCGGCGACCCGCGGCCGGCCGGGCTGCACCCGTTCCGCGAGTTCCACGGCGGCGACCGCCACGCCATCGGCACGCCGGGCGACCTGCTCATGCACATACGCGCCGACCAGATGGACCTCTGTTTCGAGTTCGCCACCCAGGCCATGGCCCAGCTCGATGGCGCGGTGCAGGTCGTGGACGAAGTGCACGGCTTCCGCTATTTCGACCTGCGCAGCATGGTCGGCTTCGTCGACGGCACGGAGAATCCGGCTGGCCAGGAAGCCCTGGACTTCACGCTCATCCGCGACGAAGATCCCGATTTCGCCGGCGGCAGCTACGTGCTCGTGCAGAAGTACATCCACGACATGGACGGCTGGAACGCGCTCACGGTGGAACAGCAGGAGCGCATCATCGGCCGCACCAAGTTGTCGGACATCGAGCTCGACGAGGCGGTCAAGCCCACCAATTCCCACAGCTCGCTGACCACGCTCGAGGAAAACGGCCAGGAAATCAAGATCCTGCGCGACAACATGCCGTTCGGCCGGCCGGGATCGGGCGAGTTCGGCACCTACTTCATCGGCTATGCCCGTTCGCCGGCGCCCATCGAGCAGATGCTCGAGAACATGTTCGTCGGCAAGCCGCCGGGCAACTACGACCGGCTGCTCGACTTCAGCCGGGCGGCCACGGGCGGCCTGTTTTTCGTCCCTTCCGCCGAACTGCTCGAAGCGCTCGAAACGCGCGTCCCGCAGGGCGGCGGCGCCAGCCAGCCCGCCGCGGCGCCTCCCGAGGCGCCCGCGGCGCGCAATGACGGTTCCCTGAACATCGGCTCTCTCAAAGGAAAACCCCAGCATGAATAACCTGCATCGCGAACTTGCTCCCATTTCCAGCGCGGCCTGGTCGCAGATCGAAGACGAAGTCGCGCGCACCTTCCGCCGCTCCGTGGCGGGCCGCCGGGTGGTCGACGTGAAGGAGCCGGGCGGCCTCGAGCTGGCGGCCGTGGGAACCGGCCACCTGCGCGCCATCTCCCCGCCGCAGAAGGGCGTGGACGCCCGGGTTCGCGAAGTGCGGCCCATCGTGGAGCTGACCGTGCCGTTCGAGCTTAGCCGCGACGCCATCGACGACGTCGAACGCGGCGCCAACGATTCCGACTGGCAGCCCGCCAAGGACGCCACCACCCAGCTCGCCTATGCCGAAGACCGCGCCATCTTCGACGGCTACAAGGCCGCGGGCATCGTGGGTATCCGCGAAGGCTCCTCCAACGCCAGGCTCGCCCTGCCGCAGACCGTGGCCGACTATCCCGCCGCCATCGGCAACGCGCTGGAGCAGTTGCGGCTGGCGGGCGTGGACGGCCCGTACTCCGTGCTGCTGGGCGCCGACGCCTACACCGCCCTCACCGAAGGACGCGACGGCGGCTACCCCATCATCGAGCACCTGCGCAATATCGTCAGCGGCGACATCATCTGGGCGCCCGCCATCAACGGCGGCAGCGTGCTGTCCACGCGCGGCGGCGACTTCGAACTGCACCTGGGCCAGGACCTCTCCATCGGCTACCAGAGCCACACCGACAGGGTCGTGCGCCTGTACCTGCGCGAAACGCTCACCTTCCAGATGCTGACGAGCGAAGCGTCGGTGTCGCTGGAACTGACGGCCTGAGCCTGGCGGCCTGAACGCCCGGGGCCCGCCGGCCCTGCCGGCCGCCACCAGCGGCTACCGGCCCCCCGCGACGTCCACCACCGTGCCGTGCACATAGGATGCCGCGGGCGAGGCCAGCCAGAGCACCGCTTCGGCCACTTCCTGCGGAGCGCCCGAGCGCTGCAAAGGCGTGGTGCGGGCAAGCGTCTCCATGGCTGCCTGGCCGCCGTGCACATCGTGGATGTCCGTCTGGATGAGGCCCGGCCGCACCGCGTTGACGCGTATGCCCTCGGCGCCGACCTCCTTGGCCAGGGCCAGCGTGAAGCTGTCTATGGCGCCCTTGGTGGCCGCATAGTGGCTGCCGCCGGCAAGCCCGCCCAGCCGCGAGGCCACGGAAGACAGGTTGACGATGGCGCCGCCACGCCCGCCGAAGCGGGTGGACATGCGCCGCACCGCCTGCCGGGCGCACAAGAACATGCTGTACACATTGGCCCGGAAAATCCGCTCCAGCCGTTCTTCGTCCATGTCCTCCACCCGGCAGCTGTCCAGCATGCCGGCGTTGTTCACCAGCACGTCCAGCGGCCCCAGCGTCTCGTCGACCGCGCGGAACAAGCGTTCCGCGGCGTCCTGCCGGCTCACGTCCGCCTGCACGGCGACGGCGCGGCCGCCCGCGCGGGCGATCTCGTCCACCAGGGCCTCGGCCGCCTGGCCGTTGCGCAGGTAGTTCACGCATACCGCGTAGCCCTGGCGGGCGGCGGCCTTCGCAACGGCCGCGCCGATGCCGCGGCCGCCGCCCGTGACCAGCATGGTCTTGTGCATGATGGCGTCCTTTTCGCGTGGAATCATTGGGGCTCGATGCCGGCTTTCTTGACGAGGTCGGCCCATTTGTCGATTTCGACGTCGATGAATTGCGTCAGCGCCCGGGGATCCTGGTAGCCGGGCGCGATGCCGGTTTCGATCATGCGTTTGGCCAGCGCGGGCTGGCCGAGCACGTCGCGCGCCGCCTGCGTCAGCTTGTCCACCACCGCCGGCGGCAAGCCCGAGGGGCCCACCAGGGCGAACCACGCCGTGATGTCGAAGCCCGGCACGGATTGCGCCAGGGGTGGCCAGCCGGGCGTGAGCGCGCTTTCCTTTTCGGCCGTGATCGCGATGGGTTTGAGGCGGCCGCCCTTGGCCTGGGCGATGGCATTGGCCGCGTCCACGAAGGTGAAGTCCAGGGTGCCGCCCAGCACGTCCGTGACGGCGTCCGGAATGCCCTTGTAGGGCACGGCGAGCACGTCCAGGCCGGCCTTGGACTTCAGCATGGCCAGCGACACCTGCGAGCTGGATGAGCCGAATCCCGCGGACAGCTTGCCGGGATGCCGTTTCACATACTCGATGAAGGCCCTGGCGTCGCTGGCGGGGAAATCGGAACGCACCATCAGGACCAGCAGGTTGGAGCCCAGGCCCGCCACGGGCGTGAAATCCTTGCGGGGATCGTAGGGCAGCTTCTTGAACAGGCTGACGTTGGCGGCGATGGCGGTGTTGGCGCTGATCATCAGCGTATATCCGTCGCGCGGGCTTTCGGTGAGCGCGCCCACCGCGATGATGCCTTGTGCGCCCGGGCGGTTTTCCACCACCATGGGCTGCCCCAGGATCTTCTGCATTTCGCCGCTGACGAGCCGGGCGAGCTGGTCGGTGGCGCTGCCCGCGGGAAACGGGACCAGGACGCGGATGGGCCGGTCCGGATAGGCGGCCGCGGCCGGCGCGCCGCTGCCCAGCAGGGCCGCGGCCGCCGCCACGGCCATGAGCAAGTTGCGAAGCATGGTTGTCTCCTCGTGTCGTTATGGGTGCTGCGGGGTACTGCGGTCGTGCGATGCGCTTGTGCGCAATGGTCTTCGGGGCGCGCCGCCTGCCCTAGCCGCGCAGGGGCATGGCGAGCAGGTGGAACGACAGCGACTTGCCGTGCAGGTCCAGGTCCAGAGAATCGTTCACACCGCCGTCCAGCACGTTCTCGAGCACGAAATTCAGGGCGCCGATGCGCGGCAGCAGATAGCGCCGCACCGCCGTGGGCCGGCGATAGGCGAAGTGCGCGGCCACGCGCTCGGGCGTGGCGCATTCCACCAGCAGCGGATAGTCCTCGGCCCGGTACGCGATCAGGCTGATGTTGGAGTGATTGCCTTTGTCGCCCGTGCGCGCGTGGGCCAGGTCATAGAGCGTGAGGGGTGCGGCGTTCATGGGCGGGACTCCCGGCCGGCAAAGTGGAAAGAGGCGGGAGCGAGCTCCCGAGGGACGAAGAAGTTGCGCATTGCCAGGCGCTGGCGCTTGCTGGTCTTGACGCCGCCGCCGCCGGCCGGGCCGCCGGTCCACAGGGCGGTGACCTCGCGGTGCAGCCGGTCGATGAGCGCCGGGTCGTCATGCCTGGCCGCGGCGCGCAGACGCACGTCGGTCGCGCCGCCCGCGGGAATGCCGGCGAGCATGCGGCCGGCGTCGTCGCCCAGGATGCTGCACAGGCCGATGAGATCGAAACGCAGGTCGAGCAGGCCGCCCAGGCGCTTGCGGATGACTTCCATGGCCAGCCGGGCGCGGGCTTCGGCGTTGGGGCCGGCGTAGGAAATCTCGGCGTCGCCCGCCCATCCGCCTTCGAAGAAGGCCGCGGCCTTGAGCGTAAGCGGCCGCGGATGGCCGCGCACGCCCGCCAGCCGCACGCGGCCGGGCGCCACTTCCTCGACCGTGGCCTCGCCGATGTCGGCCACCACGTCGGGCGTCAGGTAGGCGGCGGGGTCGTGCACCTCGTATAGGAGCTGCTCCTTTACCGTGCGTGCGTTGACGATGCCGCCGGTGTCGTCGGCCTTGCTCACCACGCAGGAACCGTCGGCCTGGATTTCGGCAATGGGAAAGCCCACGTCGTCCAGGCCGGGCACGTCTTTCTTTCCGGGGTCCGCGTAGTAGCCGCCGGTGACCTGGGCCGCGCATTCCAGCAGATGGCCCGCCATGGTGCCGCCGGCCAGCGCATCCCAGTTCTCGCGCGTCCAGCCGAAATGGGCGATGGCCGGTCCCAGCGTGAGCGAGGAATCGGCCACCCGGCCCGCGACCACGATCTGGGCCCCGGCCTGGATGGCTTGCGCGATCTCGAAAGCGCCCTGGTAAACGTTCGCGCTGACGAATCGCGTTTCGTCGAAGTCCGCGCCCAGCGCGGCGCGCAGCGGACCGCCGCGCTGGAGGCGCGCCGAGAGATCGTCTCCTTCCAGCACCGCGATGCGGGGCGCGGGCAGGCCCAGCTCCCCGGCCACGCGCAGGATGGCCCGGGCCGCGCCCGGCGGATTGGCCGCGCCGAAGTTGCCCACGATGACGATGCCGTGCGCCAGGCAGTCGGCCAGAATGGGCCTGAGCAGCGGCTCGAGCAGCGCTTCATAGCCCCTGGCCGGGTCGCTGCGGCGGGCGATCTGGGCAAAGGCCAGGGTGCGCTCGGCCAGCGTTTCGAAAATCAGCGCGGCGGGCGCGCCGCGCGCAATCAAGGTCCGCACCACGGGCGCCGGCGCATCCAGGCGGTCCCCGGAAAACCCCGCGCCGCAGCCCACATTCAGAACATCCATGCTCATCCTCCTGTCAGCGCGCCTAGATTGCGTCAGGTGGTTTGCTAAGTAAAATGGATTTATTCGAACCTTTATGTTGAAAAACCACATAATTAGCGGACGAGGCGCAACATGAATATCTCGGGTCGCCTGGTCGATGCCTTTCTGGCCCTGGCCGAGTCCGGCAAGTTCTCGGTGGCGGCGGACCGGTGCAACGTCTCGCCATCGGCGTTCAGCCAGATCATCAGCCGCCTGGAAGAACAGGTGGGCGCGCGCCTGTTCGACCGCGACACGCGCAACGTGAGCCTGACGGCGGAAGGGCAGCTTTTCCTCACGGGCGCCAGGCGCATCCACGCCGAATGGCAGGCCGCGCTTTCGGCCATACGCAACCAGTCGCAGCTCAATCAGGGGCGTGTCGCCATTGCCGCGCCGCCTTCGCTCAGCTCGGACTGGCTGCCTCGCCTGTTCGCCGATTTCCGCGCCGAGCATCCCGCGATCGTGCTGCGGCTCCATGACGTCATTTCGGAGCGCAGCCTCGACATGATCGCGGCGGGCGACGTGGATTTCGGCCTGAACGCCGTGCCGGGCAACGATCTGGAATTCGAGTCGGTGCTGCTCTTCAACGAGCCTTTCCGGCTCTTGTGCCGCAAGGACGATCCGCTGGCGGCGAACGCGGCGGTTTCGCTGCGGCAGCTGCGCGGCAGAGTGGCCGTGCAGACCACCCGCTTCGGCAGCGTGTGGCACTACACCCAGCCGCTGCTGGCCGCGGCGTCGATGCGGGACAGCGGGCTGGAGGTGTCGCAGTTCGGCACGCTGGCGGGGCTGGTGGCGGCGGGATTCGGGGTCAGCATCGTGCCCATGCTTGCCCTGCCGCTGTGCGGCCGGCCCGAGCTGGCGGCGCTGCCCATCGCCGATGCGAGCGCCCACCGGCCCATTTACCGCATCCGCCGCCGCAACCGCTCCCTGTCGCCGGCGGCGCAGGCCATGTGGGAGCGGATCGCGGACGCGCCCATCCCGGAGCCGCCCCGGCGCGCCGCGCGCCGCAGGCGCTAAGACGCGCGCGGCGCCTTTTCCGGGGCCGGAGGGCTCCGGGCCGCTCAACCGGACGGCAAGCCCTTGAAGTCCAGCAGGTTCCGCTTCACCAGGCTCAGCATGTCGGCCAGTTGGTGCCGCTGCGCGATGCTCAGCCCCTGGAGAATGGCCTCGCTCATCTGGTCGCTCTTGGCGCGCATGCGGTCGATCATGGCGCCTCCCGCGTCGGTCAGGTACACCAGCTTGGCACGGCGGTCCTGGACATCGGCGTCGCGCCGCACCAGGCCCTGGGCTTCGAGGCGATCGATCAGCCCGCCCAGCGCGGCGCGCCCGATGTCCAGCATTTCGGCGAGATCGCTCTGCGACATGCCGTCGTGGCGCGACAGGTACGCCATGACCCACCACTGCGAGCGCGTGATGCCTTCGGGTTTCATGACCTCGTCGAACACCTTGCGCCGCAGGCGCGAGACATCGTGCATCAGGAAGCCCAGCCGTTGATCCCAGTTGTCGTGGGGCGGGGGCCTGGCGCCGTCGCGCGCGTTGCCGGATGGGGAGGGAGCGTGTTTCTTGTTTGTCATGAGCGGGGGAGAGGTCGGGAAGCGGGGCCGGTCGCATCAGCGATCCGCGAGCCGGATCAGGCGTTTGCCGAGATTCGTGCCTTCGTACAGATCGGCAATGGACCCCGGCGCGGCCTCGAGGCCATCGAGGATTTCCTCGCGAAAGCGCAGTTCGCCGCTGCGCACCAGGGGAGCGAGATGGGCAATGGCCTCTTCGTAGCGATGTTCATAGTCCCATACCAGAAAGCCCGCCATGCGCGCAGCCTTGTTCAGCAGGTGGCGCTCGACGCGGGGCCCCTGCGGCCAGGGGTCCCAGCTGGCGACGGACGCCGTGCCGCAGACGATGATGCGCGCGTGCCGGTTGATCTGCGGCAGGACGGCGTCGCTGATGCGGCCCGCCGTATTGTCGAAGTACACGTCGATGCCGTCCGGGCAGGACTGGCGCAGCGCGTCGGGCAAATCCGGCTGGCGGTAATCGATGGCGGCATCGTAGCCGAACTCCGACAGGCACAGCGCGCACTTGTCCGCGCCGCCGGCGATGCCCACTGTGCGGCAGCCCCGCAGGCGGGCCAGTTGCCCGGCAATGGAGCCCACGGCGCCGGCTGCCGTGGAAACCGCCACAGTCTCTCCCGGGCGAGGCTCGCCCAGCTCCTGGAGCGCGAAATAGGCTGTCACGCCGTTCAGGCCCAGCACCCCGAGCGACAGCGAAAGCGGCAGATCCGTTTCCGTCACCCGCCGGCGGATCGCCTGGCCGTCGCTGACGGCGTACTCCTGCCAGCCCAGCATGCCCATGACCAGCGCGCCTTCCGGATACTCGGGATGGCGGGAGGCGATCACCCGCCCGGCGGCAAAAGCGCGCATGACTTCGCCCAGGCCGACCGGCTCCGAGTAATTGGCCGCCGCATTGACCCAGCCGCGCATGGCCGGATCCACCGACAGGAAAAGATTCTGCACCAGGAACTGCCCGGGCTGCAGCGCCGGCACCGGCGCGGCGCGGATCTCGAAATGCTCGGCGCGGGGTATGCCCAGCGGCCGCGACTTGAGGACGATCTGGCGGTTGGAGCGTGCGGACATGCGGAGTCTCCTCGGGTTGTCACCTATTTAGTATGCATGCATACATTATGGTAGGATATTTTTAACCGACTATAGAGCATCCGCGGCTTCATGGGTGCGGGGAGACGAAAAATGGCTGGGCTGTATTACGGGCAGTTCCAACTGGGGCAACGCTTTCTTCACGACGTGCGGCGCACCGTGACGGAAGCGGACAACGTGCTGTTCAGCGCCATGACGCACAATCCCGCGGCTATCCATCTCGACGCCGAGTATGCCAAGGGCACGGAATTCGGCCGGCCCATCCTGAACAGCGCGTTCACGCTCGGGCTGATGGTGGGCATTTCGGTGTCCGACACCACGCTGGGCACCACGGTAGGCAACCTGGGATGGGACGAAGTGCGCTTCCCGCGGCCGGTGTTTCCCGGCGACACGCTGCACGTGGAAACCGAAGTGCTGGAGATGCGGGACAGCAAGTCGCGCCCGGAAAACGGCATCGTGGTGTTTGCGCATCGCGCCTACAACCAGCGCGACGAACTGGTGGCCTCCTGCCGGCGCGTGGCGCTGATGCTGCGCCGACCCGCGCGCCGCGCGGCCTGAGCAGGGGAAATCCATGGACTTCGCCCTGACCGCAGAGCAGGAAGCCATCCGCCGCGCCGTGCAGGACACGGCCGCGCGTTTCGACGACGATTACTGGCTGCGCAAAGACCGTGAAGGCGGTTTTCCCGAGGAGTTCCACCGCGCCATGGCGGCTGCGGGCTGGCTGGGCATCGCGATGCCGGCGCAGTACGGCGGATCGGGTCTGGGCATTTTCGAGGCGGCGCTGATGATGGAGGCGGTGGCGGCCTCCGGCGCCGGGCTTGCGGGCGCCTCGGCCATTCACATGAACGTCTTCGGATTGCATCCGGTGGTGGTGCACGGCAGCGACGAACAGCGCGCGCGCTGGCTGCCTCCCATCATCGGCGGCGAGCAGAAGGCGTGTTTCGGCGTCACCGAGCCGAACACCGGCCTCAATACCCTGAAGCTGCGCACCCTGGCCGTGCGGCAGGGCGACCGCTACGTGGTCCATGGCCAGAAGATCTGGATTTCCACCGCGCAGGTGGCGAACAAGATTCTGCTGCTGGCGCGCACCACGCCCCTGGACCAGGTAACCGAGCCGACGCATGGCCTGAGCCTTTTCTATACCGACCTGGACCGCAGCCGGGTGAGCGTGCGCGAAATCGAGAAGCTCGGGCGCAAGGCGGTGGACTCGAACGAGCTGTTCATCGACGGCCTGGAAGTGCCGGTCGAAGACCGGATCGGCGAAGAGGGCAAGGGCTTCTCATATATTCTCCACGGCCTGAACCCCGAGCGCGTGCTGCTGGCGGCAGAGGCTACCGGCCTGGGCCGGGCGGCCCTGCGGCGGGCGGCGGGGTATGCCGCCGATCGCATCGTGTTCGACCGTCCCATCGGCCAGAACCAGGGCATCCAGCATCCGCTGGCCGAACGGTGGGTGGAGCTGGAGGCATCCGAACTGCTCTACCGGCGCGCGGCCTGGCTCTACGACCAGGGGCTGCCGTGCGGCGCCGAAGCCAACGCGGCCAAGTTCTTCTGCGCCGAATCGGGTTTCCGCGCTTGCGAAACCGCGGTCCTCACGCACGGAGGCATGGGCTACGCGAAGGAATACCACGTGGAGAGATATTTCCGGGAGGCGATGCTGCCGCGGATCGCCCCGGTGTCCATCCAGCTGATCCTGAGCTATATCGCGGAGCGCGTGCTCGGGCTGCCCAAGTCGTACTAGCGCCCGCGTCCGGGCCCGGCGCTTCGCCATGAGCGCCGCGCTCCGCGGGCGCCGCTTCAGTCCTGTCGATCGAGGAGGCTGCGCAGATGAACCGAATAGGCCTGGACGTGGCGCGCCATGCGGCGCCGGGCCGCGTCCGCGTCCTGCTTCTCGACCGCGTCCAGGATGCGGGCGTGGGCCTGCAGCACCAGGCTGCGCACTTCGTCGGTGGCGAAGTCCTTGAGGGCGGACGCTTCGTGGATCAGGTTGGCGATCGAGCGCATGAAGGCTTCGAGCAGGGGATTGCGGCTGGCCGCGGCCAGCGCGCAATGCCAGTTCACGTTTTCCGCGAGATAGCGGGGAACGTCGGCATAGGCTTCGCGCAGCCGGGCGTCGATCTGGCGCAGCGTGGCCAGATCCTCGTCCGTGCGATGCCGCGCCGCGAGTTCGGCGATGGGGGGCTCGATGGCCTCGCGCGCCTCGATGATGGAAGCCAGCGGCAGGCGGCTGCCCCGCGCGAAGAGGGCGATCTGGCGCGATACCGTGGAGCCCGTCGGCCGGGTGGCGCGCGAGCCGCCGTAGCGGCCCGGGCGGGTGCTCACCAGGCCCTCCGCTTCCAGGATGCGCAGGGCTTCGCGCACCGAGCCCCGGCTCAGCCCGGTCTGCTCCACCAGGTCGCGCTCGCCCGGCAGCATGGCGCCGTCCGGAAAACTGCCGTCCAGGATCTTCTGGCGCAGATGGTCGGCCAGGACGTCGCAGGATTTGGGGATGCGCAGGGTATCGAGTTGCGGCAACGCCGCCGTGCGAGCGGAATCGGGTTTCATGGCGTGATCGTCTAGTTAAGGGTTTTCCATGGCGCGGCCATGATTTTAATTGTTTGACCATTGACTGGTTGAATATTAGCATGGACAAACACAGAAACCGAGGCGGCAAGCCGAGGCGAGGAGACATCATGAAGAAATCACCGAAGGTCATCATTACCTGCGCCGTTACGGGTTCCATTCATACGCCCAGCATGTCGCCGCACCTGCCCATCACCGCCGCGCAGATCGCCGACGACGCGGTGGCCGCCGCCGAGGCGGGCGCGGCCATGCTGCACCTGCACGCGCGAGACCCCGAAACCGGCAGGCCCGACCAGAGCCCGGAACGCTTTGCGGCATTCCTGCCCGACATCAAGGCGCGCACGGACGCCATCATCAACATCACGACCGGCGGCGGCCTGGGCATGACGCTGGACGAACGCCTGGCCCCGGCCAAATGGGCGCAGCCGGAAGTCGCGTCCATGAACATGGGTTCGCTGAACTTCAATATCTCGGGCGCCGGCGAGCGCATCCGCGCGTTCCGCCATAGCTGGGAGCAGCCCTACCTGGAAATGACGCGGGATTTCATTCTCTCCAACACGTTCAGCCAGATCGAGCGCGGCATCGGCGAACTTTCCGCCATGGGCACGCGCTTCGAGTTCGAGTGCTACGACGTCGGGCATCTGTACAACCTGGCCCATTTCGCGGACCGCGGCCTGGTGAAGCCGCCGTTCTTCCTGCAGTGCATTTTCGGCATCCTGGGCGGCATCGGCGCCGACCACGACAACCTGCTGCACATGCGCACCATCGCCGATCGTCTTTTCGGCGAAGACTATTACCTCTCGGTGCTGGCGGCCGGCAAGCATCAGATGTCCTTCGTCACCATGAGTGCGCTGCTGGGCGGTAATGTGCGCGTGGGGCTGGAAGACAGCCTTTACGCCGGCAAGGGCAGGCTCGCCGTCTCGAACGCGGAGCAGGTGGCGAAGATCCGCCGCATTCTCGAAGAGCTTTCCCTGGAGATCGCCACGCCGCAGGAAGCGCGCGAAATGATACAGACCAAGGGCCGCGACAACGTCGCGTTCTGATTGCCGGCACCTGCGCAAGGAGACAGGCATGGATGCGTTGCAGGGATTGCGGGTCGTCGATTTCTCCAAGGTGCTGGCCGGGCCGTTGTGCACCCAGTACCTGGGAGACATGGGCGCGGAGATCATCAAGGTGGAATCGCCGCGCGGCGACGATACCCGGCACTGGCCGCCGTTTCGCGATGGCGACGGCACGGTGTTCCTCAGCGCCAACCGCAACAAGCGGAGCGTGGCGCTGGACCTGAAGTCGGAACCCGGACGGGAAGCGGCGCTGCGCCTGCTGGCGAGCGCCGACATCGTGGTCGAGAGCTTCGGGCCGGGCGTGGCGCGGCGGCTGGGCATCGACTACGACAGCGCGGCGGCGCTGCGTCCCGATGTCATCTATTGCAGCATTTCCGGATTCGGCAGCCAGGGGCCGCTGCGCGACGGCAAGGGCTACGACGTGATTCTGCAGGCGTTCAGCGGCATGATGGCGCTGACCGGCGAGGAAGACGGGCCGCCCGTGCGCAGCCCGATCTCGCCCATCGACCAGGCCACCGGCATGCACGCGGCCATCGGCATCCTGGCGGCGGCCGTCAAGCGCCTGCGCACCGGCAAAGGTTCGCGCATCGAAGCGTCGCTGTTCGACACCTCGATGGCGTTCATGGCCTACGTCATGCAGAGCTTCTGGGAGCGCGGCGCCGAGCCGCGGCGCTGGGGCTCCGCCCACGAGTCGCTGTGCCCCTATCAGGTGTTCCAGGCCAGCGACCGCCCCATTCTGCTGGGCGTGGCCAACGACACCCTGTGGCAGGCATTCTGCCGCGAGGTGGACGCGCCGGCCCTGGCGGAAGACGCCCGCTATGCCACCAATGCCGGGCGCGTGGCGCACCGCGAGGCAGTGCTGGCCGAAGTGGCCGCGCTGCTGGCGCGCGACACGCGCGACGCCTGGATCGAACGGTTTTCCCGCGTGGGCATTCCGTGCGCGCCCATCCTGGGCGTTTCCGAGGTGCTGGCGCATCCGCACACCCTGGCCAGCGGCATGATCCAGAAGCTGCCGCGCGGCGCGGATGCGCAGCTGCGGGTGGTGTCCCAGCCCCTGCGGTTCGACGGCGAGCGCCCCGCCGCGCAGCGGCCGCCCCCCGCGCTGGGCGAACACACGCGCGAGATCCTCGCTTCGCTGGGTTACGGCCCGCAAGACATAGACCGCATCGCCGGGCAAGCCTGAGCCCCGGCCGGCCCGGTCCGCCCGCGGACCGCGGCGTCATAGAAGGAGACAACCCGGTGTCCATCGACTTTTCCGTCGGCGACGGCGTCGCCACCATCACCATCAACCGGCCCGAAAGACGCAATGCCCTCGATGCCGAGCACTACGCGCTGCTGTCGCAGGCGTGGCAGCGCGTGCGCGACGACGACGCGATCCGCGTGGCCGTCGTCACCGGCGCGGGCGACCAGGCGTTCTGCGCCGGCGCCGACCTCAAGTCCTTCATCGGCGCGCCGCCCGGCCTGGGCGCCCTGATGCGCACCCAGCAAGACCAGTTGCTCAACCGGGGCATCGAACTCTGGAAACCCGTGGTGGCGGCCGTCAACGGCTATTGCCTGGGCGGGGGCATGACCTTGCTGCTGGCCACCGATCTGCGCGTCTGCTGCGAGTCGGCCGTTTTCGGGTTGAGCGAGGTGCAGCGGGGCGTGTTTCCGGCCAACGGCGGCACCCAGCGCATCATCCAGCAATTGCCCCACGCCATCGCCATGGAGATGCTGCTCATCGGCGACAGGTTCGATGCCGCCACGGCGGCGCGCTGGGGGCTGGTCAACCAGGTCGTGCCGGCGGACGGACTGATGGACGCCGCCATGGCGTACGCGCGCCGCCTGGCCGCCAACGCGCCGCTGGCCGTGCAGGCCGCCAAGGAGCTGGCGCTGCGCAGCCGCGACCTGGACCTCGCTGCGGGGCTGCGCATGGAGCAGGTCTTCCTGCGGCTGCTGCAGACCTCGGAAGACGTGCAGGAAGGAACGAAAGCCTTCGCGCAACGGCGCAAGCCGCATTTCCGCGGATGCTGAGCGGACCGCAACACCAACCATTGACGGGAGTTCCCATGCCTTTGAGATCTTTACTGTTCGTGCCCGGCGACAGCGAACGCAAGCAGGCCAAGGCCGCGGGCGCCGGCGCCGACGCCCTGATCCTCGACCTGGAGGATTCGGTCGAGGCTTCGCGGCTGCCGCTGGCGCGCGGCATGGTGCGCGAGTACCTGGAGGCCAACCGGGGCGCGGCGGCGCAGCTCTGGGTGCGCATCAACCCGCTGGACTCCGGGCTGGCGCTGGACGACCTGGCCGCGGTGGCGCGCGCCGCGCCCGCGGGCATCCTGCTGCCCAAGGTCAACGGCGCGGCCGACATCGTCCTGCTCGACCGTTACCTCAGCGCGCTGGAAGCGCGCGACGGCCTGGCACAGGGCGGCATCGGCATCATGCCCGTGGCCACGGAGACGCCGCAGGCCATGTTCACGCTGGGCGGCTATGCGGGATGCAGCCCGCGCCTGCGCGGACTGACCTGGGGCGCGGAAGACCTGGCGGCGGCGGTGGGCGCGGCCAGCAACCGCCTGGACAACGGCGAGTACGACTTCACCTACCGCATGGCCCGTTCGCTGTGCCTGCTGGGCGCGCATGCCGCGGGCGTGCCCGCCATCGACACCATATGGGGCAATTTCCGCGACCCGGAAGGGCTGGCCAAGGACGCCGCCAGCGCCCGGCGCGCGGGTTTCAGCGGAAAGATCGCCATTCATCCCGACCAGGTGGCGCCGATCAACCAGGCGTTCACGCCGGACGCGGCCGACATCGAGCGGGCCCGCCGCATCGTGGCCGCGTTCGAGCAGTCGCCCGGCGTGGGAACGCTGCAGCTCGACGGGGAAATGCTGGACCGCCCGCACCTCAAGCAGGCCCAGCGCATCCTGGCGAACGTTCCCGCGCCGCAATAGGGCGCGGGCCCACCGCGCGCAGATGGCGGGGGCCTCTCTACCGAAGGAGACACACCATGCATTCACTTACAGGAAAGCTGTGCGCGGCCGTCTTCGCCACGCTCGCGTGCGCCTCGGCGCAAGCCCAGCCCGCATACCCGTCGCAGCCGGTGCACATGATCACGGCATTCGCCGCGGGCAGCGCCAGCGACATCGTGGCGCGCATGATCGCCGAAAAGCTGCAAGGCGAACTGGGCCAGCCGGTCATCGTCGAGAACAAGGCCGGCGCCTCGGGCCAGGTCGCCTCGGATTTCGTGGCCCGCGCCCAACCCGACGGCTACACCATCATGCTGGCGACCAACACCACGCATTCCTCCAATCCCTACCTGTTCAAGCAGTTGCGCTACGACCCGGTCGCCGATTTCACCCCGCTGGTGCAGGTATGCAATTTTCCGTTCGTGCTGGTGGTGGGCAGCAAGGTGCCGGCCAGGAACGTGGCCGAGCTGCTGGCCTATGGGAAGGCGCATCGCGGCGCGGTGAACTATGCATACGGCAACAGCACCGGACAGATCGCCGCGGCGTCCTTCGACAAGATAACGGGCATGGAGGCCGCCGCCATTCCCTACAAGAGCACGCCGCAAGCCATGACCGACGTGATCGGCGGGCGCACCACGTTCATGTTCGTGGATCTGGCGTCGGCGGCGGGGCACATCCAGAGCGGCGCGCTGCGGGCGCTGGCGGTGTCCACCGAGCGGCGCAGCACGCTCGCGCCCGATCTGCCGCCCGTGTCCGAAGCGCTGGGCAAGCCCGGCTTCGACCTGGCAGCCTGGGTCGGCATATTCGGACCGGCCAGGATGCCCGAGGCGGTGTCGGCGCGCCTGGCCGACACGCTCTACCGCATTGTTTCGTCCGCCGAGATCCAGCAGAAGCTCAGGCAGATGGGCGCCGATCCCACGCCGGCCCGGGCCGCGGCATTCGGCTCCTTCGTGGCGCGGCAGAAATCGGTGTGGGGCGAGAAGGTTAGGCAGGCGGGCATCGAACCTCAATAAGCGCGGGGTAGGCATCATCGCCACGTCGCCCATCGTGCTGGCGGCCGGCCCCGCGTCGCCCTTCGGCACGCTGGACGAGCTGCTGGCTTATGCGAAGGCCCATCCCGGCCAGGTCAGCTACGGCACGCCCGGCGTGGGCACGCCGCAGCACCTGGCCGTGGAGCTGCTCGTGCACATGACCGGCGCGCGCATGACCCACGTGCCCTACAAAGGTTCGAGCCAGCCCTTGTCCGACCTGCTGGCCGGCCACATTCCGCTGGTGTCGGCCGCCATCAACCCGGCGCAGCCGTACATCGGCTCGGGCAAGCTGCGCGGGCTGGCGGTGGCGGACGCGCATCGTGTCGCGAGCTTGCCGGACCCGCCCGCCATCGCGGAGAAGGTGCCCGGCCATGAAGTCCGCATCTGGTACGGCCTGATGGCGCCGGCCGGCACGCCCGACGACGTGGTGGCCCGCCTGAACCAGGCCCTGGCCGCCGCCGCCGGCCATCCCGACATGCAGAGGCAGATGCGCGAGCTGGGCTACGAGCGCGCGCTGGACACGCCCGGCGCCATGGGCCGCGAGGTCCGCGACGACGTGAAGAAATGGGGCGAGGCGATCCGGGCGGCGGGCCTGAAGCCGGAATAGCGGAACGCGGGGACGGTCCGGGCTGGAAGCTAGAAGCCGGCGCGCAGCGCGGTGTCGGCGAGCAGGTCGGCCAGGCGCGTCGCGGCCAGCGAGCGCGGGCGGTCGCGGGGGTAGACGAGCACCACGCCGAACTCGATGCGGGGCCGAAACGGCAGGAAGACCAGATCGTCCAGGCCGGCCGGCAGCGCGCTGAGGCGGTCCACGAGCGCCACGCCCGCGCCGTGCTTCACCATGAGACAGGCCGTCAGCGACGAGCTGGCCTCGATGCCCACGGCCGGCGGCGCCATGGAGCGGCGCTTGCAGGCTTCGGCGATGGCCTGCCCGAGGCGGGTGGATGCGCCCAGCGAGATGACGGGTTCCCTGCCGAGGTCGCGCGCGTCGACGTGCCGGCGCGAGGCCAGCGGATGGTCCTTGCGCACCACGCAGGCGATCTCGGATTTGGCCAGCGGCGTGGTGTCCACCGCGGGGTCTTCGACCGGCGCGTACACCACGCCCATGTCGGCTTCGCGGCGCGACACCCTGTCGATGGCCAGCGGCGTGGGCAGCGAGCGCACGTAGATGCCGAGCTGGGGGCTGAGCTTGCGCAGCGCCGCCACGGCCTCGGGCAGCAGCGCGTTGACGAGCGTGGGCGAGGTGGCGACGACGAGCTGGCCGGCCCTGCCGTCGCGCAGTTCCTGGGCGACGCGCTGGACCGCCTGCACGCGCCCGAAGATGTCGTTTACGTCGGGCAGCAGCGCCAGGGCTTCCGGCGTCGGGTGCAGGCGTCCGCCGATGCGCTCGAAGAGCTTCATGCGCAGTTGCTGCTCGGTATGTTTCAGCACCGCGCTGACGGCCGGCTGCGTGACGCAGAGGTCGCGGGCCGCGCCCGTGACCGAGCCGGCCTTGATGATGGCGTGGAAGACTTCCAACTGGCGCAGGTTCACTGCGGGCCTCCGGCATGCGGGTCCGCGCTCCGCCGGCCGCGGGTGCCTGCGGCGGGGCGCTACCGAAGCATTATGCCTGCGCGCGCGGCCGCGGCCCAGCGCCGCCGCGCGCGGACCGCGTCACAGTTCCAGCGGGTTGGTTCCCTGCCGCGCGATGGTTTCCTGGAACGATTTCGGCGTTACCGCATACACCTCGAACGAGGCGGGCACGTGCTCGGCCCATTGGTTCAGCAGCACATGCAGCTTCTCGTGCGAGTCCACGTCCAGCACGACGATGGCGCCGCGGCCGACCTTGTTCCACACGTGCCGGACCACGCCGGCCGCTTCCAGCCCGTTGAGCCAATCCCAATAGGCTTTCTGGCCGGGGCGCATGGACGAGGGGCGCTCGGGGCGCGGCGAACTGATGACCAGAAACAGCATGGGGCTCTCCTTGCGGCTGGCGTTCAGCCGAGTTGCAGTGAAATGTTCCTGGCGATGCGGGCCCACTTGTCCATGTCCTCGGCGATGTACCGGGCCGCGGAGGCCGCGGACACTTCGTCGGGCGGTTCGATCCCCATTTCCGACATGCCGCGGCGGAACGCCGGATCGGACAGCGTCTCGCGGGACGCGCCCTGAAGGCGGCCCGAGACTTCGGGCGCAATGCCCCGCGGCCCCAGGAGGAACAGGGCGGTGGCGGACACGAGATCGGGATATCCCGCCTCGCGCGTCGTGGGCACGTCGGGCAGGGCGCCGATGCGCTTGGGCCAGAACGTCGCCAGGATGCGGACCTTGCCCGCCTGCACGAACGGCAGGTGAGGCACCGCGCTGTCGAACATGACCTGGACGCGGCCGGCCAGCAGGTCCTGCAATGCGGGTCCGCTGCCCTTGTAGACGATGTGCTCGAGTTTCAGGCCGCCGGCGCGATCCTTGAAGAACTCGCCGGTCAGGTGCGAGATGCCGCCGATGCCGCCCGAACCATACGAGTACTTGCCGGGATTGGCGCGCAGCAGCGCGACGAGTTCGGCCAGCGTGTGCGCCGGCAGCCCGGGGTTGACGGCCAGCACCATGGGCTGCACGCCCATGATGCCGATGGCCGAGAAGTCCTTGCGCGGGTCGTATTCGAAGGCGGGGTTGGTGGCGGGACCGGCGGTGGTGTTGCTGGAGGTGCCCAGCATCAGCGTGTAGCCGTCCGCCGGCGCGCGCAGCGTGGCCATCGCCGCGATGGCGCCCGCCGCGCCGGCCTTGTTCTCCACCACCACGCTCTGGCCCAGGCGCTGTCCCATGGCCTGCCCGTAGCGGCGCCCGAATACGTCGGTGGAACCGCCTGGCGAGAACGGAATGAGCAGCCGGATGGCGCGCTCGGGATAGGGCGGCGCGGCCCAGGTCCGGCCCAGGGCCGCCCAGGCGGCGCCGGCTCCCAGCGCGGCCAGGATATCGCGGCGTTTCATGGCGCAAGCCCTCCATAGTTGAGCGGCAGGCCGGGGCGCGGCCAGTCCAGCTCGACCAGGCGTCCCGCGTACGACTGCGTGACGCAGGCCGTGCGCAGGCCCGGGCCGCCGAAACACAGGTTGGTGATATGGGTGTCGCCCTCGACGGGCACGAAGCTCGTGTCGCCGTCCGGCGTGATGACCGTGATGCCGCCCACGTCCAGCGTGCCCACGCAGACATTGCCGCCCGCTTCGACCGCCAGCGAGTCGAAGCGGCGGTAGCCGGGGCCCGCGGCGACCAGGCGGCCGCCGTGCGGCGAGGGGGCCGGGGCGTGGCGCAGTTCGCCGGGCCCAGCCACTTCCCATGCCCACAACCGGGCCGTCTCGGTTTCGGCCACGTACAGGGTCTTGCCGTCGGGCGAAAGGCCGACGCCGTTGGGGCGCGAGATCGGAAAGATGACTTCGCGGATCAGCGACCCGTCGGCGCGCGCATAGCATACGCAGCCGCGGTCGGCGTCGCGGTGGCGGGTCTTGCCGGGGTCGGTGAAATAGAAGCCGCCATGCGCGTCGAAGACCAGGTCGTTGGGGCCGCGCACCGGATTGGCGCCCACCCGGTCGTACAGCACCTCGAAGCGGCCAGTGTCCAGGTCGACCCGCTCGATACGGCCGCCGGAGTAGTCGTCGGCCTGGCCGGCCGTGACCATGCGGCCGTCCGCGCGCTGCACGAACTTGAAGCCGCCGTTGTTGCAGACATAGACCTTGCCGTCCGGCCCCAGCGCGCAGCTATTGGGGCCGCCGCCCAGCTTCGCGACGACGCGCTTGCCGCCGTCGGGGTCGATGCGCGTCAGGGTCTGGCGTCGAATCTCCACCACCAGCCAGCCGCCGTCCGGCAGGGCGACGGGGCCTTCGGGAAACCACAGGTCTTCGGCAATGATGCGCATGAACAGACTCCCAGGGGAAAAAGTGCCGGGCGCGGCGGGCAAGGGCGCGCCACGAAAAGCGCGCATCCGGCTAGCCCGGATGCAGGGCGCGCACGGCGGCGGCCTTCTGGCGCGCCGCCTGCACGAAGAATGCCCAGTCGTTGCCTGCCGTGACGTAGCGCGCGCCCAGGCCGACGACCTGCTCCAGGACCTCCGGAGCCGAGCCCAGGCCGCCCGCGCCGAGGTACTTGCCGTGGCGCCCGCAGGCTGCCGCGACTCGCCGGTAGGCGTCGAGAATGCGCGGATCGGAGAAACGGCCGGGTATGCCGTAGGTATCGCACAGGTCATTGCTGCCGATGTGCAGGATGTCCACGCCTTCCACGGCGGCGATCTCTTCGGCGTTGTCGATGGCTTCGGGCGACTCCAGCATGGCGATCACCACGGTCTGCGACTCGATCAGCAGGCGGGCTTCGGCGGCGGGGACGCTGCGGTACGACAGCTGCGGCCATTGCGCCGCCACCGAGCGTTGTCCCCGCGGCGGAAAGCGGCAGGCGGCCACGATGCGGCGCGCCTGTTCGGCGCAGGTCACGTGCGGGGCCACGATGCCCGCGGCGCCGGCATCCAGGATGCGCGCCGCGTAGTGGCTGTCGTGGCAGGGAATGCGCACCAGCGGCGTGAGGCCGCCGAGCAAGGCCGCGACGCAGATCTGCGCCGCCGCTTCCTCGCCGATGCACGCGTGTTCCAGGTCGATCATGAGGGCGTCGTAGCCGCAACCCAGCGCGGCGGATACGACATCCACGCTGCGGCACTGTTTGACGATCATCGACAGGCCGAGGCCGCCGGCGCGCAGCCGGTCCATCAGGGGATTGGGCAGGGAAGCGGGCGTGTTCATGCGTTTCCTCAGTCTATGGAGGCGCCGGAGCGCTTCACGATGTCGGCGGAACGGGTGATTTCGGCGCGGAGGAAATCGCCGAACGCCTGGGGCGTGGAGCCGATGAGCTCGTAGTCGGACAGCCGCTCGATGACTTTCGGGTCGGCCAGCGCCTGTCCGACCTGGGCGCTGAGCAGGCCGATGACGGGCGCGGGCGTGCCGGCCGGCGCGAGGATGCCGAACCAGGAGCTGAAGTCGTAATCGGGGTAGCCGCTTTCCGCGATGGTCGGCACCTCGGGCAGGCCCTTGAAACGCTCGCGCGTGGTGACGGCCAGCGCCCGCAGGCGCCCGTCGCGGATGTAGCCGCTGACCACGGGCAGCGCGGCGAACTGCATTTCGACCCGTCCGGCCAGCAGGTCGGGCATGACCGAGCCGCTGCCCCGGTAGGGCACGTGGACGATGTCGATGCCCGATTGCATCTTCAGCAGCTCGCCGGTCAGGTGGTTGACCGTTCCGCTGCCCGCCGAGGCAAAGTGCATCTGGCCTGGATGGGCCTTGGCATACGTGATGAATTCCGCGAAGCTGCGGGCCGGCACTTTCGGGTTCACCACCAGCACGTGCGGATTGCGCGCCACGAGCGAGACGGGCGCCAGGTCTTTGAGCGTGTCGAAATCGAGATGCTTGTACAGGGTCGGATTCACAGCCAGGTTGTTGGTCTGCATCAGCAGCGTGTAGCCGTCGGGCTCGGCCTTGGCCAGCAGCTCGGTGGCGATCAGCGTGTTGCCGCCCGCATGGTTCTCGACGACGACGGCCTGCGGCAGGCGGCGCGACATGCTTTCGGCCACCACCCGCGCCAGGATGTCCGTGCCGCCGCCGGGCGTGAAGGGAACGATCAGCCGGATAGGGCGGGTGGGGTATTGCGGGGCCTGGGCCGGAGGCTGGGCGCCCGCGCCGCCCGCGGCCAGCGCGAGCGTCATACAGGCCAGGGCGTTGCTGAACCGGGTGCGCATGGTTTCGTCTCCTGTGTCGTTGTTATGGAAGGCATGCGGATCAGCGGGGCTCCACCACGATATCGGATGGGGCCAGGGGTTCCCCGCGCAGCACCTTCATGATGTTGCCCAGGGCGTGGCGCGCCACGTGCTCCACGTTGTCGAAGGCCGCTCCGCCCATGTGGGGCGTAAGCACCACCTGGTCCAGCGCATACAGGGGGCAGTCGTCGGGGGGCGGTTCGGGATCGAAAGCGTCCAGCCCCGCGCCGCGCAGATGGCCGCTGCGCAGGGCGTCCAGCAAGGCGGCGGTATCGACCAGCTCGCCGCGCGCCGTGTTGATGAGAATGGCGCCCGGCTTCATTGCGGCCAGCGCGCGCGCGTCCAGCATGCGGCGCGTCTGCGGCGTGGCCGGCGCGTGCAGGCTGAGAATGTCGGATTCGGTAAGCAGCACGGCAACATCCACCCGCGTGGCGTTCAGGGCGCGCTCGGTGTCGGCATCCGCGCGCTGCGGATCGGTGTACAGGATGCGCGCTTCGAAACCCGACAGCTTCCTGGCGACCGAGCGCCCGATATGGCCGAAGCCATAGAGCCCGACCGTCTTGCCGCCGAGCTGGTGGCAGAGCTCGCGCATTTCGGCCTTGAGCCAGCGGCCCTGCCGCAGCGCCGCGTCGGCCTGCGCCAGGCGCCGGCTCACCGCAAGCATCAGCATGACGGCGTGCTCGGCCACCGGCCCCGCATTCGACCCCGCCGTGATGGCCAGGCCTATGCCCCGGCGGCGCGCCGCATCGACATCGATGCGGTCCACGCCGATGCCCCACTTCTCGATGAACCGCAGCCGGGGCGCGTTGGCAAGCAGGGCCTCGCTGACCCGGGCCCATCCCACCAGCGCGAAATCGGCCTGCGCGATCAGGGCGGCCTGCTCGGCTTCGTCATAGCTGCGGGCGAAATGCAGATCCAGTTCCGGCGGGGCGTTGCGCCGCACGGCCTCCTGCACCGCTGGCGTCCAGACGTCCAGACAGGCGAGAAAACGGCGGGCGGCCGGCTCCGCCGCGCCGCCGCATTCGCGCGGGCTCACGCGGGCACCTCTTCGTAGGCCTGCAGCGGCGCGCCTTGCAGCATGATCCGGTAAAGGTAGCGCAGCTGCGTCGGGTCGTAGTCGGCGTTGGCCTGGTGCATGACGCTGCGGTTGTCCCAGATGACCAGGTCCCCCGGTTTCCACTGATGCCGGTATTCATAGCGCGGCTGGGTGGCGTGGGCGAAAAGGCGGGCGATCAGCGCATGGGCTGCGTCGTCCGGCATGCCTGCTATGCCTTCCATGCGGCCGGTGTTCAGGTACAGGGCGGGCCGCCCGTTTTCCGGATGGCGGATCACCAGCGGCTGCAGGGCCTGCGGAATTGCGGCCCGCTGCTCGGGCGTGAGTTCGGCCATCTTGCGCGTGCTGCGGCTGCTTTCGTATACGTGCCGCGAATGCAGCCCCGCGATGGCCCGCCGGGTCGCTTCGTCCAGATCGTCATAGGCCGCGCGCACGTCGACGAATTGGGTGTCGCCGCCGCGGTCCGGCAGGTTGATGGCGTACAGCATCGTCGCCTTCGGCGGCGCGGGGTAATTGGAATGATCGGTATGGAATTCTTCGCCGCGCACGTGGAGCCTGCCGTCGCGGATGGGCAGGTCGCGCGAGGAGATCGTGCCCACTTCGGGATAGTCCGGCAGCACGAACTGCTTGAGCTGCTGCACGAGAATGTCCCCGAACAGGCGCGCCGCATCCGCGAACTGGGGCGCGGTGAGGCGCTGGTCGCGGATCACCAGCACGGCATGCTCGATCCAGGCGTCGTACAGCGCCTTGCGCAGCGCGGGGCCGGCGGGTTTGGTCAGGTCGATGCCGGTCACTTCGGCGGCCAGCACGGGGGTGAGCGGTTTCAGCGTGTAGGTCATGGCAGGGCCTGCGGGAAAAGAGGACGGGGAACCGGGAAAGCGAGTTCATTGTCCGGTCTTTGCCCGCGGCTTTCTAATCACGGTTTTGCCGCCAGCCATAAGCCATATTGATGGGTCGGGAAGGAGCCGGGCGGGCCTGCCGCCGCGGCTGCGGGAACGCGCGCGGGGCGCGGTTTCAGGCGGGCTGGCCGGCCTGATCGAGCCGCGCCAGCAGGCGCCGCGCCTGTTCGAGCAGGTCTTCGTGCCCCGCGTTGGGGCGGAAGTCCATGCGCAGCGCCCGCGCGATATTCGCGAAATGCGCGTGCGAGCTGCGCCGGTATGCCGGGTCGTAGTGCCTGTCGATGAGATCGAGCGCGAGCTCGGCGCGCCGGCCTTCGTCGACCATGCGCTGCCACGCCGCGATGACGTCGCGGCTATGCAGGCCGAGCAGGCGCTGCAGCTGCGCCTTCAGCCACGCGGGGTCGTCGAACAGGTGCGCGTAGTCGTGCTGCAGGAAGGCGCTGCGGTCTTCGCGGGAGGACACGATTTCCACGCACTGGCCTCGGTGCATGGCGTCGAGCAGGCCGGGCGGCAGCGAAACCTGGCCGATCTTGCGGCTCTCGGCTTCGGCAAAGACGGGGCGCGACGGGTCCAGCTCGCGCAGGCGGACGGCCAGCAGGGTGTCGAAGCGCTTTTGCGAGGGCTGGGCCACGCCGGCCCGGGCGCCCAGCAGCGAGCCGCGATGGGCGGCCAGGCCTTCGAGATCCAGGGTCTGCGCGCCGGCCTGTTCCAGCGCCTGGAGCAGGCGCGTCTTGCCGCTGCCGGTGGGCCCGGTGAGCACGATGCAGCGCATGCGGGCGGGCAGTTCGTCCAGGGCCCGCAGCGTCGCCTTGCGGTAGGTCTTGTAGCCGCCGTCAAGCTGGCGGGCGCGCCAGCCGATCATGTTGAACATGACGGTCATCGAACCCGACCGCTTGCCGCCGCGCCAGCAGTAGATCAGCGGCCGCCAGTTGGCCGGACGTCCGGCGAAGGTGGTTTCCAGGTGGCGGGCGATGTTGCGCGCGACGATGGCCGCGCCGACGCGCGAAGCCTCGAACGGCGAGCTCTGCTTGTACAGCGTGCCGACCAGCGCGCGTTCTTCGTTGTCGAGCACGGGCGCGCTGATGGCGCCGGGGATGTGGTCTTCGGCGTATTCCAGCGGCGAGCGCGCGTCGATGATTTCGTCGAATTCTTCCAGCCGGTCCAGGCCGGCGAGCAGGTGTTTCACGGGCGGAGCAATGCTTGCGGGAGATCCGGCATTCTCGCACGCGCCGCCCCGCCCGCCGCGGCCGGGCCTTCAGCCATTGCGGTGGTCGTAGGAAGTGTCGAGCACGTCGTCCTCCGGCGTGATGATGCCGGGCTCTCCGGGCGCGACGATGGCGCGGCCCCGGCGCGGCATGCCCGCCGTCACGGGCGAGCTTTCGTCCTGCATGGGCAACACTTCCGTGCCCTTGCGCGGATCGACGGGCGGGTTGGTTTCCGCGGTGTCCGCGGGTTTGGGATCGGGGGGCGGGGGAACGGTTTTCAGCATGATGACGTCTCCGCTGGCGGGCGCGCCGGGAGGGCTGCGCCCTGGCACTGGTACCGTTACCATCTTAGGGGCCGGCGCGCGCGCCGGCATGTCACGTTTGCAAGGGGCTGTTGCAGAATGCGCCCCGTATAATCCGGCCGCCCCGTCGGGCCGTCCCGCTTTCTCTCGATAAACGCCACTTTGACCGAATCCGTAGAACGTTCCGTCCATGCCGAACTCGTCGCGGTGCTCGTCGCGGTCACCCAGGGCGAGCCGCGCGTGCTCACCACGGGCGACGCCAGCGCCTTGCCGGCGGGTCCGTTCGAGCTGTCGCACCGTTCGTTGCAGGCCGGCCTGCGGGCCTGGGTGGAGGCCCAGACGCATCATCCGCTGGGCTACGTGGAACAGTTGTACACCTTTGCCGATGGCGACCGCTCCGACGAGGCGGGCGCGCGCGTCATTTCCGTGAGCTACCTGGCGCTGACCCGCGAGGCGGGCGAAACCGGCGTGGCGCAGGTGGGCTGGCAGGACTGGTACCGGTATTTCCCGTGGGAAGACCGCCGCGCGGGCGCGCCGGCGGTGATCGACGCGCAGATCGTGCCCAGGCTGCTGGACTGGTGCGCGCAGGGCGCGGACGAGGCCGCGCGGGCGCGGCGGCGCCAGCGGGCGGCCATTACCTTCGGGCTGGACGGCGCGGCCTGGAACGAAGACATGGTGCTCCAGCGCTACGAGCTGCTGTTCGAGGCCGGGCTGGTCGACGAGGCCCTGCGCCGCCGCGGCGGCGGCGCCAGCGGCTTGCCGGGCGCCTCCATGCGCCACGACCACCGGCGCATCCTGGCCACGGGCATCGCCCGGCTGCGCGCCAAGATCAAGTACCGGCCCGTGGTGTTCGAGCTGATGCCCGAACAGTTCACCCTGCTCCAGTTGCAGCAGGCGGTGGAGGCGCTGGCGGGCAGGGCGCTGCACAAGCAGAACTTCCGCCGTCTGATCGAGCAGCAGGCGCTGGTGGAGGAAACCGGCGGCATGGCCACCGGCGCGGCGGGACGGCCCGCCAAGCTGTTCCGCTTCCGCCGCGACGTGCTCCTCGAACGCGCCATTGCCGGCAGCAAGCTGCCGCTGTCGCGCGGGCCCTGAGAGGGCCGCGGCCGGCTTGACAAACGATATACTCATCTCTAGCATAAATAGCGCGCAATCCCTGCGCGCTATTTTTTGTCCTGGAAATACTCAAAATGAGCATTATTGGAGACGCATCCGGCAGCCAACGCCCCGCGGCGGTCGCGCCCCTGCCGGAAGTGATGCTGGAACCGCTGGTGCGCGCCGCGCTGCTGGAAGACCTGGGCCGCGCGGGCGACCTCACCACGGACGCGATCGTGCCGGCGGACGCCAGCGCCCAGACGCGGCTGGTGGCGCGCCAGGAAGGGGTGCTGGCCGGCCTGGACCTGGCGCGTCTGGCGTTTCGCGCCATGGACCCGGACATCCGCTTCGAGCCCGCGCTGCGCGACGGCAGCGCGCTGTCGCCGGGCCAGGAAATCGCGCGCATCAGCGGCAACGCGCGCGCCATGCTCAGCGCCGAACGCGTGGCGCTGAATTTCCTCTGCCATCTGAGCGGCGTGGCCAGCGCCACGGCTTCCATCGTCCGCGCCGTGGCCGGCCACGGCGCGCGCGTCACCTGCACCCGCAAGACGCTGCCCGGATTGCGCGCGGTGCAGAAGTACGCGGTGCGCGTGGGCGGCGGCAGCAATCACCGCTACGGGCTGGACGACGCGGTGCTCATCAAGGACAACCACATCGCCCTGGCGGGCGGCGTCGAGGAAGCCGTGCGCCGGGCGCGCGCGGGCGTGGGCCACATGGTGAAGGTCGAACTGGAGGTCGACACGCTGGCCCAGCTCGAGACGGCGCTGGCCCTGGGCGTGGACGTGGTGCTGCTGGACAACATGAGCCTGGACGAGCTGCGGGCCGCCGTGGACATGGCGCGCGGCCGGGCCGTCACCGAAGCCTCGGGCCGCATTACGCCCGAGACGGCGGCCGCGGTGGCTGCCACGGGCGTGGACCAGATCGCCGTGGGCTGGATTACGCACAGCGCGCGGGTGCTGGACATCGGCCTGGACGCCTGAAGCCGCGCCGGCCCGCCGGGGTGGGCCGGTTCAACGAGAGGAATCATCCATGAAATCCCTGTTCCGCCTGGCCGGCGCCGCGCTGGCCCTGTCGCTGGCCGCCTGCGGCAATTCGCCTTCGGGCGAGTCCGCGGCCCAGGCCGCGGCTTACCCCAGCCAGCCGATCACCGTCATCGTCACCTTTCCGCCGGGAGGCGGCACCGACTTGCTCGCACGTCGCATCGGCGCCAGCCTGCAGTCGCGGCTCGGCCAGCCGGTGGTGGTGGAGAACCGGCCCGGCGCGAGCGGCAACATCGGCGCGCGCGCGGTGGCCGAGGCGCCGCCCGACGGCTACACCCTGCTGATGGTGAACAGCTCGTTTGCGATCAATCCCGCCGTATACCGCGACCTGGGTTTTTCGCCCCGCAAGGATTTCCAGGCGGTGATCAATGTGGCGTTCGTGCCGTCGGTGTTCGTGGCGCCCGCCTCGTCGCCGTGGCGCACGCTGGGCGAGGCGCTGGCGCACGCGCGCCCGGGCGCGCCGCTGCCGTTCGCCTCGTGCGGCAACGGCACGCCCCAGCACCTGGCCGGGGAGATGCTGGCGCGGGACACGGGCGCGGCCTTGCAGCAGGTGCCCTACAAAGGTTGCGGGCCGGCGATCGCCGGCGTGGCGGCGGCCCAGGTGCCGCTGGGCGTGGTCACGGCGTCGGCGGCCGCGCCGCTGATCGCCGCGGGCAAGCTGCGCGCCCTGGCCGTGACGTCGCCCGAGCGTTCCGCGCTGCTGCCGGGCGTGCCCACCGTGGCCGAGCAGGGCGTGCGGGGCTATGCGCTGGACCAGTGGCACGGACTGCTGGCGCCGGCCGCCACGCCGCCGGCCGTGGTGGCTCGGCTGAACGCCGCCGTGGCCGAGGTCATGCGCGATCCGGCCACGCAGGCCGCGCTGCGCGAGCAGGGATTCACGCCGGCCGAAAGCTCGCCCCAGGGGTTCCAGCAGATGATCGAGTCGGACATGGACCGCTACGCGGCGGTGGCGCGGGCCATCGGGCTGCGCATGGACTGACGCGGCCCGGCCGGCGCGCCTACGCCGCGGCGCGGGCGTGCTCCTCCAGCCGGGTCTTGAGCCCGGGATCGAGCTTGAGCTGGCGCGCGAGTTCGTCGAGGTAGGCGCGCTCCATGTAGCTTTCCTCGTCCACGACCATGAGGCTGGCCAGGTACATTTCCGCCGCCATTTCCGGCGTGGCCGCCGCCCGGGCGATCTGCGCGGGGTCGAGCGGACGGGACAGTTCTTCCTCCAGCCAGCGGCGGTCCCGGGCGTCGGCGGACAGCTTGGACATCTCGGTGTCGAGCAGGGCCCGTTCTTCGGGGCCGATATGGCCGTCCGCCTTGGCCGCGCCTATCATGGCGGCCAGCACCGCCGCGCTGTGCTGTTCGGCCTGGGGGGCGGGCAGGCGGTCCAGCGTCTGCGGCTCGCCCCCGGGAGCGCCGGCCTGGTTGCGCTGCCAGTCGGCATAGGCGCGGTAGGCCAGCGCGCCCAGCGCCGCCATGCCGCCGTACATGGCGACCTTGCCGCCGATCTTGCGGGCTTTCTTGCTGCCCAGCAGCAGGCCCAGCGCGCCGGCTCCCAGGGCGCCGCCGCCCAGGCCGGCCAGGAAAGAGCCCTTGTCGCCGGCCGCGCCCCGGGTGCGCGCGGAGGCTTCCGAAAGCAGCCCCTGTCCGGATTGCAGCAGCTGGTCCAGCAGTTGTCTTGCGCTCATGTTCGTTCCTTGTCGTGAAAACGGGTACTCAGGGCAGACCCCGCCAGCCGCCAAAAGTTCAGCTTTTTGTCAGTAACCGGGCGCGGGCGCCGTGCGCGGCCGGGCGGCGGATGCTACAAGAGCGGAATGGGCGGCCGCGCCGGCCGCCGTTTCAGGGGAGATCTGCATGAGCATCCGCGTGCGCCACAACGCGCCCAATACGCTGAAATTCACCGCCCTCGCCGAGGGCCACGAGCTGCCGCTGGACATGCCGCGGCCCGAAGGCGAGGGGCCCGACCCCCATGACTATTTCGATACGGCCCTGGGCGGCTGCAAGGCCATGACGCTGATGGTGTATGCGCGGCGCAAGGGCCTGCCGCTGGAAGCGGTGGACGTGGAGGTGGTGCGCGACGCCAGCGAAGAGCGCCGCGGCGTCTATCGGCTGACGGCCAAGCTCACGCTGCATGGCGGCCTGTCGGACGCGCAGATCGACGAGCTGCTGGGGGTGGCCGAGAAATGCCCGGTCCACAAGCTGATGACGGCGGTGGACGTGCAAGTGTCCACGCTCATCGTGCGCCCGGCCTGAGCAGGCCCGGGGCAAGGTTGGAAGCGCCGCCGCACGGGGCAGCGGCGCAAGCGGGCGGGGCGGACCCCGCCCGGCGGGCTTATTCTTCCATGCCCGGAACGACGGTGGAGAAGCCGGCGTCCACGTGCGTGATTTCGCCCGTGATGCCCGCCGCCAGGTCCGACAGCAGGAAAGCCGCCACGTTGCCCACGTCTTCGATGGTGACATTGCGGCGCAGCGGCGCCTGGGTTTCGACGAACTTCAGGATGGCCGAGAAGTCCTTGATGCCGCTCGCGGCCAGCGTCTTGATGGGGCCGGCGGAAATGCCGTTGGCGCGGATGCCGCGCGGGCCCAGGGACGTGGCGAGATAGCGCACGCTGGCTTCGAGCGAGGCTTTGGCCAGCCCCATGGTGTTGTAGTTGGGCACCACGCGCTCCGCGCCCAGGTAGCTGAGGGTGAGCAGGGCGCCGTTGCGGCCTTGCATCAGCGGCAGCGCCGCCTTGGCCAGGGCGGGGAAGCTGTAGGCCGAGATGTCGTGGGCCACGCGGAAGGCTTCGCGCGACAAGCCCTCCAGGAAGTCGCCGGCGATGGCTTCGCGCGGCGCGAACCCGATGGAATGCACCAGGCCGTCCAGGCCGTCCCAGGATTTGCCGAGCTCCGCGAAGGCGGCGTCGATCTGCGCGTCTTCGGAGACGTCGCAGGGCAGGACTATCTTGCTGCCGAACTCGGCGGCGAATTCGGCCACTCGGTCCTTGAAGCGGTCGCCCACGTAGGTAAACGCCAGCTCGGCGCCTTGCTGGTGACAGGCGCGCGCGATGCCGTATGCGATGGAACGGTTGGAAAGCACCCCGGTGACGAGAATGCGCTTGCCGGCGAGAAAGCCCATGGTTTTGTCCTTTGGAATTGGTGTCCTGCTGAAGACCGACTATTTTAAGGATTTTGGCGGCCGCACGGAGAGGGACGGCGCGCCCCGGCGCGCAAAGGCCGGGGCGCGCCGCGGGAGCCCGCCGGCGTCAGCCGCGCGCGCCCGTGCCGGGCACGCGCAGTTGCGCGCCCACCTTCAGGCTGCTGTTCTTGAGGTTGTTCAGGGCGCGCAGGGCGTCCACGGTCGTGCCGTACTGGCGGGCCAGCGAGAACAGGGTGTCTCCCGGGCGCACCTTGTGCGTGCGCACATTGCCCCGCACGGAGGCCACGCGGGCCGTCGGCGCGGTCGCGGCGCGGGCGCGCGGCGCCGGCCTGGCGTCGTCCGCCTCGGCTTCGAGCGCGCCCACGGGCGCCGACAGCGAGGCGAGCTGCACGCCGTTGTTGCCCGGGTCGCCCGGCACCAGCAGCGACTGCCCGCGCGCCACTTTCTGGCGCGAGCCGATGTCGTTGATGTCGCGCAGCCGCTCCAGCGGCACGCCGAAGCGCTTGGCGATGGCGGCCAGCGATTCGCCGCGGCGCGTGTGATAGATCTTCCAGGAGCTGAGGTCGCCCTTGTAGTTGGTCAGGTTGGCGTTGAAGATCTCGACGCGGTCGGCCGGCAGCAGCAGCGTGGGCGCGTGATCGCCGCGGATCACCGGGCGGTTGAAGGACGGATTCAGCGCCTTGAATTCCTCCAGCGGCATCTCGGCCAGCTTGGCGGCGATCTCGACATCGATGTCGCTGTTTTTCTGCACCGTCACGAAATACGGGGTGTTGCCCACCGGCGGCAGCGCCACCGCGTAGCGCTGCGGGTCGGCGATGATGTTCTTGATCGCCTGCAGCTTGGGCACGTAGTTGCGCGTCTCGTCGGGCATGGACAGCGACAGGTAGTCGGTGGGCAGGCCGGCCGCCTCGTTCTTGGCGATGGCGCGCTGCACCGAGCCTTCGCCCCAGTTGTACGAGGCCAGGGCCAGGTACCAGTCGCCCTGCATCTCGAACAGCTTTTCCAGATAGTCCAGCGCCGCGTAGGTGGAGGCGATGGGATCGCGGCGCTCATCGCGCCACCAGTCCTGCTTCAGGTTGAAGTGCTGGCCGGTGGCCGGCACGAACTGCCACAGGCCGGAGGCCTGGGAACGCGACAGGGCGGTGGGGTTGTAGGCGCTTTCCACGAACGGCAGCAGCGCCAGCTCGGTGGGCAGCCCCCGGCGGTTGATCTCGTCGACGATGAAATACAGGTACTTGCCCGCGCGCTCGGCCATGCGCTGCACCGACTCCGGGTGCGACGCGTAGTAGTCCGTCCATTGGCGGGACAGGTCGGTGTTCAGGTTGGGGATGGCGAAACCGCGGCGGATGCGGTCCCAGGCGTCGGCGGGCGGGTTGGTGAGGTCCACCGTGCGGGAGGTGTCCCGGGCGATCAGGCGCCCTTGGGAGTTGGTGGTGAGATTCTTGCTGTCGTGAGTCTTGGTTCCTGCGCAACCGGCGAGGACTGCCAGCATGAGCGGCAGAAGGAGTCGGGCTAGATTCATCGGGCGATCACTTGAAATCGTTCTTCCATTCACGAAGCGAGGCGAAGACCTCGGCGGGCGCCAGGGGCGAGCGCCCCGCGTGCCGTTCGGCGGCGTGCGCGACGCCGGATTGACGAGTCCGCAAGAACGGATTGATTGCGCATTCCTGGCCGATGGTGGACGGCAGGGTGGGAAGATCTTGCGCGCGCAATTGCCGGGCTCGCTGGTAGCACTGGTGCAGGCTTTGGTTGTCGGGATCCACCGCCAGGGCCCAGCGCAAATTCGCTAGAGTGTACTCGTGTGCGCAAAAAACCTTTGTATCCGCAGGTAAATTGGCGAATTTATCCAAGGAATCAAGCATTTGCGCGGCCGTGCCCTCGAACAGGCGGCCACAGCCGCCCGAAAACAGCGTGTCGCCGCAGAACAGCACGGGTTCCTCGCCGCCCGCCCGTCCCGCATAGGCGATGTGCCCCGCCGTATGCCCCGGCACGTCGAGCACCCGCAGGTCCACGTCGAGCTCGGGCAGGATCACCCGGTCGCCCTCGGCCAGCGCCACGTCGCAGCGCGGCAGGCGTTCGCGCGCCGGCCCGTATACGGTGAGGCCCTTGATGCGTGACAATTCCGGAACGCCGCCGACATGATCGCCGTGGTGGTGCGTGAGTAGAATGGCGCGCAGCTTCAGGCCCTGTTCGTCGAGCCAGCGCAGCACGGGCGCCGCCTCGCCCGGGTCGACCACGGCGGCCAGTCCGTCGTGGGCGAAGGCCCAGATGTAGTTGTCCGTGAAAGCGGGCAGGGGCACGACCGCGGCATTGCGCTCGCGGCCGCCGGCGGGGGCGGTCGGGGCTTGCATGGATTCCAAGGAACAGAGAACGTGGCAGAAGAAACTCCGCCGATTGTAGAACTGGCCGAATGGTTCCAGACTCCGCCCGGGCAATATGTCCTGGCCTGGGAGCGCGCGCAGTTCGACGCGGCGGTCTCGGATGTCTTCGGATATTACGCCTGGCAGGTCGGCCTGGGCGACCTGAACCTGCTGCGGGCGAACCGCATGCCGTTCAAGGGCTACGTGGGCGCCGAGATGCCCGGCGCCGACGCGCGCGCCGGCTGGCAGTCGCGTGTGGCGCTGGCCGAGCCCGAGGCCCTGCCGTTCGAGTCGCAGAGCGTGGACCTGCTCATCCTGCCCCACACCTTCGAATGCACGCCGGACCCTCACAAGGTCCTGCGCGAAGTCGAACGCGTGCTGGTGCCGGAAGGGCGCGTGGTGATCTCCGGCTTCAATCCCTGGAGCCTGTGGGGCGCGCGCACGCGCATGCCGGGCATGGAGCCCTGGCTGCCCCAGCCGCCGTCTTCCCAGGTGTCGCTGGCGCGGCTGAAAGACTGGTTCAAGCTGCTGTCGCTGGAAGCCGACGACAGCCGGTTCGGCTGCTATGCGCCGGCCTGCCGCACCGAGAAATGGCTGCAGCGCTGGAGCTTCATGGAGCGGGCCGGGGCGCGCTGGTGGGGCCTCGGAGGGGCCGTCTACATGGTGGCCGCGGTCAAGCGGGTGGCCGGCATGCGTATCATTGGGCCTGCCTGGAAAACCCGGCCGAAGCGCGCGCGCGCGGCATCGGTCGTGGTCAACCGCCAGGCCCGGGACCGGCTGGACGGCTTCTGATCCGGCCGGATGCACGCAGTACGATACAAGGAATGCCAGCAGCGCCATGGAGCACGACAAGCCCAGCGAACAAGTTGAAATGTGGACGGACGGAGCCTGCAAGGGCAACCCGGGACCGGGAGGATGGGGGGTGCTGATGCGCGCGGGCGCGCACGAAAAGACCATGCACGGCGGCGAGGCGCTCACCACCAACAACCGGATGGAACTGCTTGCCGTCATCCAGGGGCTGCGGGCGCTGAAGCGGCCTTGCGCCGTCATCATCCATACCGATTCGCAGTACGTCATGAAGGGCATGACGGAATGGCTGGCCAATTGGAAGCGGCGGGGCTGGATGACCGCCGACAAGAAGCCGGTCAAGAACGCCGAGCTTTGGCAGGCGCTGGACGAGCAGGTGGGCCGCCACCGGGTGTCGTGGCGCTGGGTGCGGGGCCATGCCGGCGATCCGGGCAACGAGCGCGCCGACCAGCTGGCCAACGAAGGCGTGGCGGCCGCCCGGCGCGGCCGGCCCGCGGCATGAGGATAAACCCTGGTTTTGGGGGGCGGGGGCCCCGTCGCGGCGGCTGGAATGTTCCAGTATGTAAACGCGGGTGCTAAAGTGCCTACCCCGCCCACGATCCCGGGCCCCCGGGCTGGGGCATGACCGGGGCGGTTCCCCTTCCATTCTCCTTCTTACGCGCATGAAAAACGCAGTACTGCTGTCCGCCCTGGCGGCGGGATTGGCCGTGGGGGCCGCGCTGGGCGTCTATGCGCCGCGCTGGCTCGCGCCGGCCGGCGGCCAGGCCGGCGCCGTCGCGACCGCGCCCGCAACGCAGGCGTCCAAGGCGGCGGTGCGCGTGCAGGTGGGCCAGGTCAAGGAAGTGCCCTTTCCCCGCGGACTGTCGGCCGTGGGCAGCCTGCGTTCCGACGAGTCCGTCATGCTGCGTCCCGAAGTCGCGGGGCGCATCCAGGCCATTGAATTCAAGGAAGGGCAGCCGGTGCGGCGCGGCCAGACGCTGATCCGGCTGGACGACTCCGTGCCGCGCGCCGAGCTGGAGCAGGCGCGCGCCAATCTGACGCTGGCGCAGAGCCACTATCGCCGCGCGGTCGAGCTGCAGGGCAAGGGTTTCGTCAGCCAGCAGGCGCGCGACGAGGCGGCCAGTACGCTCAAGGTGCAGCAGGCCGCCGTCTCCCTGGCGCAGGCGCGCCTGGACAAGATGACGATCTCGGCGCCCTTTTCCGGCATGGTGGGGCTGCGCAGCGTTTCGGTGGGCGATTACGTCAGCGAAGGGCAGGATCTCGCGCCGCTGGAAGCGATCGATCCGCTCAAGGTCGATTTCCGCGTGCCCGAGATGTACCTGAGCAAGGTCCAGGTGGGGCAGCGCCTGCTGCTGCGCCTGGACGCGCTGCCCGGCGAAGAACGCGAGGGCGCGGTCTACGCCGTGAGCCCGCTGGTGGACGCGGGCGGCCGCTCCATCCTGCTGCGCGCCACCGTGGCCAACCAGGATGCCAAGCTGCGGCCCGGCATGTTCGCGCGCGTGCAGCTCTATTTCCGCGAGGACAAGGCCCTGGTCGCGCCGGAGGCCGCGCTGGCGCCCTCCGGCGAAACGCAGTACGTCTATCGGGTCAGGGACGGCGTGGCCGAGCGCCGCGAAGTCACGATCGGCGAGCGCCGCGAGGGACAGGTCGAAATCCTCACCGGCGTGGTCGCGGGCGACCAGCTCGTGGTGTCCGGCCTGCAGCGCGTCACCGACGGCGCGCCCGTGCAGGTCGTGGGCAGCGGCGCCTGACGGCGCGCGCCTGGGGTAACGCGCCCCAATCTCTCAGGAGCGGTTTTCATGCGCATTTCCGAAACCTGCATCAACCGGCCTGTCTTCGCCTCGGTGTTGTCGCTGATCATCGTCCTGATCGGCCTCATCTCATACTCGCGCCTCTCGGTGCGCGAGTACCCCCGCATCGATGAGCCCATCGTGTCGGTGGACACCACCTACAAAGGCGCCTCGCCGGAGGTGATCGAGTCCCAGGTCACCAAGCCCCTCGAAGACCAGCTCGCCGGCATCGAGGGGGTCAACGTCATGACCTCGCGCAGCCGTTCCGAGCGCAGCCTCATCAACATCAAGTTCAACCTGTCGCGCGACCCCGACGCCGCCGCGGCCGAGGTGCGCGACAAGGTGTCGCGCGCGCGCCGCTTCCTGCCCGACGAGATCGACGAGCCCATCATCGGCAAGGTCGAGGCCGATTCGCAGCCCATCATCTACATCGCGGTCGAGGCCGGCTCGTACTCGGCCATCCAGACGTCCGACTACATCAACCGCTACATCAAGACGCGCCTGTCGGTGCTGCCCGGCGCGGCCGAAGTGCGCGTCTTCGGCGAGCGCCTGCCGTCCATGCGGATTTACGTGGACCGCGACAAGCTCGCCGCCTATGGCCTGACGGTGCAGGACGTGGAATCGGCGCTGCGCAGCCAGAACGTGGAAATCCCCGCCGGCCGCATTGAGTCGCGGGCGCGGGAGTTCTCGGTGGTGTCGTCCACCGACCTGCAGACGCCCGCGCAGTTCGAGGACGTCATCGTCGCCAACGTGAGGGGGTATCCGGTGCGGATGCGCGACGTGGCCCGGGTGGAAATCGGGGCCGCCAACGACCGCGTCCTGTCGCGCTTCAACGGCAAGTCGGCCATCAATATCGGGCTCACACGCCAGTCCACGGCCAACCCGCTGGAGCTCTCTCAGGCGGTGCGCGAAGAAGTGGCACGGCTCAACGAAACCCTGCCGGCGGGCATGAAGCTGAACATCGCCTACGACTCCTCGGTGTTCATCGAACGCTCCATCGATTCGGTGTTCCACACCATCGGCGAGGCCATCGTGCTGGTGGTGCTGGTGATCTTCTTTTTCCTGCGCAACCTGCGCGCCAGCATCATCCCCATCGTCACCATTCCCGTGTCGCTGGTGGGCGCCTGCGCCCTCATGTACCTGTTCGGCTTCTCCATCAATACGCTGACGCTGCTGGCCATGGTGCTGGCCATCGGCCTGGTGGTGGACGACGCCATCGTGGTGCTGGAGAACATCTTCCGCCACATCGAAGACGGCATGCCGCGCAAGCAGGCCGCGATCAAGGGCTCGAAGGAAATCGGCTTCGCCGTGGTGGCCATGACGCTGACGCTGGTCACCGTCTATGCGCCGCTGGCGTTCGCCACCGGCCGCACCGGGCGGCTGTTCATCGAGTTCGCGCTGGCGCTGGCGGGCGCCGTGCTGGTGTCGGGCTTCGTGGCCCTGACGCTCACGCCCATGATGTGCTCGGTGCTGCTGCGCCACCAGAGCAGCCACAGCCGCTGGTACAACCTGATCGAAGGCTGGCTGGTGGCGCTGGGCAACGGCTACAGCCGCCTGCTGCGCGGCGCGCTGCGCCACCGCGCGCTGGTGGTGACGGTGGGGCTGCTGGTCGCGCTGGCCAGCGGCGTGCTGTTCAAGATCGTCAAGAGCGAACTGGCGCCCATCGAAGACCGCGGCGTGGTGTTCGGCATCGTGAACGCGCCCGAGGGGGCCACCCTGAACTACACGCTGGAAAGCATGATGGGCATCGAGAAGTTCTACGATGCCATTCCCGAGGCCAGCGGCGTGCAGATGACGGTGGGCTTTCCCACGGTAACCGACGGCACCGCCATCCTGCGGCTCAAGCCCTGGGAGCAGCGCACGCGCCGGCAGCAGGAAATCACCCAGATGCTCCAGCCGCAGTTCGCTTCCCTGCCCGGCGTCAAGGCCTTCCCCACCAATCCGCCGTCGCTGGGCCAGTCGGCGCGCTCCAAGCCGGTGGAGTTCATCATCATGAGCCAGGCGTCCTATGCGGAGCTGTCCCGGCTGACCGACGTGTTCCTGGAGGAGTTGCGCAAGTATCCCGGCCTGATCAACCTGGACACCGACCTGCGCCTGAACACGCCCGAGCTGCGGGTGCGGGTGGACCGCGACAAGATGGCCGACGTGGGCGCGAACGTGGACACCGTGGGCCGCACCCTGGAATCCATGCTGGGCGGCCGCCAGGTCACGCGCTACAAGGACGAGGGCGAGCAGTACGACGTCATCGTGCAGGTTACGCCGCGCGATCGCGCCAATCCCAACGACATCTCCGGCATCTACGTGCGGGCGCGAGACGGCAGCATGGTCCAGCTCGACAACCTGCTCAGCGTGCACGAAGGCGTTTCGCCGCAATCGCTTAACCACTTCAACCGGCTGCGCGCCGTCAAGGTCGAGGCGGCCGTGGCGCCCGGGTATGCCCTGGGCGAGGTGCTGACCCACATGCACCAGGTGGCGCGCGACGTCCTGCCTCATACGGTGGTGACCGACCTGGACGGCCAGTCGCGCGAATTCCGCGACTCCTCCGGCAGTATCTACCTGGTGTTCGGCATGGCGCTGGCGTTCATCTACCTGGTGCTGGCCGCCCAGTTCGAGAGCTGGCGCAATCCCTTCATCATCATGCTTTCGGTGCCGCTTTCCATGACCGGGGCGCTCCTGGCGCTGTGGCTCTCCGGCGGCACGCTGTCGATCTACAGCCAGATCGGGCTCATCACCCTGGTCGGCCTCATCACCAAGCACGGCATTCTCATTGTCGAATTCGCCAACCAATTGCGCGACGAGGGGCTGGAGCTGATGGACGCCGTGGTCCGCGCCAGCGTGCTGCGCCTGCGGCCCATCCTGATGACCACGGGCGCCATGGTGCTGGGCACGGTGCCGCTGGCGCTTTCGCAGGGCGCGGGGGCGGAATCGCGGCAGCAGATCGGCTGGGTGCTGGTGGGCGGCCTGATGCTGGGTACACTATTGACCTTGTTCGTCGTGCCGGTGGCCTATTCCCTGATCGCCTCCGCACGCAAGAAACCCGGGCGGGCCGCGCACGACGCGCATCCGCCGCCAGCCCCGCAGCGGCCCGCCTCGCCGCCGGAAGCCCGCCCAGCGTCTGAATAGAGTCTTATGCGCCAGATCATCTTCGATACCGAAACCACCGGCCTGGATCCCGCCCAGGGCCACCGCATCATCGAGATCGGCTGCGTGGAGCTGGTCAACCGCATGGTGACGGGCAACAACCTGCACCTGTACCTCAATCCCGACCGCGACAGCGACCCCGAGGCGCTGGCGGTCCACGGCCTGACCACCGAGTTCCTGTCCGACAAGCCCCGCTTCGCCGACATCGTCGACGACTTCGTGAAGTTCATCGAAGGCGCGGAAATCATCGCGCACAACGCCAGCTTCGACGTCAAGTTCTTCAACGCCGAACTGGCCAAGGCGGGGCGCGGCCCGATCACCGACTACTGCGCCGCCGTCACCGACTCGCTGCTGCATGCCCGCTCGCTTTTCCCGGGCAAGCGCAATTCGCTGGACGCGCTCTGCGATCGCTTCGGCATCTCCAACGCTCACCGCACGCTGCACGGGGCCTTGCTCGACTCGCAGCTGCTGGCGGAGGTCTGGCTGGCCATGACGCGCGGCCAGGACGCACTGCTGATCGACACCGACGAGAACGACAAGGCGAACGGCGCCGGCATGGTGCTGGCGCGCTTCGACGCCTCGGGCCTGCCGGTCATCAAGGCCAGCGATGAAGAACTCGCCGAGCACGATGCTTACCTGCAGGCGCTGGACAAATCCGCGGGCGGCGCCTGCATCTGGCGCAAGCTGGAAGCGCCCGCCGAGACGCAGGCCGAGGCCGTTTGAGGAAATAGGCCAGGGCACTTGCACGCTTTCAAAAAAGCATGCTAATATTTTGCCTCTTTCGGGGTGGTTAGCTCAGTGGTAGAGCACTGCCTTCACACGGCAGGGGTCACTGGTTCGAACCCAGTACCACCCACCAGCATCCCAGAAGGGCCGGTCGCTTGCAAAAGCACCGGCCCTTCGTCATTTGCGGCCAGCCGCTGCATTTGATGACCGCTGTCGTTCACTGGCTGCTGTCATTGACGGCTGGCCGGCCGCCTTTGGGCCGCCCGTTTTCTCGCTTTCTTTCAGGCAACCCACCTTGCGGCCCTTTTTTTGCGCCGATTGGGTAAGCTTGCCTTGATTTGCCGCAATCGGGGCTGCCGGGCTTGCGCCGGGCACGCACCCGTCCTGCTTATGATGGAGATTGCGGGAGTACGGCGCAAACCCCATGGCGCAAACCCCCATGGCGCAGACTGCCCATTCCGGCCCGCGCATTCAGGAGAAAGCGATGCACCCCAGTACCAACACCATGTTGATCATCATCGTCACGGCAGTGGCGCTCATGCTGGTGGGGTTTGGCATGCGTGACCGCAACCTGGGGCTGGGCCTCATGGGCATCGGCCTCATCACGGCTATCGCGACCATCGTCTACAAGGCGTACATCACTTTCTATTGACGGCATCCGTCATTGCGGCAGCGCCTGGCCGAGCAGCTCGGCGACGAGGTCGTTGGTGGACACACCCCGTTCGGCGGCCAGCGCGCGCAGCCTGTCGGCCTGGGCTTGCGGCAGCTTCAGAGGGAAGGGCACCAGCCCGGCGGCCTGGTCCCGCTTGCGCTGCTCGCGGCGGTCGGGCGCTTGGGAGGCGGCGCCGAAGCGCGCCGGCGTGCCGGCCTGCTTGAGCTGGCCGGCCAGCTTGAGCGCCTGGTTTTTCTGCAAATCGAATTTGTTCATGAAGATTCCTCTGTGGGTGCGCCATCATAAGCGCATGCCGACCGGCGCGGCGGAGGAATATCGCCTCGCCGCCTACAGCGGCAGCGCGCGCCGCATATAGCAGGCGCCCGGCCCGTAGCCCGCCAGCTTTTCCCGCAGTCCCGGGGCCGCGGGCGCGGGCTCGTATCCCCGCCGGCGCCAATAGCCCAGCGCCGACGCCAGCGACACCAGGCTGGCGCGGCGCAGCCCGCGGGCGGCGGCCGACCCGCCTGCCGCGCGCACCAGGGCCGCGCCCACGCCCAGGCCCTGCGCGGCGGGCGCCACCGCGCAGTCGTGCAGGAACCAGTGGTCGGCCGCTTCGGGCAGCGCGGCCAGCGCCGCGTCCAGGGCCGGCGGCAGGCCGGCGTCCCACGGATAGGAAACCAGGTAGCCCAGCAGGCCGCCGCCGGCGCGCGGTTCGGCCACCCAGCAGTGATCGGGGGCGAGGCGCAGGCGGTTGAGATAGAACGCCGCGCTTTCCAGCAGGTGCGGGGGATAGGCCACGGCCTGCACCCCGAGGATGTCTGGCACGTCGTTTTCCCGCATGGGGCGGACTTGGTATTGCATGGGCACGGCAGCGGAAACGGAAGCCCCCATTTTACCGGCGGCCATTTCATGAAAATTCGACGACGCGCGCCGCATACTGCCCGCCGGTCGTCCGCATTGCCCTTCGAATCCCCATGCGCATCGAATTCCGGTCCGGGTCGCTGCCTGCGCAGGTCCAGGCCCACCCGCTTTCCCGTTTGCCCGCGCCGCCGCGCCCGCCGCTGCACGACGCCTGCGTGAGCTGCGTCGTGCCCAGCTTCAACGAGTGCGACAACCTGCGGGTGCTGCTGCCTTTGCTGCGCAACCGCCTGCAGGCGCTGTGCACGAGCTGGGAAATCATTGTGGCCGACGACGGCAGCGCCGACGGCACCGAGGCGCTGATGGCGCAGTGGACGCAGCACGACGGCTTCCGCTATGTGCAGCTCTCGCGCAATTTCGGCAAGGAGGCCGCGCTCAGCGCGGGTCTGCAGGCCGCGACCGGCGACGCCGTCATCTGCCTGGACGCCGACCTGCAGCACCCGCCGGCGCTGATCGAACAGATGCTGGACCGCTGGAGGGCGGGCGCCGAAATGGTGTATGCGCAGCGCGAAAGCCGCGACGACGAGTCCTGGCTCAAGCGCCTGGGCGCGAAATGGTTCTACCGCCTGCTCAGCGATGCGCGCGGCGTGCAGGTGCCGGCGCACGCGGGCGATTTCCGGCTCATGGACCGCAAGGTGGTGGACGCGCTCCTCGCGCTGCCCGAACGCACGCGCTTCATGAAGGGGCTGTACGCGTGGGTGGGATTCAAGGGCGAGGCGCTGCCCTATGCGCCCGATGCGCGCATGCACGGCGCGAGCCGCTTCGGCGGCCTGCGGCTGCTGCGCCTGGCGCTGGACGGCCTGACGGCATTCACCACCTGGCCGCTGCGCGCGGTGAGCCTGGTTGGGCTGGCCTTCGCGCTGCTGGCGCTCGGATACGCCGCCTATCTGGTCGGCGATTACCTGTTGCGCGGCAACGCGGTATCGGGATGGACCACCATCGTCACCGCCGTGCTCTTCTTTGCCGGCGTCAACCTGATCTCGCTGGGCGTGGTGGGCGAGTACGTGGCCCGCATCTTCGACGAGGTGAAGGGGCGGCCGCTGTTCGTGGTGCGCCGCCGCCAGGGCCGGCCGTGGCGCAAGGGCGCGAAGCGCTAGCGCGCCGGCCGGTGCCGGAAGGCCCAGAGCCGGCTGGCGACATACGTGGCCGCGGCCAGCGCGACCAGAATCCCGGCCAGCAGCACGTCATAGCGGATGGAGGTGGCATGCAGCAGCCACGCATAAGCGGATTCGTTCACCAGGAAGCCCAGGGCCGAAACCAGGAAGTAGCGGCGGACCGCGGCGGTCCAGGACGCGCGCGCGTGCCGGAACGTGACATGGTAATGACCCGAGAAAGACACCGCGAAAGCGGCCAGCCAGCCGCCCACGTTGGCGGCCAGCGGCGCCATGCCGAGGGCGCGCACCAGCATGACGGCAACGGCCCAGTGCGTCGCGGCGGCTGCGCAGCCCACGCCGATGAAGATGCCGATCTGGCGGAGCGTGGCGCGCATGAGGGTCGGGAATGTGGCGGAGGTAAGGAGTTGGGCAAACGCATTGTGGTCTGCGGCGATGATTTTGGCATGAATGCCGCGATCGATGAAGGCATGCTGCGGCTGGCGGCCATGGGCCGGCTGAGCGCGGTGAGCTGCCTGTCGCTGGGTCCGTCGTTTCGCGCCGGCGCGCCGCGCCTGGCCCGGCACGACGTGGAGCGGGGCCTGCACCTGAACCTCACGCAGACGCTGGAGCCAGCCTGCGATCCCCTGCCGGGCCTGCGGTCGCTGATTTTGCGCGCCTATGCCGGGCGGCTCGACACACGCTGGCTCGACGCGCAGATCGCGCGGCAATTCGACGCGTTCGAAGCGGCGTTCGGCTGCGCGCCCGATTACGTGGACGGCCACCAGCACGTGCATCAGCTGCCGGGCGTGCGCAGCCGCCTGCTGGCGCAAATGGCGCGCCGGTATGGCGCGGCGCGCCGGCCCTGGCTGCGGTTCACCGCGCCGGGCGGGCTGGACGGGCTGCCCTGGAAAGCCGCCTGCAAGGCCCGCCTCATCGGCGCCTTGGGCGCGGGCGGGTTGGCGCGGGAGGCCGCCACGCGCGGCATGCGCACCAACCGGAGGCTGCTCGGCGTCTACGGCTTCGAGGGAGGCAGGCGACACTATGCGCGGCTGCTGCAGCACTGGTTGTTCAACGCGCGCGACGGCGATGTTCTCATGTGCCATCCGGCGCTGCACGAGACGGGCGGCGATGCCCTGGCCCGGCAGCGGCGCGCCGAGTTCGACGTGCTGGCCTGCGCGCCGCTGGGCGAATGGATGCGCGCCAACGGGGTGCGCATCGGCCGGCTGGCGGACTAGGTTTCGGTGAGGCGGCGCAGCAGCCAGGCCGCGGCCGGACCCAGCGTGCGGCGCGTGGACCACACCGCATCGACCCGGATGCTGCGCGGCCAGCCCGGCACGTCGAGTTCCACCAGTTCTCCGCCGCCGAACCGCTGCAGCATCCAGCGCGGCAGCTCGGTCCAGCCGAAGCCCAGGCTGGCCATTTCCAGCAGCATCAGGTAGCCGGGCGCCGACCAGGTCGAGGAAGAGGGCGTCGGCATCCTGTCGTCCAGTTCGTAGGTGCTCAGGCGCAGTTCGCGTTCGCCGCGCAGGTGGTCGTGCGTGACGCGCGGCAGCGCGGCCAGCGGATGGGTCTTGCCCACGCACAGCACGATTTCGGAGTTCTCCGCCAGGCTGGCGTGCGCGATGTCGGGCGGATAGCTTTCCTGCGCCGCCATCAGGCCCAGGTGCGCGCGGCCCTCCTGGACCAGCGCCACCACGTCCTCGTATTCGGCGATCAGGCATTCGAAGCGCAGCGCGCAATAGCGCTGGTCGATGTCGCGCAGCATGGACTCGAATGTCTCGGACTGGAAGGTGTCGGACAGCACGACGGTCAGCCGGGGCTCCAGCCCGGCGGCGAGCTGGGCCGCGCTGCGGTTCAGCCTGTCGTTGGCGGCCAGCACCTGCAGCGCCTGCGCCAGCAGCACCTGGCCGGCTTCGGTCAGCACGGGCTGGCGCTGGCTGCGGTCGAACAGGCCGACATTGAGATCCACTTCCAGGTTGGCGATGGTTTCGCTCACGGTGGACTGGCTCTTGCCCAGCTTGCGGGCAGCCGCGGAGAAGCTGCCCAGCGAGGCGACCTGGGCGAAGGCCGCCAGCGATTCCAGGGAATGGCGCATGATTATCGGTTTTTCCGATGAAAACTATCTTTATGGTAGCGGATTTCTCCGGAACAATAGCGTTTCCACGCCGGTTCGCGGTAACGGAATCCATCATGACCCAAGCAGCAAAATCCCTCAAAGAACGCTTCTTCCATGCCTTCCTGTTCGAAATCCTGGCCATCGGGCTGTGCGCGCCCGCGGCCGCCTGGGCCATGGACAAGCCGCTCTGGGACATGGGCGTGCTCACGGCGGTCATTGCCCTCATCGCCCTGCTGTGGAACATGGTCTACAACGCCGGCTTCGACCGCCTCGAGAACCGCATGGGGTGGACGCGCACCCTGCGCCTGCGGGTGGTGCACGCCTGCGGCTTCGAGCTCGGCCTGCTGCTTATCGTGATCCCGCTGGCGGCCTGGTGGCTGGGCATCAGCCTGTGGCAGGCGTTCGTGCTCGATATCGCGCTGGTGCTCTTCTACCTGCCCTACGCGTTTTTCTACAACCTGGCCTACGACAAGTCCCGCGCGCGCGTCATTGCATGGCTGGAACGCCGGGCCAGCAGGCCCGGGCGCGCCGGCCAGTCGTGCGCCTGAGGCCGGCGGCGCGGACCGGGGGCTAGCCGGTTTTCTTGCGGTAGGCGCGGCTCGCGTCCCGCATGAAGCCGCGCACCGCGTCCTCATACTGGGCGCCGCTGCGGAAGGCGCCCGAATGCGAGGCGCCTTCTATCTTCACCAGCCGCTTCAGGTCCGGCGCCACGCCGCGCGCGGCGGCGAACAGTTCGTCGCTCATGGTGTGCGGCACTACCCGGTCGGCCGTGCCGTGCAGGAACAGCATGGGCGTGTGCATGGCCGCCAGCTTGTCCACCGAATCGAAGGGCTGCGTCACCAGCAGGCTCGCGCCGGGCACCTTGCCCCATTTGAGCGTGCCCAGCATGGCGCTGATGCTGGTGAAGCTCGACTCCACGATCAGCCCGGCGAAATCGGGCAGGTCGGGCCGGGCCGCGAGGTCGATGGCGATGGCGCCGCCCAGGCTGTGGCCGTAGACGAAGCGGCGCGCGGGGTCGGGCTGGCGACGGGCGAGTTCGCGCAGCCCGGCCTCGGCGTCTTCCTGGGCGCTGCTTTCGGACGGCAGTCTGGGCGTCGAGGCGCCGAAGCCGCGGTAATCGATGGCCAGCACGGAATATCCCATGCGCGCCCACCCTTCGATGCGGAAAGCGCTGCCGTTCAGGTTCCAGCGCGCGCCGTGCAGATACAGCACGGTGGGGGCGCCGGCCAGGCGGCTTTGCCGGTACCAGGCGCGCACTTTGTCGCCATTGGCCAGGACGAGGTCGAACACCTCGGTGCCCGCGGCGGGCTCGCGCCACCAGCTCTGGGGCTGCGTCTGCGGCGAGAAAATGGCCTCGCGCTGCCAGGAGTCGAGTTGCGAACAGCCCACCACGCTTGCGGCGGCAAGGAATGAAGCGGCCAGAAAGCGGCGCAGGGTAAGGCGGGGCAGGGCGGGCATGACGATGAAGCGCCGGTGATGCTCGGGCGGGGTTTCAGCATACCCGATATGCATGCCGGCGCGTCAGGCCGAGGCGCCGTACACCTCCCGGGTGAGGGCCAGCCACGCCTGGGCGGCGTGCGAGAGATAACCGCCGCGCCGCCACACCAGCACCATTTCCCAGTCGGTGCGGGCGTCGCGCAGCGGCACCCGGCACACTCCCGCGTGCAGTTCCTCGTTGGCCTTGATGCGCGGCAGGAACGCCACGCCCAGGCCGGCGGCCACCAGCGCCACGATGAAATCGGTCTGGCCGCTGCGAGCCGCGATGCTCGGCGCGAAGCCCGCGCGCTGGCAGGCATCGAGCAGGATGCGGTTCAACGCGAAGCCGGTTTCGAACAAGATGAAGGGAGATTCGCGCAGTTCGCGCAGGCTGACCGATTCGGCGCGCGCCTTCGGGTGGTCGGCCGGCAGCAGCGCCAGCAACGGCTCGCGCGCCACGGGCTGCCACTCGAAATGTTCGGGCACGGGCTGCAGCGAGGCCGCCAGCTCGATGTCGCCGGCCAGCGCCATTTCTTCCAGGCGGCGGCTGCCGTGCTCCACCAGGCTGATTTCGATGTGCGGGTAGCGGCTGCGGAAATCGGCGAACAGCGGCGCGAAAAGCGCGCTGCTGCCCAGCGGCGGCAGCCCCAGCCGGAGCACGCCCCGCCGCAGCCCGCGCAGCTCGTCCAGCTCGGCATAGAGATCGTCGCGTTCGGCCAGTATGGTGAGCGCGCGGCGGTACACGATCCGGCCCGCTTCGGTGAGCCGGGGCGGCTGCGCATTGCGGTCCAGCAAGGGCATGCCCACTTCGTCTTCGAGCTGTTTCACGGCTTTGCTCACGGTGGGCTGGGTGGCGTAGATCACCTTGGCGGCCTGGGAGAACCCGCCCTGGCGGACCACCTCCACCAGGGCGCGCAACGGGCGTATGTCCATGCTATGCCATATTGGAATGCGCAGAATGCAATGAATTCATTTTATCTATGGCTGGAGCTGGCGTAAAACAACAGCCTGACGCAGGAACCGCAACATCATGGCCCGCTCCCGTTTTCTTCTTCTCGCCCGCAGCGCCCTGCGGCGCAGCCGCTTGCTGCAGATCTCGCTCATCGTGGCCTTTTCGCTCGTCGGCCAGGCCGTGGCGGCCGCCACCGGCCTGCCCGTGCCCGGCGGCGTCATCGGCATGGCGCTGGTGCTCGTCCTCCTGGCCACCCGCCGGCTGCGCGTGCGCAACGTGCACCGCGGCGCGAGCTGGCTGCTGGGCGAGATGCTGCTGTTCTTCGTGCCGGCAGTCATGTCCCTGCTGGATCACCGCGAATTCCTGGGCATGCTCGGGCTGAAACTGCTGCTGGCCATCGTGCTGGGCACGGCGCTGGTCATGACCGGCACCGCGCTCACCATCGACCTGTGCTATCGCTGGATGAACCGCCATGCCCCATGAATTCAACATGCTGTTCTGGCCGGCAGCGACTGTGCTGGCCTATGTCTGCGCGCGCCTCTTCTACCGGCGCTACGCCTACTGGTGGACCTCGACGCTGGTGGTGGCGCCGGCGCTGCTGCTGGCGCTGGCCATTGCGCTGCACGCCGGCTATCGCGACTACATGTCCGGATCGCACTGGCTGATGGCCATGCTGAGCCCGGTCATCGTGGCGTTCGCCCTGCCGCTGTACGAGCAGCGCGCCCTCATCCGCCGCTATTGGCCGGTGCTGGCCGCCGGCGTGGCGGTGGGCAGCCTGATCGCCGGTGCGAGCGCCTGGGCGCTGGGCGCGCTGCTCGGCCTGCCCGCCGACCTGCGCCTGAGCCTGCTGCCGCGCTCGGTGGCCACGCCGTTCGCCGTGGCCGTGTCCTCGCACATGGGCGGCGTGCCCGACCTGACGGCGGTGTTCGTCATCGTTACCGGCGTGTTCGGCGCGGCCATCGGCCAATTGATGCGCCGCTGGCTGCCCTTGCGCTCGGCGCTCGCGCGCGGGGCGCTCTTCGGCATGGGCGCGCACGGCGCGGGCACCGCCAAGGCCCGCGAGTTCGCGGCCGAAGAGGGCGCCGTGGCCGGGCTGGTCATGGTGATGGCGGGGCTTTTCAACGTGCTCGTCACGCCGGCGGTGGTGGCGGGGCTGCTGGCTTAACCTGGCTTAACGCCGCCCCGGCCGGGCGGTCCCGGCCCGCCGTCAGCGGACCAGGTCCAGCGCCACCGGATAGAGCGAGGCCACCAGCAACAGCGCCATGGTCACGTTGAAGGCGCGCACCGCCCAGGCTTTGTGCAGCAGCCGGCGCAGGGCGGTGCCGAATGCGACCCAGATGCCCACGCTGGGCAGGTTGACGATGCCGCAAACCACGGTGGCCAGCACCAGATTGGCGAAGAAGCCGGCCTGCGGGGTGTAGGTCGCCACCACGCCCACGGCCATCACCCAGGCCTTGGGGTTGACCCACTGGAAGGCGGCCGCCTGCAGGAAGGTGAAGGGCTTGCCCCGCACGGTTCCGTCTTCCATCGCGCCGGCATTGGCGATCTTCCAGGCCAGATACAGCAGATACAGCGCGCCGGCGTACTTCAGCACCGTATAGAGCGCGGGGATGCGCTGGAACACCGAACCCAGCCCCAGGCCCACCAGGAAAATCATGAAGGCAAAGCCCAGGGTGACGCCCAGCAGGTGCGGCACCGTGCGGCGGAAGCCGAAATTGAGGCCGGACGAGGCCAGCATGACATTATTGGGCCCGGGCGTGATGGAGCTCACCAGTGCGAAAAGCGCAAGCGGTCCCAGCAGCGAAGCCGAGGCCAGGGGCACGTCGGACAGGGCAAGGGGGGAGAGGCTCATTTTGCGTTCCTGACGATGGCGCGCCGGCCACCCGCGATGACGAGAATCACGGCTGCGGCAAAGAAGAAGGTGGAAGGCGTCACGGCTTCGCCGAAGAACAGCGCCGCGGCGACCACGGTGAGAAAGGGCTGGAGCAGCTGCACTTGTCCCACCCGGGCGATGCCGCCCACGGCCAGGCCACGATACCACGCGAAAAAGCCCAGAAACATGGAGCCGAAAGCCAGGTAGGCGCAGGCCGCCCCCGTTGCGGCCGAGGGCCATTGCGCCTGGGCCGCCATCCAGCCCACGGGGGCGGCCACCACCGGCGCGCTGATCGCCAGCGCCCAGCAGATGGTGCGCCAGCCGCCCAGGGTGCGCGAGGCCCGCGCGCCTTCGGCATAGCCCAGGCCGCCCAGGACGACCGCCGCCAGCAGCCACAGGTCGCCGGGCTGCAGCGCGCCATGCCCTTGCCGCAGCGCATAGGCCGTGACGAGAGCGGCGCCAGCCAGCGCCCAGGCCCAGAATGCCGGCGAGGGGCGCTCGCCGCTGCGCAGAGCGGCGAAAGCGGCGGTGGACAGCGGCAGCAGGCCATTGAAAACCGCCCCGTGCGACGAGGGCACGCTCTGCATGGCGAGCGAGGAGGCGAGCGGCCAGCCCACCACGATGCCCGCCGCCGCCAGGACCACGCCGGGCCATTCGCGGGCGTCCGGCCGCCGGCTGCGCGTGGCCGCGAGCAGCGCAATGGCCGGCACGGCCGCGACGAGCGCGCGGCCCAGGCCGACCAGCAGCGCGGGCAGCTCGGCCACCGCGACATGCGTCATGGGCAGGGTCAGCGAAAACACCAGCACGCCGAGCAGGCCGTAGCCGTAGCCCTCCCAGACGGGAGCGGCGGGGGGCGCGAGGCCGGGATCGATACAGGAAGACGGGGCGGGACGGATCATGGATCGCCTGTAAAGGGGAACGGGCCGGCCCGTGGGGCCTGCCCGCCTGGACCGGCCCGCTTGCCGCGGGCTGGATTTGCTGTCACTCTACGCACAGTCAGCGATACAGTACCTATACACTTTAACGGTTCACTTCGATAACTGGCCTGGTGAAATTCCCATGACAGTCCCTTCCTCCGCCCTCCCGGGATCCCCCTGGCTGCCGGTGCGCCAGGCCGACGCCACCCTGGTGGCGCAACTGGCCGACAGCCTGGCGCGGCGCATCGACGAGCAGGGCCTGCGCCCGGGCACGAGGCTGCCCTCCATCCGCAAGATGGCCGAGCAGTCCGGCGTCAGCCGCTTCACCGTGGTGGAAGCCTACGACCGCCTCGTCGCGCGCGGCCTGGTGCAGTCGCGCCGGGGCGCCGGCTTCTTCGTGCGCGCGCGCAGCGGACCGCTTACGGCGGCGGCCTCCGCGCCGCCGGCGGTTACGCTGCCGCCTTCCGCCCGGGTGGACGTGCCCTGGCTGCTGCGCAACATGTTCCGCGAGAGCGCCGCGCCCGGCATGCCGGGCGGCGCGGGCCTGCTCCCGCCGGAATGGCTGGATCCCGAGATGGTCGCCGCCGCCGTGCGCGCGGTGGGCAGGTCGGTGCGCGGCCACCTGGTGTCTTATGGCCATCCCCAGGGCTTCGCGCCGCTGCGCCAGCAGATTGCCGGGCACCTGCAGAACGAAAGCGTGCCCGCCCATCCCGAGCACAATCTGCTGACCACCTGCGGCGTGACCCACGGGCTGGACCTGGTCGCGCGCCACCTGGTGCGGCCGGGCGACACCGTGCTGGTCGAGGATCCGGCCTGGTTCGTGATCTTCGGCCGCCTGGCCGCCTTCGGGGCGCGCCTGATCGGCGTGCCCCGAGGCCCCGACGGCCCCGATACGGCGCTGCTGGAAAAGCTGGCGGCCCAGCACCACCCCAGGCTGTTCATCGTCAACAGCGCGGTCCACAACCCCACGGGGCACACGCTGTCGGCCGGCGTGGCCTACGATGTCCTGCGCATCGCCGAACGCCACGATTTCCTGGTGGTGGAAGACGACACCTACGGCGAACTGCACCCCGGCGGGGCGGTGAAGCTGGCGGCCCTGGACCGGCTGAATCGCGTCATCCTGGCGGGGGGATATTCCAAGATGCTCGCCGCCAGCCTGCGGGTGGGCTACCTGGCGGCGCATCCGCAGATCCTGCAGAAGCTGGCCGACCTGAAAATGCTGGCCGGGCTGACGTCGCCCGAACTGGGCGAGCGGGTGGTGCACCGCGTGCTCATGGAGGGCCAGTACCGGCGCCACATCGAGCGCGTGCGCCAGCGGGTGGACGACGCGCGGCAGCGCTGCGTGAAGGGGCTGCTGCGGCTGGGGCTGCGCCTGCCGCACGAGCCGCACGCGGGCATGTTCGTATGGGCCGACTGCGGGCGGGATTCCGAGGCGGTGGCGCGGGCCGCTGCCGACCGCGGCATGCTGCTGGCGCCCGGCACGCTGTTTTCGCCCTCCCAGGAGCCGTCCCGGATGTTGCGCTTTTCGGTGTCCATGACCGAGCAGCGCGGGGTCTGGACGGAGCTCGAAAAACTCTTCGCCGATGGCGGAGCCTGCAATAATAATACGCAGCCATACAACTGAAGGAACCGCCATGTCCGTACCGATCAAGCCCCTCACCGAGAACTTTGCCGTGGCTCCCCAGCTCGGCCCCGACGACATGGCCGAAGTCGCCGCCGCCGGCTACAAGAGCGTCATCATCAACCGTCCCGATTTCGAGGGCGGCCCCGACCAGCCCACGGCGGCCGACGTGTCCAAGGCCGCCGTCGCCGCCGGCCTGAAAGTCGAATACCAGCCGGTGGTGGGCAGCGCCATGACCGCCGCCGACGTGCAGCGCTTCGCCGAACTGCTGCGCACCCTGCCGGGGCCGGTGCTGGCCTATTGCCGCACGGGCACGCGCTGCACCAACCTGTTCGCCGCCGCGCAGCAGCTCGGCTGAGCGCCAGGCTTGACCGCCGTCAAGCCTCCGGGGCGAGCCTGATGTGAATCCGGCTTCTTTCCGGTAGCATAAGAATTCATCTCAAACAGGAGCAGGCTGATGTTCAAGAAGATCCTGATTCCCACCGACGGTTCGCCGCTGTCCGCGCAGGCCGCCAATGCGGGCATTTGCTTCGCGCGTTCCGTGGGCGCCGAGGTCGTGGCGCTCTACGTGACGCAGCCTTTCGCCGCCACCATCGGCTTCGACGGCATGGCCGCGGCCTACGCCATCACCGACGAAGACTACGAAAAGGCTTCGGCGGAGCAGGCCGAGAAATACCTCAAGCAGATCAGCGACCGCGCCGACACCGCCGGCGTGAAGTGCGAGACGCGCGCCGTGTCCAATTTCAACGTCGCCGACGGCATCGTCCAGGCCGCCGCCGACAACGGCTGCGACCTCATCTTCATCGGCAGCCACGGCCGCAGCGGGCTGTCGCGCCTGCTGCTGGGCAGCGTGACGGCCAAGGTGCTGTCGCTGGCCACCACCGCGGTACTGGTCTACCGCGTCAAGGAAGAAAAGAAATAGCCGTCACGGGCACGGAAACGTGCATGTCCGGACCACGCCCCTCGCCTTGCGCGAGGGGCGTTTTCGTTGGGCGGCCGGAAATCCCGGGCGCCTTCAGGGCCATGTCTTGTATCTGCCCGGCTGGCGCGTAATATGCAAGCATCAGCGCGGGCGCGACGCCATCGCGATTCCTTTTTGTTGCGCGGCGCGCGCGCCTGCCGCGGCGAGGCCCGGGCGGGCCCTGCCGTCTCAGCCAGTGTTTCACTGCAAGGGAAGAGGCCATGACTCGCAAGACGCGTATCGATCTGTATCGCAACATCGGCATCAGCGCCCACATCGATGCCGGCAAGACCACCACCACCGAGCGCATCCTCTTCTACACCGGCATCACCCACAAGATCGGCGAAGTGCACGACGGCGCCGCCGTCATGGACTGGATGGAACAGGAGCAGGAGCGCGGCATCACCATCACGTCCGCGGCCACTACGGCGTTCTGGAAGGGGATGGCGGGCAACTATCCCGAGCACCGCATCAACATCATCGACACGCCGGGCCACGTGGATTTCACCATCGAAGTGGAGCGCTCCATGCGCGTGCTGGACGGCGCGGTCATGGTGTACGACGCCGTGGGCGGCGTGCAGCCGCAGTCCGAAACCGTCTGGCGCCAGGCCAACAAGTACGGCGTGCCGCGCCTGGCCTTCGTCAACAAGATGGACCGCGTGGGGGCGGACTTCCTGCGCGTGCAGCGCCAGATCGCCGAACGGCTCAAGGGCGATGCCGTGCCGGTCCAGCTTCCGGTGGGCGCCGAAGACCACTTCGAGGGCGTGATCGACCTGGTGAAGATGAAGTCCATCATCTGGGACGAGGCCAGCCAGGGCGTGCGTTTCGAGTACCGCGACATCCCGCCCGCGCTGCAGGCGCAGGCGCAGGAATGGCACGACAAAATGGTCGAGAAGGCGGCCGAGGCCAACGAAACCCTGCTCGAGAAATACCTGTCCGGCGAGCCGCTGACCGAGGCCGAGATCAAGGCCGGCCTGCGCGCGCGCACCATCGCCAACGAGATCGTGCCCATGCTGTGCGGCAGCGCCTTCAAGAACAAGGGCGTGCAGGCCATGCTCGACGCCGTCATCGACTACCTGCCTTCGCCGGTGGACGTGCCGGCCATCAAGGGGCACGACCAGCGCGACCGCGAAATCGAGCGCCATCCGGCCGACGACGAGCCCTTCTCCGCCCTGGCTTTCAAGATCATGACCGACCCGTTCGTGGGCCAGCTCGTGTTCTTCCGCGTCTACTCGGGCGTGGTCAAGTCGGGCGACTCCATCTACAACCCCACCAAGGAAAAGAAAGAGCGGCTGGGCCGCATCCTGCAGATGCACGCCAACGAGCGGCGCGAGATCACCGAGGTCTACGCGGGCGACATCGCCGCGGCGGTCGGCCTGAAAGACGTCACCACCGGCGACACGCTCTGCGATCCTTCCCACGTCATCATCCTGGAACGCATGGCGTTTCCCGAGCCGGTCATTTCGCAGGCGGTGGAGCCCAAGACCAAGGCCGACCAGGAAAAAATGGGCATCGCGCTGGGGCGCCTGGCCCAGGAAGACCCATCGTTCCGCGTGCGCACCGACGAGGAGTCCGGGCAGACCATCATTTCGGGCATGGGCGAATTGCACCTGGAGATCCTGGTCGACCGCATGAAGCGCGAGTTCGGGGTCGAGGCCACGGTGGGCAAGCCCCAGGTCGCCTACCGCGAAACCATACGCAAGACCTGTGACGAGGTCGAAGGCAAGTTCGTCAAGCAGTCTGGCGGCCGAGGCCAGTACGGCCATGTGGTGCTCAAGCTGGAGCCCCAGGAGCCCGGCAAGGGCTACGAGTTCGTGGACGCCATCAAGGGCGGCGTGGTGCCGCGCGAATTCATCCCGGCCGTGGACAAGGGCATACGCGAGGCGCTCAACGCCGGCGTGCTGGCGGGCTACCCCGTGGTGGACGTGAAGGTGACGCTCTTCTTCGGTTCCTACCACGACGTGGACTCCAACGAAAACGCGTTCCGCATGGCCGCCGCCATGGCCTTTCGCGAAGGCATGCGCCGCGCCGACCCGGTGCTGCTGGAGCCGGTGATGCATGTGGAGGTGGAAACGCCGGAGGATTTCACCGGCAACGTCATGGGCGATCTTTCCTCCCGGCGCGGCATCGTGCAGGGCATGGAAGACATCGCGGGCGGCGGCGGCAAGCTGGTGCGCGCCGAGGTGCCGCTGGCCGAGATGTTCGGATACTCCACATCGCTGCGCTCCCTGACGCAAGGGCGCGCCACCTACACCATGGAGTTCAAGCATTACGCCGAAGCGCCGCGCCAGGTGGCGCAGGAAGTGATGGCGTCGCACGGCACGGGCCGCTGAGGGCCAGGCCGGCGGCGTGACGAGCGCGGACGGCGGCCTGCCGTCCGCGCTCACCCGCGCAGGAACTGTTCTATGGCGCCGTTGAAGGCCCGGGGGTTGCCCAGGTTCATGCCGTGCGACGAGCCGGCGATGTCCACGCGATGCGCATGGGGCATCCAGCCCTGCAGGGCATCCAGCACGGCGGGGTAGGGCTGGGGGCTGAGCGCGCCGCCGATCAGCAGCGTGGGCAGCGCCACGCTGCCGATCTGCCCGGGCGTCAGCGCCGGCGGCGTTTCCCGGGCCTGCCCGATCAGCGTGCCCGCGTTGTCGCGCACCATCTCCTTGAACCACGGCACCATGCGTTCCCAGGTATGCGGCCCCGTCACGGTATCGACGAACAAGGCGAGGCCCTGCTCGGCCTCGCCTTGCCGGATCAGGTCCAGCGCGCGCTGCCGGAAGCCGCCGCGCCGGTCGTCTTCGCCCGGCAGCGGCAGGCCGGGATCGGCCAGCGTCAGACTGCGCAGCATCTGCGGCGCGCGCAGGGCGGCCTCGAGCGCCACCCGGCCGCCGCGCGAATGGCCCACCAGGTGCGCCGGCTCTCCCGCCACGGTTTCGATGAACGCCAGCACGTCCTCGGCATGCTGCTCGACCGAAAATCCGTCGCCTTCGCCGTCCCAGCGTTCGGGCCAGTAGCGCCGCAGGCAAAGCGCATACACGCGAAACGCGCGGCCCAGCGGACCCATCTGCGATTTCCAGTAGCGGCAGTCCGACAGCGATCCGTGCACCAGCACCAGGGGCGCGCCTTCGCCATGCACGGTATAGGACAAGGGATAGCCGTCGATGAGGGCGGTTTGCAGGGGAAGGACGGGTTCGGAACGCATCGGGGAGGGGGGCGGGAAGAAAAAGCCTGGGCCGAATTCTAGCCCGTGCCGGCCCGGGCGCAGGCCGCCGGCGGGGCTGATACACTCGTTCGCTCCGTCCGACCGCCTTCGCCGGTCGCCGGTATTCATGGAAATGGAGCCCGAGCAATGTCCCCAGAGTTCATATCGTCCCTGCCCGAATCCGCGCAACGCGTCGCCCGTCTCCTGCTGGAACTGGGGCACGACAAGCCGGTGGTGGTGCTGCCCCAGACGGGCAAGACGTCCGCCGAGGCGGCGGCGGGGCTGGGGTGCGAGGTGGCGCAGATCGCCAAGTCCATCATTTTCCGGCGCGTGTCCGACAATGCGCCCGTGCTGGTCATCGCCAGCGGCGCCAACCGCGTCGACGAGGCCAAGGTCGCCGCCCGGGTGGGCGAGCTGGCCAAGGCCGATGCGAAGTTCGTGCGCGAGAGCACTGGCTATGCGATCGGCGGGGTGTGTCCCATCGGGCACGCCGTCAAGCCGGTCATGCTGCTGGACGAAGATCTCTTCGGGTACGAATCGCTATGGGCCGCCGCCGGGCATCCGCACGCGGTCTTCAATCTCACGCCGCGGCAGTTGGAAACCATGACGGGCGCTCCGGCGGCCGACGTGGCGCTGCGCTCCTGAACACGCCCCGGCCGCCCGGGAGGCGGGCCGGCGCCGTGGCACATTATTGCAGCAGTTGCAGCCGGCTCTTGGCCGTGTTGGCCGCGGGCGTGGTGGGGTAGTCGCGCACGATGCGCTGCAGCGTGGTCTTGGCGCCAGCGCGGTTGTTCAGTTCGATCTGGCTGCCCGCGATCACCAGCAGGGCGTCGGGCGCGCGCGCGTCCTGCGGCGACTTCTGCACCATGGCGGTGAGCTGCTCGATGGCGCCCTTGAAATCCTTCACGGCATAGCGGCTGCTGCCCAGGTAGAACTGGGCGCTGGGCGCAAGCTGGCTGTTGGGGTAGAGGGCGATGAAGGCGGCCAGCGATTCGGCTGCTTCCTTGTATTGGCCCTTGCGGAACAGGTCGATGGCGCCGTCGTAGGCGGCCTGCTCCTGCGCGTCGCCGGCCGCCGCGCCGGGCGGGTTGGCCGAACCTGCCGCCGCGCCGCCGTTGGCGGCGGGCTGCTGCCGCGACACCAGCTCGAGCTGGTCGCGCAATTGGGCGATTTCCTGCTGCAAGGACTGGATCTGGTCGGCAAGCTGCAGCCGCGCGCGCTGATTCTGCTCGTTCTGCTGCTGGACTTGCGCGCGCAGGTCCAGGATGGCCTTGCGGGCTTCATCGTCGGAAAAAGCATGAGCGGGCAGGGCCAGTGCCGCCAGCATCAGGCCGGTGGCCGCCATGAGGGGACGCAGGGACAGAACGGTATCGCGCATAAGAAATTCCCGGGTGTAAAAACAAAAGCGCCGGAACGGCCGGATGACCGTCCCGACGCGTCGTGGGGCCTAGAACAATGCGGAGTTGCGCTTAACGCTGATAAACGATATCGGCGCGGCGGTTTTCCGCAAAATCGGCTTCCGACGTACCAGTCGCCTTCGGCTTTTCCTTGCCGAAGCTGATGGTTTCGATCTGGTTGTCGCTGACGCCCAGCAGGGTCATCATGCGACGGACCGCATCGGCGCGGCGCTGGCCCAGGGCCAGGTTGTATTCGGCGCCGCCGCGCTCGTCGGTGTTGCCTTCGATCTTGATCTTCTGCTGCGGGTGCGAGGTCAGGTAGCGGGCATGGGTTTCCACCAGGCCGCGGTACTGGTCCGACACCGTGTAGCTGTCGAAGTCAAAGTATACCGAGCGCTGTTGCGCCAGGATGCTTTGGGGGTTGAAGGGATCAAGAATCTGGCCGGAAGCCGAGGATCCTTGGCCAGCGCCTCCGCCCTTACCCGCGTTTTCGTCGAGAGGGACGGAGCTGCAAGCTGCCAGCGTGGCAGCCAGAGCGGCGATGGTTAGGCTTTTGGCAATGCGCGACTTCATGATAGTTCCTTTGCAAAGAGAGTCACACGTGTTATCGGGTAAATGGGCCCCAAGTCGGTTCACGTATTTCCCCGTTCAGTACCGAAAGCGTTTGCCGTACGCGGCCATCGCTCGAGACACCTGCAAGGACGCTACGGCCGTTCTGCACGGCGGCGTAAAGGACTTGCATGCCATTGGGCGCGAAACTCGGCGACTGGTCATCACGTCCGTCAGTGAGCAGAGTTTCGGAACCGCTGGACAGGTTCAACGAGGCGATACGAAACGCGCCGTCGCGTCTTGCAACGTACAGCAACGTCGATCCGTCCGGGGAAATTCGGGGTGAGATGTTGTAACTACCATTAAACGTGAGACGGCGAGCGTCGCCGCCATCGAGGCCGGTCTGATAGATCTGCGGCCCACCGCTGCGGTCACTGGTAAAGATAATGGAACGGCCGTCGGGCGTAAAGGTCGGTTCGGTGTCAATGCCCGGAGAACGCGTAACTCGCTTCATATTCGAGCCGCCGGCGGCGCTAACGATGTAAATTTGCGACAACCCGTCGCGCGTCAGGGCCACGGCGAGTTGCGTGCCGTCGGGCGACCAGCCGGGGGCGCTGTTGTTGCCCTTGAAGTTCGCCACCGGCACGCGGGCGCTGGTGGCCAGCGTATGCACGTACACCACGGGCTTGCCGGACTCGAAGCTCACATAGGCCAGCTTGCTGCCGTCGGGCGACCAGGAAGGCGAGATGATCGGCTCGCGCGAACGCAGGGCCACTTGCGGGTTCTGGCCGTCGGCGTCGGCCACCTGCAGTTCGTAGGTGTTGCCGCGCTTGAGCACATAGGCGATGCGGGTCGAGAACACGCCGCGCACGCCGGTGATCTTTTCGTAGATGCGGTCGGCGATCTGGTGCGCCACGCGGCGCAGTTCCTGTTCCGTGCCCGAGAAGGCCACGCCGTCGAGCTGGCCCTTCTTGACCGTGTCGGCCAGGCGGTAGCGCACGTCGTAGCGGCCGTCGGGGCCGCGCGAGATGCTGCCGTAGGCGATGAAGTCGGCGCCCTTGCCGCGCCAGTCGTCGTACGAAATGGGCGAGTCCACGTTCAGGCCGGAACCCGCGGCGTTGATGAGGCGGAACTGGCCCGTGCGGGTCAGGTCGGCGCGGATGACCTCGGCCAGGGCGCGCCCGTGCGCGTCGTCCACGGCGAAATCGGCGATTGCCACGGGGTACTGGGTGGCGCCCGTGCCGGAAATGTCCACGCGCAGTTGGGCCTGGGCGGGCTTGATGGCCATCAGGCAGGCCAGCGCCAGCATGAACAGGCCGAGTCCGTACGATCGCCAAAGGGCGAGGAAAGGAGCTCGTCGGCTGTAGGCGGGAGTCATGATCAGCAATCTCCTGTCAGTCATACATTCTGTAGACAACGTCAATGATGGGCTCGTAGCGGCCGGTCGAAGGCTTGGGGAAGGGGTTGCAGCGGCGGATGCCGGTCTCGACCGCGCGGTCGAAGCCCGGGATGCCGGACGAACTCGTCAGCGTAACGCCATTCACCTTCCCGTCAGAACCTAACTGTACCCGGTATTGCGCGGTGGGGTTCTCCGAGCCGCGGCGAGGCGGAGGCGGATAGGCCACCCCCGGCTGCACGCAGGCGCGGACCTTCGCGCCGTAGCCGCTGTCGCGTCCGCCTCCCGCCTGATTGCGGTCGGCCGTGCCGCCCGGAATGCCGGCGGCGCCCAAGGCGTCGTTGCGGAAGGCTTCCTTCAGGGCCTTGTCGGCGGCCGCCTTCTTGGCGGCCTCTTCCTTGGCCTTCTTTTCGGCAGCCGCTTTCTCGGCCGCGGCCTTTTCGGCGGCGGCTTTCTCGGCAGCCGCTTTCTCGGCGGCGGCTTTTTCCGCAGCGGCCTTCTTGGCGGCTTCTTCCTTGGCCTTCTTCTCGGCTGCCGCCTTCTGCGCCGCCTCTTCCTTGGCCTTCTTCTCGGCAGCGGCCTTTTCAGCCGCGGCCTTCTCGGCGGCCTGGCGTTCTTGCTCCAGGCGTTTCTTTTCCTTCAGCTCGGCCTGCTTGCGCTCTTCTTCGAGGCGCGCCTTTTCCTTGGCCGCCTCGGCAGCCGCGCGGGCTTTTTCCTCTTCCTCGCGCTTCTTCTTGGCTTCCTGCAGGGCGATTTCGGGATCGGCTTCGGCCTTGGGCTGTTCCTGCGGCTTGGTTTCCGGCGGCGGCGGGGGCGGCGGCTCGGGCTTGGGCTCCGGTTCGGGTTCCGGCTTGGGCTCGGGCTGCGGCTTCGGCGGCTCGGGCTGCGGCTGGGGCGGGGGCGATACCGGCGAGTTGCCGTCCGCCCACAGTTCGACCTGGACGGGGCCGGGGTTCTCGGAATGCCAGTTCACGCCCAGGATCAGGGCCACCAGCAGCAGCAGGTGGACCGCCACGGCCAGAATCAGGGAGTTCCGGTTGTCGTTGGTGGGCGGGGGGACCGGCTTTTCGCTGCGGTGTCGGATGAGGGGTGGCGTCATGAGCGTTGCATGCCGGCCAGGCCGGCGGGGGAGCGTCGCATTAGCGTTTCTTGGCGGGAGCGGACTGCGAGGATGCGCCGGATTGGGACTGATCCACCAGCAGCCCCAGGCGGGTGATGCCGTTGGTGCGGAGTTCGTCCATGACCTTTACGACCGACTCGTAGGGCACTTTGCCGTCCGCCGCGATGACGACCGGCGTCTCGGCGGTGATGCGCGAGCGCACCTGCGCCACCAGCTCGGGGCGGGCGATGTCCTGAGGCGTGGCGCCGGGCTCGCGCATGCGCAGGGCGATCTTGCCGTCTTCGGAAATCTGGACTTCCAGCGGCTTGACCGGCACTTCCGACGCCGCGCCCACGGAGGGGAGCTGGATCAGTCCGGGCGTGATGAGGGGGGCGGTCACCATGAAGATGACCAGCAGCACCAGCATCACGTCGATGTACGGCACCACGTTGATGTCGGACTTCATGCGGCGGCCGGCGCGGCCGCGCGAGCTTACCGAGGGCATTAGCGCACCTGCCTTTGCAGAATGTTCAGGAACTCGTCGACGAAGCTGTCGAAGCGGATGGACAGGCGATCGATGTCATTCGTGTAGCGGTTGTAGGCCACCACCGCGGGAATGGCGGCGAACAGGCCGATGGCGGTGGCGATCAGGGCTTCGGCGATGCCGGGGGCCACCGAGGCCAGCGTGGCCTGCTGCATGTTGGACAGGCCGATGAAGGCGTGCATGATGCCCCACACCGTGCCCAGCAGGCCAATGTATGGCGACACCGAGCCGGCCGAGGCCAGGAAGTTGAGGTGCGATTCCAGGGCGTCCATTTCGCGCTGGTAGGCGGCGCGCATGGCGCGGCGGGGACCGTCCAGGATCGCCGTGGCGTCGCCGCCGGGACTGCTGCGGCGGGCCTTGAGGAATTCGGTCATGCCGGCGTCGAAGATGCGGGCCAGCGCGCCCTGCTCGTCGCGGCGCGACGCCACCGCCTGCTGCAGCATGGAGAGGTCGCCGCCCGACCAGAAATCGTCTTCGAAGCGGCGGGTCTGCTCGTTGGCCCGCTTGATCGCCATCCGCTTGGCGAAGATGTACGTCCAGGACATGATCGAGATGCCCAACAGAATCAACATAATCAGCTGAACCGGCACGCTGGCGTGCGAAATCAGCGAAAGCAACGACATGTCGTTGGTGACTTGCATGGTTATTCCTGAATGAATTCCAGTTTTGCGCGAAGGTCGGCCGGAAGTTCCGTCGGCCGCATATGGATGGCATCGACGCAGCAGACTTGGATATTGCCCTCGGCGAGCAGTTCCCCGTTGCGTTCAGCGCGCTGCGCGAAGTGTATCGAAGCGCGGCCCAGTCGTGTAACCCGGCTGCGTATGGTAAGCAAATCGTCGAGCCGCGCCGGCTTGCGGTAGGCCATGTCCAGCGAGCGGACGACAAAGAGCCGCTGCTCGCCGGCGGCCAGCGCCGACTGGTTGACGCCCAGTTCGCGCAGCCACTCGGTGCGTGCGCGTTCCAGGAACTTGAGGTAATTGGCGTAGAAAACCACCCCTCCCGCGTCGGTGTCTTCGTAGTAGACACGTATCTGCAGGAGGGATTCGGCGGACTTCGTTGCGGTCACGATAGGCAGTCTGGCGGACGAAAGTCCGTAGTAACTATAGGGTTAGAGGGTGTCCAGCTTGGTCAGCACCTGTTCCAGGGCGCCTTCCACGGGAATCCGGGCTGCCTCGGTTTCCCGGCGGGCCTGCAATTCCACCACACCCTCGGCCAGGCCGCGTTCTCCAACTGTTACGCGCAGGGGCACGCCTATCAGTTCCCACTCCGCGAACATGACGCCGGGGCGGGCGTCGCGGTCGTCCAGCACCACGTCCACGCCGCGCGCGAGCAGCGATTCGTACAGCCGGGTGGCGGTGTCACGCACCGTTTCACTTTTGCCCCAGCCCACCGGGCAGATCACCACCTCGAACGGCGCGAGCGCGCGAGGCCAGATGATGCCGCGGGCGTCGTGGTTCTGCTCGATGGCCGCGCCCACGATGCGGGTGATGCCGATGCCGTAGCAGCCCATTTCCAGGACGGCGGGCTTGCCGGTTTCGTCCAGGAACGTGGCCTTCAGCGCCTCGGAGTACTTCTTGCCCAGGTAGAAGACGTGGCCCACCTCGATGCCGCGCTGGATGGAAAGCGTGCCCTTGCCGTCCGGCGCGGGGTCGCCCTCGACCACGTTGCGCAGGTCGGCCACCCGCTCGGGCTCGGGCAGGTCGCGTCCCCAGTTCACGCCGCGCAGGTGGTAGTCTTCCTTGTTGGCGCCGCAGACGAAGTCGGACATGTTCGCCACGGTGCGGTCGGCGATGACGTGCACCGGCTTGGCCGTCTTGACCGGGCCCAGGTAGCCGGGCTTGCAGCCGAAGTGCTCCACGATCTCGGCCTCGGTCGCGAAACGGAAGCCGGCCAGGCCGGGCAGCTTGCCCGCCTTGATCTCGTTCAGCTCGTGGTCGCCGCGCAGCATCAGCAGCCAGATTTCCACCTTGCCCTTTTCGCCGTCGGTGGCCAGCACGATGGATTTCAGCGTGCGCGCGAGCGGCAGGTCCAGCAGCTTGGCGACGTCTTCGCATTTGGCCGCGCCCGGCGTGGGCACCTCGGCCATCGCCTCGGCCGGCGCGGCGCGCTCGGCGATCAGGCTGACCGCCTCGGCCAGTTCGATGTTGGCCGCGTAGTCGGTTTCGGCGTTGTAGACCAGCAGGTCTTCGCCGGTGTCGGCGATGACCTGGAACTCGTGGCTGCGCGTGCCGCCGATGGAGCCGGTGTCGGCGGCCACGGCGCGGAATTCCAGCCCCAGGCGCCCGAAGATGCGCATGTAGGCTTGATACATATTGTCATAACTGCGCTGCGCGCCGGCCTCGTCGCGGTCGAAGGAGTAGGCGTCCTTCATGGTGAATTCGCGCCCGCGCATCAGCCCGAAGCGCGGCCGGCGCTCGTCGCGGAACTTGGTCTGGATGTGATAGAAGTTCAGCGGCAGCTGGCGGTAGCTGTGGATCTCGTTGCGCGCGATGTCCGTGATGACTTCCTCGGACGTGGGCTGCAGCACGAAGTCGCGCTGGTGGCGGTCTTTGATGCGCAGCAGCTCGGGGCCGTACTGCTCCCAGCGGCCGGACTCCATCCAGAGCTCGGCGGGCTGCACCACCGGCATCAGCAGCTCGATGGCGCCGGCGGCGTTCATTTCCTCGCGGACGATGGCTTCCACCTTGCGGATCACCTTCAGACCCAGCGGCATGTAGGTGTAGATGCCGCCCGCCAGCTTGCGGATCATGCCCGCGCGGGTCATGAGCTGGTGGCTGGCGACCTCGGCTTCGGCGGGGGCTTCTTTCAGGGTGTTGATATGGTAGTTGGATGCGCGCATGTTTAAAGGTGGCAGCAGATACGTATAATCGTCCGTAATTGTATTGAATTCGGTGGGGGTGGCCCATGCTTGACCGCGAAGGCTACCGTCCCAATGTCGGCATCATTCTCGTAAACAACAGAAACGAGGTCTTTTGGGGCAAGCGGATCCGGGAACATGCCTGGCAGTTCCCGCAGGGCGGCATCAAATACGGCGAAAGCCCGGTGCAGGCCATGTATCGCGAACTCCATGAAGAGGTGGGCCTGAAGCCCGAGCATGTCCGTATTTTGGGGCGTACACGCGATTGGTTACGGTATAACGTGCCCGATCACTTCGTCCGGCGTGAGTGGCGCGGCCACTATAAAGGACAAAAGCAGATTTGGTTCCTGTTGCGCCTGGTCGGCCGCGACAGCGATGTGTGCTTGCGCGCGACGCAGCATCCGGAATTCGACGCCTGGCGCTGGAGCCAGTACTGGGTGCCGCTGGATGCCGTGATCGAATTCAAGCGCGACGTCTACACCCAGGCCCTGAACGAGCTTTCCTCTATCCTTTTCCGGCGCCACCACGAAACCCGCTACCTGCGCCAGCGCGTGCACGGACCGCGGGCGGCAGAGAATTTGCCCGAAGGAACGGACGGTCATGCGCATATTGCTGGTTGAAGACGAACAGGACATGGCCTCCTGGCTCATGCGCGCGCTCGCGCAAAGCGGCTTCGTGCCGGATCATGCTCCCGATGCGCGCACCGCCGAAGCCTTCATGGCCGGCACCGAGTACGACGCCATCGTCATGGACCTGCGCCTGCCCGACAAGCATGGCCTGGTGGTGCTGCGCGAGATGCGCAACCGCGACGACCGCACGCCCGTGCTCCTGCTCACCGCGCAGGGCGCGCTCCAGGACCGCGTGCGCGGCCTCAACCTGGGCGCCGACGATTTCCTTACCAAGCCGTTCGCCCTCGAAGAGCTCGAGGCGCGGCTGACGGCGCTGGTGCGGCGCAGCCGGGGCCGCCAGCATCCCCGGCTCCAGTGCGGCTCGCTTTCCTACGACAGCGAGAGCCGCGCCTTCACGCTGGACGGCTCCCTGCTTTTCCTGACCCCGCGCGAACACGCGGCGCTGGCGGCCCTGCTGACCCGCAGCGGCTATCCGGTGGACAAGTCGCAGCTCTTCGGCAAGGTCTTCACCCACGACAGCGAAGCCAATCCGGACGCCATCGAGGTCGTGCTGCACCGGCTGCGCAAGAAGCTGGCCGGCAGCGACGTGCGCATCGTCACCGTGCGCGGGCTGGGCTACATGCTCGAAAGCGTGGCCAGCGAATCCGCCGACACGTGAGCCTGCGCATTCCGGGCATGCCGCGCGTGGGCATCCGCGCGCTGCTCATCCTCCTGCTGCTGCCCGGCGTGGTGGCGCTGCTGGTCATCGACAGCCTGAACGACTACCGCACCCTGGCGGAAATCACCAACGAAGCCTATGACAGCGCCCTGGTGGAGCCGGCGCGCGTGCTCGAAAGCAGCCTCGAATTCACGCCCTCGGGCGAGCTGCAGGTGGCCACGCCGCTGTACGCGCAGGTGATGCTGGAATCGCGCGCTGGCCTGCGCAAGTATTTCCGCATGGAGGAAATCTCCCCGCCGCTGCCCGACGGTTCCCCCGTGCCGCAGGAGCAGGGCAAGACGCTGCTGGGCATGCCCGACATGCCGCGTCCGCCCGTCTGGCCGCGCGCCAACGGCCAGCCCGTTTTCTACGACAGCGTTTACCGCAACGATCCCGTGCGCGTGGTGTCGGTGCTGCGCGACCTCTACTACCACGGCCGCCACCGCCAGGTCCTGGTGCTGGTGGCGGAAAGCACCGGCAAGCGCATCGAGGCCGAAGACCGGGCGCGCCGCCAGGAGATCCTGCGCGATGCGCGCATGCTGGCCCTGGTGGTGCTTCTCGTATGGTGGGGCGTGTCGTGGGCGCTCAAGCCGCTGCGCCGCCTGCGCGCCGACATCCGCGGGCGGCGTCCCGATGACCTCACGCCGCTCGACGCCTCGCGCGTGCCCAGCGAAGTGGCGCCGCTGGTCGAGGCCGTCAACCATCACATCGCGCGCTACCGGCGCGTGCTCGACGAGCAGTCGCACTTCCTGGCCGACGCCTCGCACCAGTTGCGCACGCCGCTGGCCATCATGCTGACCCAGGCGCAGTACGCGCTGCGCGAGCCCGATCCGGCGCGGGCGCGCGAGGGCCTGCGCGCCATCGTCGACCAGTTGGGCCGCACGCGCCGCCTGACCGAGCAACTGCTTTCGCTGGCGCACGCCAACCAGGCCGAGGCGCCGCCGCGCCAGCTTCTCGACCTGAACGACGTGTCGCGCGAGGTGGTGCTCCAGTACCTGCCGCTGGCCCACGAGAGGCAGCAGGATCTCGGCTGGGTGCAGGCGGGGTCGGAAGAGGGCAGGGAACTCGCCGCCATCGTATGCGGCAACGAGGCCGAGCTGCACGAGGCGCTGTCCAACCTCGTGCACAACGCCATCAACTATGCGGGCCCCGGCGCGCGCATCACCGTAGGCGTGGGGCTGGCGGGCGAGCGCGCCGAGGTCTCGGTGGCCGACAACGGCCCCGGCCTGGACCCCGTGCTGCGCGAGCGCGCCTTCTCGCGCTTCGAGCGGGTCGGCACCGACAAGCCGCTTTCCTCGTCCGGCTCGGGCCTGGGGCTGGCCATCGCGCGGGCCTATGCCCGCCGCAACGGCGGCGATATCGAACTGCGCGACGGAGAACCCAACGCCCGGGGCGGCGTGGGCCTGGCGGCCGTGCTGTGGCTGCCCGCGGCGCCCACGGTTTCGCCGTTTCCGCGCGCGGCCGAAGCCTAGCCCGCCCGCGTCCCGCGCCGTCCCGAAAGAGCGTGCCGGCTTCCGCGCCGATACGTGCTTTCCCGTTCCGCGTTGCTTCCGCTTTCAAAAAAGCCGCCCGTCCCGCCCGCGACGCGATCAGGGATTACCCCCGGATTCAGGAAGCAGACAGTCTATAGAAAGCGGATTAGCAGCTTCCTTCCGTAATCTGCCTGCCGGCCTGTCGTCAAGGGCCGGGCGGCGATCGTCCCGAGCGCCGCATCGAGGGCCGGCACGGCCCTGCATCTGGAGGATGGAAGTGCAAACATCAAATAGAAAGGACTACTACGGGGGCGCCCTGATGGTCCTGATCGGCCTGGGGGCGATCTACGGGGGCACCGGTTACCACATCGGCACATTGAGCCATATGGGACCGGGATTCTTTCCGGCCGCGCTGGGCGGACTGCTCGCGCTCACGGGGCTGCTGATCGCCATGTCGGCGCGCAGCAGCGGCGGCGACGAAGCGGAAGCGCCGGTCGAGGGCCATCCGCACGGCCTGCCCGACCTGCGCGGCGGCATCTGCATCCTGCTGGGCATCCTGGCGTTCCTGCTGCTGGGCCACTACGGCGGCCTGCTGCCGGCCACCTTCGCCATCGTTTTCATTTCCGCCCTGGGCGACCGGACCAACACGATCAAGCAGGCCTTGCTGCTGTCGGTGGGCATGTCCGTCATCGCGGTGGTCGTTTTCTGGTGGGCGCTGCAACTGCAGCTTCCGCTCTTTCGCTGGGGCTGATGCGCCATGATTTCCCAATCCCTGACTGACCTCTGGTACGGCTTCGGCGTTGCCTTCCAGCTCCACAACCTGATGTGGTCGTTCTTCGGCGTGCTGGTGGGCAACCTCATCGGCGTGCTGCCCGGCATGGGCGCGCTGTCGGCCATTTCGATTCTGCTGCCGCTCACCTACGTGATGCATCCCGTGCCCGCCATTCTCATGCTGGCCGGCATCTTCTACGGCTCGCAGTACGGCGGCGCCATTGGCGCGATCCTGCTCAACCTGCCTTCGCACCCGCCGCACGCGGTGACCTGCCTGGACGGCTACCCCATGACCAAGCAGGGCAAGGGGGGCACGGCGCTGGGCATCACGATGATCTGTTCCTTCTTCGCGGCCTCGGTGGGCATCATCGTCATGATCTTCGCCTCGCCGCTGCTGGTGGAAGTGGCGTTCAAGTTCGGCCCGACGGAGATCTTCTCCATCATGCTGCTGGGCCTGCTGGCCGGGGCCACGATGTCGCGCGGCTCGCCGCTCAAGGGTGTGGCCATGACCATCTTCGGCCTCATGTGCGGCGTGGTGGGCACGGACGTCAACACGGGCACCATCCGCTTTTCGTTCGGGCTGCTCGACCTCTCCGACGGCCTGGAGCTGGTGGCCATTTCCATGGGCCTGTTCGGCGTGGCCGACTTCCTGATGAGCGTCAACCGCATGTCCATCATCGGCAGCGGCGCCAAGCTCAGCCTGCGCGACATGCGCCCGTCGCGCCAGGAACTGAAAAAAGCCTTCTGGCCCATGGTTCGCGGCACCATGGTGGGCACGGTCTTCGGCGCCATGCCCGGCACCGGCCCGACCATCACTACCTTCGTGGCCTATGCGCTGGAGCGCAAGGTGTCCAAGACGCCCGAGAAGTTCGGCACCGGCATGATCGCCGGCGTGGCCGCGCCCGAGGCGTCCTCGCATTCCAAGACGCAGGTCGACTTCATTCCCACGATGAGCCTGGGCATTCCCGGCGACGCCGTAATGGCGCTGATCCTGGGCGCGCTGCTGATCCAGGGCATCCAGCCCGGTCCCCAGCTCATCACCGAGCACCCGGACATCTTCTGGGGCCTGATCGCCAGCTTCTGGGTGGGCAACGTGCTGCTCATGGTGCTCAACGTGCCGCTGATCGGCGTGTGGGTGAAACTGCTGCAGGTGCCGTACCGCTACCTGTTCCCGTCCGCGCTGTTCTTCATCGCGGTGGGCGTGTTCAGCACCCAGAACAACCTTTTCCAGATCTGGGAAGTGCTGGCCTTCGGCGTGATCGGCGCGATCCTGATGTCGCTGGATTTCTCCGTGGCGCCGATCCTGCTGGGCTTCGTGCTGGGCCCCATGGTGGAAGAGAACTTCCGCCGCGCGCTGCTGCTGTCGCGCGGCGACCTGTCGGTGTTCGTCGAGCGTCCCATCAGCGCGTGGTTCATCGCCGCCAGCGCGCTGCTCATCCTGGTGCAGGTCTGGGCCTTTGTCCGGCGCGGCCGCGGCAAGGGCAAGAAGCCCTTGGCCGTTCCGGCCGCCTGACGCGGTCGCCGCCATGCGGCAATCGAACGGCCCGGCCCTGTGAACTGGCCCCCGAAAGTTGGACGAATCCAACCTTCGGGGGTTTTTGCATTTGATCCGCTTGCGCCGGGCCGTTTGCTTTGCGCGCCGCGATCCCTCATGCTTGCGTTTCCGTAGGCCCGAATTTTCTTCCGACGCCCATGCACATTCTTTTCGCCTGTCCGCATCACGACCCCGACGCCTGGGTTCCGCTGCTGCAAGCCGCCATGCCCGGCTGCCGCATTTCCGTCTGGAACCCCGAGGGGCCGCCCTCCGGCGCGCAGGCCGCGCTGGTCTGGCGTCCGCCGGCCGAGCTTTTCGCCCACGAAACCGGGCTGCACACGCTCTTCAATCTCGGCGCCGGCGTCGACGCGCTGCTCAAGATGCCCGAGATTCCGCCGCACGTGCGCATCGTTCGCCTCGAAGACGCGGGCATGGCGGTGCAGATGGCGGAGTACGCGCTGTATGCGCTGCTGCGCGTCGCGCGCGACTTCGAAGCCTTCGACCAGGCGCAGGCCCGGCAGCACTGGGACACGCGCGACGGCACGCGCCAGGCCGACTGGCCCGTGGGCGTGCTGGGCCTGGGCCAAGTGGGCGCGCGCGTGGCCGCCGTGCTGGCCGATTTCGGCTATCCCGTGGCCGGTTGGGCCCGCACGCCGCGCGAGATTCCCGGCGTGGAGGTCTACGCGGGCCGCGAGGCCCTGCCGGATTTCCTGGCGCGCACCCGCTTCCTGATCAACGTGCTGCCGCTTACCCCCGACACGCAGGACATCCTCAACCGCGACACCCTCTCGCGCCTGCTGCCGGGCGCGCACCTGGTCAACGTGGGGCGCGGCGAGCATCTGGTCGAGGAAGACCTGGTCGCCATGCTGGAAGAGGGCGAGATCGCGGGCGCCACGCTGGACGTCTTCCGCACCGAGCCCCTGCCGGCCGACCATCCGTTCTGGCGCGATCCGCGCGTGCACGTCACCCCGCACATCGCCGCCCGCACCCTGCGCGACGAAAGCATCGCGCAGATCGCCGGCAAGGTGGCGGCTCTCATGCGCGGCGAAGCCATTACCGGCGTGGTGGAGCGCGGACGGGGCTATTGAACGGCCGGAGCGGGCCAGGCTTTTCGGAGCCGGCGCGTCCTAGTCTTCGTTCGCGGCGGGCAGGCGCTCCATGCGCTGGTAGGTTTCGGGCAGGCGCTGCGAAAGAAAATCGAGCAGCGTGCGCACGGCTGGCATCATGCCCCGGCGCGACGGATAGATGCAGTGCACGATGCCTTCGGGAGACTGCCATTGCGGCAGCACCTGCACGAGCTGTCCGCGCCGCAGCGCCTCGCGCGTGGCGATCGATGGCAGCAGGGCGATGCCGCGCCCGCGCACCGCGGCGGTGGTCAGCACGATGAAGTCGTTGCACGAAAGCTGGGGCTTGAGGTCCAGCACGACCTCTTCGCCCTTGTCGTTGCGCAGCGGCCAGTGCACTTCGCTCTGCGGATCGCTGAAGCTGAGCGTGATGTGCGAGGCCAGGTCCTGGGGCGTCTCGGGCGCGCCGTGGCGCTGTACGTAACCCGGGCTGGCCACCAGCGTGCCGCGCGCCGTTCCCAGGCGGCGCACCACGAGTTCGGCGTCGGTATCGAGCTTGGTGCGCACCCGCAGCGCCAGGTCCACGCCTTCGCGGATGAGGTCCACGCGGCGGTTCGTCACCAGCAGCTGCACCGAAATCGCCGGCCAGGCGTCGAGAAACTCGGGCAGGATGGGCGCCAGCACGTCCTGGGCAATGGAAACGGGGCAGCTGACAATCACGGGTCCGGCCGGCTCGGCCTGCAGCTGCCGCATGGCGTCTTCGGCCGCGCGTGCGGAGGCGGCCATTTCCTTGCAATACCGCAGATAGCGTTCTCCCGCCGCGGTAAGGCGCAACCGCCGGGTGGTTCGCTGCAGCAGCCTCACGCCGAGGTTTTCTTCCAGATGCGAAATCCGGCGCGACAGGCGCGACTTCGGGATGTCCAGCACCCGGGCCGCGGCGCTGAAACCGCCTTGCTCCACCACCTGGGAGAAATAGTAGAGATCGTTGAGGTCTTGCATGGTTGTTCTATCAGTGGAACGAACAGTTCATCATACCTCTGTTTATGTAAATAATTCGAGGGTCTACAGTGGAGCCCATGCCTGCGCAGCCGCCGGTCCGATCGCCGGCGCCGGGCGACCGAACCTGGAGATATCCCTCATGCATACCCTCGTCATCCTGTCCTCGATTCTTGGCGAGCGCTCCCACAGCCGGAAGCTGGCCGATCACCTGGTCCTGCGCGTGAAGCAGGGCGATCCCGCCGCGCGCATTACCGTGCGCGACCTGGCGGCCGACCCCATTCCGTACTTCGACGGAGCCGCCGCGGGCGCGCTCTTCACGCCGCCGGAAACCCGCAGCGTGGAGCAGCAACGCATCGTCGAGCGCAGCGACGCGCTGGTGGCCGAGCTGATGCAGGCCGACCGTATCGTTTTCGCCGTGCCTGTCTACAACTTCAGCCTGCCTGCGCAGTTCAAGAGCTACCTCGACCAGGTGGCCCGTGCGGGAGTCACGTTCCGTTATACGCCAGAGGGCGTGCCCGAAGGGCTGGTAAAGGGCAAGGAAGTCGTCGTGCTGACGTCGCGGGGCGGCAAGGCCGCGGGCACGGCGTCCGACACGCTGACGCCGTACCTGCGCCAGATACTGGGCTTTCTGGGCATGGACAACGTGACGTTCATCGCCGCCGAAGGCATGGCGATGGGCGAGGCGTCGGTGCTGGAAGGGCTCGCCCAGGCGCGGGAACGCATCGACGCGCTCGGCCTGCACGCGCCCGTCGACGGCCTGCAGGCTGCCTGAAGCCCGGCGGCGGCCTCGCGCCGGTGCGGGGCCGGGTTTGCCGGAGCGCGGGTCAGTCGCGCAGGCGCTTGATGAGGCTGGAGGTGTCCCAGCGGCCGCCGCCCATTTTCTGCACATCGCCATAGAACTGGTCGACCAGGGCCGTCAGGGGCAGGCGCGCGCCGTTGTTGCGGGCCTCGGCCAGCACCAGCCCCAGGTCTTTGCGCATCCAGTCCACGGCAAAGCCGAAGTCGAACTTGTCGTCGACCATCGTGCCGCCGCGGTTCTCCATTTGCCAGCTCTGCGCCGCGCCCTTGCTGATGACATCGAGCACCAGCTTCATGTCGAGTCCGGCGGCCTGGCCGAACGCAATGGCTTCCGACAAGCCCTGCACGATGCCCGCGATGCAGATCTGGTTGACCATCTTGGCGAGCTGGCCTGCGCCCGGCGCGCCCACCAGCGTGACCGCCCGGCCGAACGCCTCGGCCACCGGCTTGATGGCGTCGAACACCGCCTGCTCGCCGCCGCACATGATGGTCAGCACGCCGTTGACCGCGCCCGCCTGGCCCCCGGAAACGGGGGCATCCACGAAGTTGAGCCCCAGTTCCTTGGCCTTGGCGTACAGTTCGCGCGCCACGTCGGCCGAGGCCGTGGTGTGATCGACGAACACCGCGCCCGGGGCCATGCCCGCAAACGCGCCATCCGCGCCCAGCACCACGCTGCGCAGGTCGTCGTCGTTGCCCACGCAGGCGAACACGATTTGCGCGCCGGCCGCTGCCTCGCGCGGGGTGGGGGCGCTGCGCCCGCCGAATTCCTCGACCCAGGCCCGCGCTTTTCCAGGGCTGCGGTTGTAGACGGTCACGTCGTGCCCGGCGCGCGCCAGGTGGCCGGCCATGGGCAGCCCCATGACGCCCAGGCCCAGGAAGGCGACTTTCCGGGCCACGGTGGGTTCGTAGTTCTTGGTGCCGATCGATGCCATGCAGAAGGCTCCGCTTGATATGGGATGGTGGGAAAAGGCCGTAGGGCGAACAGCCCCTAACCTTAACGCAATCAAAAGCCCGCGGCGAGTCCGTCGCGGCGGCTGTCGCTGGCGCTCACGTAGCCGTCCACGGCGGGATCCCCCAGGCGCCAGATGAACTGGCCCGAGCCGAAATCCATATACGGATCGTCCATGCCTTCGAGCACGTGCCCGCGCACCCGCAAGCCCTGTGCCGCCTGGGCGGAAAGCGCCGGCTCCACGTCCACCGCCAGCCCGTGATTCCACTTCCACCGCGGCGCGTCGCAGGCGGCCTGGGGCTGCTGGCCGTAATCGAGCATGCGCACGAGCGCCTGCACCTGGCCTTGCGGCTGCATGTTGCCGCCCATGACGCCGAAGCTCATGAGCGGCGCGCCGTCGCGCATGAGAAACGCCGGAATGATGGTGTGGAAAGGCCGCTTGCCGCCCGCCACCACGTTGGGATGCGACGGGTCGGTGCTGAAGCCGTATCCGCGGTTCTGCAGGCTGACGCCCGTGCCCGGCACCACCACGCCCGACCCGAAGCCCATGTAGTTGGATTGGATGAAGCTCACCATCATGCCGCAGCGGTCCGCCGTCGTGAGATACACCGTGCCGCCTTGGGGCGCATGGCCGGCGGCGAAGTCCTGGGCGCGGTCCAGGTCGATGAGGCGGGCCCGCTGCGCCAGATAGGCGGGGTCCAGCATCTGCGCGGGCGTGACGCGCATGTGGCGCGCGTCGGCCACCTGGGCGTACACGTCGGCGAAGGCCAGCTTCACGGCTTCGATGAGGATGTGCTGGGTCTGGGGATGGTCGACGGGCCGCGACGCCAGGTCGAAATGCTGCAGGATGCCCAGGGCGATCAGCGCCGCGATGCCCTGGCCGTTGGGGGGGATCTGGTGCACGGTGTGGCCGCGGTAGGCCATGCCGATGGGCTCGACCCACTGCGGCGCATAGTCGCCCAGGTCCGCCAGCGTGAGCGCGGCATCGTGCGCCTGGGCGTGAGCCACCAGCTTGTGCGCGGTTTCGCCCTCGTAGAAATCGCGGCCGGTGGTGGCGGCGATGCGCTTGAGCGTGTCGGCGGCGCCGCGCAGCACGAAGTGTTCGCCCACCTGCGGCGCGCGCCCGCGCGGCAGGAAGTGTTCGGCGAAGCCCGGCTGGGGCTGCAGCAGGTCGGCCTGCGCGGCCCACTTCCGCTGCACCACGGGACTTACCGCAAAGCCGCGTTCGGCATATTCGATGGCCGGCGCCAGGATGTCGGCAAACGCGAGCCGGCCCAGTTTTTCGTGCAACGCCGCCCAGCCTGCCACGCAGCCGGGCACCGTCACGCTGTCCCAGCCGCGCATGGGGATCCGCCCCTGGTGCTTGCGGCGGAAATAATCGGGGTTCCAGGCCGTGGGGGCGGTGCCGGAGGCGTTGAGCCCGTGCAGGCGGGAGCCGTCCCAGACGATGGCAAAGCAGTCCGAGCCCAGGCCGTTGCTGACCGGCTCGGTCAGCGCCAGCGTGGCCGCCGCGGCGATGGCCGCGTCCACGGCGTTTCCACCCTGGGACAGGATGCGTAGTCCGGCCTGGGCGGCCAGGGGCTGCGAGGTTGCGACGATGTTGCGGGCAAATACTGGAATCCGCGTCGTGAGATAGGGGTTGCTCCAGTCGAAATTCATGGCGAACGATCGCTTGGGGGTAAACCCGTAGCTTAACGTAGAAGTCCGCCGGGGTTGCACATTTTGTAGCGCATTGTTTTTATTGGAAATTTGTGACGATGGCGCAAAAAGAAACCCCGGGGCGGGCCCCGGGGTTCCAGATCGCGTGGGACCGCCCGCGGGGCGGTCCGGAGCACGCGGATCAGTCTTCCTCGACGAAGGTTTCTTCGCGCTTCTTGCGGATGGCGGGCAGCGCCACCAGCACCACCAGGAACACCGCGATCGCCAGCAGGGTGGCCGACAGCGGGCGCGTCACGAAGGTGGAGAAGTCGCCGCGCGACAGCAGCAGGGCGCGACGGAAGTTTTCTTCCATCATGGGGCCCAGCACCAGGCCCAGCAGCAGCGGGGCGCCTTCGCACTTCAGCTTGGCCCACAGGTAGCCCACGATGCCGAAGATGGCGGTGGTGAAGATGTCGAACGAGTTGTAGTTCAGCGAATACACGCCGATCGTGCAGAACACCAGGATCGCCGGGAACAGGATGCGGTAGGGCACTTTCAGCAGCTTGACCCACAGGCCGATCAGCGGCAGGTTCAGCACCACCAGCATCAGGTTGCCGATCCACATGGAGGCGATCAGGCCCCAGAACAGCTCGGGGTGGCTGGTCATGACCTGCGGGCCGGGCTGGATGTTGTGGATGGTCATCGCGCCGACCATCAGGGCCATCACGGCGTTGCCCGGGATACCCAGGGTCAGCAGCGGGATGAACGAGGTCTGCGCGGCGGCGTTGTTGGCCGACTCGGGGCCGGCCAGGCCCGCGGGGTGGCCCTTGCCGAAGCGCTCCGGATTCTTGGAGATCTTCTTTTCCAGCGTATAGGAGGCGAACGAGGACAGCACCGCGCCGCCGCCCGGCAGGATGCCCAGCGCCGAACCCAGCGCCGTGCCGCGGACCACGGCCGGGGCCGCTTCCTTGAATTCCTGCTTGTTGGGGTACAGCGAGCCGATCTTGTCGGTGATGTCGACGCGGTTTTCCTTCTGCTCGAGGTTGGTCATGATTTCGGCGAAGCCGAACACGCCCATGGCCACGATGGCGAAGTCGATGCCGTCCTGCAGCTCGGGGATGCCGAAGTCATAGCGCGCCACGCCCGAGTTCACGTCGGTGCCCACCATGCCCAGCAGCAGGCCGAGGATGATCATCGCGATGGCCTTGGGCAGCGAGCCCGAAGCCAGCACCACGGCGCCCACCAGGCCCAGGCACATCAGCGAGAAGTATTCCGCAGGGCCGAACTTGAAGGCAACCTCGGCCAGCGGGGGCGCGAAGGCGGCCAGCAGCAGGGTGGCCACGCAGCCGGCGAAGAACGAACCCAGCGCGGCGATGGCCAGCGCGGCGCCCGCGCGTCCGTTGCGCGCCATCTGGTGCCCGTCCAGCACCGTCACCACGGCGGACGTTTCGCCCGGAAGCGCGACCAGGATGGCCGTGGTCGAGCCGCCATACTGCGCGCCGTAGTAGATGCCCGCCAGCATGATCAGGCCGGCCACCGGAGGCAGCACGTACGTGATCGGCAGCAGCATCGCGATGGTGGGAACCGGGCCGATGCCCGGCAGCACGCCGATCAGCGTGCCCAGAATGCAGCCCAGCAGGGCGTAGGCGAGGTTCTCGGGCGTGAACGCCACCGAGAAACCCATCATCAGGTGATCCAGCAATTCCATGACCGGTAGCTCCTTACTTAATTACCCAGAAACGACGGCCACAGCGGGAAGATGAGTCCCAGACCCTTGATGAACGCCAGATAGGTGAACACGACGAGGAAGATGCCGTTGGCGACAGCGACCTTGAGGTTGAACTCATGGCTGGCCATGCTGCAGATGACCACCAGCAGGAAGACCGAGATGTATACGCCCAGGAACTTCAGCACCAGGCCGTAGAAGATCACGGATCCGACGATGAGAAATACGATGCGCCAGTCGAACTTGTCGACATGCGTGTCTTCCGCGTTCTTGGAAAGCGAGCCCAGCAGGACGATCGCCCCCAGCAGCGCGAGCACCAGGCCCAGCCAGAAAGGAAAGTATCCCGGACCCATGCGGGCCGCGGTGCCCATTTGATAGCTCGTTGCGCCCCAGGCGAATCCCAGTCCGAGGGCGATGAACATCACCCCCGACCAGAAATCCTGTCGATTTCGTAGCTGCATGATTGGTTGGCTCCTGTTTACAGCATGTAGATGAAAAAACGGGTGGCGCTGCCGGGATGCCGAAAGACAAATGACAGGCACAAAAAAGGCACTTGGGCGTGCCATGAATTCTTATGAAAGCGAAGGCCGGGCTTCTTGAAAGGCCGAATGGTAATGGAGCGTTGGCATGCTGCAAACCCTGTAAGCTGTGTGAAAGCCTGGGGTTTTCCCTAAAATACGGGAACTCCTGACCCCCAAATGTTACGGGGCGGCCAGATTGAGGGCTATTTGAAAGCTAAGTGAAAGTTAGGCGAAAGAAAAGCGAAAGCGGCTGTGGCGGTTTCGGCGCGGCCGGCGGTTGCGGCGGTGCGGGCATGTTCGTTGCCGGCGCGCGCGGACGGGACCGCACGCTTTGGTTTTGTCCATCCGCCGCAAGGATGAATCCCTGGTTCCAACAGGACTTTTCCAGTGCGGCCGGAATCGGTTAACGTTCGCGCCGCGCGATAGCCCGCAGTAATCCCAGAGACATTTCCTACTGAATATTGCCGGGTTTCTCACCTTGCGTGAAGAGGCCCGATCAGGTTCAGGATGGTTTACGATAGCGCCCATGCTGCAAGACCTAGACCAACTCGCCGCCCGGATCGGGCAACTGGTGCAACGCACCCGGCAACTCCACGCCGAGCGTGACGCGTTGCGCGCACGCGTGAATGACTTCGAAGCGGAACAGCGCACGCTCAAGCAGCGGGCCGCCGAGCGCGAAGCCGAAATCACCGAGCTGCAAGCGAAGCTGCGCGATCACGACGGCGCCGTCAGCGCCATGCTGGAGCAGGCGCAGCAGGTCGAGTCTTCCCTGCGCGAGCAGCTCGCGCGTGAAATCTCCGAGCGCCAGTCGCTGGAAGCCCGCTACGCCGCCCGCGAGAGCGAGCTGCAAGGCAGCCTGCAGAGCCGCGACACCGAATTGCAGCGGCTGCGCGTGGCGGCCGCCTCGGCCCGCGAGCGCATCGACGCCGTGCTGGCCCGCCTGCCGGGCGCGCCGTCTGGAGAGCAACACTGATGGAACGCATAGATGTCACCATACTCGGGCGCGATTATTCGCTGGCCTGCTCGCCCGAGGAAAAACCCACGCTGCTGGCCGCGGTCCGGCACGTAGACCAGCTCATGCTGCGCATCCAGGGCACGGGCAAGGTGTCGAGCAACGAACGCATCGCCGTCATGGCCGCCCTGCAGATCGCGGGCGAGCTGCTGGCCATGAAGGCGCCCGACGGCCCGCTGGGCGGTTTGGCGGTCGGCGACTTCAAGCGTAGAATCGAGGACATGAACGCAGTACTCGATGACGCCTTGTCGGGTCAGGAAAAGCTGCTGTAGCCGCCGCGGGCGGCGCGGCGCAGTACCGTTCCACGCAGTATTTTCAGTTTGTCCCTGCCGTGTTCGTGACTTGGCCATACATTCTCTGAACCTATGTCTTATGGCATATTGGTTGCGGGAGTGCAGAGCGGGCGCGATCGTCTCCCGTAGACGAACCCGAAGCTCTACGGAACGCGACCACCTTGAACCTCACGGTTCGAGATGCCGGCCTAGACGGCACAGGTGGGGCATCTTTCCTGGCGGACCTGCCATGGCGCAGGTCCGCTCCGGATCCCTCCCCGGACGTTCCCAGACGTTTTTTCCTTCCCTTCCTTGTCCTCGCTTCCAGGACCCGTCCATGCTCAAGAATCCACTCTCCTCGCTGACCCGTCTCGGCGCGGCGTGCGCGGCCGTGGCCGCCATCGGCGCGGCCCAGCCCGCTTTCGCGCAGGCGCAAGACAACCCGGCCGCCGAGGCGCCGGCCAGCCGCGCACCTGAAATGACGCTGCAGGCCATGGCCTCCTCCGAAGTCAAGCAGGACACCGTCCGCATCACGCTGTCCGCGGAAGTGGATGCGCCCGACCAGCCCGCGGCCGGCAAGAAGCTCACCGCCGCCCTGGACGACGTCGCCAAGCGCGCGCGGGAAACCAAGGGCGTCGACGTGCGCACGGGCGGTTTCCACGTCTGGCCCAATACCAATAACAAGGGCAAGATCAGCTCCTGGCGCGGCCAGGGAGAGATCATTCTCGAATCCAAGGATTTCGATGCCGCGGCCGCGTTGGCGTCCAGGCTGTCCGACAAGACGGCCATCAGCAACATCAGCTTCTCGCTGTCGCGCGCCGCGCGCGAGGCCGAAGAGCGCAAGCTGCTCAAGGAAGCCGCCCAGGCTTTCAAGGAGCGCGCCCTGGCGGCCGCCAACGCGTTCGGATTCACGGGCTACCGCCTGAGCAAGCTCGAGCTCGGCGGTTCGGGCGGCGCGGCGCCCATGCCGCGCATGATGGCCACCCAGGCCATGGCCAAGGACGCCGGCGGCGCCTACAGCCCGGACGTTCCCCTCGATGCAGGCAACGTCACGGTGAGCGTGGCCGTCAATGGGACGATCGTTTTGCAGTAAACACGAAAAGCACGGCGCCCAGCGCCACCATGGGCAGGGACAGCCACTGGCCCATGCTCAACCCGCCCGCGAGCAGGCCCAGGAAATTGTCCGGCTCGCGGGTGAACTCCACCAGGAAGCGGAAGGTTCCGTAGCCGATCAGGAACAGCGCGCTCACCTGTCCCAGCGGGCGCGGCTTGCTGGAAAACCACCACATCAGCGCGAAGAGCACGATGCCTTCCAGCCCCAGCTCGTAGAGCTGCGACGGATGGCGCGGCAGGCCGTCGCCGCTTTGCGGGAACACCATGGCCCACGGCACATTGCCGGGCCGGCCCCACAGCTCGCCGTTGATGAAATTGCCCAGGCGGCCGAAACCCAGCCCCAGCGGGATCAGCGGCGCGATGAAATCGCTCACCGCGAAAAAAGGCAGCGACTTCTTGCGCGCGAACAGCAACATCACGAGGATCACGCCGATCAGGCCGCCGTGGAACGACATGCCGCCTTCCCAGAGATACAGGACCTCCAGCGGGTGCGCCATGTAGTAGTCGGGCTTGTAGAACAGGACATAGCCCAGCCGTCCGCCGAGCACCACCCCCAGCACGCTGTAGAAGATCAGGTCTTCGAGATCGCGCGCGGTCAGCGGCGTGGCGTGCCCATGCACGATCCGCCGGCGGCCCAGCAGATAAACGAGGGCGAAGCCAACCAGGTACATCAGGCCGTACCAATGAATGGCCAGAGGCCCGATGCGCAGGGCCACGGGGTCGAATTGGGGATATTGCAGCATGTTCCGCCCGGCAGAAAAAAGTTGAATGATAATAACCGGCAAGCCGCGAAGACCCGCGCCCCGAGAGCCGGCCCGCCCGCCGGCCCCCGTCTGCCGCATCTGAGCCCCGAAGGCCGACAGGAGACCAGACCATGCCGAACAACGAACGTTCCCGCCATGTCACCCAGGGGGTCGAGCGCGCGCCCAACCGCGCCATGTATTACGCCCTGGGATACCAGGAAGCCGATTTCGAAAACCCGATGATCGGCGTGGCCAATGGCCATTCCACCATCACCCCCTGCAACAGCGGGCTGCAGCGTCTGGCAGACGCGGCGATCGCCGCCATCCGCCAGGCGCGGGCCAATCCCCAGGTCTTCGGCACGCCCACCGTTTCCGACGGCATGTCCATGGGCACCGAAGGCATGAAATACTCCCTCGTCTCGCGCGAGGTCATCGCCGACTGTATCGAAACTGCCGCCCAGGGCCAGTGGATGGACGGCGTGGTCGTCATCGGCGGCTGCGACAAGAACATGCCGGGCGGCATGATCGCGCTCGCGCGCATGAACGTGCCGGGCATCTACGTCTATGGCGGCACCATTAAGCCGGGGCGCTACAAGGGCCAGGATCTCACCATCGTGTCGGTGTTCGAGGCCGTGGGCGAATACACCATGGGCCGCATGGACGAAGCGGATTTCAGGCAGATAGAGCGCTGCGCCATTCCGGGTTCGGGTTCCTGTGGCGGCATGTACACGGCCAACACCATGAGTTCCGCCTTCGAGGCGCTGGGCATGAGCCTGCCGTATTCGAGCACCATGGCCAACGAGGACGAAGAAAAGGTCGCCTCGGCAGCGGAATCGGCGCGCGTGCTGGTCGAGGCCGTGCGGCGCAACCTGCGGCCGCGCGACATCATCACCCGTGAATCCATCGAAAACGCGGTGTCGGTCATCATGGCCACCGGCGGCTCGACCAATGCGGTGCTGCACTTCCTGGCCATTGCCCACGCGGCCGAGGTCGAATGGACCATCGACGATTTCGAGCGCATCCGCCAGCGCGTGCCCGTGATCTGCGACCTCAAGCCCTCGGGGCGCTACGTCGCCACCGACCTGCATCGCGCGGGCGGCATTCCCCAGGTCATGAAGCTGCTGCTCGACGCGGGCCTGCTGCACGGCGACTGCATCACCATCACCGGCAAGACCATCGCCGAAACGCTTGCCGGCGTGCCGTCGTCGCCCCGCGCCGGGCAGGACGTGATCCGCCCCATCGACCAGGCCCTGTATCCGCAGGGGCACTTGGCCATCCTCAAGGGCAATCTTTCGCCTGAAGGCTGCGTGGCCAAGATCACGGGCCTGAAGAATCCCGTCATCACCGGACCGGCGCGGGTCTTCGATTCCGAAGACGAGGCCATGAAAGCCATCATGGCGCGCCGGATCGTCGCCGGCGACGTGGTGGTCATCCGCTACGAGGGCCCCAAGGGCGGTCCCGGCATGCGTGAAATGCTGGCGCCCACCTCGGCGCTGGTGGGGCAGGGGCTGGGCGAAAGCGTGGGCCTCATCACCGACGGTCGTTTTTCGGGCGGCACCTGGGGCATGGTCGTCGGCCACGTGGCGCCGGAAGCCTTCGTGGGCGGCCCCATCGCGCTGATACGGGAGGGCGATTCGGTTACCATCGATGCCCACAAGCTGCTGCTGCAGCTCAACATCAGCGACGAAGAAATGGCGGTTCGTCGCCAGGCCTGGGTTCCGCCCAAGCCGCGTTATACACGCGGTGTGCTTGCCAAGTTCGGCAGGCTCGCCAGCACCGCGAGCCGTGGGGCAGTAACCGATGCGTTTGAGAGCTAGTTTTTGGGGGATTTTGCTGTGCATGGCGGCAACGGGCGCGGCCCATGCCCAGACCACCGGCCCGGACCTGGCCAAGCGCAAAGCCTGTATGGCTTGCCATCAGGTGGACGTAAAGCGGGTGGGGCCGCCGCTGCGCAGCGTGGCCGAACGCTATGCGGGCCAGGGCGACGCCATGGTGGAGTATCTTGCCGGCAAGATCCGCGGCGGCGGGCGGGGTGCCTGGGGCGCCGTGCCCATGCCGGCGCAGACGCAAGTCAGCCCCGACGACGCTCATCGCCTGGCCGAGTGGATTCTCTCTCTCGCGCCCGCGAAACCCTGATCCCGGCCCGGCTCCGGCCTGAAGCGGCCATTCATCGAAAAGGAAATCATCATGGCGGAACAAGCAACCCCGGGTCGTGAGGTCGCCGTCCTGGGCGGCGGCTGCTTCTGGTGCGTGGAAGCGGTCTTCAAGGACCTGAAAGGGGTCGTCAGCGTGTTGCCCGGCTATGCCGGCGGACACGTGGACAACCCCACCTACGAGCAGGTGTGCGGCAAAGACACCGGCCATATCGAAGTCGCGCGGATCGAGTTCGATCCTGCCGTGCTGTCCTACGGCGACCTGCTGCGCGTCTTCTTCGCCACGCACGACCCCACCACGCCGGGCCGCCAGGGCAACGACGTCGGTCCGCAGTACGAATCCGCCATCTTCTGGCAGAGCGACGCGCAGCGCGACCAGGCGCAGGCCGTCATCGCCGAGGTCGAGGCGCAGAAAATCTACGACGCGCCCATCGTCACCAGGCTGTTGCCGCCGGCCACCTTCTGGCCTGCCGAAGACTACCACCGCGACTACTTCGCGCTGCATCCCGAACAGGGCTACTGCCAGTTCGTCATCGCGCCCAAGGTGGCGAAGTTCCGCAAGCAGTTCCAGGACCGCCTGAGCCGCTGAGCCTGCCGCCGCACCGGCCGGCTTGCTTGCGGTTCTCCATGGCAAAAAAAACCTCGCCGGGCAGGCGAGGTCTCAAGGGCCGGCGCCGGCTCATGCAGGAGGCCGGCGCTGCCAGGGGAAGTTCTTACTCGACCGCCTTGAGCACGCCGCGGCGCATCTGGTCCAGCTCGATCGACTCGAACAGGGCCTTGAAGTTGCCCTCGCCGAAACCGTCGTTGCCCTTGCGCTGGATGATCTCGAAGAAGATGGGGCCGATCTGGTTCTCGGTGAAGATCTGCAGCAGCAGGCCGCCGTCGGGGGCGCCGTCCAGCAGGATGCGGTTCTTCTGCAGACGGCCCACATCCTCGCCGTGGCCGGGCAGGCGGCGGTCCAGCAGTTCGTAATAGGTGTCCGGCGTGTCCAGGAACGCCACGCCGTTGGCGCGCAGCGCTTCCACCGTGGCATAGATGTCGTCGGTCGCCATGGCGATATGCTGGATGCCTTCGCCACGGTACAGGTCCAGGTATTCCTGGATCTGGCCCTTCTCGTCCGTGCCTTCCTCGTTGATCGGGATGCGGATGTTGCCGCAGGGCGAGGTCATGGCCTTGGACTTCACGCCGGTGACCTTGCCTTCGATGTCGAAATAGCGCACTTCGCGGAAGTTGAACAGGCGCTCATAGAACTCCGCCCATTCCGCCATGCGGCCCTTGTGCACGTTGTGGGTCAGGTGGTCGACCAGGGTCAGTCCCGCGCCGCGGTGCGTCAGGTCGGACTTGGCGTTGGCCGGATCCAGCGGCACGAAATCCACGTCATAGATGCTGATGTCGCCGATGCCGCCATGGCCTTCCTTGCCTTTCCAGCGATCCACCAGGTAGATCAGCGAATCGCCGATCCCCTTGATGGCGGGAATGTTCAGTTCCATGGGGCCGCTGTGCGAATCGAAGCCCCAGGCGCCCAGTTCCAGCGCGCGCTTGTACGCCGCGTTGGCATCCTGCACCCTGAACGCAATGGCACAGATCGATGGACCGTGCAGGCGCGCGAACCGCTGCGCGAAGGAATCGGGCTCCGCATTGATCAGGAAATTCACGCCGCCCTGGCGGTACAGGGTCACGTCCTTGTGGCGGTGGCGCGCGATGGCTTTGAAGCCCAGCGTTTCAAAAACCTTGCGCAACGCCGCGGGGTCCGGCGCGGCATATTCGATGAATTCAAACCCGGCGGTGCCCATCGGGTTGTCCCAGGGCTGGAAGGCGCTGCTCATTGTCTGCTCCCTTGCATCGTTGTTCGAAGACGCCTCGGCGTCCTGTCTGAGGAAGAGATTGTAGGAAGGAAACCCAGGCAGACAATTGCAAAGATGGCGCAAAACTGTGGTGCCTGAGCAATAATATTGCCGAAATATACCTATTGGAGGCAAGAATATGTCTGACATAGAGCTCGATCGGACAGATCTCCGGATACTGGCCGAATTGCAGCGCGACGGGCGCCTGAGCAACCAGGAGCTCGCCGATCGCGTGTCCCTGTCCCCCAGTCCCTGCCTGCGCCGGGTCAGGCGTCTGGAAGAAAAAGGGTTCATCAAGAAATACGTGGCGCTCATCGACGCCGAAAAGGTCGGGCTGGGCCTGCTGGCCTACGTGAACATCCGCCTCAACAAGACCAGCGGATCCAGCCACGCGCCCATGAACGACTTCGCCCGCGACGTGCAACTCTGGCCCGAAGTGGTGGAGTGCTACGCCATGTCGGGCGACATGGATTACCTGCTGCGCATCCAGGTCGCCGACCTGGCGCATTTTTCCCGCTTCGCCATGGACACCCTCATGCGCCACCCCGCCGTCGTGGATATGCGCTCCTTCTTCGCCCTGCAGCAGATCAAGGAAACCACGGAACTGCGGCTGTAGGGGCCGGTCCGTCAGGCGCTTTCAGGCATCTCCCTGTGGAGCAGGGGAGGCGGTGGCATATATATAGGGGGTAGGGGGCTATATAAGTTAAGTAAGATGGGGTGCAGGCTACGGCGGGCAGGCGGCGCCAGTGCGGCATGGACTTTTTGATCTTTTCGCCCGCCTCGCCACACACGCAAAAAATCTGTGCTATAGTCTCGCTCCCTTGCCGCTGGGCCCGGAAATTGAAGCGGGGCGGTGCGGCAGGGCAAGGCGAGGCGCGGGGTTCTGCGGTGCAGGGGGCCACGTGATTTTTGCAAGGCAGTGC
>NZ_CALSFU010000009.1 GCF_943737005.1 Achromobacter sp. Marseille-Q4962 | reverse complement strand
CGCCACGCGCACGGCGGGCGGGGCCCTGCGGCCCGAGGTGCGCGCATTCGCCGAAAGCCTGGCCGCCGAACGCCAACTGCCCCTGCCGCCGCTGCTGGCCGCGCTCGAGGGAGCGCGCTACAACGCCACGGTCGCGCGCCTCATCCTGCCTTCGGGCGCCAGCGGCAAGAAAGTCTGGCGCAGCTGGCTCACCTACCGCTCGCGCTTCGTGGAGCCCAAGCGCATCGGCTGGGGCGCCCAGTTCTATGAAGAAAACCGCGCCTTGCTCAACCAGGCCGCCCAGCGCTTCGGCGTGCCCGCGCCCATCATCGCGTCCATCATCGGGGTCGAAACGCTCTACGGCCGCAACATGGGCAACTTCCGCGTGCTGGACGCGCTCGCCACCCTGGCCTTCGACTACCCCGATCCGGCCCGGCCCGAGCGCGCCGAGATGTTCCGCGGCCAGCTCGCGGATTTCCTGACCCTGGTGGAACGGGGCAAGCTCGATCTGGACACGGCGGGCTCCTACGCGGGCGCCATCGGCATGCCGCAATTCATGCCCGGCAGCATCATGCGCTACGCCGTGGACGGCGACGACAACGGGCACATAGACCTTTCCGGCAACACCTACGACGCCATCATGTCGGTGGGCAGCTTCCTGGCCCAGCATGGCTGGCAGCGGGGCCTGCCGGTCTTCGCGCCGGTGGCGCTGCCGCCCGACCCGGCGCCGCTGGCCGACGGCGGGCTGGTGCCGCGCCAGACCTGGGAATCGCTGCACGCCGCCGGCGCCACGCTCCTGCCCGGCGCCTCCGCCGCCGGCTGGAGCGAGCAGCCGCTCGGCGTGGTGGACCTGGTGGAGGAAGCCCGCGGCACGGCGCAGTATCGCGTCGGCACGCCCAATTTCTTCGCCCTCACGCAGTACAACCGCAGCTATTTCTACGCCACGGCGGTGGCCGATCTCGCCAAGGAGATCGAAATGCGCGTCGGCCGCTGATCCGCCGGCCGGCCTGGCCAAACGGGCCGAGGCGCGATCGGGCAGCCCGGGTGCGCAAAAGGAGGCATGCAAAAGAAAAGGCTCCCCGCCGGGAGCCTTGCGTGCGGTGGTTCCGGCGGCCGGGTTCGCCGGCCCCGGCGTCAGTTGAAGACGCCGGTGGACAGATAGCGGTCGCCGCGGTCGCAGACGATGAAGACGATGGTGGCGTTATTGACGCGTTCGGCGACGCGCAGGGCCGCCACGAGTGCGCCGGCCGACGAAATGCCGCCGAAGATGCCTTCCTCGGCCGCCAGGCGGCGCGCCATGGTTTCGGCCTCGGCCTGCTGGATGGACTCGTAGGCGTCCACGCGGCTGGCATCGAAGATCTTGGGCAGGTAGGCTTCGGGCCACTTGCGGATGCCGGGGATCTGCGAGCCCTCGGCGGGCTGGGCGCCCACCACCTGCACCGCCGGGTTGCGCGACTTCAGGTAGGTGGACACGCCCATGATGGTGCCGGTGGTGCCCATGGCGCTGACGAAATGGGTGATCCGGCCCTCGGTCTGGTTCCAGATTTCCGGCCCCGTGGTTTCGACGTGGGCGCGCGGATTGTCGGGATTGGCGAACTGGTCGAGCACCACGCCCTTGCCCTCGGCCTGCATTTCGGTGGCCAGGTCGCGCGCATACTCCATGCCGCCCTTGTCGGCGGGGGTGAGGATGAGCTCGGCGCCGTAGGCGGTCATGGCGGCGCGGCGCTCCAGCGAGAGGTTGTCCGGCATGATGAGGATCATGCGGTAGCCGCGCATGGCGGCGGCCATGGCCAGCGCGATGCCCGTGTTGCCGCTGGTGGCCTCGATCAGCGTGTCGCCCGGCTTGATGTCGCCGCGCTCCTCGGCGCGCCGGATCATGGACAGCGCCGGGCGGTCCTTGACCGACCCGGCGGGGTTGTTGCCTTCCAGCTTGGCCAGGATGACGTTGCCGCGCGGCGCGCCGGCCTCGCCCGGAATGCGTTGCAGGCGCACCAGGGGCGTGTTGCCGACGGTTTGTTCGATGGTGGGATAGTTCGTAGTCATGCCGCCGATCATAACCTTGCCTGGCGCGCCGCAACGCCTAAATCCGTGTTCGCGCCAGGGACTCCCGCCGGCGGAATCAGGGCCGCGCCGCCGGCGCAGGCGCGCCGCGCGCCGGCATCTTGCCCGCGGCCGGACCGGAAACCGAGCCTGAGGCCGAGCCGGAAGCCGGACCCGCCCGCGACGGCTTGCCGGAGGCGGCGTCACGCTGGCCGGCGGGCCGCGCCGCGCCGGATGCGTCGCCGCCCACCTCCAGCCCCGCCGCGCGCAGGGCCTGGATGCGTTTTTCGCCCATGCCCCGCACCCGCTCGGCCAGGTCGTCCATGGATTCGAACGGGCCGCCCCGCTCGCGTTCCTGGACGATGATCTCGGCGGTGCGCGGGCCGATGCCGCGGATGCGCTCCAGCTCCTGCGCCGACGCGCGGTTGGCGTCCAGCGCGTGCGCGGCGCCGGCCAGGCCGATGCCCGCGGCGGCCAGCGCCAGCATGAGCGCCCGCCTGAGGCCCGCGCCCCGCGCCGCAGGCGGCGCCGGCAAGCGCCCCGCGCCCGAGCGGGGCCGGCGGACGGAGCGGAACGAGAAAAGGGTCGAAGGGACGGCAGCGGGTTGGCCGCGCAGGCGGGATTTCAGACGGAACATACGGATCTCCAGAGGGGAAAAAGCGCGGCGGCCATTGCCGCGCCCTGTCCGCATCATCCCGCGCCGCGCCTCGCCCCGCGGCCGCGGTGAACGGATTTGCCCACCCCGGCAGGCACGAATGAAAAAAAGGCCACCGCTTGCGGTGGCCTTCGTCGGCGGCCTGGCTGGACCCGCGCCCGCCGCGTTCAGCGCGCGCGCCAGTAGCGCACGTATTCCGAGACGCCGGTCTGCACGTCGCGCATGGGCGCCGTGAAACCCGCGGCCCGCAGATTGCGCACGTCGGCCTGGGTGTAGCTCTGGTAGCGGCCCTTGAGATCGTCCGGAAACGGGATATAGCGGATGAGCTGCTGCTCCACGAGCTGGGCCAGGGTCAGCGTGGCCTCGCCGCGTTCGGCGCGCAGGGCATTGACCACCGCCGCCGCCACGTCGTTGAAGGGCTGGGCGCGGCCCGTGCCGCAGTTGAAGATACCCGACCGGCCGGGGTTGTCGAGAAAATGCAGGTTCACCGCGACCACGTCTTCGACCGAAATGAAATCGCGGCTCTGGCCGCCGTCGGCGTAGCCGTCCCAGCCCGCGAACAGGCGCACGTGGCCGTGTTCGAGGAACTGGTTCATGTTGTGGAAGGCCACCGAGGCCATGCGGCCCTTGTGCTGTTCGTGCGGGCCGTAGACGTTGAAGTAGCGCAGGCCCACGACCTGGGCCGTGAGCGTGTCCATGCGCTGGCGCAGCACCTGGTCGAACAGCAGCTTGGAGTAGCCGTAGACGTTCAGCGGCCGCTCGTTGGCCGGATCTTCCGCATAGGTGGAAGACCCGCCGTAGACGGCGGCCGACGAGGCATAGATGAACGGCACGCGGCGCGCCTGGCAGAACTCGAAGAGCTCCAGCGTGACGCGATAGTTGTTGTCCATCATGTACCGGCCGTTGCGCTCGGTGGTGTCGGAGCACGCGCCCTGGTGGAACACGGCGCGCACCTCCGGCAGCTCGCCGCTGGCCACGCGCTGGCGGAATTCGTCTTTGTGCAGGTAGTCGGCGATGCGGCAATCGACGAGGTTGAGGAACTTGTCGCCCTCGGTGAGATCGTCGACCGCGATGATGTCCTCGATGCCGCGGCGGTTCAGGCCCCGCACCAGGTTGCTGCCGATGAAGCCCGCGGCTCCTGTAACGATGATCATGGGGATACTCCTGCCAGTTCGGCGGCGGTGACGACGGAGGTGCCCAGCTTGCCCACGGCGATGCCGCCGGCCCGGTTGGCCCAGTCCATGGCTTCGGTCCAGGGCAGGCCGATGGCGCGCATGACGGCCAGCGTGGCCAGCACGGTGTCGCCCGCGCCGGACACGTCGAACACCTCGTGGGCCTGCGCATCGGTATGCGCGCGCCCTGCGTCGGTAAACAAAGTCATGCCCTGCTCGGACCGGGTGACGAGCAGGGCTTCCAGCTCCAGCTCCGAGCGCAGCCGCTGCGCCCGCTCGGTGAGCTCGGATTCGCTGTTCCAGCGCCCCACGGCCTGCTGCATCTCGGCGCGGTTGGGCGTGACCAGGGTGGCGCCGTGGTAGCGGACATAATCGTCGCCCTTCGGATCGACCAGCACGGGAATGCCCGCGGCGCGCGCCTGGGCGATCATGGGCTGCACGCGGGCCAGCACGCCCTTGGCATAGTCCGACAGCACGATGACATCGTGGCTGGCCAGGTGCCGCGCCACCGCGGCGTCGATCTCGTCGAGCGCCCGCGTCTCGGGGTGCTGTTCGAAATCCACGCGCAGCAGCTGCTGCTGGCGCCCCAGGACGCGCATCTTCAGCGTGGTGTGCAGACTGGCGTCGACGATGAGATCGGCGTTGATGCCGGCTTCGGCGGCCAGGCGCCGCACGCTGTGGCCCGCCTCGTCCTCGCCCAGCACGCCCACCAGCGTCACGTGGCCGCCCAGCGCCGCCACGTTGCGGGCGACGTTGGCCGCCCCGCCCAGGCGGTCTTCGCGGCGCGCCACGCGCACCACGGGCACCGGCGCCTCGGGCGAGATGCGCTCGACTTCGCCGAACCAATACCGATCCAGCATGAGATCGCCCACCACCAGGACGCGGCTGTGCGAAACGGCTTCTGCGGGAAATGCGTTCATTCGGTTTCTTCCAGACGGCGCGGCGCGTAGGTTTCCCATGCGTTGCAGCCAGGGCACTGCCAATAAAAGCGACGGGCCTGGAAGCCGCAGCTGCGGCAGGCGTAGCGGTCCAGGCGTTGCGTATGTTTGTGGATCAGGCTGCGCAGCAGGGTGAGGTCGGCGCCGGGCACGGGGCCCTCCACGCCGGACTCGCCATCGGCCGTGGCCAGTTCGGCCTCGAGCAGGCGGTCCAGGCCCAGCAGCGAGGGGTGGTGGCGCAGCGCCGAGCGCGCGAACGCCCAGGCCGGCGCGGCGCCCTGCTGCGCCCGCAGCTCGCGGAACACCACGTTGAAAAGGTCGAGCGACGCATGCCGGGCATACTGCTTTTGCAGCAGGTCGAGGCCGGCTTCCTGCTGGCCGGCGTTCCGGTAGTTGGCCAGCAGCTGCTCGGCCACCAGGCCGGCGAATTCGGGCGCGTCGGTAAGGATGGACTCCAGGTAGAGACGCTCGCGCTTCGGGTCGTTCTCGAGCAGCGCCAGGCGCGCGCGCAGCATTGCGGTGCGCACCATGGCGCCCTTGCCGCCGGCCGCATCGGCCGCGTGCAGGGCATGGTCGGCGGCATCCAGCGCGGCATGCGCGGCATCGGTGTCGGCGGGCTTGGCCGACAGCGCAGACTGCGCCTGCTCGCAGTAGTAGTGCACGATCTGCGGCACGGGCTCGTCCACCAGCCCGTGCAGGGTCTTGACGGCCTCGATGGCGCGCGGCCAATCGTGCTCGGATTCGTAGATGCGGATCAGCGAGCGCAGCGCGGGCAGCGCGTAGCGCGTGTCCTTGAGCTGCTTGAATCCCGCTTCGGCGCGGTCCAGCATGCCCGCCTTGAGGAAATCCTGGGCCAGCTCGTGCTGCGCATGCTCGCGCTCGGCCGCGGGAAGGTCCGCGCGATTGAGCAGGCTCTGGTGCACGCGGATGGCGCGCTCCATTTCGCCGCGCCGCCGGAACAGGCTGCCCAGGGCGAAGTGCAGTTCGGTGGTTTCCGGGTCGAGCTTGGCCACCTCGACGAAGGCGTCGATGGCCTGGTCCGGCTCTTCGTTGAGCAGGAAGTTCAGCCCGCGGAAATAGGAGTCGGGCAGGCTGCGCGTCTCGCGCAGCATTTGCCGGAAATCGAAACGCGCGGCCAGCCAGCCCAGCGCGAACAATACCGGCACGAATATCAGCAGCCAGGGTTCGAAATCCACTATCGGAGCTCTGTTTTCTTATTCAGACGAAAAAATCGGGACGCCTGATCCGGATCAGAGCGGCGACATGGGAGCCACGGCCTCCGGCGGCACCGACGGCGTGGTGCCCGCGACGGCGGCCTGGACGCGGTCCAGCTCGCGGCGCAGGCGCATGGCTTCGCGGCGGCGTCGCATGGCGGCCGGCACGGTCAGCAGCAGGCCGAAGAGCGCGCCCACGACGAAGGCAGCCAGCATGACCACGATGAGGGGAACGTCCTGCACCACGTAATCCGCGTAGAACCTGACGGCCACCGGATCGGTGTTTTTCAGGGCGAACATCAGAACGGCAATGAAGACGAGCAATCGCAGGGCCCAGACGAGGTAGCGCATGACGCATGCTCCTATGAATTCAAGACTGTCAATTGTAAGCGACAAGCCGGCCGCCGCACCCGGCTTTTGCCCCCCCCGGGGGGGGGGAGCGCCGGCAAGACGATCGCCGGAACATGGTCGGCCGGAAAAAACAAAGCCCCTCGGAAATTCGAGGGGCTTTGCACGCGGTCGGATCTGCCCGGGGGCAGCCGCGACTGCCGCGCCGTCAATGCATGGCGTGCAGACTGACCATGGACGGCATCGGCTCGCCCGATCCGGAGGATGAGGCGTCCTCTTCGTTGCCGCCAGCCACATCCACCCGCTCGCGCAATTCCTTGCCCGCCTTGAAGTGCGGCACCTGCTTGCCAGGCACCAGCACCTGTTCGCCGGACTTGGGATTGCGGCCGATGCGGGGGGATCGCCGCGACAACGAAAAACTGCCGAAACCCCGGATCTCGATGCGCTGGCCCGAGGCCAGGGCCTGGGTCATGGCATCGAGAACGGTCTTGACGGCGATATCGGTGTCGCGGGCGGCCAGCTGAGGATAGCGGGCCGCCAGGGCGGCGATCAGCTCCGACTTGGTCACTATTAACCGTCGTTGCGCTGTTGGTCCAGCTTGGCCTTCAGCAGCGCGCCGAGGTTGGTCGTGCCCGAGGAGGCGCTGGCTTCAGACATGCGCTGGATGGTTTCGGCGGTCTCGGCGTTGTCGCGGGCCTTGATCGACAGCTGGATCGAGCGCGTCTTGCGGTCGATGTTGACGATCATGGCTTCGATGTTCTCGCCGGCCTTCAGCACGGTGGTGGCGTCTTCCACGCGGCCCGAGGAGATCTCGGAGGCGCGCAGGTAGCCTTCCACGTCCACGGACAGCGTCACGACGGCGCCCTTGGGCTCGACCGACTTGATGGTGCCCGGAACCACGGCGCCCTTGTCGTAGGTGGCCACGAAGTTGTTGAACGGATCGCCTTCGAGCTGCTTGATGCCCAGCGAGATGCGCTCCTTGTCGGTGTCGATGCCCAGGACCACGGCTTCGATCTCGTCGCCCTTCTTGAAGTTGCGCACGGCTTCTTCGCCCGATTCCGTCCACGACAGGTCGGACAGGTGGACCAGGCCGTCGATGCCGCCGGGCAGGCCGACGAACACGCCGAAGTCGGTGATCGACTTGATGGCGCCGCGGACCTTGTCGCCGCGCTTGAAGTTCGTGGCGAACTCTTCCCACGGGTTCTGGCGGCACTGCTTCATGCCCAGCGAGATGCGGCGACGGTCTTCGTCGATCTCGAGGACCATGACTTCGACTTCTTCGCCCAGGGTCACGACCTTGCGCGGATCGACGTTCTTGTTGGTCCAGTCCATTTCGGACACGTGCACCAGGCCTTCGATGCCGGCTTCCACTTCGACGAACGCGCCGTAGTCGGTCAGGTTGGTGACCTTGCCGAACAGGCGGGTGCCTTGCGGATAGCGGCGGGCCAGACCCACCCACGGGTCTTCGCCCAGTTGCTTGACGCCCAGCGAGACGCGGCTCTTTTCCTGGTCGAACTTGAGCACCTTGGCTTCGACTTCCTGGCCCACTTGCAGGACTTCGGAGGGGTGGCGGACACGGCGCCAGGCCATGTCGGTGATGTGCAGCAGGCCGTCGATGCCGCCCAGGTCAACGAACGCGCCGTAGTCGGTGATGTTCTTGACCACGCCCTTGACCACTGCGCCTTCGTGCAGGGTTTCGAGCAGCTTCTGGCGCTCTTCGCCCATGCTGGCTTCCAGCACCTGGCGACGCGACAGGACGACGTTGTTGCGCTTGCGGTCGAGCTTGATGACCTTGAATTCGAGGGTCTTGCCTTCGTACGGGGTGGTGTCCTTGACCGGACGCAGGTCCACCAGCGAACCCGGCAGGAACGCGCGGATGCCGTTGGTCATGACGGTCAGGCCGCCCTTCACCTTGCCGGTGATGGTGCCGGTGACCAGCTCGCCGTTCTCGAGGGCCTTTTCCAGTTGCAGCCAGGCCGACAGGCGCTTGGCGCGGTCACGCGACAGGATGGTGTCGCCATAGCCGTTTTCCAGGGAATCGATGGCCACCGAGACGAAATCGCCGGGTTGCACTTCGAGTTCGCCCTGGTCGTTCAGGAACTCGTCCAGGGGAATCAGGGCTTCGGACTTCAGGCCGGCGTTGACGACGACGAAATTGTGGTCGACGCGAACGACTTCGGCGCTGATGACCTCGCCGGACTTCATGTCCTGGCTCTTGAGGCTCTCGGCAAACAGATCGGCAAAGCTTTCGCCGCCGGTAGCGGTAGTGGAAACGGAAGACATGGGATTGAAATCCATTGGGCCGGATGGCCGTTAAAAACACACCGCAGCGGATTGCCCGCCACAGTGGAGTGAAAACACCTGCCCGCGAACGCCCCGGCAAGAAGAGCCGGCAACGGCGCCCTGGCGGAAACAGGGCCGGAAAAACCACCCGCGGAACGCTCCGCATGAAACCGGCGCTTGCCGGAAGCTGCGGGACACCGCGGGGCACTGCATGATGCGGACCGCCTTTTCGGCGCATCCGCGCCCGCCCGAAGGCGGAAAATCGTGGCACCAGGCGCCGGGCCGGCGCAGCAACAGGCTGTCGTGCCCGGTGCGCCCTTACCCCTTACCTTTTGCTCTTGCCCTTCACCCTTATTTCGCCGTTGACGCTTTTACGCTGCCCCCGCTCCGGCCTCGCGCCAGAAATCGAGAATGGCCTGCACGGTTTCGGCGATCGTCAGATTCGACGAATCCAGGATTCGCGCATCCGGCGCGGGAGCCAGCGGCGCCGCGGCGCGCTGGGTATCGCGGGCGTCCCGCTCGCGCATATCCCGCAAAAGGTCATCCAGGTTAGCAGAAATTCCCTTTTCGATCAACTGCTTACGGCGCCTTTCGGCCCGCGCCACCACGTCGGCCACCAGGAAGACCTTCAGGACCGCGTCCGGGAACACCACGGTGCCCATGTCGCGGCCGTCCGCCACCAGGCCCGGCGGCTGGCGGAAAACCCGCTGGCGCTCGAGCAGCGCCTGCCGCACGCCGGGAAACGCGGCCACGCGCGAGGCGAAATTGCCGACTTCCTCGCGGCGGATGTCGTGGCTGGCCTCCGCGCCGTCCAAGTAGACGTGGGGGCCGTCGAACCGGACGTCGAGGGCCTGGGCCACCCGCGCCACCGCGGGCTCGTCGTCGGCCGGCACACCGCGACGCAGCGCGGCCAGCGCGGTCAGCCGGTAGAGCGCGCCGCTGTCCAGCACGGACCAGCCCAGCGCCTTGGCGACGCGGTGCGCCACGGTGCCCTTGCCCGAGGCGGTGGGGCCGTCGATGGTTATGACCGGAACATGCTCCGGAAGAATCGCTGTCATGGTTCTCGCAAGGGCGCGCCTTGCCGCGCACCCGAAAGTCTGTTTGCAATCAAGGCCGCCGGCCCCAGGGTGCGCCGGCGCGCCCTTATTAGGCCGACACCAGGCCGGCGTAGACGTCAAAGTAACCCGGGAAGGTCTTGCTCACGCAACCCGGATCCAGGATGCGCACCGCCGCCGGGCCGAAGGCCGCGAGCGAAAAACACATGGCCATGCGGTGGTCGTCCCAGGTGCCGATGTGCGCGTCGCGCCAGCCGCCTTCGGCGGGCGGCGTCACGCGCAGCCAATCCGGCCCCGATTCCACGACCGCGCCCAGCTTCTCCAGCTCGGTCTGCATGGCGTGGATGCGGTCGGTTTCCTTGACCCGCCAGCTGCCGATGTTGCGCAGGCGGCACGGGCCGTCGGCGTAGAGGGCCAGCGCCGCCGCGGTCATGGCAGCGTCGGGAATGAGGTTGAAATCGGTGTCGAACGCCTTGAGCTTGCCGCCCTCGGCCACGCGCACGCCCGTCACCTCGATCCAGCCGGGGCCGTATTCCACCCTGGCGCCCATGGCAGCCAGGGTGTCGGCGAACGCCACGTCGCCCTGGATGCTGTCTGCGCCCACGCCGGTCACGCGCACCGGACCGCCGCCGATCGCGCCCAGCGCCAGGAAATACGACGCGGTGGACGCATCGCCTTCCACCGCGATGCGGCCCGGGCTGCGGTAGACCGCGTCCGCCTCCACGGTGAAGCGGCTCCAGCCCTCGCGCCGGACCTGCACGCCGAAGCGCGCCATCAGGTTGAGGGTGATTTCGATATAGGGCTTGGAGATGAGCTCGCCGGCGACTTCGATGCCGACGGCCTGGCCCGTCCGGCCCACCAGCACGGGCGCGGCCAGCAGCAAGGCGGTGAGGAACTGGCTGGACACCGAACCCTGCACGCGCGCGACGGCGCCGGCCTTCAGCGCGCCGCGGCCGATGCGCAGCGGCGGATAGCCGGCCTGTCCCAGGTACTCCACTTCGGCCCCCAGGGCCGCGAGCGCGTCGACCAGATCGCCGATGGGCCGCTCGTGCATGCGCGGCACGCCGGACAGTCGGTAGTCGCCGCCCATTACCGCCAGCGCGGCCGTCAGCGGCCGGATCGCGGTGCCGGCGTTGCCCATGAACAGGTCCGCGCTTTCGACGGGAAACCGCCGCACGCCTTCCACGGTGACCCGCCCCTGCTGCGGCTCGGACACCGTCACGCCGAGCTGGCGCAGCGCGCCCAGCATGACCCGGGTGTCGTCGGAGTCGAGCAGGCCGGTGATGTCGCAGCGTCCTTGCGCCAGCGCCGCCAGCAGCAGCACGCGGTTGGAAATGCTCTTGGAGCCCGGCAGGGCCATCGTGCCCTGCGCGCGGCGCGCGCGGGGCAGGTCGAGATAAGGCAATGCGCCCATGATTACTCCTTGCGCCACGAGCGGCGCGCCTGCGCCGCCGTATCCAGTTGCGCCAGCAGCGCTTCGCCGTCGCCCTCGGCGATGGCCCGCTCGGCGCGGTCGAGCCCGGCGCGCAGGCCGGCCAGCTCTTGCAGCATGGCCTCCCGGTTCGACAGGAAGATGTCGCGCCACATTTCCGGCGAGCCCGCCGCGATGCGGGTGAAATCGCGGAAACCGCTGCCCGCGGTGTCGAGCCGCAGCCGCGCGTCGCCGGCGCGGGCGACCTGCTCCATGTAGACGGCGGAAAGCAAGTGCGGCAAATGGCTGACGGACGCGAGGACGCGGTCGTGCGCGTCGGCGTCCATGTCCGAAACCCGCGCGCCGCAGGCCTCCCAGGCCCGGGCCACCCGCGCAACGTCGCCAGCGCTGTTTTCGGGCAGCGGGGTGAGGATGACGCGCCGCCCGCGGTACAGGCCGGGATCGGCGGCTTCCGGGCCCGTGCGCTCCGCGCCCGCGATGGGGTGGCCGGGCACGAAGCATCCGATCTGCCCCCCCAGCGCCTGGCGGGCCGCGGCGATGACTTCGCTTTTCGTGCTGCCGGCGTCGGTGAGCAGCGCGCCGGGCCGCAAGTGCGGCAACATGCGCCGCAGCGTGTCCCCGAGGGCGCCGACGGGCGTGGCCAGCATGACCAGGTCGGCCCGGGCCGCCGCGTTTTCGGCGCTGACGGCCTCGTCGATGAGCCCCAGCGCGACGGCGCGCTCCAGCGACGCGGGATTGCGCCCCACGCCCAGCACCCGGCCTACCTGCCCCGCCTGGCGCAGCGCGGCGGCGAACGATCCGCCGATGAGGCCCACGCCGGCCACGGCCAGCACGGGAATCAGGGGAGCGGCGGCCCCGCCGTCAGCGCCTTCGGGCGGCCGTGCGGTGCTCATTCCTCCAGAACCGCCTCGAGCGCCTCGATGAAGCGCGCGTTTTCCTGCGGCAGGCCGATGGTGACGCGCAGCCACTCGGGCAAGCCGTCGCCGGCGACGGGACGCACGATGACGCCGCGCTTGAGCAGTTCGAGGTTGATGCGCGGGGCGTCGCCGACGCGCACCAGGACGAAGTTGCCGTAGCTGGGCACGTAGCGCAGTCCGAGCCGCTCGAAAGCGGCGCAGAGCTGGGCCTTGCCGGCCTTGTTGGATTCGTAGGCGCGCTGGAGATAGTCGGCGTCGGCCAGGGCGGCGATGGCCGCGGCCTGGGCCAGCGTGTTCACGTTGAACGGCTGGCGCACGCGGTTGAGCAGATCGGTCAGCGCGGGCTGCGCCACGGCGAAGCCCACGCGCAGGCCGGCCAGCCCATAGGCCTTGGAAAAGGTGCGCGAGACGATCAGGTTGGCGTAGCGGCGCACCAGGTCCGTGCTGTCGAAGCGCAGCTCGGGGTCGAGGTATTCGTTGTAGGCCTCGTCCAGCACCACGGTGACGCGGTCGCCGTGCGTCTCGTGCACGCGCTCCAGGAAGGCGGCGACGCGGTCGCCCGGCACGAAGGTGCCGGTGGGATTGTTGGGGTTGGCGATGAACACCAGGCGCGTGTCGTCGGCAATGGCCTCGAACATGGCGTCCAGATCGTGCCCGTAATCGCGCGCGGGCACCACGATGTGGCGCGCGCCCCGGGCCTGCGTCGCCAGGCGGTAGACGGCGAAGGAATGCTGCGCGTAGACGGCCGAGGCGCCCGGCTCCAGCAGCGCCAGGGCCGCGATCTCGAGGATGTCGTTCGAGCCGTTGCCCAGGGTGATCCAGCTTGCCGGCACGCCGTAGCGCTGGGACAGCGCCGCCTTCAGGTCGAAGCCATTGGGATCGGGATAGCGCGCGAGCGACTCGGCCGCGGCCAGCATGGCCTTGCGGGCCGACTCGGGCATGCCCAGCGGATTTTCGTTGGACGCGAGCTTGACGATGCCGGCGGGATCCAGCCCGAACTCGCGGGCCAGTTCTTCGATGGGCTTGCCGGCCTGGTACGGCGCGATAGCGCTGACGTGCCGGGGAGCGACGAGGGGCTTGGATGCGGTGGTCATGGTGGTGGCTTATTGCGCCGGGTACGAACCCAGCACCTTGAAAAAGGCGACCTGCGCCTGCAGGGCGGCCAGGGCGCTCGCGACATTGGGATCGTTGCGGTGGCCCAGCACGTCGACGTAGAAGTAGTACTCCCACTGGCCGGTGCGCGCCGGACGGGACTCGAAACGCGTCATGGACACGCCGTTGGCGGCCAGGGGCGCGAGCATTTCGTAGACCGCGCCGGCGCGGTTGGGCACCGCCAGGATGAGGCTGGTCTTGTCCTTGCCGCTGGGCAGGGGCTCGATGTCGCCGATGGCGAGAAAGCGGGTGCGGTTCTGGGGATCGTCCTGGATGCCGGCCTCGACGATGCGCAGGTTCCAGGCCGGCGCCGCGACCTCGCCCGCGATGGCCGCCACGGAAGCGTTCTCCGCGGCCACGCGCGCGGCCTCGGAATTGCTGGCGGCGGCCACCCGGTTGAGGTCGGGATAGTGGCGCGTGAGCCAGCCCTGGCACTGCGCCAGCGCCTGCGGATGCGCGGAAATGGTCTTGATGCCGTCCATGGTGCCCGATTGCGTCATCAGGCAGTGGCGGATCACCAGCGAGCGCTCGCCCAGGATCTTGAGCGGCGTATTGAGCAGCAGGTCCAGGCTGCGGTTGACCGCGCCTTCGGTGGAGTTTTCCACCGGCACCATGCCCACGTCGGCCTGCCCCGCCTCGACGGCGCGGAAGACCTCATCGAACGAGGGGCATGGCAGCGACTGCACCGCGTGGCCGAAATGCTCCATGGCTGCCTGTTCGGAGAACGACCCCTGCGGCCCCAGATACGCGACGGTCATGCCCCGCTCCAGGCCGCGGCAGGCGGAAATGATCTCGGTCCAGACGGCGGCCACGCCGGCATTGGGAAACGGTCCGGCATTGAGCTGCTGCAGCCGGCGGATGACCTCGGCCTCGCGCTCGGGACGCAGCACGGGCCCGTCGGCCTGGGCCGCATGCTTGGCCTCGCCCACTTCCTGCGCGGCGCGGGCGCGCTGGCACAGCAGGTCGAGGATCTGCGCGTCGAGCGCGTCGATGCGCTCGCGCAGGGGAAGCAGCTTGCGCTGCAGTGACTCATCCATAGCGACGCTCGAATTCCTTCAGGTACTCGACCAGGGCCTGCACCCCGGCCAGCGGAACGGCATTGTAGATGGAGGCGCGCATGCCGCCGACGCTCTTGTGGCCCTTGAGCTGCGTCAGGCCGGCCGCCTCGGCGCCCTGCAGGAAGGCGTCATTGAGCGATTCGTCGCGCAGCACGAAGGGCACGTTCATCCGCGAGCGCACCGGCACGTGCACCGGATTGCGGTAGAAATCGGTGCCGTCCAGATAGCCGTAGAGCAGTTCGGCCTTGGCCTTGTTGGCCGCTTCCATGCCCGCCACCCCGCCGTTGGCCTTCACCCACTTGAACACCAGGCCCGCCACGTAGATGGCGAACGTGGGCGGCGTGTTGTAGCGCGAGTGCTCGGCGGCCACGTTGGCGTAGTCGAAGGCCGAAGGGCAGATGGGCAGCGCATGGCCGATGAGGTCGCGCCGGGCGATCACCACGGTGACGCCGGCCGGGCCGGCGTTCTTCTGCGCACCGGCGAACAGCAGGCCGCAGCGGGTGACGTCCATGGGACGCGACAGGAAATGCGAGGAGGCGTCCACCACCAGCGGCACATCGGGCGCGCCCAGCGCGGCCATGTCGGGCCAGTCCATGAACTCCACGCCGCCGATGGTTTCGTTGCTGCACAGGTGCAGGTAGGCGGATTCCTTGCGCACGCGCCAGGCGCCGGGCTCGGGCACCCAGGAAAACGGCGCCTGCTGGCGGCCGTCGAGCGTGACGGCCTCGGCGCTGGACGCCGCGACCTGGGCGTCGCCGTAGCGGCGGGCCTCGGCGTGCGAACGCTTGGACCAGTGGCCGGTCACGACGAAATCGGCCGCCGGCGTGCCGCGCCGCCCCATGAGGTTCATGGGAACGATGGCGTTTTCCCCGGAACCGCCGCCCTGCATGAACATGACGGCGTAGTCGGCCGGAAGATCGAGCAGGTCGCGCAGGTCGGCTTCCGCCTCGTCGCAGATCTGCACGAAATGCTTGCCGCGATGGCTCATTTCCATCACGGACATGCCGCTGCCGTGCCAGTCCAGCATTTCCGCAGCGGCTTGCTGCAGCACCACCTCGGGCAGCGCCGAGGGGCCGGCCGAGAAATTCCAGGGGCGGGCCATTATTGCTCCGTAGGTTCAGTCGAATCCGTCGCGCCGTCGTCGCCCGCGTCCTGGTCGTCGTCCAGGTCGCCGTCCTCGTCGGCATCGCTTTCCACCACGCGGCGCACGCCGGACAGCGAGCTGCCGTCGTCCACGTTGATGAGCGTGACGCCCTGCGTGGCGCGGCCCATTTCACGGATTTCCGCGACCCGGGTGCGCACCAGCACGCCGCCGGTGGTGATGAGCATGATTTCATCGGACGGCATGACAAGCACCGCGCCGACCACCTTGCCGTTGCGCGAGCTGGTCTGGATGGCGATCATGCCCTTGGTGCCGCGGCCGTGGCGGGTGTACTCGGTGATGGGCGTGCGCTTGCCGTAGCCGTTCTCGGTGGCGGTGAGCACGCTCTGCGTCTCGTCGCCCGCCACCAGCAGCGCGATCACGGTCTGGCCGTCTTCGAGCATCATGCCGCGCACGCCGCGTGCGTTGCGGCCCATCGGGCGCACGTCGTTCTCGTCGAAGCGCACGGCCTTGCCGGCATCGGAAAACAGCATCACGTCGTGCTTGCCGTCGGTGAGATCGGCGCCGATGAGGTAATCGCCCTCGTCCAGGTCCACCGCGATGATGCCCGCCTTGCGCGGGTTGGAGAAATCGGACAGCGGCGTCTTCTTCACAGTGCCGCGCGAAGTGGCCATGAACACGTAGTGATCTTCGCTGAACTCCTTGACCGGCAGCACCACGGTGATCTTCTCGCCGTCGGCCAGCGGGAACATGTTGACGATGGGCTTGCCGCGCGAGTTGCGGGTGCCTTGCGGCACTTCCCACACCTTGAGCCAGTACACCCGGCCGCGGTTGGAGAAGCACAGCAGGAAATCATGCGTGTTGGCGATGAACAACTGGTCGATCCAGTCGTTCTCCTTCATGGCGGTGGCCTGCTTGCCGCGGCCGCCGCGCTTCTGCGCACGGTATTCCGACAGCGGCTGGCTCTTGATGTAGCCGCCGTGCGAGAGCGTCACGACCATGTCGGTGGGCGTGATCAGGTCTTCGGTGTCCAGTTCGGTGGCGTTCAGCTCGATTTCCGAACGGCGCGTGTCCTTGGCGCCGGTGGAGAACTCCGCCTTGATGGCCTGGAGCTCCTCGCCGATGATGGAGGTGATGCGCTCGGGCCGCGACAGGATGTCGAGCAGGTCGGCAATGGTGGACATGATGTCCTTGTACTCGCCGACGATCTTGTCCTGCTCCAGCCCGGTCAGGCGCTGCAGGCGCATGTTGAGGATTTCCTGCGCCTGAGTCTCGCTCAGGCGGTACATGCCGTCGTCCTGCAGGCCGAATGCCTCGCCCAGGCCGTCGGGCCGGTAGGCCGCGCGTCCGCCGGCCGTGTCCGCATCGGCGCGCGAGAGCATCTCGCGAACCAGGGACGAATCCCAGGCGCGCGCCATCAGTTCCTGGCGCGCCACGGGCGGCGTGGGCGCGGCCTTGATGATGGCGATGAAATCGTCGATGTTCGCCAGCGCCACCGCCAGGCCTTCCAGCACGTGGCCGCGCTCGCGGGCCTTGCGCAGCTGGAACACCGTGCGCCGCGTGACCACTTCGCGGCGGTGCTGCAGGAAGTAGTCGATCATCTGCTTCAGGTTGAGCAGGCGGGGCTGGCCGTCGACCAGCGCCACCAGGTTCATCCCGAAGGTGTCCTGCAGCTGCGTGTTCTTGTAGAGGTTGTTGAGCACGACCTCGGGCACTTCGCCGCGCTTGAGCTCGATGACCAGGCGCATGCCTTCCTTGTCCGACTCGTCGCGGATGTCGGAAATGCCCTCGATCTTCTTCTCGTTGACCAGCTCGGCGATACGCTCCTGCAGCGTCTTCTTGTTGACCTGGTAGGGAATCGCGTCGACCACGATGGCCTGGCGGTTGCCCTTGTCCAGATCCTCGAAGTGGGTCTTGGCGCGCATGACCACCCGGCCGCGGCCGGTGCGGTAGCCCTCGCGCACGCCCGACATGCCGTAGATGATGCCGCCGGTGGGGAAGTCGGGCGCCGGAATGAGTTCGATGAGCTCGTCCACGGAGCATTCCGGGTTGCGCAGGCAGTACAGGCAGCCGTCCACGACCTCGGCCAGGTTGTGCGGCGGAATGTTGGTGGCCATGCCCACGGCGATGCCGGAACTGCCGTTCACCAGCAGGTTGGGCAGCCGCGAGGGCAGCAGCAGCGGCTCCTGCTCGCTGCCGTCGTAGTTGGGGCCGAAGTCCACGGTTTCCTGGTCGATGTCGGCCAGCAGCTCGTGGGCGATCTTCGCCAGGCGGATTTCGGTGTAGCGCATGGCCGCGGCGTTGTCGCCGTCGATCGAGCCGAAGTTGCCCTGGCCGTCGACCAGCATGTAGCGCATGGAGAAATCCTGCGCCATGCGGACGATGGTGTCGTAGACGGACTGGTCGCCATGGGGATGGTACTTACCGATGACATCGCCGACGATGCGCGCCGACTTCTTGTAGGCGCGGTTCCAGTCGTTGTTGAGTTCGTGCATCGCGTAGAGCACGCGCCGGTGGACGGGCTTGAGGCCGTCTCGCACATCCGGTAGCGCCCGTCCCACGATCACGCTCATCGCGTAATCGAGGTAGCTGCGGCGCATCTCTTCTTCCAGCGATACCGGAAGCGTCTCCTTGGCAAAGGAATCCATATAGTTAACGACAGAATCGTGTAAGAAGGAACCCGGGCCGGGCAAACAGGAAATTCTATCATTCGATTCCGCGGCGGACTCCGCGCGCCGCCAGAGGGCGCGGGCCGGCCGGCAAGCCGCCGGCCGGATCGGGGGGCCGGGCGTCGGCCAGACCCGTCCCGCCACCCCTGTTGTCAAAAACCAACACGCTCCGCCGGGTGGAGCGCCCAAATCGTCATATCCAGCATTAATGCGGCTGTGCAGGGAAGCCAAAGGCCCCCAAATGCCTTAAGATTGTTTCCAGCACGCAGGAAACCCAGTAGCTATTCCTTTGAACCAGCTCTTGGCGTTGCTATACTGGCCCCGTTTTCCTGATATGCGGCGGGGGTTCGCTGCGAGTCACTTATCCAGCTTCAAGCTCAACGAGGAGAAACATGAACAAACCCTCCAAATTCGCTCTGGCGCTCGCCTTCGCCGCCGTCACGGCCTCTGGTGTAGCCTCGGCCCAGTCGTATCCCCAGACGGTGGACAACTGGCGCAACCCGTTCGGTGACGTCTGGAAGAACGGCACGAACGAACTCTGCTGGCGCGATGCCTTCTGGACCCCGGCTACCGGCATCCCCGGCTGCGACGGCGTTCCGGTTGCGCAACAAAAGCCGAAGCCCGCTCCGATGGCTGCGAAGGTCGTCTTCAACGCCGACACGTTCTTCGACTTCGACAAATCGACCCTGAAGCCCGAAGGCCGTCAACTGCTGGATCAAGTCGCCCAGCAAGCCCAAGGCATCGATCTGGAAACCATCATCGCCGTCGGCCACACCGACTCGATCGGTACCGAAGCCTACAACCAGAAGCTGTCCGAGCGCCGCGCCGCTTCGGTCAAGGCCTACCTGGTCAGCAAGGGCATCGATCCCAACCGTATCTACACGGAAGGCAAGGGCGAGCTGAACCCGATCGCTTCCAACAAGACCGCTCAGGGCCGCGCCCAGAACCGTCGCGTGGAAATCGAAATCGTGGGCACCCGCAAGTAATCGGCGGACTCGCTACAATAAAGGCCTCGCACTGCGAGGCCTTTTTTTCGCCCCGCGCGCACCATGCCGGTGCATGGCCGGCCGGCTCCCGCGCAAGACGCGGCGCAGCGAGGCCGGCCCGCCGCGCGCCGATGCCTTCCCCCAGCCTGACCGCCCATGACCACCCAGACTCCCGATTCCGCCCGCGCCCCCGTCAATGCCGACCAGGCCGAACTGGACAAGTTCAGCGCCCTGGCCAGCCGCTGGTGGGATCCCGAAAGCGAATTCAAGCCGCTGCACGCCATCAACCCGCTGCGGCTCGAATGGATACAGGAATGCGCCGGCGGCCTGGCAGGCAAGAAGGTGCTGGACGTAGGCTGCGGCGGCGGCATCCTCTCCGAAGCCATGGCGCGGGCCGGCGCCGACGTCACCGGCATCGACCTGGCCGACAAGTCGCTCAAGGTGGCGCGCCTGCACGGCCTGGAATCCGGCGTGAAAGTGGAATACCGCAAGGTGCCCGTGGAAGAGCTGGCCGCCGAGCAGCCGGGGCAGTACGACGTGGTCACCTGCATGGAAATGCTGGAACACGTGCCCGACCCCTCCTCCATCGTGCGCGCCTGCGCCGCGCTCGCCAAGCCGGGCGGCTGGGTGTTCTTCTCCACCCTGAACCGCAACCCCAAGTCGTTCCTCTACGCCATCATCGGCGCCGAATATGTGCTCAAGCTGCTGCCCCGCGGCACGCACACCTACGACCAGTTCATCAAACCCAGCGAGCTGGCGGCCGCGGTGCGCGACGCCGGCCTGCAGGCTGTGGGCATGCGCGGCATGCAGTACAACCCCATCACCCAGATCTACAGCCTGTCTTCGGACACCTCGGTGAACTACCTGATGGCTACCCGCAAATGAGCGCCCTGATCCTCTTCGACTTCGACGGCACGCTGGCCGACACCGCCCCCGACCTGGCCGCCGCGGCCAACCGCCAGCGCGAACGGCGCGGGCTGGAGCCCCTGCCTTACGAAGCGCTGCGTCCGGTAGCCTCGCAGGGCGCGCGCGGCCTGCTGCGCGTGGCGCTGGGCCTGCGCCCCGACGACCCCGCCTACGAACCCGCGCGGCTGCAGTTCCTGGAGGACTACCACGCCGCCTCCACCGTGCACAGCCGGCTCTTTCCCGGCATTCGCGAGCTGCTGGCCGACATCCGTGGGCGCGGCCTGTCGTGGGGCATCGTCACGAACAAGGTCACCTACCTGACCCTGCCCATCGTCGAGCACCTGAATCTCGTCCGCGACAGCGCGGTGCTGGTCTGCGGCGACACCACCGCCCACGCCAAGCCGCACCCGCTGCCCCTGCAGCACGCGGCCCGCGAAGCGGGCTTCGCTACCGAGCGCTGCGTCTACGTGGGCGACGACCTGCGCGACATCCAGGCCGCGCATGCCGCCGGCATGCCGGCCGTGGCGGCAGCCTACGGCTATGTCGGCGAAGAAGACGACATCGCCTGCTGGCAGGCCGAACGCTGCGCGCAATCTCCCGGCGAACTGTGGCCGGCCATCGAGCCGCTGCTGCCCGTCGGCCTGCGCTAACGCCGAAACGCGCGAGCGGCCCGGCCGCCCGCGCGCCATTGGCGGCGCCCGCCAAACACAGTTGTTGGATGCGCCGTCTTTATCCCGTCACCGCGCTCCCCTAGACTGGGCGCCTTGGGGGCACCGGGGCACATCGCCCCCCGGCGGGCGCGCTTTCCCCTCCCCGCCGCACTTCCGCCGCCGCCCCTGCGGCCGCCCGGCGCGCTTGCGCCACACCTCCATCTCTTTCGATCATCCTCGCGCCGCATCGCGGCGCGTCAGAGGAATACTCATGCTATTGCCCATCTTGCTGTTGTCCGCGGCCGGCTTCACCGTCCTGACCACGGAATTCCTGATCGTCGGCCTGCTGCCCGGCCTGGCCCGGGACCTGCACGTGAGCATCGCGCAGGCTGGCCTGCTCGTCACGCTGTTCGCGCTCACCGTCGCGGCCACGGGTCCGTTTCTCACGGCCCTCATGGCCAACCTCGAGCGCAAGCGCCTGTTCGTGGGCGTGCTGGCGCTTTTCGGCCTGTCCAACGCGCTGGCCGCCGCCGCGCCCGACATCTGGATCATGGCGCTGGCGCGTTTCCTGCCGGCCCTGGCCCTGCCCGTTTTCTGGTCGCTGGCCAGCGCCACCGCCGTGGAACTGGTCGGCCCGGCCCGGGCCGGACGCGCCATCTCCCTGGTGGCGTTCGGCATCGTCGCGGCCACCGTATTCGGCATACCCATCGGCGTACTCATTTCCGACGCCTATGGATGGCGCGCCGCCTTCGGCGCGCTGTCGGCCGTGGCCTTCGCCAAGGCGCTGCTGCTGCTGGCCGCCTTTCCCAGCACTCGCGTCCACGCCGAAGGCGTGCGCTTCTCCCGCCAACTGCGCATCCTGCGCAAGCCCGTGGTGCTGGGCAACGTGGCGCTCTCCCTGCTCGTCTTCACCGGCATGTTCACCGCCTACACCTACCTGGCCGACATGCTGGAGCGGCTGGCCGGCTTCGATGGCCGCACCGTGGGCTGGACCATGATGGCTTTCGGCGCCGTCGGACTGGCCGGCAACACCCTGGGCGGCCGGCTCGTGGACCGCAGCCCGCTGGGCGCCACCGCTCTCTTCGCCGCGGTCATGGCGGCCAGCCTGACGACTCTCGGCGCCGTCATGGGCTCGCACGGCCTGCTGGCTGCGGTGCTGGGCGCCTGGGGCATCGCCCAGGCCGCGCTGTTCATCGTCTGCCACGTGCGCCTCATGAAAGCCGCCCCGGAAGCGCCCGCCTTCGCCGCCTCGCTCAATATCTCGGGCGCTAACATCGGCATCGGCCTGGGCGCCGTGGCCGGCGGCGCCGTGATCGAGCGGGTGGGCCTGGACGCCCTGGGCTGGGCCGCCGCCGCCATCGTCGGCGCGGCCGTCGTGCTGTCCCTGTTTATGATGAGCGTCACGCGGCCCGCCCGCGCCAAGACCGCCTGCGCCGATACGGCATGAGTCCGAAAATTCGCGCAATCTATCGCGTTTGAGCGTACAATAGCCTTACTTGGGGCCGATCCGGATTCGACGTGGGTCGCGAAACAACTCAGGGCATGCCGAGCACCAGTAAGCTCGTAAATCCACTGGAACACTACAAACGCCAACGACGAGCGTTTCGCTCTCGCCGCTTAATCGGTGAGCCGCTGCACTGATCTGTCCTTGGGTCAGGCGGGGGAAGGCAACTTCCCAGGGGGGCAACCCTCGAACCGCAGCAGCGACATTTACAAGGAATCGGTCTGCGCTGGGGTCACACGGTTCAGGCTTAAATTACGTGAATCGCCCTGGTCCGGCCTGTCGGTTGGCTAAGTCCAGGGTTAAATCCAAATAGGCCGACTACGCATGTAGAACTGGTTGCGGAGGGCTTGCGGACGGGGGTTCAATTCCCCCCGGCTCCACCAATACCCAAAATCCCAACCCTCATCGGTTGGGATTTTTTTTGGCTCATCGAGCATTACCGGGGAATGCGGCACGGATTTCCAGGAAGCAGTATTCGCGGACGTATCCATAGGCCAAGCACTCGACCCGGACGAGTCCGACTCACGCACCAAGGCTGGCTGGCTGGCCTTGTCCAGGGTCTGGACCGTGAGCCACCCCAGATCGAAGAACCTCGCCACCGCTTGCACATTGCTCGATCGCGGCAACTGGCCGCAAGCCTGTGCCCGGCGCGCTCCGCGGCTGGCGATGTCGATCACGAAATGGTACTTCACGCCGCCTTTGAGCATGCGCTCGTAGGCCTGGTTGACCTCGTCGGCGTGGGTCATCTCGATGCCGGCCACGATGCCGCGTTCGGCGCATAAGTCGAGCATTTCCTGGGTTTCGGGGATGCCGCCGATCATGCAACCAGCAAGGCTGCGGCGTTTCATGATGGGCTGAACACCTGGGGCGACGGATGCGGCGTGGCGGGCGCGCCTGCCAGCGGCCATGGCGCCATCGCGCTTGAGCAGCGCGAAATAGGGATCGAGATCGTGCGGCGCGGCGACGATGTTGAGGATGCAATCCAGGCTCCGGACACGGGCCGCCATCTCGTCCGCATGACGGGAGATGGCGACTTCGTGCGCGCCCATGGCGCGGGCCAGCTTGATGCCCATGTGTCCCAGGCCGCCGGTCCCCACCACGCCCACTTTGTGGCCAGGGCCGACGTTCCAGTGGCGCAAGGGCGAATAGGTCGTGATGCCAGCGCACAGCAGGGGCGCGGCGGCGGCGAGCTGCGCCTCGGAATGGCGGATACGCGGCACGTAGCGCTCGCGCACCACGATCCTGCGAGTAGCCGCCCGCGTACACAGGGATACAGGGTGCCTGCCCATTCCCGGCGGCCCCGGCATCCCGTTCCCAAGGCCCCCAAGAACCTCACCGCGCACAACGGCATCAACCAGAGAATGCCGAGGCCGAGAGGACTGTCCGTGTGGAGTTTCGCGCGCCGCGGCCGGCAGGTGAACGTGCAGGTCGACGGACAGCGCATCTTCAACACTGCACCGCCGCAGGTGGACGCGGCCCTGGCGGGCCTGGGCATCACGCTGCTGCCGGAAGACGAACTGGCGGAGCGCCTCGAGTCGGTCCGGCTCGTGCGCGCGCTGACGGACTGGTGCCCGAAATTCACGGGCTATCACCTCTATCCGAGCCGGCGGCAGCCTTCTCCCGCCTTTTCGCTCGTGGTGCGGGCCTTGCGGACCGCGGCGCCCGCCGCGCCGAGGGTCAGGGCTGGGCGGAGGACGCGGCGGGGGCCGGCTGCGCCGAGCTGCCGGCAGACGGCGCAGCCGGCGTCTGCGTGGACGGCGGCCGCGCGGCCTCGCTGTCCGGGGCGGCCTGGCCGGGCTTGCCCGCGCCGCCGTCCGCCGGCGACGCGGCGGCCGGCGAGGACTGGGCCGAAGGCGCGCCCGGCGCCTTGGCGGGCGCGGGCTGCGCGCCCTGCCCCGGCTTGGCCGCCGCGCCGGCCGGCTGCGGATTCTGCGCGGGCGTGGTGCCCGACTCGATCGCGGCCTGCGCGGACGCCAGGTTCTGCGCCACCTGCTCGAAGAACCCGTCGTAGAACGCGCCGCGCGAGATGGTTTCGCTGGAGGTCTTGACCAGCGAATCGTCGCTGGCGCCCACTGGCATGGATACCGCGCCCAGCACGCTCAGGCCCACGCTGGCCGAATTGCTGGACTTCTTTATCGTGTACAGCTCGCGCAGCGCACTGGCGTAGACGACCGAGTCGCCGTTGCCGCTGGGCGCACAGTCCACGTTGAACAGGATCTGCGCATGCTGATTGCCGTTTTCCTTGTCCTGGTAGTTCTTGTGTCCGCTGACCCGGTTGGGCTCGGCCTTGTCGATGATGTACCCCTGCCCCAGCAGCGAACGCCGCCCGGCTTCGCAGGCCGCCTGGCTGGAGCCGGGGAAATTGCGGGAATAGGTGTTCCCCTGGGTGAAGGAATCGCGCTCGTCTATGGTCGGCGTGGCCGTGCAGGCCGCCAGCAGCGCGACGGCGCCGAGCAGGCCGGCGCGCGCCACGGGCAGCGCATGCCGGGAGGTGAGAAATCGGATAGGCGTGAAACGCATGGGGCGCGCCCCTGGCAATGACGAGCGTCCATTATTTCCCATTGCCGGGGCCGGGGCCTGAATCCAAGCGTATACAGGTCGCTATGTTTGTTACGGCGCGCCGCGCCGCCGCTGTCGTCCTGAAACGCTTTGTGGCGGCGTAAACGGATATGACGGCCGTGCGCCGCTGAATCCGGGCTGAAACGCCCGTCGCCCCTCATGCCGCGCCCCCGCGCTCGCTGCCCTGCCTGGCGCCGGCCACGAGCAGTCCGAGCGCCATCCATGCCGCGCCGCCCGCCAGGCCGACCGGGCCGCTGGAAACGAGCAGGACCAGCGCCATGAGAAAAGCCAGCGGCAGCAGGATGGCGGGAGCGGGCATCCGGAAGGCGGGCGCGGGCCCGGCGCTCTTGCGCAGCTTGGCCAGGACCAGCAGCGGCGGAATGAAATGCACGACGTACAGGAAGCCGCCTATGGCGGTGGAAATGCGCAGCGTGGCCGTCAAGGCCACCAGCGCCAGCAGGGCGCCGCTGAGCAGCACGGCGGCCCAGGGCGCTTGGGTCTGGGGGCTTACCCGCGCCAGGCCCGCCGGCAGCAGCCCGTCGCGCGCCATGGCAAAGCTGATGCGCGACGTCACCACCAGCACCGCGTTCGCGGTGGCGGCGGTCGTCAGCACGGCCACGCCGGCCACCAGGCGGCCGCCGATGCTTCCCATGAACGCCTGGGCCGCATCGGCCAGGGGCGCGGCGGACGCGCCGAGCAGGCGCCAATCCAGCGTGCCCAGCGCCGCGAACGCCACCAGCAGGTACACCACCAGCACGATGGCGAGCGTGAGCAGAATGGCCAGCGGCAGGTTTCTCTCCGGCCGCTCGATCTCTTCGCCCGCGGCCGCCACCATGTCGAAGCCGCCGAAGGCCAGGAAGGCGATGAGGGCGGCGGAGAGCATGCCGGACGCCCCATTGGGCATCCAGGGCGTGAACCGATGCGTCTGCACGGACGGCAGGCCGGCCAGTGCGAAGCCCAGCAGCCCGGCCAGGGCCACGCCGATCACCAGCACCTGCATCTGCCCCGAAAGCCTGACTCCGGCCGCGTTGACGGCAACGCAGGCCGCCACCAGCGCGATGGCGCCCCATGCCGGCGGCAGCCCGGTGAGCGATCCCAGGTAGCCGCCGAAGCCCAGCGTGACGTAGCCGCTGATGAACAGATAGGCGCCCCAGAACACCCAGCCCATCAGGAACCCCCATCGCCGCCCCAGCACTTCGCGGGCGAAGGCATAGCCGCCCCCGGATTCGGGATAGCGGCAGGCGAGTTCCGCATAGGGCAGCGCGATCAGCAGCGACGCGAGGAATGCCAGCGCGAAGGCCAGCAGGGCCGCCGGGCCGGCCAGCGCGGCCGTGTGCCCCACCAGAACGAATATGCCTCCGCCGATGGTGCCGCCGACACCCAGCGCGACGGCGGCGCGCAGCCCCAGGGCCCGATGCAGCCGGGCGCGGCCAGCTCCGGTTTCTTTCCTGTTCATCGCGGCGCTCACCCGTTCACCAGCCCGATGCGCACCCGGCGGTTGTGGCGTCCTTTGTTGTCGATCTTGAGGATGCGAACGGGGCGCGACGCGCCGGTTTCCGACAGATGGGTGCCGCCGCAGGCCTGGCGGTCCAGGCCCGCGATTTCCACGATGCGTATGCCGCCGTCTTCCGTGGGCGGCGGGGCCGCCGACTTGGAGCGGATCAGGCCGTGTTCGCCGCGCGCCGTCTCCAGCGGCACGTAAACGTCCCGCACAGGCAGGTTCTGCCGGATGGCGTCGTTGATGGGGCCTTCCAGGGCCCGCAGGCGGTCGTTGTCGGCCTGCGGCACGTCGAAGTCCATGCGCGCCGTGCCGTCCTCGTTCATCTGCACGCCGGTCACCAGCGCGCCATCGAAGGCCTGGAACACGAACGCGTTGAGGATGTGCGTGCCGGTGTGCAGCTCGCGCATCATCTGCCGGAAGCCGGGATCGACCTCCGCCCGCACCGCGCCGGCCAGTTCGAGCGCGGGGTCCGCCAGCAACGCCCAGATCCGCCCGCCGTCGGCTTCGAAGCCGGCAACGGCGACCTCTCCGCCCCGGTGCCGCAACATGCCGCGGTCGGGCAATTGTCCGCCGCCGCCGGGGTAGAAAGGCGATTCGGCCAGCAGGACGCGGCCGGGCCTGGCGTGCGCCACCTGGGTTTCGAGAACGAGGATGTCGGGATGTGCGTGATAGAACGCCGGTGGAGCCATGCGAGCTTCCTGGAATGTCGATACGGTGTCCGGGAAGTATCGGCAAAGGCCGGCGCCGCGTATTGGCAAAAATTGCGCCGAGAGGGGCGCCGCGAAAGACGCCGGAAAAGGTGACGCTATCTCAATGCGCCGCACCCCGCGCGGCCGCCGCCCGGGCGAACTGCAGCGGCGTGATCGCATAGCACCGCTTGAAATGCTTCGTCAGGGCGCTCTGGTCATAGAAGCCGGTGGCCGCCGCCACCTGCGCGATCGGCATGCCGAGCCGCAGGTAGCGGCAGGCCCGCCCCAGGCGGACTTGGGTCAGGTAGGCATGGGGCGTCAGGCCCAGGCAGCGCTTGAACAGTCCGATGAGCTGGAACGGCGTGAGCCCGGCGGCCGCGCTCAAGTCTTCCAGGCGCAGATCCTGGGCGTGACGGTCGTTGACGAAATCGGTCACGATGCGCAGCAGGGCCCGGTCGCGCGGCGGCGGATCGATGCGTCCGCCGCCGCTGCCGTGGCGCCGGTAAAGCTGCCCGAACGTGGAGAACAGCAGCTCCCGTTCGCGGAAAAGATCGTGCCCGTCTTCCAGCGCCCGGTGCAGCGTCAGGAAGCTGTCGATCAGATCCCGGTCGCCGAACATGTTGCGGGTGAAATACGGCACGTCCTCGATTCCCAGCCCCCGGGCCACGGCGTCGATCGCCGACTGCGTGAGATAGAACGAACGGTAGCGCCAGCGCTCGCTGGAACCCATCCATCCCGCGTGCGCCTCGACCGGATTGAAGACGAACAAGGTCGACGAACGCGCCTCTTCCACCACGCCTCGGCTCTTGATGACCGAGCCCCCCGTTTCCGTGACGGCGATGACGAAACCGTCGTGCGTGTGCGGCGGATACTCCTGCGTGGTGAAATCCGCGCACATGAGGCTGAGGCCGGGGGTGTGCCTGTCCCACCAGTACCGCGACAGGTTTTTCGTGTCGGTGCGCGCCATGGGTCGATTCCCGGATTCCGTTTCCGCCTACGCCCGCAGCAGGCGCAGCGTGGCCTCGTCGGGGCCCTCGGGATAATAGCGCCGCAGCGCCTCGCCGAACCGGGCCTCGTCCGGGGCGACGGCGCTGAACAGCGTCAGGCACGAGCGCAGTTTCAGGTCGTCGGGGGAGCCGAATATGGCGTGGGGGTCGGCGCCGTCCAGAGCCAGCAGCCGGTCCACGCATTCGCGCAGCCGGGGGCCGAGCACGGGATGCCCGAGGTAGGCGGCCGCCTCCTCGCGCGAGGCGATGCCGTAGTAGCGGGCCGTGGCGCTGTGCCCCAGGCCCTGGAGCTGCGGAAAGACGAACCACATCCAGTGGCTGGTCTTGCGGCCTTGGGCCAGTTCGGCCAGGACGTCGTCGTAGACCCGGTCCTGGGCATCGGCAAAGCGCTGGAGGTTGTAGGGGTCTGCGCTCATGGCACGCGCTCCCGTCGTCATGAATCGCGGCCCGCGCGGGCAGGCCGACAATGCCGTTATACCTCCGGCCGGGCGCCGCTGTCGTCTTCTCCGGAAGGCCCGGCCGCTGCGCCGGCTTGCCGCGCGGGCCGCCTTGGCGGCGGCCGGACGGCCGCCCGCCGCTCAATAGGTACTGCCCGGCGCCACGGCCTGCACGTCCTTGAACCGCGCGGCCAGGGCGCTGGTGGCCTGCACCAGCAGGCTGGTGTCCAGCCCCACGGCCACGAAGGCGCAGCCCATTTCCAGGTACTTGCGCGCCATGGCCTCGTTGGGCGTCAGGATGCCCGCCGCCTTGCCCGCCTTGCGCACGCGCGCGATGGCGTCGGCAATGGCGGCCTGCACGTCGGCATGGCCCGGGTCGCCCACGTGGCCCAGCGAGGCGGACAGGTCGGCCGGCCCGATGAACACGCCGTCCACGCCTTCGGTGGCGGCGATGGCGTCGAGATTGTCCAGCCCCGCGCGGGTTTCCACCTGCACCAGCACGCAGACCTGTTCGTTGGCTTCCAGGAAGTACCCGGGGCGGCGGCCCCACAGCGAGGCGCGCGCGCCCGCCATGCCGCGGATGCCGCCCTTGCCGTCGTTCTGCGGATAGCGGGCGGCGCGCACGATGCGGCCGGCCTGTTCCGCCGTGTCGACCATGGGAACGAGCAGCGTCTGCGCCCCGAGGTCCAGGTACTGCTTGATGAGCATTTCGCCGACTTCGCCGTGTCCCATGGGCACGCGCGCGATGGGATGGCTGGCCGGATACGCGGCGATCGACTGCAACTGCGACAGCAGGGTCAGGGTGTCGTTGGGGCCGTGTTCGCCATCGATGAGCAGCCAGTCGAAGCCGGCGCCGGCGCAGATCTCGGCGGTGTACGGGCTGCCCAGCCCGAGCCACAGGCCGATCTGCGGCTGGCCGGCGCGCAGGGCGGCCTTGAAGCGGTTGACGGGGGTCTGCATCGATACCTCGCGTGGAAAGATGTTCAGGAAAAGCGGAAACGCAGCACGCCCAGCGGGCCGTAGTCGGCTTCGAAGCCATCGCCCTGGCGCGCCGCCACGGGGCGAGTGAACGACCCGGCCAGGATGAGCTGGCCGGGCTGCAGGGTTTCGCCCCACGGCGCCAGCTTGTTGGCGAGCCAGGCCACGCCGATGGCGGGATGGCCCTGCACGCCCGCGGCCAGGCCGGTTTCCTCGACCACGCCGTTCTGGCGCAGCACCGCGCCGCACCAGGGCAGATCGAGGCCGGCGGGGTCCGCCCGCCTGCCGCCGACGACCACCCCGGCGTTGGCCGCATTGTCGCTGATCGTATCGTAGACCTTGCGCATGGCGCGCGTGTGGCGGTCGAACTGTTCGATACGGGCGTCGATGATCTCGATGGCCGGTGTCACGTAGTCGGTGGCGTCCAGCACGTCCTGCAGCGTGACCTCCCCGGCCCGGCCGGAACCGCCCAGCGGCGACTTCAGCACGAAAGCGAGCTCCACCTCCACGCGCGGCGCGATGAAGCGGGAAGCGGGAATGGCCAGTTCCTGGCCTTCCACGCAGGTAAAAAGCATGGAATCGAGCAGCGTGCCGAAATCGGGCTCGTCGATCTGGCTGGCCTGCTGCATGGCGCGCGAGGTCAGGCCGATCTTGTGGCCGATGATCTTGCGGCCGGCGGCGACCTGCATGCGCACCCAGGTCCGCGAAACGCGATAGCCGTCTTCGATGGTCATGCCGGGGTAGCGCTTGGAAAAATGCTCCACCTGCATGCGCGATTTCTCGCTGGCGTCGAGTTCCTGCGCGAGCTGGATCAGAAGTTCGTCGGAAAACATGGTCTGGATGCTCCAAGGCGCCGGCAAGGCCGGACGCGGGCGTCGCTAGCGGGAAAAAAGCGGATGCAGGGTGCTGTGCTTGCCGTCGTAAACCTGGCCGGGGCTTTCATCCACCTGCACGGTGAGGCCCAGGTGCCCGGCGGCGAAAACCGGCGCCAGGTGCTCGCGCGCGCAGGCCAGCAGCGCATCGCCCGCGGCCTGCCTGACCGCATCGGAGCGGCCCCGCCCCATGCGCAGGTTGACGTAGACGAAACCGTAATCGCCGTCGCCGCCCGCGGCCTTGCCGGCCGCGCCGCCGTCGGCCACGGCGTAGTGGGGGGCGGGATAGGCGTAGACGCGCGTGCCGCCCGTGGGAAAGACCTGGCTGCCGTCTTCGGCGCGCACCGCGAGCATGGCGTCGGCCAGCTTGCGGCACAAGCCGCCCATGTCGGCGCGGGCGTCCAGGTTGCCGGTGTAGAGGATGACGACGTGGGGCATGGCAGTCCTTGCGCAGCGTTTATCCGAGGGTGATGTGGGCCCGCTGGATGATGTCGGCGTACTTGGCGGTTTCGCTGGACACGAAGGCGGCGAACTGCTCCACGCTGCCCGATTGCTCCACGATGCCGCCCCTGGCGAACACTTCCCGCACGTTGGGCGCGGCCAGGGCCTGGTTAACCTCGGCATTGATGCGCCGGACGATGGCGTCCGGCGTGCCGGCGGGTGCGAGCAGGCCCTGCCAGGAGTTCGACTCGATGGGCGCGCCCTGCTCCGCCAGCGTGGGAATGCCGGGCGCGAAGCGCGAACGCTGCAGCGTGGCCATGCCCAGCGCGACCAGCTTGCCGCGCTCGACGTGCGCGCGGAACTCGGACCAGTTGCCGAACATCACGGACACCTGCCCGCCCAGCAGGTCGGTCAGCGCCGGGCCCTGGCCCTTGTACGGCACGTGCACCATGTCGATGCCGAGCTTCTGGCACAGCGCGGCCGCCGACAGGTGGGCCGAGGTGCCGTTGCCGAACGAGGCGTAGGTCAGCGTGCCCGGCTTGTCCGAGGCCGCCTTCTTCAGGTCGGCCAGGGTCTTGAGCCCGCTGTCCGGGTGGGTCGCCAGCACGTGCTCCGACAGGCCCATGAGCGCCACGGGGCGCAGGTCGCGCGCGGTGTCGTAGGGCAGGTTCTTCACCAGGGTCTTGTTGGCCGTGAAGCTGTTGGCCACGCACACCAGCGTGTAGCCGTCCGCGGGCTGCTTGGCGACGTAGTCCACGCCGATCACGGTGCCCGCGCCGGGCTTGTTCTCCACGATGACGGACACGCTCAGCTGCCTGGACAGCTCGCTGCCGATGAGGCGCGTCACCATGTCAGTGGTGCCGCCGGGCGGGAACGGCACCACGATGCGCACGGGCCTGGCGGGCCAGGCGCCCTGAGCGGCCCGCGCCAGGCCGCATGAGCAGGCCAGCGCGGCGGCGGCCGAAGCCTGCAGGAATTGACGACGTTGCATGGATGTCTCCTGGTTGTTCTCTTTGCCTTGGGCCGCCGTCTCAGGCGCCCCAGCGGGGAATGTGATGAGAGCCCAGCGACACGGCGACGTTCTTGGGCTCGCAGAAAACTTCATAGCTCCAGGTGCCGCCTTCGCGGCCCGTGCCCGATGCCTTGGTGCCGCCGAAGGGCTGGCGCAGGTCGCGCACGTTCTGGCTGTTGACGAAGCACATGCCGGCCTCGATGGCCGCGGCCACCCGGTGGCCGCGGCCGAGGTTCTCCGTCCAGACGTAGCTCGACAGGCCGTAGACGGTGTCGTTGGCCAGGCGCACGGCTTCTTCTTCGTCGCCGAACGGGATAATGCACGCCACGGGGCCGAAGATCTCGTCCTGGGCGATCCGCATGCGGTTGTCCACGTCGGCGAACACGGTGGGCAACACGTAGTTGCCCTTGCGCACGCGGGCCGGCAGCGGGGGCGTTTCCAGGCCGCCGCACAGCATGCTGGCGCCCTCTTTCCGGCCCAGCTCGATGTAGCGGCGCACCTTGGCCAGGTGATTGGCGCTGATCATGGGGCCGACGATGGTCTGCTCGTCCAGCGGGTCGCCCACGGCGATCTTGCGGGCGCGCTCCACGAAGCGCTCGACGAAGCGGGGATAGATGCCCTTCTGCACCAGGATGCGGCTGCCGGCCGTGCAGCGCTCGCCATTGTTGGAAAAGATCATGAAGACGGCGGCGTCCAGCGCGCGCTCGAAGTCGGCGTCGTCGAAGATCACGAACGGACTCTTGCCGCCCAGCTCCATGCTGAACTTCTTCAGGCCGGCCGCCTGCACGATGCGGTTGCCGGTGGCCGTCGAGCCGGTGAACGACACGGCGCGCACGTCGCGGTGCGCGACCAGCGGCTCGCCCGCATCCTTGCCGTAGCCATGCACCAGGTTGAGCACGCCGGCCGGAATGCCGGCCTCCAGCGCCAGCTCGCCCAGGCGCGCGGCCGACAGCGGCGAAAGCTCGCTCATCTTGAGCACCGCCGTGTTGCCGAAGGCCAGGCAGGGCGCGACCTTCCAGGTGGCCGTCATGAACGGCACATTCCAGGGCGAGATCAGCGCACACACGCCCACCGGATGGAACAGCGTGTAGTTCAGGTGGGTGGCGGTGGGATAGGTGTGGCCGTCCACCCGGGTGCACATCTCGGCGAAGTAGTAGAAGTTGTCGGCCGCGCGCGGCACGAGTTGCCTGCCGGTCTGGGCGATGACCTGTCCGCAGTCGTCGGTCTCGGTCTGCGCGATGTCGGGCGCATGGCGGGCGATCAGGTCGCCCAGCTTGCGTATGAGCCTGGCGCGCTCCGGCGCGGGCGTGCCGGCCCATTTGGGAAAGGCCGCGCGCGCCGCGGCCACGGCGGCGTCCACTTCGGCCGCTCCGCCCGCCGCGACCTCGGCCAGCACTTCCTGCGTGGCGGGATTGACGGTTTCGAAATAGTCCTGGCCGGCGACGGCCTTGCCGTCGATGAGATGGTCGATGCGCATGAAGGAATTCCGGATAAAGAGAGATGCCGCGCCGAGTCAGTGCGACGGCGGCGCGGGCGGTTCGCCGGCAATGGTATTGACCAGCCGGCCCACGCCCTCGACTTCCGTGACGATCTCGTCGCCCGCCTTGGAATCCGCCACGCCGACGGGCGTGCCGGTCAGGATCAGGTCGCCGGGGTTGAGCGTCATGAAACCCGACAGGTGCGCGATCAGCGCAGGAATGTCGTGCACCATGTCGCGCGTGTTGCCGTCCTGCTTCAGCTCGCCGTTGACCCAACTGCGCAGGCGCAGGTTCATGGGATCGGGAATGTCGGCCGCGTCCACGAACCACGGCCCCACTGGCGTGGCGCCGTCGCGGTTCTTCACGCGCAGGTTCGGCCGGTAGAAATTCTCGAGATAGTCGCGGATGGCGTAGTCGTTGGCCGCGCAGTAGCCCGCCACCACGTCGTAGGCCCGTTGGCGCGGCACGTTGCGGCACGTCTTGCCGATCACCACGCCCAGCTCGCATTCGAAGTGCATGTAGTCCACGTCGGCAGGACGCCAGGTCTTGCCGCGGTGCCCTTGCAGCGCGTTCGGCCCCTTGAGGAAGACGAGCGGTTCCTCGGGCGCCTTGTTGAAGGCGATTTCCTTGGCATGGTCGGCGTAGTTCAGCCCCAGCACGAAGACGGTGCCGAATTCCAGCGGAGGCAGCCACTGCGCCTCGGCCTCGTCCAGCAGGCGGCCGTCGGGCAGCCTCACCCGTCCGTCCGCGCCCTCCGTCACCTCGACGACCCGGCCCTCGTAGCGTATGCGTCCGTGTTTCATGCCTGCGCTCCTTCCTGCGCCGCGGCCGCCTCGGCCACGATGCGATGCGCCAGCCGGCCCAGGCCCGGCGCCTCGATCTCCACCAGGTCGCCCGGACGCGCCAGCGGCGAGCCCTCGCCCGGCCCCAGCAGCAGCACGTCGCCGCGCGAGAGCGTCATGAACGCCGTTACGTCGGCAATCAGTTGCGCGGCCGGCCTCACCAGTCCGGCAAAACCGCGCCGCCAGGCGGGCCGGCCGTTGATCGAAACCTGCAGCGTGGCGGACGCGATGTCGTAGCCGTCGCCCGGCGCGTATGGCCCGCTCATGGGGCAGAAGCCGTCGCGGCAACGCTGGCGGATCGCGGGGCGGAAATAATTGTCGTGCGGCAAGGTGATGTCGCTGGCCAGCACGAAACCCGCCACGTGGGCCATGGCGTCGCGTACCTCCACGCGCGTGGCGGGCGCGCCGATGAGCAGGCCGATGGTGGCATCGAGCCGGACCGCCCCGGGTTCGGCGGGAATCGCCACGGCGGCGCCGTCGCGCGCATAGGTGTTGCGCGGCTTGATGTACAGCACCGGCGCCCTGGGCGCGGCCTTGTAGGGAGGCGCGTCAAACTGCGGCGCCAGCCGCCGCACGGTGGCGGCGTCGTTAAGCAGCACGCCGTACACCGTGCCCAGGGGCTGCCCGTCGTCGAGAAGAAAGGGTTGCGGTTTCATGATGGATATTTAGTTAACATGATAATTATTATCCGGCCGACCACCCCCGTCAATCGAACGGCCCGCAGGGTTTTCCCGCAACGGCAGGGCAAAAACAAACAGGCCCCGCGGGGCCTGTTTGAATGGTGCATGGACGAAAACGCGCGAACAGCGCATGGGGATCCGTTCCCCGCCATGGCGCGCCGGCGTCCCGCTATGGCTCGGCCGCAGCGGGACGCGCTTCGGACAGGCGCCTAGGCCTGGCGATTGCCGAACAGGCTGGACAGCGAGCCCAGCAGTTCCGCGGGGTTGAAACCCTGCTGGCCTTCCTGGACCTGCCCCGAGGGCGTGGCCTGGTCCACCAGTTGCGGCAGCAATTGCGACAGCGTAGCCAGCACCGAATCCTGGTCCTGCCCGGTCTTGGCGGCCAGCTCGTCCACCATGCCAGGCTCCAGCACCTGGCCGAGCTGGCCGGGGCTGACCGGCTGGTTCTGCCCGGTGCCGACCCAGGAAGCCACGATTTCGCCCAGGCCGCCCTTCTGGAAGCTGGCGATCAGGCCGGACAGGCCGCCCGGGTATTTGTTCAGCAGTTCGATCAGGGCGGGCAGCAGCGCGGCGGCGGCCAGCCCGCCCGCGGCTCCGCCCTGGCGCTGGCCGCCGCCAGCCATCGAAGCCAGATCATCCAATAGACTCATCGCCGTACTCCCGGGAAAAAAATCGGAAAACCAGTATAGGTCAGCGCGGCCCGCATGGCCGCGCGCCGGGCCCCGGCCTTACAAACCTTAGCGATTTGCCCCGGCCTCGCCTTCCAGCCTCGGCTTCCAGTCTTCGACCTCGCCCAGGCGCGCGCGCTTCTCGAACAGCGCCCGCCAGTTGGGGGACAGTTCCGGCAGGGCCGCCAGCGTCCGCAGGATGCCGGCATCGAGCACCCGCCGGTTGAGAATGTCCTGCACGCGCGCCAGCGTCCATTGCGGGTGCGGGCGCGCCTGCAGCGCCAGCGTGTCGCCGGGCGACAGCCAGCCCGGCTCCAGCACCCGGTAGTACCAGCCCGTCATGCCGCTGGCCTGCACCCGCGCCGACATGCCGGGCGCGCCGAAGCGGTGGTTGAGCTTCCAGCACGGCTGGCGCGCCTGCGACACCTGGATGAGCGCGCCGCCGGCGCGGAATATGTCGCCCACGCAGACGTCCGCTTCCGTCATGCCGACGGTGGACAGGTTTTCGCCGAACGCGCCGGGCGCCGCCAGCACGGGCAGCTCGCCCAGCTCGCCGCGCCAGCGCGCGTAGTGCTCGCGGGCGTAATGGTGCAGGGCCTTTTCCGGGCCGCCGTGGTGGCGCCGGTCGGCCTGCTCGTCGCCGTCCAACCCTTCCAGCCCGAGCCGGAGGCGGCCGGGCGCGGGCTGCTTGCCGATGGCGCTGGTCTTGCCGGAATCGCCCAGCGGGCGCACCGGGCCGGTCAGCAGCGCGTCGATGACGATGGGTTCCATGGGCATGGGGGTCAGGCGGCCGGGGCGGTCAGCGCAGCCAGCTCGGCCTCGTCGAAGCCCGCCGCGCGGCGCGCCTCCAGGTTGAAGGGGCCGCGCAGGCGCGGCGCGCCATAGCGCTGCGCAAGCTCGGCATAGCAGGCCACCGGGTCGGCGCCGGCCTGCGCGCACAGGTGCCGGTACCAGCGGTTGCCGATGGCGACGTGACCGATCTCGTCGCGCAGGATGATGTCCAGGATGGCCGCGCTTTCGGCGTCGCCCGCCCCCGCCAGCTTGTCGCGGATGAGCGGCGAGGCATCCAGTCCGCGCGCTTCCAGGGTGCGCGGCACCAGCGCCAGCCGCGCCAGCAGGTCGCCGCGGGTTTTCTCGGCCATTTCCCAGAGCCCGTTATGCGCGGGAAAGTCGCCGTAGGCGTATCCCAGCGCGGCCAGGCGCCGGTTGAGCAGGTCGAAATGGTGGGCTTCCTCGCGCGCCACGCGCAGCCAGTCCCGGTAGAACGCCTCGGGCATGCCGGAAAAGCGCCAGACGATGTCCAACGCCAGGTTCACGGCATTGAACTCGATGTGGGCCAGCGCGTGCAGCAGGGCCGCCCGCCCTTCCACCGTGGCCATGGACCGCTGTTTCACCTGGGCCGGCGACACCAGCTCGGGACGCGCCGGGCGTCCCGGCAGCGGCGCGGCGGCGGCGAGTTCTCGCGCGGCGTCCACCCTGGCGTCGTCGGCGATGGCGCGCACCGCGGCCAGCTTGTCCGGCCATGGCCCGGCCGCGAGCGCGGCCAGCGCCCGTTCGCGCAGGCACGTCGCCTGGCCGCCGGCCCCGGCCGGCACGGAAAAACGGCTATGCATGATGAGGTTTCCAGAAACAGAGGGGCCCGGTACACCTCGCGGGCCGCCCGCGGCGCGCGCCCTCGGGCTGCGTCGCCAGCACAGACTTTATCATTCACGCATGGACTCCTCCCCGCGCCTGACCCTGGAAACCGACCTGCGCCGCATCGACGCCCGCGCCTGGGACGCGCTGGCGGGCGACCAGCCCTTTCTCAAGCATGCGTTCCTGTGCGCGCTGCACGACACGGGCTGCGCCTCGCCGCGCAGCGGCTGGTCGCCGCACTACCTGGCGCTGTGGCGCGGCGACACCCTGGCGGCCGCCTGCCCCCTCTACCTGAAATCGCATTCGCGCGGCGAGTACGTGTTCGACTACGCCTGGGCGGACGCCTTCGAGCGCCACGGGTTGCGCTATTACCCCAAGCTGCTGTGCGCGGTGCCCTTCACGCCGGTGACGGGGCCCCGCCTGCTGGCCGCCTCGGACGCCGACCGCCTGCGCCTGGCGCATGCCATGGCCGCCTTCGCCGAAGAGACGGGCGTGTCCTCGCTGCACGTGCTGTTTCCCGCCGAGGCCGACCGGCTCGCGCTGGAAAGCGCCGGGTTCCTGCTGCGCGAAAGCGTGCAGTTCCATTGGCGCAACGCGGGCTACGCCGACCTGGACGCCTTCCTGGCCGCCATGAGCCACGACAAGCGCAAGAAGATCCGGCAGGACCGCAAGAAAGTGGCGGCCGCCGGCCTCGCGTTCCGCTGGCTGCGCGGCGCGCAGATCGGACCGGCCGAGCTGGACTTTTTCTATGCCTGCTACCAGGGCACCTATTTCAACCACGGCAACCCGCCCTACCTCAGCCGCGAATTCTTCGCCCGCGCCTTCCGCGCGGACCCCGACGCCTTCGTGCTGATCCTGGCCTGCCGGGGCGAGCAGCCCGTGGCGGCAGCCCTGAACCTCGCCGGCGGCGACGCGCTGTATGGACGCTACTGGGGCGCCGCCGAGTACGTGCCCGGCCTGCACTTCGAAACCTGCTACCTGCAGTCCATCGCCTATTGCATCGCGCACGGCCTGGCGCGCTTCGAGGGCGGCGCGCAAGGCGAGCACAAGATGGCGCGCGGCCTGCTGCCCACGCCTACCTGGTCGGCGCACTGGATCGCCGACCGGCGCTTCGCCGCCGCGATCGAAGACTTCCTGGAACGGGAAACCGCTGCCGTGGCCGGCTACCTGGGCGAGCTGGAAGCGCACACGCCCTTCAAGCGGCGCGCAGGCTGAAGCTTCAAAGAAAGCGGTCCAGCAGCTTGCGGCTGTGGCGGTCCAGCGAAAGCGCGTCGCGGATCAGGTAGAAAATGCCGTGGCTGTCGGCGATGAGCAGCGTCTGCCCGTGCAGGCGCCGGATGTCTTCCTCGCCGCGCAGCGTGAAAGACGTGGAGCCCCTGTCGGTTTCCACGTCCCAGACGCTGGGCGTGGCGTAGGTGGACACGCTGACCAGCCGCTGGATCACCGGCATGAACTCGCGGGCGGCAAGCTCTTCCTCGATGAGGTCGCGCGCCGGGGCGGGCAGGTCGGCCAGGCGGTCGATCCAGAGCAGTTCGCGCCCTTCGGACGACACCAGGGACAGGCCGTGATCGGCGTCGCTGATGGGAAATGCGCGCACCGGGACCACGCCGTCGTACGTCTGTCCGTCGGCGGACTCGAACACGAGCCGCCCGAAGGCGTTGCGGCGCAGTTGGAATGCGGGAAGCGTCATGGCGGTTTCCGTTGTTGCGTCCTGGGGCGGTCAGGTCGGCGGGGCGTCAGGCCACGGCGGCCACGTCTTCGCCGCCCGCGGAGGCAGCGGCCTCGGCGTCGGCCTCCGCCTGCCGCGCCTGCGCCTGGTAGAGCCGGTAGTAGGCGCCTTCGCGCGCCATGAGTTCCTCGTGCGGCCCCTCTTCCACCACCTGCCCGCGGTCAAGCACGACCAGCCGGTCGGCCTTGCGCAGCGTGCTCAGGCGGTGGGCGATGGCGATCGTGGTGCGGCCGCGCACGAGATTGTCCAGGGCTTTCTGGATCTCTTTCTCGGTGGTGGTGTCCACCGAGGAGGTGGCCTCGTCCAGGATAAGGATGCGGGGGTCGATGAGCAGCGCCCGCGCGATGGAAATGCGCTGCCGCTCGCCGCCGGACAGGGCCTGTCCGCGCTCGCCGACCAGCGAATCGTAGCCGTGCGGCAGGCGCAGGATGAATTCGTGCGCATGGGCCGCGCGCGCCGCGGCGATGATCTCCTCGCGCGTGGCCTCGGGCCGGCCGTAGGCGATGTTCTCGGCGATGGTGCCGAAGAACAGGAACGGCTCCTGCAGCACCAGTCCGATGTGGCGGCGGTACTCCGCCACCCGCAGGCTGCGGATGTCCGCTCCGTCGACCAGCACCGCGCCTTCCGACACGTCGTAGAAGCGGCAGATCAGGTTGATGAGGGTGCTCTTGCCCGATCCGCTGTGCCCCACCAGGCCGATCATTTCGCCGGGCGCGATGTCCAGGTTCAGCCCGCGGATGACCTGCCGGTTGCCGTAGCGGAATCCCACGTCGCGCAGCTCGATGCGCCCGTGCAGGTGCGACAGGCTGGCCGGACGCTGGGGTTCGGGCACGCTGGACACGTGGTCCAGGATGTCGAAGATGCGCTTGGCGCCCGCCGCCGCTTTCTGCGTGACCGACACGATGCGGCTCATGGAATCCAGGCGCGTGTAGAAGCGCCCGATGTAGGCCAGGAAGGCCGCCAGCACGCCCACCGTGATCTGGTGCTGCGACACCTGCCAGATGCCGAAGATCCACACCACCAGCAGGCCGATCTCGGTCAGCAGCGTCACCGTGGGCGAGAACAGCGACCACACCGTATTGACGCGGTCGTTCACTTCCAGGTTGCGGTTGTTGGCCTCGCGAAAGCGCTGCACTTCGCGCTTTTCCTGGGCGAAGGCCTTGACCACGCGGATGCCCGGGATGGTGTCGGCCAGCACATTGGTGATTTCCGACCAGATGCGGTCGACCTTCTCGAATCCATGGCGCAAGCGGTCGCGCACCGAATGGATCATCCAGATGATGAAAGGCAGCGGCACCAGCGTGACCAGCGCCAGCCACGGATTGATGGACACCAGGATCACCGCGGTCATGGCGATCATGAGCACATCGGTGGCGAAATCCAGCAAGTGCAACGACAGGAACACGCAGATCCGGTCGGTTTCGCTGCCGATGCGGGATATCAGGTCGCCCGTGCGCTTGCCGCCGAAATACTCCAGCGATAGCTGCTGCAGGTGCTCGTAGGTGGTGGTGCGCAGGTCGGCGCCGATGCGTTCGCTGACCCAGGCCAGGATGTAGGTGCGCGCCCAGCCCAGTCCCCACGCCAGGAACGCCGAGGCCAGCAGCCCGCCCAGGTAGAGCCGCACTTTGCCGTATTCGATGGGCGCGCCGTTCTGGAACGGGATGAGCACGTCGTCCATGAGCGGCATGGTCAGGTAGGGCGGCACCAGGGTCGCGGCCGTGCCCAGCAGGGTCAGCAGGAAACCGGCCAGCAGCGGCATGCGGTACGGCCGGGCGAAGCGCCACAGCCGCAGCAGCGCCCAGGTCGAGGGCGGCGCGGCGGATTCCCGGGAGCAGTTGGGGCAGTCGTCCCGCCCTTCCGGAATGGCGCCGCCGCAGGTGGGACACAGACGCGGCGCCGCCTCAAGGCGCTGGCCGGACAGGTGCAGCGCCTGCTGCGCCTCGAACCGGCCCAGCAGCCGCAGCGCGGCCGGATTGCGCGCCAGCGTGAAGCGCCAGGCGGCCAGGCGCTCCTGGTCGTCGTGCAGTTCGAGCTGCGCCGCGCCCGCGTGGTCGGTCAGGGACAGGGCGAGCTGGGCGCCATAGGGCCAGCATTGCCAGCCCGTGCCGTCGGGGCTGCGCGCCAGCAGCCGGCGATCGGTCGCCGCCACGAAACCCGCGCGGAACTTTAGCCTGCCGTCGAGGTCTGTCTCAAGCCAGGCCAGCAGAATTTCGCCCGGCTCCAACTGGGCGCTGAGCTCGCCGCCCCACGGCGCGGGTACCGCATCGGCAGAGCCGGAAAACTGGTGTGTTTTTTTCATTGGAACGCTGGGTGAACCGCGCCTGGATCCTCGGGACGGCAACGATTTTCGCCGCCCCGGACGCCCGGGAAACCCCGCGGCCGAAAAGCTGTGATTTCCTTACAACACAGCGATTCTCGCCTCGCAAGGCGGCGTATAGTATCAGCCGATTTTTCTTATTAGGAATATCCGGGATCCCCCACTCGTTGGCATCCTTTTTCCAAGGCGCAGCTCCACGCGATCCGCGATCAGGCAACAGGGGCGTCCGCGCGTGCCAACGTGCTTTTCACGTAAATTAAAACATGAAAAAGAAAGACATTGAATTTCTCGATGTCGTGGCTTTGCGCGGCCCGAACATTTGGACCTATCGCCCCGTGCTCGAAGCCTGGGTGGATATCGGAGAGCTGGAAGACTACCCTTCCAACACCATTCCCGGCTTCTACGAACGGCTCACCGCCTGGCTGCCGACCCTGATCGAGCACCGCTGCAGCCCGGGCGTGCGCGGCGGATTCCTGCAGCGCCTGAAAGAAGGCACCTGGCCGGGCCATATCCTGGAACACGTCACGCTGGAGCTGCAGAACCTGGCCGGCCTTCCCGGCGGCTTCGGCAAGGCGCGCGAAACCTCTACGCGCGGCGTCTACAAGGTGGTGGTGCGCGCCTGGCAGGAACAGGTCACCCGCACCGCCCTGCAGGAAGCGCGGAACCTGGTCATGGCCGCCATCGAAGACCGGCCCTTCGACGTCGAGGCCGCCGTGGCGCGGCTGCGCGGGCTCGTGGACCGGCACTGCCTGGGCCCCAGCACGGCCTGCATCGTCGACGCCGCCGACGACCGCGACATTCCCTATATCCGGCTGTTCGAGGGCAACCTGGTGCAGTTCGGCTACGGGTCGCGCCAGCGCCGCATCTGGACCGCGGAAACCGATCGCACCAGCGCCATCGCCGAAGGTATTTCGCGCGACAAGGATCTCACCAAGGAACTGCTGGCGACCTGCGGCGTGCCGGTGCCGGAAGGCCGTCTGGTCGAAAACGAGGACGACGCCTGGGAAGCCGCGCAGGACATCGGCCTGCCGGTGGTGATCAAACCTTACGACGGCAACCACGGCCGGGGCGTATTCACCAACCTGCTCACGCGCGAGGAAATCGTCTCGGCCTACCGGGTCGCCGTGGAAGAAGGCAGCGGCGTCATCGTCGAACGCTTCGTGCCCGGCAACGAGCACCGGCTGCTGGTCGTGGGCGACCGCATGGTGGCCGCCGCGGCCGGCGAGCCCGCCTGGGTCACCGGCGACGGCGTATCCACCGTGGAAGAGCTGATCGACCTGCAGCTCAACACCGACCCGCGCCGCGGCCGCACGGAAAACCATCCGCTCAACCCGGTCCGCCTGGATTCGGCCGCCACCCTCGAGATCGCGCGCCAGGGCCTCGCCGCGGACAGCGTGCCCGCGCAGGGGCAGCGCGTGCTGGTGCAGCGCTCGGGCAATGTGGCCTTCGACGTGACCGACCGCGTGCATCCCGACGTGGCCGCTGCCGTGACCCTGGCCGCCCGCGTGGTGGGCCTGGACATCGCGGGCGTGGACCTGGTGGCCGAGGACATCTCGCGCCCGCTCGAGGAACAGCGCGGCGCCATCGTGGAGGTCAACGCCGGGCCGGGCCTGCTCATGCACCTCAAGCCCGCCGACGGCAAGCCGCGCCCCGTGGGCCGCGCCATCGTGGACCATCTTTTTCCCGCGGGCGAAGACGGCCGCATACCTATCGTGGGCGTCACCGGCACCAACGGCAAGACCGTGGTCGCGCGCCTGGTGGCGCGGCTGCTGCACCTGTCGGGCAAGCGCACGGGGCTGGCCTGCAGCGAAGGACTCTATCTCGACCGCCGCCTGGTGCAGAAAGGCGACCGGGCCGACTTCGACTCGGCCACGCGCCTGCTCGTGAACCGCAACGTGGACGCGGCCGTCATCGAGAACGACAGCGGCGTCATCCTGGGCCAGGGCCTGGCCTACGACCGCTGCCACGTCGGTGTGGTAACCAACATCGACGACGCGGACCACCTGGGCGATTTCGACGTCAACGACGCCGAGCGCATGTTCAACGTATTCCGCACGCAGGTCGATGTGGTGCTGCCCACGGGCGCGGCCGTGCTCAATGCGCGCGACCCGCGCGTGGTGGAAATGGCCGAACTCTGCGATGGCAGCGTCATCTTCTTCGGCATTTCGCCCGACCTGCCTGCCATCGACGGGCACCGCGGCCAGGGCGGCCGCGCCGTCTTCGTGCGCGACGGCGGCATCGTGCTCGCCCAGGGCGGCGCCGAGGAACGGCTGGCCGACGTGGCTTCCATCCCCCTCACCCATGGCGGGCGCGTGGCGTTCCAGGTGGAGAACGTGCTGGCCGCCGTGGGCGCGGCCTGGGCGCTCGACATCCCGGTTCCGCTGATCCGCGCGGGCATCGAGACTTTCGACATCGACCAGGCGGACGCACCCTGGCAGTTCACCTTGTTCGAGCGCGGCAACGGCACCGTCGTGGTGGACGACGTGCACAACAGTTCGGCGCTGCGCGCCCTCATCGACGCCATCGGGCAGTTCCCGGCCGCGCGCCGCACGGCGGTCTATTCCGCCGGCGCGGACCGCCGCGACGAAGAACTGCTGGCCCAGGGCAGGCTGCTGGGCCAGTCGTTCGACCAGGTCGTGCTCTACGACGACGCCACGGTGCGCAGCCGCAGGCCGGCGGGCGAAGCCCGCGCCCTGCTGCGCCGGGGCGCGGAGCAAGGCGGCCGCGCCAGCGCCATCGTCGACGAGCCCGACCACGCGCGGGCCATCGAGGCCACGCTGGGCGCCATGCAGCCGGGCGATTTCGTCCTGCTGCAGTCGGACGAGGCATTCTCCGGCCCCACCATCGACCTGGTCCGCCGCTGGATCCAGCAACACTGACCATTTTCCGCGCGCCGGCCCGCCGGGCGGCGCATGCTAGACAGGAAATCCTGCCATGGAAGTTTCTCGTATCCGGGCGCTGCGCGGCCCGAATCTCTGGAGCAAGAACACGGCCATCGAGGCCATCGTGTCCTGCGCCGACGCCGAATGCTCCATCGAAAACCTGCCCGATTTCGAGCCCCGGCTGCGCGCGCGCCTGCCGCAGACCGGCGTGCTGCGGCCCGATGGCCACCAGGGCGCGGTGTCCATCGCGCACGTGCTGCAGATCGTGGCGCTGACCCTGCAGGCCTACGCCGGCTGCCCCGTCACCTTCGGCCGCACCGCGGCTACGGTCGAGCCCGGCGTGTTCCAGGTCGTGGTCGAATACAGCGAGGAAGAAGTGGGCCGCCTGGCCATGGACCTGGCCTGCGAACTGGTGCGGGCCGCCCTGGACGATACGCCCTTCGATCTGGCCGGCGCGCTCAAGCGCCTGCGCGAGCTGGACGAAGACGTGCGCCTGGGGCCCAGCACGGGCGCCATCGTCCATGCCGCCGTGGCCCGCAACATCCCCTACCGCCGGCTCACGCAGGGCAGCATGGTGCAGTTCGGCTGGGGCAGCAAGCAGCGCCGCATCCAGGCCGCCGAAACCGATCTCACCAGCGCCATTTCCGAGTCCATCGCCCAGGATAAGGAACTCACCAAAATGCTGCTGGAAGCGGCGGGCGTGCCCGTGCCGCGCGGCCGCTCGGTAGGCTCGGCCGAAGAAGCCTGGGAAGCCGCCCAGGAGCTGGGCGGCCCCGTGGTCGTCAAGCCGCGCGACGGCAGCCAGGGCCGCGGCGTAGCCGTGAACATCGAAACGCGCGAGCGCGTGGTCCAGGCTTTCGAGGCCGCCGCGGAGATCAGCTCCGAAGTCATCGTGGAGCGCTACATTCCCGGCCACGACTTCCGCCTGCTGGTGGTGGGCGACACGCTGGTGGCGGCGTCGCGCCGCGATCCGCCGCAGGTTACCGGAGACGGCCGCCACACCATCCGCGAGCTGGTGGAACAGGTCAATGCCGACCCGCTGCGCGGCGACGGCCACGCCACGTCGCTCACCAAGATCCGTTTCGACGACATCGCGCTGGCCACGCTCAGGAAACAGGGCTACGAGGCCGACTCGGTGCCACCGCCCGGCACGCTGGTGTTCCTGCGCAACAACGCCAACCTGAGCACCGGCGGTTCGGCCACCGACGTAACCGACGAGGTGCATCCCGAGCTGGCGGCGCGCGCCGTGGCCGCCGCCCGCATGATCGGGCTGGACATCTGCGGCGTGGACGTGGTGGCCGAGAGCGTGCACCTTCCGCTGGAAGAGCAGCATGGCGGCGTGGTCGAAGTGAACGCCGCGCCCGGCCTGCGCATGCACCTGAACCCCTCGTTCGGCAAGGGCCGCGCCGTGGGCGAGGCCATCATCGCCAACATGTATGCCGACGGCGAGGACGGCCGCATCCCGGTCGTGGCGGTGGCCGGCACCAACGGCAAGACCACCACCGTGCGCCTGACGGCGCACCTGCTGGCCACGGCCGGCAACCGCGTGGGCATGACCAACTCCGACGGCGTCTACATCGCGGGACGGCGCATCGATACCGGCGACTGCAGCGGCCCGCGCAGCGCCCGCAGCGTGCTCATGCATCCCGACGTGGACGCGGCGGTGTTCGAGACCGCGCGCGGCGGCATCCTGCGCGAAGGCCTGGCCTTCGACCGCTGCAACGTCGCCGTCGTCACCAACATCGGCATGGGCGACCACCTGGGCCTGGGCTACATCAGCACGGTCGAGGACCTGGCCGTGGTCAAGCGCGTCATCGTGCAGCACGTGCAGCCTTCGGGCGCGGCGGTGCTCAACGCCGCCGACCCCATCGTGGCCGACATGGCCGCGAGCTGCCCCGGTTCCGTCATCTACTTCGCCGAAGACCGCCACCACCCCGTCATGACCACGCATCACGCGCAGGGCCAGCGCGTGGTGTACCGCGACGGCGACGCCATTGTGGCGGCGCAGGGCGCCGCGCAAGAGCGCTTCCCGCTGGCGGCCATTCCGCTCACCCGCAACGGCAGCATCGCGTTCCAGGTGGAGAACGCCATGGCTTCCGTGGCTGCCGCCTGGGCGCTGGGCCTGGACTGGACAGTGATCCGCCAGGGGCTCGCCACCTTCGTGAACGACGCGCAGACGGCGCCGGGAAGGTTCAACGTGTTCGACTACCGCGGAGCCACCGTCATCGCCGACTACGGCCACAACCCCGACGCCATCCTGGCGCTGGTGCGCGCCGTGGACGCCATGCCGGCGCAACGGCGTTCCGTGGTGATCAGCGGAGCGGGCGACCGCCGCGACGAAGACATCCGCATGCAGACGGAAATCCTGGGCGAGGCGTTCGACGACGTGGTGCTGTACCAGGACCAGTGCCAGCGCGGCCGCGCCGACGGCGAGGTGCTGGCCCTGCTGCGCCAGGGCCTGGCGCACGCCAGCCGCACGCGGCGCATCGATGAGATCCACGGCGAATTCCTCGCCATCGACACCGCCCTGGAACGGCTCGCCCCGGGCGACCTGTGCCTGGTGCTGGTGGACCAGGTGGAAGAGGCGCTGGCGCACATCGCGCGCCGCATCCAGGAAGGCTGAGGCCGCAGCCGGATCGGTCAGGCCGGGCCCTGCCCCGGCCTCAGCTGCACGGCCCCAGGCCCACGTCGCGCACCCCGGCCTGATACCTGTCGGTGACGTGGGCGCATCCGGCTGCCAGCGTCGCCGCCCCCGCGAGAACCATCGCACACAACAGCCGCTTCATGTTTTCTCCTTGTGATGGATAGGCGCGCGGGCCCATATCCGGTTACCTGCCCCGTTCAAAGCGGGACAAGAGATTGCCTAAATGTAACTCCCCATGGAGCCGCCCCGGTGCGCTGCGCCCGTGGCAAAACCCCGGGCAACGGGCCGCCAGCCCCGTTACATTTTTCCACAGCCCCGTTTGACACCCCTCGAAGCCCGCTCGTACCTTGGAATCAAGCTGATCAGCGCAGATTCACCCCGAGCGGCGCGCCGATCGTCGGCCACGAAAGGACGCGCCGCCACGACAACAGAGAGGTCACTATGAACAACGACATCATCGCTGGGAAGTGGAAACAGTTGGCCGGCAAGGCGAAGGCGGCCTGGGGCGAACTGACCGACGACGAACTGACCCGCACCGAAGGCAATGCCGAGCGCCTCGCGGGACTCATCCAGGAACGCTACGGCAAGACCCGCGAAGAGGCGGAAAAGGAAGTCCGCGATTTCTTCGACCGCAATCCCTGATCCGGCGCAGGCTTCCGATTCTCGTTCAATACCGGGAGGACCGACATGTTGCACTACGCCGTAGTTTTCTTCGTGATTGCGATCATCGCCGCGGTGCTGGGCTTCGGCGGCATCGCCGCCGGCGCTGCGGGCATCGCGAAGATCCTGTTCTTCATCTTCCTGGTCCTGGCGCTGCTGTCCATCCTGGGCGGCGCCTTCAGGAAGAAATAGATCCCACGGCCAGTCCCCGACTCATGGCGCCTGCGCGCGCCGCCCCCTGTCAAGAAGGAGCACGACTATGGAACTTCGCAAGCTGATCGCCGCCGCCGCTCTCGGCACGGGCGCGGCCTTCTCCTGCATCGCGCTTGCCGCCGACGACGGCAAGCCCAAGCAGTCCGTGGGCGAGTATGCGTCCGATGCCGCCATCACCACCAAGGTCAAGGCCGCGTTCGTGGCGGACAAGCAGCTGAGCGCGCTGGACATCGCGGTGGAAACCAACAATGGCGTCACCACCCTGACCGGCACCGTCGGCACCGCCGCCGAGGCCGACCATGCGGCCCAAGTGACGCGCGCGATCGAAGGCGTCAAGCAGGTCAAGAACGACATCAAGGTCGACCCCGCGAAGGCCAAGAAGTCGTAGTGGCCCCGCCCGGCCCATTGCCGGGTTGCCCATGCTTGGCCCGCGCTGCGCGCGGGCTTTTTTTGTCGCCGGGCCGTCCCAAGACAAAAACGCCCCCCCCGGGGGGCAGCAAGCCCGCGCAGCGGGCGCGGCGTGGGGGCTCTTGTTCTCTTCTCTTGTTATCGCCGGCGCTACAACGTCACCGTGCCGCGCCCGATCTGCAGCGCCGCGCCGCCGACGCGGATGCGGCCGTCCGCCCCCACGTCCAGCCGCAACCGGCACGGCCGGCCTTTCTGGTCGCCTTGCCGCACCAGCACGCTGGCGGGCGTCGGGCGGCCCGTGTGCAGCAGCCATCCACCCAGGTTGGCGCATGCCGAGCCCGTGCCGGCGTCTTCCTCCAGCCCGCCGCCCGGCTTGCCATAGAAATAGCGCGCCGTCGCCAGGCGCCGGCCGTCCGGGCCCGTCCCGGGTTCCAGCGCGAACACATACGCGATGCGGCGGCCCAGGCTGTTCGGCTGCCACTGTTCCAGCCGCGCCGCGTCGGGGCGGGCGCGGCGCACGGCATCGGCGTCCTGGACCGGCACCAGCAACTGATCCGCGCCGGTGTCCACCCAAAGGGGCGCATCGAGCAGATCGGATTCCCGCAATCCCAGCAGCGCGGCGATCTCCCCGGCGCTGTGCTGCGGCGGCGCGGTGCGCACGCCGTCCGGGCAAGGCGCGGTGAAAGTCCAGCCTCCGTCTTCGGCCACGAGCGGCACGATGCCCGCCTGGAACTCCACGTCCAACCGGGCGCCGGCCCCAAGCAGCTCGCTCAGCACCTGCGCGGTGCCGATGGCGGGATGGCCGGCGAAGCGCATCTCGTGGCCGGGCGTGAAAATGCGCACGCGGGCCTGGGCCCGGGACGAGGGCAGGATGAAGGTGGTTTCCGACAGATTGAACTGCGCGGCGAGGTTGAGCATGGTGGCGTCGTCCATGCCGCGCGCATCTTCGAATACGCAAAGCGCGTTGCCGCCGAAGGTGGACGGGGCGAAGACGTTGAGAAGGCGGAATGCGTAAGAGGCCATGGCGCGAAAGACGTGAAGGAACGCCTGCTCGAAGAGGAACGCCTACTTTACCGCGCCCGGCCGGCGCGCCTCACCACACCGCGAAGAACAGCACCCACGACAGGCAGAACGGCGCCAGCCCCGCCGCGAGCACCAGCCAGGCCGCCGCCTTGCGCGCCTTGCCGACGGGCCGCGGCGCGAGCAGGCGGGCGTAGAGCCTGAGCGTCCAGAGCACGGCCAGCGTCAGCAGGGTGAAACGCACCGGACCGGCCCAGGCGGCCTGCACGCCTTCGTGCTTGAGCAGGTTCACGGTCGTGGCCGACAGGCCCAGGAACACGCCGATGCCCGCGCTGGGAATAAGCGCCTGGGCCAGCTTGTGCAGGCCGGGCCGGCCCATGCGGGTGACGTGGCCATTGGCCGGCGGGGCGGCCGGGGCGATGCGGTCGGCCACCCACAGCGACAGATAGGTCATGCCGCCCACACAGGCCATGGCGCCGAACACGAAAGCCAGGATGCCCGCGCCGTCCAGCCAGGAAAAGCTGTCGTTCACCTCGGGATAATGCGTCAGGATGAACCAGGGCGCGTTGTCCTGCAGCGGCCACATGATGTCGTGCTCCACCAGCCAGGTCGCCGCCCATTGCTTGAGCGCGACGAACCAGGGGCTGGCGCTCCAGAGGAACGCGCCGATGGCGATGCCCATGAGGCCGAAGCACAGCAGCGCCGTCTGCCAGGGCTCGCCGTCGGCCACGTGTACGATTTCCTCTTCGGGCGAGCGCGGCGTCAAGGCGATGGCGCCGCGGTAGCCGCTGCAGCGGCCGCAGACGTGGCATTCGCCGGCGCCCTTCATGTGCCGCAGCGGCACGAGCGGCGCGCAGTTCACGGGCTGGATGCGGATGACAGGATGGCGCCACGCCTCTTCGTTCACCTTGAAATGCCAGGGCGCGAGCTTGGCCAGCAGGTTGAACACGCCGTTCACGGGACACAGGTATTTGCACCACACCCGCTTGCTGCGGCCGTAGCGCCAACCCACGATCATGGCCGCCACGGTGGAGCCGCCCAGCACGGCCAGCACGGCCAGGGGATACTGGTAGACGCTGACGAGCTGGCCATAGATGGTGGTCAGCGCGAACGCGACGAACGGCCAGCCGCCCCAGCGCATCCATTTCGGAATCGCGTGGCCCTGGCCGTGCTCGCTGGCCCACTCGGTCAGCATGCCCTCGGGACAGAGCCAGCCGCACCATGCCCGGCCGAGTATCGGCATGGACACCAGCACGAAGGGCCACCAGATGCCCCAGAAGGCGAACTGGGCCACGATGGTGAGGTTGTTGAAAACCGATGCCGCGTTGCCGGGCAGCGGCATCATCGCCGGCACGATCAGAAGAAATGCGTATATCGCGACAATGCCCCACTGCAGCTTGCGCAACAGGGGGGCATGGTCGCGGAGGAAATCGGCGATACGGGAGGTTGCCCTCCCGAGTGCTGCTGCCATGTTCAGACCTTCATCAATGCGATCCCGCGTGCCGGCCTCAGGAAGACGCGCCGTGCGCGGCGGCCGGCGCCGGCCTGCCGCCGCCGAAGGCGCGCAGCAAGGCCCACACCACGACCCAATAAGCCAGCCACAGGATGACCGTAATCAGCGCGGGATAGGCGCGATAGCCCGCGAAATCCGCCAGTACCTTGCCCAGGCCGCTGCTGTCGTCGAGCAGCCAGGAGCTGTCCCAGACCGGGTCCACCAGAGTGGGAAGCACGCCCAGCGAAATCAGGTGATCCAGCCCGCCCACCAGCAGGGCGCCCGCGAGCAGCAGCAACAGGATTTCCGTGACGCGGAAGAACCGCCGCCATGTAATGAGCTTGCCGCCCAGCTGCAGCAGCCAGAACGTCAGCAGCGCCACGGCAAAGCCCGCCACGCCGGCCAGCGCCAGTTTCATCATGTCGCCGCCGCCTTCGGAGGCGGCCACGGTGCCGTACAGGAACACCACGGTTTCGCTGCCTTCGCGCGCCACGGCGATGGCCACCAGCACCAGCAGGCCCCACCAGTTGTCGCTGGCCACCGAGGCGCGGGCCCCGCTTTCGAGTTCGCTCTTGAGCGTGCGGCCGTGCTTTTTCATCCACACCACCATCTGCACCACCAGGGCGCAGGCCGCCAGCGACATGATGGCCTGGAACCACTCCTGCCCCTCGTCGCTGAGCCAGGAGGACACGCCCAGCAGCACCAGCGCCAGGGCCACGGCCAGGGCCAGGCCGGCCACGATGCCGCCCCAGAGATAAGGCAGGCCGCGGCGCCCCTCGGGCGTGGCGCGCAGCCAGGTATAGAGAATGCCCACTACCAGCAGGGCTTCGACGCTTTCGCGCCAGACGATGAAAAGTACCTGTTCCATGCGATGAGGCAGCCTGTCAGTCTTTGGGCTTCACGACGAGCGTGCCTTTCACGTTCTGGTGAAAGTCGTCGAAAAACGGATACTCGCCGGGGCGCGAAATGGTGATGACGACAAAGGACTTCACGCCCGGCCCCAGCACCTTTTCCTTGCGCAGCGGAATGCTCTCGAATTCCACCGGCTCGTTGCTTTCGTTGATGAGTTCGATCTTGAAGCGGCCGGCCGGAACCTCCAGCGTGGCCGGCTCGAAGGTGCCGTCGGCCTTGAAGCGCAGGGTGAACGTGGGAAGATCGGCCGCCTGCGCCGGCGCGCAGGCCAGGCCGATCCACAGGGCGGTCAGGACGCTGAGCAGACGGCGCACGATCAGTATCCGCCCTTCTTGCCGGTGCCGGCGTAGACGAACTCGTAGTTCAGTTCGAACGGCTCGAACCACGGACCCACGCCGGTTTCCTTGTCGATGTGGCGCCCGAAGTGATTCATCTTGGCCGCGGTGGGCGGCTTGATGGAATACTTCAGCTTGTACTTGCCCGGGCCTTCGAGCTTGACGTTGTCGCCGTAGTGCGGCCCGTCGTTGGCGACCATGGGCATGAAGGTGCCCTTCTGCACGTTCTGGCTGCCCACCTTCTGGATTTCGTAGTCGACCACAAGGTACGGCACCCATTCGCCTTCGGGAAAGCCCGTCTTGTTGCCGGCGGTAGCGTGGATGTCGGCTTCCAGGTGTACGTCGGAATCCTTGGCGTCGCGCATCATGCCGGGGGGGTCCATTTCAATGGGCTGCAGATACACCGCGCCGATTTCCATGCCGCCCTTTTCCACGGGCTTGCCGATAGGGTATTCGGCCGCTTGCGCCGCCGACACGCTCAAACCGACGAACGCCAATGCCAAGGCTTTTTTGATCATCTGGAACATCCTCAGAATTCAGGGGAGATAACGGCCAGTAGAATATAAACAAGAACCGTTTTCATTAATTTAAAGCAAACAACTGACAGATCCCTGAATCGAAGCCATTCTGGTGACGCAACGCGACCATGAAAAAGCGCGGCTCGCGCCGCGCCACGGTAAGATCGGTTATCCCCCGTTTACTTGCGTCCGCTCCCCCCGCCCTGCTGCGGCCCGCCCTGCACGAACGGGAACGTGGAGAACATGGCGCGGGTCTGGTCCTGCATCTGGTCCTGCATCTGCACGAACAGGTTTTTGCTCTGGTCGATGTAGTTGTTCATCATGTTCTGCAGCATGGGGGTCTGCACGTTCATGAACTGCGCCCAGGCCTCGGGGCCGAACTGGCTGCCGTACAGCCCCTTGGACTGCTCGGCCATGCGCTGCTGGATCTCCATGAACGCCTGGATGTTCTTCTCCAGGTACGAGCCCATGATGCCCTGCATCGCGTGGCCGTAGAAACGGATGATCTGCGCCAGCATGTTGGACGAGAACATGGGCATGCCGCCGCTTTCTTCCTCGAGAATGATCTGGAGCAGGATGCTGCGGGTCAGGTCTTCGGCGCTCTTGGCGTCGACGACCTGGAATTCCTCGTTGGCCAGAACCAATTGCTTTACGTCGGCCAGCGTGATGTAAGTGCTGGTCCGGGTGTCGTACAGGCGGCGGTTGGGGTACTTTTTAATCAGGCGCAAACTGGCGCCGGTTTGTGCTTGCGTCATGGTTGTCCCCGGATCGGGCGATCTCTCTGACTTGGAATAAGGTGAAGTGTAATCCCGCGCGGCCCTCTCCCCGAAACCGCGCGGACCCTGGCGGAGGCCGCCCTGGGGCGGCGCGCCGCGTTCAGCCCATGTGCAGGCCGCCGTTGAGCGAAAAATCCGCGCCCGTCGCGAAGCCGGATTCGTCGGAAGCCAGCCAGGATGTAATGGACGCGATTTCTTCGGGCGTGCCCAGGCGGCGCACGGGGATGGTGGCCACGATCTTTTCCAGCACGTCGGGCCGGATGGCCCGGACCATGTCCGTGCCGATGTAGCCCGGCGACACCGTGTTCACCGTGATGCCCTTGCTGGCCACCTCCTGGGCCAGCGCCATGGTGAAGCCGTGGATGCCGGCCTTGGCCGTCGAGTAGTTGGTCTGGCCGAACTGGCCCTTCTGGCCGTTGACCGAACTGATGTTGATGATGCGCCCCCACTGCCGCTCGATCATGCTGTCGATGACCTGCTTGGTGACATTGAAGAGGCTGTTGAGGTTGGTGTCGATCACGGCGCGCCAATCGTCGGCGCTCATTTTCCGGAACAGGCCATCGCGGGTGATGCCCGCGTTGTTGACCAGCACGTCCACCGGACCGTGCTCCGCGGTGACCTTCTCGAAGGCCGCCACCGTGGAATCCCAGTCCGACACGTTGCCCACCGACGCGTAGAACGTATAGCCCTGCGCGGCCTGCTCGTCCAGCCATTGCTGGTAGTTGCGGCTGGGGCCGCAGCCTGCCACGACGCGAAAGCCGTCCTTGGCCAGGCGCTGGCAAATAGAGGTGCCGATACCGCCCATCCCGCCTGTAACGTAAGCCAGTTTCCCGCTCATACTTCCTCCTGTGTGCGACGGACGCCTCGTTGATTGAAACCGCTCTGGTCCGATGCCCGCGAGGGCCGCGGCCTCAGGCCGCGCGAACCTTCACATATCGCCCGGGGGCAGGCTCGATGGGCCTGTACCGGGCGCTGCCCAACTTCGACCTTGCCTTTACTTTCTTGCCGGAATGGCCGGCCAGCCATTGCGCCCAGTCGGGCCACCAGCTTCCGGCATGCTCGGAAGCCCGGGCCAGCCAGGCATTCGGATCGCCCGGCAGGGGCGATTCCAGTTCATCTGCCGCCCAGTAGCTGCGGCGCTTTTTGGCGGGCGGATTGATCACGCCCGCGATGTGCCCGGAAGCGCCCAGCACGAAGCGCTGGGGCCCGCGCAGCAGTTGCGTGGAAGCATAGGCCGTGATCCAGGGCACGATGTGGTCTTCGCGCGAGCCGAACAGATACGCGGGCATCTTCAGGCGGGTGAGGTCCAGCGGCACGCCTCCGGCCTGGGCGCGGCCCGGCACCTTGAGATTGTTCTCAAGATAGGTATTGCGGAAGTACCAGGAAAAGAAGGGCCCGGGCAGGTTGGTGCTGTCGCCGTTCCAGAACAGCAGATCGAAGGGCGGCGGCTTCTGGCCCTTGAGGTAGTTGCCCACCACGTAGTTCCAGACCAGCTCGTTGGGCCGCAGGAACGAGAAGGTGGTGGCCAGGTCGCGTCCGGGCATCAGGCCGCCGCGACCGAGCTGGTGATCGCGCAGCAGCGCGTGCGCTTCGTCGACGAACACCTTGAGGATGCCCGTGTCGTGGAAGTCCAGCATCGACGTCAGCAGCGTGAGCGAGGCCACGGGGTGTTCGCCGCGCGCCTCGGCCAGCGCCAGCGCCGACGCCAGCATGGTGCCGCCCACGCAGAAGCCCAGCGCGTTGACCTGCGGCTGCCGCGTGATCTCGCTTGCCACCGCCAGCGCGCGCAGCACGGCTTCTTCCAGATAGTCGGACCAGGAGGCCCTGTCCACGCCGTCGGTGTCGCCCGGCATCGGATTGCGCCACGAGATCATGAACACGGTGAAGCCCTGCTCCACCGCATGGCGCACGAAGGAGTTCTCGGGCTGCAGGTCGAGGATGTAGAACTTGTTGATGTTGGGCGGCACGATCACCAGCGGCAGCTCGTGGACCTGGGCGGTCGACGGCGCGTACTGGATGAGCTGGAACAGCCGGTTTTCGTACACCACCTCGCCGGGCGTCACGGCCACGTTGCGGCCGATCTCGAACTGCGATTCGTCGGTCTGGGTAATGCGGCCCTTCTGCACGTCGCCCAGCAGGTTGGCCAGCCCCTCGGTGAGGGCGCGGCCGGCGCTTTCCACGACGGACTGCTGGGCATCGGGGTTGAGGGCGAGGAAATTCGCGGGAGACAGGGCGTCGACCCATTGCATGACCGAGAAGCGCAGCCGGTCGCGCAGCGGCTCGCTGACCTGGGCCGCTTCCACCATGCGCGACAGGGCGCGGGCGGACAGCAGGTAGGTATGCGCCAGCAGCAGGTGCGCGCCGTTGGCGGCCCACGCGTTGCCCGCGAAGCGGCGGTCGGACGGCGGCGCAAGCGCTCCGCGTCGGGCATCATCGCAAAGACGCTGCCATTCGCGCGAGAACTCGGCCTGGATTTCAGCCAAGATTTCCGGCGCCACGCTCACCGGATCGGGCCCTGCTGCGGAGAGATTGGCATTCACTTCGACACCTTATTATCGAGACTGCGCGATTGATGTTGCATGTGGGGTCCAGGGCTGTCAATGCGGGTATACCAGCCTGCAATGCCGCGCCAGCCCTTAGCCCGCGCGCCTCGCGGCGCGTCAGTCCGCCGGCGGCATCCAGGCCAGCATCGCCATGCGTCCGGTCTGTCCGTCACGGCGATACGAAAAGAACCGCTTCGCATCGCTCGCGGTGCACAGCCCGCTCAGGCTCACCTCTTTTACCCCGGCCCGGCGCAAACGGAAATCGGCCAATCCGGGGAGATCGGCCAGCCACTTGCCCTGCACGCCGGGGCGCGGCCGGAAATACGCCGCGACGGAGGAATCGTCCGAAATAAAGGCGTCGCGCACGTCGTCTCCCACCTCGAAGGCCTGCGGCCCGATGCCCGGGCCGACCCAGGCGCGCCATTGGCTCGCGCCGGGCGCCTTGGCCCGCAGCGCCGCGAACGTGTTCTCCAGCACGCCGCCCGCCAGGCCGCGCCAGCCCGCGTGCGCCGCGCCTACTGCCCGCCCTTCGGCGTCGGCGATGAGCACGGGCAGGCAATCGGCCACCAAGATGGCCAACACCCGGCCGGGGCGCGAGGTGACGCTGGCGTCGGCCGCCGGCTCCGTCTCCGCTTGCGGGGCGTCCGCGTCCACCACGCCCGCGCCATGGACCTGCCGCAGCCACAGCGGCTCGGACGGCACGGCCGCCCGCAAGCGGCGGCGGTTCTCAGCCACGACCGCCGGATCGTCTCCGGCCCGCAAGCCCAGGTTGAGGGTGTCGTGAGGCGCCGCGCCCACGCCGCCTGCCCGGGTGGTGCAGAAATAGCTGACGCCTTTCCAGTCGGGCCCCGTCACCACGGGCAGCCCCGCGATCATGCGTTCCATTCGATGGCCTCCTGTACCTGAAGCATGTCCGGCGGGGGGTCGGCGTGGAAGCTGACTGCGCCGCGCCCGGCCGGATCGTCGAAATGCAGGGCGCGGGCGTGCAGCATCTGCCGCAAGGCGCCCGCCGCGTTCTTGCCGCCATAGAGAGCGTCGGCCAGCAGCGGATGCCCCAGGCTGGCCAGATGCACGCGGATCTGGTGCGTGCGTCCCGTTTCCAGGCGGCACACGACTTCGGAAACGCGCACGCCGGGACCGGCGGCGCCGAGGCGCGACGGCGCATAGTGGGTGACGGCGGGCTTGGGCGCCACGGGCCGCTCCACGCTCATGCGCACCGGCACCCGGGGGTCGCGGCCGATGGGGCGGTCGACCCTGCCGGGCCGCTCGATCCAGCCATGGACCAGCGCGACGTACTCGCGGCCCATGCTGCGCGCCTGCAGCTGGCGCACCAGGTGGGTCTGGGCGATTTCGTTGCGCGCCACGACCATGAGGCCGGAGGTGTCCTTGTCGAGCCGGTGCACGATGCCCGCGCGCGCCACCTGGACCAGCTCGGGATAACGGTGGAGCAGCCCGTTGAGCAGGGTGCCGCTCCAGTTGCCCGCGCCCGGATGCGTGACCAGGCCGGCCGGCTTGTTCACCACGATCCAGTCGGGGCTTTCGTCCACCACGCCGAAATCCACGGGTTCGGGCGCGAAGGCCTTCGCCTCGGGGGCCGGCTGCACCCAGACCGCGAGCTCGTCGCCGGGCCCCACCGTCTGGCGCACCTTGGCGGGCTTGCCGTTGACCAGCACGCCCGCGGCTTCGATCCAGGCCCGCAGCCGGCTGCGGGAATGCTCGGGAAGCAGGCCGGCCAGCACTTTGTCGAGGCGGTCGGCGCGCGCGTCGCGGGGCACGGTGAGCAGAAGCGGCTCGGCGGCGTCATCGTCGGCCAGGATGGCCTCGCCGGCGCGGTCAGGGCCGGTGTTTTCGCCTGCGCGGCGGCGCGCCTCGCCTTCGCAGGGGGGGTCGGAACCGACGGCTGTATCAGACATGGAGACAAATCATATAATCAGCCTGCCATGCTAACACCAAGGATACGATTCTCGTGATTCACCACTTCGCAGCTTCCTCGAATCCCGCCTCCCGCAGCGGGCCGGTCTTGCGCGTGGTTGTCGCGCTTCTCATCGCGCTGTCCATCGCCGGGTGCAGCTCCACCGACGGCAAATACGACAAGACCGCCAACTGGAGCGCCGAGCAGCTCTACGCGGACGCCAAGGCCGAAATGGCCTCGGGCGGCTGGAAAGAAGCGCGCGAACGCCTGACCTCCATCGAAAGCCGGTATCCCTTCGGCGTCTACGCCCAGCAGGCGCTGCTCGATCTCGCCTACGTCAACTGGAAAGACGGCGAAAACGAGCAGGCCCTGGCCGCCATCGACCGCTTCCAGCAGCTCTACCCGAACCACCCCGGCACCGACTACGCCCTCTACCTGAAGGGCCTCATCAACTTCACGCCGGCCAGCGCGTTCATGAGCAACATCACGGGCCAGGATCCGTCCGAGCGAGACCCCAAGGGCCTGCGCGCCTCGTATGACGCGTTCAACGAGCTCATCAAGCGCTACCCCGACAGCAAGTACTCGGCCGACGCGGAAAAGCGCGTGGCGTGGCTGGTGAACGCCATCGCGATGAACGAAGTCCACGTGGCGCGCTACTACTACGAGCGCGGCGCTTACGTGGCCGCGGCCAATCGTGCCCAGACCGTCATTACCGATTTCGAAGGCGCGCCGGCCGCCGAAGAGGCGCTGTACCTGCTCGTCAACTCCTACGACAAGCTGGGCATGACGAAGCTGCGCGACGACGCGAAGCGCGTGTACGACACGAACTTCCCCAACAGCGCCTTCCGCGAAAAAGGACTGGACGCCGACAAGAGCTGGTGGAATCCGTTCAACTGAGCCGCCCGGCCCCCGGCCGTCCCAGGCTGCCTTGAAGCGGCAAGCCCCGAACGACAAGCCCCGTCTCCGGGGCTTGTCGCTTTTGGACCCGGGTCAGTCGCCGCCCTTGCGCCGGTAGAAGGCCAGCGCCTCTTCCAGTTCGCGCGTGCGCGCGAAAGGCGGCAGGCCCCGCCACAGCCGTTTGCCGTAGGGCTTTTCGACCAGCCGGGTATCGCCCACCATGAGCACTCCCCAGTCGGATTCGGTGCGGATCAGCCGCCCCGCGCCCTGCTTGAGCGAAATGGCGGCTTCGGGCAACTGGTATTCGGCAAAGGGGTTGCCGCCCTGGGCGCGGCAGGCCCGCAGCCGCGCCTCGATGACCGGGTCGTCCGGCGGCGCGAACGGCAGCTTGTCGATGGCCACCAGCGTAAGCACGTCGCCGGGCAGGTCTATTCCTTCCCAGAAGCTCGCGCTGCCGACCAGCACCGGATGCTTCAGCTTGCAGAAGCGCTCGAGCAGGTCGCGCCGCGTGCCGTCGCCCTGCTTGAGCAGCGGCCAGTCGTGCCCCTCGTCTTCAAAGGCGTCGGCCAGCAGGGCCGCCACCTTGTCCACCGCGCGCAGCGTGGTGCACAGCACGAGCGCGCCGCCGGGGCTGGCCTGCAGCAAGGGCAGCAGCGTTTCGACGAAGCGCTCCAGGAAAGCCGGCGACTGCGGCTCGGGCAGCCCGCGCGGCACGAACAACAGCCCCTGCTCGGGGTAGTCGAAGGGCGATTCCCATTTGCCGGTGCGCGCCTGCTCCAGCCCGAGCTGGCTGGTGAAGTGATGGAACTCGCCGTTCACCGACAGCGTGGCCGAAGTCATGATCCAGGCCTGGCCGGGCTTGCGGTACTTGGAAAAAGCCTGCGCCACCGAGAGCGGCGCCGAGTGCAGCCGCACATGGTGCTGCCCGTGCTCCACCCAGCGCACCGCCGGGCCGGTCCAGGGCGTCGCGTCGGCCGCGGCCTGCATCAGCGCGGGCGCGAGCGAGCCCGCGAGCGGTTCCACGGCAGCCCCGCCAGGCGACTGGTCGTCGCGCCCCCAGCCCTCGTCCTCGGCCGCCGCGCCCGCGCGGGCCGGCGTGGCCCAGCGCTTCAGGCGCAGCGAGATCTCCGCGCCGCTGCGCGCCGCTGCCATCAGGTCCGGATGCTTCTCGGCCACGGCGCCCAGCGCCTGCGCGGCGGCGTCCACGGCGGCGCGCAGGTCCGCCAGGGCCGCGTCGAAGGTATCCGGGTCGGGCATGGCCTCGAAAGTGGCCTTGCGGCCGGGCAGCCTGTCCAGCGGCGCACAGGCCAGCCGCAGCTCGCGCGCGGCGGTTTCGAGATGGCGGGCCACGTCGCTCCATTTCGCGGCCTCGCGTGCATAGGCCAGGCCGGCGGCCTCCAGGGTGCGGCAGAAATCCAGCAACTGGTGCGTGGACACGCTGCTGCCCAGAAAGCGCGTGGCCGTATCGGGCAGCTGGTGCGCCTCGTCGAAGATGACCGTGTCGGCTTCGGGCAGCAGATCGGTCACGCCCTCCTCGCGCAGCACCAGGTCGGCCATGAACAGCGCGTGGTTCACCACCACCACGTCGGCCTCCTGGGCCTGGCGCCGGGCCTTGAGCACGAAGCAGTCGCGGATGCGCGGGCACTCCTGCCCCAGGCAGTTCTCGCGGGTGGATGTCACGCGCTGCCAGATGTCGGCGTCTTCAGGCACCTGGGCCAGGTCGCTGCGGTCGCCGGTCTTGGAAATACCGGCGAACACCTGGATCTGGCGCAACTGGCTGATCTCGGTGCGCGATTTCAGCGCCCGCTCGTCGCCCTGCAGGCGGTCGAGATGGTAATGGCACACGTAGTTGCCGCGGCCCTTGAGCAGGGCCGCGGTGACGGGCGCGGCCAGCGCCGCGCGCACGCGTGGCAGGTCGCGCATGAAAAGCTGGTCCTGCAGGGTGCGGGTGCCTGTGGAGATGAGCACCTTGCCGCCCTGGATGAAGGCGGGTACAAGATAGGCCCAGGTTTTTCCGATGCCGGTGCCGGCTTCGGCCACGAGCGTGGCGCGGTCGCGGATGGCTTGCCCGATGGCCTGCGCCAGCGCCACTTGCGAGGGGCGCGGCGCATAGCCGGGCAAGGCCGACGCGAGCGGGCCATCTTCGGCGAAGAATTCGGAAATTTCCAGGTCCAGCATGGGGGAGTGCAGGCGTGTTTCGGGCAGGCGGGAGAACCGGGCTGGACCGCGGTTCGGGCACAGGCTCGGAGGCGAAGGCCCCAATGATACCCCCTGCCGCGCCGCCGCGCCGGCCGCGTGCGCGGCGCTTCAGGGACATATCCGTCCCGGTGCGCACTTTTTGTAACACCCGCTTATGGCACAATCCGCCCCTTGTTTTCCCTTTTTGCCGTCGTACCGAGATGTCTGAAACTTCCGTTATCACGAACGTCGCCGCCGGCGTCGACAACGCCCGCATCGTGGCGCAACTGGCTACCGAACTGGGCGTGCGCGCCAGCCAGGTGGCCGCGGCCGTGGAGCTGCTGGATGACGGCGCCACGGTGCCCTTCATCGCCCGCTACCGCAAGGAAGCCACCGGCGGGCTGGACGACAGCGTGCTGCGCAACCTGGAAGTGCGGCTGGGCTATCTGCGCGAGCTCGAGGAACGCCGCGGCGCCATCCTCGAATCCATCTCCCAGCAAGGCAAGCTCACGCCCGAGCTGCAAAAGGAAATCGCCGCGGCCGACACCAAGCAGCGCCTGGAAGACCTGTACGCGCCCTACAAGCCCAAGCGCCGCACCCGCGCGCAGATCGCGCGCGAAGCGGGACTGGAACCGCTGGCCGACGCCATCCTGGCCGATCCGTCCTGCGATCCCGCCGCGCTGGCCGCCCGGTACCTGAACCCAGAAGCCTCCATCAGCGACGCCAAGGCGGCGCTGGACGGCGCGCGCGACATTCTCGCCGAGCGCTATGCGGAAAACGCCGACCTGCTGGCCGACATGCGCGAGCACCTCTGGAACACCGGGGTGCTCTATTCCAAGGTGGCCGAAGGCAAGGAGGCCGAAGGCGCCAACTTCCGCGACTGGTTCGATTTCAGCGAGCCGCTGCGCACCCTGCCCTCGCACCGCATCCTGGCGCTGCTGCGCGGGCGCCAGCAGGGCGTGCTGGACCTGCGCCTGGGCCTGGAGGCCGGGCTCGAAGAACAGCTTCCGCATCCCTGCGTGGCGCGCATCGCCAGCTTCCTCAAGCTGGGCAACGGTCTGTTCGCCGCCGATGCTGCGCCGCGCGAGCGCTGGCTGGGCGAGGTCTGCCGCTGGACCTGGCGCGTCAAGCTGCTCACGGCCTTCGAAAGCGAACTCATCGGCCGGCTGCGCGAAAGCGCCGAGGACGAGGCCATCCGCGTCTTCGCCGCCAACCTGAAAGACCTGCTGCTGGCGGCGCCCGCCGGCCCCAAGGCGGTGCTGGGCCTGGACCCGGGCATCCGCACGGGCTGCAAGGTGGCCGTCATCGACCGGACCGGCAAGGTGGTGGACACCGCCACCGTGTATCCGTTCGAGCCCCGCCGCGACCGCGACGGCGCCATCAATACCCTGGCCGCCCTGGCGGCGCGCCACCAGGTGGACCTCATCGCCATCGGCAACGGCACCGCCTCGCGCGAAAGCGAGAAGCTGGTGGGCGACATGATGGCGCGCTTCCCCGAGCTCAAGGTCACGCGCGTGGTGGTCTCCGAGGCGGGCGCATCCGTCTATTCGGCGTCCGAGCTGGCCGCGCAGGAATTCCCCGATCTGGACGTCACGCTGCGCGGCGCGGTATCCATTGCGCGCCGCCTGCAGGATCCCCTGGCCGAACTGGTGAAGATCGATCCCAAGGCCATCGGCGTGGGCCAGTACCAGCACGACGTCAACCAGCGCGAGCTGGCCCGTTCGCTCGACGCGGTGGTCGAAGACTGCGTGAACGCCGTGGGCGTGGACGTGAATACCGCCTCGGCGGCCCTGCTCGCCCGTGTGTCGGGGCTGAATTCGCTGCTGGCCAAGAACATCGTGGCCTTCCGCGACGAGAACGGCGCCTTCCCCACCCGCGAGGCCCTGCGCAAGGTGCCGCGCTTCGGCGACAAGGCGTTCGAGCAGGCCGCGGGCTTTCTGCGCATTCCGAACGGCGAGAACCCGCTGGACGCCTCGGCCGTGCACCCGGAAGCCTATCCGGTGGTCGAGCGCATCGTGGCCCGCATCAAGGCCGAAGTGAAGGAGATCATCGGCCGCCGCGAAGCGCTCAAGGGCGTGTCGCCTTCGGACTTCACCGACGAGCGCTTCGGCCTGCCCACGGTACGCGACATCTTCGCCGAACTGGAGAAACCCGGCCGCGACCCGCGCCCGGAATTCAAGACGGCGCAGTTCAAGGAAGGCGTGGAAACGCTTAACGACCTCTATCCCGGCATGGTGCTGGAGGGCGTGGTGACCAACGTCGTCAACTTCGGCGCCTTCGTGGACATCGGCGTGCACCAGGACGGGCTGGTTCACATTTCGGCGCTGTCCGAGAAGTTCGTGAAAGACCCGCGCGACGTGGTCCGCGTGGGCCAGACGGTGACCGTGAAGGTGCTGGAAGTGGACGTGGCGCGTAAGCGGGTCGCGCTCACCATGCGCCTGAACGACACGGCGGCTCCCGCGCCCCGCCGTGGCGGCGATGCGCCGCGCGGCGGCGAGCGCGGCGGCGAGCGCCCGAACCGGCGCGGCAACGATGGCGGCCGCGGCCAGGGCGGCGGCCTGATGAACAGCGCCATGGCCGACGCCTTCGCCAAGCTCAAGCGCTGATCGTCCCGCATCGCCGTCCCGCAGCCCGCTGCCCCGCAGCGGGCTTTTTCATGCGCGCCGGCAGGACGGGAACCGTCGCCGGCCTCGACGGCGCCCGGCCCGGCGGGCGCGGTTCGCCTCGCCGGGCCCGCCCCGCCTTATTCCTCGGCCAGGGATGCCAGGGCGGCGCGGATTTTCTCCAGATGCGCCTCGGCGTCCGCCACGGCCATCGACGCGGCGGCCGAACCGTCGAGGTAGGCCGCAACCGTGCCGTCTTCGCCCGCGCGCAGGTCGGCCGCCTCGGTCTGCAGGCGGCGCAATGCCGCGCCCGCGGCCTTGGGATCGGCATGTCGCCCGGAAAGCAGCAGCTCTTCGCCGTCGGCCGCCAGCAGGCGGAAGCGGAAGCTGCCGTCGGTTTCGCGGAAGCTGACGAAGCGCGCGCCCTTGGCCTTTTCTTTCTTGCCCGCGCGCGGGGCGGCGGCGGGCGCCGCCGAGATGTTGCGCAGGCCCACGGCCTCGCGCAGTTCCCGCATCAGGGGCGTGGCCAGCTTGCGCGCCTTGGCCGCGCCCGCCTGGAGAATGTCTTCGATGCGCGCCGGATCGGCCATCAGTTCGACGTAGCGATCGCGCATGGGCGCGACCAGGGCTTCGAGATGCTCGTACAGCGCGTTTTTCGCGTCGCCCCAGCCCATGCCCTCTTCGAGCTGCCGGCGGAATGCCGCCGCCTGCTCGGCGCTGGCGAAGGCGCGATAGATGGTGTACAGATGGGAGTTCTCGGCATCCTTGGGCTCGCCGGGCTCGCGCGAGTCGGTCACGATGCGCATGATGGCGGCGCGCATCGCCTTGGAGCCGCCCTCGAAGAGGGGAATGGTGTTGTTGTAGCTCTTGGACATCTTGCGCCCGTCCAGCCCCGGCAGCGTCGCCACGTCGTCCTCGATGGAGACGTCGGGCAGGGTGAAGAAGTCGCGCCCGTACAGATGGTTGAAGCGCTGGGCGATGTCGCGCGCCATTTCCAGGTGCTGGATCTGGTCGCGCCCCACCGGCACCTTGTTCGCATTGAACAAGAGGATGTCGGCCGCCATCAGCACCGGATAGGAGAACAGCCCCATGGTGACGCCGTCGTCCGGGTCCACGCCCTTGGCCACGTTCTGGTCCACCGAGGCCTTGTAGGCGTGGGCGCGGTTCATCAGGCCCTTGGCCGTCACGCAGCTGAGCATCCAGCACAGTTCGGGAATCTCGGGAATGTCGGATTGCCGATAGAAGGTGACGCGGTCGGGGTCGAGGCCGGCGGCCAGCCAGGTCGCGGCGATTTCGAGGCGCGAGCGCGCCACGCGGGCCGGGTCGTCGCACTTGATGAGCGCGTGGTAATCGGCCATGAAGAAGAACGCGTCCGCGCCGGGCTGGGTGCTGGCGCGGACGGCGGGGCGGATGGCGCCGGCGTAATTGCCGAGATGGGGGGTTCCGGTGGTGGTGATGCCAGTGAGGACGCGGGTGTTCATAAACCGTCAGACAGTAGCGCTGGGAAAAGCCGAGTTTAACGCGCCCCGCCCGCAACGCCGGCCCGGAGCCTGCGGCTAGAGCGCGGCCAGCACCGGCGCGGCCACGGCGCAAAGCCCGCCCGCGGCGAGCGCCGCGCGCGGCTTGTAGGTCAGGAACCAGATCAGCAGCAGCCCTGCCAGGCTGAGTATGCCTATCCATTCGACCGTGCCGTAGCTCCATCCCCACACGGCGGCCGAGGCGCACAGCGACAGGCCCAGCGCCAGCGCGCCGAAGAGGCGCAGCGGGATGCGGTGGCGGCGCGGCAACGTGCGGTCGAACACGTCTTCATAATGACGGTCCATGGCCAGGCACAGCGCGGAAAAACCCGCGTAGGCCAGGCAGAAAGCGGCGAGGATCATGGCGCTTCACCTCCTTGCGCGTAGTGGGTGGATGCGGACGGAGCCGGCGCCGCGGCGGCCGCGGACGCCCCGCGCCGCGCCGGCGCGGCGCCGGCTCTGGCCTGCGCGGCGGGCGCCTTGCGGCCGCGCGCCGCCCGGCGGGCGATCCAGGCAAGCAGCAGCCCGCCGGCCAGACAGGTCAGGTCGAACCCGGCCATGACCCAGTCGCCCGCGGGCAGCGACACGCCCAGGTGGCGCTGCGTGGTCAACGCGTTGAGCACGGGCACCAGCCCCAGCGCCAGCGCGCCGGCCGACAACAGGTCTTGCCACTTGCGGCGCGGAAACAGGAAAGCATAGGCGAGCGACAGGCCCCAGGCCGCGAAGAACGCGCGCGTTTCCCAGAGCTCGCGCCCCGGCAGGCCGGCCGGCACGAGCCGGTTGGCCCAGAAAACCGCCGCCACCGCGATGAAGAGGCCGGCCACGGTGCCCGCGTTGAGCCCGTCCACCAGCCGCAGCGAAAATGTCTCCGCCGCGCCGGGCCGCAGCTTCTGGCGGCGCTTGGCGATCCAGAGGACCAGTCCCGTGCCCACCATGCCGGCGCCGGCCAGACTGACCAGGAAATACAGCCAGCGCAGGAACGGCGCGGCGAACAGGCCCAGGTGCAGGCCGCTGATCGTGCCGGCGGTCCGCACCGCCGCGCTGAGTTCGTCCTGCCTGTCCTGCAGCTGCCCCGTCACGCCGTCGAACCGCATGGAGGGAGAGATCCTGCCGAACGAAACGCCGTCGGCCGCGTCGCGCGACACGGTCACCACGGCGCCCGCATCGCCCGGATTGTTCACGGTGACGCGGCCTACGCGGCCCTGCCAGTGGCTTTCGGCCTGCGCGACGAGCGGCGCCAGCGGCGTGAGCGGCGCCGGCGCATTCTTGGGCGGCGTGATCCGGAACGAGCTGAAGACCTCGTCGGAATACTGCCGCTGGTTTTCGTACACCGCCAGAATGCCGGCGGGCATGAGCATGAACATGAACAGCACCAGCCCGCTGAACGTGATCATGAGGTGAAACGGCAGCCCCAGCACCGAAAGCACGTTGTGCCCGTCCATCCAGGCGCGCTGGCCGCCCTTGCGCGGCCGGAAGGTGAAGAAGTCGGTGAAGATCTTCTTGTGCGTGATGATGCCGCTGATGATAGCCACCAGCATGAACATGCCGGCGATGCTCGCCAGCCAGCGCCCCCATGGGAAGCCCATTTCGAGCTCGAAGTGGAAACGGTAGAAGAAATCGCCGCCGCGGGTTTCGCGGCCTTGCACCGCCTCGCCCGTGGCGGGGTCCAGCGCGACCCGCACGAAGCCGCGCTCGCCCGGCTTGGGCTTGGGCGCCTGGTACAGCAGCCGGATGACGGGCTCGCGGTCCGAGGGCGGCGTGATGAACCAGCGCCTGGCGTCGGGCGCGTGCGCTTCGAGATAGCGCTGCGCCAGGGCCGCCGACTGGGCGGCGGGCGCGCTGTGCGTCTGGATTTCCGGCTGCATCCAGCGCGTGATCTCGGGCCGGAAGAACGCCAGGGTGCCCGTGAGAAACATGGCGAACAGCACCCAACCGAAGATCAGCCCCGACCAGGTGTGCAGCCAGGACATGGACTGGCGCAGGCCTTCTTCGCCCTGTGCTTTGGCGGCCGGCTTCATGCCACCCCCAGGGCGCGGCCGGCGAGGAACAGGCCGCCGAAAACGGCGGCGGGCAGCACGATGCCGCCCCACGCCCGCCATGCGTTGCGCGTGGCGAACACCCAGATCACGCCGCAGGCATACACGACGAAGGACAGCATCTGGGCGGTGGTCACCGCGTCGGCGCGCGCCATCGGCAGCCACACCGCCAGGCAGGCCGCCGCCGCCGACGCCAGGCCGTAACCGCCCAGGATTGCGGCCACCGCGCGCGAGGCGACGGCCATTCGGTAGCGCATCATGCCTGCGCCGGCAGCGGGAGCTTTCACTTGGCTACGTCGAAGGTGAGCGTGGTGACATAGCGGACCTTGGCATAGGACTTGCCGTCGGCCTCGCCGGGTTTATCCTCGACGTGCGCGGCCTCCAGCACATACTGGCCCGGCCACGGCGTCGTGATCTCGATGCGCCCGTTTTCGTCGCTGCGGAACCGCTTTTCCCATTTGGGCGGACCGAACACCGTGACTTCCGTCCTGGGCAGGGGCTGGCCCTTGAACTGCAGCACGAAGGCGTTGGCGCCCGCCGCGGCCGGCACCAGTTCGAGATCGAGCTTGCCCCGGGTGTCCTGGCGGCCGGCGCGCGCGCCGAAGCGCACCAGGGTGTCTTTGTACGGGTAGGGCTGGCTCAGGCGCACGTCGCCCTTGCCTGCGCCGCCGAACGCGATGAAATCCGCGCCCTCGCCGGAAGCCTTGAGCGTCTTGCCTTCGGCGTCGGTCACCACGGGCGCGGCGAGCACCTTGCCCAGCAGGCCATCGCGCTTTTCGCGCAGGTCGTCGGCCCACTCGCCGAAATAGGCTTTGGCGACGCCGCCCGGCGCCTGCTCGATCCAGACGAAATGCGCCTGCGCGGCGCCCGCGCTGCCCAGAAGAACGAGCGCGGCCAGGGTTCTTGCGAATTGCATGAGGTCTTTTCCTTGTGATGAGCCGCCGGCCGCGCCCGCCCCGCTGCGAACGCCCGCCGACAGGGTTTGAATTATAACCATTCTCACTACGAAAAAGACCGCCGCATGGCCGCCCGGCCGCCGCGGCGCGCAAAGGCCGCGCCGCGGCAGCCTACAGGTCCACCGCCAGGCGGCGCTCGGACTCCAGGTATTCGCGCGACTGCATCTCCAGAATCCGGGAGACGGTGCGGTGGAATTCGTTGGCCAGCACGCCTTCGGTATAGATTTCCTCGGGTTCGCATTCCGCCGACATGATGAGCTTGACGCGATGGTCGTAGAACACGTCGATGAGCCAGGTAAAGCGGCGCGCCTCGGAGGCCTGGCGCGGTCCCATGCGCGGCACGCCGGAAAGGATGACGGCGTGGAAGCGATTGGCCAGCTCCAGATAGTCGTTCTGCGAGCGCGGCCCGCCGCAAAGCGTGGCGAAATCGAACCAGACCACCGTGCCCGCCAGCGCCAGGGCGCGGATCTCGCGGTGCTCGATGTGCAGCACCGGATCCTGCGGCGGCGTGTCGGCCAGGTGCTCGAAGGCTTCGCGCAGCGCCTGGTCGGCCTTGGCGTCCAGCGGCGTGTGGTAGCACTGCACCTGCTCCAGCGAACGGCGGCGGTAGTCGATGCCGGCGTCCACGTTCAGCACGTCCATGCGCGACTGGATCAGCTCGATGGCCGGCAGGATGCGGTCGCGGTGCAGGCCGTCGGGATACAGCGTGGAGGGCTCGTAGTTCGAGGTCATGATGAACGACGTGCCGTATTCGAAGAGCTTGAGGAGCAGCCGGTACAGGATCATGGCGTCGGCCACGTCCGATACGTGGAATTCGTCGAAGCAGATCAGCCGGTAGCGCTTGGCGAGGCGGCGCGCGACCTCGTCCAGCGGATCCTGCATGCCTTTCACTTCTTCGAGTTCGCGGTGCACGCCGCGCATGAACTCGTGGAAGTGCAGCCGCGTCTTTCGCACCACGGGCACGGTGGCGTAGAACGCGTCCATCAGGAAGCTCTTGCCGCGCCCCACCCCGCCCCAGAGGTACACGCCGCGCGGCACATCGGGCCGGTTGAGCAGTTTCTTGAGGGCGTTCGAACGCATGGACTTGAACCTGACCCAGTCGTCGTAATAGCGCTGCAGCCGGTCGATGGCCCGCAGTTGCGCCTCGTCGGGCTTGTAGCCGCGCTCGGCCAGGGCATGTTCGTAGTATTCGCGGACGTTCATGGAGATGAGGGAGCAGGCAGGATGAAAAAAGGGCGGATTCGCGAACCCGCCCTTGCTGCGATGGCCGGGGCGCCCGGGCGCCCCGTCGTGCATCAGAAGTTCAACGCACGCTTGTCCACGGCCAGCGCGGCTTCCTTCACGGCTTCCGACAGCGTCGGGTGCGCGTGGCAGATGCGGGCGATGTCTTCGGCGGCGCCGCGGAATTCCATGATGGTCACGGCTTCCGAGATCAGTTCCGAGGCCATCGGGCCCACGATGTGCACGCCCAGGACTTCGTCGGTCTTGGCGTCCGCGATCACCTTGGCGAAGCCGGTGGTGTCGCCCAGCGCGCGGGCGCGGCCGTTGGCCAGGAAGGGGAACGAACCGGCCTTGTACTCGCGCCCTTCCTTCTTGAGCTGCTGCTCGGTCTTGCCGACCCAGGCGATCTCGGGCGAGGTGTAGATGACCCACGGCACGGTGTCGAAGTTGACGTGGCCGTGCTGGCCGGCGATGCGCTCGGCAACCGCCACGCCCTCTTCCTCGGCCTTGTGCGCCAGCATGGGGCCGCGCACCACATCGCCCACCGCCCACACGTTGGGCAGGTTGGTCTTGCAGTCGGCGTCCACGGCGATGAAGCCGCGCTCGTCGAGCTTCAGGCCCACGGCCTCGGCGTTCAGGCCGCCGGTGTAGGGCACGCGGCCGATGGAGACGATGAGCTTGTCCACCACCAGCTTCTGCTCGGCGCCCTTGGCATCGGTGTAGGGAATGGTCACGGACTTGGCCGTGGCCTTGACCTCGCCGATCTTCACGCCCATCTGGATGTCCAGGCCCTGCTTGGCGAAGGCCTTGAGCGCTTCCTTGGCGACCTGCTGGTCGGCGGCGGCCAGGAATTCCGGCATGGCTTCCAGGATGGTGACTTCCGCCCCCAGGCGGCGCCACACGCTGCCCATTTCGAGGCCGATCACGCCCGCGCCGATCACGCCCAGCTTCTTGGGCACGGCGCTCATGTTGAGCGCGCCGTCGTTGGACAGCACGACCTTCTCGTCGAACGGCAGGCCCGGCAGCTCGCGCGCCGACGAGCCGGTGGCGACGATGACGTGCTTGGCCACCAGGTCCTCCTCGGCGGTGCCGGTGACCTTGATGCCCCAGCCGCCTTCGACCTGGCCGCTGAACGCGCCCTTGCCATGGAAGAAGGTGACCTTGTTCTTCTTGAACAGGTACAGGATGCCGTCGTTGTTCTGCTTGACCACGGTGTTCTTGCGGCCGATCAGCGTGTCGAGTTTCAGGCCCAGGCCCTTGACCTCGATGCCGTGCTCGGCGAAGTGATGGCCGGCCTGTTCGTAGTGCTCGGACGATTGCAGCAGCGCCTTGGACGGGATGCAGCCGACGTTGGTGCACGTGCCGCCGGGGGCCGGGCCGCCCTGGCCGTTCTGCCAGGCGTCGATGCACGCCACGGACATGCCGAGCTGCGCCGCGCGGATCGCGGCGATGTAGCCTCCGGGGCCGGCGCCGATCACGACGACGTCAAATTGTTTGGACATAGCGTTCTCGCAAAGAATGAATGGGATGGCGGGTCCGGGGCGGGCCGGCGCAGGGCCGGCCCGGGCGCCGCGGGGCGGGATGCCCGCCGCGGCGCCCGGACCAGGACGGACGGATTACAGGTCCAGCAGCAGGCGCTGCGGATCTTCCAGGGCGTCCTTCATGGCGACCAGGCCCAGCACGGCTTCGCGGCCGTCGATGATGCGGTGGTCGTAGGAGAGGGCCAGGTAGTTCATCGGGCGGATGACGATCTGGCCGTTTTCGACGACGGGGCGCTCCTTGGTGGCGTGCACGCCCAGGATGGCCGATTGCGGCGGGTTGATGATCGGGGTGGACAGCATGGAGCCGAACACGCCGCCGTTGGAGATGGAGAACGTGCCGCCGGTCATTTCCTCGATGCCCAGCTTGCCGTCGGCCGCGCGGCGGCCGAAGTCGGCGATGGCCTTCTCGATATCGGCGATGGAGAGCTGGTCGGCGTTGCGCAAGATGGGCACCACCAGGCCGCGCGGACTGCCCACGGCGATGCCGATGTCGAAGTAGCCGTGGTAGATGATGTCTTTGCCGTCGATCGAGGCGTTGATCAGCGGGAACTTCTTGAGGGCGGCCACGGCGGCCTTCACGAAGAACGACATGAAGCCCAGCTTGATGCCGTGCTCTTTCTCGAACTTCTCTTTGTACTTGTTGCGCAGGTCGATGACCGCCTGCATGTTCACTTCGTTGAACGTGGTGAGGATCGCGTTTTCCTGTTGCGACTGCAGCAGGCGCTCGGCGATGCGGGCGCGCAGGCGGCTCATGGGCACGCGCTGCTCGGGGCGGCCGTCTAGCGACAGGGTGGTGGGCGCGGGCGCGGCGGCGGCCGGCTTGGCGGCGGCCTTGGGCGCTTCGGCGGCCAGGGCGTCGCCCTTGGTCACGCGGCCGTCGCGGCCGGTGCCGGTCACGGAAGCGGCATCGACGCCCTTCTCGGCCAGGATCTTGGCGGCGGCGGGCGAAGCCACGCCGGCGGCCGACTTGGAAGCCGGAGCGGCGGCGGGGGCGGCGGCCTGCTCGGCGGCCTTGGGCGCGGCGGCAGGCGCGGTGGCGGGAGCGGCGGCGGCCTTGGCGTCGGTATCGATGCGGGCCAGGACTTCGCCGGAGGTCACGGTGCTGCCGTCGCCCTTGACGATTTCAGCCAGCACGCCCGAAGCCGGGGCCGGCACTTCGAGCACGACTTTGTCGGTTTCGACTTCGATGAGGATTTCGTCCGCTTCAACCGCGGCGCCCGGCTGCTTCTTCCAGGTGAGCAGCGTGGCTTCGGAGACGGACTCGGACAGTTGGGGGACGACGACGTCGGTAATAGCCATTTTGTGTATTCCGTAGAGTTTGTATTCTGGTAACGGGCCGCGGCAAGGTCGAAACGGGCGTTCCGGTCGCTTGCCGCGGACGTCGCATGCGGCGTGTGATGCTTACTTCGTCAGCATGGTCTTGAACTTGGGCGCGAAAGCCGCCTCGATCAGGGCTTTCTGCTGCTCCTGGTGCTTGGCGAGGTAGCCCACGGCCGGCGAGGCCGACGCCGGGCGGCCGGCGTAGCCGAGCTTCTGGCCTTCGACCATGTTCTCGTACACATGGTGCTGCACGTAGAACCACGGGCCCTGGTTCTGGGGCTCGTCCTGGACCCAGATGACCTCGGTGGCCTTCGGGTACTTGCGCATCTCGGCTTCGAACGCCTTGTGAGCGAACGGATAAAGCTGCTCGACGCGCATGATGGCGACGTTGTCGGCGCCGCGCTCGCGGCGGGCGTGGACCAGGTCGTAGTAGACCTTGCCCGAGCAGACCAGCACGCGCTTGACCTTGCCGGCGTCGATGGACTCGTCCAGCTCGCCGATCACCGGGCGGAAGCTGCCGCCGGCCAGTTCGGTGAGCGGCGAGCCCGCGTCCTTGTTGCGCAGCAACGACTTGGGCGTGAACAGCACCAGCGGCTTGCGGAACGGGCGGATCATCTGGCGGCGCAGCACGTGGAAGATCTGCGAAGCCGTGGTCGGCTGGATGACCTGCATGTTGTTGTCGGCGCAAAGCTGCAGGAATCGCTCGATGCGGCCCGACGAGTGCTCGGGCCCCTGGCCTTCGTAGCCGTGCGGCAGCATCAGGGTCAGGCCCGACTGGCGGCCCCACTTGGCTTCGCCCGAGCTGATGAACTGGTCGATCACGACCTGGGCGCCGTTGACGAAGTCGCCGAACTGGCCTTCCCAGATGGTCAGCGTGTTGGGCTCGGCGCTGGAATAGCCGTATTCGAAGCCCAGCACCGCCTCTTCGGACAGCACGGAGTCGATGACGGTGAAGGGCGCCTGGCCTTCCGAGACGTTCTGCAGGGGGATGTAGGTGCCGTCGTCCCAGCGCTCGCGGTTCTGGTCGTGCAGCACGGCGTGGCGGTGCGTGAACGTGCCGCGGCCGGAGTCCTGGCCGGTGATGCGCACGGCGTAGCCCGAGGCCACCAGGGTGGCGAAGGCCAGGTGCTCGCCCATGCCCCAGTCGAGGTTCAGCTCGCCCTTGGCCATGGCGCGGCGGTCGTTCAGCAGCTTGGCCACCAGCGGGTGCACGGTGAAGCCGTCGGGAACCGTGGTGATGCGCTCGCCGATGCGCTTGAGCTCGGCCAGCGGCACAGCGGTGTCGGCCTGGTCGGTCCACTTGGCGCCCAGGAACGGCGACCAGTCGATGGCGTACTTGCTCTTGTAGTCGGTCAGCACCGGCTCGATGGTGCGCTGGCCGTCTTCCATGAGCTGGCGGTAGTCCTTGACGAGCTGGTCGGCTTCGCCCTCGGCCAGCACGCCCTGCGTGGTGAGCTTGTCGGCGTACAGCTTGCGGGTACCGGGATGATGGCCGATGCGCTTGTACATCAGCGGCTGCGTGAGCGAGGGGGTGTCCTGCTCGTTGTGGCCCAGCTTGCGGAAGCAGACGATGTCCACCACCACGTCGTGGCGGAACTGCAGGCGGTAGTCCAGGGCCAGCTTGGTCACGAAGACCACGGCTTCGGGATCGTCGCCGTTCACGTGGAAGACGGGCGCCTCGATCATCTTGACCACGTCGGTGCAATACAGCGTGGAACGCGAATCGCGCGGATCGGACGTGGTGAAGCCGATCTGGTTGTTGATGACGATGTGCAGCGTGCCGCCCGTGCCGTAGCCGCGGGTCTGCGCGAGGTTCAGCGTTTCCATGACCACGCCCTGGCCGGCGAAGGCCGCGTCGCCGTGCACCAGCACGGGCAGGACCTGCTTGCCTTCGGTGTCGCCGCGGCGTTCCTGGCGCGCGCGCGCGCTGCCCTCGACCACAGGATTCACGATTTCGAGGTGGGAGGGGTTGAACGCCAGCGACAGGTGGACCGGGCCGCCGCGCGTGGAAAGGTCGCTGGAAAAGCCGTTGTGGTACTTCACGTCGCCGTCGGTCAGACCTTCGGCGTGCTTGCCCTCGAACTCGGCGAAGAGGTCGCCGGGCATCTTGCCCATGATGTTCACGAGCAGGTTGAGGCGGCCGCGGTGGGCCATGCCCACGACGATTTCCTGCACGCCGTTCTCGCCGGCGTGGTTAACCACTTCGTCCATCGAGGCGATGAAGCTTTCGCCGCCTTCCAGCGAGAAGCGCTTCTGGCCCACGTACTTGGTGTGCAGGAAGCGCTCGAGACCTTCGGCTTCGGTCAGCTGCTGGAGGATGTGGCGCTTTTCTTCGGCCGTGTAGTTCGGCGCGCCCAGGGTGGACTCCAGGCGTTCCTGGATCCAGCGCTTGGCGGCGGGGTCGGAGATGTGCGTGAATTCGGCGCCGATGGAGCGGCAGTACGTGTCGCGCAACGCCTTCAGGATGTCGCGCAGCGTCATGGTGCTGGCGGTCGTGAAGTACGTATTGGTGGCGGAATAGGTCTGGTCGAGGTCTGCTTCGGTCAGGCCGTAGAAGGCCGGGTCGAGTTCGGGGATGGGCGGACGTTCCTGGCGCTTGAGCGGATCGAGGTCGGCCCAGCGCGAGCCCAGCGAGCGGTAGGCGGCGATCAGCGACTGCACCGACACCTGCTTGCTCGCCACGGTGAGATCCGGCTCGGCGACGCGCTGCACGAAGGCGTTGGCGCGGGCGCGTTGCGCAAAGGATTCGACGATGGGAGCGTGGGCCTGATCGCGGGTGGATTCCTGGCCGTCGGTGGCGGGGGCGTGCTGGAGCTGATCGAAATATTCGCGCCAGTTGTCGGGCACCGAACCCGGGTTGTCGAGGTAGGCTTCGTAAAGCTCTTCGACGTAGGGGGCATTACCCCCAAACAAGTAAGACGTGGATAGGGACTCTATTTCCGAAGACATATCGCTTCACCTTTACGAGTGCTTCACTCGACACGATGCAGGAGAAAACCTTCCGCGACACGGGCTTCCCGGTTAGCGGATAGCAGGGGCAGAAGGCGCGTACGAGCCTTGAAAGCCGTATGGGCGAAAGTATAACCCTTTGAGTTTACGGGTGTCTTTTCGGCATTGCGTGCCGCAAAAGCCGATTTGGAATGGAGTCATGCAAGCCTGGAATGTCCTGGCAACGCCGGGCATTGCGCCGGTTACTCGCCCGCAATGTCAGGCATTTCGAGATGCGGCGGCGCACCATATTTTGCACGGCGGGCGTCGGCCTGTTGCATGCAAGCCTCGTCCGGATGTCCGATATTCGCCGAGACCGCCTGGCGGCAGCGCGCGGGCACGCAAGCGGATCACATTCCGCACGCGGCCTGGGCGCCGGCCGGTGCACTGGAAATTTGTATACATCTTTTGTACTCTATGAGACTTCCCGCCCCCCGTTTCCATCCGAGCGCTCCATGACCCCCGCCACTCTCGCCGATCTCAACCGCGCGCCGCACGACGAAGCCCTCCGCCTGCTCGACGGCCTGTACGACCACGCGCCCTGGATCGCCCGGGCCGCGCTCGCCGCCCGCCCCTTCCGCTCCCTGGCCGAGCTGCAGCAGCGTCTGCGGCAGGCGGTGGACGAAGCCGGCGCCGAAGCGCAGACGGCGATGCTGCGCAGCCAGGCGCGCGCCCCCGGCGCGCCCGCCTGGCTGGCCGATGAATACGAGGCGCGGTTCGGCTACCCCTGCGTGCTCGCCGAAGCCGGCCCGCGCGGCGCGCCGCTGGACGCGGCGCAGGCCGAGGACATGCTCAGGCGCCGCCTGGATCATCCCGCCGACCTGGAACGCGGCGAAGCGCTGCGGGCGCTGCACCGCAGCGCCGAGCTGCGCCTTGCCCGCCGCTTCGGCGCCGACACCGCCATGGGCGACCGGATCTGGGACTGGCAGGAGGAACTGAGCGCCCACAGCGACCCGGGATACGCCGAAAGAGGCCAGCTCACGGTCACCTACCTCACCGAGGCCCACCGGGCCTGCGCGCAGCGCATCTCGCAATGGATGGGCGAATGCGGCTTCGACGAAGTCGGCACCGACGCGGTGGGCAACGTGGTGGGCATCTACCGCGCCGCCGATCCCCAGGCCCCCACCCTGATGACAGGTAGCCACTACGACACGGTGCGCAACGCCGGCAAGTACGACGGCCGGCTCGGCATCTTCACCCCCATGGCCTGCGTGCGCGAACTGCGCCGCCAGGGCCGCCGCTTGCCGTTCCACCTCGAAGTGATCGGATTCGCCGAAGAGGAAGGCCAGCGCTTCCCGGCCACCTTCCTCGGCTCCGGCGCGCTGGTCGGCGGCTTCCAGCCCGCCTGGCTGGACCAGCGTGACGCCGACGGCGTCACGCTGCGCCAGGCCATGGCGCGGGCCGGCCTGCGCGCCGAAGACATCGCCCGGCTCAAGCGCGATCCCGCCCGCTACCTGGGGTTCGTGGAAGTGCACATCGAACAGGGGCCGGTGCTGTACGAACTGGGCCTGCCGCTGGGCGTGGTCACGTCCATCAACGGTTGCCTGCGCCATCGCGTGCGGATACTCGGCATGGCCGGCCACGCGGGCACCACGCCCATGGACCGGCGGCGGGACGCGGCCGCCGCCGCGGCCGAGCTCATCCTGTATGTGGAGCGACGCGCCGCGGCCGACGCCGGGTCGGTGGGCACGGTGGGCATGCTGGATGTCCCGGGCGGCTCGATCAACGTCATCCCGGGCGAATGCCGTCTGAGCCTGGACCTGCGCGCGCCCAGCGACCCGCAGCGCGACGCCCTCGCGCGCGACGTGCTGGCCGAGCTGGACGCCATCTGCGCGCGGCGCGGCCTGCGCCGCGAACTGGAAGAAACCATGCGCGCCAGCGCGGCGCCGAGCCATCCGCAATGGCAGGCCCGCTGGGAAGCCGCCGTCGACGCGCTGGGCGTGCCCGTGCACCGCATGCCCAGCGGCGCCGGCCACGACGCCATGAAGCTGCACGAGATCATGCCGCAAGCCATGCTGTTCGTGCGCGGACAGAACGGCGGCATCAGCCACAACCCGCTGGAATCCACCACCAGCCACGACATGCAGCTGGCCGCCGAAGCCATGCTGCGACTGCTGGACGACCTGGCCGGCGGATCGGAGCAAGGCTGAACCATGACCGACTACGCCAAGCTCGACGCCTGGATCGACGCCCACTTCGACGAGCAGGTCGCCTTTCTGCAGGCGCTCGTGCGCATACCCACCGACACGCCGCCGGGCGACAACGCGCCCCACGCCGCCCGCACCGCCGAACTGCTGCGAGGCTGGGGCCTGGAAGCGGAATCGCATGCCGTGCCCGCCGACGCCGTGCACGGCTACGGCATGCGGTCCATTACCAACCTCATCGTGCGCCGGCCCTACGGCGCGGGCGGTCCCTGCGTGGCGCTCAATGCCCACGGCGACGTGGTGCCGCCCGGCGAGGGCTGGACACGCGACCCGTATGGCGGCGAGATCGACGACGGCTGCCTGTACGGCCGCGCCGCCGCCGTCAGCAAGAGCGATTTCGCCACCTACACCTTCGCGGTGCGCGCGCTGGAAGCGCAGGCCCGGCCTCGCCGCGGCGCGGTCGAGCTGCATTTCACCTACGACGAGGAATTCGGCGGGCTGCTGGGGCCGGGCTGGCTGCTCGAGCAGAAGCTCACCCGCCCCGACCTGCTGATCGCCGCCGGCTTCGGCTATGAGGTCATCACCGCGCACAACGGCTGCCTGCAGATCGAAGTCACGGTGCACGGCAAGATGGCCCATGCCGCCATTCCCGCCAGCGGCGTGGACGCGCTGCGCGGCGCGGTGGCCATTCTCGATGCGCTGTATGCGCTGAACGCGGGCTACCCGTCGATACGCTCCGGCGTGCCGGGCATCGGCCACCCCTACCTGAACGTGGGCCGCATCGAAGGCGGCACCAACACCAACGTGGTGCCGGGCAAGGTGGTGTTCAAGCTCGACCGCCGCATGATTCCGGAAGAAGATCCGGCCGAGGTGGAAACCGGCATCCTGCGCGTCATCCGGCAGGCCGCCGGCGCCCTGCCGGGCATACGCGTCGAAACCCGGCGCCTGCTGCTCGCCCGGGCCATGCGCCCCCTGCCCGGCAGCGAGCCCTTGGTGCGGGCCATCCAGCGGCATGGCGCGGCGGTCTTCGGCGCGGCGGTCCCGGCCATGGGCACGCCGCTCTATACCGACGCGCGGCTCTACGCCGAGGCCGGCATTCCCTGCGTGCTGTACGGCGCCGGTCCGCGCACGGTGCTGGAATCGCACGCCAAGCGCAGCGACGAGCGCCTGGTGCTGGAAGACCTGCGCCGCGCCACCAAGGTGGTGGCGCGCACGCTGGCCGACCTGCTGGCCTGAGCGGGCTCAGGCCAGGCGCATCACGCGGCGCCAGAACAGCACCGCCACCAGCACGAAAACGGCCAGGCCCAGGTACGAGGCGGTCTGCTCGAACCCCTCGCCCGCCACGGCCAGCGGGGCATTGCTGCCGGTCGCCCCGATCACGGCCGCCATCAGCACGCCGACCAGGCTCTCGCCCACGATCAAGCCCGAGGCGATGAGCACGCCGCGGCGGTTGGCGGCGTCGGCATGGCGCGCGTAGGGCTGGCCCGCGGCCTGCGCGCGGCGGCGCAGCGCGCGCTCCAGCAGCCAGGCCAGCACCGCGCCGACCACGATGGGCGCGGCCACGGTCGGCGGCAGGTAGATGCCGATGCCCACGGCCAGCACGGGAATCCGCGCCACCTTGAAGACGCGCTTCATGATCTCGTCGGCCACGATGAGCGCCACGCCCGCCGCCATGCCGACGAGAATCATGGTCCAGTTCAGCTGGTGCGTGAAAATGCCGCGCGCGATCGCCAGCATCAGCGTCGCCTGCGGCGCCGACAGGGCCTGGGCCGGGTCCATGCCCTGGCGCGGCATGGCGTCGGCAAAACCGTAGGCGTTGTAGAGCAGGTCCAGCACGGGCGAGATCACCGCCGCGCCCACCACGCAGCCGATCAGCAGCGCCACCTGCTGCCGCCACGGCGTGGCGCCCACCAGCCAGCCGGTCTTGAGGTCCTGCAGGTTGTCGTTGGAAATCGAGGCCACCGCCACCACCGCCGAGGTGCTGAAGATCGCCAGCGCGATCGCGATGCGCGTGCCGTGCTCCACGTCCAGCAGTTCGCGCCCCAGCACCAGCATCAGCAGCGACACCAGCACGATGGCGACAATGCCCACGCCGGAGATGGGGCTGGTCGAGGAGCCCACCAGGCCCGCCATGTAGCCGCAGGCCGCCGCCACCAGGAAGCCGAACACGAAGGCAAACAGCACCGCGTAGGCCACCAGCTTCCAGATGGAGGCGGCCGGCAGCGGCGCGGCCCCGGCGACGAACACGTAGAAGGTCGCGACCAGGATCGCCACCAGCGCCAGCGTCACGGCCGAAATCCACAACGCGGGCATGTCGCGCTCGGTGCGCGGCGTGCCGCCCTCGCGCGGGCCGCTGGGCTTGCCGATGGCGGAAAACGAAGCCTTGAGCCCGCGCACCATGGGCATGAACAGCGTGGCCAGCGTCCAGATGGCGCCCACGCCGATGACGCCCGCGCCGATGAACCGCACCTGCGAGGACCAGATGCCGGTGGCGTACTGCGCCGCGGTCTGCCCGGCCGGGATGACGCCCTGCGCGGTCAGCACCGGCACCGCGACGCCCCAGGCGATCACCAGCCCCGTGAACATCGCCAGCCCGGCCACGATGCCGATCAGGTATCCCGCGCCCAGCAGGGCCAGCGAAAATCCCATCGGCAGCCGGAACACGGCCCCGCCCAGTTCGAACCAGCGGCTCACGCCGTCGCCCAGCACCCGCAGGCCGCCAGCGGCGAAGCTCACCAGCGCGGCGGCCGCGCCGCCGGTGACGATGTCGGCCATGCCGGTGGCGGCCTGCGTCTGGGCGCCGCCTTGCGGTGCGCCGCCCGCCTCGGCCTGCGCGTCCAGCGCGCGCTCGGCGCTGCCCACGCGCAGGATCTCGGCGGCCGCCACGCCCTCGGGGTAGGGCAGGTCGCTCTGCACCACCATGACATGGCGCAGCGGAATGGTGAACATCACGCCCAGCATGCCCCCGGCCGCGCAGATGCCCAGCGTCTGCCAGAACGGAAAGCCCTGCCAGTGCCCCATCATGACCAGGGCGGGCAGGATGAAGATAATGGAGGACAGCGTCCCGGCCGCCGAGGCCTGGGTCTGCACCATGTTGTTCTCCAGGATGTTGGCGTCCTTGAAGAGGCGCAGCACCGACATGGAGATCACGGCCGCCGGAATGGCCGAGGAAAAGGTCATCCCCACCTTGAGGCCGAGGAAGACGTTGGATGCGGTGAAGATCACCGTGATGAGGGCGCCCAGCAGCACGCCGCGGAATGTCAGCTCCGGCAGCGTCACCCGCGCCGGCACACTGAGGGGTAGGGTCATTGCATATCTCCGTAGCCCGCGGCCGGCCGACGTGCGCAGGGCCTGCCGCGCTTATGCGTCCTGCGGCAGCCGAAACTGCCGCGAAACGCCAGAACGATAATAGATTATGCTGAATCGACGCGGCCCGCGCCCGGATTTCGATGCCTCATGCCCCGCGCACCGGTCTAGCATGAGGGCCGAAAAGGAGACAAGCATCATGCGCGATCATCGCCACACCGACGCGGGTTCCGCCGCCCCGCAGGATACCGATCCCGCCGAAACCGCCGAATGGCGAGACGCCTTGCAGGCGCTGGCGCAGCACGGGGGTCCGGAGCGCGCCGCCTACGTGCTGGACAGCCTGCTGGGCCATGCCGCGGCGCTGGGCCTGCGCGCGGGCGGGCAGGTCCGCACGCCCTATCTCAACACCATTCCCGCCGACCAGGAGCCGCCCTTTCCGGGCAATCTCGCGGTCGAGGAGCGCATCGCCAGCATCAACCGCTGGAACGCGCTGGCGATGGTGGTGCGCGCCAACCAGGCGCACGGCGAGCTGGGCGGGCACATCGCCAGCTATGCCTCGGCCGCCGACCTGTTCGAAGTCGGGTTCAACCATTTCTTCCGCGCCGGCACGCCCAGCAACCCCGGCGACCTGGTCTACATGCAGCCGCACTCCGCGCCCGGGGTGTACGCCCGCGCCTACCTGGAAGGCTTTCTCGGCGAAGACGACCTGGCGCATTTCCGCCAGGAGATCACCGCGTCCGCCCGCGGCCTGCGCGGCCTGTCTTCCTATCCCCACCCCTGGCTGATGCCGGACTTCTGGCAGTTTCCCACCGGCTCCATGGGTATCGGCCCCATCAATGCCATCTACCAGGCGCGCTTCATGCGCTATCTGGAACACCGCTCGCTCCTTCCCGCCGGCGACCGCAAGGTGTGGGGCATTTTCGGCGACGGCGAAATGGACGAACCCGAATCCATCGCCGCCCTCACGCTGGCCGCCCGCGAGAAGCTGGACAACCTGGTCTTCGTCGTGAACTGCAACCTGCAGCGCCTGGACGGCCCGGTGCGCGGCAACGGCCGCATCATCGACGAGCTGGAAACCCTGTATGCCGGCGCGGGCTGGAACGTCATCAAGCTCGTCTGGGGCAGCGACTGGGACGCGCTGCTGCGGCGCGACGCCACGGGCGCGCTGGCGCGCGCCTTCGCGGGCACGGTGGACGGCCAGTTCCAGACCTTCGCGGCCAACGACGGCGCCTTCAACCGCACCCACTTCTTCAACCAGAACCCCGAGCTGGCCGCGCTCGTGGCCGACTGGACCGACGAGGCCATCGACCGCCTGCACCGGGGCGGCCACGACATGGTGAAGATCCACGCCGCGTATCACCGCGCGGTGCGCCACCGCGGCCAGCCCACCGTGATACTGGCCCAGACCAAGAAGGGCTTCGGCATGGGCGCGGCGGGCCAGGGCAAGATGACCACGCACCAGCAGAAGAAGCTGGACGGCGAGGCCCTGCTCGCCTTCCGCGACCGCTTCGCCCTGCCGATCCCCGACGAGGACTGCCTGGCCCTGAAGTTCTACCGCCCCGCCGAAGACAGCGCCGAGCTGCGCCATCTGCGCAGCCGGCGCGCGGCGCTGGGCGGCCACATTCCGCGCCGCAGCGGCCAGTCGCCCCGCCTGGCCCCGCCGCCGGTGGAACAATGGGCGCGCTTCGCGCTGGCGGCCGCGGGCAAGGAAATGTCGTCCACCATGGCCCTGGTGCGCATGCTGACCGCGCTGCTCAAGGACCCCGCACTGGGCCCCCGCATCGTGCCCATCGTGGCCGACGAGGCCCGCACCTTCGGCATGGCCAACCTGTTCCGGCAGATCGGCATCTATTCCGCGCAGGGCCAGCTCTACGAGCCGGAAGACATCGGCTCGGTGCTCTATTACCGCGAGGCGCGCGACGGCCAGATCCTCGAGGAAGGCATTACGGAAGCCGGGGCCATCTCTTCGTGGACGGCGGCGGGCACCAGCTACTCGGTGCATGGACTGCCCATGCTGCCCTTCTATATCTATTACTCGATGTTCGGCTTCCAGCGCATCGGCGACCTGATCTGGGCGGCGGCCGACCAGCGCACGCGGGGCTTTCTCATCGGCGCGACCTCGGGGCGCACCACGCTGGGCGGCGAGGGCCTGCAGCACCAGGACGGCTCCAGCCATCTCATGGCCGCGGCCATACCCAACTGCCGCGCCTACGATCCGGCCTATGCCTATGAAGCGGCCATCATCATCGAGCACGGCATGCGCCGCATGCTCGACGAACAGCGCGACGAATTCTTTTACCTCACCGTCACCAACGAAAACCTGGCCCAGCCCGACCTGCCGGATGATGATGCCGTGCGCGCCGGCATCCTGCGCGGCATGTACCGGCTGCGGCCGGCGCGGGGCCAGGCGCGGGTGCGGCTGCTGGGCGCCGGCCCCATGCTGCGCGAGGCCGAACTGGCGGCGCGGCGGCTGGGCGACGAATACGGCGTGGAGGCCGAAGTCTGGAGCGTGACCAGCTTTTCGGAACTGGCGCGCGACGGCCGCGAAGCCGACCGCGCCCGGCTGCTGGGCCTGGACAGCCGCCAGGCCTGGGTTTCGGCCTGCCTGGGCGGCAGCGCCGCGCCGGTGATCGCCGCCAGCGATTACGTGCGCGCCGTGGCCGAGCAGATCCGCGCCTGGGTTCCCGCGCCCTACCGCAGCCTGGGCACCGACGGCTTCGGCCGCAGCGACACCCGGGCGCGGCTGCGCGACTTCTTCGAAGTCGGCGCCGACTGGATCGTGCTGCAGGCGCTCGACAGCCTGGGCCTGCGGGGGCCGGCCGACGCCCTGCGGCGGGAATTGGCGGCCGCTTCGCGGCGCACGCCGCCCTGGGAGGCCTGAGCGCCCCGCCAGCGCAAAAACGTCCATGGCCTGACCGGAATCCCCGCTTTCGTTGCGGCGCAGCAACCATACCGCGCCGCTTTCTGTTGAAATACGGGGGTTCCCCTAGCGTTTCCGGGCAAATACGGCGGGCTGCGGCCCGCTTTCTCGTTTCAAGCTGTTTTACCAAAGCCGCAAGGCTGAAATTCCATGGACGAAACCCTCACCAAACTGGCGCTGGACTACCACGCCTATCCCACCCCCGGCAAGATTTCGGTCACGCCGACCAAGACGCTCGCCAACCAGGACGACCTGTCGCTGGCCTACTCTCCCGGCGTGGCCGCCGCCTGCATGGCCATCTTCGACCAGGGCGACGACGCCGCCTCCAAGTACACCTCGCGCGGCAACCTGGTGGGCGTGATCACCAACGGCACCGCCGTGCTGGGCCTGGGCAACATCGGCCCGCTGGCGGCCAAGCCCGTCATGGAAGGCAAGGGTTGCCTGTTCAAGAAGTTCGCCGGCATCGACGTGTTCGACATCGAACTGGCCGAGAACGACCCGGACAAGCTGGTGGACATCATCGCGGCGCTGGAACCCACCCTGGGCGGCGTCAATCTCGAGGACATCAAGGCGCCCGAGTGCTTCTACATCGAGAAGAAGCTGCGCGAGCGCATGAAGATCCCCGTCTTCCACGACGATCAGCACGGCACGGCCATCATCTCGTCGGCCGCCATCCTCAACGGCCTGAAGGTCGTGGGCAAGGACATCGGCCAGGTCAAGCTGGCGTGCTCGGGCGCGGGCGCCGCGGCCATCGCGTGCCTGGACCTGCTGGTGCACCTGGGCATCAAGCGCGAGAACATCTACGTGGTGGATTCGCGCGGCGTGATCTGGGAAGGCCGCGAAGAGAACATGGAGGCCAACAAGAAACGCTACGCGCAAAAGACCGACGCGCGCACGCTGGCCGACGTCGTCAACGGCGCCGACGTGTTCCTGGGCTGCTCCACCGCCGGCGTGCTCACGGCCGAGATGGTCAAGACCATGGCCGACAAGCCGCTGATCCTGGCGCTGGCCAACCCCGAACCCGAGATCCGCCCCGAGGTGGCCAAGGCCGCCCGCCCCGACTGCATCATCGCCACCGGCCGTTCGGACTACCCGAATCAGGTCAACAACGTGCTGTGCTTCCCCTTCATCTTCCGCGGCGCCATGGACGCCGGCGCCTCGCGCATCACGGAAGAAATGAAGCTCGCGTGCGTGAAGGCCATCGCCGAACTGGCCCAGGCCGAGCAGAACGACGAAGTGGCCCGCGCCTACGCCGGGCAGGAGCTGTCGTTCGGCCCCGACTACATCATCCCCAAGCCCTTCGATCCGCGCCTCATCGTCCAGATCGCCCCGGCCGTGGCCCAGGCTGCCGCCGACTCCGGCGTGGCCGCCCGCCCCATCGAGGACATCGAGGCCTACCGCCAGAAGCTGATGGGCTTCGTCTACCACTCCGGCCAGCTGATGCGCCCGCTGTTCGCCCAGGCCAAGAAGGCGCCCAAGCGCGTCATCTACGCCGACGGCGAAGACGAACGCGTGCTGCGCGCGGTGCAGGTCGTCGTCGACGAAAAACTGGCCCAGCCCATCCTGATCGGCCGCCCCTCGGTCATCGAGATGCGCATCAAGAAGTTCGGCCTGCGCCTGACGCCCGGCGTGAGCATCGAAATCGTCGATCCCGAAGACGACAGCCGCTTCAACGAAACCTGGAACGCGTACTACCAGATGCGCGGCCGCGAGGGCGTGACGCCTGCCATCGCCAAGGCGATGATCCGCAAGCACAACACCCTGATCGGCGCCATGCTGCTGCGCCGCGGCGACGCGGACGCCCTGCTGTGCGGCGTGGCCAGCAAGTACGACAACCAGCTCAAGTACGTGGACGAGATCATCGGCAAGAAACCCGGCCAGACCTACGCCGCGCTCAACGTGCTGATGCTGCCCGACCAGACGCTTTTCGTGACCGACACCCACGTGAACGAAAACCCCACGGCCGAGGAAATCGCCAACATCACCATCCAGGCCGCCGACGAAATGGTGCGCTTCGGCGTGGTGCCCAAGGTGGCGCTGCTGTCGCACTCCAACTTCGGCAGCCGCGTGACCGAGTCCTCGCGCAAGATGGCCCAGGCCCGCCGCCTGGTGGCCGAACGCGCGCCCGAGCTCGAAGTCGACGGCGAAATGCACGCCGACGCCGCCCTGTCGGAGAAGATCCGCGTGCTGGCCTACCCCGACAGCACGCTGAAGGGCCCGGCCAACCTGCTGGTCATGCCCAACCTCGACACGGGCAACATCACGTACAACATGCTCAAGATGACGGGCAGCAACGGCATCGCCATGGGCCCCATCCTGCTGGGCGCGGCCCGTCCGGTGCACATCCTGACCACCAGCGCCACGGTGCGCCGCATCGTCAACATGACGGCGCTGGCCGTGGTGGATGCGCAGCAGGAAGCCGCGGACGCCGCCCGGCAGCGCCGCTGACCCCTGGCGCCCCGGCCCGCCGGGGCGCCGCCGACGCGCGAGGGCGCCCTGCGGGGCGCCCTTTGCTTTTCCTTTCTTCTGGCGCGCCTATCCGACTGCGCGTCATGCGGCAATGGTAAAAACGGGCTTGTTTCCCCTTACCGGAGTCGACATGCTGCAAGACGCCCTGCTTGCCTGGTTTCACTACCTGGCCATTTTCGTGCTCGTGGTCATCATGGCGGCCGAGGCCGTGCTGCTGCGCCCGGGCCTGTCGCCCGATACGGTGCGGCGGCTCGCGCTCTACGACCGCCTGTACCTGGCATCCGCCCTGGCCGTGCTGGCCACCGGCGTGCTGCGCCTGACGCTGGGCGCCAAGGGCGCCGCCTTCTACATAGGCAACCCGTGGTTCCATGCCAAGATCGCGCTCTTCGTCATCATCGGGCTCTGTTCGATCCCGCCGACGCTGGCCTTCCTGCGCTGGTCGAAGCAGCCGCGGGGCTACGTCCCGCCCGAGGCCGAGATCCGGCGCGCCCGCCGCTGGGTGATGATCGAATCGCACCTGTTCATCCTGCTGCCGCTGTTCGCGGCGCTCATGGCGCGCGGCATCGGCCTGTAGCAGCGCCGGCGTCCGCCGTCAGGGACAGCGCGCCGGCTCCCGCGGCGGCGCGCCGTCCACCTCGATGACGGCATAGCGCACCACGCCGGCGCGGTCGTTCGGCAGTACGTCCAGCACCTCGCCGTCGCTCCGCTGCACCGCCGACATACCGTCGGGCAGGTCCTGGCCGTCGTCGCGGCGCGCCGTCATCCCGTAGTCCGGGCTGAACACCCACGCGCCGGGCAGGCGCCGGTTCAGCGGATACGCGGTGGATTGGACCAGCGTGCCCGCGGGATAGCGGTACGGCCCCAGTCGCAGCGGGCAGGCCAGCGAACCGCGCGCCACGCCCAGCAGGCGGCGTTCCTCGTCCAGCAACAGCCCGGGACGGCCCAGCAGCAGCCCGGACACGGCCACCGGCTCGCTGGACTCGACGCTCACGTACCAGCGCAAGGGCTCGACGTGCCCATTGGTATATTTCTCGCCATCGCGCGCCTGCGCTTCGGCGCCCGCGGGCAGGTCCACGCCGCCCGCGCGGTTGCCCGCCGCCAGCGAGCAGGACGCGAACTCGATGCGCGCCCCTTCGTCCTCCACGCGGAATTCCACTTTGCGCGTCGTGTCGCACAGCCATCCCGCCACCGTCTGGGCGCCCTCTCCCCAGACCTGCACGGTGCGCGGATAACTACGCGTTTCCTTGTAGGTGCGCCGGTCGTAGTCGGTGTACAGGTAGCGCACGATGCGCCTGGCCCGCATGCCGAAGGCCGGCGTCGGCGCATCGAAAACGGCCTCGGTGTAGCGCTCGGGCTGGCCTTCCTTCTCCAGCACCAGGCGCGTTCCGGCGGGCATGGGCACACCGCCGAGCGTTTGCGGCTGCTGCAGCGTCACGCGCCGCGCCGCCTCCTGCCTGGCCTGCTCGCGGTCGAACAGCCAGAGCATCACCCGGAACGCAACGTGAAACGCCGACACCGCGGCCAGCGCCAGCAGCGCCGCGCCATGCAGCCACGGACGGCGCGCGAAGCGCCGCCGCGCCCCGCCGCTGACGGCCAGCACGGCCAGCCATCCCAGCAGCGCCACGCCGGCGAGTTCCGAAACGAGCAGCAGGGCAAGGAATTCCGTCGAGGGCAGCGCAAGTGGGATCATGGCCGCGATGATACGTGAACCGGCTGGCCTGTCCGCGGCGCGCGCAACGCCGCACCGCAGCCGCCGCGAAGAACGGCAAAGAAAAACCCGCCACGCGGGCGGGTTTGTCGGGCAAGCGTCAGGCGATCAACGCTTGTCCATCGGGGGCACGTCGCGGGTGACGTGGCCGGTGAAGAGCTGGCGCGGACGGCCGATCTTGTAGTCGGGGTCGGACAGCATTTCGTTCCATTGCGCGATCCAGCCCACAGTGCGGGCCAGCGCGAAGATGGCCGTGAACAGCGAGGTCGGGATGCCGATGGCGCGCTGCACGATGCCCGAGTAGAAGTCCACGTTCGGGTACAGCTTGCGCTGGACGAAGTAGTCGTCTTCCAGGGCGATGCGCTCGAGCTCCATGGCCAGCTTGAAGAGCGGATCCTTTTCCAGGCCCAGGGAAGCCAGGACTTCCTTGCAGGTTTCCTGCATGAGCTTGGCGCGCGGATCGTAGTTCTTGTAGACGCGGTGGCCGAAGCCCATCAGGCGCACGCCCGAGCTCTTGTCCTTGACCTTCTCCATGAACTCGCCGACCTTGGCCACGCCGCCGTTGGCCTGCAGGTCTTCGAGCATCTGCAGGCAAGCTTCGTTGGCGCCGCCGTGGGCCGGGCCCCACAGGCACGCCACGCCGGCCGAAATGGCGGCGAACGGGTTGGTGCCCGACGAGCCGCACAGGCGGACCGTGGAGGTGGAGGCGTTCTGCTCGTGGTCGGCGTGCAGGATGAAGATGCGGTCCAGCGCGCGCTCGACCACTTCGTTCACCTTGTACTCTTCGCACGGCGTGGCGAACATCATGCGCAGGAAGTTGCCCGTGTAGGACAGGTTGTTCTGCGGATAGATGAAGGGCTGGCCCTGCGAGTACTTGTACGCCATCGCCACCAGCGTCGGCATCTTGGCGATCAGGCGGATCGCCGAGATGTGGCGGTGCTGCGGATTGGTGATGTCGGTGGAGTCGTGGTAGAAGGCCGACAGCGCGCCCACCAGGCCGGTCAGCACGGCCATCGGGTGCGCGTCGCGGCGGAAGCCGCGCAGGAAGAAATGCAGCTGCTCGTTCACCATCGTGTGATGGGTGACTTGCGAATCGAAGTCGGCCTTCTGCTCGGCGTTGGGCAGCTCGCCGTTCAGGATCAGGTAGCAGATGTCCATGAAGTCGCAGTTCACGGCCAGCTGCTCGATCGGGTAGCCGCGGTACAGCAGCTCGCCCTTGTCGCCGTCGATGTAGGTGATGGCCGATTCGCACGAGGCGGTGGACATGAAGCCGGGGTCAAACGTGAACATGCCCGTCTGGCCGTACAGCTTGCGGATGTCGATCACGTCGGGACCGACCGTACCCTTGTAGACAGGAAACTCAATAGGAGCGCTGCCATCCGAGAAGGATAGAGTGGCTTTTTTGTCAGACAGGTTCATCGCTATTTCCTTTCGATTGAATCAGAGCTCGCGCATCCGGCCCAGAATGCTCCGAATCCGAGGCGTGTCCAGCACGCCTTCGGGTTCCTTGCGAGCCAGCAGCAGGTCGAGCAGATCGTTGTCTCCAAGCTCGAAGAGCTGCGTCAATGCGCTCACATCCTCGTCGGTAAGCTGGGTTTCGTAGGCGTCCAGATACCGGGTGATGATGAGGTCATTTTCGAGCAGGCCGCGGCGCGCTCGCCAACGCAAACGCGCCCGTTCCAGTTCAGTGAGCCTGCTCATGGTCGCACCTTGTGAATACCATTAAGACTAGACAGTCCGTCGAACCATCAGTTCCTTGATCTTGCCGATCGCCTTGGTCGGGTTCAGGCCCTTGGGACAGACGTCGACGCAATTCATGATCGTGTGGCAGCGGAACAGGCGGTACGGGTCTTCCAGGTTGTCCAGACGGCTGCCCGTGGCTTCGTCGCGGCTGTCGGCGATGAAGCGGTAGGCCTGCAGCAGGCCGGCGGGGCCCACGAACTTGTCCGGATTCCACCAGAAGGACGGGCAGGAAGTGGAACAGCACGCGCACAGGATGCACTCGTACAGGCCGTCGAGTTCTTCGCGCGCCTCGGGCGACTGCAGGCGCTCGCGTTCGGGCGGCGGCGTGTCGTTGATGAGGTACGGGCGAACCGAGTGGTACTGGTTGAAGAAGTGCGTCATGTCCACGATGAGGTCGCGGATCACGGGCAGGCCGGGCAGCGGCTTCAGGACGATGGGTTCCTTAAGCTCGCGCAAGTTGGTGATGCATGCCAGGCCGTTCTTGCCGTTGATGTTCATGGCGTCCGAACCGCACACGCCTTCGCGGCACGAGCGGCGCAGCGACAGGCTGTCGTCCACCGTGTTCTTGATGCGCACCAGCGCATCGAGCAGCATCTTGTCGGTGGGCTGGAGTTCGACCTCCAGCTTCTGCATGTAAGGACGCTCGTCCTTGTCCGGGTCGTAGCGGTAGATTTCGAACTTGACGATTCTCTTGGTGCTCATAATTTGCTCTTTCCGGACTTAGAAAGTACGCGCCTTGGGCGGGAAGGACTCGACCGTCAGAGGCTGCATCTGCACGGGCTTGTACTCGAGGCGGCTGCCTTCGGAGTACCACAGCGTGTGCTTCAGCCAGTTCTCGTCGTCGCGGTTCGGGTGGTCGTTCAGGGCGTGCGCGCCGCGGCTTTCGGTGCGGTTGGCGGCCGACTTGATGGTGGCGCGCGCCACTTCGGTCATGTTGGCCAGCTCCAGCGCCTCGACGCGCGCGGTGTTGAACACCTTGGACTTGTCCTTGAAGTAGATGTGGTCGGCCTGCTTGGCCAGGTCTTCGATCTGCTCCACGCCTTCGTTCAGCAATTCCAGCGTGCGGAACACGCCGCAGTGGCGCTGCATGGAAACGCGGATGGCGTTGCCGATATCCTGCGCCTTCTCGCCGGACGTGCGCGATTCCAGCTTGTTGACGCGGTCCAGCGAATATTCCACGGCCTGCTGCGGCACCGGCTGGTGCGCGTGCTGGCGCTCGGGGTGCGAGTTGACGATGTGGTTGCCGGTGGCGCGGCCGAACACGATGAGGTCCAGCAGCGAGTTGGTGCCCAGGCGGTTGGCGCCGTGCACCGACACAGCGGCGCACTCGCCCACCGCGTACAGGCCGTTGACGATCTTGTTCTCGCCGTTGACGCGCGTGAGGACCTGGCCGTGATAGTTGGCCGGGATGCCGCCCATCTGGTAGTGGATGGTCGGAACGACGGGAATCGGCTCCTTGATCGGGTCCACGTTGCCGAACTTGATGGCGATTTCGCGGATCGAGGGCAGGCGCTTGTTGATGACGTCGGCGCCGAGGTGGTCGAGCTTGAGCACCACGTAGCTGCCGTCGGGACCGCAGCCGCGGCCTTCCTTGATTTCCTGGTCCATCGAGCGGGACACGAAGTCGCGCGGGGCCAGGTCCTTCAGCGTGGGCGCGTAACGCTCCATGAAGCGTTCGCCATCCTTGTTGAGCAGAATGCCGCCTTCGCCGCGCACGCCTTCGGTGATCAGCACGCCGGCGCCGGCCACGCCGGTCGGGTGGAATTGCCAGAATTCCATGTCCTGCAGCGGGATGCCCGCACGGGCGGCCATGCCCAGGCCGTCGCCGGTGTTGATGAAGGCGTTGGTGGACGCGGCCCAGATGCGGCCGGCGCCGCCCGTGGCCAGCACGGTGCTCTTGGCTTCCAGGATGTAGATTTCGCCGGTTTCCATTTCGAGGGCGGTCACGCCCAGGACGTCGCCGGCCTCGTTGCGCAGCAGGTCCAGCGCCATCCATTCGACGAAGAACTGGGTGCGCGCGGCGACGTTGCGCTGGTAGAGGGTGTGCAGCAGCGCGTGGCCGGTGCGGTCGGCGGCGGCACAGGCGCGCTGGACGGGCTTCTCGCCGAAGTTGGCGGTGTGGCCGCCGAACGGGCGCTGGTAGATGGTGCCGTCGGGGTTGCGGTCGAACGGCATGCCGAAGTGCTCGAGCTCGTACACGGCGTTGGGCGCTTCGCGGCACATGAACTCGATGGCGTCCTGGTCGCCCAGCCAGTCCGAACCCTTGACGGTGTCGTACATGTGCCAGTACCAGTTGTCTTCGCTCATGTTGCCCAGCGAGGCGCTCACGCCGCCCTGCGCCGCCACGGTGTGCGAGCGGGTGGGGAATACCTTGGACAGCACGGCGACCGACAGGCCGGCCTGGGAAAGCTGCAGGGAACAACGCATGCCGGCTCCGCCGGCGCCGACGACCACCACATCAAACTGGCGGCGCGGCAGGGATTTCATGACAGAGACCACGGCTTAAATGCTCCAGAGGATTTGCGCGAAGTAGATGAACGAACCGACCAGCCAGAGGATCGTCAGCACTTGCAGCAGCAGGCGCACGCCCACCGGCTTGACGTAGTCCATCCAGATGTCGCGCACGCCGATCCAGGCGTGCCATCCGAGCGCGATGAATGCGAGGGAGGCCAGCAGCTGGCCCACCGGAAGAACGCCCACATAGAACGTGAACAGCGCGGTCCAGTTTTCGTACGTGAAGGCGGGCATCGCCAGGATGCCGATGAGCAGGACCAGCGTGTAGACCGCCATGATGACGGCGGTGATGCGCTGGACGATGAAATCCATGACGCCGTAATGGGCGCCGACGACCAGACGCTTGGGTCCGTAGTTCTTGGTGGCGGCCATTTACAGCACTCCGAACAGTTTGAGGGCGAACACCACGGTCAGCGCCAGGCTGACCCCGAAAACCACGCCGGCGCTCTTCTTGGCCGACTGCTTGTCCAGGCCGACGTGCAGGTCGAGGACGAGATAGCGGATGCCGGCACAGAAGTGGTGCAGGTAGCCCCAGATCAGCACCAGCAGGACCAGTTTCACGATCGGGTTGCCCGCGTATGCGGCCACGGCGGCGAACGTCTGCGGCGAGGCCACGCTGGCCGCGAAGAGCGGCAGGATGACCAAGGGCAGACAGACGAAGAGCAAGGCGCCGCTGACGCGGTGCAGGATGGACAGCTTGCCCGGCAGGGGCAGGCGATAGCTGGCAATTTGCGCAAGACCAATATTGCGAAACTGCGGACGTGGCTTGGCAGCGGTGTCGGACATGACGGCCTCAGGTTTCTTACTAGGGAATCGTGACGGCGAAAATGCCGTGCCCCTTTCGGGCAAACGCATTATTTTCGCCCAGAGATCGGGTTGGTATCAAATCGTAGGCAAAACACTCATCAATTCAGACTATTGCGGTAGTGGTATCGATCAGTCAAGTAAAGACCGCGCCGGATTTCCATGGGGCGGTCACCATAGGTGTAGGACACGCGATCCACCTGCAGCAACGGGGTTCCGGGCTCGACATTCAGCAGCGCCGCGATCTCGGCCGGCGCGGCCACGGCGCGGAGCTTTTCGTCGGCGCGCACCATGCTCACGCCGAACTCCGACTCGAAAAGCCCGTACATGGGAGCGCGGTTGGCCGACAGCAGCTCCAGCGTGAGGCCGCGAAAGGCCGCGCCCGGCAGCCAGATGTCGTCCACCACGGTGGGGACCTGGTTCATACAGAGCAGGCGGCGGATCATGATGACGGTTTCGCCGGCGCGCAGGTCGAGCCCGCGGGAGATCTCGGCCGGCGCGCGCAGGCGGCGGCATTCGAGGATGCGGCTCTCGGCGCGGCCGGCTTCGGCGCGGCCGGCTTCGGTTTCGTCGTCGGCGGCCAGGCGCAGGAAGCGGTAGCGCACCCGCGCCTCGTGATGGGTGGCGACGAAGGTGCCCTTGCCCTGGCGGCGCAGCAGCAGGTGTTCGGCGGCGAGCTCGTCCACCGCCTTGCGCACCGTGCCCTGGCTGACCTGGAAGCGCGCGGCGAGGTCGATCTCGCTGGGAATGAGTTCGCCAGGCTTCCATTCGCCGCGATCAAGGCTCTGCACCAGCAGATCCTTGATCTGGCGGTACAGCGGACTGAAAGCGGCCCCCTCGCCCGAAGGTCGGGCGGCGCGTGCGCGTGCGGAGGGTTGGTCGGCCATGGGTTTTCTTGGAGTCTTCATGTTCATGCGAATGGCGGAGGCGTCGCGCGGGGCGGCTGTTCCGCCGCGCGACCGGAGGAAGGCCCGGAAGGGCCGCCCCGGGGCGGCAGCCTTTGGCAGGACACCCGAAGACGGCATGCGCTGCGGCGCATTCGAACAAACGCACTATTGTGGCATACCGCGAGCCGGCCTGTCCAACGTCTTATGTCTTATATAAGATATAAGAGAAATTGACGCATACGTAAATTCGATCTAGGATTCCAGGCTGCCCAGCCCTCCTGCCTTGCGCTCCGGCGCGGCAGGTTCCGGCCGTCAACGGATTACACTGATTGTCGAGATTTTTTCTCGCCAAACCATTCTGGAGAACGTCCATGTCCAAGCCCGCCATGCGTGTCGCCGTCACCGGCGCCGCCGGCCAAATCGGTTACGCCCTGCTGTTCCGCATCGCCTCCGGCGAAATGCTCGGCAAAGATCAGCCCGTCATCCTCCAACTGCTGGAAATCCCCGACGAAAAGGCGCAAAAGGCCCTGAAGGGCGTCATCATGGAACTCGATGACTGCGCCTTCCCGCTGCTGCAGGAAGTCACCGCCCACAGCGATCCGCGCACCGCGTTCAAGGATGCCGACGTGGCCCTGCTGGTCGGCGCCCGTCCGCGCGGCCCCGGCATGGAGCGCAAGGACCTGCTGTCGGTCAACGCCCAGATCTTCACCGCCCAGGGCAAGGCCCTGAACGAAGTCGCCAGCCGCAACGTCAAGGTGCTGGTGGTCGGCAACCCGGCCAACACCAACGCCTACATCGCCATGAAGTCGGCGCCGGACCTGCCCGCCAAGAACTTCACCGCCATGCTGCGCCTGGACCACAACCGCGCCCTGTCGCAACTGGCCGCCAAGTCCGGCAAGGCCGTGGCCGACATCGAGAAGCTGGTCGTGTGGGGCAACCACTCGCCCACCATGTACCCCGACTACCGCTTCGCCACCGTGGGCGGCGAGAGCCTGGCCAAGATCATCAACGACGACGCCTGGAACCGCGACGTCTTCATCCCCACCGTGGGCAAGCGCGGCGCCGCCATCATCGAGGCGCGCGGCCTGTCCTCGGCCGCCTCGGCCGCCAACGCCGCCATCGATCACGTCCGTGACTGGGTCCTGGGCAGCAACGGCAAGTGGGTCACCATGGGCGTGCCGTCCGACGGCTCCTACGGCATCCCCGAAGGCATCATCTACGGCGTGCCGGTCATCACCGAAAACGGCGAATACAAGCGCGTCGAAGGGCTGGAAATCGACGCCTTCTCGCGCGAGCGCCTGGACTTCACGCTGAAAGAGCTCCTCGAAGAGCGCGACGGCGTCAAGGACCTGCTGAAGTAATCGGCGTCCCGCTTCCGGAATTGGGCCCGCTCCTGCGGGCCCAATTCCCAGGCGGGCGCGGAACATACACCTGTCCCTTTGCCCGGCCGCGCCGGCGCGATTGTCGCGTAGGGGACAGATTTATTTTCCGCCGCCGCGGTATGGTTCCGCGAGGCGTCCGTGCCGGCCGCGGCCCACGGACGCCGGCGCGCCACCGACCAGACCGGGCGCAACCCGGCCCCTCACGGAGACTCCTCATGTCCAGACCCGAATCGCCCGGCGCCCTTTTCCGCAAGGCGCTCAAGGAAGAAACCCCGCTGCAGATCATCGGCGCCATCAACGCCAACCACGCCCTGCTGGCCAAGCGGGCGGGCTACCGCGCCATCTATCTTTCGGGCGGCGGCGTGGCGGCCGGCTCGCTGGGCCTGCCCGACCTGGGCATCAACACGCTGGACGACGTGCTGACCGACGTGCGGCGCATCACCGACGTGTGCGACGTGCCGCTGCTGGTGGACATCGATACGGGTTTCGGCCCCTCGGCGTTCAACATCGCGCGCACCGTCAAGAGCCTCATCAAGTTCGGCGCCGCCGCCTGCCACATCGAAGACCAGGTCGGCGCCAAGCGCTGCGGCCACCGCCCGGGCAAGGAAATCGTCAGCACCGAGGAAATGGTCGACCGCGTCAAGGCGGCCGCCGACGCGCGCACCGACAGCGACTTCTATCTTATCGCCCGCACCGACGCCATCGCCTCGCACGGCGTGGACGCGGCCATCGAGCGGGCGCTGGCCTGCGTGGAAGCCGGCGCCGACGCCATTTTCGCCGAGGCCGCCTACGACCTTCCCACCTACGACCGCTTCGTCAAGGCGGTCAAGGTGCCGGTGCTGGCCAACATCACCGAGTTCGGCAAGACCCCGCTCTTCTCGGTGGACGAGCTGCGCAGCGTGGGCGTGGGCATGGTGCTCTACCCCCTGTCGGCCTTCCGCGCCATGAACAAGGCCGCCGAGGCCGTCTACACGGCCATCCGCCGCGACGGCCACCAGAAGAACGTGGTCGACATGATGCAGACGCGCGACGAGCTGTACGATCGCATCGGCTACCACGAATTCGAATCCAAGCTGGACGCGCTCTTCCAGAAGGGCAAGGCCTGATTCCGCACGTCCTCCCGGCGGGCGGCCCGCTGCGCGCGGCGCCCGCCGTCCACTGATTCTTCGACCATCGCGTAAGGAAAGGAGTAGAGACATGAGCACGGCTCCCAAGAAAGAAGCCAAGACGGAAGCCAAGCCGGAGGAGAAGGCCGGCTTCAAGCCCAAGAAATCGGTTGCGCTGTCCGGCGTGGTGGCCGGCAACACGGCGCTGTGCACGGTGGGCCGCAGCGGCAACGACCTGCACTACCGCGGCTACGACATCCTGGACATCGCCGACACCTGCGAATTCGAGGAAATCGCGCACCTGCTGGTGCACGGCAAGCTGCCCAACAAGGCCGAGCTGAAGGCCTACAAGGAAAAGCTGCGCAGCCTGCGCGGCCTGCCCGCCCAGCTCCAGTCCGCCCTCGAGGCCCTGCCCGCCGCCAGCCACCCCATGGACGTGATGCGCACGGCCGTGTCGGTGCTGGGCTGCGTGCTGCCCGAGAAAGACGACCACAACATCCCGGGCGCGCGCGACATCGCCGACCGCCTGATGGCCAGCCTGGGCTCCGCCCTGCTCTACTGGTACCACTACAGCCACAACGGCCGCATCATCGACGTGCAGACCGACGACGACAGCATCGGCGGCCATTTCCTGCACCTGCTGCACGGCCAGAAGCCCAGCGAAGAGTGGGTCCGCGCGATGCACATCTCGCTGAACCTCTACGCCGAGCATGAGTTCAACGCGTCCACCTTCACCAGCCGCGTCATCGCGGGCACCGGCTCGGACATGTACTCGGCCGTCACCGGCGCCATCGGCGCGCTGCGCGGCCCCAAGCACGGCGGCGCCAACGAGGTGGCGTTCGAGGTCCAGAAGCGCTATGACACGCCGGACGAGGCCGAGGCCGACATCCGCCGCCGCGTCGAGGCCAAGGAAGTCATCATCGGATTCGGCCACCCCGTCTACACGGTATCGGATCCGCGCAACAAGGTCATCAAGGAAGTCGCCCGCAAGCTTTCCAAGAAGGCCGGCAGCACCAAGATGTTCGACATCGCCGAGCGCCTGGAAACCGTGATGTGGGAAATCAAGAAGATGTTCCCCAACCTGGACTGGTTCTCCGCCGTGAGCTACCACATGATGGGCGTGCCGACCGCGATGTTCACGCCCCTCTTCGTGATCGCCCGCACGGCCGGCTGGTCGGCCCACATCATCGAGCAGCGCATCGACAACAAGATCATCCGTCCGACCGCCAATTATGTCGGGCCGGAAGACCAGAAGTTCGTGCCCATCGAAAAGCGGAAGTAACGGTGCAACCGGGGCCTGTCGATTCGGGAAACGCCAATCCGCGTCGGATTGGCGGGCCTCGGCCCACCTGTATCCCCTTACAGGAGAGGTTCCGACATGTCTGCCCCGATCTCCAATGCCCGCCGCGATCCCGACCAGGTGCTGGCCGATATCGCGGACTACGTCCTCAATACCGACATTCCCGGCAGTCTCGCGTATGACACGGCGCGCAACTGCCTGATCGACACCCTGGGCTGCGGCCTGGAAGCGCTCGAATACCCCGCGTGCCGCAAGCTGCTCGGCCCCATCGTGCCGGGCACGGTCGTGCCGCACGGCGCCAAGGTTCCCGGCACCCAGTTCCAGCTCGACCCCGTGCAGGCGGCCTTCAACATCGGCGCCATGATCCGCTGGCTGGATTTCAACGACACCTGGCTGGCGGCCGAGTGGGGCCATCCCTCGGACAACCTGGGCGGCATTCTCGCGACCGCCGACTGGCTCTCGCGCAACGCCGTGGCGGCGGGCAAGCCGCCGCTGACCATGCGCGACGTGCTCACGGGCATGATCCAGGCGCACGAGATCCAGGGCTGCATCGCGCTGGAGAATTCCTTCAACAAGGTGGGCCTGGACCACGTGGTGCTGGTCAAGGTGGCCTCCACGGCCGTGGTATCGCGCATGCTGGGGCTGTCGCGCGAGGAAATCATCAACGCGATCTCGCTCGCCTGGGTCGACGGCCAGAGCCTGCGCACCTACCGGCACGCGCCCAACACGGGCAGCCGCAAGAGCTGGGCGGCGGGCGACGCCACCAGCCGCGCCGTGCGGCTGGCCCTCATCGCGCGCACCGGCGAAATGGGCTACCCCACGGTGCTCACCGCCAAGACCTGGGGCTTCTACGACGTGCTCTTCAAGGGCCAGCCCTTCCGGTTCCAGCGCCCCTATGGCAGCTACGTCATGGAGAACGTGCTGTTCAAGATCTCCTACCCGGCCGAGTTCCACGCGCAGACGGCGGTGGAATGCGCCATGCAGCTGCACGGGCGGCTGCGCACGCTGGGCCGCAAACCGGAGGACATCAGCAAAATCACCATCCGCACCCACGAGGCGTGCATCCGCATCATCGACAAACAAGGCCCCCTGCACAACCCGGCCGACCGCGACCACTGCGTGCAGTACATGGTGGCCGTGCCCCTGTTGTTCGGGCGCCTCACCGCCGCCGACTATGAAGACGGCGTGGCGGCCGACCCACGCATCGACGCGCTGCGCGCGAAGATGACGTGCGTGGAAGACCCCGCCTTCACCCGCGACTACCACGACCCCGGCAAACGCTCCATCGCCAATGCGCTGACGGTGGAATTCTCCGACGGCACGGCGCTGGACGAAGTGGTGTGCGAGTACCCCATCGGCCACAAGCGCCGGCGCGCCGAGGGCATTCCGCTGCTGGAGGCCAAGTTCCGCACCAATCTCGCGCGCGTATTCCCGCCGCGCCAGCAGCAGCGCATCCTGGCCGCCTCGCTGGCCCAGGACACGCTGGAAGCCATGCCGGTGCACGAATACGTGGACCTCTACGTCATCTGAAAAGGCGCGGGGCGCGCGGGCGCCCCGCGCCCTCCTGCCCGCCGGACCCGCGGCTTACAATGCGGCTTTCCCGCCTCTGGATCGCGCCATGCTTTGGGTCAAGACTTTTCACATCGTCTTCATCGCCTCCTGGTTCGCCGGCCTGTTCTACCTGCCGCGCATCTACGTCAACCTCGCCCAGCAAACGGACACCTCGGTGCAGGCCACGCTCATCGGCATGGCGCGCCGCCTGTACCGCTTCACCACCATGCTGGCCATCGTGGCCGTCATCCTGGGCATGTGGCTCTACCTGGGCTACGGCATCGGCGTGGGGCCGGGCAACGGCTGGATGCACGCCAAGCTCTTTTTCGTGCTGCTGATCATCGGCTACCATCACGCCTGTGGCGTCATGCTGCGCAAGTTCGAACAGGGCAAGAACACCCGTTCGCACAAGTTCTATCGCTGGTTCAACGAAGTTCCCGTCTTGCTGCTCCTGGTGGTGGTGGCGCTGGTCGTCGTCAAACCCTTCTGATTCCCCCCTGCCTGTTGGCTTATCGCCAGGATCCGTATGGCCTCTGATGAACCGAACCGCCCGCGCAAGACGCTGACGGTCAAGAAAACCGCACGCGACGCCCACGCCGAGGAATCGCCCAAGCGCGCCCGCAGCGGCGCGCGGGCGCGCCTGGTTGCCCAGATCGAGCGCGACAAGGAAAAGCGCCAGCGCCTGCAGGAAGCCGCAGCGCCCGAGACTTCGCGCCCGCCCCGCCGAGAGCCGCAGGAACACCGCCGCGGCGCGCCCGCCGGTGCCGCGCGCGGCCCGGCCCGACCTGACGCGGCCCGGCCTCACGCGGCCCGACCTGACGCGGCCCGACCTGATGCGATCCGATCTGACGCGAGCCGGCCTGGCAAATCCCGGCCCGGCGCTGCGCGGCCCAACACGGCCCGGCCAGCCCATCCGCGGGACGACCTCGACTACGTCGCGCCCGCCGCCTCGGCGGGCGGCTTTCACGATCCGTTCGAAGACGACGGTCCAGCCCCCGAATTCGCCCCCGCGCCCGAGAACTGGCGCGAGGCGGAACACGTCCCCGTGGTCGAGAAGCGCAGCCGCCGCCCGCGCACGCCGCGCCCGGCCGAAACCTTCAAGGTGTTCGCGCCCTGCCCGCAGGGTCTGGAAGACGCCCTCACCGCCGAAATGCAGGCGCTGGGCTATGAAGACGCGCAGGCCGGCCGCGCCGGCTGCTCCTTCACGGCCGACTGGTCGGGCGTGCAGCGCGCCAACCTGTATTCGCGCCTGGCCACCCGCATCCTGGTCCAGGTCGCCCACGCCGAAATCAGCCACGAAGACGACATCCTCGACCTGGCCCGCGCCACGCCCTGGGAACGCTGGTTCGGCCCGGAACAGACGCTGCGGGTGGACACCTCGGCCGTCAAGAGCCCGGTGCAGAGCCTGCAGTACTGCAACCTGCGCGCCAAGGACGGCATCTGCGACCGGCTGCGCGAGGTGGAGGGCGCCCGCCCGGACATCGACACCGTGCGTCCCGACGCCCGCGTGCATCTGTTCCTGACCGGCCACACCGCCACCCTTTACCTCGACACCTCGGGCGAATCGCTGTTCAAACGCGGCTGGCGGCTCGACAAGGGCGAAGCGCCGCTGCGCGAGAACCTGGCCGCCGGCATGCTGGCGCTGGCCGGCTGGGATCCGGCCGCCCCGCTGCTGGACCCGTTCTGCGGCTCCGGCACCATTCTCATCGAGGCGGCCTGGATCGCGCTGGGCGTGCCGCCCGGCATATCGCGGCCCTTCGGCTTCGAACGGCTGCGCGGCCACGACGCCTACCGCTGGCGCGACCTGAAGAACGACGCGCGGGCCCGGATCCTGCCCCAGATCGAGCAGCCGTTGGTCGGCTACGACCTGGATCCGCGCGCGGTGGAATTCGCCCGCGCCAACGCCGAGCGCGCCTGGCTCACGGCCGACACCATCCGTTTCGAGGTGGGCGACGCCCGCGACATTCCCGCTCCCGCCGACCACGGCTGGATCGTCACCAACCCGCCCTACGGCGAGCGCATGCAGGCCGAGCAGCAGGAAGGCCTGTGGCGCGCATGGTCGAGCTGCCTGAAGCGCAACTTCGCGGGCTGGCAACTGCACGTCATCACCAGCGACATGAGCCTGCCCCAGCAGCTGCGCCTGAAGCCGCGCCGCCGCATTCCGCTGCACAACGGCGCGCTGGACTGCCGGCTGTTCGGCTTCGAGCTGGTGGCGGCCAGCTACCGCGACCGCTGATTTTCCCGCTTCGCCTCCGGCGGTTTTCCGCCCGGCCCCGCTTGTGCGCCGCAACGCGCGGCGGCGCGCTTGCTGGCGCCGTCCGGCCCGCGCTCCGTTCCATCGGCGGCGCCCCCGTCTTCGGGCCGTTGTAAAAGCGCCGCAACACAGACACACCAGACTTGCCGTGGTGCGCCGGGCGCCGAATTGGGGCATTATCAGCACCAGGATGTTGCAAAGCCGCACTGCCTGCTTGCATGGTTTAGGGTTAACCCCTATAATTCGGGTTATCCCTAGTAGCAAAACACACTGTGCAAGCCCGTGGAGGCTATTGTGATCAACCCGAACAACACCATCCGCCTGACCGACGAACTGGAACGTCAACTGATGCTGCAGGCCATTGAAGAACAATTCCGTCCGCATCCGATGCGGGCCCTGGCCGCCGGCCTGCGCAAGCTGGCGCACGGTCTGCGCAGCCTGGCCGGCAAGACGAGCGCCAAAGACGCGCACTCTGCCGCCTGAGCGGACCCCGGCCCCCAGGCTCGCGCCTGACGAACGTTTTCCCCTTGGGGGCTGCACAGCCCCTTTTAAGACCCGCCCTAACCGGCGGGTTTTTTTTGCCCTGCAGGGCGGCCAGCGCGAAAGCGCGGCTCTGGCTCGCCTTTTCCCGCCGGGGCGCGTAATAATACGGCCCCATGACCGCCGCCCTTCCCCTGGACCAGACGCCCAACCGGCTACGCCGGTTTGCCTGCATGATGTACGAAGCCGTGCTGCTGTTCGGCGTGGTTTTCCTGGCGAGCTACCTCATGGACACGCTCACCCAGAGCCGCAGCGGCATGGACCTGCGGGGCCTGCGACAGGCCTGGCTGTTTCTGGTGATCGGGGCCTATTTCGTGATTTGCTGGCGGCGGCGCGGCCAGACTCTGCCCATGCAGACCTGGAACATCCGCCTCGTGGACCGCGACGGCAACACGCCGGGCACGGCGCGGCTCATTCTGCGCTACGTGCTCGCCTGGCCCCTGGTGCTGGCGGGCGCGGCGCTGGTCTGGGCGGCTTCGTCGCTGACCGGCTGGCGCTCCATGGACATGTTCATCGTGGCCGCGCCCTTCACCATCTTCGTGTGGTCGTGGTTCGATCCGGACGGCCAGTTCCTGCACGACAGGCTGCTGGGCACGCGCCTGCGCAACGCGCCGCCCCGGCCCAGGCGGCGTTGAGCGCAGGCTGGATTCACAAGACGTTACAAGCAGCAAAATCCGGCGGCGAAATAGCGCCTGGCTTTCAGAAAGTTGAAAGTCTCCGGCAAAGACAATGGGGCCCCTTTTTAAATGTCCCCATTATCATGCGAGCGTTTCTCTCCCGACTGTCGCTGGCCGCCAGCGCCTTGCTGTTCCTGCCTGCGGGCGCCTGCGCGCAGACCACCGAGGCCCGGCAGGAAATCGAGGTGGCCGCCCGAGCCGCCTATGCCGCCGCTCAGGCTGGTCCGTCCGACGTCAAGCTGGCGGACCAGGCGGTGGTGCACCTGCCCGAGCGGATGCTGTTCGTGCCGCGCCCGCAGGCCGAACGCCTGATGCAAGCCTACGGCAACGGCAAGGACGCGACGCTGCTGGGCCTGGTCATGCCCAAGGCCGACGACGAAGACTGGGTCATCACGGTCAATTTCGAGAAGGCCGGCTACATCAAGGACGACGACGCGCGCAACTGGAATGTGAGCGAACTGCTCACCAGCCTGCGCGAAGGCACCGAACAGTCCAACGAGGAGCGCAGCAAACTCGGCTTTCCCGAGCTGACGGTGGACGGCTGGGTGCAGGCGCCCCGCTACGACAGCGCCACCCAGCGCCTGGTGTGGTCGGTGGCGGCCAGGCACAAGAAGGCGGGCCTGTCGGAAGACCCCACCGTGAACTACAACACCTACGCGCTGGGCCGCGACGGCTACATCACGCTCGACCTCATTACCCAGAAAAGCGCGGTGCCCAAAGACAAGGGCGCCGTGCTGGCCCTGCTGGACAACCTGGAATACGTGGAAGGCAAGCGTTACGCCGACTTCAACGCCTCCACCGACAAGGTGGCCGAATACGGCCTGGCGGCGCTGGTGGCCGGCGTGGCCGCCAAGAAGCTGGGCCTGTTCGCCGTCATCGCCGCTTTCGTCGCGAAATTCGCCAAGGTGTTCGTGCTCGCCGCGGCGGCGCTGGGCGGCGGCCTCTGGAAGCGCCTGCGCGGCAAGAAGGAGAAAGCGCAGGACTCGCAGCAGGCATGAAACTGCTGTTCCTGCTGTTTTCCGGACTGAAGTTTCTCAAATTCGGAAAACTGTTCGCCACCGGCGGCAGCATGCTGCTGTCGGTGGCCGCCTACGCCCTGGTGTTTGGATGGCGGTACGCGGCGGGCTTCGTCGCCCTCATCCTGGTCCATGAGCTGGGCCACTACGTGGCGGCGCGGCAGCGCGGCCTGGATGTAGGCGCGCCGGTGTTCATTCCCTTCGTGGGCGCGTGGATCCAGCTCAAAGACCAGCCGCGCGACGCGGACACGGAAGCCTATGTGGGCCTGGGCGGGCCGTTCGCCGGCACCCTGGCCTCGCTGCTGTGCTATTTCGCGGCGCGGGAAACCGGCAGCAACCTGCTGCTGGCGCTTTCCTATGCGGGCTTCTTCATCAACCTGTTCAACCTCATCCCGCTCTCGCCCTTCGACGGCGGGCGCATCACGGCGGTGCTCACGCCGCGGGTATGGCTGGTGGGGGTGCCCGTGCTGGCCGCGGTGTTCCTGTGGCGGCCCAGCCCCATCCTGGTCCTGGTCGCGCTGCTGGCCATCCCCAACGTCGTGCGCGCGTTCAAGTACGACCCCGGCCTGCCGGAAAACCAGGCCTATTACGGCGTGTCGCTGGAAAGCCGGCTGACTTACGGCAGCGCCTACCTGGCGCTGGTCTGCCTGCTGGCGGTCATGGCGCACGACGTGCACGACATGCTGGGCGGGCTGCGCGGGCAGTAACGCGCGGGAAATCCGGGCCGGGTGTCACAACCCGGTCACCGCATATTCACATGGCCGTCATCGGCGGGTGATTTCATCTCCAGGCATGAGCACAGCGTCCCTGGAACCCACTGTGAACGACGTCCGCACGCACTGGCGCACTCTCTGGATATCCGACATTCACCTGGGCACCTCCGGGTGCAAGGCCGATTTCCTGCTCGATTTCCTCGAGCGCAACGATTCGGACACGCTGTATCTGGTGGGCGATATCGTGGACGGTTGGCAACTGCGCCGCCACTGGCACTGGCCCCGCACCCACAACGACGTGATCCAGCGCATCCTGCGCAAGGCGCGCAACGGCACCCGGGTGGTGTTCATTCCCGGCAACCACGACGAGTTCGCCCGGGAATTCATCGGCTTCGCGTTCGGAGACATCGAAATCCTGGACGAAGACGTGCACGTCACCGCCAAGGGCCTGCGGCTGCTGGTGCTGCATGGCGACCAGTTCGACGGCGTGGTGCGCCACAGCCGCTGGCTGGCCCACCTGGGCGACGGCCTCTACCAGTTCGCGCTCTGGATCAACCATCACTTCAACCGCCTGCGGCACCGGCTGGGACTGCATTATTGGTCGCTGTCGCAGTATCTGAAGCACCGCGTGAAGAACGCCGTTTCCTTTATCAGCGGTTTCGAGGAAGCGCTGGCGGGCGAGGCGCGCCGCCGCGACCTGGACGGGGTGGTGTGCGGCCACATCCACAAAGCGGAGCTGCGCGACGTGGGCGGCATCCTGTATTGCAACGACGGAGACTGGGTCGAAAGCCTGTCCGCGCTGGGCGAAACGCACGACGGGCAGCTGCAACTGCTGGACTGGGCGGCGGAGATGGCCGCGCGCCAGGCCGGCTTCTCCAAACGGCAGCCCCGCTCGCTCAGCTTGCCGGCGCTTCCCTCGGCGTTGCGGCGCCAAGGCCGGCACCCGTGATAACCCTTATACGTCCCCATTACGCAACGCGGATATTGCAGTTCCCGTCCCTCTAGGTCATGCTTGCAGCTTGGGGCGATGGGCCGGCGGCCCGTTCTCGCTGCAACATGCTTACAACATAGGGCCATGAACGACCAATATCAGGCGCTCTACCAAACATTCCGCTGGCTGGTTCCCACCCAGTTCAATATTGCGGAAGCGTGCTGCCACCGCTGGGCGTCCAGTACTCCGGACGCGCGTCGCATCGCCATCTACCACGAGGACGAATCCGGCAACCGCGAGGTCTGGACGTACGCCAGGTTGGGCGAAGCGACCAACCAGCTCGCCAACGGCCTGATGAAAATGGGCGTGGCGCGGGGCGACCGGGTCGCCGTGGTGCTCGGACAGCGCCCGGAAGCCGTGGTGGCGCACATGGCCATCTACAGCGTGGGCGCCGTGGCCATGCCGCTTTCGGCCCAGTCCGGCCCCGACGCGCTGCAAAGCCGGCTGTGCGACGCCGACGCGCACGTGGCCATCGTCGATCACGCTTCCAGCGCCAATCTGCTGTCTATCAGCGACAATTGCCCCAATCTGCACCAGATCATCGGCATCGGCTTCGCCGACGAGCGCGTGCTGCCCTGGCGCAGCCTGCTCGCCCGCCAGCCGGGCGAGTTCAAGACGGTACAGACGCTGTCTTCCGACCCCGCCATACTGCTCTACACCTCGGGCGCCACCGGCGCGCCGCGGGGCGCCCTGCTGCCGCACAGCGCCCTGATCGGCAGCCTGCCAGGCTTCGTGGCTTCGCAAGACTGGTTTCCGCGCCACGGCGACGTGTTCTGGACGCCCGCGGACTGGGCCGGGCCCGAAGGCCTGACCGACTCGCTGCTGCCCACCTTGTATTTCGGCCATCCCATCGTGGCGACGCGCGCGCGCTTCTCGCCCGTGCGAGCCTACGAACTGATGGAGCGCTACCAGATCACCAACGCCTGCCTGTCTCCCGCCGTGCTGCGCCAGCTGCGCCAGGCCGACCCCGAGCCGCGCGACCGCTACCGCCTGGCCCTGCGCAGCATCATGGCCAGCGGCCAGACGCTGGGCGCGGGGCTGTCCGCGTGGTGCGAATCGGCGCTGGGCGTGGAGCCCAACGAAATGTACGGCACCGCCGAGGCCAACTACGTCGTGGGCAACAGCCGCAAGCGCTGGCCCGCGCGTCCCGGCAGCATGGGGCGACCCTACCCCGGCCATCTCGTGGCCGTGCTGGACGAAGACGGCCGCCCCGCCGCGCCGGGCCAGGTAGGGGAGATCGCGGTCGGCCGCCAGGACATCCACGGCTTTCCCGACCCCGTCCTGTTCCTCGGCTACTGGGGCAACGACACGGCCACCCAGGCCCGCTGCACCGGCGACTGGTGCCGCACGGGCGACCTGGCCTCGGCCGACGCCGACGGCTATCTCTGGTATGCCGGCCGGGTCGAAGACGCTTTCGTCGCGGGCGGCCGCCGCATCGCGCCCGCGCCCATCGAACGCCGGCTGATGGAACACGCCGCCGTCAGCCAGGCGGCCGTGGTTCCCCGCCCCGACGCCGCGCAGGGCACAGCCGTGAAAGCCTACGTGGCGCTGGCCGCCGAAACGGGCCTGGACGAACGCGAATCCCTGGCCGAAACCCTGCGGGCGTACCTGGCCGAGGGCCTGCCCGCCCATGAAGTCCCGGCCGAAATCGAGTTCCTCGACGCCCTGCCCATGACCGCCAACGGCCGGGTGCAGCGCCGGATCCTGCGCCAGCTCGAAGAAGACCGGGCCCTCGCGGCGGCCAAGGCCGGAATCTAGGCCGGCCGGCGCCGCGGCGCGCAACCGAGACACACGCAAACCATGCCTATCTACCAACTCGACGACCTCATTCCCCGCATCGACCCCTCCGCCTATGTGGCCGACAGCGCCGACATCATCGGCAACGTGACGCTGGAAGCGGGCGTCAGTATCTGGTCCCACGTTTCCATCCGCGGCGACAATGACGCCATCCTCATCCGCGAGGGCACCAACATCCAGGAATCCAGCGTGCTGCACGTGGACGGCGGCTGTCCGATGGCCATCGGGCCCAACGTCACCGTCGGCCACCAGGCCATGCTGCACGGATGCACCATCCACGAGGGCGCGCTGGTGGGCATGCAGGCCATCGTCCTGAACCGGGCCGTCATCGGCCGCAATTGCCTGATCGGCGCCGGCGCCATCATTCCCGAAGACCGCGTCATCCCCGACAATTCGCTGGTGATCGGCATCGGCAAGATCGTGCGCGAGCTCTCGGCGGACGAAATCGCCAACATGCACAAGAACACCGCGCACTACGTGGCGCGCGGCCAGCATTACCGCAAGGCGCTCAAGCGCCTGGACTGAGCGTCCGCCCGCCCCCGCCGATCGGCTAACATTCCACCCATGACCGATCAACTCAAGAAATACCTCTACGCGGACCGCAGCCTGCGCGTGCAGGCGGTGCGCCTGCACGACACCTGGCAGGCCGTCCAGGCCAACCACGACTACCCGCCCGCCATCCTGCAACTGCTCGGCGAACTGGTCGCGGCCGCCACGCTGCTGGCCGCCAACATCAAGTTCGACGGCTCGCTGGTCCTGCAGATCCAGGGCGACGGCCCCATCGCCCTGCTGGTGGTGGAATGCCGCGCCGACCTCAGCCTGCGCGCGACCGTGAAAATGCGCGAAGGCCACGACGTGCCGGCCCATGGCGACATGCAGAGCCTGCTCAACCCGGGCGGCAACGGCCGCTTCATCGTAGTGCTCGACCCGCGCAACAAGGTTCCCGGGCAGCAGGCCTACCAGGGCATCGTCCCCCTGGAAGGCGACACGGTGGCGCAAGCCCTGCAGCACTACATGAAAGCCTCCGAGCAGCTCGACACCCGCCTGTGGCTGGCGGCCGACGGCCAGCACGCCGCCGGCCTGCTGCTGCAGCGCCTGCCCGTGCATGGCGGCGGCGACAACCCGCTGCTGTCGGCCGAGGCCGCCGACGAGAGCTGGGAGCGGGCGCTGGCGCTGGCCTCCACGCTCAAGAACGACGAATTGCTGGAAACGGACACCGACACGCTCATCCGCCGCCTGTACTGGGAAGAAACCCTGCAGGCCTTCGAGCCGCTGCCCGTGCGCTGGCACTGCCCGTGCACCCGCGAGCGGGTGGCCGGCATGCTGCGCTCGCTGGGCCGGGCCGAAATCGAGGAAATCGTGGCCGAGCAGGGGCAGGTGGAAGTCTCCTGCGACTTCTGCGGCAAGCCCTATGTGTTCGACGCCGTGGACTGCGCCGCGCTGTTCTCCAACAGTGCGCCGGCCGCTGACGACAAGCCGCCCACGATGCACTGAGCCGGCCGCCCGCCCCCCGGCAACCACGTATCGCCAGGCGTTCACGGCACGCGCCATACTGCGCAGCCATGAACGCCTTTTTTCTGCCTTCCATCCGCCGACGACGCCAATCGGGCGCCGCCGCCGTCGAATTCACGGTGCTGGCTGCGCTGCTTCTGCTGCTGGGGCTGGCCGCCATCGAGGCGGCCCGCTGGCACCAGGTTCGCCAGGTACTGCACCTGGCCTTGCTGGAAGCGGCCCGCGCGGGCGCCATGGCGCATGGCGATCCCCGGCGCATCCGCGCCGCATTCCTGCAGTCCCTGTTGCCCCTGCATGCCCATCCGCAGGGGCCGGCCGAGGCGGCGCGGCGGCGCGACCGCGCCCTGGAAAGCCTGGAGCGGAACGCCGGGCTGCCCGCCTGGCGCATCGAGGTGCTGTCGCCCGCGCCGGATGCGTTTCGCCGCCATGCGCGCCGCTGGCCCGCGCGCGCGGGCCAGCTTCCGGCCGATGCCGCCGGCCTGCCCGCCATCGGCAACGATTTCCAGCCTGAGCAGCACGCCCGCCCGCCGGCCGGACCCGGGCCGGATATCTTCGAGGCCAATACGCTGCGCCTGCGGCTGCGCTACCTGCATCGGCCCATGCTGCCGCCGGTGCGCGCACTGCTAGGCTTGTGGGACGGCGGGCCCGACGCCTACAACCGGCGCGCACTGGCGCGGGGCCTGCTGCCCATGCAAATGGAACTGGCGCTGGAAATGCACTCGCATCCGGTCGACTGGGCGCGGGCGCGCCGCCGGACCGAGAACGTGACGCATGGAAAATGCGAAGCAGCGGCCTGCGATTGAGGCCGCCGTTGCGGAAGGCGCGCCGGGCCGTTCCGTGCCGGGTGGATGCGCCAGTATGGAGGTGCCGGAGGAGGTTTCGGGTGGAGGGGCCGGCGCCGGTGCGCCGGCGCTCATGCCCCCAAAGGCGCGGGCTCGCTCAGTGCCCTTCCCTGTGCCCTTGAGGCGGCCGCGTGGCGTTGCCTGGCGCGGCAGACGCCGCCGGGCGGCCAGCCGGCTGCGCGCGGGCCGGCGCGGCGGGCTTTGCGGCCGGCTTGGAAGCGCTGGCGTTGAGCACCGCTCCGCCGGCCGGCGCAGGCGTGTCCTTGGGCAGGATATGCACGAAAACCTCGCCTTCGCGCATCATGCCCAGTTCGCCCCGCGCCCGTTCCTCGATGGCGCCGGTGCCCGTCTGGAGGTCGCGCACCTCGGCCTCCAGCGCCGCGTTGCGCGCGCGCAGGCCTTCGTTGGTTTCGCGCTGCTCGGCGACCTGCCGCTGCAGGTCCCAGACCTTGAACCAGCCGCCCTTGCCCAGCCAGAGCGGATATTGGATCAGGCCTAGCAGCACGAACAGCACCAGGAACAGCAGGCGCATACGCGGGAACCCTCAGCAGTCGTGACGCGGATACGGCCACAGCGCCTTCGCGCCGCGGCCGTGCTTGCATTAGCGCAGGTTGTAGAAGGCTTCCAGACCAGGGTAGGACGCCACTTCGGCCAGTTCCTCTTCGATGCGCAGGAGCTGGTTGTACTTGGCCATGCGGTCGGAACGCGACAGGGAGCCGGTCTTGATCTGCATGGCGTTGGTGGCCACCGCGATGTCGGCGATGGTGGAATCTTCGGTTTCGCCCGAGCGGTGCGAAACCACGGCGGTGTAGCCGGCGCGCTTGGCCATTTCGATGGCCGCGAAGGTTTCGGTGAGGGTGCCGATCTGGTTGATCTTGATGAGGATGGAGTTGGCGATGCCCTTCTGGATGCCTTCGCGCAGAATCTTGGTGTTGGTGACGAACAGGTCGTCGCCCACGAGCTGCACCTTGCGGCCGAGCTGTTCGGTCAGCAGCTTCCAGCCATCCCAGTCGTTTTCGGCCATGCCGTCTTCGATGGAGATGATGGGGTACTTGTCGCACCACGTGGCCAGCAGGTTGGCGAACTCCTGCGACGAGAGCGAGATGCCGCCTTCGCCGGCCAGCGTGTACTTGCCGTCGCGGAAGAATTCGGAGCTGGCGCAGTCCAGGCCCAGCGCGATCTGCGTGCCCGGCTCGTAGCCGGCCTCGGTGATGGCCTTGAGGATGAGCTGGATGGCCGCTTCGTGGTTGGCCACGTTGGGGGCGAAGCCGCCCTCGTCGCCCACGGCGGTGGACATGCCCTGGCTGTGGATCAGCTTCTTGAGCATGTGGAACACTTCGGCGCCCCAGCGCAGGGCTTCGCGGAAGCTGGCCGCGCCCACCGGCAGGATCATGAATTCCTGCAGGTCCAGGGTGTTGTTGGCGTGCGCGCCGCCGTTGATGACGTTCATCATGGGCACGGGCATGCTCATGGGGCCGCTGCCGCCGAAATAGCGGTACAGCGACAGGCCGGACTCGTCGGCGGCGGCACGAGCCACGGCCATGCTGGCGGCCAGGATGGCGTTGGCGCCCAGGCGTTCCTTGGACTCGGTGCCGTCCAGCTCGATGAGCGTGCGGTCGACGAAAGTCTGTTCCTGGGCGTCCAGGCCCATCAGGGCCTCGGAGATCTCGGTGTTGAGGTTCTCGACGGCGCGCAGCACGCCCTTGCCCAGATAGCGGCCCTTGTCGCCGTCGCGCAGTTCGATGGCTTCGCGGGCGCCGGTGGACGCGCCCGAGGGCACGGCCGCGCGGCCCATGGCGCCGGATTCCAGCAGCACGTCGCATTCGACGGTGGGGTTGCCGCGCGAATCGAGGATCTCGCGGCCGATGATATCGACAATTGCACTCATGACTTTAGATTCCCTGAACGATAAACATATTCATGACGGCCGCGCCTTCGCGGGCGTTGCGGGCGCGGCGATACTGCCAGGAGTCGTAGAAGGCCTGCGCCGCCGCCATGGAGGGAAATTCCATGACGACGGTGCGGCCCGGCTCGCGTCCCTCGAGGCGCTTGGAATCGCCGCCGCGCACCAGGATCCTGGCATCGTACGCGCGCATGGCCAGCGTGGACAGGCGCTTGTAGTCTTCGTACTGCGCGGGCTTGGTCACGGTGACGTCGGCGATCAGGTAGGCACTCATGGGGTTCCTTCAGAGCAGTTGCGTAGCGGTGAGGGTAACAGTTGAGGCGGCGCATTGGATACGCCCTGCCCCGGGCGGACGACGCCGCGGCGCCCCCGTGCAGGCGGGCGCCGCTGGGAAACAGGCTCGTGGCTCGGCAACTTCCGGTTGCGATTCGAAACCACGAGCCGTCATCACGCCTCCTGGCCGCGCCGGCCTTTCTGTTCGATGGCGGCGCGGATGTAACTCGAAAAGAGCGGATGGCCGTCGCGCGGGGTGGACGTGAATTCCGGGTGGAACTGCACGCCGATGAACCACGGATGACCGGGGAGTTCCATCATCTCGGGCAGGTTCTCGGTGGGCGTGCGCGCGCTGATGACCATGCCGGCCTCTTCCAGGCGCGGCACGTAGACGTTGTTGACCTCGTAGCGGTGGCGATGGCGCTCGTTCACCTCGTTGCCGTAGATGGCCTGGGCGCGGGTGCCCGGCTTGATGGGGCAGCGCTGCGCGCCCTTGCGCATGGTGCCGCCGAGGTCGGACGAGGCGTCGCGCTTCTCGACCTTGCCCTCGCGGTCCATCCACTCGGTGATGAGGGCCACCACGGGATGCGGCGCGGAGGGATCGAATTCGGTGCTGTTGGCGCCGCCCAGGCCGGCCACGTGGCGCGCGAACTCGATGACCGCCAGCTGCATGCCCAGGCAGATGCCCAGGTAGGGCACGCCGTTCTCGCGGGCGTAGCGGATGGCGGCGATCTTGCCCTCGGTGCCGCGCTTGCCGAAGCCGCCCGGCACGAGGATGGCGTCCAGGTGCTTGAGCTGGTCGGTGCCCCGGGTTTCGAGGTCTTCGGAATCGATGTATTCGATGTTCACCTTGCAGCGGGTGTGGATGCCCGCGTGCACCAGCGCCTCGGTGAGCGACTTGTACGACTCGGTGAGGTCGACGTACTTGCCCACCATGCCGATGGTGATCTCGTGCTGGGGATGCTCCAGGGCATCGACCAGGTTGTCCCACATGGACAGGTCGGCGGGCGGAGGATTCAGGCCCAGCGCCTCGCACACGATGTTGTCCACGCCCTGCTTGTGCAGCATGGCGGGGATCTTGTAGATGGAGTCGGCGTCCCAGACGGAGATCACGGCGTCCAGCGGCACGTTGGAGAACATCGAGATCTTGGCGCGCTCGTCGTCGGGAATGGGACGGTCGGCGCGGCACAGCAGCGCGTTGGGATAAATGCCGATTTCGCGCAGCTTCTGCACCGAGTGCTGCGTGGGCTTGGTCTTGAGCTCGCCGGCCGAGGCGATGAACGGCACCAGGGTGAGATGCACGAAGGCGGCATTGTTGCGGCCCAGGCGCAGGCTCATCTGGCGCGCGGCTTCCAGGAACGGCAGCGATTCGATGTCGCCCACCGTGCCGCCGATTTCGACGATGGCCACGTCGGTGTTGCCGTTCCAGGCGGCGTCGGCCCCGCGGGCGATGAAGTCCTGGATCTCGTTGGTAATGTGCGGAATGACCTGGACGGTCTTGCCCAGGTAATCGCCGCGGCGCTCCTTGCGCAGCACGGATTCGTAGATCTGGCCCGTGGTGAAATTGTTCACCTTGTGCATGCGGGCGGAGATGAATCGCTCGTAATGGCCCAGGTCCAGGTCGGTTTCGGCGCCGTCTTCGGTGACGAACACCTCGCCATGCTGGAACGGGCTCATGGTGCCCGGATCGACGTTGATGTAGGGATCGAGTTTCAGCAGGGTGACCTGCAGACCGCGGGATTCGAGGATGGCGGCAAGCGACGCGGCGGCGATGCCCTTGCCCAGGGAAGACACCACACCGCCGGTGACAAAGACGTATTTGGTCATCGTAATGAGCACCCGGGACGAACGGGCGCGTGCGGGAAATTTGGATTATAGCCAAGTGATCGCGCCCGTATGGGTTTTCCCTTAATTCCACCACGTAACAGAACGCGAAGCAGAACGCGAAGCGAAGCCGCCCGCCTCGCCGCCTCCCGAAAGCGGAGCGGCGAGGCGGCCCGGCGGCATGCTATGGTCGCGCCTGTTCCCGTCCCTCTTTTCAAGGCATGGCCGTGCCCGACGCTCCCGACCTTCCCCGCCGTTTCGCCATCGCCAGCGCGCTCGCGCGCCTGGTTTTCGGCCTCGCCGGCTACGGGCTGATTCTTTTTGTCTCGCCGCAGGCGCACCAGCTGCGCGCGTTGTACGCGCAGCCGGCCGCGCTCGGCCCCATGGTGGCGCGCGGGCTGGCGGCCATCCTGCTGGCGGGACTGGCGGCCTGGTGCGTAACGCGGCGCTGGCTCGCGCGGCGCGGCGCCGGCCGGCTGGCGCGGCCCGGACGGACGCTGGCCGGTTACGTGGGGCTGCTCTGGGCGGGCCTGCTGGCGGCGGAGATCCTGCAGGCCTATTCCGGCGTCTGGCTGGCCGGGCTGGCGCGCCGGCTCGCCGCGCCCGGCGGCGGCATGCGCATTCCGCCCGCGCTGTTCGCCGCCCTGCTCTCGGCGATGGCGGCCGCCGCCCTGGAGCTGCTGTGCGCCTGGGCCGCGCTGCGGGTCGCGCTGTGGCGCTCGCGGACCGCGGGCGGCGCGGCGCCGGCCTATACCGCGGACCATGCCGCCGCCATCGCGGCCGCCAGCCTGCTGGTCTGGCAATGGCTGATCGTTCTCGGCCTCGTGCCCTTCCTGGGCATCGGGCTGCTCGAACGGCAGAGCAGCCTCGCGGCCTACGCGCTGGGATACTGGGCCCTGCCTGCCGCCCTGGCCGCGCTGGCGCTGGCCGTGAACCGGCGCCACGTGCCGCGCGCGCTCGGCGGCGCGGACGCGCCGCGCGCCGTGGCGCACGGCAGCCTGTCGTTCTGGCTCGCGCAGGCCGCGGGCATCGGACTGGTGGCGCTGGCCCTCATGAATGTGGACAGCGCCGGCATCCAGGCTTTCTCGCGCTCGCCCGCCGCGCCGTGGATACGGCTGCTCGCCTACGCGGCGCTGCAATCGCTGTCTTGCGCGCTGTGCGCGCGCCTGCTCTATGGCCGGCGCGGCGGGGCAGCGCCCGCCGCCGCGGCCTGACGCCGGGGTTTCAGATCGGCGCGCAACGGCGCTCCAGCCAGCGAAGCGCCGCTCCTTCGACCAGTGGCGAAACGCGCTCGTAGACGGTGCGGTGATAGTCGTTGAGCCAGGCAAGCTCGTCTTCGCGCATGAGGGCGGGCTCGATGCAGCGCGTATCGATGGGGCACAGCGTGAGCGTCTCGAAACACAGGAACTCGCCCAGTTCGGACTCGAGCCAGCTGCGGTTGGCCACCAGGTTCTCGATGCGCACGCCCCAGCGGCCGGGGCGGTAGATGCCGGGCTCGTTGGAGGTGATCATGCCCGGCTCCATCGCCGTGTGCGGCCCCGGCGCGGCGCGGTAGGAAATGACCTGCGGCCCTTCGTGCACGTTCAGGAAGTAGCCCACGCCATGGCCGGTGCCGTGGCCGTACTCGGCTCCGCCCTCCCAGATGGGCGCGCGGGCGATGGCGTCCAGCATGGGCGAGGGCGTGCCGCGCGGGAACGAGGCGCGCGACAGCGCGATCATACCCTTGAGCACCAGCGTGAAATCGGCCTTCTGGTCGGCGCTGGGCGTGCCGACGGGCACCACGCGCGTGATGTCGGTGGTGCCGCCCAGGTACTGGCCGCCGGAGTCGATGAGCAGCAGGCCATCGCCTTCGATGACGGCGTGCGAGTCCGGCGTGGCGCGGTAGTGGGGCATGGCGCCGTTGGCGTTGAAGCCCGCGATGGTGCCGAAGCTGGGACACACATAGCCGGGCCGGCGCGCGCGCGCGGCCGTGAGCTTTTCGTCGATGGTGAGCTCGGTAACGGTTTCGCGGCCCAGCGCGCCCTCGAACCAGGCGAAGAACTCGCACAGCGCGGCGCCGTCCTGGGCCATGGCCTCGCGCACGTTGGCGAGCTCGGCCTCGGTCTTGCGCGACTTGAGCAGCGTGGAGGGGTTGATGGCTTCCACGCGCGGCACGTCCGGGTCCATGGCGTGGAACACCCCGCAGGTCACGCGGGCGGGGTCGATCAGCAGGGTCTGGTCGCGCTCCAGCGAACCCAGCGCCTCGGCCGCCTGCCCGTAGGCCGCCACCTCGACGCCGTCGGCCGCCAGCGCGGCGCGCACGCCCTCGTCCATCGCGCCCTCGGCCACGAAGAGCGTGGCATGGTCCGGCCCGACCAGGGCGTGGGCCAGGAACACGGGGTTGTATTCCACGTCGGAGCCGCGCAGGTTGAAGAGCCACGCGATGTCGTCCAGCGTGCAGAGAAAATGCACGTCGGCGCCGTGCCCGCGCATGGCCTCGCGCACCTGCGCCAGCTTTTCGGCCCGCGTCACGCAGGCGTGCGGAGGCAGGTGTTCGTAGATGGGCGCGGCCGGCAGGCCGGGACGGTCGGTCCAGATCTCGTCCAGCGGGTCGGCCAGGATGTCCAGTTCGGCGCCGGCGCGGGCAGCGGCGGCCGCCAGCGCCCGGAAGGCCGCCAGGCCCAGCACCTGCCCGTCCACCCCGATGCGCCCGCCGGCCTCGACGTGCCCGGCCAGCCAGTCCACGTGGCCCGGCACGGCCGCCGAGGCAATCTTCATGAGCCGCACGCAGGTGCCAGCCAATTGCGCCTCGGCCTGCACCCAGTAGCGGCTGTCCACCCACAGACCCGCAAAGTCGGCCGTGACCACCAGCGTACCCACCGATCCCGTGAAGCCCGACAGCCAGCGGCGCCCCTGCCAGCGGGCGGGCAGGTATTCGGACAGGTGCGGATCCGAAGACGGGACGATGCAGGCGGAAAGGCCGCGGCGGCGCATGGCCTCGCGCAGCCGGGCGATACGGGCGTCGGTATGGGACATGGGTGGGGAATCCTCAGCGCAACATGAATGACATGGCGGCCAGGCTATTGAGCATGCGGATGGCGGACTGCATGCTGTCGGTGGTGAACCGCAGGGTGACGCCGTCCACGCGCTCCAGCGCGGGCCACATGCAGAACAGATCGGCCAGGGCCGTGCTCTGGGTCTGCAACCGGCATTCTATAGGCGGCGCGATGCGGAACGGAACGGCCTTCTTCAGATTGCGCACGGCAGTCTCGGCCGCCGCGGCGATGGCGCGACGCGACGCCGCCGGCGACAGCGTGACGCCGCTGCCCTGGCCGCCCGCCGTCTTGGTCTGCACCCACTCCGCGCCGGGGAACAGCCCGCGCGTCTCGGCGATGAAGACGTCGTCGCCCGTGCCCAGTATGACGGGCACGCCCATCTCGCCGGCCAGCGCGCCGTACAGGCCGGCCTCGCCCAGCTCCATGCCGTTGATGAGCACGCGCGCAAAGGCGAAGCTGTTGATGGTGTGGGCCAGCACGCCGCGCCCCTGCGAGCGCGAGTGATAGCCGATCATGAACACGGCGTCGCAGCCGCCCTCTTCCAGCCCGCCCATCATGCCGAGATAGCGCGGCTTGCCCAGCACGAGGCGCGCGCGCTCGTCGAGCCCGTCGGGCAGCAGGTTGCGAAAGCCTCCGTGCGAATCGTTGACCAGCACTTCCTCGGCCCCGCCCGCGATGGCGCCCTGCACGGCGGCGTTGGCCTCGGCGGTCATCCAGGCGCGGGCGCGCTCGTACTCGCCATTGCCGGGACGGACCTGCTCGGCGTGGAACACGCCGGCCACGCCTTCGATATCGGTGGAAATCAGGATCTTCATGGGATTCAGCCTTGGTTCGGTGCGAATTCGGTATCCGCCAGCCACTGGCGCCACTCGGGCGCCGCCTCGCGGATGCTGGCGCGGCGGTGCCCGTCGCGCCCGGTAACGCTCTCGGCGCGCCAGAGCGCCGAGATGATGGATTGCTCGACCGCCTCGGCGGCGGCCTCGAAAAGCGGATCGATGCGGGACTCGTGCAGCATGGCCACGGCGGGCATCGGCTGCTCGGCGCGCTGCGGCACGGTGTAGGCCGTGGAGAACGCCAGCGCGATGTCGCCGCTGCCGTGGCCGAAGACCGAGCCGGTGCGCGCCAGCCCCGCGCCCGCGCGCAGCGACAGGCGGCGTAGCTGCCGCGAATCCAGCGGCGCGTCGGTGGCCAGCAGCAGGATGATGGACCCTTTCTCGGGCGCGACGGCGGCGTTCTCGCCGGCGCCCAACAGGCCGCGGTCCATGCGGTCGGCCAGGCGGCGGCCGAAGGGGCGGCCCGCCACCACCAGGTTGGGCAGGCGGCCGAAATTGGCCAGCACCAGCGCGCCCACCGTATGACGCAGGCCCGGCTGGATCTGCGCCATGCGCGAGGCCGAGCCGATGCCGCCCTTGAACGAAAAGCACGACATGCCGCGCCCCGCTCCCACCGCGCCCTGCTCGAAGCGCGGGCCGGCGGCGGCCAGGGCCTGCTCGTAGTGCGTCTCCCGCACCGCCAGCGCCTGGATGTCGTTCAGGTAGCCGTCGTTGCACTCGAACACCAGCGGATTGACGGTGGGCATGCCGCGCCCGATTTCCGGGTTGGCCGCGATGGCGCCGCGGATCTGGGCGTTGGCCACGGTGCCCACGCCGAAGGTGTTGGTGAGCGCGATGGGCGTTTCCAGCACGCCCAGTTCCTGCACCTGGACCAGGCCGGCGCTCTTGCCGAAGCCGTTGAGCACCGTGGCCGCGGCCGGCACCTTGTCCAGGAAGGGATCGCCCGCGTGCGGACGCACGACCGTCACGCCCGTTTGCAGCGCCCCCTCGGACAGCGTGCAGTGCCCGACGGTCACGCCGCCCACGTCGCAGATCGAATCCAGCGGACCGGACGCCAGCACGCCGATGCGGGGTTGGTCCAGGATCTGTTTTTCCATGATTGCCTCGTGCCGCCACATGTCTCGATGCAAAACGCCGCCGCGCCCGCGGCCGCGCGGGGCGGCCCGGGCACGGCGGCGGTCGCGGCGGCGCGGACTACTTGCGGTCGATCTTCGGGTCCAGCGCGTCGCGCAGGCCGTCGCCCAGCAGGTTGAACGCCAGCACGGTCAGGAAGATCGCCAGCGCCGGGAACACGGCCACGTGCGGCGCGATCACCATGTCGGCGCGCGCCTCGTTGAGCATGGCGCCCCATTCCGGCGTGGGAGGCTGCGCGCCCATGCCCAGGAAGGACAGGCTGGCGGCGGTGATGATCGAGGTGCCGATCCGCATGGTGCCGTAGACCACGATGGGCGAGATCGTGCCGGGCAGGATGTGGCGCATGATGATGGTCCAGTCAGAGGCGCCCACGCTGCGCACGGCCTCCACATAGGTCATCTGCTTGATGGCCAGCGTGTTGCCGCGCACCAGCCGCGCGAAGGCCGGCACGCTGAACACGGCCACGGCCACGATCACGTTGACCATGCTGGAGCCCAGGATGGCGACCACGCCGATGGCCAGCAGCATGCCCGGGAAGGCCAGCAGCACGTCGGAGATGCGCATGGTGATGCGCTCCCACCAGCCCTGGTAGTAGCCGGCCATGAGGCCCATGAAGGTGCCCACCACGGCGCCCATGGCCACCGACAGGAAGCCCGCCGCCATGGAAATGCGCGCGCCCATGATGATGCGGCTGAAGATGTCGCGGCCCAGCGAATCGACGCCCAGCCAGTGCTTCACCGACGGGCCGGCGTTCAGCGCGTCGTAGTCGAAGAAGTTCTCCGGATCGAACGGCACGATCCAGGGCGCGAAGATCGCCACGATGACGAGCAGCAGCACGAAGATGCCCGCGCCCACGGCGAGCTTCTGTTTCTTGAACTTGCGCCAGAACTCGGTGGCCGGAGTGCGCACGTCGCCGGGCGCGGCGGCCGGGGTTGCGGCGGTAGTGGTATTGCTCATGGCCGCCTCACTTGTAACGGATGCTGGGATTGATGACGCCGTACAGCACGTCCACAATCAGGTTGATCAGAATGAATTCCAGCGAGAACAGCAGGACCAGGCCCTGGATCACCGGATAGTCGCGCTGCGTGACCGCATCGACCAGCAACCGGCCCAGTCCGGGCCAGTTGAACACGGTCTCGACCACGATGGAGCCGCCCAGCAGGAAGCCGAACTGCAGGCCCATCATCGTGACCACGGGAATCAACGCGTTGCGCAGCGTGTGCTTGATCACCACGCGGCGTTCGCTCAGGCCCTTGGCGCGGGCCGTGCGCACGAAATCCTCCTGGATCACTTCCACGAAGGAGGCGCGGGTGAAGCGCGCCATCACGGCGGCCACGGCGGCGCCCAGCGTGATGGACGGAAGTATGTAGTGCTTCCAGCTCGACGCGCCCACCGTGGGCAGCCAGCCGAGATTCACGGAAAACACCTGCATCAGCATCATGCCCAGCGCAAACGCCGGGAACGAAATGCCCGACACCGCCAGCGTCATCCCGAGGCGGTCCGGCCAGCGGTTGCGCCACACGGCCGAGACGATGCCGATGACCATGCCGAAGGTCACGGACCAGAGCATGCTGGCCACCGTCAGCCAGAGCGTGGGCATGAAGCGGTCGGCGATTTCGGTGGAGACGGGGCGCTTGGTGCGCAGCGAGGTTCCGAGGTCGCCCTGCAGCATGTGGCTGAAGTAGCGCACGAACTGCTGCGGCAGGGGCAGATCGAGCCCGAGTTCCTTGCGCACCAGCTCCACGGTCTGCTGGTCGGCGTCCTGGCCGGCGGCCAGGCGCGCCGGGTCGCCCGGCAGCATGTGCACAAACAGGAACACCACCACGGCCACCAGCAGCAGCGTGGGGATCATGCCCAATAGACGTTTGACGATGTAGGTCAGCATTGAAATTCCTGCGACATCGGCGGGGGCACCGCGCCCCCGCCGCATGTGGCCTTACAAGGGCCCGGAGGCCCCAAGGGTTACTGCTTCAGGTCGATGTCGCCGAACCAGAACGAGGTGTCCGGCTCCACATACACGCCCGAGAGGTTCTTCGACTTCACGTACACGTTGTTCTGGGTCACCAGGAAGGCCCACGGGGCGTCGTTCCAGATGGTTTCCTGAACCTTCTTGTAGATCTCGGTCTTCTTCGCGCGGTCGGTGGTGGCCAGGGCCTCCTGGACGCCCTCGTCAACCGACTTGTTCGAGTAGTACGAGACGTTGTTGAGCACCGGCGGGAAGGCGGCGGTGGTCAGCAGCGGACGCAGGCCCCAGTCGGCCTCGCCGGTCGAGGACGACCAGCCGGCGTAATACATGCGGACCTTGGCGTCCTCGGGCTTTTGCACCTGCTGCACGCGCTGCACGCGCTGGCCCGATTCCAGCACTTCCACCGACACCTTGATGCCGACCTGGGCGAGCTGCTGCTGCAGGAACTGCACCACCTTCACCGAGGTGCCGTCGTTGTAGGCCGACCACAGCGTGCTCTCGAAGCCGTTGGGGTAGCCGGCTTCGGCCAGCAGCGCCTTGGCCTTCTTCAGGTCGTAGGGCCAGGGGCCGGTCTTGTAGGCGTAGTCCACGCCCTTGGGCACCACGCCGTCCACCACGGTGGCATAGCCCGAGAAAGCGACCTTGGCCAGGGCTTCCTTGTTGATGGCGTAGTTGATGGCCTGACGCACTTTGAGGTTGTCGAACGGCTTTTGCTGCACGTTCATCGACAGGTAGCGGGCCATGATCGAGTTCTTGTGGTCGACCACGTCCAGCTTGTCGTTCTTGGCCAGCACGGCGGCCTGCTCGAACGGCACGGGGAACGCGAACTGGGCCTCGCCCGTCTGCACCACGGCGGCGCGGGTGTTGTTATCGGTCACGGTGCGGAAGGTCAGCGTGTCGACCTTGGGGTAACCCTTCTTCCAGTAGCCGTCGAACTTCTTGACCTTCAGGTACTCGGCCGGCTTCCATTCGACGAACTCGAAGGGGCCGGTTCCCACGGGATGAAAGCCGATGTCCTTGCCGTACTTGGCCAGGGCCGCCGGCGAGATCATCATGGCGGCCGGGTGGGCCAGCGCGTTGATGAAGGCCGAGAACGGCTTCTTGAGCGTGATCCTGACGGTGAGCGGGTCCACCACCTCGGTCTTCTCGATCACGCTGAACTGGATGTAGCGCGACAGGTGGTTGTCCGGGTTGGCGGGACGGTCGAAGTTGATCTTGACCGCTTCGGCGTTGAAGTCGGTGCCGTCGTGGAACTTCACGCCGGGGCGCAGCTTGAAGGTGTAGACCAGGCCGTCCTCGCTCACCGAGTAGTCGGTGGCCAGCACTTTCTGGATCTTGAGGTCTTTGTCGAACTCGAACAGGCCTTCATAGTAGGCCTTGCCCGCCGCCTGGTTCAGCGTGCTGTTGGTGTTGTACGGATCCAGGGTCTCGAGCGCGATCGATACCGCGAAGGTCACGTCCTTGGACGCATGCGCCAAGGGCGAGGCGAGCACGCCGAAGGCCAGCGCGGCGGCGGCCATCAGCTTGGTGGGGCGCAAAACTTTCATCATTGCAACTCCAGATTCCACAGGGGAGAAGGGGTTTGGTGGAGAAAAAAGCCGTCATTCGCGGCCGGGGATCCCAGTCTGCTGGACGGCGGCATGAGACTGCGGCCTGCTCAATATGCGCCGCCCACGGGGTGGCGCGCAACAAAATGGTCGGGGCCGACCTGCTCCAGCGGCCGCACCACGGGATCGTCGCCCAGCCTGCGGATGGGGCTCGGGATCTCGTCGGAAAGCAGCGCGCGCTTGAGGTGGCGGCGCGCCGGGTCGGCGATGGGCACGGCGGACATCAGCTTTTTGGTGTACGGGTGCTGCGGGTTCTCGAAAATGGCGCGGCGCGGCCCGATTTCCACGATCTGGCCCAGGTACATCACGGCCACGCGGTGGCTGATGCGCTCCACCACGGCCATGTCGTGCGAAATGAACAGGAAAGAAATGCCCATATCGCGCTGCAGGTCGATCAGCAGGTTGACAATCTGGGCCTGGATGGACACGTCCAGCGCCGACACCGACTCGTCGGCGATCACCACCTTGGGATTCAGCGCCAGGGCCCGCGCGATGCAGACGCGCTGGCGCTGGCCGCCGGAAAACTCGTGCGGATAGCGCTGCGCCATCTCGGCCGGCAGGCCCACCCGCTCCAGCAGCTCGGCCACGCGGCGCTCGGCGTCCTTGCCGCGCGCCACGCCGTGCACCAGCAGCGGCTCCATGATGGAAAAGCCCACCGTCACGCGCGGATCGAGCGAGGCGAACGGATCCTGGAACACGAACTGGATGTCGCGGCGCAGGGACTGCAGCTCGCTGGTCTTCAGATTGACGATATTGCGTCCGCCGAAGCGGATCTCGCCGCCCTGGCTGTCCACCAGGCGCAGCAGCGAACGGCCGGTGGTGGATTTGCCGCAGCCCGACTCGCCCACCAGCGAGAGCGTCTCGCCGGGATAAAGATCGAAGCTCACCCGCTCCACGGCGTGCACGCGCCGTTGCACGCGGCTGAAGATGCCGCCGCGCAGGTCGAAGCGGGTGACCAGGTCGCGCACGCTGAGCACGGGCTCGCGCTTGCCCGCCGGCGCCGAAGCGGGCGCCTCGGCAGGCGCTTGCGCGGCCGGCGCCTTGCCGTCGACCTGCAGCAGCGGGAACCGCGCCGGCAGGTCGGTGCCCTGCATGGAGCCCAGGCGCGGCACGGCCGACAGCAGCGCCTTGGTGTAGCGGTGCTGCGGCGCGGCGAACACCTGCTCGGACGGGCCTTCCTCGACCTTGTCGCCGCGGTACATGACCAGCACGCGGTCGGCCACCTCGGCCACCACGCCCATGTCGTGCGTGATGAACACCACGCCCATGTGCATTTCTTCCTGCAGCTCGCGGATGAGCTGCAGGATCTGCGCCTGAATGGTCACGTCCAGCGCCGTGGTGGGCTCGTCCGCGATGAGCAGCTGGGGCTTGCAGGCCAGCGCCATGGCGATCATGACGCGCTGGCGCATGCCGCCCGACAACTGGTGCGGATGGCGGTTCATGACCGACTTCGCCTCGGGGATGCGCACCAGCTCCAGCATGCGCAGCGCCTCGGCGCGCGCGGCCGCCGCATCCTTGCCCTGGTGCAGCTGGATGGACTCCGCGATCTGGTCGCCCGCGGTGAACACGGGGTTCAGCGAGGTCATGGGCTCCTGGAAAATCATCGCCATGTCGGCGCCGCGCACGTTGCGCATGGCCCGCTGGCTGGCGTTGACCAGGTCGATCACCGAGCCGTTGCGGCGGCGCAGCGCCATGCGGCCCTGGGCGATGCGCCCGCCGCCGTGTTCCACCAGGCGCATCAGCGCCAGCGAAGTCACCGACTTGCCCGACCCCGATTCGCCCACGATGGCCAGGGTTTCGCCCCGGTCCACGTGGAAAGACAGGTTGCGCACGGCTTCGACCGTGCGCTCCGAACCCACGAAGCGCACCGTCAGGTCTTCGACCTGGACCACGCGGTTTTCCGGCAACGCCAGGCTGTTAGCGCGATCAACCATCTTTATTCAATCCCCAACTGAAAAAACCTGCGCCGCGCTGCGCGGCGCTCGATCAAACGAGCCTGGCCGGCGCTCATCGGTAGATGGCGACGACCGGCTTCTCGCCCACGCGGGCGTAGCCCCGGTACATGCCTTCCGTGTTGAACGGCAGCGCCACGTTGCCCTGCGCATCCACCGCCACCAGCCCGCCCTTGCCGCCGATGGTGGGCAGTTTTTCGTGCACCACGCGGTCGGCCGCCGCCTGCAGGGACGCGCCGCAATATTCCATCTGCGCGGCGACGTCATAGGCGGCCACCATGCGGATGAACATCTCGCCCGTGCCCGTGGTGGACACCGCGCAGGTGCGGTTGCTGGCATAGGTGCCGGCGCCGATCAGCGGCGCGTCGCCCACGCGGCCCACCTGCTTGTTCGTGATGCCGCCCGTGGAAGTGGCCGCGGCCAGGTTGCCCTGCGCGTCCACGGCCACCGCGCCCACGGTGCCGAATTTCTTGTCGGCGTCCAGCGGATCGGCCGGCGCGGGCTGGCCGCGCGCCACCATGGCCTGGCCGTCGTGGTCCAGCACGGCGGCGTCGGGCGTCTCGCGCTGCACGCGCAGCAGCTGTTCGCGGCGGGCCTCGGTAGAGAAATAAGACGGATCCACCAGCTCCACGCCCTGCCCGGCGGCGAAGGCTTCGGCGCCCTCGCCCACGAAGAACACGTGCTTGCTGTTTTCCATGACCTTGCGCGCGGCGAACACCGGGTTGCGCACGCGGTGCACGCCGGCGATGGCGCCCGAGCGCAGCGTGGCGCCGTCCATGATGGCGGCGTCCAGCTCGTGAGTGCCGGCGCTGGTGAACACGGCGCCGTGCCCGGCGTTGAAAAGCGGACAGTCTTCCAGCAGGCGCACGGCCTCGGTCACCGCGTCCAGCGCGCTGCCGCCCTGCGCGAGCACCGCCTGCCCCGCCGCCACGATGCGCTCGAGCGCCTCCAGGTACTCGCGCTCCTTCTCGGGCGACATGGCCGAGCGCGTCAGCGCGCCGGCGCCGCCGTGAATGGCGATCACGGGTTGAATCATCGTTTTCCTACTCCATGGATGAGCCACGGCATCACGGACTGGGTCACCCCGGCCGCGGCCGCGACGGAATTCTTGGCCCGATAGGCCACCGCCGCCGAGAGCGCTTCGATCAGGCCCAGGGCGGCGGTTTCGGAATTGGGCATGAGCTGGCGCGCCGAATATGCGTAGAGCACCACCGATGCGGCGGGCGCCAGCGGCGAAGTGGGCTTGTCGGTCAGCACCAGCACTGGCACGCCGGCCTGCCGCGCGGCGTTGACCAGCGTGACGGTGTCGGCCAGGTAGCGCGGAAAGCCGATGGCGATCACCAGATCCCTGGACGTCATGCGCGACATCTGGCGCGCGGCGTGCGACACGCCGCCCGGCCCGGCCAGGGATTCCACCGAATGCAGGTGCATGCACAAGCCCCGCTGCAGCAGGCCGGCCAGGAAGCCGCTGGCCCCGAAACCGATGATGAAGACCCGGTCGGCGCCGAGCACCGCGTCCACGGCGCGCTCACAGGCCTGGGCGTCCAGGGCCTGGAGATTGCGCTGTGCGTTGTCGATGTCTTCCTGCAGCGTCGCGGCGAAGATCTGCGCCGCGCTGGCGGGGTGCGCGAGTTCGGTGCGCAGTTTTTCCACCGGTTCCAGCGCGGCCTCGAAGCCGCGCGCCAGCTCGGCGCGGAATTGCGGATAGCCGGGCAGGTCCAGCGCCCGGGCGAAACGGTTGGCCGTCGCCACCGACACGCCGACCGCCGCCGCGAATTCGTCGATGGTCATGGTGGCCACCCGGAACTGGTGCGCCAGCACGTATTCGGCCATCTTGTGCTGCGTCCGGCTGAGCGCGGGCTGGGCCCGGGCGATGCGGTCAGCGATCGTAAGTGCAGCCTTGGTCATCGAGGGGAAAAAGCGTGGGAACGAATATGTAAATCTGTTTACATGCAAATTTTAGATAAGAAAATAGATTTTCATACTCAGGGTATACCCGCGTTCAGATGTAACAGTCGGGAGAAAAAAAACGGGGCCGGCAGGCGTTACGCTTACGCCTCCCGTCTTTCTGGAGTTTCCATGCCCGCCTGGATCTGCAAGCCCCATTCCGAACTCGCCCCGGCCGAGCTCTACGCGCTGCTGCGGCTGCGCTCCGAAGTCTTCGTGGTGGAACAGGAATGCGTCTACCTGGATCTGGACGGCAAAGACTTGCAAGGCGCAACGGCGCACCTCATGGCCTGGGAAAACGGCGAGCTGGCGGCTTATTGCCGCCTGCTGGAGCCCGCGCTGAACGGAGGCCGCGCGGTCATCGGCCGGGTGATCACCGCGCCCGCATTCCGCGGCGCCGGCCTGGGGCACGAACTCATGCGCCGCGCCAAGGCCGAGGCCGCACGCCTGTGGCCGGGCCGGCCGCTCTACCTGAACGCCCAGGCCCGCCTGCGGAACTACTATGCGGGCCACGGCTTCGTGCCGGTCACGGACGAATACATGGAAGACGGCATCCCGCACGTGGGCATGCTGCTCGACGCGCCGTCCAAATGAAAACAGCGCCCGCGAGGGGCGCCGTTTCGAGGTCGTGCCGGGCGATTACTTCACCGCCGAGACATCCAGCTTGGCCTTGGTCTTGGACTGGATCTCGTCCACGGCGACGCCGGGAGCCAGCTCCAGCAGCTTGAGGCCGTCGTCGGTGACTTCCATCACGCCCAGGTCGGTGATGATGAGATCGACCACGCCCACGCCGGTCAGCGGCAGCGTGCATTCGGGCAGCAGCTTGATGTCTTCCGTGCCGTCCTTCTTCTTGGCGACGTGCTCCATCAGCACCACCACCTTGCCCACGCCGGCCACCAGGTCCATGGCGCCGCCCATGCCCTTGACCATCTTGCCCGGGATCATCCAGTTGGCCAGGTCGCCCTTCTCGGACACCTGCATGGCGCCCAGGATGGCCAGGTTGATCTTGCCGCCGCGGATCATCGCGAACGAATCCGCCGAGGAAAAGATGGAAGAGCCGGGCAGCGTGGTGACCGTCTGCTTGCCGGCGTTGATGAGGTCGGGGTCGACTTCGTCGTCGGTGGGGAACGGACCGATGCCCAGCAGGCCGTTTTCGGACTGCAGCCACACCTCGACGCCCTTGGGCACGTGGTTGGCCACCAGGGTGGGCAGGCCGATGCCCAGGTTCACGTAAAAACCGTCTTGCAGCTCGCGCGCGGCGCGCGCCGCCATTTCATCGCGGGACCATGCCATGTCGTCTTCTCCTTAGGCCGGGCGAGTGGTGCGTTGTTCGATGCGCTTTTCGGGATTCGCGTTCAGGACGATCCGCTGCACATAGATGCCGGGAAGGTGGATCTGGTCGGGGTCCAGGTCGCCGGTCTCGACGATCTTTTCCACTTCGACGACGGTGATCTTGCCAGCCATCGCCACGTTGGGATTGAAGTTGCGCGCCGTCTTGCGGAACACCAGATTGCCGCTGCGATCGGCGATATGGGCCTTGACCAGGGACACGTCGGGCACCAGCGAGCGTTCCATGACGTACTGCTGTCCGTCGAATTCGCGGATTTCCTTGCCGTCGGCCACGATGGTGCCCACGCCGGTGCGGGTGAAGAACGCCGGGATGCCGGCGCCGCCGGCGCGCAGCTTCTCGGCCAGCGTGCCCTGGGGCGTGAACTCGAGCTCGAGTTCGCCCGACAGGTACTGGCGCTCGAATTCCTTGTTCTCGCCCACGTAGGAGGCGATCATCTTGCGCACCTGGCGGGTGTTGAGCAGCTGGCCCAGGCCGAAGCCGTCCACGCCCGCGTTATTGCTGACGCAGGTGAGATCCTTCACGCCCGAATCGCGCAGCGCCGCGATCAGGGCCTCGGGAATGCCGCAAAGGCCGAAGCCTCCCACGGCAATCATCTGGCCGTCCTTGACGATGCCTGCCAGCGCCTCCCGGGCGCTTGCATAAACCTTGTCCATCGCTCCAACTCCTGGTTAATGTAAACGGAAGAGGGTCGTACCGGGACGGCGCCCCCTCGCTATTGTGATTCTTGGTTTGCGCTCGATTTTAACGGCATGCCGGGCAATTGCACGCCCGTCAGGCGGCCGGCTGGAACTGCGCGGCCAGCCGCGCCAGCACCTCGGGCGGCCACGGCGCGGACACATTGGCGACGTAATCCATCCAGACGAGCACATTGCGTCCGCGCGCATAGGGCCCCGTGTCGTCGCCCGCCTTCTCGAGCGCCAGCTCGAACTCGGCGCTGGAGCGCCCGATGCGCACCACCTTGTGGGTCACGCGCACCGTGGCCGGATACGTGAGCGGGCGCAGGAAATCGCAGGACGCGTGCGCCAGGATGGCGCCCGTGTCGGCCGGCAGCGGCAGGCCCGCGGCGAGGAAAATCTGGATGCGCGCCTCTTCCATGAGGCGGAAATACAGCGTGTTGTTGAGATGGTTCAGGGCATCCGAATCGCCCCAGCGCAGGGGGACGTCGGCCTGATGGGTATCTCCCGGGGCGAGGATTCTTTCCGGCGGCTGTTCGGGCTTCACCAATAACTCCTGGTCAGTGAACAAAATACGAAGGCGGCCCGAATGCCGCCTGCAATACAATCGCCGATAATACTTCCACATATATGGAATACAACGGGGAGCTTTGCAATGTCTGAACGCGAGTCGATGGAATATGACGTGGTCGTGGTCGGCGGAGGACCCGCCGGCCTGGCCACCGCCATCCGTCTGAAGCAACTGGCCGCGAACAAGAATCAGGAAATCGGCGTCTGCGTGCTTGAAAAAGGCGCGGAACTGGGCGCGCACATACTGTCGGGGGCCGTCATGGACCCGCTCGCCCTGACCGAGCTCATCCCCGACTGGAAAGAAAAAGGCGCACCCCTGAACGTGCCTGTCACGCAGGACAAGTTCATGTTCCTGAGCGAGACAGGCGCCCGCGTGACGCCCAACTGGCTGTTGCCGCCCTGTTTCCACAACGAGGGCAACTACATCGTCCGCCTGGGCGACGTGGTGAAGTGGCTGGGCGAGCAGGCCGAGGCGCTGGGCGTGGACATCTTCCCCGGCTTCGCCGCGGCCGAGGTGCTCTACGACGAAAACGGCGCCGTGCGCGGCGTGGCCACCGGCGACATGGGCGTGGCCCGCGACGGCACCCACACCGACCACTACCAGCCGGGCATGGAGCTGCACGCCCGCTACACCATCTTCGCCGAGGGCGCGCGCGGCCAGCTGGGCCGCCAGCTCATCGAGCGCTACAAGCTCGACGAAGGCCGCAACCCGCAGTCGTACGGCATCGGCATCAAGGAACTCTGGGAAGTCGACCCGGCCCAGTCCAAGCCCGGCCTGGTGATCCACACCGCCGGCTGGCCGCTGGACTCCGATACCTACGGCGGCTCGTTTCTCTATCACCTGGACAACAACCTGGTGGCGGTGGGCCTCATCGTGGGCCTGGACTACGCCAATCCGTGGCTGTCGCCCTTCGACGAATTCCAGCGCTACAAGACCCATCCCGCCATCCGCGGCACCTTCGAGGGCGGCAAGCGCATCGCCTACGGCGCGCGCGCCATCACGGCGGGCGGCCTGCTGGCCCTGCCCAAGCTGACCTTCCCGGGCGGCGTGCTGGTCGGCTGTGAGGCGGGATTCCTCAACGCCTCGCGCATCAAAGGCAGCCACGCGGCCATCAAGTCCGGCATGCTGGCCGCCGAGGCCGCCTTCGACGCCCTGGCCGCGGACCGCCGCCAGGACGAACTGTCGGCCTACCCGGAAGCGTTCAAAGCCTCGTGGCTGCACACCGAGCTCAACAAGGCGCGCAACTTCAAGCAGTGGTTCAAGAAGGGCCGCACCGTCGCCACCATCATGACGGGCATCGAGCAGCTGGTGCTCAAGGGCAACATCCCCTGGACCCTGCGCCACAACAAGCCCGACTACGCCAGCCTGCAGCCCGCCTCGCAGTGCGCGCGCATCGACTACCCCAAGCCCGACGGCAAGCTCACCTTCGACAAGCTCAGCTCGGTGTTCATTTCGAACACCAACCACGACGAAAACGAGCCCGTGCACCTGACGCTCAAGGATCCCTCCGTTCCGGTGCGCATCAACCTCGCCAAGTACGGCGGGCCGGAATCGCGCTACTGTCCGGCCGGCGTCTACGAGTTCATCAAGGACGACCACGGCGAGGACAAGCTGCAGATCAACGCGCAGAACTGCGTCCATTGCAAGACCTGCGACATCAAGGATCCCACCCAGAACATCGTGTGGGTGGCCCCGCAGGGCGGCGAAGGGCCGGTCTACAGCGGCATGTGAAGCCAGGCGCCCCGCGGGGCGCCGTTTTTTGTCTTGGGCCGTCCCAAGGAAGAACGACCATGAGCGAACGCATCCTGCTGGCCGGCTGCGGCGACCTGGGGCTGCGCGTGGCGCGGCTGCTGCGCGCGCGCGGCAACGAGGTCCATGCCTTGCGCCGCCACCCGCCCGACGGCGGATCCGACGGCATCCGCTGGCTGCGCGGCGATCTGGCCGACCCGGCCAGCCTGCGCGGCCTGCCCGCGGGCATCGGCTGCCTGGTCTATCTGCCCGCGCCCGGCTCGCGCGACCCCGACGCCTACCGCTCGGTGTTCGTGGACGGCTTGCGCAACGTGCTCCAGGCCCTGGCGGGCGACCCGCTGCGGCGCGTGGTGTTCATTTCCTCCAGCGCCGTCTATGGCGAGCACCACGGCGCCTGGGTGGACGAGAACACGCCTGCCGCCCCGCTGGCCGGCAACGGGCGGATCCTGCTGGAAGCCGAAGCCCTGCTGGCCTCGCAACCCGTTCCCGCGGTGGCGCTGCGGCTGGCCGGCCTCTACGGGCCCGGCCGCATGCGGCTCGTCGAGCGGTTGCGCGCGGGCAAGGCCGGCGCGCCACGGCGGCCGCCGCACTGGGCCAACCGCATCCACATCGACGACGCGGCCGCCGCGGTGGCGCACCTGGTCGGCCTTCCCGACCCGGCCCCCGTCTATATCGGCTGCGACAGCACGCCCCTGCCGCTGCATGAGCTGTACGCGGAACTGGCCAGGCTGGCGGGCGCGCCCGCGCCGGCGGAAGCGCCCGCGCCCGCGCACGTCGGCAGCAAGAAACTCAGCAACGCCCGCCTGCTCGCCAGCGGCTTTTCGCTGCAGTGGCCGGACAGCCGCCAGGGCTACGCGGCCCTGCTGGCGGCCGAACGCGCCGGCCGCTGAAGGCGGCTCAAGCCGCCATCGCCACGCGGTGCATGGCGCCCGAGGCGGGCACCGGCGCCATGCGCGGCTCGCCCCCGCCCGACACGGGATCGAAGCAGCCCCGGCCCGCGCCCTCGCCGGGCAAATCGCGCACCTCGACGCGAAAGCCGCGCTCGCGGTCTCCGCGCAATTCGGGCACGGCCTGCAGCAGCCTGCGCGTGTACGGATGCGTGGGCAGGTCGAACACCTGGTCGCGCGTGCCCTCTTCCACGATATGGCCGCGCAGCATCACCACCACGCGGTCGGCGATCTGCTCGACCACGCCCAGGTCGTGCGAGATCAGCAGGCAGGCAAAGCCGTACGCGCGCTGCAGGTCCATCAGCGTGTCCAGCACCTGCTTCTGCACGGTCACGTCCAGCGCCGATACCGGCTCGTCGGCGATGATGACTTCCGGGCGCAACACCAGGGCGCGGGCAATGGCCACGCGCTGGCGCTGCCCGCCCGACAGTTCGTGCGCATAGCGTCCGGCGTAGCCGTCGCCCAGCCCCACGTCGCGCAGCGCCTGGTCCACGCGGGCGCGGCGTTCCGAGGCAGTCAGCCCCGGCTCCAGCCGCAGCCCTTCGCCGACCAGGTCCGCGATGCGCATGCGCGGATCGAGCGAGGAGTACGGATCCTGGAACACCATCTGGATGCGGCGGCGCGCGGCCCGCCAGGCCGCCCCTGCGCCGCCCGCGGGCAGTTCCTGCCCGGCCAGCGCGATGCGGCCGCCCGCACGCGGAACCAGGCCCAGGATGGCCATCATGGCGGTGGTCTTGCCGCTGCCGGATTCGCCCACGATGGCCAGGGTTTCTCCCGGCGCCACCGCAAACGTGGCGCGATGCAGGGCGCGCACCCGGCGGCTGCCGCGCCAGCCTTTGCGCACCGTGTAGTCCACGGCCAGGTCGGCGACCTCCAGGATGGGCGGCGCGTCCGGCGTCCGGCGCGCCGGGCCGCGCTTGGGCAGCGCGTCCAGCAGGCCCAGGGTATAGGGATCGGCCGGCCGCGACAGCACCTGCGCCACGGGGCCGGCTTCCACGGCCCGCCCCCGGCGCATGACCAGCACGCGCTGGGTGTAGGCGGCCACCAGCGCCAGGTTGTGGCTGATGAAGATCAGCGCCGTGCCCTCCTCGCGCGTGAGTTCGCACATGAGGTCCAGCACTTCCTTCTGCACCACGCAGTCCAGCGCGGTGGTGGGTTCGTCGGCGATCAGCAGCCGCGGCTTGAGCAGCATGACGCCGGCCAGCAAAATGCGCTGGCGCATGCCTCCCGAGAACTCGTGCGGAAAGCGCTTCATGCAGTCGCGCGCATCGCGCACGCGCACCCGCTCCAGCATGGCCACGGCGGCTTCCCATGCCTGGCGCCGGTCCATGCCTCGGCGCGGCACCAGCGCCTCGATGAGCTGCTCTCCCACGCGCAGCGCGGGGTTGAGCGACACCATGGGCTCCTGGAACACCATGCCGATGCCGGCGCCGCGCGTGGCGCGCCATTGCCGGGCATCCTGCCGCAGCAGGTCGGCGCCCTCGAACAGCGCCTGGCCGGCGGCGACACGGGCCGCGTCGGGCAGCAGACCCAGCAGGGTTTTGCCGATGAGGGTCTTGCCGCTGCCCGACTCGCCCACGATGGACAGTGATTCGCCCGCGCGCAGGTCGAAAGATACGCGATCGACCACGGGCGCCGCGTCCCCGCGGCCAGGGAAGCGGATCTCCAGGTCGCGCACCGACAGCAGGACGGGCGGCGGACCGTCGTGAACGTTGCGGCGAGGCTGCACGTCGCTCATGCCATGACTCCTCTCATGCGCGGATCGAGGCGGTCCCGCACCGCGTCGCCCAGCAGGTTGATGCCCAGGAGACTCAGCGAGATCATGGCGCCGGGAAACACGGCCAGCCAGATGGCCTGGTCCATTGCGTTGCGGCTTTCCGAAAGCATGCCGCCCCAGGTGGCCAGCGGCGGCGGCACGCCCAGCCCGAGAAAGCTCAAGGCGCTTTCGGCCAGCAGCGCGGAGCCGAACAGCGAGGTGGAGAAGATCAGCAGGGGCGCCACGCAATTGGGCAGCACGTGGCGGAAGACGGTCCAGAGGCCGCCATGCCCCGTGGCGCGCGACGCCACCACGAAATCGCGCTGACGCAGCGACAGCGCCGCGCCGCGCGCGATGCGCGCCACCGAAGGCGTGTAGGCCAGGCCCAGGGCCAGCACCACGCCCCATTTCGACGGGCCGAGCACCGTCATGATGCCCAGCGCGAGCAGCAGCCCCGGAAAGGCCATGACCGATTCCACCAGCACCATGATGCCGCGGTCCGCCCAGCCGCCCGCGTATCCCGCCGTGACGCCGACAGCCGTGCCCAGCGCCAGGGCCAGGGCCACCGAGCACAGGCTGACGGCCACGCTCACGCCGGCCCCGGCCATGAGCCGCGACAGCACGTCGCGGCCGAACTCGTCCGTGCCCAGCCAGTATTGCGCCGACGGCGGCGAAAAGCGCGCCAGCAGGTCGCCCTCCAGCGGATCGTGCGGGGTATAGACCAGCCCCACCAGGGCCATCAGCACCACTGCCCCGACCAGCAGCCCGCCCAGCAGCGCATTGGTGTTCTTGAAGATGTTCATGTCCGTCCTATTGCAATTTCACGCGCGGGTCGAAGAGCGGATAAAGCAGGTCCACCAGCAGGTTGACGCCCACATACAGCAGCGCGATGAACAGCAGGCAGCCCTGCACGACCGGATAATCGCGGGCATAGATGCTTTCCACGAGCAGGCGGCCGATGCCGGGCAGCGTGAACACGGTTTCGATTACCGCCGCGCCCGACAACAGGTGCCCCAGCATCAGCCCGATGACGGTCAGCGTGGGCCCGAAGGAGTTCGGCAGCACGTGGCGCAGCATGACGCGCCGCTCGGGCAGCCCCTTGGCGCGCGCGTGCGCCACGTACTCCAGCCGCAGCGTCTCGATGGTGCTGGCGCGCATCATGCGGGTGATGGCCGCGATCTCCGTGAGCACGATGGCGCACACCGGCAGCACGAGATAGCGCAGCGCCGACGGCCCGGCCTGCGCCACCGACTCGAAGCCGTAGACGGGCAGCCAGTTCAGCTTTACGCCGAACAGCCAGATGAGCAGGATGCCCACCCAGAAGCTGGGCATGGAGACGAACAGAATGGAGGTCGAGACGATGGCCGTGTCGGCGCGCCGGTTCTGGCGCCAGGCCGCGATCATGCCTGCCGGCACCGCCACCAGGCAGGCCAGCAGCGTGGCGCTCAGCACTACCTGGGCAGTCACGGCGAAGTGGCTCAGCACCAGATGCATGACCGGTTCGCGCCGGGCAATCGACATGCCCAGGTCGCCGCTGAAGACGTGGCGCACCCAGATGAGAAACTGCTCGGCCACCGGCCGGTCCAGCCCCAGCCCGTGCCGCATCTCGGCCAGCAGCGCCGGGTTGTCGATGTCGCCCAGCATGAGCGCCGCCGGGTCGCCGGGAATGGCGCGGATCAGCGCGAAAACCAGCACGGTCACGACGATGACGGTGGGCACCGCGGCGGCGATGCGCTTGATGATGTAGCCCAGCACGACGCCTCAGTTCTTGGTCACGTTGAAGAATCGCGGCTTGCGCAGCGGCCAGCCCGTATAGCCGTGCAGCTTGCTGGAAACCACGACATAGCCCGGCTTGTTGTAGTACATGAGCAGCGGCGCGTCGCGCAGCATCAGCGCGTGCAGGCGGTCGAACGCCTGCTGGCGCCGGGCCGGGTCGGGCTCGGCCTCGATGCCGTCCAGGATGGCCGCCGCGTCGGGGCTTTCCCATTGCGCCATCGGCGTGCGCGACTTGTCGCCGATCACGTCGCGAAACAGCAGCGCCGGCTCGGTGCGCGCGGAATAGGCGAAGGCCATGAGCTGGAACCTGCCCTCGCGGAAATTCGACACCTGGGCGCCCCATTCGAGCATCTCCAGCTCTGACTTGATGCCCGCCTTGTTCAGCAGCTGCTGCGTCACCACGGCGACGCGATAGAGATAAGGGTAGCGCTTGCTGGTCTGCAGCTTGAGCGTCTCGCCATGGTATCCGGCGGCCTGCAGCAGCTTCCTGGCCTCGTCCAGGTTCTTTTCGTAGCCGGCGCGCTCGGCGGCGCCATAGTATGTGCTGGACGTGGGCACCAGCGACGGGTTGTACGGCGCGTTGCCATTGCTCAACGCCCGCGCGATGGCGGGAAAATCCAGCGCTAGCGCGATGGCGCGGCGCATTTCCGGCTTGGCCAGCAGCGGGTCGCGCGTCTGCATCAGCAGGGTCACGGTGTCCAGGCCCTGCTCGGTGACGATGCTCCAGCGCGGATCGCGCGCGGGCAGGTTGTCCTCGTCGGCGTTGTACGCATCGACCTGGCCCGCCATCAGCGCGGCCTTCTGCGCGGCGGCGTCGGGAATCACCACGAAGCGCACCCCGGCCAGTGCCTGCTTGCGCCCCGCCATGCCGCTGGGCGCTTCCTCCCGGGGCTGGTAGGCCGCATAGGGCCTGAGCTCGACGTACTGCTCCTTTTTCCAGTCGGCGAACACATAGGGCCCGGTGCCGACCGGCCGGATCCACTTGCCCTCGCCATCCACGCTGGACGGGCTGAGCACGGCCATGGGACATTGCACGCTGGCCATCTGATCGAGGAACAGCGCATAGGGCTCGGCCAGGCGCATCACCACCGTGGAAGGGTCCGGCGTTTCCACCGCCACCACCTTGGCGCCCTTGCTGCCGTCGTACAGGTTCTTGCACGCGTACTCCGAGGCCGGCCCGGTCAGGTAGTCGTAGCTCCACTTCACTTCGGCCGAGGTGAGGGGCCTGCCGTCGTGGAACGTGACGCCATGGCGCAGCTTGAACGTGTAGGCGCGCTTGTCCTCGGACAGCGTCCAGCTGTCGGCCAGCATGGGCGCCACGCTCATGTCGGCGCGCAGCGCCACCAGCGACTCCACCACGTGCGCCAGCACGTTGTCGGTGGACGTATTGCGGCCCCGGCCGCCCGGCAGCGACGTGGGCGTGCCCGCCCCCTCGGCGTAGCGGATTTCGGGCGGCGCGGGCGCGGCCTGGGCGGCGGCCGGCGCGTTCGCCGCGGCGAACGCCGCCGCGCACAGCGCGCCGGCAAGACGGGCCGGACCAGTCATGGGGAAATGTGTCATGGAATGCACCTCCAAGAGCGGCCTGGGCCGCCGTCAGTGAGCGGTCGGCCTCAGAAGAGGCGGTACTCGGCGTAATTGCGCCCCGCATAGGGCTGGCGCGCGATCCACATCAGGCCGCTGGCGGGCTCCATCAGGGTGGTCGCGACCGTGGCGGAGATACTGTCGAAGCTGGCGGGCTTGGGCGAGCGCAGCACGCCGTCGGGCGCGGCGAAATCGTCGGCCAGAATGCGCTTGACCGTGTGCCAGTCCACCTGGCGGCGCGCGTTTTCCAGCATGGCCTGCACCCGCCGCTGCCGGTAGATCGAATCCGGATTGGCGGCCAGGCCGCGATCCTGCAGCTTGACGCGGGCCGGCGCGCTGATCCAGTGATTGGCGTGCACCAGCAGGCCGTTTTCCGGCGTGATCCAGAAGATCTCGTCCGGCGCGCACTCCAGGTTCACGGCCTCGCCGGCGGCCTGGGCCAACATGAGGTTGTTGGAGCAGAAGCGGCGCGAGGCCCACAGCACCTTCATGGCGTTGCAGATGTTGACGGCTTCCAGCATCTTGCGCCGCACCAGCACCAGCGGCACCTCGGCCGGGCGCTGGTAGTCCTGCTCGCAGGACAGGAAATTGCCCGACAGCGACACACCGGCGCTGTTGAAGCCGTGGCGCGCCAGGCTGCCCGCCTCGGTGAACATCAGCAGGTCGGGGCCGTCTTCGCGGCGCATGCGCACCACGATGCCCGTGTCCACGCATTCTTCGCGCCAGTCCCAGTTGTGGGCGTGCATGAGCTTGCCGCCGGCCGCCGCCTCGGGCAGCACGACGAGGCCGGTGCATCCGTCGTCCAGCCCGGCGCGCGCGCGGCCGATTTCCGCGTGGCCGAACATCATTTCGGTGCGGCAGTTGATGACCACCACGTCTTCCAGCGCCTGCCCGGCGCCATCGGCAATGCCGCGCAGTTCTTCGAGGTAGCCGGCGTCGTAGTCGCCCACCACCGGCACCATGGCGCGCGCCAGCGCCCTGAGGCGGTCGGCGCCCACGCCGCGGCGCTCGAGCTGCCCGCGGTACAAGGCCACGCTGCGCGCGACGCGCTCCGGCACGGCGGCGCCATGCTGGCGGCCGCGTTCGTAGGGACTGCCCTGGACGTCGACCAGGGGAAAGGGGGTAGGCAGGGTCACGCGATTGCTCCGAACAAGATGGCGAAATTTTGTACTAACATAGATAAAAGTTCAATATCAGGGTTTCCCCTGGGCGGCGTGCGCCGCGCCCGCCCTCCGTTACCATTGCCCCTTTCCGCAAGACACCGCGCGCCCGACCCATGCCCCCAGCCGCCGCTTTCCGCCCCACGCCCCTGCAAGTCGACCTGGCCCGCCAGATCGCGCGCGACATCGTGGGCGGGCGCCATCGGCCCGGCGAGCATCTTTCGGAAGAAACGCTGGCGGCCTCGTACGGCGTGTCTCGCACGCCGGTGCGTGGCGCGCTGCGGCTGCTCGCGGGCCAGGGCCTCATCCGCCATCGCCCCAACAGCGGCTACACGGTGGCCGAGCACGTCGCCGGTCAGCCGCCCGCCATCGAGGGCGCCGGCCCTACGCAGGAAGAGCTGTACCGCCGCCTCATCGACGACCGCGCCAGCCGCAGCCTGCCGGAAACTTTTACCGAGCGCGAACTGATCCAGCGCTACGACGCGCCGCGCAGCGTGCTGAACAAGACGCTGCTGCGGCTCTCGGCCGACGGGCTGATCGAAAAGCGCAAGGGCCACGGCTGGCAGTTCGCGCCTTCGCTGGAAAGCCCCGAGGCGCTGGCCGAAAGCTACCGCTTCCGCATGACGGTGGAATGCGCCGGGCTGCTGGAGCCGGGCTTCCATGCCGACCGCGACGCCCTGGCGCGCATGCGCGCGGCCCACGAAGCCCTGATCGCGCGGCCCGACGCCGAGATATCCGCCACCGAATTCTTCGCGCTGAACGCCTCGTTCCACGAGATGCTGGCGCGCTTCTCGGGCAACCGCTACATCCTGCAGGCCGTGCAGCAGCAGAACCAGCTGCGGCGCCTGGAAGAGCACGCCGCCTTTTACCGCGACGCCCGCTTCGTCAGCTCCAGCCGCGAGCACCTGCAGATCATCGAGGCGGTCGAGGCCGGCGACCTGGAATGGGCCTCTCAGCTCATGCGCCGCCACCTGAAGACCTCGCTGCAGGCATCCTGAGCCCCCTGCTTCCCCCGCGCCTCCGCCGCCGGCGGCCGCGTGCGCACGCGGGTTCGCGGCACGCCCTGGGTTTTCCATATTGTATTTATAATTCGTTTAATACAAAATGAAGAACCTCTTGGCCTTTCCGCAGGTTACCCATGCCCTCTACCGCCGTTTCCGAAATCCATCCCGACGCCTACTGGATGCCCTTTACCGCCAACCGCCGTTATAAGCGGGCGCCGGTGCTGTTCAGCGCCGCCGAAGGCATGCATTACATCCGGCCCGACGGCTCACGCGTGCTCGACGGCATTGCGGGCCTGTGGTGCGTCAACGCGGGACACCGGCGTCCGGAAATCGTCGATGCCATCTCACGCACCGCGCACGACCTGGACTACGCCCCCTCGTTCCAGATGAGCCACCCGCTGGCCTTCGAACTCGCCCAGGCGCTGTGCGACGAAGCCCCGGAGGGCTTCACCCAGGTGTTCTTCTCGAATTCGGGATCGGAAGCCGTGGACACGGCGCTGAAAATCGCGCTGGGCTACCATCGCGCGCGCGGCGAAGGCCAGCGCGTGCGCCTCATCGGGCGCGAGCGCTCATATCACGGCGTGGGCTTCGGCGGCCTGTCGGTTTCCGGCATCGGCGGCCACCGCAAACCGTTCGGCAACCTGCTTCCCTACGTGGACCACCTGCCGCACACCTACGACCGCGACCAGATGGCCTATTCCCGCGGCCAGCCCGGCTGGGGCGCCCACCTGGCCGATGCGCTGGAACGCATCGTGGCGCTGCACGACGCCTCCACCATCGCCGCCGTCATCGTGGAGCCTGTGGCCGGATCCACCGGGCTGCTGGTGCCGCCCGAGGGCTATCTGCGGAAACTGCGGCAGATCTGCGATGCCTACGGCATCCTGCTCATCTTCGACGAAGTCATCTGCGCATTCGGCCGCATCGACGGCGCCTTCGCCTCTTCGTATTTCGGCGTCACGCCGGACATCATCACCAGCGCCAAGGGGCTGACCAACGGCGCCATCCCCATGGGCGCGACCCTGGTGCGCAAGCCTGTCTACGAAGCCTTCATGCAGGGGCCCGAAAGCGCCATCGAACTGTCGCACGGCTATACCTATTCGGGTCATCCGGTGGCGTGCGCGGCGGGCCTGGCGACGCTGGACATCTTCCGCCGCGAGGGCCTGTTCGGCCGCGCCCGCGCGCTGTGGCCCTATTGGGAAGACGCGGCCCACAGCCTGAAGGGCCTGCCGCACGTGGTGGACATCCGCAACATCGGCCTGCTGGCGGCCATCGAGCTGGCGCCGCAGGACGGCAAGCCCGGACAGCGCGCCTACGCCGCGCACCGCGCCTGCCTGGAGCGCGGCTGCCTGATCCGCTCGGCCGGCGACACCATGTTGCTGTCGCCGCCCCTCGTCATCGAGAAGGCGCAGATCGACGAGCTGTTCGGCGTGCTGGCCGACGTGCTGCGCGCCCAGCCCTGAGGCGCGGCTACTGCGCCAGGTGGCCGGCCACTGCCTGCGCCACGCGCCGGACGTCCTCGGCGGAGACGTCCAGGTGGGTCACCAGCCGCGTCGGCCCGCCGTAGACGGCGCGCACCAGTATGCCCTGCCGCCGCAGCGCGTCTTCCAGGCCCGCGCTGCGCGCGCGGTCGAATTCGGCAAACACCATGTTCGTGTCCTGCGCATGCACCCGCACGCCCTCGATGCCGCGCAGCCCCTCGGCCAGCGCGCGCGCGTTTTCGTGATCCTGCGCCAGGCGGTCCACATGGTGCGCGAGCGCATGCAGGCAGGCCGCGGCCAGCACGCCCGACTGGCGCATGCCGCCGCCCAGCATCTTGCGCCAGCGATGCGCGCGCCCGATGAGTTCTTCGCTGCCCACCAGCACCGAGCCCACGGGCGCGCCCAGCCCCTTGGAAAAGCAGATGGAAACCGTGTCGAAAGGCTCGCACAGCTCGGCCAGCGGCAGGCCGCTGGCCACGGCGGCATTGAATACGCGCGCGCCGTCCAGATGGGTGGACAGGCCTTCCGCGCGCGCCCAGCCCGTGGCCGCCCTCACGTAGTCCTGCGGGATGACTTTGCCGTGGAACGTGTTTTCCAGGGCCAGCAGCTTCGTGCGCGCGTAATGGGGATCGTTGCGGGGCTTGAGCGCGGCGGCCAGCCTGTCCAGCGGCAGCGTGCCGTCGGCCGCGTGCTCGATGGGCTGCGGCTGGATGCTGCCCAGCACCGCCGCGCCGCCGCCCTCGTATTTGTAGGTGTGGGCGAGCTGGCCGACGAGGTATTCGTCGCCCCGCGCGCAATGCGCCATCAGGGCGGCAAGGTTGCTCTGCGTGCCGGACGGAAAGAACAGGCCGGCCTGCTTGCCGGCGCGTTCGGCCACCGCGCGCTGCAGCTCGGCGACGCTGGGGTCGTCGCCCATCACGTCGTCGCCCACGGGCGCCGTGGCCATGGCCTCGCGCATGGCCGCGGTGGGGCGCGTTACGGTGTCGCTGCGCAGGTCGATCATGGAATTTCCTTGTAAGACCGGGGAGGAAAAATCAGGTTCAGGCGGCGCGTCGGGCCGGCCCCGCGCGGCTGACGACCCAGATGCCCGCCAGGATGAGGCCCATGCCGGCCAGCTCGACCAGGGTGGGCCTTTCGGAAAGAATGGCCCAGGCCAGCAGCATGGCGGTAACCGGCACGCCCAGGCTGGACAGGCCGGCGATCGAGGCCGGCACGCGCCGCACCACTTCGAGCCAGAGCAGCCAGCCCGCCGCGGTGGCGATGAGAATGATGTAGGTCATGCCCGCCGCCAGCGGCCAGCCCCAATGCGCGGGCTCCTGCGGCACCAGGTAGGCCACCGGCACCATGACCAGCCCGCCGAACAGCATCTGCCAGGCCGTGAACGTCATGATGTCGGGCGCGTGGCGGTCGAACATACGCTTGGAGAGCACCGTGCCCACGCCCCAGCAGAAGCCGCTGCCCAGGCCCAGCAGCACGGGCTTGACGTCGCCCATGCCGCCCCAGGGCTCGATGAAGCAGATCAGGCCCGCCGCCGCCAGCGCGATGCCCGCGGCATGGCGCGTGCCGGGCTTCTCGCCCAGCAGCCCCCAGGCCAGCAGCACCACCCAGAAAGGCATGGTGTAGGCCATCAGCGAAACCTTGCCGACGCCGCCCGACACCAGGGCGCTCTGGACGAAACCCTGGAAACCGGCCGTCTGCGTCAGGCCGATGAGCAGCGTCAGCCCGAAGGGCGGCATGGCCAGCGGCCGGCGCAGCGCGATCGCCAGGGCGAACAGCACGAGGCTGCCCACCACGTAGCGCAGGGCCACGAAATCGAACGGACCGATGTACGGCACCACGAGCTTCATTGCAATCCAGCTTCCCGCCCACACCACGATGGTGGCAAACATCAGGACCAGGCCGGTGCGATCGAAACTGCTGGGATTCAAGGCGAAACTCCGTTGTGCCGCAAGAAAACAAAGACGCCCGAACGGGAAAGCCGGTCGGGCGCCTCACATTATGCTCCCGCCGCCGGCCCGCGGGCCGGCGCGGGCGGCCGCGTCCGTGTCGCGGACACGGCGCGGGAGCTCACAGCGACTTGGAAAGCTGGTCGAGAATGGCCGGGTTCTCCAGCGTGGACACGTCCTGGGTGATCTCCTCGCCCTTGGCCACCACGCGCAGCAGCCGGCGCATGATCTTGCCCGACCGCGTCTTGGGCAGGTTGTCGCCGAACCGGATGTCCTTGGGCTTGGCGATCGGCCCGATTTCGCGGGCCACCCAGTCGCGCAGCTGCTTGGCCACGGCCTGGGCCTGCTCGCCCTCGGGGCGCGCGCCCTTGAGCACCACGAAGGCCACCACGGCCTCGCCGGTGGTGTCGTCGGGACGCCCCACCACGGCCGCCTCGGCCACCAGCTCGTGCGCCACCAGCGCCGACTCGACTTCCATGGTGCCCAGGCGGTGGCCGGACACATTCAGCACGTCGTCGATGCGGCCCATGATCCAGAAATAGCCGTCGGCGTCGCGCTGCGCGCCGTCGCCCGCCAGGTAATAGCCGCGCAGCTCCGGCGGGAAATAACTCTTCTTGAAACGCTCCGGATCGCCCCAGATGTTGCGGATCATGGCGGGCCACGGGCGCTTGATGACCAGGAAGCCGCCGTTGCCCTGTTCCACGTCGGCCCCGGTTTCGTCCACGATGGCCGCGGCGATGCCCGGCAGCGGCAGCGTGCAGGAACCCGGCTTGGTGGGCGTGGCGCCCGGCAGCGGCGTGATCATGTGGCCGCCGGTCTCGGTCTGCCACCACGTGTCCACGATGGGGCAGCGCTCGCGGCCCACGTTCTTGTGGTACCACATCCAGGCCTCGGGGTTGATGGGCTCGCCCACCGTGCCGAGGATGCGCAGGCTGTCCAGGTCGTAGTTGCGCGGATGCGCCTCGGGCGTGGCCTCGGACGCCTTGATGAGCGAACGGATGGCGGTGGGCGCGGTGTAGAAGGTGGTGACCTTGTGGCGCGCGATCATGTCCCAGAAGCGGCCGGCGTTCGGGTAGGTGGGCACGCCCTCGAACACGATCTGCGTCAGGCCGGCGGCCAGCGGACCATAGGTGATGTAGGTATGGCCCGTGACCCAGCCCACGTCGGCCGTGCACCAGTACACGTCCTCGGGGCGCGCGTCGAAGGTCCATTTGACCGTCAGCAGCGCCCACAGCAGGTAGCCGGCCGACGCGTGCTGCACGCCCTTGGGCCGGCCGGTGGAACCGGAGGTGTAGAGGATGAAGAGCGGGTGCTCGGCGTTGACGGGCACCGGCTCGCAGGTGTCGGGCTGGCCGGCTTCCACGTCGTGCATCCAGAGGTCGCGGCCCTCGACCCACTGCACCTTGCCGCCCGTGCGGCGGTACACGATGACCTTGGACACGGCCTCGCAGCCGCCCATGGCGATGGCTTCCTCCACCGCGGGCTTGAGCGGGATGACCTTGCCGCCGCGGACCTGCTCGTCGGCCGTGATGATGAGCGAGGCGCCCACGTCGACCACGCGCTCCTGCAGGCTCTTGGCCGAAAAGCCGCCGAACACCACCGAATGCGTCACGCCCAGCCGGGCGCAGGCCTGCATGGCGACCACGGCCTCGATGGACATGGGCATGTAGATGATGGCGCGATCGCCCTTCTTGTAGCCGAGCTTGGCGATGCCGTTGGCGAAGCGGCACACGCGGGCCAGCAGCTCGCGGTAGGTGACGCGCTCGACCTTGCCGTCGTCGGCCTCGAAGATGATGGCGGTCTTGTCGGCGTTGCCGTTTTTCAGGTGCACGTCCAGGCAATTGGCCGAGACGTTGAGCTCGCCATCGCCGAACCAGCGGTAGAAGGGCGCGTCGGATTCGTCGAGCACCTGCGTGAAGGGCTTGGTCCATTGCAGGTTGTCACGGGCCAGGCCCGCCCAGAATCCCTCGAAATCCTGTTCGACCTGCGCACACAGCGCGCGGTAGGCATCCATGCCGGAAATCGCCGCGCCTTCGACCGCGCGGGCGGGCGGCGGGAAAACGCGGGTTTCCACCAGGACGGATTCAATGGCCTTGGACATGATGTTGTCTCCAATCGGTTGATTTTGTGTATGCAGCTATTTTTCCAATGGCAACCGTATCGCCACGCTCTTACGGGCACCTTACGCAAAAATGCGAGCGGCAGACACAAGCAGAACGGCGCAAGCGCGAAACGTGTCGCGCGGCGGCTGGCGGGCCGCCGCGCTGGCATGCCATAAGGATAGCAGCCGCCGGCCCGGCAGGCGGGCCGGATCAGGCGTGCGTATCGCGGCGCGCCAGGCCGGCCTTCATGTCCACGCGCGCCAGCAGCGCCAGGCCGCCCACGAAAAACAGGCCCGTCACCAGAATGGCGAGCCGGTGGTTGCCCTCGGTGGCCCAGGTCACCAGGCCGTAGGTAATGGGGCCGACCACCGCCGCCAGTTGCACGGCGAAGGTCCACAGCGAAAAGAATTCCGCCAGCCGGCGCGGCGGGGCCAGCGCCCCCGCCATGGCCCGCCCCGCGCTCTGCGTCGTGCCCATGCACAGGCCGGCCAGCGTGGCGGCGATCCAGAAAACCGGGGCGGTGGTCGCCGCGTAGGCCACCAGCACCATGGCGATCCAGCCCGACAGCGTGATGGCCAGCGCGCGCCGGTGGCCGATGCGGTCCTGCACGTAGCCGAAGCAGAATGCGCCCGCCGCGGCCGCGATGTTCACCGTGAACACCAGCAGCATGATGCGGGGCGTGGTGAACCCCATGACCTCGGACGCGTACACCGCTGCCAGCGTGATGACCACGGAAATGCCGGCCTGGTAGCAGGCGATGCACATCAGCAGGCGGCGGAACTCCGGGAAATGCGTACCCGTTTCGCGCCAGGCGTAGGCCAGCCGCCGCAGCAGGTCCATGGCCTGGGGCTGGGGACGCGGAACGGCCCGCTCGCGCAGCAGCAGGAACGAGGGCAGCGCCGCCGCCGCGAACACCGCGCAGGTCACGACGACGATCCAGGGCACGAACTGCTGGGCCGCCAGGCCGCGGCTTTCGGCGCGCGTGGCCACTACCAGCGACAGGCCCAGCGTGAGCATGCCGCCGCAGTAGCCGAAGCTCCAGCCCCAGCCCGACACCCGGCCCAGGGCCTGCGGCCGGGCCAGTTCCGGCAGGAAGGCCGCCACCACGGATTCGCCCACGCAATAGCAGTAGTTGGAAACGGCCACCGCCGCCAGCGCCAGCCAGACGTCGCCCGGCCCGGCCTGGGTCAGGACCAGGGTGGCGGCCACGCAGCCCGCGGTACTGGTGAAGAGCAGCCGCCGCTTGCCGGCGCGGGCGTCGGCGCGCGCGCCCAGCGCGGGCATGGTCAGCATGATGGCCAGGTAGGACAGCGACAGGGCCGCCGTCCAGGCCAGCGTGGCCCAGGGCGCGCTGCCCCCCACCACGCCGACGAAGTAGGTGCTGAACACCGCCGTGAGAATGACGGTGGTATAGCCCGAATTGGCGAAGTCGTACATGGCCCAGGCCCAGACTTCGCGCTTGGCGACGCCGGGGTTGAGCGGGCTGTCGTCTTCCCCGCGCCCCGGGGCGTCCGGCGCGCCGGAAGGCCCGCCCGCGGGCGTGTCCTCCGGCGCGCCGTTGCGCGGCGCTGCGCTCACAGGCCCAGCGCTGCGATACCGGCCCGCGCGATTTCGGCGTCTTCGGACGACTTCACGCCCGAAACGCCCACCGCGCCCACGACCTGCCCGTCGGCCACCACCGGCACGCCGCCTTCCAGCATGCCTTCCAGGGTCGGCGCCGACAGGAAGGAATAGCGGCCGTTGTTGATTATTTCCTCGTACGCGCGCGATTCGCGGCGCCCGAGGGCCGCGGTGCGGGCCTTGGCGGGAGCGATGTGCGAGGAAACGGGCGCGGCCTCGTCCAGGCGCAGCATGCCCAGCAGATGGCCGCCGTCGTCCACGACGGCGATCGCGACGGCCCACTTGTTCTTGGTGGCGTGGGCCTCGGCCGCGGCCAGGATCTTCTTCACATCGTCGGCGCTCAGCACCGGTTTGGTCTTCATTGCAGCGATTCCTTGATTTGTTCCAGGGCGGTTGGGTCTTCGATGGTGGTCAGGTCGCCCGGATCGCGCCCTTCGCAGACCGCGACGATGGCCCGTCGCAGCACCTTGCCGGAGCGCGTCTTGGGCAAGGCGCCCACGAAGCGGATCCGCGCGGGGCGCGCCACGGCGCCGAGCTGTTCTTCCACCAGCCGCATGATATCGCCTTCGAGGGTGCTCGCGCCCTCCTCGGTGTCCGCCCCCGCGGGATTTTTCAGCACCGCGAACGCCATGGCGACCTGCCCCTTGAGCGGATCGGCCACGCCCACCACGGCGCATTCGGCCACGCCGCCGTGGCTGTTGACGGACTCCTCGATCTCGCGGGTGCCCAGGCGATGCCCTGCCACGTTGATGACGTCGTCGGTGCGCCCCAGGATGAACCAATACCCGTCCTGGTCCACCAGCCCCCAGTCGAAGGTGGAATACACCTGGCGTCCGGGGATGGACGTGAAATAGGTCTGCACGAAGCGCTCGTCGTCGCCCCAGATGGTGGACATGGCGCCCGGCGGCAGCGGCGGCTCGATCGCCACCACGCCCTTGGTGTCCGGACCCAGGTCCTGGCCGGTGGTTTCGCTGACGATGCGCACGTCGAAGCCATACACCGGAAACGAGGGGCTGCCGAAGCGCGTGGGCGCTTTCTCCACGCCGGGCTGGGCCGAGAGTATCGGCCAGCCGGACTCCGTCTGCCAGTAGTTGTCGATGATGGGCTTGCCCAGCCCCTGCGAAATCCACTGGGCCGTGGGCTCGTCCAGCGGCTCGCCGGCCAGGTAGACGGCGCGCAGCGTGGACAGGTCGTGCTTCTTCAACAGCGCCGGGTCCTGCCGCTTGAGCACGCGCACCGCCGTGGGCGCCGAGAACAGCGTATTGACGCCGTGCTCCTCGACCAGCCGCCACAGGATGGCGCCGTCGGGCCGCACCGGCGTGCCCTCGTAGAGCACGGTGGCCTGCCCGCCGATGAGCGGCCCATACACGATGTAGGAATGCCCCACCACCCAGCCGATGTCGCTGGTGCAGAAAAAGGTGTCGCCCGGCTTGCCGTCGAAAATGTATTCCATGGACGAGGCCAGCGCCACCGCGTAGCCGCCCGTGTCGCGCTGCACGCCCTTGGGTTTGCCGGTGGTGCCGGACGTGTAGAGGATGTAGCTGGGCTCGGAGGATTCCAGCCACTGCACCGGCACGCGGGCGCCCTGGTGGCGCGCGCGCAGCGTGGCGTAGTCCAGGTCGCGCCCGGCCACCGGCTCGAAGGGCGCCAGCCCGCGGTCGAATACCACCACCGAGGCGGGCGGCGCCTTGCACAGTTGCAGCGCCCGGTCCAACAGCGGCTTGTACGGAACCGCCTTGCCCGCGCGCGAGCCGCCGTCCGTACACACCACCACCTTGGGCGCGGCATCGTCGATGCGCTGCGCCAGGTTCACCGAGGCAAAGCCGCCGAACACCACCGAATGCACCGCGCCGATGCGCGCACACGCCAGCATGGTGAAAACGGCCTCGGGCACCATGGGCATGTAGAGCAGCACACGGTCGCCGCGCGCCACGCCCAGCTCCTTGAGCATCGCGGCCGCCGCGTTCACTTCCTCGTAGACCTCCTGGCGCGTGTAGCTGCGCTCGCGCTCCACCTCGGTGGAGACCCAGATCAGGGCGGGCTGGTCGGCCTGGGTGGGCAGCCATCGGTCGACGGCATTGTAGCAGAGATTGGTGCGCCCGCCCACGAACCACTTGGCGAACGGCGGGCGCGAGAAGTCGAGCACCGACTCGAACGGCGTCTCCCAGTGGATGCGGCTGGCCTCCTCGCGCCAGAAGGCGTCGCGGTCATGGACCGAGCGGTAATGGAAATCCCGGGTTTTTTGCATGCCTGTCTCCTGTTATCTTCCCTACGCCATATGGCTGATTGCGTGGTTTTGTAATTTTTCTCGGCCATTGTGGAAGGCGAACCTTGCATGAGGCTTGCCGTATATCAAGACATTCTGCCCGACCTGACGCCCCGCGGGCGAAGTGGCTGGTTACCATAGCGTACCGGTCATTAAAGTTTGGTAGAATCCCCGCGAAGTTGTACACATATCCGTTGGTCTTGTTGGAAGATCGGTCAAGAACGGGGGGTTTCCCTGCGTTTTCGATATTTCCGGCGAGTCATCCCAGGCGAATGCATCGACACTCCAAACGCGCGCTATCTGCATGTATCTTCGGCCAGGCAAGCCGCGGCGCGCGCTTGCTGGCGTTGATGGCGTGCTTGGGAGTCATGGCCGGTTGCGCAAGCACTCAGCAAAAGTCAACCGCCTATTCGTCCGATACCGACCCCTACGATTCCGAATGGATCGCCACCGCCGATGACCCCATCGGCATGCTGGTGGTGCAGAAATTCAAGCGCGACCGCCGCCAGGTGCAATCGGGCGTCGGCAGCGACAATCCCCTCGTAAGCGAAGCGCTCAACTACCTGGGCATCCGCTACCGCTTCGGCGGCAACAGCCCCGATACCGGCTTCGACTGCAGCGGCCTGGTGGCCTATTCCGCCGAGCGCTCGCTGGGCCTGAAACTGCCGCGCAGCGCCGCCGACATCGCCCAGCAGGGTATCTCGGTCCGCAAGAACGAGCTCAAGGCCGGCGACCTGGTCTTCTTCAACACCATGGGCCGCCGCTACTCGCACGTGGGCATCTACCTGGGCGACGATCGCTTCGTTCACTCTCCCAGCGCCGGCGGCGTGGTGCGGGTCGAGAACATGAACATGGCCTACTGGAGCAAACGCTACAACGGCGCGCGCCGCCTGGACAACAGCCTGCTGGCCTCCGCCCGCGCCGCCGCCAACTGACGCGCCGAGCCGCACACGCCTGCGCGCCGGCCGCGCTCCGGACCACGATAACCAAAAAGCCGCCAGACTGTTCCAGTCTGGCGGCTTTTCGATTCTCTCTTCGCGATCCGCGCGAACCGCGACCCGCGGGCCTTGCGGCCTCCCCAGTTTTCTTTGTGCCGGCGGCGCGCTCAGTGCATGGAGCACAGGCCGCATTGTTTCAGGGCCTGCTGCATGCTGCATACGGAACGGCGACACGCCACGACCCGGATGCCGCCGCGCTGCGCGGCGTTGCGGAAGGTCTTCATGACGTTGTGGCCGAGGAAATCGGTGAGGAGAATGACGAGCTGCGTGCCCGAAGGCAGTTGGAGCGTCTTTTTCTGGTGGGAGGGGTCGCGCCCGCTGATGTGGTGCGTGATGGAGATGTTGTGACCTTTGAGTAGGTCGGGAATGTTGCCGAGGCGATCCGCGCCGACGATCACTGCACTCAGTCCTGCCGTCATGATGAACCTCACTGGGTCGTTGAGTCTGGATGTAATGATAATGATTCCCATTTTTTAGTCAACTCAAATGAGAGACATTCTTATTTAATTGTTTTTATGAGCCCGCTCCACCGCATAGCCCCACGTCTTGCTGCAGAGCGAAAAAAAGGGGCGCTTGCGCGCCCCGCCAGGGAAATCGATGCCGCCGGGGCCTGTCCTATCTGGGCGTGCCCTGCACCGCCTCGGTGACGACCGCGCGGGTCAGCGAGGGGGCCAGCATCTCCAGGAAGGTATAGACGTAGTCGCGCAGGAATACGCCCGCCTTCACGCCCACCCGCGTGGTGTGGGTGCCGAACAGATGCCCCACGGGCAGCCCCACGAGGTTGGCGTCGCGGCGCGGATCGTAGGCCACGCCGGCGATGATGCCGATGCCCAGCCCCACGTCCACGTACGTCTTGATGACGTCGGCGTCGATGGCTTCCAGGACGATGTCGGGATGCACGCCCTGGTTGGCGAACACCTCGTCGATGGTCGTGCGGCCGGTAAAGGCGCGGTCGTAGGTCACGATGGGATATTCCGCCAGCTGTTCCAGGGAAATCTGGCGCGCGGCGCTGGATGTCAGCTCGGCCAGCGGATGGTCGGGGCGCACCACCACCGTGTGCTCCCAGGCATAGACGGGCAGGGTGGCCAGGCCCGGCGTGAGCGCCAGGGATTCCGTGGCCAGCGCCAGGTCCGCCTGCTCGTGCAGCACCATTTCGGCGAGCTGGGCGGGACTGCCCTCCGCGAGCGACAGGTGCACCTTGGGAAACTGCTGGCGGAACGCCGGAATCACGCGCGGCAGCAGGTAGCGCGCCTGCGTGTGCGTGCAGGCGATGACCAGCCCGCCCTCGTCGCGCCGGGCGAATTCGTCGCTGACTTTCTTGAGATTGTCGACCTCGCGCATGATGCGGTCGATGACCTGGGACACCGCCAGTCCCGGCTTGGTCAGGCCCTTGATGCGCTTGCCGTGGCGCTCGAAGATCTTGATGCCGAGCTCGTCCTCGAACTCGATGATGGCCTTGGACACCCCGGGCTGGGAGGTATAGAGCATCCGGGCGGCTTCGGTAAGGTTGAAGTCGCGCCGGATGGTCTCTCGCACGAAGCGAAATTGCTGGAGGTTCATTGATTGGCCCCTGGTAACAAGGGGCCAATTATAAGTAATAAGGAAGCCTTTCAATATTACTTATTTGCATAAGCTTAATTGCAAGGCGTCCCTGTTTCAACGCATGGTGATGGTGGTGTTGACGCTCTTGCCGTGGGACGACCAGCGCGCCGTGACCGTCTTGGTCTGGGTCCAGAACTGCACCGCCTGCTTGCCGTTGGGCCCGAGGTCGCCCAGCTTGGAACCGCGCGAGCCCGTGAAGCTGAACCAGGCCACGGGCACCGGAATGGGAATGTTGATGCCCACCTGGCCCACGTCGATGTTGTTCTGGAAGTAACGCGCCGCGCCCCCGTCCTGCGTGAAGAGCGCCACCCCGTTGCCGTTGGGATTGCGGTTGATGAACGCCACCGCTTCCTCCAGCGTTTCCACGCCCACCACCGACAGCACCGGCCCGAAGATTTCCTCGGTGTAGATGGTCATGTTTTCCGTCACGCCGTCGAAAACCGTCGGCCCCACGAAATTGCCCTGCTCGAAGCCCGCCACCTTGATGTTGCGGCCGTCCAGCAGCAGCCGGGCGCCTTCGTCCACGCCCTTCTGGATCAGGCTCTCGACGCGCTTCTTCGCGTTGGGCGACACCAGCGGGCCCAGGTCGGCCTCGCGGTCGGTGCCGACATTGACCTTGAGCTTCCTGGCGCGCTCGACGAAATCGGGCAGCCAGTTGCGGGCCTCGCCCACCAGGACCGCCACCGAAGCCGCCATGCAGCGCTGGCCGGCGGCGCCGAAGGCGGCGCCCACAAGCTGGTTGAGCGCCACGTCCGGATCGGCGTCGGGCAGGATCACGCAGTGGTTCTTGGCGCCCATCATGGATTGGCAGCGCTTGCCGGCCGCCGACGCGCGGTGGTAGATCTCGGTGCCTACGCGCGTGGAGCCGATGAAGGACACCGCCTTGATGTCCGGATGCTCGCACAGGCCGTTGGCGATCTCGGGCCCGCCATGCACCACATTCAGCACGCCCGGCGGCAGGCCGGCTTCCAGCGCGAGCTGGGCGAGGAACAGCGACGACGAGGGATCCTGCTCCGAGGGCTTGAGCACGAAGGTGTTGCCGCAGGACACTGCGATGGGGAACATGAAGCACGGCAGCATCACGGGGAAATTGAAAGCCGTGATGCCGGCGCACACGCCCAGCGGCTGGATCAGGGTATAGACGTCGATGCCGGACGCCGCGTTCTCTGCGTACTCGCCCAGTTGCAGGTTGGCGATGGAGCACGCGTGCTCCACCACTTCCAGGCCCCGGCCCACCTCGCCTTCGGCGTCGGGCAGCGTCTTGCCGTGCTCGCGGGTGATCATCTCGGCCAGCTTGGCCGTGTTGGCGCGCAGCAGCTCCTGGAACTTGAGCATGACGCGCATGCGGGCGCCCTGCCCGGCGTTGCGCCAGGTCTTGTAGGCTTCCTTGGCGTTGGAAACGGCCAGGTCCAGCTCTTCGCGCGTCGCGAACGGAACCTTGGCCACGACTTCCTGCGTGGCGGGGTTGATCACGTCGCGCCACTCGGTGGTTTTGGATTGGACCAGCTTGCCGCCGATCAATAGCGGAACGCGGGGGACTTCGCTCATTTGATGCTCCTCACACTGCCTGTGTCGATGCGGACGGATCCGCGTTCATGAATGCACGGAGCCGGCCGGCGCGGCCGGCTCCCGTTTCGGCTCCTACTTCTTGACCAGCGGGCACGTCGAATCCGCCAGCGGCTGGAAAGCCTCGGCGGCGGGAATCGTGGCCACCAGCTTGGAGTAATCCCACCCGCCCTTGGATTCGCCGGGCTTTTTCACCTCATAGAGATACATATCGTGAATCACGCGGCCGTCGGGGCGGATGGACGCGTTGCGCATGATGGGGTCCTTGATGGGCAGCTCGCGCATCTTGTCGGCCACGGTCTTGCCGTCGGTGCTGCCAGTGGCGGCCACGGCGCGCAGGTAGTGCAGCACGCTGGAATACACGCCCGCCTGCGTCATGGTGGGTTTCAGGCCGCGGAACGCCTTCTCGAAGCGGGACGACCACTGGCGCGTGGCGTCGTCATAGTCCCAGTAGAAACCGTCGACATACGACAGCCCCTGCGCGTTCTCCAGCCCCAGCGCCCGCAGGTCGGACAGGAAGATCAACAGCGACACCAGCCGCTGGCCGCCCGCCACGATGCCGAATTCGCGCGCCTGCTTGACCGCGTTGACCGTGTCCTGGCCGCCGTTGGCCAGCGCCACCACCTGCGCCTTGGAACTCTGCGCCTGCAGCAGATAGGAAGCGAAATCGGGAGCGTTCAGCGGATGCCGCACGCTGCCCGCCACCGTACCGCCCAGCGCGCGCACGGCCTTGGCGGTATCGGCCTCCAGCGAATGGCCGAACGCATAGTCCACCGTGATGAAGAACCAGGACTTGCCGCCCGACCTCACCGTGGCCTTGGCGCCGCCCGCGGACTGCGAATACGTGTCGAACATCCAGTGGAAACCCACCGGCGAGCAATCCTTGTTGGTGAGCGCCGTGGTGGCCGGCCCGGAAAACATCACCACCTTGTTCTTCTCGCGCGCAATGCCCTGCACCGCCAGTGCCACCGCGGAATTGGTCAGGTCGGCGATGGCCGTCACGCCGTCGCGGTCGAACCATTCGCGCGCGCGGGCCGCGCCCACGTCGGCCTTGTTCTGGTTGTCCGCGGACACCAGCTCGATTTTCATGCCCTTGCACTCGGCCGCCAGGCAATCGTCGATGGCCAGCTGCGCCGCCGCCACCGAGCCCGCTCCCCCCATGGCGGCATACGTGCCCGACATGTCCGTCAAAATGCCGATCTTCACCGGAGGCTTGTCGGCGGCCTGCGCGGAAGCGCCCAGAACGGCGCCCAGACACAAGCCTGCGGCCAGCCCGCGTGCGTGCAGTTTCATGGATTTGTCTCCTGAGTGTTATGCGTTGTGGCGCCGTCTTTGCGGCCTACCGCTCTCCGGAATGCGCCCGGGAGCTGCCGGTCCAGTGTAGATGTGTGAAAATCAACAAGCAACACCAGAAATGCACATTCCTTGTGCATTCATGCACATACCGAAACCGCGGGGAAAACGTGCTCGATTGGGACAGCCTGAGGTATTTCCTGGAGGTGGCGCGCACCCAGCGCGCCAGCGCAGCCGCCCGCCGCCTGGGGGTGGAGCACACCACCGTGTCGCGGCGCATCCGCGCCCTGGAAGCCGAGCTGGACACCCTGCTTTTCGAGAAATCGCGCAGCGCCGGCTTCGTGCTCACCGACGACGGGCAGCGCCTCTTCGTGCACGCCGAGCAGATGGAAAGCGCGGTCCACACCGCGCGCGAAAACCTGTCCGGCATCGGCCAGGCCCTGTCCGGGCACCTGCGCATCGGCGCCACCGAAGGCTTCGGCAGCTATGTGCTGACGCCGCTGGCGGCCGACTTCCAGCGCCGCTATCCGCACATCACGCTGGACATCCTGCCCGTGCCGCGCTTTGTCAGCCTCTCCAAGCGCGAGGCCGACCTGGCCATCACCATCGAGCGGCCGCAGCGCGGGCCCTATGTGTGCAGCAAGCTCTGCGACTACACGCTGCGCCTGTACGGCACGCCCGGCTACCTGGCGCGCCACGAACCCATACGTTCGCGCGAGGACCTGTCCTCGCACACCTTCATCGGCTATGTGGACGAGCTGCTCTTCAGCGAGCGCCTGCGCTATCTCGAAGACCTGCTGCCCGCCAGCAAGGTGGTGCTGCGCAGCACCAGCGTGGTGGCGCAATACCACGCGGCCCTGCAGGGCCAATCGCTGGCCATCCTGCCGTGCTTCATCGCCGCACAAGACCCGCGGCTGGCGCCCGTGCTGGAAAACGAGGTGGAGATCACCCGCTCGTTCTGGATGTACTGCCACGAAGACCTGCGCAAACTCAAGCGCGTGCATGCGCTGTGGGAATTCATCCGCAAATCGGTGCTGCGCAACAAAGACCTGCTTTCGGGCCGCAAGGGCAGGATGAAATACCTGCCGTAGGCCGCGCGGGAGCCGGCGCCTGACGGCCGGGCCGCGCCCCGCCGGGGCGGCCCGGCCGTGGGCCGCATGCCGCCGTTCATTGCGGGTTGCGCCTGGCGCGCACTCAGCCGTTCTGATTGCGCGGGGCTTTCACGCGCAGGCGGCGCATGAGCAGGAAGGCGGTGAGCGCCGCGACGATGCCGTGGATCAGCCAGACGCCCACGCCGAAGCTGAGCTTGCCGTTGGAAATCCAGGCGCGCGAGAGATTGATGAGATTCATGTAGAGCAGGCCCACCAGGCCGGCGATGAGCAGATCGCCCGAACGGCCCAGGCGCGGATTGACCGCCCCCAGCGGAATGGCGAGCAGCGCCAGGTTCAGGGCGGCCAGCGGCAGCGCCAGGCGCCACATTACCTGCGACCAGCTGCTGTTGGTGTTGTCGGCGATGAGCTGCCCCGTGGAGCGCGCCTTGGACGATCGCTCCGCCGCGGCGCGGGCTTCGGCCACGGGATCGCCGCCGGACTTGCTCTCCAGGCGGATGCCGTATTTCTCGAAATGCACCAGCCGGATCTCGGGCGTACCGGGCTTCAGGTCGTAGCGGTGCCCTTCGCCCAGCACCAGGAAGCGGTCGCCATTGGGCTTGGTTTCGGTGTGCGCGCTGGCCGCGGTCAGCACGCTCAGCCACTCGGGCCCGATCTCGCGCGCGAACACATTGCCCAGTTCGTCGGTGGGCCGCTCGGGATTCTCGGCGAAGAACACGCGCTTGCCGCCGCTGGATTCGGCGAACTGGCCCGCGGTAACCTTGGCCAGGTCGGAGCGCTGCTCGAAGCGTTCGCGGTATTCGCCGATCTGGCGGTAGGCCCAGGGCGAGGCGACCAAGGTCAGCGCCGACACCGCGAGCGCCACCGGCACCGCCACGCGCAGCACCGGGCGCAGCCAGTCCGCCAGCGACAACCCGCTGGCGAACCACACCACCATTTCGGACTCGCGGTAATTGCGCGTCACCGTGGTCAGCACCGCGATGAAGATCGACACGGCCAGAATGGTCGGCAGCGCGGTGATGGTGGACAGCGCGGCCAGCACCACGACGACGTCCGCCCCGATGTTGCCCCCCGCCGCTTCGCCGAGCAGGCGCACCAGCAGCACGCTGAGCCATACGACGATGAGGGTGGAGAAGACCACGCCAGCGTGACTGGTGATCTCGCTGACGACAGAGCGCTTGAATAGAGACATGGGAGAATATGCGGGATAATGAGCCGACCGCCACGTTGAGAAACAGACGCACACGGGAAACCCTCATGGAATTTAGCACACAGACCACCGCTTCCCTGCACCAAATCAAAACCGCCGCGCTGGGCATCGGCATCTATGCGGACAGCGTGCTCTCGCCGGCCGCCGACCTGATCGACCGCGCCAGCAACGGCGCCGTGCGCGCCGTGGTCAAGGCCGAGTTCCGCGGGCGCGCCGGCGCCACGCTGGTGCTGCGCAACCTGCCGGGCGTGAGCGCCCAGCGCGTGGTGCTGGTCGGCCTGGGCAAGCAGGACGAGTATTCGGCCCGTGCGCACGCCTCGGCCGAACAGGCCTTCGCCTCCGCCTGCGTGGCCGCGCAGCTCGCCGAGGGCGTGTCCACGCTGGCCGCCAACCCCATCGAAGGCGTGCCGCTCGCGGCCCGCGCGCGCAGCGCCGCCGTCGCGGCCGGCGCCGCCTCCTACCATTACGACGAAACCTTCGGCAAGCCCGACCGCGACGCCCGCCCCAAGCTGAAGAAAATCGTGCAGATCGTCGAACGCGCCGAGGCCGCCCAGGCCCAGCGCGGCCTGCGCGAAGGCGCGGCCATCGCCAACGGCATGGCGCTCACCCGCACCCTGGGCAACCTGCCCGGCAACCTGTGCACGCCCACCTACCTGGGCGAAACCGCCAAGCGCCTGGCCCGCGAATTCAAGTCGATCAAGGTCGAGGTCATGGACCGCAAGAAGGTCGAGGCGCTGGGCATGGGCTCGTTCCTCTCGGTGGCCAAGGGCTCGGACGAAGCCCTGCGCTTCATCGTGCTGCGCCACGCCGGCGCTCCCGCCAAGAAGAGCGGCAAGGGCGCGCAGGGCCCGGTAGTGCTGGTCGGCAAGGGCATCACCTTCGATGCCGGCGGCATCTCGCTCAAGCCGGCCGCCACCATGGACGAAATGAAGTACGACATGTGCGGCGCCGCCAGCGTGCTGGGCGCCTTCCGCGCCCTGGCCGAGCTGAACCTGCCGCTGGACGTGGTGGGCCTCATCCCGGCCTGCGAGAACCTGCCCAGCGGCACGGCCAACAAGCCGGGCGACGTGGTCACCAGCATGTCGGGCCAGACCATCGAAATCCTCAACACCGACGCCGAAGGGCGCCTGGTGCTGTGCGACGCCCTTACCTACGCCGAGCGTTTCAAGCCCTCGGCCGTGATCGACATCGCCACGCTCACCGGCGCCTGCGTGGTGGCGCTGGGCCACGTCAACTCGGGCCTTTTCACCAAGGACGACGCGCTGGCCGAGGCCTTGCTGTCCGCGGGCCGGCAGTCGCTGGACCCCGCGTGGCGCATGCCGCTGGACGATGCCTACCAGGAGCAGCTCAAGTCCAACTTCGCCGACATGGCCAATATCGGCGGCCCCCCGGCCGGCGCGGTCACGGCGGCCTGCTTCCTGTCGCGCTTCGCCAAGGCGTACCGCTGGGCCCATCTGGACATCGCGGGCACCGCCTGGAAGGGCGGCAAGGACAAGGGCGCCACCGGCCGCCCCGTGCCGCTCCTGATGCAGTACCTGCTGGACCAGGTTTGAACCGCGAGGCCGGAGCCCGGGCATGACGCGCATCGATTTCGCCTTCGGCGCGCCCGACCGCCTGCGCACGGCCTGCCAGGTGGCGCGCAAGCGCTATCTGGCGGGCCAGCGGCTGCTGGTGTATTGCAGCGACGGCTCCCGCCTGGCGACCTTCGACCGCATGCTCTGGGCGTTTGACGACACCTCTTTCGTGCCGCACGTGCTGGCGAACGACCCGCTCGCGCCCGATACGCCGGTGGTCCTCACCGCCGCCGACCCGCAGCAGGCGGCCGCCAAGGCCGCGCCCGGCGATGCTCCCAGGCCCTGGCTGCTCAACCTGGACGACGGCTGCCCGCCCGGCTTCGACGCTTTCGAGCGCGTACTGGAAATCGTGTCCGACGACCACGACGACAGGCAGGCCGCGCGCCAGCGCTGGCGCGCCTACCAGGGCGCGGGGCACGTCCCGCGCAGCCACGACCTGGCCCGCCGCGCGTCCGCCCCCTGACACCCGCCGCGTCTTTTCCCGACCGTGAGGTCCACCATGCCCCTACACCGCGACGATGCCGGCATCCCCACGCTCACCGAGCGGGCCGAGCCGGCGCTTGCTCCCGCGGCCGGCGCCGCCGGCGATCCGTTCCCCGTGCTGACCGAACAGGTGTCCGCCGCCCCGCGGCCGGCGCCCGAACCCGTCGCCCCCCCGCCCGACGCCTCCGTGCTCGCGGCCCGCCTGCAGGCCGAGGTCGAAGCCCTGATGCAACAGGCGCTGGCCGACGCGGTCGAACAGATCCAGGCCCGCATGGACGCCGAACTGCCCGCCATCGTGGCGCGGGTCATGCAGGGCACCCGACGGGGCTGAGGCCGTCCGCGCGCCCTCGCCACGTTTCGTCCCGCGCCTCGTCCCCGTCTCGTCCATTTGGCGCGGCACTGGATTATTAAGGGAACTGTAAGGTATCCTTGGCATCTAAGCTTATCGGGCAATACCCATCTTGCCGCACACAGGAGTCCTCCATGAACGAATATCGTCCGTCCCCTTTTAACCGTTCCGGCGCGCTCGCCGGCGCGCCGGGCGAGGTCGTGCGCAACAAGGTGCTGCGCAACACCTATTGGCTCTTGGCGCTGTCGCTGGTCCCCACCGTGCTCGGCGCGGCGGTCGGCCTGTACACCGGCATCAACCAGGCCATGGGCGCGAGCCCGGGGCTTTCGGCCATCGTGTTCCTGGTGGGCGCGTTCGGCCTGATGTTCGCCATCGAGAAAAACAAGAACAGCTCGCTGGGCGTGGCGCTGCTGCTGGCGTTCACCTTCTTCATGGGCGTCATGCTGTCGCGCCTGCTGGGCTTCGTGATGGGCATGGGCAACGGTTCGCAGCTCGTCATGACGGCCTTCGGCGGCACCGCCATCGTGTTCGGCACGATGGCCACACTGGCCACCACCATCAAGCGCGACCTGTCCAGCCTGCAGAAATTCCTGTTCATCGGCGCGGTGGTCATCCTGGTGGCCGCGCTGGCCAACATCTTCCTGCAGCTGCCGGCCCTGATGCTGACGATTTCCGTCCTGGCCATCGTCATCTTCTCGGCCTTCATGCTGGTGGACCTGCAGCGCGTGGTCAACGGCGGCGAAACCAACTACGTCTCGGCCACGCTGGCCATCTACCTGGACGTCTACAACGTTTTCTCCAACCTGCTGATGCTGCTGGGCATTTTCGGCGGCGACCGCGAATAAGCGGCACAGCCAGGCATGAGGGGCCCGCGACGATGCGGGCCCTTTTTCTTTCCGGCGCGGCGCCTGTAAAAAGGAGGCAACGCCAGCCGGATCCGCGGGCCGTGCGGCCGACGCCGGCGCGGCCGCTTCGTCGTCGGGAGTAACGCCCATGCCAGACCGCCGCCAGTTCCTGCAAGCCGCCGCCTGCGCCGCCCTGGCGGCGGCCAGCCCCCCTGTTCCCGCCGCCCCGGACGGCATGCTGCAGCGCAAGATCCCTTCAACCGGCGAGGCCCTGCCCGTGATCGGCCTGGGCACCGCCGACACCTTCGATGTCGCGCCGGACGACGCCGCGGCCATGGCGCCGCTGGCGCAGGTGCTGGACGCGCTGCTGCAGGCCGGCGGCACACTGATCGACACCGCGCCCAGCTACGGCCGCGCGGAAGCCGTGACCGGAACGCTGGTGGAGCGCGCCGGGGGGCGCCGACGCGTCTTCCTCGCCACCAAGATCGGCGCGAGAGGCCGGGACGCCGCCCTGGAGCAGGTCGCCGGATCGCGGCGCGCGCTGCGCGCCGACACGCTGGACCTGATCCAGATCCACAACCTCATCGACACCGCCAACCAGCTTGCCCTGCTGCGCGAGCTGAAGCGGCAGGGCGTCACGCGCTATATCGGAATCACGCACTATGCCGACCACGCGCATGACGAACTGACCGCCCTGGTGGAACGCGAAAAACCGGATTTCGTGCAGGTGAACCTGTCGGTCGGCGCGCGCAGCGCCGAGCGCAGGCTGCTGCCCGCCTGCCTGGCGCAAGGCGTGGCCGTGCTGATCAACCGCCCTTTCCAGGACGGCGCGCTGTTCCGCCAGGTGCGCGGCAAGCCGCTGCCCGGCTGGGCCGCGGAATTCGATTGCGCCTCCTGGGCGCAGCTCTTCCTGAAATTCATCGTGGCACACCCCGCCGTCACCTGCGCGATTCCCGCCACCTCCAAGCCCGCCAACATGGCGGACAACGCTCGCGCCGGCTTCGGGCCGCTGCCCGGCGCGGCCGGGCGCGAACGCATCGCGGCCCTGTTCGCCTGACGGCCCGGCGCATGGACGAGCCTCCCGCCGCGCCCGAACCGTCGCGCGCCGAACGCCTGCTGGGACTGGGACGCGGGGAACTCGCGCCCGCCACCTGCGGCTTCGCGTTCTTTTTCTTCCTGTTCTGCGGCTACTTCATGTTGCGGCCGCTACGCGAAACCCTGGGCATCCAGGCGGGCGTGGACCAGTTGCAGTGGCTCTTCACCGCCACCTTCGCCGCCACGCTCGCGGTGGTGCCGCTGTTCGGCTGGTTTTCGGCGCGGGCGCCCCGCGCGCGCCTGCTCACCTGGATCTACGGCATTTTCGCGCTGGCCATGGCGGCTTTCGGCGCCGCCCTGCACACCCGGCCCGACAGCGTGTGGATCGCGCGGGTTTTCTATGTGTGGCTATCGGTGTTCAACCTGTTCGTCGTCTCGCTGGGATGGAGCCTCATGGCCGACGTGTTCCGCATGGAATCGGCCAAGCGGCTGTTCGCGCTCATCGCCGCGGGCGCCAGCGCCGGCGGCCTGTGCGGCCCCTTGCTGGGCGGACTGCTGGCCGGCGCCCTGGGCCCGGCCGGCCTGCTCCTGCTGTCCGCGGGGCTGCTGTGCGCCACCCTGCCCCTGAAGCGCTGGCTGCTGCGCTGGCGGGCGGCGCGCGACGGCGCGCAGCCGGGCGACGACATCCGCCGGCCCCTGGGCGGCTCGCTGTTCGCCGGCCTGTCGCGCCTGGCTCAGTCTCCCTTCCTGCTGGGCATGGCGGCGCTCGTGGTGCTGCTTTCGGCCCTGAACACATTTCTGTACATGGAACAGGCCCGGCTCGTGGCGGATGCGTTTCCCACCGCCGCCCAGCGTATCCGCATCTTCAGCGCGCTGGATTTCACCGTGCAGGCGCTCTCCCTGCTGTCGCAGGTGTTTTTCACGGGGCGCGCGGCGGCGCGCCTGGGCGTGCGCTTCCTGCTGGCGGCGGCGCCGCTGACGGTGGGGATCGCCTTCCTGGCGCTTGCCGCCCATCCGGTCTTCGGCGTGCTGGCCGCCGCCATGATCGTGCGCCGCGTGGGCGAATACGCCCTGGTCAAGCCCGGCCGCGAAATGCTTTTCACGGTGGTGCCGGCCGAAGACAAGTACAAGGCCAAGAACGCGATCGATACCGTGGTGTACCGCGGCGGCGACGCGGCCAGCGGCTGGGTCAAGGCCGGCGTGGACGCGCTGGGCTACGGCGCCGCGCTGATCGCGCTGATGGGCGCGGCCTGCGCGCTGGCCGCGGCGGCGCTGGGCTACCGGCTCGGACGCCGGGCCGACGCCGCGCGCCCGGACGCAGGCACGCCCTGAAAGCGTGTTGACGCTGGGCTGCGCCTGCCCCGATTCGCTTTTCCTGAACATCCATATCAGCCAGGCGAACAACCTTGCCGGGCGTGGCCGCCACAATGGCGTACGCCAAAACATCAAGGGGAACCGCCATGACACGCAAGCTCTTCGGGCTCGCTGCCCTATTCCTGTGCCTGGGCGCGCACGGCGCCCGGGCCGAATACCCCGAGCGCGCCATCACGCTCATCGTGCCCGCCGCGGCGGGCGGCAACGCCGACATCACGGCGCGCCTGATCGGCCAGGAGATGAGCCGCGAGCTGGGCCAGCCGGTGGTGGTGGAAAACCGCGTCGGCGCGGGCGGGCGCATCGGCACCCAGGCGCTGGCGCGCGCGCCCGCCGATGGCTACACCATCGGGTACGCCCACGTCGGCACCCTGGTGCTGCATCGCTATCTGTTCAAGCAGCAGCTCTATGACCTGGACCGGGATTTCGCTCCCATCGGCCTGGTGGCCGAGACGCCCAACGTCATCGTCGTCAACGCTGCCTCGCCGTACCGCGACCTGCCCGCCTTCATCGCCGCCAGCAAGGCCAGGCCCGACCGCCTCACCATGACCTCGGCGGACCCCGGCACGACCAGCGAGGTCGGAGTGAAACTGTTCATCGCCCAGACCGGCGCCGCGGTCCGGCAGATTCCCTACAAGGCCACCTCCGCCCAGCTATCGGACCTGCTGGGCGGCCACGTGGACGCAATGATGGAAAACCTGCCTCCCCTCATCGGCAACCTGAAGGACGGGCGCCTGCGCGCACTGGCCGTCACCACCCGCCAGCGCGCGGCGTCCAACCCCGACGTGCCCACGGTGGCCGAGCAGGGCTATCCGGGCTACGAGCAGTCGGCATGGAGCGCGCTGATGGCGCCGGCTGGCACCCCGCCCGCCGCCATTGCCCGGCTCAACGATGCGCTGAACCGCGCGCTGCGTTCGCCCGCCGTCGCCCAGGAGCTGCGCAGCCGCTCGCAGGAACCTTTGGACGGACCGCCGGAAGCGGTGCGCGACCAGATACGGCGCGAAATGCCGAAGTGGGAACACCTCATCAAAGCCGCCGGCACCACGCTGGACTGAAAGGCGGAGCGCATATCCATGGCTACCACGCAACGAGAGGATTTTTCCTGCGCCGCGGCCACCAACGACTCCGCGTATCGGCGCATCGCCACTCCCGTGCTCAGAATAGACGCCGGCCCGGGCCCCGCCGTGGCGCTGATGGCCGGCGTGCATGGCGACGAATGGGAAGGCCAGGCCGCCATTCTCGAACTGTGGCATCGGCTTCCGGACCTGCTGCGGCGGGGCACGGTGTACCTGCTGCCGGCGGCGAACGCGGAAGCCTCGCTGGCCGGCGCCCGCCTTTCGCCTTCCGACGGCGGCAACCTGAACCGCGCGTTCCTGGGCGCGCCGGCGCGCGGCTACACCGAAAGCGTGGCGGCGGCCCTGGAAGCGCGGCTGCTGCCCCGCATCCAGACGCTCATCGACGTGCACAGCGGCGGCGCGTCCCTGCGCTACCTGCCCGCCTCCGTCATCACGCGGCAGGGCGACGACCCTTACGACGCGCGGCTGCCGGCGCTGGCCCGGGCCTTCGGCCTGCCGCATTGCATCTTCTTCCGGGGCGGGGAGCCCGGCTCCATGCCCGCGGCGGCCAGCCGGCACGGGGTGCTGCGCCTGAGCGCCGAGATCGGCGGCGGACGCGAATCCAGCCAGGCGCTGGTCGCGCGGTGCCGCGACGGGCTGCTGGGCTGCCTGGCGGAACTGGGCCTGCTCGACCGCGGCCCCCGCGCACCGGCCGCCTCCCCCGCCCTATACGACCTGAACGCGGACGCGGCCACGCTGCGCGCGGCCGAAGCCGGCGTCTTCATTCCGGAAGCCTGCCTCGGGCAGACGCTGGAAGCTGGCCAGGCGCTGGGCACGCTCATCGAACCCGCGCGCCCCGAGCTGCCGGCCCGCGCCGTGCTGCCGTCCCAGCCCGGCACCGTCGTCTGCCTGCGGGCCATCGCCCGCAGCCATCCCGGCGATTGCCTCGCCCAGGTCGCACGCGCGCTTTCCCTGGATTCTCTTCCCGACTTGTACCGACCATGCTCATGAATCCCCGCCTCACGGGCCTGCGCTGCATCCGCTGCGCGCAGGTCCTGCCGCCCGGAGACTATTTCGAAGGGTGCCCCGCCTGCCTGCGCGCCGGCGACCCCGCCTCGCTGGAATGCCTGTACGAACCGGCGCCGGCCGGCGCGGCCGCCCTGCCCCTGCCGGTGCTGGACGCGATCACCCTGGGCGAGGGTGCGACGCCCTGCCTGGACATGCCGGCGCTGGCGGGCGCCGCCCACGTCGGCCGTCTGTGGATCAAATGCGAAAGCGCCAATCCCACGGGCAGCCACAAGGACCGGATGTCGGCGCAGCTGGTATCGCGCGCGAAACTGGCGGGCGCGCGGCGGGTGGCGGCCGCCTCCAGCGGCAATGCGGGCGTGTCCCTGGCCGCCTATTGCGCGGCCGCGGGCCTGGAGGCGGACATCGCCATCATGCGCGGCTGCCCCCCTCTGCAGCGCGCGGCCATGCTCGCCTTCGGCGCGCGGCTGACCGAATTCGAAGACAGCCTGGCGCGCTGGCCCCACGTGGCCCGCCTGTGCCGCGAGGAAGGCGCGTTCGCCGGCACCAACTATCTGAATCCGCCGGTGGGCACGCACGCCTACGGCGTGGAGGGCTACAAGCCCATCGCGGCCGAGATTCTGCAAACCTGCGGGCTGCCCACCGACATCGTGGTGCCCGCCGCGCGCGGCGACCTGATCTGGGGCATTGCGCTGGGCTGGGAAGCGCTGCGGCGCGCCGGCGCCATCGAGCGCCTGCCGCGCCTGCATGCCGTGGAACCCTTTGCGCGGCTGTCGCGGGCGCGCGCCGCCGGGCACGCCCGCGGCCAGTGGCTGGGCGACACGGCACAGTATTCGACCGCCGGCGGCACCTGCACGCTGCAGTCGCTCGCCGCGCTGGCCCGGACGGGCGGCATGCCGGTGGAAGCCGGCGACCAGGCCGCCGGGCGCGCGCGGGACATGCTGGCCAGCCTGGGCATCGCGGCCGAGCTGTCGTCGGCCGCCGCGCTGGCCGCGCTGCCGGCGCTGCGCCTGGCCGGGGCGCTGGATGCGGAATCGCGGGTGGTGGCGGTGCTCACCTCGGATGGGCGGCGGGGCTGAGCGCCTCGATGCCGAAGGCTTCCGCCAGCGGGGAGAGCGCCGCGCGCAGGCAGGTGGCCCAGTAGCGCCCCGCCTCGGACAGCGGCCTGCCGTCGTGCAGGATCATGTGGCATTCGAAATGCACGGCGGCCGCCAAGGGCCGGTGGGCCAGGCCGGCGGGCTCCAACCCCACGGCCGTCGCCGGATTGGCCACGCCCACGCCATGGCCCGCGAGCGCGAGCTGGCACACGGTGTGCGAATACGGCGTCTCGATCGCCGGGCGCAGCGGCGTCCCGGCCTGCCGGGCCAGCGCATCCAGGCGCTTGCGCGAGCCGTCCTCGGCGTTGAGCGCGATGAGCGGCACTTCGGCGAGCTGCGCCAAGTCCACCGTCTGCAGGCGCGACAGCGGATGGGCGCGGGGGAACACCGCCACCGCACGCAGGCAGGCCAGCCGGTGGCCGCGCAGCCCCTCCAGTTCCGACTCGTCGGCCACTACGGCCAGGTCCAGCTCGCCCGACACCACCATGTCGCGCAGCGTGTTGGAATCGCGGATCTGCAGGTAGAGCGGCGTGTCGGGATAGCGCTCGCGGAACCGCGACAGCGTGCCGCTGAGCACCGCGCCGCCATAGGCGTGGATGCAGCCCACCCTGAGGCGTGGCTGCGCGACGCCGCGGATGGCCCGTACCTTGCGGCCCAGGCTTTCCAGCCCCAGGTTCAGGCGCCGGATCTCCTCGTACAGCAGGGTGGCTTCGGGTGTGCGGCGCATGCGCTGGCGCACCCGCTCGAACAGACGCAGCTCCAGGGCGGCCTCCAGCGCGGCCAGCGTGGCGCTGACCGTGGCGGGCGAGACGTCGAGCCGGCGCGCCGCCGCGGTGACGCTCTCCGTCTCGTAGACCGTGCGGAACGTCTCGATCTGGCGCAGCGTGAAGCTCATGGCCGCTTAGAGGCGCTGCAGGTCCAGCAGCACCCGCCGGGTGGAAAGCGGGCGTCCGGCGAGGTTTTCTTCGAGCCGGGTGCGCAGGTCGCGCCGCAGCCCGGGCTCGACGGCCGGGTCGTCGAAATCGGGCGGCTCGCTGTCCACCCCGTATCCCGTCTCGTTGAGCAGCGTCCATTCGAAGCGCCGCAGCGCGCCGGCCGCGCGGGAGCCGCCGGCCAGTTGCTGCAGGGCCGTATCGTAGGCGTCGAAGAGCAGCGGATGCGCGTCTTCGCGCGGCAGCAGGCGCAGCAGCAGCTCGTTCATGTACCAGGCGGACATGAGCGCCGTGCCGTTGAGCAGGCGCACGCCCACGATCTCGGCGCGGGTGAGGGTCTTGACCTCGCCGTTGCCGGTCCAGGAAAGCAGCAGGGGCTGGAAGGCCGAGAGCACCGGCCGCAGCGTGGAGTATGGGCGCTTGGCGCCCTTGGCGACCATGGCCACGCAGCCGTGGTCGCGAGTGAAGGTCTGGATGACGAGCGAGGTCTCGCGCCAGGCCGTCGCGTGCAGCATGTAGCCCGGATGGTCCTGGACGCGCGGCGCCCTTCTACTCATAGCCCAGGTCGCGCAGCGCGCCTTCGCGCTCGGACCAGCCCTTGCGCACCTTGATGTACACCTCCAGGTGCACGGGCTTGTCCAGCAGCTTGGCGATGTCCTGGCGCGCCTCGGTGGCGATGCGCTTCATGTGCATGCCGCCCGCACCCAGCAGGATGGGCCGGTGGCTTTCCCGTTCGACCACCACACAGGCCGCGATGCGCGCGCCGCGGTCGTTTTCTTCCCATTGCTCGATGACCACGGTACAGCCGTAGGGCAGCTCGTCGCCCACCAGGCGGAAGATCTTCTCGCGCACCAGCTCGGCGGCGATGAAGCGCATGGGCCGGTCGGTGAGCGTGTCTTCCTCGAACATGGGCTCGCCTTCGGGCAGGCGGGCGGCGATCTCGTCGAGCAGCTGGTCGAGCTGCTGGTTGCGGGTGGCGCTCACGGGCACCACGGCGCCGTACGGATGCAGCGCCATGATCTTGGACACGAAGGGGAAGAGCTCGTCGCGGTTCTTGAGCGCGTCGATCTTGCTGATGGCGAGGATGGTGCGCTCGGGTGCCGGCAGCAGCGGCAGCAGCTTGGCGTCGCCTTCCGACCACTTGCCGGCCTCGACCACGTGCACCACCACGTCCACGTCCGCCAGCGCCTGCGTGACCACGCGGTTCATCATGCGGTTCATGGCGCCGCCGTGGCGCGTCTGGAAGCCCGGCGTGTCCACGAACACGAACTGCTCGCGCTCGCGCGTCAGCACCCCATGAATGCGATGGCGGGTGGTCTGCGCCTTGCGCGAGACGATGGAAATCTTGGAACCGATGAGGGCGTTGGTCAGGGTGGACTTGCCCACGTTGGGGCGTCCCACGATGGCGACGAAGCCGGTGCGGAAAGGGGTATCGCTCATTTGATCTCTTGCGCCACTGCCACCGGCAGCGACAATTGCGCGGTCTTGCGCGCCTTGCCCGACTTGCGGGCGCTCTTGGCGGCCGGGCCCAGGGCCTGCACGGCCTCCAGCGCCAGCTTGGCCGCGGACTGCTCCGCCGCCCGCCGGCTCGCGCCCGCCGCCGTGACTTTGATTTCCAGCGCGGCGATGGCGCACTCGACCTCGAACTGCTGGCTGTGCGCCGCGCCGTGCGTGGCCACCACCGTATAGGCCGGCAGGGCCAGCTTGCGGCCCTGCAGGTATTCCTGCAGCAGCGTCTTCGCGTCCTTGCCCAGGGTCTTGGGATCCATGGAAGCCAGCACCGGCTGGTACTGGCGCACGATGACGCGGCGCGCGGCGTCGAAGCCCGCGTCCAGGAACACCGCCCCGAAGATGGCCTCGACCGTGTCGGCCAGGATGGAGGGGCGCCGGAAACCGCCGCTCTTCAGTTCGCCCTCGCCCAGCCGCAGATACTGCGACAGCTCCAGTCGCTGCGCGATGTCGGCCAGCGACGCCTGCTTCACCAGGTTGGCGCGCAGGCGCGACAGGTCGCCCTCGTCGATCTTGGTGTACTTCTCGAAGAGCATGGCCGCCACCACGAAATTCAGCACGGAATCCCCGAGGAATTCCAGCCGCTCGTTGTGGCGCGCGCCGTGGCTGCGATGCGTCAGCGCCTGTTCGAGCAGTGCCTGGTCGCCAAAATGGTGATCCAGGCGGTTTTCTAGCGTGGCTAGCGACATGACGAGTGGAATCAGTTGAATCGGCCGATGCGGCTGAGATCGCTGAAGTTCATCCAGATGAAGAAGGCCTTGCCCACGATATTGGCTTCAGGCACGAAACCCCAGTACCGGCTGTCGGCGCTGTTATCCCGATTATCGCCCATGGCGAAGAAATGGCCGGCCGGCACCTTGCAGCGTACTCCATTCCGGCTGTACTGACAGTTTTCTTTTCCAGGAAAACCCCAGATCGGGGCATATTCTTGCGATTTACCTTCATCCAGAAGAATTTCATGCTCAACATCACCCAGTTTTTCGGTGTACTGTGCGATATAGGAGACACGGTCGGGCTCGAAGTAGTCGCCGTCGCGCACGTGCGGCACGAGCTTGCCGTTGACGTAGAGTTTCTTGTCCAGGTAGGCGATCTCGTCGCCCGGCAGGCCCACGATGCGCTTGATGTAATCGACGTCCGGGTCCACCGGGTAGCGGAACACGAACACGTCGCCGCGCCGCGGCTCGCCCACATCGATGATCTTCTTGTCGATCACGGGCAGGCGGATGCCGTAGCTGAACTTGTTCACCAGGATCAGGTCGCCGGACTGCAGCGTGGGCAGCATGGAGCCGGACGGGATGCGGAACGGCTCCACCACGAACGAACGCAGGAAGAACACGAAGAGAATCACCGGAAAGAAGCTGACGGCGTACTCCACCCACCACGGCACGCGGCGTGCGGCGTCGCCGGCTTCGCGCCGCAGGCGCTCGGCCTCCTGGGCATCGCCGATGAGGGCCGTATCGTATTGGGCCATGGCCGCCTGCGCGCGGCGCTCCCGCCCCTTGCGCAGCACCGCCAGGTCCAGCACCCAGATTGCGCCGGTAAGCACCAGCAGAACGAACAGGATCAGGGCAAAGTTCCAACTCATCAGCTAACCGCCTTACTAGGTTTCTATTTGTCTTCGACCTGCAGGATCGCAAGAAATGCTTCCTGCGGAATCTCCACGCTGCCTACCTGCTTCATGCGCTTCTTGCCGGCCTTCTGCTTTTCAAGCAGCTTCTTCTTGCGCGTGATGTCGCCGCCATAGCACTTGGCCAGCACGTTCTTGCGCAGGGCCTTCACGGTTTCGCGGGCGATGATCTCGGCGCCGATGGCGGCCTGGATCGCCACGTCGAACATCTGGCGCGGGATCAGGCCGCGCATGCGGCTCACCACGTCGCGGGCGCGGGCGCGCGCGTTGCTGCGGTGGACGATGATGGCCAGGGCGTCGACCCGGTCGCTGTTGATGAGCAGGTCCACCCGCACCACGTCGGCCGGACGGTATTCCAGGAACTCGTAGTCCATCGAGGCATAGCCGCGCGACACCGACTTGAGGCGGTCGAAGAAGTCGAGCACGATTTCCGCCAGCGGCATTTCGTAGGTCAGGTGCACCTGGCGCCCGTGGTAGCTCATGTTGGTCTGCACGCCGCGCTTGTTGTTGCACAGCGTCATGACCGGGCCCACGTAGTCTTGCGGCATGAAGAGCGTGACCTTCACGATGGGCTCGCGGATCTCGGCGATCTTGCCTACTTCGGGCATGCGCGAAGGGCTTTCCACGGTGATCACGGTGCCGTCGCGCTGCTCGACCTCGTACACGACCGAAGGCGCGGTCGTGATGATGTCCATGTCGAATTCGCGCTCCAGGCGCTCCTGCACGATTTCCATGTGCAGCAGGCCGAGGAAGCCGCAGCGGAAGCCGAAGCCCAGGGCCTGCGAAACCTCGGGTTCGAACATCAGGGCCGCGTCGTTCAGCTTGAGCTTTTCGAGCGAATCGCGCAGCTGGTCGTACTCGGAGCTTTCCACCGGATACAGGCCGGCGAACACCTGGGGCTTCACTTCCTTGAAGCCGGGCAGCGGCTCGGCGGCCGGCTTGTTCGCCAGCGTGATGGTGTCGCCCACCTTGGCATGCTCGAGCTCCTTGATGCCCGCGATCACGAAGCCCACCTCGCCGGCGGACAACTGCGGGCGCTGCACGGACTTGGGCGTGAAGACGCCGATCTGCTCGCACAGGTGAGTGGCGCCCGACGCCATCAGCAGGATCTTGTCCTTGGGCTTGAGCGTGCCGTTGACGATGCGCACCAGCATCACCACGCCCACGTAGTTGTCGAACCACGAATCGATGATGAGCGCCTGCAGCGGCGCCTCGGTGTCTCCCTTGGGCGGGGGCACCTTGGCCACGATGGCTTCGAGGATCTCGTCGATGCCCATGCCCGTCTTGGCGCTGGCGAGCACCGCCTCCGACGCGTCGATGCCGATGACGTCCTCGACTTCCTGGCGCGCGCCCTCGGGATCGGCCTGGGGCAGATCCATCTTGTTCAGCACCGGCAGCACTTCCACGCCCAGCTCGATGGCGGTGTAGCAGTTGGCGACGGTTTGCGCCTCCACGCCCTGCGAGGCGTCCACCACCAGCAGCGCGCCCTCGCAGGCCGACAGGGAGCGGCTGACCTCGTAGGAGAAGTCCACGTGCCCCGGGGTGTCGATGAGATTGAGGTTGTAGATCTTGCCATCCTGCGCCTTGTATTGCAGGGCGGCGGTCTGCGCCTTGATGGTGATGCCGCGTTCGCGTTCGATGTCCATCGAATCGAGCACCTGCGCGGACATTTCCCGATCCGCCAATCCGCCGCAGCGCTGGATCAGGCGATCGGCCAGGGTCGATTTGCCGTGATCGATGTGGGCAATGATGGAAAAATTGCGGATATGCTGCATACGTGAATTAAAGAGGGACGGAATTCGGCTCAATGCCGCGGAAGATCCGCCGCGCACGAACGCGCGGTTGACGAAACGGGCCCGGGCCGCAGGTCCGGGCCCGTACTGGACTGCCCGGGCCGCCGCAGGCCGGCAGACGCCGGAACGGGCCGCTTCCGCGGGAGCAACCGGGCAAAAACGAGGGGGCGCCATGCGCCCCCTCTTTGCGGCAACCAGGCATTTTAGCCGGTCTTGAGGCTTATTTGCTGGGAGCCACGGCCACCCACTGGGTCTGGTCGCCGCGGCGCACCAGCAGGCCCACGGAACGGCTCTTGTCCAGCTTGGCCACCAGCTCCGCGAACTGCCTGGCGCTCGTCACGTCGCTGTCGTTGACCGCCAGCACGATGTCCCCTTCCTGCAGGCCCGCCTTGGCGGCCGCGCCCTCGGCGGCCTTCACCTGCACGCCGCCCTTGATGCGCAGCTTGCGCTGCACGTCGGCGGGCACGTCCGACACGGCAAGGCCCAGCGCGTTGGTGGCCGCGAGCGCCGGCCCGGCGTCCGGCTTGCCCGCGCCGGCGGCCTTTTCGGTGGGAATCTCGCCGACCTTGACGGTCAGGGTCACGGTCTTGCCCTTGCGCCAGACTTCCATGGTGGCGCGGGTGCCCGGCTTGGTTTCGCCCACGATGCGCGGCAGATCGGACCAGCGCTTGATGGTTTCGCCGTTGAACTTCAGGATCACGTCGCCCGGCTGCACCCCGGCCTCGTCGGCGGGGCCGTCCTGCTCGACGCTGCTCACCAGCGCGCCCTCGGCCTTGGGCAGGCCGATGGCGTCGGCCACTTCCTTGCCCACTTCGCCGATCTGCACGCCGACTCGGCCGCGCGTGACCTTGCCGGTGGTGCGCAGCTGCTCGACCACGCGCATGGCCTCGTCGATGGGAATGGCCAGCGAAATGCCCATGAAGCCGCCGCTGCGCGAAATGATCTGCGAATTGATGCCCACCACGTCGCCGTCCAGGTCGATCAGCGGGCCGCCGGAATTGCCCGGGTTGACGGCCACGTCGGTCTGGATGAACGGCAGGTATTCGCCGGTGTCGCGGCCGATGGCGCTGACGATGCCGGCGGTCACGGTGGAATCCAGCCCGAACGGCGAGCCGATGGCCAGTACCCACTGGCCCTTCTTGAGGGTCTTGGGGTCGCCGATGACCAGCGGCGTCATGCCCTTGGCGTCGATCTTGATGAGGGCCACGTCGGTGCGCTCGTCGGTGCCGATGACCTTGGCCTTGAATTCCCGGCCGTCGGTCAGCGTGACGTAGATGTCGGTGGCGTCGCTCACCACGTGGTTGTTGGTGAGGATGTAGCCGTCATCGGAGATGAAAAAGCCGGAACCCACGCCGCGCGGCACCGTGCGCTCCTCGGGCTGCGGCTGCGGACGCTGGCGCGGCGAGGGGATCTGCGGCATGCCGGGCGGCTGGAAGTCGGGCCCGAAGAACCAGCGGAACAGCTCGTAGGGATCGCTTCCGCTCGTGGGGCCGCGCACCGGCACGGTGGCCGTGGTGCGGATGTTGACCACGGCCGGCTCGGTTTTCTCCACGACGGCCGTGAAATCGGGCAGGCTCACCAGGGGAGCCGCGCTCGCGGGAGCCGCGGCCGACAACAGCATGCCCGCCGCGGCCAGCGCCGCCAGCGCGCGCCGGAAACCCAGGTTCGACACCGTCAGAAATTTCATAGATGAACACTCCGCAATTGCTGCCTGCCAGTACAGGACTGGTCTTATTTGACTCCGGCCGCCGGCGCCTGCGCCGCGGGCACGTATTCCGTCGATTCCGCGAGCTGCTCCAGCGTGGCCACGGGCACCTCGCCCACGGCGGTCAGCCAGAAATCCGCGATGCGGGTAGCGTAGACCGTGAGCGCGCCGCGTTGCAACGCGCCGGCCGGCGGATGATGCCCGCGCTGGTTGTCATAAGGCTCGATGAAAACCGAAATGGCGGCCAGCCCGTCGGACAGCACCATCTGGTTGACCGGCGCGCCGTGCCCCATGGTGCGCGAAACCTGCATGACCACGCTGAACCCCTTGGGCGCGTGGATGCGCCAGCCCAGCGCGGAGAGATCGACCGGCGTCATGGACGATTCCATGACCTTCCAGTCGCGGGTGCTCCAGCGGGAGGCCAGGTCCTGGGGATCGACCTCGGAGCCCAGCCTGAGGGAGGTGAAGGACACCTGCTCCACCACGCCCTTGGCCGCGTTGAGCGTCTGGGCCTTCAGGAGCAGGCTGGTATCGACGTCGGCGCACAGCCGGTAGCCATAGCGCAGCTTGTCGCGCGGCTCGATGGTGATGAGGCGGCACTGCCGGCCCGCCACGCGGTGCAGCGTCTTTTCGGCGCGAATGTCGTACTGCTCGGACAGGCGGGCGGGGTCGCCCAGCAGCAGGCCGGGGAAGCGGTCGCCGCGCCGGCGCTCCAGCAGCACCGTCTTGTGGTCGGGCACCAGGCATTGGACGTCTTCGTTGTGCCGCAGGTATTCGCGCGGCTGGCCGTCCAGGATCTCCAGGCGCTCGCGCTCGCCCGTGCCGTCCACCACGTGGACCAGGCGGGAAGACTGGATGAATTCGCCCTGCTGGTACATGAACACGCCGGAATAGTCTTTCTGGCGCGCGGCGTCCTGGATGCGGGACAGCAGTTGCGCCATGTCCTCGGCAGGCGCGGCGCCGCCCGGCGGCGCGGCGAGCGCGCTGGCGTGCGCGGCGAAGAAGGAGAGGAGGAGCAGCGAGGCGGCGAACCAGCCGGCGCGGTGGACATGCCCGGAGTCGGAGCGTCCGGCCGGCAGCCAGCGGATCGGAAGCCTGCGGGCCATCAACGCCCCGTCCTCGTTTCAAAGGAAACCTGGCGCACCGCGCTGGGGCCGGCCATCTGCCGGTGGGCTTCGAGGTAGTCGCGCAGGCCGGCGTCATCGGCCGCCTGAGCGCCGAGGGACGGATTGCCGCCCGCATCGGCCAGCACCCGGGTTTCCGGACCGGAGCCCGCGAGATAGGGCTGGGCCACCCAGGCCACGGTGGCCACCGCGGCGGCCACCGCCAGGCCGGACAGGCCCAGGCGCAGCGGCGACCGGCGCCGCGGCGCCGCCACGATGGGCAGCTCGGCGTCCAGGGCGCGCGCCAGGCGCGCCTGGAAGTCCGCGCTGGGCGTCAGCGCCAGGTCGGCGTTGCGCAGGGAATCGCCTATCAGGTGATAGGTGTCCCAGGTCTGCCGTCCCTCTTTGGACAACAGGCCGGGAAAAATATCGTCGGACTCTTCTTCCCCATCCATCCAGGCGGAAAGCGACTCTTCCCAGGAGGTCGGGTCGGTCTCGACGGACTTGGCTGCTGTTTGCATGACTGCCACTCCTTACCAGCGACGCTCGGCATCGGTGTCCAGCAACGGACGCAGACGGGTGGCGATGGCTTCGCGCGCACGAAAAATGCGGGAGCGCACCGTACCTATCGGGCAATCCATGCTCTGGGCGATGTCTTCGTAACTCATACCTTCGATTTCACGCAGGACGATTGCTGTGCGCAATTCCTCGGGCAGCTCCGCGATGGCGGCATTCACCGTTTCGGCGATCTCGCGGCTGGCCATCATGGACTCCGGCGTGCTTATGTCGGTTAGGTTGTCCGTTTCGTTAAAAGTTTCACCGTCTTCCGTTTCTATTGCATTGGGCGCGCTGGGGCGCCGCCCCTGGGAGGCGAGCCAGTTGCGGGCGGTGTTGATGGCGATGCGGTAGAGCCAGGTGTAGAAGGCGCTGTCGCCCCGGAACTGGGGCAGCGCCCGGTACGCCTTGATGAAGGCCTCCTGGGCCACGTCCTCGATTTCCGCGGGATCGCGGATCATGCGCGCCAGCAGGCGGAGGATCTTGCGCTGGTACTTGAGCACCAGCAGGTCGAAGGCCTTCTTGTCGCCGCGCTGGACGCGCTCGACGAGTTCGGCGTCGACTTCGCGCTCGCTCATGAGGCCTCCCGCAGGCGGACCGCAGGCGCGTGCCGGCGCGACGCCGCGGCCAGCAGGCGCAGGCGGCGCCAGGCTTCAGGCCGCAAGGCATGGCGCCAGACGGTGAAAGTGACGATGGTGGTCTCGAAGGCTGCGCTCCCGGCGGGCAGAACCCGCATGGTCAGTGTCAGCCAGGCCGGTCCGGCATGCTGCTCCAGGAGGACGGCGTCCCGCCAGCGTCGGGACAGGCGGACTTGCCAGGGCCCGGCGCCGGTGGAGGGACGCAGCGCGGATACCGGGGACGGGCTGCTGCCGGTCAAGTGTAACAGGCCCGCGGCCAGCGCCGGCAGGGCCAGCCAGGCCAGCGTCGTCCCGCCCGCACCCGCGAACAAGGCGGCCTGCGCCACGCAGGCGACGGCCACGCAAAGCGCGCCGCCCGACAGGGCCTTCAGGCCGCCGGGCCTGCCCATGGCCACGAGGCCGGTCCGGCGTTCTCCGGAGGAGCCGGCCAAATCAGACCCGGCGAACGGCCATCGAGCCGTTGGTGCCGCCAAAACCGAAGGAGTTGGACAGACCCACGTCGATCTTCATCGGACGCGCCTCGTTGGCGCAATAGTCCAGGTCGCATTCCGGATCCTGGTTGAAGATGTTGATCGTCGGGGGCGAAACCTGGTGATGCACGGCCAGGGTGGTGAACACGGCCTCGATGCCGCCGGCTGCGCCCAGCAGGTGGCCGGTCATGGATTTGGTGGAATTCACCACCAGCTTCCTGGCGTGGTCGCCGAAGGCGAGCTTCAGGGCGTCGGTTTCGTTCTTGTCGCCCAGCGGCGTGGAGGTGCCGTGCGCGTTGACGTACTGCACGTCGTCGGGGTTGATGCCGCCGTTGCGCAGCGCGTTGATGATGCCGCGGCGCGGGCCGTCCTTGTCGGGAGCCGTGATGTGGTGGGCGTCCGAACTCATGCCGTAGCCGGCGAATTCGCCGTAGATGCGGGCGCCGCGCTTCTTGGCGTGCTCGTATTCCTCGAGCACCAGCACGCCCGCGCCTTCGCCCAGCACGAAGCCGTCGCGGTCGCGGTCCCAGGGACGGGAGGCGGTCTGCGGATCGTCGTTGCGGGTGGACAGCGCGCGCATGGCGGCGAACCCGCCGATGCCCAGCGGAGAAACGGTGGATTCGGCGCCGCCGGCGATCATGACGTCGGCATCGCCGTACTCGATGAGGCGGGCGGCATCGCCGATGCAGTGCAGTCCCGTGGTGCAAGCCGACACCACCGCGTAGCTCGGCCCCTTCAGCCCGTACATGATGGACAGATGGCCGGAGATCAGGTTGATCAGCGAGCCCGGCACGAAGAACGGGGAAATGCGGCGCGGTCCCTTGGACAGGTATTCGATCTGGGTTTCCTCGATGCGCGGCAGGCCGCCGATGCCGGAGCCCACGATCACGCCGATGCGGTCGGCGTTCGTTTCGGTGACTTCCAGGCCGGCATCGCGCCACGCCTGCATGCCGGCAGCCATGCCGTAATGGATGAAGGTATCCATCTGGCGGGCTTCCTTGGCGGGAAGATAGGCGGTGACGTCGAAATCCTTGACTTCGCCGGCGATGTGCGTGGTGAGGGCCGAGGGATCGAAACGGGTGATGCGGCTGACGCCAGAACGTCCGTTGACGATATTGTCCCAGGCGGTGGCAATGTCATTTCCCACGGGGGAAACGATGCCCAGGCCGGTGATGACGACTCGTCGCTTCACGGATGACTCCTCAAACTGACAAAAGAAAGGCGGTTTTCGGGAGGCGTTGCACGCGCGGCGCGCCAATGTGCGGGCCGGGCCTCAAAGCGCCCTGACCCGCGCGAGCCGCACGGCAAACTCCTGAAACCGCCCCGAGCCCCGGCGGCTTCCGATGGTTGCGATCGGAAACCCGGGTGAATACAGGCTGACTGCGTACAGGCTTACTGCTTGCCGTGCGAATTGATGTAGTCAATCGCTTGTTGCACGGTCGTGATCTTTTCGGCCTCTTCGTCGGGGATCTCGGTCTCGAATTCGTCTTCGAGCGCCATGACCAGTTCGACCATGTCGAGCGAATCGGCACCGAGGTCGTCAAGGAAGGAGGACTCGTTCTTGATCTCGGCTTCGTTCACGCCAAGTTGTTCAGCGACGATCTTCTTGACGCGCTGTTCGATGCTTTCCATGCAGATCTCCAAATGGGAAAAATCCCGCGAATTATAGCCAAGCGCAGAGGAATGCGACGCCTGGCCTGACAAAAATAACACCGCCTGACCGCTCCCGCGCCGGCTGGCGCCGGAGCGCCGCAATGCGGCGCTTCGTTGTGACACGCGCGGAAAGCCAGGCATTCCGCGCGGATCGTGACTTATTGCATGTACATGCCGCCGTTGACGTGCAGCGTCGTGCCGGTAATGTAACCCGCCTGGGGACTGGACAAAAAGGCCACCGCATGGGCGATGTCGGCCGGCGAGCCCAGGCGGCCCAGCGGAATCTGCTGGAGCAGGGCCGCCGTCTGGTTCTCGCCCAGGGCGCGGGTCATGTCGGTATCGATGAAGCCGGGCGCCACGCAGTTCACCGTGATGTTGCGGCTGCCCAGCTCGCGGGCCAGGGCGCGCGACATGCCCGCCACGCCCGCCTTGGCGGCGGCATAGTTGGCCTGACCCGCGTTGCCCGACGCGCCCACCACCGAGGTGACGTTGATGATGCGGCCCCAGCGCGCCTTCATCATGCTGCGCAGCACGGCGCGCGACAGGCGGAAAACCGACGCCAGGTTGGTGTCGATCACGGCCGACCAGTCTTCGTCCTTCATGCGCATGGCCAGCGTATCGCGGGTGATGCCGGCATTGTTGACGAGAATGTGCGGACCGCCCTCCTTGCCCAGCGCCTCGACGAGCGCGTCGCAAGCCTGGGCATCGGTCACGTCCAGCACCACGCCGCGGCCGCCGTGCGGCGCCAGCGCCTCGGTGATGGCGGCGGCGCCGGCCTCGGACGTGGCGGTGCCCACGACCGTGGCGCCGCGCGCCGCCAGCTCTTCGGCGATGGCGCGGCCGATGCCGCGCGTGGCGCCCGTCACGAGGGCGATCTTGCCCTGCAGTTCCTTCGAGGTGTTGTCCATGGTGTCAGTTTCCATTGACCGCGGCCAGCGCCGCTTCCAGCGAAGCCGGATCGGTGATGGCCAGCCCGGTGAGTTCCGGATCGATACGCTTGGTGAGGCCGGCCAGCACCTTGCCGGGGCCGCATTCGATGACGTGCGTGACCCCCTGCGCCTTCATGGCGCGCAGGGTTTCCACCCAGCGCACCGGATGCCAGGCCTGGCGCACCAGCGCGTCGCGGATGGCGCCGGGCTCAGACGGGGAAGCCACGTCCACGTTGTTGATGACCTGCACCCGGGGCGCGGCCACCTGGACCTGCGCCAGCGCCTTGGCCAGCACCTCGGCCGCGGGCTTGAGCAGGCTGGAGTGGAACGGGGCCGAAACCGGCAGCAGCAGCGCGCGCTTGGCGCCCGCGGCCTTGGCCTGCTCGCAGGCGCGTTCGACGGCCGCCTTGTGCCCGGCGATGACGACCTGGGCGGGCGCGTTGAAATTCACGGCCTCGACGACTTCGCCCTGGGCGGCGGCCGCACAGGCGGCGCGCACGGCGTCGTCGTCCAGGCCCAGGATGGCCGCCATGGCGCCCGTGCCCACCGGCACCGCGGCCTGCATGGCATCGGCGCGCACGCGCACCAGGCGCACTGCGTCTTCGAGCGACAGCGAGCCCGCGGCGGTGAGCGCGGCGTACTCGCCCAGGCTGTGGCCCGCGACCACGTCGGGCTCGCGTCCGCCGGCCGCGCGCCAGGCGGCGTAGAAAGCCGCGCCGGCGGTCAGCATGACGGGCTGCGTGTTGGTGGTCAGGTTCAGTTCTTCGGCCGGGCCTTGCGCGATGAGGGCGCCCAGGTCCTGTCCCAGCGCCTGCGAGGCGCGGGCCACGGTATCGGCAACCGGCTGCACGCCGCTCCAGGCATCCAGCATGCCGACCGACTGCGAGCCCTGGCCCGGAAAGACAAATGCGATTTTCATGATTGACCGTGTAGTGATTTTGGATCTTTAAGGATTGTCAGGCGCGGCCACCTGGCAAACACGGCGCGGCGGCCGCCCTGCCTTTCGGCGGCTACATGCGCGCCAGCACGGAACCCCAGGTGAAACCGCCGCCCACGCCCTGCATCAGCACGAGCTGGCCGCGCTTGACCCGACCGTCGCGGCGCGCCACGTCCAGGGCCAGGGGCACGCTGGCCGCCGACGTGTTGGCATGGCTGTCCACGGTGATGACCACCTTGTCCGTGGACACGCCCAGCTTGCGCGCCAGGAAATTCAGGATGCGCACGTTGGCCTGGTGCGGGATCAGCCAGTCCACGTCGTCGATCTGCACGCCGGCCTCGGCGCAGGTGTCGCGCGCGGAACGGTCGAGCACGGTGACGGCCTGCTTGAAGACGGCCTGGCCGTCCATGCGCAGGAAGGGATCGCCGGTGACGTCGCCGTAGGCCACGTTGCCCGCCGCGCTCAGGATGCGGGTCTGGCTGCCGTCGGCGTGCAGTTGCGCGGCCATGATGCCCGGCTCGTCGGCGGCCTTGAGCACCACGGCGCCCGCGCCGTCGCCGAACAGCACGCAGGTGCTGCGGTCGTTCCAGTCGAGGATGCGGGAGAACACTTCGGCGCCGATGACCAGGGCGCGGCGCGCGCGCCCGGCGCGGATGAAGCTGTCGGCCGTGGTGAGGGCGTACACGAAGCCGCTGCACACGGCCTGCACGTCGAACGCCGCCGAACCCTTGGCGCCCAGGTTGGCCTGGACCAGGCAGGCCGTGCTCGGGAATACGTAGTCGGGGGTGGAGGTCGCCAGCACGATGAGGTCGAGCTCGGATGCGTCCACCCCGGCGTCGGCCAGCGCGCGGCGCGCGGCCTCGGTGGCGAGCTGGCTGGTGGTGACGCCGCGCTCGGCGAGGTGGCGCTGCCGGATGCCCGTGCGCTCGACGATCCATTCGTCGGAGGTGGCGATGTTCCGCGTTGCCAGTTCCGCGGCAAGCTGGTCGTTCGAAACCACGCGTTCCGGCAGGAAGCTGCCGGTGCCCGCGATTACGGAGTATTTCATTGCGGTATCCATCAAGCGGTGTCTCCAGCCACGTTCCCCGCGGGCGGCGCCACGCCCTCTCCCGATTGAACGCGCTTGGTAATCTGCGCGACCGTCTGCGCGGTGCGCTCCAGCAGTTTACTCACTACGGCCTCGCGGGCGCGCTGCAAGGCGAAACCGAACGCGTAGGCGTCGGCCGAGCCGTGGCTCTTGATGACCACGCCGCGCAGGCCGAGCAGCGCCGCCCCGTTGTAGCGACGGTTGTCCACGCGCTCGCGCAGGCGGTTGAGCACGGGCTTGGCGACGGCCCCGGCAAGCAACGTGATCAGGTTGCGCTTGAATTCTTCGCGGATGACGCTGGACAGCATCTTGGCCAGCCCTTCGACGGACTTGAGCACCACGTTGCCGACGAAGCCGTCGCAGACGACCACGTCCACCGTGCCCTTGAAGATGTCGTTGCCTTCCACGTTGCCGTAGAAATTGAGCGGACTGGCCCGCAGAAGCTCGGCGGCTTCCTTCACGACCTCGTTGCCCTTGATGATTTCTTCGCCGATGTTGAGCAGGCCGACCGACGGGTTCTCGCGATGGTCGACGGCCTGGGCCAGCGCGGCGCCCATGATGGCGAATTGCAGCAGATGCTCGGCGCTGCAATCGACGTTGGCGCCCAGGTCCAGCACCGTGGTGGCGCGGCCGGTCTGGTTGGGAATCGAGGTGGCGATCGCGGGACGGTCTATGCCCTCCAGCGTCTTGAGGACGTAGCGGGAAATAGCCATCCAGGCGCCGGTGTTGCCCGCGGAGACGCAGGCATCGGCGCGCCCGTCCTTGACGGACTGGGCGGCCAGGCGCATGGAGGAATCTTTTTTGCGGCGCAGGGCGACCTCGACGGGGTCGTCCATGGCGACGACCTCCGTGGCCGGCACGATTTCAAGGCGATCGCGGTCCACGCCGCGGTGCTCGGAGAGCGCCGCTTCGATGGCGTCGGGAAGCCCGACCAGCAATAGCCGGGTATCCGGAAATTGCCGGGCGAACTCGATCGCAGCCGGAATCGTGACGGGCAGGCCGAAGTCGCCGCCCATGCAGTCTATGGCGATGCGTATCACGGGAGCCAGGTATCAGCGCTCAGCCGAAATGGTCCGGGTACGAGTCCGGCCCGGGGGCCTTATTCGTCAGCCTTGGTCTTCAGGACCTTGCGGCCGCGGTAGAAGCCGTTGGGGCTGATGTGGTGACGCAGGTGCGTTTCACCCGTGGTGGGCTCGATGGCGGTCGAGGGGTTCACCAGAAAATCGTGCGAGCGGTGCATGCCGCGCTTGGACGGGGACTTCTTGTTTTGTTGAACAGCCATGATGACTCCTAGAAACGGGGCGCATTGTACGCCAAGCGACCCGATGTTGATCTCAATCTTTGTGCTTCAGTTGTTCCAGCACCGCAAACGGCGACGGACGTTCGGCGGCCGGCTCCTGGGGAGCCCCGCCCTCGCTGGCCTGCGCGCCCGGGCATACATCATGCTTGGGCACGTAAGGAACGCTCAGGATGAGCTCGTCCTCGACCTGGGCCAGCAGGTCGAAATGACGCGATCCCACCACCTTTTCAGGCTGGCCGGACGCGAAATCCTGTTCTTCGGCGCCGTCGTCCTCGCCGGAAGCGAATTCGTCTTCCAGGTCGGCCTCCGACTTGACCAGCTGCAGCGTCACGCGGCTGTCCACCGGGTAGGTGAACAGCTCGTTGCAGCGCTGGCAGACCAGGACCGGATCGGCCTGGATGTGCAAATGCAGCAACGGCTCGCCTTGCAGCAGGCCGCTTTTCGCCTCCTCGCCGCGCACGCTCCAGCGCACGAGCCCCGCCTCGCCTTCCGGCTGCGCGGGCAGCCCCTCGGCAAAACGCAGCAGTCGCGCCAGAGGCACGACGCCGTGCGCTTCCCTGCCCTGGCGGGCAAAAGCAAAAGCGTCTATGCGAGTATCCATGCCCGAGCCCGGCGTTCCAGCGGTAAAAAGAAAAACGAAATCAAGGCCAAGCCGCGGCAGCAATCAAGGCCAGCCGCCAGATCCGGCAACAGATCCGTCCGGCTTGCGCCCCCGCCTGCGCCCCTCGCGCCACCGTGTCCACAGATGGTCGGCAGCCCTGCCGGCACCGACGGCCCAGGAGCCTGCCCTGCTTAAAACACGACGGCCGCGCCGCGGCAAAAAGCGTCGCGGCAAACCCAGGGCAAAGCAAATTTGCCGCAAAACGTTAGATAATACTGTGACTTACGCAACATCGTCAAATATCGCATGCCCCAGAACACGCCCCGCCTGATCCTCGCCTCGAGCTCGCGCTACCGCAGGGAACTGCTCGCGCGCCTGCGCCTGCCCTTCGAGGCCATTTCTCCCGATGTCGACGAAACGCCTCGGCCGGGCGAAGCGCCCGAAGCGCTGGCGCTGCGGCTGTCGGTGGCCAAGGCCATGGCCGTCGCGGCCACGCGCCCCGGCCGCATCGTGATCGGCTCCGACCAGGTGGCCACGATGGATGGCCGGCTCATCGGCAAGCCCGGAGATTTCGCCCGCGCGCAGGCTCAGCTGCGGGCGCTGTCCGGCCAGACGGTGGAATTCCACAGCGCGCTGGCCGTGACGGACGGCCAGCGGGTGGAAAAGGCCGACGTGGTGACGCGCTGCCGTTTCCGCACGCTCTCGGCCCAGGCCATAGACACCTATCTGCGGGCCGAAGAGCCCTACGATACCGCAGGCAGCGCCAAGGCGGAAAGCCTGGGCATCGCGCTGATGGAAAGCATCCAGAGCGACGATCCCACCGCCATCATCGGCCTGCCCCTCATCGCGCTCACCCGCATGCTGGCGGGGTTCGGGCTCGACCCGCTGGAAGCGCCGGGAGCCGGCGCATGAGCGGCGCGCTGCACCTGATTCCCGTCGGCCTGGGCGATGCCCCCATCGAGCGCTGGCTGCCCGCCGAAACGCGGGCGCTGGCCGGCCGGCTCGACACCTATATCGCCGAAAACGCCAAGACGGCGCGCGCCTTCCTGAAGCTGGCGGGCACGACGCGCCCCCTGCAGGAAATCGCCATCCACACGCTGGACGACAAGACCGACGCGCGGCAGATCCAGTCCTGGCTGGAGCCGCTGCGCCAGGGCGCGGAAATCGGGCTGGTTTCGGAGGCCGGCTGCCCCGCCGTGGCCGACCCCGGCGCCAGGGTCGTGGAAGCCGCGCACCGCATGGGGCTGACCGTGCGTCCCTGGGTGGGGCCCTCGTCCATCCTGCTCGGGCTGATGGCCAGCGGCCTGGACGGCCAGCGCTTTGCCTTCCACGGCTACGCGCCGGTGGACGCGGGCGAGCGCGCGCGGCAGCTGCGCGCCTGGGAGCAACTGTCCGCCCGACAGAACCAGACCCAGCTGCTCATCGAAACGCCCTACCGCAACGCGGCCATGTTCTCCACCCTGCTTTCGGCGCTGCGGGGCGACACGCGGCTATGCGTGGCGCGCGCGCTCACCACGCCGGACGAATGGATCGCCACGCATACGGTGGCGGAATGGAAGCAGCGCCCGCCCCCGGCGCTGGACAAGATGCCCACCCTGTTCCTGTTCCTGGCGCGCTGAGCCATGCCGCGATATGTCCTGATCGCGCTGGCCGCGGCCTTGCTGGCGGGCTGCGCCCACCGCGGGCCGCCCGGGCTGGACGTGGACACGTCCGTAACGGCGGTCAGCCAGGGCAGCCGCGTGCGCAGCATCGTGCTGCACTACACCACGCTCGACGACGTACATTCGCTGGAAGAACTCTCGCGCGGCAAGGTCAGCGCGCACTACCTCATCCAGGAAAACGGCAAGACCTGGCAGCTGGTGGACGAGAACCGCGCCGCCTGGCATGCGGGAGCCAGCGCCTGGCAGGGCATCACGGCCATGAACAGCACGTCCATCGGCATCGAATTGGTGAATCCGGGCTGGACGCCGGGGCCGGACGGCGTTGCCGTCTGGCGCCCCTACGATCCGCGGCAACTGCGCTCGCTCGTCCTGCTGGCGCGCGATATCGCCCAGCGCCACGGCATCGCCCCCGAGAACATCGTGGGCCACAGCGACATCGCACCGCAGCGCAAGGTGGACCCGGGCCCGCTATTCCCCTGGAAGTGGCTGGCCAGCCAGGGCATAGGACGCTGGTACGACGAGGCCGCCGCCGCCGCCCACCTGGCGCGGCTGCAGCAGGAGCCGCTGCCCGGCATCGCATGGTTCCAGGCCCAGTTGCAGCGCCTGGGCTACGCCGCGCCCCAGACAGGCCAGGCCGACCGCGAAACGAGCAACGTGCTGGCGGCGTTCCAGATGCACTACCGGCCCTCGCGGCACGACGGACAGCCCGACGCCGAAACCGCGGCCATCATGCTCGCCCTGCCCTGACCCGGGCCCATTGCGTCAGCGCCGGGCGCGGCCGCGCAGCCATGCGGCCACCCGGTATCCCAGCAACAGCGCGAGCACCGCGCCGTACAGCGCGGGCTGGGTGAAATCGTTCTTGCCCGCCTTGTGCCACCAGTAGTGCAGGATGGCGAGTAGCCCGATCAGGTAGACCGCCCGATGCAGCGCCTGCCAGCGCCGACCCATGCGCCGCATGGCCCATTGCGTGGAGGTGGCGGCCAGGGCGCACATGAGCACAAAGGCGGAAAACCCGGCCAGGATGAAAGGCCGCTCGCCCAGATCCCGCAGCATGGAGGCGGGATCCAGGCCGCGGTCCCACCAGACCCAGGCAAGAAAATGCAGGGCGCCGTAGAAAAAGGCGTACAGGCCGCACATGCGCCGCACCCGCACCAGCGCCGGCTGGCCGGCGAGGCGGCGCAGCGGGGTGATGGCCAGGGTGGCCAGCAGGCAGACCAGGGTCCAGGTGCCGGACGAGCGCGTCAGGAACTCCACCGGGTTGGCGGTCAGGCCGTCGTGCAGCCCCAGCCACACCCAGCGCAGCAGCGGCGCCAGCCCGAGCAGGAACAGCACGGGCTTGAACCGGCCCACCGCCCGGGCGGACCACTGCGCGCCGCGCGCGGCGGCAGGAGCGGCATCAGGCATGGGCGCTCAGTAATTGGCCTTCAGGTCCATGCCCTGGTAGAGCGACGCGACCTGCTCGCCATAGCCGTTGAACATCAGGGTCTTGCGCTTGGGGGCGAAGAAGCCGTCTTCGCCGATGCGCCGCTCGGTGGCCTGGCTCCAGCGCGGATGCGGCACGTTGGGGTTCACGTTGGCGTAGAAGCCGTATTCCTGCTGGGCGGCCTTGGTCCATGACGACACGGGCTGCTGCTCCACGAGCCGGATCCGGACCAGCGACTTGGCCGACTTGAAGCCGTACTTCCAGGGCACGGCCAGGCGCAGGGGCGCGCCGTTCTGGTTGGGCAGCACCTTGCCATACACGCCGAACACCAGCATGGTCAGCGGATGCATGGCCTCGTCCATGCGCAGGCCCTCGACGTAGGGCCAGTCCAGCACCCCGCTGCGCACGCCCGGCATGTTCTCGTGCTGCACGACGGTGGTGAATTCCACGAACCTGGCGTTGGCCGTGGGCTCGACCTGCTTGAGCAGGTTGGCCAGGGAGTAGCCCACCCAGGGAATCACCATGGACCAGCCTTCCACGCAGCGCAGCCGGTACACCCGCTCTTCCATGGGCGCCAGCGCGAGCAGGTCTTCGATACCGTAGGTGCGCGGCCGGGCGGCCTCGCCTTCCACGCTCACCGTCCACGGACGCGTCTGCAACCTGCCGGCATGCTCGGCCGGATCGCTCTTGTCGAGGCCGAATTCGTAGTAGTTGTTGTAGGAAGTGACATCCTTGAAGGGAGTCGGCTTGTCCAGCACGCTGAGCCCGGCGTTGGGCTTGCCCGGCAAAGCCCCCGGCCCGGCCGCCCGGGCCGGGCGCGGCAGCCAGGCGGGCAGCGCCAGGGCGGTTGCGGCGGCGCCGCCGCGCAGCATGAGTTCCCGGCGCGCCCGCCAGACGGGCTCGGGCGTGATCTCGGAAGGCGGGATATCGGCGGGTCGGCGTATCAGCATCGGGGGCTCCCGTAAGGCGGCCGGCGCCGGGCAGCGGCGCGCGCCCGATTCCGTCCGCCGGTGATCTCGTCCTGCCGCGCGCGAGCGCGCCGCAGGCCATGCAGTAATAGACCGCGGGCGGACGCCGGCGTTCCGCGCCGCCCGGGCCCGCTACGCGGCGCCGTCCAGGCGCCGGTGGATCCACTCGTGCAGCAGCGGCACGCTGTCCAGCACGGCCTGCGGCGAACATCCCTGAAGCTCCTTCAGGGTGTGGGCGCCATAGGTGACACCCAGGCCGTGCACGCCGGCGTTGCAGGCCATCTGCAGGTCGTGGGAGGTGTCGCCCACCATGACCACCCGTGCGGGGTCCACGTCCAGTTCGTCCATCAGTTCGTGCAACATGGCCGGATGCGGCTTGCTGAAGGTTTCGTCGGCCGTGCGGGTGGCGTCGAACATCGGCCCCAGCCCGGTGGCGGCCAGCGCCCGGGCAAGCCCCACCCGGCTCTTGCCCGTGGCCACGGCCAGCCGCACGTCGCGCTCGGCCAGCGAGGCCAGCAGCTCGCGCACGCCGTCGAAAAGCCGAAGCTCGGGATCGCGCAGCAGGTAGTGGATGCGGTAGCGCTCCAGGAAACGGGGCATCATGGCCGGCGTCAGCTCGGGCACGGCCTTGCGCAGGGCGCTTTCGAGCGACAGGCCGATCACCCAACTGGCCGAGGAAGCCGAAGGCACGGGCAGGTCCAGGTCGCGGCAGGCGCCCTGGATGGCGGCCACGATGCTGTGCGTGGAATCCATCAGGGTGCCGTCCCAGTCGAATACGACCAACGAATACATATCAGGCCGACTCCAGTTGTTTCAGCAGTTTCAGGCAGGCCGGAGGCAGTTCGGCCCGCAATTCCAGCATGTCGCCGGTGAGGGGATGCGGCAGCGTCAGCGTGTGCGCGTGCAGGAACATGCGGTTGAACCCCCGGCGGGCGAAGTCGGCGCGCACCTCGTCGTGCCCGTATTTGTCGTCGCCCACGATGGGATGGCCGCTGGCCGCCAGGTGCACCCGGATCTGGTGCGTGCGCCCGGTGCGCAGCTCGGCGTCCACCAGGCTGTAGCTGCCGTAGCGTTTGCGCAAGGTGACGATGGTGTGCGCCTTCTGGCCCTGCGCGTCCACCTTGACGCGCCGCTCGCCCGACTGGGTGGTCCATTTGGTCAGGCCCAGGCGGATATGCTGGCGGTCGTTGACCCAGTCGCCCTCGACCAGGGCCAGGTAGTGCTTGCCGCCCTTGCCCTCGCGCAGCATGGCGTGCAGGGCGAGCAGCGCGCTGCGCTTCTTGGCCACCATGAGCAGGCCGGACGTTTCGCGGTCGAGCCGGTGCACGAGCTCCAGGAAGCGGGCCTGCGGGCGCGCCGCGCGCAATTGCTCGATGACGCCGAACGACACCCCGCTGCCGCCGTGCACCGCCACGCCGGCAGGCTTGTCGATGACCAGGATGGCGTCGTCCTCGAAGACCACGGGGAACTCCGCGCCGGGCACGGGCCGCGGCTGGCCGGGATCCGGCAGGCGCAGCGGCGGGATGCGCACGGTGTCGCCCTCGGCGATGCGGTAGTCGGCCGAAGTCCGTCCCTTGTTTACGCGCACCTCGCCGCCCCGGATCGCCTTGTAGATGTGGGTCTTGGGCACGCCCTTGCACAGGCGCACCAGGAAATTGTCCAGGCGCTGCCCGGCCAGTTCGGCGGGCACCTGCACGAGGCGGACCGCCGGGGCGGCCGCTGAGGGGGAAGATTCTTTGCGCATTGCGGAAAGCGACATATAATCGGGACAGCCTGAAGGGGCTGAACCAGCCGCCTGGCGTAGAGATGCACAACACGCAACTCCGTCGAGCGCGCGCGGGCCGCCATTGTACTGCCTGCTCATTCAACCCCGGGGTCTCTTGGTCGCCGGCGCAACCGCGCTCCGCCGTACAGTGGTGTGGCATTCATTTTGCCCGCTGTCTCCGCGGATCCGTTGCCTGCCGCAAGCGGCTCTGAAGCACTGCAAGAATCGTCGCTTATTTGATTTAAAGCACCAGGTGCGCGTGGGCATCCATTCCCATCGCACCTGCCGTTCACAGCACATCCCGTCAAACCACAAACAGTGAAGCTGACCCCCCTGCTGACAGAACCCCGTGCCACACGGCACGACGTGCCCGCCTGACCCGCGGCGGATACGCCTGGGCGCACGTCCCAGGTACGGTCCGCGCCCTTCTTGCCCGCTTCAGCCGCAGCCCGAGTGACCCGAGGTCACGCGCCGATATCGGCGCGTCATGACAACGGAGAACCTCTCTCATGAAGCGCATGCTGTTTAATGCGACGCACCAGGAAGAATTGCGCGTCGCTATCGTCGATGGGCAGAAGCTCATCGACCTCGACATCGAGACCGCCGGCCGCGAACAGCGCAAAGGCAATATCTACAAAGGTGTCATCACCCGGATCGAACCCGGCCTCGAAGCCTGCTTCGTCAACTACGGCGAAGACCGCCACGGCTTCCTGCCCTTCAAGGAAGTGGCGCGCAGCTACTTCAAGGAAGGCGTGGACGTCCGCAGCGCCCGCATCCAGGACGCACTGCGCGAGGGCCAGGAGCTGATCGTCCAGGTCGAGAAGGAAGAGCGCGGCAACAAGGGCGCCGCCCTCACCACCTTCATCTCCCTGGCGGGCCGCTACCTGGTCCTGATGCCCAACAACCCCCGCGGCGGCGGCGTGTCGCGCCGCGTGGAGGGCGAAGACCGCCAGGAACTGCGCGACACCATGGAGCAGCTCGACCTGCCCCAGGGCATGAGCATCATCGCCCGCACCGCCGGCATCGGCCGCAGCGTCGAAGAGCTCCAATGGGACCTGTCCTACCTGCTGCAGCTCTGGACGGCCATCGACGGCGCCGCCCGCGACAACGCCGCGCCCATCCTGATCTACCTCGAATCCAGCCTGGTCATCCGGGCCATCCGCGACTACTTCTCCCCGGAAATCGGTGAAATCCTCATCGATACCGACGAGATCGCCGACCAGGCCACCGCGTTCATGAGCGTGGTGATGCCCGACAACGTCCAGCGCGTGAAGCGCTACCGCGACGACATCCCTCTTTTCTCCCGCTTCCAGATCGAGCACCAGATCGAGACGGCCTACTCGCGCACCGTGCAGCTGCCGTCCGGCGGCGCCGTGGTCATCGACCACACCGAAGCGCTGGTGTCCGTGGACGTGAACTCGGCCCGCTCGACGCGCGGCGCCGACATCGAGGAAACCGCGCTGCGCACCAACCTGGAGGCCGCCGACGAAGTCGCCCGCCAGCTGCGCCTGCGCGACCTGGGCGGCCTGATCGTCATCGACTTCATCGACATGGAGGACAGCAAGAACCAGCGCGCCGTCGAACAGCGCCTGCGCGACGCCCTCCATTTCGACCGCGCCCGCGTCCAGATGGGCAAGATCTCGCGCTTCGGCCTGATGGAACTGTCGCGCCAGCGCCTGCGTCCCGCCCTGAACGAGGGCTCGCACATCACCTGCCCGCGCTGCAACGGCACCGGCGTGATCCGCGACGCGGAATCCAGCGCCCTGCACGTGCTGCGCCTGCTGCAGGAAGAGGCCATGAAGGAGAACACCGCGGCGGTCCACGCCCAGGTGCCCGTCGAAGTGGCCACTTACCTGCTGAACGAAAAGCGCGCCGACATCACCAAGATGGAAGCCCGCCTGAAGGTCAACCTAGTGCTCATCCCCAACAAGCACCTGGAAACCCCGCACCACCACATCGAGCGCCTGCGCCACGACGATCCGCGCCTCGAAGAGGTGAAGACCAGCTTCGAGCTGGCCGAAGCCCCCGCCACCGACGCCGCCTGGCAGCCGCGCGAACACGAGGTGAAGAGCCGTCCGGAGGCGCTGGTCAAGGGCATCACCCCGTCGCAACC
>NZ_CALSFU010000008.1 GCF_943737005.1 Achromobacter sp. Marseille-Q4962 | reverse complement strand
GAACTTCAGCCCCGACACCCGCTCCAGCACCGGCACGCAGTCTTCCTCGGTGGCCCCCGGATACACCGTGGACTCGTAGATGACGATGTCGCCGCGCTTGAGCACCGCGCCGATCGTCTCGCTGGCCCTGACCAGCGGCGTCAGGTCCGGCTGCTTGTACTCGTCGATGGGCGTGGGCACCGTCACGATGTACACGTTGGCCCTGGCCAGCTCCTGGCGGTCGGCCGTATAGCTCAGGTGCCGGGCCTCGGCCAGCTCTTCCCTGCCGACTTCCAGGGTCTGGTCGAATCCCGACTGCAGCCCGTCCACGCGGCGGGTGTTGATATCGAAACCGATGACCGGCCGCTTCTTGCCGAACTCCACGGCCAGCGGCAGGCCCACGTAGCCCAGGCCGACCACGGCCAGCTTGACGTCGGAGAGATTCATGATGTTGTGGGGCATGTCATACCTCTGAAAGGAAAATCAATACATTTCGACGCGCTGGCCGACGATCATCACCTGCACGATGGGGGTAATGATCTTTTCCCATTCGTACATCGGCGCGTTGCTGACGTAGACCACGTCTTCGGGCAGCAGCTCGAACTGCTTGGCCAGGAACATGGATTCGGGGTTGCGCATGTTCAGGCGGAACACCACCGGATGCGGCGAGCCGTCGGCCGACTTGCCGTCCAGCCGGAACACGAAGACGCCGGTGGCGTCGGCGGCCCGGTCGTTCAGGCCGCCCGCCACGCCCAGCGCGTCCAGCAGGTTGGTGCGATTCGACGGCAGCTCGTGCAGACCGGGCTTGGCGAGCGCGCCCATGGCCACGAAGCGCTTCAGGTTGGGCTCCACGACCAGCTCGGAGCGCGGCTCAACGGGCACGTTGCGCCCATTGAGCAACTGGTAGTACGGAATGCGCCTGACCTGCGCGCCATGGCGGATGACCACGTCGGCCTGGTAGGAAGGCAGCGTGGAGCCGCCGGCCAGCGTGATGGCGTCCAGCGCCGTGAGGGGCGCCTTCAGGCCGCCGAAGCGGCCGGGGTGCTGCACCGCGCCCGCCACCAGCACGGAATTGCTGCGGTCGTCGGCCAGGTCCACCATGACCTGCGGCTGAACGGCCGCCGTATGGCGCAGGCTGGCCTTGATGCTTTCCTCGATGGCCGGCAGCGACTTGCCCTGCACCGTCAGCCGCCCGGCATAGGGCAGCGAGATCGTGCCCTTCGAATCCACGCGCACCGCCTCGAAAACCGTGCCGCCCGCCGCCAGAGGCGCGAACAGTCCGCCTTCCACGCTGTCGGCCACCAGGATGCGCAGCACGTCGCCCGGCAGCACGCGGATGTTGCCGGCATAGCCGTCGGAAGTGCCGCCCTCGTCCTTGCGGGAGCGGTCCAGCAGATAGGGCGCGATGGTGGCGGCGCTCAGGTCCACCACCTGGTAGGGCGCGGCGCTGTCGGACGGCCCGCTCAGGATGGCCGAGCGCGTGGGCCCGGAACCCGACAGCAGGCTGCAGCCCGACAGCATGGCCAGCGCGAAGACCGCGGTAAAGCGCAAAACTCTAGTGTTCATGACTCCATTCCAGAATGGCGGCCGGCGGCCGTGTCTAATTGAGATAGCAGGAGACGGTCGAGGCGATCATCTGCTCGAGCGAGAATCGCGCCTGCGCCCAGGCCCGCGCCTTGCTGCCGATGTCGGGATCCTTGCGCCGCATGTCCCGCATCTGCGCCAGCGCGCGCACGACCTCCGGCGCCTCGACTTCGCCTGCCGGCAGCGTCAGGCCCGTCACGCCTTCCTGCACCGCCTCGCCCGCTCCGCCCGCGAGCGTGGTCACCACGGGCACGCCGGCGAACTGCGCCTCGATGAGCACATTGGGCAGGCCCTCGAAGCGCGACAGCAGCATGAAGGCGTCGAAGTGCGACAGCCAGTAGCCCACGCGCCGCGAAATGCCGGTGAACAGGATGCGGTCGCTCATGCCCAGGCGCTGCGCGAACTCCCTGACCGGCTCGAGCAGCGGCCCGCCGCCCACCATCACGAAGCGCGCGTCGGGGTTGGACTGCGAATACAGATGCGCCGCCTCCACCCACAGAAAGGGCCGCTTGTTGTCGTCGACCCGCATCACGGTGCCGACCGTGTAGGCGGCCTGCGGCGTGCGCGCCTCGAACTCGCGCCACAGCCGCACGCACTCGTCGTCCTGCACCGCCGGCAGCGGCGCCAGGCCGTTGTAGACCACGGGAATGCTGCGCTCGTCCAGGTCCAGCCACTGCGCATAGCGGCGCGCCGCGAAGCCGGAATTGGAGCTGAGCGCCACGCCCTTCATGCCCAGCAGCGCGCGGTAGATGATGTCGTACTCCACGCGGTAGCGGTCGGGCCGGTCCACGGGCGGCATGGTGCGCACCGACAGCACGATGCGCGGCACGCCGGCCAGCAGCGCCGACAGTGCGGTGGCGAAAATGGAGCCGTCCTGCCAGATGTGCGCCACCGTGGGCGCGGCCGTGCGTATCGCGTCGGTGAGTTTGCTCGTGCCTTCCACGATCTGCTTGGGCAAGAAGCGCAGATAGTCGCGGTACGGGCTGAGCAGCGACGCGTATTCGCAGCCGCCCCAGGGCTGCATGTCCGCATAGACCGACACCGGAATGCCGGCCTCCCGGAGCGTGGCCTCGAAGAAGTCGGCGCCCTCGCGGCTGCGCAGCGAACGGCAGACGACCTGCACCGGACCGAGCACCGGGTAGCCCGCGACGGACCGGCCTTCCTGGATCGCCGTCTGCAAGGCCACCGCGGTGTTGACGAACTGCCGCTCGGCGCCGCCCGCGCCCAGAGAACCGTTGATCATCAGCACCGGCCCCAGGAAACCGTCTTCCGGCGGCTCGTATTCGGCGTTGCGGCGGCGTCCGATCTCCTCGAACAGCTTCTCCAGCACCAGGATGCTGACGGGCACGTCGTCGCCGCCATGCACGCCGAGCTGGCGCAGCGCGATCAGGTCGGTATTGAGTTCGTCCAGCCGGCGCGAGAGCTTGCGCGCGGACGGCCCGATGGCGGCCAGGCCGCGCTCGAGCACCTCGCGGGCGCGCCACGGGTAGCCGCGCCGCGTGCACGACTTGGCCCAGGCGACGTAGCCGTTCTCGAACCCGGGATGCGCGTCGGCCAACCGCGCAAAGCATGCTTCGGCCTGCTCGGACAGGCCGAGCTCGTCCCAGCTCTTGGCCTCCAGCAGGATGTCGCGCGCGGCCACGCTGCCGCCGGAGAAGTACAGCTCGATCTCCTTGCGCCCCGCGTCCACGCCCAGCTGGCGCTTCACGTTGCGCAGCATCAGGATGAACGCATCGGACGAATCGGGAAAGCGCTGGTGGATGCCCCGCCACACGGCCAGGCTCTCGTCGGGCCGGTGCGCGGCTTCCAGCGCGCGCGCCACCAGCACCTGGAACAGCTCTGTCTGCGGATAGCGCTGCACGCAGCCCAGCAGCTCGGGCAGCGCGCCCAGCGGATCGTCGGCCTGGATGCGCGCTTCCAGCGTGCGCCGGGCGCGCTCCAGCAGATCGCGTTCGGGCTCGGCGCCGTCGGCCGAGGCCGAAGCCAGGGCGGCCTGCAGCCGGTCGGGCGTGGAAACCGCGCCGCCCGCGGCGGCGGCGTCGCGATCGGCGCGGCGGGGACGCCGGATGCGTGCAAGCAGGGATAGCATGATGGATATCCTCCTTTGCCGGTCAGGCGTGATCCTTGATGGCGTAAGTCACCAGCACGCCCACGATCCACAGAATGAAAAGCGCCATCACGCCCAGCGCCGTGTCCACGAAGCGCCGGGGATACTGGGACTCGTCGGCCAGTTGCGGCTGCGAGGCCACCACCGTGTAGAGCACCTGGCGCGTGGCCAGGGAGCGGGCGTCTTCCAGCGATTTCAGGGCGCCGGTGTAGTAAGCCTCCGCGAACTGGCGCTCGGTCTCGGCCGCCTCGTACTCGCGCAGCAGCGTAGACAGCGAGTCTTTCCCCGCTCCCTTGCCCACGCTGATCTGGTGATCGTTCAGGGCTTCCAGCTGGCGCTTGAGCGCCTCGTGGCGCGCCTGCACCCGCTCGTAGGCGGGGCCGCGCGACAGCCCGCCCCGGCGCAGCGAATCCAGCTGCGCCGCCACCGTGGCGATCTCGCCGCGCACCTGCGCGGCCAGCTGCAGATTGGCCTCGGCTTCTTTCACCGGGTCCTGCACGCCGGTGCGCGCCCGCAGTTCCTGCACGCTCTGGCGCGCCTTGGCCAGGCGCTCCTCGGCCCGCGCTACTTCATCGGTGGCGAAGCGCACGCTGTCCGAGCGCGACTTGGCCGACATCTCGTTGACCAGCGCCTCGCTGGATTCCAGGATGGCCTTGGCCAGCCTGAGCGAATCCTCCGGCGAGAAGGCGCGCACCTTGAGAATGATGGCGCCCGTGGACATGTCGAACTGGATGTCCACCATGCGGTTCCACTGCCGCCACAGCCCTTCGGCCGTGTCATCGGCATCCATGCGGTACCAGAAATCCAGCACAGGGCGCGACCACATCTTGCGCAGGTCGAGCTTCTTGTCCAGCTCCTGCACGATCTGGCGCGATTTCACGTAGTCCACCACCGCGAACGAGTCCACGAACAATTCCGTGGTCACGCCGGCGCCGCCCGCCATGGGATGGCTCTGCGCGCCCGCGCCGGCCACCTGGTTGGGCGAGCCGGCGCGCAGGCCGAAGCGCGCCTCCGACACGTACTGGCTGGCCGCGATGAAGAACAGGTATATCGCCAGCAGCAGCGCCGGCACGCCGATCACGGCCACCGCCGACCAGCGCAGCAGGGTCATGCCCGGCTTCGCCCCGTCGTCGGGCAGCCGCGGCCCGCTATAGACTTTTTCCGTCGTCGTCATGTCAATCTCTCGGAGGGTTGGACGCGGCCAGAAACGCCGCGCCGGAATCAGGCGGCGGTCGACACCGTGGCGGTCGATACCGCGGCGGTCGGCGCCGCGGCGGCAGGCGCCGCGGGCTGGGCGGCGCCATAGCGCGCGATCGCCTCGGCCAGGGGCAGCGGCTCGCCCAGCCTGCCGTTCTCCAGGATCATCCCGGACTGGCAGAAGCGCTGCGGCGAGGTCGTCACGCTGGAAACGATGATGACCGTCGCATTGCGCGCGCGCTCGGCGAACACCTCCAGGCACTTGCGCTTGAAAGCCGGGTCGCCGACGGCCACCATCTCGTCGGCCACGTACACGTCGAACTTCAGCGCCATGGAAAGGCCATAGGACAAGCGCGCCCGCATGCTGTTGGCATAAGTGGCCACCGGCAGGTCATAGGCGCGGCCGAGTTCCGAGAACTCGTACACGAAGCGCTCCACCTGCGGCACGTTGGCGCCGTAGATGCGCGCCACGAAGCGCACGTTGTCGCGCCCCGTCATGCTCGGGCTGATGGCGCCGGCGAAACCCAGCGGAAAGGACACCGAGCCCTCGCGCCGCACGCCGCCGGAATCGGGCAGTTCCATGCCGCACATCATGCGCACCAGCGTGGACTTGCCCGAGCCGTTGCCGCCCAGGATGGCCATGTTCTCGCCTTCCCGGAAGGTGAAAGAGATATCGTCCAGCACGCGCTTGACGCCCTTGCGGGAGCGGAACGACTTCGAGATATGCCGCAGTTCGAGCAACAGACCCTCCATGAGATACGCCGGCTTCAGCGCGTGTGCAGGCGCCGCCGGAAGGCGCGCTCCATGCACAGGCCCAGCACCACGCTGGCCACGGCCCACTCGATGAGATAGGCGCGGTCCAGGGTGAGCGAACTGAAGTTGGCGAAATAGCCTTCGCGGAACCATTCGATGGCGTGCACCAGCGGATTCCACACGAGAACGCGGCGCGCCTGGTCCGGCAGCGAATCGACCAGGTAGAACACGCCCGACAACAGGTACAGGGGCTTGGTCACGGCGCTGTAGACGCGCTCCCATGCCTTGAACAGCATGTTCAGCACGGCGTTGACGAGCCCGACGCCGAACCCCAGCAGGAAGGTGAACAGGGCCGCCGCCGCGCATTCCTCCACGCGCTCGGGCAGCACCAGCCGCCCGCCCAGCATCACGATGAAGAGCAGGATGGCGAACACGATCATCCAGGTCAGCCCCTGCAGCAGCGCCTTGGCGAAGACGATGTCCATATTGGTGATGGGCGGCAGGCGCAGCAGTTGCCCGTTGGACGAAATGGCCCGCGAGAGCTGCGAGGACGTATGGCTGAACAGGAAGAACGGCATGATGCCGGTGATGAAGAACATCTGCAGGTTGCCCATCGGCGCGTGCCTGCCCCACACCATGTAGATCGCGGAGAGCACGGCAACGTGCAGGATCGGCTCGATCAGGGCCCACAGATAGCCCAGGCGCGTGCCGCCGAAGCGCACCCGCGTCTCGCGGAACACCAGCGACAGCACCACGCGGATCTGCGTCTGCAGGGCGGCAGCGCTCACCTGCCCCGTCCCGTACATGCCATGCAAGTCCTCCCACGCGGCCGGGCCGCTCTTGCGATTAATCAGGCGCCGGCAAGCGGCCGGCAAAAACGGAACGAATGATAAGAGCGGGTAAAACGCCGCCGGATTTCAATATTTATCAAATCAAATCAAACGTGGCTGCGGTTCGAATATGAGTATTAATGATGTATAGGCAACCCTATAATGAACGTGGAATTTCGCTCCCCCGCTCCGGCGCGGCACCGTAAATTCCCCCTTCGCCCCGTATTCTCGTTCAGCAGGTAATCCACTTTTGCTCCGCCACCTGTTCAATATTTATCAAAAAAAAGTACATCGGCTTACCAGGCGGCTGGGGCCCCATGCGCTCTATGAAAAAGCGCCCCGAAACCCCGTGATCCTGAACAGAATCGGACTATTTCAGACAACACTGGAAACAAAAACGCCCCGTTTGCCCGAGTTTGCGCTGGCGCGCGCCCGAGCCGCGCTCGAAATCGGGCACGACACGGTTCTTGCTGCCCCGCGGTATGCCGGCCTCGTCTCCGACCACGAACGGCGCCAGTACGCCCTGGCGTTGGCCCGCAGCGAGCCGCGGGCCGCGCTGCCCTGGCTGCGCCCCGGGGAAAGCGCGCTGCGCGCGGCCTGCCTGCTGGCGGCCGGCGACACCGGCGGCGCCATGGATGCGCTGCGCCCCCTGGACCCAATGTTAAGCAAATCCAAGGATTTGCATGCAATTTTTGCTGCAGTGCACATCCAGGCCGGTGAATTCTCTCGGGCAAGAAAATATTTGAAATATGCATTGACAAATACATGCATGGACGACATCGCGGACGATTCCCCCCTCAAAATGGCGGATTTCGTTGGGAAAAAATGCACCCGCGCGGCGGGCGGCGCGCTGGTTTCGGTAATCGTCTGCGCCCGCGACGCGCAGTCCACCATTTCGCTGGCGCTGTCTTCCGTAGCCGCGCAGGCTTATCGCGATATTGAAATTATTGCGATTGATGACGGCTCGGCCGATCACACATTCCAACATATGCTGCGCATGGCGCGAGTCGATCCGCGTATAACTGTCCACCGTTTTCCGAATAATGGCGCCTACGCTTCCAGGAATATAGGAATGCGCCTGGCAAAAGGAGATTTCATTACTTTCCTGGACGCCGACGACATTATGTTGCCGCACCGCGTGGCCGCGCAGGTCGCCCAGCTGGAGCGCACCGGCGCACACGCCGCGGTCAGTCGCCTGATACGCCTTTCCGAGGACGGACGCCTTGTCGCACCCCGCATCTATCCGTATATCCGCCACAACCCGTGCTCGCTCATGCTGCGGCGTTCCGCGGCGCTCGCCGTGGGGGATTTCGAAGAGGTGCGCATGGGTGCCGACGAGGAATACGAACACCGCATCGGCCTGCTGCTGGGGCGCGACGCCGTGACCCGCAGCGCCGATGTCCAGACCCTGGCCCTGCATCGCGGCACGTCGCTGACGCAGGCGCCGGACTCGGGCCTGAACAGCCCGCGGGGCCGCCGCGCGCGCATTGCCTACCGCGAAGCCTGGGTGCGCCGCCACGCCCGCGCCGCACGGCCCTGATCTTCCACTTCCGCACCGCTACCGCCCATGCCTCCACAGACCGCCGCTCTCACCGCCCTGCCCCCGGCCGCCGGGACTCTCGCGCCCGCGCAGGCATCCCATCTCGCCCGCGAAAACGAGTTGATGCACGCGCGCCTGGAACAGGAACGCGCCGCCCGCCTGCAAGCCGAGAAGGACCTGGCCGGCGTCAAGGCGCTGTTGCGCGAAGCGCACCAGATGCTGGCGCGCCAGGAACGCACGCTGACCTGGCAGTTCGGCCAGGCGGTCACGCAGGCGCGCGGACTGTTCGATTACATGGCGCTGCCCTGGCGGCTGTACCGGTTGTCCAGCGCGCACAAGCGCGAACGGCGCGCATCGCGCACGCCGCGCCAAAGCGCGCCGGCCGCCCTGCCCGCCGAAACGGCCAACGCCATCAAGGAAGCGCTCGACTATGCCCGCCGCGTGCGCGACGCCGAGGTCATCCTCTGGATCTCGCGGCAGGGCTGGCCGGCGCAGACCCGGCTGCGCGCCCTGTGCGAAGTGGCCAAGTGGGCGCGCAGCAGCTACCCCCACATTTCCGAACAGATCGCCGAACAGCTGCTGGACATGGAGCCCGGCGCGCCCGCCGTGCGCCAGCTCGCCTTCAGTCTCTACGACGCCGGCCTGGTGAGCGCGCCGGCCAGGCTGCTGGAGCGCGCCGAACAGGCGGGCGCCGAATTCAGCACCTCCGAACGGCACCGCGCCCGCCGCGTGCGCAATGCGCACGAGCTGCTGCGGCGCGCGGGCCAGCCGCGCCGGCCCCGCGCGCGGCTGGAGGCTCCGGCCGACGGGCCGATCGTCATCGTCTCGCCGATCACCCTGCTGCACGGCCGCACGGCCGCGAGCAATGCGCTGCACCGCCATGCCGTGCTGCTGCGCAAGCGCTACGGCGCGGTGCGCGTGATCTGCCTGGCGCAGGACGAAGCCATGCGCGCCGACGCCGCCGCGCACGCCGAGCTGCATCAAAGCGGCGTCACGCTGGACGGCGTGGTGTACCAGGCCATCCAGAGCAGTCCGGGCCACACGCAAGCCATCGAGGATGCGGCGCAGACCCTGGCCGACGCCGTGCTGGCCGCCACCGTTTCCGGCCGCCCCCGCGCGGTGCTGGCCTGGAACAGCATCCGCTGCGCCCTGGCCGCCGACCGGGCCGCGCAGTCGCTGCGCGTGCCCTACGGACTGGTCATGCTGGGGCTGGAGTACTTCCAGAAGCCCGCCGCGCGCCAGAAGCTCTCGGAGCGGGGCCGCCTGGAACTCAAGCTGGTCGGCGAAGCCCTGGCCAACGCCGACCTGATCGCGCTCGGCTCCCAGGCCATGCACGAAGCCGCCAACCAGCTCCTGCCCGCGACCCGCGATGCCGTCATCCTGCCCCCGCTGCCGCTGCCCGCCGGCCCCGCCCGCAAGGCGGCCGCTCCCGAGGTGGACGCGGCGCTCGCGGCGCTGGAAAACAAGGTGGTGATCGCCCTGACCGAGGATGCCCCCGACCCGGCGCTGGCGCGCCGCATCATCGACGTGTACGCGGAAATCGCCCTGCGGTTTCCGAACGTCGTGTTCCTCGCGCTGAGCGGCGGACGCGCCGCGGCGGCGATGCATCGGCACGCCGTCTCGATCGGCCTGCACGAGGAGCAAATGGTTTTCGTCTCCGAAATCACCGATCTGCCCTCGCGCGAGCAATTGCTGTCGCATATCGACCTGGCGCTATTTCCTTATATTCCCGCGCAGGGAGAAATGCCGCCCCTGCCCGCCACCGCGGCGCTGCTCGAATGCATGGCGCACGGCATCTGCCCGGCAGCCGGATTGAGTCCCGCTTATTCCGAACTGATCGAAACCGGCCACGACGGCCTGCAGGTGGATTATTCGCAATCGGCCTCCGAAGTGGCGGCCCGGCTGCTGGAGGCGCTGGGCGAACCGGCCCGGCTGCATGCCATGGGCAAGCGCGCGCGCGAGCGCGTCCAGCGCCAGTATCCGCCCCTGGAGCAGGCCCTGGACGAGTTCATGACCCAGGCGGCCCAGCCGCAGCCGGCCAGCCCGGGCGTGCGCCGGGCCGAGCCCAGGCTGATGCGCCTGAAAACCCCATGACGTTCGAGACCGGTTTTTTGAATAATCCGGCCGCGATTTTGAAACAGTTGTTTTTATATTGCTTCTCGCCAATCCATATATAACCGTCCCCGCCCCTTGGGCGCCGGGATGTCCGTTACTCACACTCACTCCGGCCGGGTTTTCGATACTCGCGCTTCCGGTATCTTTTCGCCCTGATGTAATGAAGGAGTATTGAACCGTGATTATTTCCACGATAGGATCGTGCCGCGTCGCCGGCCCGATGACCAAGCTTCAGGCGCAACGCAATTTCGTGCTGGATAATCGTCTGCTGTATGGTTTCACCCACAACACCAAGGAAACCATCCAGGCCATCCGCTACATGCGCGGCGAGGTTTCGCTGCCCGAGGGCGTGTGGTCCTTCCTTTCCAGCGAACCTGTGCGCGAATCGAATCCCGCGCACGCGCTGCCCTCCGACCTGCGCTACGTCGTGGAAATCAGCTCCACCAAGGTGCTGGAGCTGGACGGCGTCTACCTGCAGCTCGTGCGCTTCAAGGAAGCGCTGAACTTCTGCCCCGAGCTGCTGAAGATCTTCTTCGAGCATTCCGGCCGCGATGCGCTCGAGCGCCGCCGCGAGGCCCTGGAAGCGGCGCCCAGCTTCGCGCACGTGCCGCCCGCGGCCAGCCGCGCGCTGCTGAACACCGTGCTGCACGTGCAGAACGCCCAGGAAATCCTCGACGACCTGAAGGTGATCCAGCAATTGCTGGGCCGCTCCTTCGTGCTGGTCACCCACTGCAACGCCATGAATGCCGCCGGCCAGCCCATTGCCGATCGCGCCCAGATGGTGGAAACGGTGAAACTCGCGGCCCAGACCCTGGGCATCGAGACGGTGGAGCCCGGCGTGCTGCTCGCCCACTTCGGCCAGAGCCGCGGCATGCCCGAAGAAGGCCGCGATACCGCGCATTACACTCCCGCCTTCGCCAAGCTCGTGGGCCGCGCCATCTGCGACAAGCTGCTGGGCACGGACGCCAGCCTGCCGGCGGGCCACGGCGCCGAGCCGCTGGACTGGAAGCAGTGCATCGAACGCGCCAAGTCCGCCGCCAGAGAGCTGGAGTGGGACAACGCCCTGCTGCTCACCAACCGCGCGCTGGAGCTCAAGGGCGGCAGCCCCACCGCCTACGTGCTGCGCGCCCGCGCGGTCAGCGCGCTGGAGCAGACCGACGACATCCTGGACGCCTGGACGATGGCGCTGTCCATCGACAGCAACCGCAGCGCGCACATCCTGCGCCAGGCGGCCGAAGGCGCCATGAAGGTGGGCGATTACGCCAGCGCGCGCGACTGGGCCGCCGAATCGCTGGACAAGGAAAGCGACGAGAAGACCGCCCTGCTGCTGGGCCGCATCTATTCGCGCCTGGGCCAGAACAAGCAGGCCGAGGAAGCGTTCGCGCGCTATGCGGCCAGCGATGCCGAGCGCTCGCTGCGCTTCGCCACCCGCAGCACCACCCCGCTGGCGGACGCCGCCAACATGGTCAATGCGCTGTCGCGCACGCCCTCTGTCAACGCCGGGCACCTGGAAGCCGCGCGCGCGGCCGTGCTCAAGCGGGCCGCGCGCGAAGTGAAGCGCACCGGCCGCATCGGCGCGCTGCTGCCTTCGCTGAGCGCCTTCTACGCCCTGCAATCGCTGCCGCAATCCAGCGACGAAGAAAACCACGGCGAGCAGATCAACCAGGCCTACCGCCGCCTGCTCAAGGCCTACGAGAGCTACCCGGAATACCGCAACAGCAGCGAAACGGTGGCCCTGCTCGGCCGCCTGGCCGCGCTGTCGCCCGTCGATCCCCGCTACGTACAGCGCGCCGCCAAGCAGCTGCAGGCGCAAGGCCAGACGCGCGCCGCGATCGAATGCTGGGAGCGCCTGGCCGCCTCCAGCCTGCCGGCCGAGAAGGACACGGTGCAGCTGGCGGCCGCCAAGCTGCAGCAGCTCGGCGCCTACCGCGCCGCCGCGCAGGTCTACAACCGCCTGGCGCAAAGCGGCGCGATGGCCATCACCAGCGCGCACGATCACGTCGACAAGTGCCTGCGCGCGCTGGCCCGCAGCTTCCGCAAATGCCTGAGCGAAGAACGCCTGCGCGACGCCGAGGAAGCCATCAACGGCATCCAGGCCATCGACCCGACCTACCAGGGCCTGATCTCGCTGCAGCGCTCGCTGGCCGACGCCCACAAGCGCGAGTTCCTGGCCCGGCGCAGCAGCGCCGCCAGCCCGGACGACGTCATCGCCAGCGCGCAGCGCGTCATCCAGGCCAGCCCCATGGACCGCGAGGCGAACATCGAGCTTGCGATGCAGAACCTGAAAAACGGCAACGTCGCCGAAAGCCGCCGCATTCTCGACCGCTTCCTGCAAGGCGCTTCCGCCTGACGACGGCAAGAAAGAAAACGCGCCCGCGCCGCGGCCGCGTTCTTCCGGGGAGCCGCGCTTGCGGCGGCCCAAGCCCAAAAAAAACCGGCCGCCCGCAAGGGCGCGCCGGTTTTTCCCTGCCTGCGCCTGGCTTACTGCAGCAGGCTGCGCAGCATCCAGGCGTTTTTCTCGTGCACGTCGAGCCGCTGCGTGAGCAGGTCGGCGGTGGGCTGGTCGTTGGCGGCGTCGGCCTTGTCGAAGGCGGCGCGGGCGGTCTTGGCCACGGATTCGTTGCCGGCCACCAGCAGGCGCACCATTTCCAGCGCCTCGGGCACCGAGTCCGGCTCGGCGATGGACGACAGCTTGCCGTATTCGCGGTAGGTGCCCGGCGCGTAGTGGCCCAGGGCGCGAATGCGCTCGGCGATGCTGTCCAGCGCGTTCCATTCTTCCGTGTACTGTTCCATGAACATCTGGTGCAGCGCGTTGAACATCGGGCCCGTGACGTTCCAGTGGAAATTGTGCGTCATCAGGTACAGGGTGTAGGAATCGGCCAGCAGCTTGGACAATTCGCCTGCCACGGCGGCGCGGTCCTTGTCGGAAATGCCGATGTTGATGCGGGGCACGGTAACTTCTTTCTTCGTCTTGGCCATTGCAGCTCCCTTCAGGAAGAGTGAACACGACAAGAATAACACTGCTCCATGCAACATTCGGGCAAGACGCCGGGCTTGCCGCCGCGGCCGGCCCGCGCTTTTGACGCCGCGCAAATCCGCCGCGGGATGGCTGCGCTAGTCTTGCTCGGCCGCGGCCTCCGTGGACAGCATCCGGACGCCCGGCAGATCGCACTCGTACACCGCCTGGGCCAGCGCCTCGATGGCCGCCAGGCGCGGGAAGCTGCGGCGCCATGCCAGCACCACCCGCCGTTCCGGCACCTGGCCCTCGAAGGGCAGATAGCGCAACAGGCCGTTGGGCGCGGGATGCTCCGGCACCGCCGTCACCGGCAGCACCGTCACGCCGATGCCCGCCGCCACCATGTGCCGGATGGTTTCCAGCGACGACCCCTCGAAGGTGCGCTGGATGCCATCGCTGGCCGCCGAGAAACGCGAGAGTTCGGGACAGACTTCCAGCACCTGGTCGCGGAAGCAGTGCCCGCTGCCCAGCAACAGCATGGTCTGCTGTTTCAGGTCCTGCGCGTCGATGGCCTCGCGCCTGGCGAATTCGTGGTCGTGCGGCACCGCCACCACGAAGGGCTCGTCGTACAGCGGCTGCATTACCAGCCCGGCCTCCGGCAGGGGCAAGGCCATGATGGCGCAGTCGATTTCGCCCTGGCGCAGCAGCTCCACCAGCCGCACGGTGAAGTTTTCCTGCAGCAGCAGCGGCATCTGGGGCGTGCGGGCGATCTGCACCGGCACCAGGCGCGGCAGCAGGTAGGGGCCGATGGTGTGGATGACGCCCACGCGCAGCGGGCCGGCCAGCGGATCGTGCCCCTGGCGCGCGATCTCCTTGATGCTGGCGCTTTCCTCCAGCACTTTCTGGGCCTGGGCCACGATGCGCTGGCCGATGGGCGTGACGCCCACCTCCGAGCCCCCGCGCTCGAACAGCGTCACGCCCAGCTCGTCTTCCAGCTTGCGTATCGCGACCGATAGCGTGGGCTGGCTGACGAAACAGGCCTCGGCCGCGCGGCCGAAATGCCGCTCGCGCGCCACCGCCACGATGTACTTGAGTTCGGTGAGAGTCATGGGGACTACGCTCCCGGAAGTTGCATGAATTGAGGCATGGTCATGTACGCAGGAAATCCTCGCGCCCGCGCATCCAGCGCGCCAGGTGGGCCGCCACCGCCTCGGGATGTTCGGCCCGCAGCCAGCCGGCCGCCTCGCGCGCGTCTTCGGCAATGGCGGCGTCGGTTTCAAGATCGGCGAAACGCAGCAGGGCCATGCCCGACTGCCGCGTGCCCAGGAACTCGCCCGGTCCGCGCTGCTCCAGGTCGCGCCGCGCAATCTCGAAACCGTCGGACGTCTCGAACATGGCGCGCAGCCGCTCGCGCGCGATCTGCGACAGCGGCGTCTGGTACAGCAGCACGCATACCGATTCGGCCGTGCCGCGCCCCACCCGGCCGCGCAGCTGGTGCAGTTGGGCCAGGCCGAAACGCTCGGCGTGCTCGATCACCATGAGCGAGGCGTTGGGCACGTCCACGCCCACTTCGATCACGGTGGTCGCCACCAGCAGGTCGATCGCGCCGTCGCGGAAAGCCTGCATGACGGCGGCCTTCTCGCTCTGCGGCAGGCGGCCGTGCACCAGGCCGATGCGCAGGTCGGGCAGGTCGGCCCGCATGCCTTCGTAGGTGTCCACCGCCGTCTGCAGCTCGAGCGCCTCGCTTTCCTCGACCAGCGGACAGACCCAGTAGGCCTGCCGGCCGGCGCGGGCGGCCTGGGCCACATGCGCGATCACTTCGTCGCGGCGCGCGTCCGACACCAGCTTGGTCACCACCGGCGTGCGCCCGGGCGGAAGCTCGTCGATGACCGACACGTCGAGGTCGGCAAAGAATGTCATGGCCAGGGTGCGCGGAATGGGCGTGGCGCTCATGTTGAGCTGGTGCGGCACGATGCGCCCGCGCACCGTCTCGCCCTTGCGGGTCAGCGCCAAGCGCTGGCCCACGCCGAAGCGGTGCTGCTCGTCCACGATGGACAGGCCCAGGCGGTGGAATTCGACGTGGTCCTGGATCAGCGCCTGCGTGCCCACCACGAGCTGCACGCTGCCGTCGGCCGCCGCCGCGGCCGCTTCGCGGCGCGCCTTGGCGCTCAGGCTGCCGCTGAGCCAGGCCACGTTCACGCCCAGCGGCTGCAGCCATGCGACCAGCTTGCGGAAATGCTGCTCGGCCAGGATTTCCGTGGGCGCCATCAGGGCCACCTGGGCGCCGGCCTCGATGGCCTGCGCCGCCGCGATGGCCGCCACCACGGTCTTGCCGCTGCCCACGTCGCCCTGCAGCAGGCGGTGCATGGGATAGGGCTTGGCCAGGTCGGCCGAGATTTCGCGCACCACGCGCTCCTGGGCGCCGGTGAGCCTGAAAGGAAGGGCTTCGTACAGTCGGTCCACCAGCCCGCCCCGCGCAGTGCGCGCGGGCAGCGGCTCGGCTTCCTTGACGCGGCGGGCGGCGCGCGCCGCCGCCAGCGACAACTGCTGGGCCAGCAGCTCGTCGAACTTGATGCGCCGCCAGGCCGGATGCACCCGGTCGAGCAGCGCCTGTTCGGGTTCGCCCTGCGCGGGCGTGTGCAGCGCGCGGATCGCGGGTTCGAACGGCATCAGCCCGTAGCGTTCCCGCGCCGCTTCCGGCAGCGTGTCGGACAGGTCGGCGCGGTCCAGCGCCTGCGCGATGGCGCGCCGCAATACCGGCTGGGGCAGGCCCTCGGTGCTGGGATAGACGGGCGTGAGCGCCGTGGGCAGCGGCGTGTCGGCGCTGCTCATGCGCGGATGCACCATTTCGCGGCCGAACAGGCCGCCCCGCACCTCGCCCCGCGCGCGCAGCCGCTTGCCGGCGGCGAGCTGTTTCTGCTGGCTGGGGTAGAAGTTCAGCCAGCGCAGCTGCAGCTCGCCGGTTTCGTCGGCCAGGGTAGCCGTCAGTTGGCGGCGCGGCCGGTAAAGCACTTCCGACCTGACGATCCGGCCTTCGACCTGGGCGGGCGCGCCGGGCCGCAGCGAGGCGATCGGCACGACCCGGGTTTCGTCCTCGTAGCGCAGCGGCAGGTGCAGGATGAAGTCCTCGGGCAGCACCAGCCCCAGATTCCGGAACTTGCGTTCCGTATCCGTCATGGGTTTGCGGGCGGCAGACTGCCCGCCAGCCACGGCCGCGGCCGTCATGAAGCGCGTGCCCTCGTTGCCCTGGAACCCCGGCGCCTAGAGCACCATGATGGCTTCGACCTCGAACTGCGCGCCCTTGGGCAGGCTCGCCACGCCCACCGTGGAGCGGGCCGGGAACGGCTGCGGAATGATCTCGGCCATGATGGCGTTGGCGGCGGTGAACTTGCCCAGGTCGGTGAGGTACAGCGTGAGCTTGACCACGTTGTCCAGCGTGCCGCCGGCTTCCTTGATGACTTCCTGCATATTGGCGAATGCCTGGCGCACCTGGGCGTCGAAATTCTCGGAAACCAGGTCCCCGGTGCCGGGCTCCAGGCCGATCTGGCCGGAGAGGTAGACGGTCTTGGCGCCGGTGGCGGCTACCGCTTGCGAGTAGGGGCCGACGGCGGCCGGCGCGGCATCGGTATGGATGATCTGCTTGCTCATGGGCGGAATCCTCGATTGGGGGCAGCCTGCGGCTGCAACTATCGAAGTTTAATCACCAATAGCCGTCCGCGAAAGTACGGCATGCGCACGATGCGCCCCCCACGCTCGGGCCGGTCCGGCTCAACCCTCGCGCCCGCCCGCGCCGCCGATGTCGCCCCGGTGGGCCGCCAGCAGCTCCCACAGCGACTGCGCCGCCAGCGGCAGCGTGCGTCCCTGGCGGCGCACCAGATAGAGCGGCCGGGTCAGGGGCCGGCCCGCCAGGGGCACAATGCGCAGCTCGGGGCCGCCGAAGTGGAACAGCGTCATGGCCGGCACCACGGCCACGCCCAGGCCCGCCCGCACCAGCCCGGTCACGGTGGCCAGGTGCTCCACCTCGAACACCGGGGCCGGCGCGTCCGCCCCCATCGCCGCGTCCAGGTGCTTGCGCACGCTGCTGTTGCGCGCGAGCTGGATCATCGGATGCCGCGCCACGTCGCGCAGCCGCGCGCGCCCCGCCGAGGCCAGCGGATGGTCGGCCCGGCACACCAGGAAATAGCGGTCGGCGTAGAGGAATTCGCTGTCCAGATCCTGCATGTCGGGCCGGCGCGAGGCCACCGCGAAATCCGCCACGCCGTCGCGCACCATGTCCAGGCACGGGTCCAGCAAGGCGTCGCGCAGATCCACCGCGATGCCGGGATGCCCGGCGCGGAAGCGGGCCAGCAGTCCGGGCAGCCAGCCCGCGGCCAGCGAGGGCAGCGCCGCCAGCGCCACCCTGCCCCGGCGGCGCGCCGCATGGTCGCGCAGATCGCCCATGACCAGCTCCATGTCGGCCAGCAGCCGGCGCGCCGACGCGTCGAGCACGCGCCCTTCGGCGGTGAGCTCGACGTGGCGGGTGCTGCGGTCGAAGAGGCGCAGCCCCGCGCTTTCCTCCAGCGAGCGGATCAACGCGCTGAACGCGGGCTGGGTCAGATGGCAGCGCTGCGCGGCCCGCGTGAAATGGCGTTCTTCGGCCAGCGCCACGAAGGCGCGCAGCTGCCGGGCGGAGAGATTCATGGATTTTCTGGATTAATTGATCTGATTTTTCTATTTTACGTATGAACCGGCGCTGCCTATAGTGTCCCGGAACCCGCCTCCGCGCCGGCAGGACCGGCGGCACGGAAGCCAGACCTTTCCTACCGCCGGCGCGCGGACCGCGCGCCGCTCCGTGGAACACCGACATGCCCCAGACACCCCTGCTCGTCGGCTGCGCCAGCGGCTTTTCGGGCGACCGCAGCGACGGCGCCGCAGCCGTGGTGCGCACGCTGGCCGCGCGCGGCGGCGGCACGCTGATCTTCGAAACCCTGGCCGAACGCACGCTCGCCCTGGCCCAGCTCGCGCGCAACGCCAACCCCGACGCCGGCTATGAACCCCTGCTCGACGATCTGGTCGCTCCCGTGCTGGCCGACTGCCTGCGGCACGGCATCCGCATCGTTAGCAATTTCGGCGCGGCCAACCCCCGCGGCGCCGCCAGGCGCATCGCGGAGCTGGCGCGGCAGGCCGGGCTGCGTCCGCCCCGCATCGCCGTGGTGCACGGCGACGCGCTGGACGGCCAGGCGCAGCGCGCCCTGCTGCGTTCGCGCCTGGGCGCGGCGCTGGACGGCGTGGAGGTCGTCAGCGCCAACGCCTATCTCGGCGCCACGGAAATCGCACAGGCCCTGCAGGCCGGCGCCGATGTGGTGGTGGCCGGGCGCGTGGCCGACCCCTCCCTCACGCTGGGCCCGGCCCTGGCGCATTTCGGCTGGCGCCTGGACGATTGGCCGAGGCTGGGCCGCGCCACCATCGCCGGGCACCTGCTCGAATGCGGGCTGCAGGTCACCGGCGGCTATTTTTGCGTGCCCGGCCTGAAGGAAGTGCCCGACGTGCATCGGGCGGGCTTCCCCATCGCCGAAATCGACGCCGACGGCGGGTTTTCGGTCTTCAAGGCCGACGGCACCGGCGGCGCGGTGAACGCGCGCACCGTCAAGGAACAGCTGCTCTACGAGGTGCACGATCCGGCCCGCTACTACACGCCCGACGTGGTGGCCGACCTCAGCCAGGCCCGGGTCGAGGAACTGGGCGGCGACCGCGTGGCGGTGCACGGCGTTACCGGCCATGCCCGCCCCGACGAGCTGAAGGTCAACGTGTGCTACCAGGGCGGATGGCTCGCCGAAGCCGAGATCTCCTACGCGGGCGTGCAGGCCGAGGCCCGCGCGCGGCTCGCCGCCGACATCGTGCGCCGGCGCATCGGCGCGGACCTGAAGCTGCGCGCCGACCTCATCGGTGCGCTCAGCATCCTGGGCGACGACGACGGCCGGATGCTGGCCGGCCTGCCCGATTCCGGCCGGCGCGACGTGCGCCTGCGCCTGGCCGCCGAGCATCCCGACCGCGCCCAGGCCGAACGGGTGCTGCGCGAAGTCACGGCGCTCTATACCTGCGGCCCGGCGGGCGGCGGCGGCGTGCGCACCGCGCTGCGGCCGCGCCTGTACATGATGTCCTGCACCATTGAACGCGCTGCCGTCGAAAGCGGCTGGACCTTCCTGGAGTGACCCGCGCATGAACGCCCCATCCGCGCAACTGTCCGTCCCGCTCTACCGCCTGGCGCACAGCCGCTCCGGCGACAAGGGCAACACCTCGAACCTCAGCCTGATCGCCTGGGACGAAGCGTGCTACGCCGTGATCCGTGAACAGGTCACGGCCGCGCGCGTGGCCGAATGGTTCGCCTGCCGGCGCCCGGCCCGCGTGAGCCGCTACGAGCTGCCGCTGCTGCACGCCATGAATTTCGTGCTGGAAGACGTGCTGGACGGCGGCGTCAACAACGCGCTGAACCTGGACGCCCACGGCAAGAGCCTGTCGTTCCGGCTGCTGGACCTGCCCGTGCAGGTCAGCGCCGAACTCGCCCGCCGGCTGCCCGGCATTCCCGGCGACCATCCCCCGCCCGCCTGAACCGGGCATACAACACACACAAACACACGGAGACAACCCCATGCGCCTTTTTCTCAAGCTCCCCCTCGCCGCCCTGCTGGCCGCCGCGCTGCCGCTGGGCGCGCAGGCACGGGATTTCCCGTCCAGGCCCATCACCTTCATCGTGCCGTTCGCCGCCGGCAGCGCCACCGACCAGATCGGCCGCGCCATCGGCCAGGGCGTGACCGAACAGACCGGCCAGGCCGTGGTCATCGAGAACAAGCCGGGCGCGAGCGCGATGATAGGCGCGGCGGCCGCCGCCCGCGCCGCGCCCGACGGCTACACCGTCCTCATCACCACCAACACCACCCACGCGGCCAACGAGCATCTCTACAAGACGCTCACCTACGATCCGGTCAGGGACTACGCGCCGCTGACGCTGCTGGGCAAGGGCGGGCAGATCATGGTGGTCAACCCCTCCTCGCCCGCCAGGACGGTAGGCGATTTCCTGGACCAGGCGCGCAAGAACCCGGGCAAGCTGAGCTTCGGCAGCGGCAGTTCCAGCAGCCGCATCGCCGGCGAGCTGCTGCAGCAGATGGCCGACATCAAGCTGCTGCACGTGCCCTACAAGAGCAACCCGCTCGCCATCACCGACCTGCTGGGCGGCCAGATCGACATGATGATCACCGACACCGCCACCGGCCTGCCCCAGGTCAAATCCGGCAAACTGCGCGCCCTGGGCGTCACCGGCCTGGCGCGGTCGGCGCTGGCGCCGGACGTGCCCACCATCGCCGAAGCCGGCGTGCCGGGCTACGAGATGGGCTACTGGTTCGCCGCCTACGCGCCGGCCGGAACGCCGCCCGACGTGGTCGAGCGCCTGAACGAATTGCTGGTGCAAGCCACGCAGACCGCGCCCGCCAAACAGTTCTATGCGCAGACCGGCACCGACCCCGCCACGTCCACGCCCGACGAACTGGCGAAGTTCCAGCAGGCCGAATCGAAGAAGTGGGGCGACATCATCGAGAAGGCGGGCATCCAGCCCGAATGAACGACGCGGGGCCCGCGCGGGGCTTCTCTTGGCGTTGACAGGCCCTAAAGCACGTCCCGGGCCGACAGCATGGGGCTGCCGGCGATGCGCTGCGTGATGGAACGGCAGGCTTGCAGCAGCGGCGCCACATAGGCGGCCTCCGGGTCGGGCTTCTGGCGGAAACGCAGCGTGCTGACGCTGATGGCGGCCACCGGCGCGCCGTCGGGCCCGAAGATGGGCGCGCCGAAGCAGTGGATCCCGGCCTCGTTCTCTTCCTCGTCCGCGGCCCAGCCCCGCTCACGCACCCGGTCCAGCTGCTTGCGCAGGTCCGCCACGTCTTTCACCGTATTGGGCGTGTGGCGGGCAAAGGGCCGGGGCAGCAGGTCCAGGGCGGCCTGGAGCGCGGCCTCGTCCAGCATCGCCAGGTACGCCTTGCCCACCGCCGTCGAGTGCATGCAGACATTGGTGCCGATGCGCGAATTCATCTGCACGACGCTGGGGCTTTCCAGTTTCTCGATATAGACCATGTGCGGGCCGTTGGGCACGGCCAGGTGCACGGTTTCGCCCGTGGCGTCCCGCAGGTGCTTCAGGTCTTCGACCGCGGCCAGGCGCATTTCCGATCGCGCCCAGCTGCGGCTGGCCAGCTGGATCAGGCGAGGGCCCAGCGTGAGCCTGCCGGTGCCGGGATGTTCGGCCAGCAGCCGCTCGGCGACCAGGGCGGCCACCGTGCGGTAGACGGTGGGACGCGGATAGCCGCTGACCTTGCTGAGCTCGGCCACGGTCATCGGTTCGGGCGTGTCGGCCACCACCTGCAGCACGTGCATGAATTTCGAAAAAGCGGCGGTTCCCGCCACCTTCGCGGCGGGCGGTCTGGCAACGGGCTGGGAATCTTGCATGGCGGAAAGCGTGGCGTAGGCGGACAGGCAGGCTGAGAAAGCGAAGCCGCGCCGCGCGGGCGGCCGGCTTCGCCATTATCCCCGCAAACGCCCGCAGGCGGTTGCGCGGCGGCCCTCAGGCCGCCAGGTAGCCGCCGTCGATCGGCAGGATCACGCCGGTCATGAACGCAGCCGCGGGCGTGCACAGAAAGACCACGCCTTCCGCCACGTCCTCCGGCCGGCCCCAGCGCCCCAGCGGCGTGCGCTGCAGGATGGGGCCGGCGCGCTGGGGGTCGTCCTGCAGCGCCTGGGTCAGCGGCGTGGCGATCCAGCCCGGCGCCACGGCATTGACGCGCACCCCGTCGGCGGCATAGGCCAGCGCCAGCGACTTGGTCAATTGCGCTACGCCGCCTTTGCTGGCGGCATACGCGGGAACGAGCGAGCCGCCGAAGAAGCTCAGCATGGAAGCCGTGTTCACGATGCAGCCGCCGCGCCGCGCCAGGCGTTCGCGGGCGGCGCTGCATACGCGCATCGTGCCGGTCAGGTTGACGGCCACCACCTGCTCGAAAACCGCCGGGTCGTGCTCCGCCCCGCGCCGGATGACGCCGGCGCAGTTGACCACGATGTCCAACTCGTCCAGGCCGCGCAGCAGGCGGTCTACGTCCTCCGCCCGGCTCACGTCGCCGATGCGCACCTCGATACCCGGGTCCAGCTGGTCCGCCTCCGGGCGCAGGCCGGCGGCCACCGTGCGCGCCCCCAGTGCGGCGAGCCGGTTGGCGACGGCCGCGCCGATGCCCTGCGTGGCGCCAGTCACCAGCGCCGTCTTGCCGGCGAATAAATCCGCTTGGAACGTCATGCCTGCTCGCTCAGAAAGTACCGGGATAGGCGCCGCCGTCGGCCAGCACATTCTGGCCGGTGACGTACGCCGCATGCACGCTGCACAGGAAGGCGCAGATGGCGCCGAACTCTTCGGCATTGCCGAAGCGCCTGGCGGGAATGGCCGCCTCGCGCGCGGCCCGCAGGGCATCCACGCCCTGCCCCGCCCTGGCCGCCGAGGCCGCGAGGCTGGACTCCAGCCGGTCGGTGGCGAAAGCGCCGGGCAGCAGGTTGTTGATGGTCACGCCGCGGGCCGCGACGCTGCTGCGCGCCACGCCCGCCACGAAGCCGGTCAGGCCGCTGCGGGCGCCGTTGGACAAGCCCAGGATATCGATGGGCGCCTTCACCGCGCTGGATGTGATGTTGACGATGCGGCCGAAACCGCGCTCGGCCATGCCGTCCACCGTGGCCTTGATGAGCTCGATGGGAGTCAGCATGTTCGCCTCGACCGCGCTCAGCCAGTCCTGCCGGTCCCAGTCGCGGAAATCGCCCGGCGGCGGCCCGCCGGCGTTGGTGACCACGATGTCGTAGTCCCGATGCGCCGCGAAGACCGCCTCGCGGCCCCTCGGCGTGGTGATGTCGGCCGTCACGGCCGTCACGAAACCGTCGCTGCGCGGCCGCTCCCGCAGCAGCCGCTGGCGCGCGGCCTCCAGCGCCTCGGCGCCCCGGGCGACAATCACCACGTTCACGCCTTCGCGCACCAGGGCGAGCGCGCAGCCATAGCCCAGCCCCTTGCTGGCGCCTCCCACCAGCGCGGTCTTGCCGCTGATGCCCAGATCCATCCTCTTGCTCCTTGTCCGTGCGGCGGGCGGCCTATGGGCGCATGCCGAATTTTTCGATGAGGCCCTTGAACGTCGCATTATCCCGCTCCATCAGCGCCGTAAAAGCCGGCTGGTCGGCCACCACGTAGCCCAGGTTCTGCTCCGCCATGAACCGCTTCAGGCCGTCTTCGGCCGCCGCCTTGCGGAACGCGGCGCCGAGCACGTCCAGCACCGGCTGCGGCGTACCCTTGGGCGCGGCGATGCCGCGCCACGTGCCGATGGACAGGTCGATGTTGCGCTCCTTCAGCGTGGGCACGTTCTCGAACCCGGGCACGCGCTCGTCGGCCATGACGGCCAGCGGCTTGAGCTTGCCGGCCTTGACGTACTGCATGACCTCGGCGGGGCTGACGGCCACCGCGTCGATGTGGCCTCCCAGCAGGGCCAGCACCGCCGGATTGCCGCCGTTGAACGGAATATGGTTGAACCTGGCGCCGGTCTTGTCCTCCAGGGCGGCGGCGGCCAGGTGCCAGATCGAGCCGATGCCCGCATTGCCCACCTGCATGCTTTCCGGCCTGGCGCGCGCGGCGGCCAGGAATGCTTCTATGGTGTCGTAGGGCGAATCGGCCCTGACCGTGATCGCCGAGGGATCGGCATTGAGCTGGATGATGGGCGTGAACTTGTCGTAGGTCGTCCTGGTCAGGCCCAGGTGCGGAATGATGACCATGTCCGCCGTCACCAGCGCCAGCTTGTAGCCGTCGGGATTGCTGTTGGCGACTTCGGTCAGGCCGATGCCGCCGGCCGCGCCCGGCTTGTTGAGCACCACGATGGGCTGAGGCAGGTAGGCGCGCGAGGCATCGCTCATGGCGCGCGCCATGGCGTCGGTGCCCCCGCCCGCGGCAAAGGGCACGACGAGTTCGATGGGACGGCCGGGAAAGTTCTGCGCCCGCGCCGCCGGAATGGCGGCCAGCGCGGCGGCGCCGCCGAGCAGCGCGGAAAGCATGCAGCGATTGAACGCGCGACGTTTCATGATGTCTCCGTGTCGTTTTTGTATTGCGGGGTGGATAGCCGGACCGCCCGGGGCCGCGCCGGCCCCGCGCCGTCAGCGGATGAACTGCCGCACGTAGTCTTCGCCCAGGCCCGCTTCGGCGTAGTGCCTGCGGCACATGTCTATCTTGGTGAAGACGTCTTCGTACCCCATGCCCGCTCCCCACGGGTCGGTGTAGTACATGACGCCGTTGACCTGGAAGTACGTAATCATTTCCTCGACCTCGGGCGGAACGTACAGCGTGTGCGTTTCGCCGGGCGGCTCGAATACGTAGCTGCCTTCGACCGCCTCCCAGTCGTGTTCCAGGTAGCGCCAGCGGCCCTTGAGCACGAAGCCGTGCACGGCCTGCGGATGGCGGTGGCGGCTGAGCACGCCCGACTTGCGCACCCGCAGCAGGTTCGTCCAATAGCCCTGGCTGGCGTTCAGACAGAGCGGCCGGAACCACACGTTCTCGGCCTGCGGCACCCACAGCCTTTCATCGGTGGGAACGGCGTGCGGAATCACGATTTCGGGCAAGGCCTCGGGCGGATTCGGGTACTGGCAGGGGGTGAGCGGTTCGGCATCGGGCCGGTCGGCTGGCATGGTTTCGATCCTTCCATATAGTGGACATTTTGTTTATTTTATGGACGAATTATAAAAATAGCCCCCGCGCGCGACAGCGGGGCTAACCCTGAGCTGCGGCACGGCAACGCCCGCGTTCCGGGCCCGCAAAACAAAAAACCCACCGCGATGCGGTGGGTTTCCTGCCCAGGGGAAGAGACGCCGGCCTATTTTTCCACGAACGCCCGCTCGACCACGTAGTCGCCCGGCTGGCCCACGCCCGGCGACACCACGAAGCCGCGCTTGTCCAGCATGGCGCTGATGTCGGCCAGCATGTGGGGGCTGCCGCAGATCATGGCGCGGTCGGTTTCGGGGTTGATCTGGGGCAGCCCGATATCTGCGCACAGCTTGCCGTTTTCCAGCAGCTGGGTGATGCGGCCCTGGTTGCGGAACGGTTCGCGCGTGACCGTGGGATAGTAGATGAGCTTGTCGCGCACCAGCTCGCCGAAGAATTCGTTCCGGGGCAGCTCGTTTTCGATGTAGTTGGCGTAGGCCAGCTCGCTCACCCAGCGCACGCCGTGCACCAGCACGACCTTTTCGAAACGCTCGTAGACGTCCGGATCCTTGATGATGCTCATGAAGGGCGCCAGACCGGTGCCGGTGCCGAACAGGTACAGGTGCTTGCCGGGCTTGAGATCGTCCACGACCAGCGTGCCCACGGGCTTGCGGCTCACCAGGATGGTGTCGCCTTCCTTGAGGTGTTGCAGCCGCGACGTGAGCGGGCCGTTCTGCACCTTGATGCTCAGGAACTCGAGGTTTTCCTCGTAGTTGGCGCTGGCGATGCTGTAGGCGCGCAGCAGCGGCTTGCCTTCGACTTCGAGGCCGATCATGACGAAGTGCCCGTTATGGAAACGCAGGGCCGCATCGCGCGTGGTTTTGAAGGAAAAGAGGGTGTCGTTCCAGTGGTGCACGCTCAGGACGCGCTCGGTATTGAAGGCAGCCATGTGGTATTTGCGTTGGGGACAGGCGAAGCGCCCCGCCTGCCGGACGATTTTTCCGCATCGCACAAAAGAACGGACGCGGCCGGATTAGGGTTGTCCCTATTGTACTAGGGCTCGATGATAATTGCTCTCATTATTCCGTAATACCCTTATGCCCATTTTGACTACAGTCAAATCGGACGTGTCCAAGCTTACCAATAGTTGAACGCCCCTCTTCTTCCTGCTATCGTCCGACTCTCACTTGATAATAGTTTTCGTTAGCAGGAGCCCTCCCCCATGTCCCGTCCTCTCCTGAATCCGCTGCTGCGCGCCCTCGCGCTGGCAGGCGCCGCCGCCTTCTCCGCGTCCGCCCTGGCCGCCGGCGAAGTCAGCCTCTACACCACCCGCGAGCCCAAGCTGATCCAGCCCCTGCTCGACGCCTTCACCAAAGAGAGCGGCATCAAGGTCAACACCGTGTTCGTCAAGGACGGCCTGCTGGAGCGCGTCAAGGCCGAAGGCGACAAGTCCCCGGCCGACGTGCTCATGACCGTGGACATCGGCAACCTGCTCGACCTGGTCGACGGCGGCGTCACCCAGTCGATCAAGTCCGAGACGCTGGAATCCGTCATTCCCGCCAACCTGCGCGGCGCCGACGGCAAATGGTACGCGCTCTCGCTGCGCGACCGCGTGCTCTACGTCGAAAAAGACCTCAAGCTCGACAGCTTCCGCTACGAAGACCTGGCCGATCCCAAATGGAAGGGCAAGGTATGCATCCGCTCGGGCCAGCATCCCTACAACACCGCGCTGGTCGCCTCCATGATCGCCCACGACGGCGCCGAGGCCACCGAAAAGTGGCTGCGCGGCGTCAAGGCCAACCTGGCCCGCAAGGCCGCCGGCGGCGACCGCGACGTGGCGCGCGACATCCTGGGCGGCATCTGCGACATCGGCCTGGCCAACGCCTATTACGTGGGCCACATGAAGAACGCCGAGCCGGGCACCGACGCGCGCAAGTGGGGCGACGCCATCAAGGTCATCCGCCCCACCTTCGCCAACGCCAAGAGCGGCGGCACCCACGTCAACGTGAGCGGCGCGGCCGTGGCCGCCCACGCCCCCAACAAGGAAAACGCCGTCAAGCTGCTGGACTTCCTGGTTTCCGACCAGGCCCAGACGCTGTATGCGCGCGCCAACTACGAGTACCCCGTGCGCAAGGGCGTGAAGCTCGACCCGGTGGTGGCCAGCTTCGGCGAGCTCAAGGTCGATCCGCTGCCGCTCACCGAGATCGCCAAGCACCGCAAGCAGGCCAGCGAGCTGGTGGACAAGGTCGGCTTCGACAACTGACGCGCCACGCGGCCGCGCTCCCCCCGGGGCGCGGCCCGGCTCTTTCCTGGCCTGCCCGGCCGGCCGTCCCCGGGGCTGACAGGCGCCCGCTCGCGGGCGGTCCGCGCATTTGCGCCCAACCCATCCGAAGCATGCATACCCATTCCCTGCCCCGGCCGCTGCGCCTGCGCCTGACCGAACGCGGCGGCGGCTGGCTGGCCGGCGCCTGCCTCATCGCGCTGGCCGTGCTGGCCCCCCTGCTCACCCTCGCCGGCTGGGCGCTGGGCGGCGACCTCGCGCATTGGCGCCACCTGGCCAGCTACGTGCTGCCCCAGGCGCTCGCCAACACCGCAATGCTGCTCGCCGGCGTCGGCGTGCTCGTCAGCCTGCTGGGCACCGGCGCGGCCTGGCTGGTGACCGCCTACGATTTTCCCTCGCGCCGCATCCTGACCTGGGCGCTGCTGCTGCCCCTGGCGGTGCCCACCTACATCATCGCCTTCGCCTACCTGGACCTGCTGCACCCCATCGGGCCCATCCAGTCGGCCATCCGCGCGGTGCTGGGCTTCGACAGCCCGCGCCAGTTCCGCCTGCCCGACCTGCGCTCGATAGGCGGGGCCATTTTCGTGCTGGGTTTCGTGCTCTACCCCTACGTGTACCTGAGCACCCGGGTCATGTTCATGACGCAGGCCGCCAGCCTGCTGGAAGCCGCGCGCACCCTGGGCGCGGGCCGGGCCGAGGTCTTCTTCCGCGTCGTCCTGCCCCTGGCGCGCCCGGCCATCGCCGTGGGCGTGAGTCTCGCGCTGCTGGAAACACTGAACGACATCGGCGCCTCGGAGTTCCTGGGCGTGCAGACCCTGACCGTCTCCGTCTACACCACCTGGGTGACGCGCTCGGACCTGGCCGGCGCGGCGCAGATCGCCCTGACCATGCTGGCCTTCGTGGTGGGCCTCATCCTGCTCGAACGCCATGGCCGGCGCCGCCAGCGCTACGCCAACACGCAGCGCATGCGCCCCATGCGGCCGCGCCGCCTGCGCGGGCCGGCCGCCGCCCTGGCCGCGGCGCTGGGCTGGATTCCGGTGCTGGCCGGCTTTGCCGCGCCCGCCCTCTACCTGGTCTGGGAAACCTACAAGCGGCTGCATCTGGTGGGCGGCGTGTCCGACCAGCTGCTCGCGGGGCTGCGCAACACGCTGACGGTGGCCGTCAGCGCCACCGTGGTCACGCTGCTGTGCGGCCTGGTCGTGGCCTGGGCAGGCCGCAGCCTGCGCGAAAGCGCGGTCTTCAACCCGGGACGGGCCTGCGGCCGCATCGCCAGCCTGGGCTACGCCGTGCCCGGCACCGTGCTGGCCATCGGCCTGCTCACGCCCTTCGTTTGGATAGACCGCGCGATTGCGGGCGTGTTCGGCGGGTCGGGCCTCTTGCTCATGGGTTCCATGGCGGCGCTGGTATGCGCCTATTCCATCCGCTTCCTCGCCATTTCCACCGGCGCCATCGAGGCCGGCCTGGCGCGCATCCCGCCCTCGCTCGAACAGGCCTCGCGCCTGCTGGGCGAAACCTCCGCCGGCACGCTGCGCCGCGTGCACCTGCCGCTGCTGCGCCCGGCGCTGGCGGCCAGCGCGCTGCTGGTGTTCGTGGACGCCATGAAAGAACTGCCCGCCACCCTGCTGCTGCGTCCCATGAATTTCGATACCCTGGCCACCTGGCTGTACGCCGAGGCCGCGCGCGGCACCTATGAAGAAGGCGCCGTCGCCGCGCTGGCCATCGTGCTGGCCGGCCTGCTGCCGGTGGTGCTGCTGGCCCGCACCAACCTCAAGATGGGACATTGAACACCGTGCCCGACCTACTCCAACTCGATCATCTCTGCCTCGCCTACGACACCCCGCAGGGGCCGCGCCGCGTGGTGGACGACCTGACGCTGGGCCTGCCGGCCGGCGACATCGGCTGCCTGCTGGGCGAATCCGGCTGCGGCAAGACCACCGTATTGCGCGCCATCGCCGGATTCGAGCCGGTGCGCTCGGGCCGGATCCTGCTCGACGGCGCGGTGCTTTCCTCGCCCACGGCGCAGGTTCCGCCCGAGCAGCGCCGCGTGGGCATGATGTTCCAGGACTATGCGCTCTTTCCGCACCTCTCCGTCGAACAGAACGTGGGCTTCGGGTTGCGCCGCATGACGCGCGCCGAGCGCGCCCGGCGCGTAACCGAGATGCTCGAACTGGTGGGGCTGGCGCACGCCGCCGGCAGCTATCCCCACGAGATCTCCGGCGGACAGCAGCAGCGCGTCGCGCTGGCGCGCGCCCTGGCGCCGTCTCCCGACCTGCTGCTGCTGGACGAGCCCTTCTCCAACCTCGACGTGGACACGCGCGAGCGCCTGGCGTTCGAGGTGCGCGACATCCTCAAGCGCACCAACCATACGGCGATCCTGGTCACGCACAACCAGGCCGAAGCCTTCGCCATCGCCGACCACATCGGCGTGATGGCCCAGGGCCGCATCGCCCAATGGGACACGCCCTACAACCTGCGGCACCATCCCGCCAACGCCTTCGTGCGCGACTTCATCCGCCCCGAGGCATTGGCCGAGCAGCGCGAAGCGGCCTACGCGCGCGGCCGCTGAGCCGCGGGCGGAGCGTCCGCGCCCCGCCCGCCTAGCCTTCAATCGGCCGAGAGCTTCACCTTCCGCGACAAGGCCCTGAACGCCTCGTACTGGCTGCGCGTGAGCTTTTCCACGTCTTGCGGCGCGGAACCGAAGGGCGTGAAGCCGGCCTGCTGCAGCGTGGCCTTCACATCGGGCAGCGCCAGCGCCCATTGGAACGCCTCGCTCAGCGTGTCCGTCACGTCGGCCGGCATGCGCGCCGGCCCGTATACCGCGAACCAGGGATCGACCACCGCGCCGGGGTAGCCCAATTCGGCCAGCGTGGGCACGTCCGGCAGCGAGGGCGAGCGCTGGCTGCCCGTGACCGCCAGCGCTCGCGCCTTGCCCGCCTGGATATGCGGCAGCGAGGCCGGCAGGTTGTCGAACATCACCGGCAGGTGCCCGCCCAGCAGGTCGTTGATGGCCTGCGCGCTGCCCTTGTAGGGAATGTGCTGCATGCCCGCACCCGTGATCTGGTCGAACATCACGCCAGCCAGGTGCATGGACGTGCCCGTGCCGGGCGTGCCATAAGCCGTGCCCGGATGCGCCTTGGCGTATGCAACCAGCTCGCTCACGCTTTTCACCGGCACCGCCGCGCCTGTCTCCAGCACCACGGTGGAGGTGCCCAGCATGCTCACGCCGGTGAAATCCCGCATCGGGTCGAACGGCATGGACGGATAGACGAAGGGGTTGAGCGCATTGGTCGAAATCGCGCCGAAGCCGATGGTGTAGCCGTCGGGCGCCGACTTGGCCACGGCGTCCATGCCGATGTTGCCGCCCGCTCCGGGGCGGTTCTCCACGATGACGGGCTGGCCCAGCCTCTCCGTGAGCTTCTGCGCCGCCGCGCGCGCCACCAGGTCGGTGGTGCCGCCCGCGGTATAAGGCACGATGAAAGTAATGGGTTTGGCGGGAAAGCCCGCGGCATGCGCGGCCGTGCCCGCCGCCGCCAGGGCCAGCGCGGCCGCGCCGCACAGCGACTTGATGCGTGCTTGAATCATGATGTCTCCATTCCGCTTTTCTCGGCAAGCGGGTGGCGCATCATACCGCCGGCGCGCCCGGCTCAGGCGCGCGGCGCGGGCAGCGGGATGAACTCGGTTTCGTCGCCCGGCACGGTCTGGCCGAAGCGGTCGCGCTGCCATGCTCTCTTGGCCTCCTCGATGCGCTCCTTGCTGCTGGAAACGAAGTTCCACCACACAAAGCGCGGGCCGTCCAGCGGCTCGCCGCCCAGCACCGCGAAACGCGCCGCCGAGCGGGCGCGGATCTCCACCGGCCGGCCCGGCGCGAACACCACCAGGCGTCCGCTCTCGAAGACCTGGCCGTCCACCTCCACCGCGCCTTCGGTCAGATAGGCGGCGCGCTCTTCGTACTCCGCGGGCAGCACGACGGCCGCGCCGGCCTGCAGGCGCAGATCGCCATAGAAGAGCGGCGACAGCGTCCGCACCTGCGACGTCCGGCCGAACAGGGAACCGGCCACCACCTGCGCGCGCACGCCCTCGCCTTCCACCACCGGTTGCGCGTCCAGCCCGTAATGCGTGAAGCCCGGGTCCGCTTCTTCGTGCTCGCGCGGCAGCCCCACCCAGAGCTGCAGGCCACAGAGGCGCTGGGCGGCCAGGCGGCTCTCGGGCGAGGAACGCTCGGAATGCACGATGCCGCGGCCCGCCGTCATCCAGTTCACCTCGCCGGGCAGGATGGTCTGCACGTGCCCCGCGCCATCGCGGTGCACGATGGCGCCCTCGTACAGGTAGGTCACCGTGGACAGCCCGATGTGCGGATGCGGGCGCACGTCCAGGCCGGCGCCGGGTGCGAATTCCGCCGGCCCCATCTGGTCCAGGAACACGAAGGGGCCGACCGCGCGGCGCTGCGCCGACGGCAGGGCCCGGCGCACTTCGAATCCTCCGAGGTCGCTGGTGCGCGGCACCACGACGGTTTCGATCCGGCCCTCGCCGGCTGCTGACAAAGTGGACATGGCAATCTCCGCAGTAAGGGGCCCGTGCGGGGCGTGCGGCCCGGATCCGGAATCCGGTTTCGGATCGGGCCTCGAATCCGGGCTGAAAGCCGGCCTGGAAGCCGGTTTCAGGAACCCGCCCCCAAGTATGAACCATGGGCGCGGGCCGGCGAGCCCGCCCGGGGATGGCCCTTCCCCGGGGCGGCTCCGCTTTCCCGCCTTCAGGCGAGGTCGAACACCAGCACTTCGGCCTTGCTGCCGCCCGACAGCGTCACCCGCTCTTCGCCGGTGACGGCCGCCGCGTCGCCGGCCGACAGCGCCTGCCCGTTGACCATGATGCTGCCCCGGGCCACGTGCACCCAGGCCCGGCGTCCCGGCGCGAGGGCGAGCGATGCGCTCTCGTCGCCGTCGAACAGGCCGGCATAGAGCGTGGCGTCCTGGTGGATCTTCATGGAGCCGTCCACGCCGTCGCGCGAAACCAGGGCCTGCAGCCGTCCGCGCTTTTGCGCGTCGGAGAACTGCCGCTCCTCGTACTCGGGCACGATGCCGGTCACGTCGGGCTCGATCCAGATCTGCAGCATGTGGGTTTCACGGTCGGGCTGCGGATTGAATTCCGAATGCAGCACGCCCCGGCCCGCGCTCATGCGCTGCACGTTGCCCGGCTGGATGGTGGAACCGCTGCCCATGCTGTCCTTGTGGGCGACCGCGCCGTCCAGCACGTAGGTAATGATCTCCATGTCGCGGTGGCCGTGCGTGCCGAAGCCGCGGCCCGGGGCGATCCGGTCGTCGTTGATCACGCGCAGGGCGCCAAACCCCATGTGCGCCGGGTCGTAATAGTTGGCGAAGGAAAAGGTGTGGAAGGAATCGAGCCAGCCATGGTTGGCGTGGCCACGTTCGGCGCTGCGGCGCAGAGTAAGCATGATAGGCTCCTGTTTCAGTTAAAGTGAATGACCTCGCGTTCCGGTCGGATTCCGCTTGTCATCCGTCATGAGTGCTATTCTGCAGTCACCCGGACAGCAATTGAGCCACTGATTTTGAAGACATCATTCAATATTTTCGAATGAAGAATGACGCCCCCTCGCCGCACGCCATCACGCCCGACCTGCTGATGCTGGTGGACGCCATCGCCCGCCATGGCAGCTTCGCCAAGGCCGCCCGCGAACTGGGCAAGGTGCCCTCCGCCGTCACCTACGCCATCCGCAAACTCGAAGACGGGCTGGACGTGCTGCTGTTCGACCGCAGCGGCCATCGCGCCACGCTGACGCCTGCCGGGCAGGCCCTGCTGGACGACGGCCGCCAGCTCCTGCAGGCGCTGGACGACCTGGCCTGCCGCGTCAAGCGTATCGCCTCGGGCTGGGAAGTGGAGCTGCGCATCGCCGTAAGCGCCGTGCTGCCCTGGCGGCCCATCTACGAGCTGATCGAGGAATTCCAGGCGCTGGGCAGCGCCACCACGCTGCGCTTTTCGGTCGAGGTGCTGAGCGGCAACTGGGACGCGCTGGGCGCCGGACGGGCGGACCTGGTCATCGGCGCGCCGGCGGCCAGTCAGCCCGCCGGCCCCTACCGCACCCAGGCCATGGGCCAGACCCAGTTCGCCTTCTGCGTGGCGCCCCGCCATCCGCTGGCCGCGCTCAAGCGCCCGCTGCGCCGGGCCGATGTCGCGCCCTACAGCGCGGTGGTCGTGGCCGACACCTCCCGCGGGCTGCCGCCGCAGACGCGAGGCATCCTGGCCGAGCAGGCGATGCTGGTCATGCCCACCATGCAGGCCAAGATAGAAGCGCAGATCCGGGGACTGGGCTGCGGCTACCTGCCCATGACGCTGGCCGCGCCCTACGTGGCGCAGGGAGTGCTGGTGACGTGCGACACCGAAGAAGGCATGCCGCCCGTGGAGCACGTGGTGTACGCCTGGCGCGCCGAGGCGCCGGGCGAAGCCCTGAAGTGGTGGCTGCGGAAACTGCAATCGCCCCGGCTGTGCGAAAGCCTGCTCGGACTGGGCGAAGCGTAGGACGAGGCGCGGCCGGCGAGGCGCGGCTGGCGAGGCGCGGCCGGCGAGGCGCGGCCGGCGAGGCGCGGCCGGCGAGGCGCGGCCGGCGAGGCGCGGCCGGCGAGGCGCGGCCGGCGAGGCGCGGCCGGCTGCCCCGCTACTCGTCGTCGATGCCCAGCTCGCGCAGCTTGCGCGTGATGGTGTTGCGGCCGATGCCCAGCCGCGTCGCGGCCTCCACGCGGCGGCCCCGGCTGGCGTCCAGAGCGCTTTGCAGCAGGATTTTCTCGAACTGCCGCGTCAGCGTCGCCATGACCGCCGGCTCGCCCCGTTCGAGACGGTACTGCGCATCGCGCAGCAGCGAATCCTGCCAATTACGCGGCGAACCCTCTTCGGACACGGCCGGCGAGCTGGGCTGCACCACGGCGCCCACGCCGCTGGGCGGCGGCGCGGCCGGCGCGCGCGGCGCCATGCCCGCCTGCTGGTGCTCCATGGCGCGGATTTCCGGCGGCAGGTCGGCCCGGTCCACCGTCTGGCCCGGCGCCATCACGGTGAGCCAGTGGCAGAAGTTCTCCAGCTGGCGCACGTTGCCCGGGAAGTCGAATTTCGTGAGCACGGCCAGCGCTTCGGGCGTCAGCCGCTTGACCGGCACGCCCAGCGCGCGCGCGCTGGCCGTCAGGAAATGATTGGCCAGCGCGGGAATGTCCTCCACGCGTTCGCGCAGCGGCGGCAGCCGCAGGCGGATCACGTTCAGCCGATGGAACAGGTCTTCGCGGAACAGGCCCTGCTCCACGCGCTGCTCCAGCGGCTGGTGCGTGGCCGCCACGATGCGCACGTCCACGCGCACCGGCTGCGAGCCGCCCACGCGGTAGAAACTGCCTTCGGCCAGCACGCGCAGCAGCCGCGTCTGCAGCTCGATGGGCATATCGCCGATTTCGTCGAGGAACAGCGTGCCGCCGTGCGCCTCTTCGAAACGGCCGCGGCGCAGGTTGCTCGCGCCGGTGAACGCCCCGCGCTCGTGACCGAAGAGTTCCGCCTCGAGCAGATCGCGCGGAATGGCCGCCGCGTTCAGCGCCACGAAGGGGCCGTTGGCGCGCACGCCGTGGCCGTGCAGGGCCCGCGCCACCAGTTCCTTGCCAGTGCCCGATTCGCCCGTGATGAGCACGGTGACCTTGGACTGGGCCAGCCGGCCGATGGCGCGGAACACCTCCTGCATGGCGGTGGACGACGATTGCGTCATCATCCAGCGCTCGTTGTTCTGCGGCGACTCGCCCTGCCCTTCCTGGGTTTCCGGCGCGGCCGATTCCTGCATGGCGCGCTGGATCAGAGCCACCGCCTCGTTCACGTCGAAAGGCTTGGCGAGATAGTCGAAGGCGCCGCCCTGGAAGGCGGACACCGTGCTGTCCAGGTCGGCAAACGCCGTCATGACGATGACCGGCAGGCCCGGATGCCTTTCCTTGAGCTGGCGCAGCAGCTCCAGACCGTTGGCCCCGGGCATGCGGATGTCCGAAACCAGGGCCGCGGGCGTTTCCTGCCCCAGGGCCTCGATCACTTCGGCGGCCTGCGAAAAGCTGCGGGTGGGGACGCCGGCCCGCGCCAGGGCCTTTTCCAGCACCCAGCGGATGGCCTGGTCGTCATCGACGATCCATACGGGTTTCATCAGTGTGCGGGCTCCATCGGTAGGACCAGGCGAAACTCGGTTCGGCCGGGTCGGGATTCGAATTCGATGATGCCGCCGTGCTGCTGCACGAAGTCCTGCGCCAGACTCAGGCCCAGCCCCGTGCCGCCCGCCCGCGCCGTCACCAGCGGATGGAAAATGCGGTCGCGGATGTGCTCCGGCACGCCGGGTCCGTTGTCGATCACGGACAGCACCAGCGCCAGGCGGTGCTGGCGGTGCGCGAGCATGACCTGCCGCGCCACGCGCGTGCGCAGCGTCACCACGCCCGGCGCGAGATCGGGCGCCGGCGGCCGCGCCACCAGTTCCTGCGCGGCATTGCGGGCCACGTTCAGCACCGCCTGCATCAGGCGCGCCGCGTCGCCGTGGAGCTCGGGCACGGACGCATCGTAATCGCGCTGCAGCGCGACGTCGTTGCGGAACTCGGCCTGGATCAGCGCGCAGACGCGCTCGCAGATTTCATGGATATTGACCGGCCGCGCATTGAGCGGCACGCGCTGCGGACCGCTCAGGCGGTCGACCAGCGCCTGCAGGCGGTCGGCTTCGGAAATGATGACCTGGGTGTACTCGGCCAGCGCCGCATTGGGCAGCTCGGCCTCCAGCAGCTGCGCCGCGCCGCGCAGCCCGCCCAGGGGATTCTTCACCTCGTGCGCCAGATTGCGCAGGAGTTCGCGGTGCGCCTCGATCTCGTCGACCAGCCGGTGGTTGCGGTCGGCCAGCACGCGCTGCTCGATCTCGCGGGTTTCGATGAGGACGGGCCACGGCTGCCCGGTGAGCCCCACCGTGGTCACGGTGACCTCCACCGATTCGCCCGGGCGGCGCAGCGAGGCGAGCTGGCGCACGTCGGCGAAGCGCCCGGCGGCGGCGCGGTCGATGGAAGACTGGATGTTCTCGGGGTTGTCGAACAGCGTCGCCGCGGACTGCCCGGCGAGCTGCTTGCGGGACCGGCCGAACAGGTCTTCGGCCGCCGCATTGGCGTATTCGATATGGCCGCGTTCGTTGACCAGGAAAACGGACGTTGCCAGCAGATCGAGAGCTTCTACATTCATTTTCTATGTGCCTGATTGACGGGGATGACGGACAACTTCCGCGTTCGGCGCGCGAGGCGCCCCGCCCCGCGCCGCCAGCACGGCAAGCCTGGCGGCGCGGGCCATCGAACCTCGGCCTGGCGGAGCATGCGGTTTCGGCCCTGGTTTACGCCCGCATCGCATGCTCCGCCAGCCACAGCCCCGGAAAATCAGAGGCTGTAGTACATGTCGAACTCGACCGGGTGCGTGGTCATGCGCAGGCGCGTCACCTCGCCCATCTTCAGGTCGATATAGGCGTCGAGCATCTCGTTGCTGAACACGCCGCCGCGGGTCAGGAACTCGCGATCCTTGTCCAGGGCTTCCAGCGCTTCTTCCAGCGAGGCGCAGACGGTCGGGATCTTCGCGTCTTCTTCCGGCGGCAGGTCGTACAGGTTCTTGTCAGCCGGATCGCCGGGGTGGATCTTGTTCTGCACGCCGTCCAGGCCGGCCATCATCAGGGCCGAGAAAGCCAGGTACGGGTTGGCCAGCGGATCCGGGAAGCGCGTCTCGATGCGGCGGCCCTTCGGGTTGCCCACGTACGGGATGCGGATCGACGCCGAGCGGTTGCGGGCCGAGTAGGCCAGCTTGACCGGCGCCTCGAAGTGCGGCACCAGGCGCTTGTACGAGTTGGTGCCCGGGTTGGTGATGGCGTTCAGCGCGCGGGCGTGCTTGATGATGCCGCCGATGTAGAACATGGCGAATTCCGACAGGCCGGCGTAGCCGTTGCCCGCGAACAGGTTCTGGCCGTCTTTCCAGATGGACTGGTGCACGTGCATGCCGGAGCCGTTGTCGCCGACCACGGGCTTGGGCATGAAAGTGGCGGTCTTGCCATAGGCATGGGCCACGTTGTGCACGATGTACTTGACGATCTGGGTCCAGTCGGCGCGCTGCACCAGGGTGCTGAACTTGGTGCCGATCTCCAGCTGGCCGGCGCCGGCCACTTCATGGTGGTGCACCTCGACCGGCACGCCCATCTGTTCCATCAGCAGGCACATTTCGGAGCGCATGTCCTGGAAGGAATCGACCGGGGGCACGGGGAAGTAGCCGCCCTTGACCAGCGGACGATGGCCGGTGTTGCCGCCTTCGAATTCCAGGCCGCTGGACCACGAGGCTTCTTCCGACTTGATCTTCACGAACGTGCCCGACATGTCGGTGTTCCAGGTAACGCCGTCGAACACGAAGAATTCGGGTTCCGGGCCGAAGTAGGCGGTGTCGCCCAGGCCGGAGGACTTGAGGTAGGCTTCGGCGCGCTTGGCCAGCGAGCGCGGATCGCGGTCATAGCCCTTCAGGTCGGACGGCTCGACCACATCGCACGACAGGATCAGCGTCGGCTCTTCGCGGAACGGGTCCATGTTGGCGGTGGACAGGTCGGGGATGAGCAGCATGTCGGACGCTTCGATGCCTTTCCAGCCCGGAATCGAAGAACCGTCGAAGGCCTGGCCGCTTTCCAGCTTGTCTTCATCGATCGCCGAAACAGGCACCGACACGTGGTGCTCGCGGCCCACGGTATCGGTAAAGCGGAAGTCGACGAATTTCACTTCGTTGTCAGCGATCTTTTTCAGGACGTCTTTCGGGCTTGCCATGTCATCTCCATTAGATAAAAGGGTCGAGGGCAGCGCCGCTCGACTGGCATAAAAAGGGGAAGCAAGATGCGTGCCAGCTCCGGCTGCTGGGATACCCCGGGTGGGCGACACGGAAGCGGGAAATTTAGCACCATTATGGTGCAAAACATGGGGCGTTGCGCCCCATTTTGGTGCCGTACTGTTACAGGAACATTTCCTGCAGGTCATTCAGGAAGCGCCAACCCAGTGCGGTGGCCTTCAGCCGGGTCGGATCGGCATCGAGCAGCCCGCGGTTCACCGCTGCCTCCAATTGGTGCGCGATCGCGGCCAGCGACAGCCCCGTGCGTTCGGTGAAAAGCGAGGCGGGCACGCCGTCTTTCAGGCGCAGCGCATTGAGCATGAACTCGAAAGGCAGTTCGTCGGGCCCGACCTGGCGCTGCTCGGCCAGGTGGCTGCCGTCGCGCGCCATGGCGGCCTGCATCCACGACTCCGGGTTGCGCAGCCGCGCCTCGCGCACGATGCGGTCGGGGAACGACAGCTTGCCATGCGCGCCCGGGCCGATTCCCAGGTAATCGCCGAATTCCCAGTAATTCAGGTTGTGCCGGCACCGCGCCCGGGGCCGCGCATAGGCCGACACCTCGTAGCGGAACAGCCCGGCCGCGGCCAGGTCCGCCTCCACGGCGTCCTGCATGGCGGCGCTGGCATCGTCGTCGGGCAGATCCTTTGGCGGATACTTGGCGAACACCGTGTTCGGCTCCATCGTCAGATGGTAGAGCGAGAGGTGCTCGGTGCCGAAGCCGACGGCCTGGCGCAGGTCCGCGCGGCAATCCTGCAGCGTCTGGCCGGGCAGCGCGAACATGAGGTCCAGGTTCACGCGCGGCACGGCGCGCTGGGCCATCTCGACGGCCGCCCGCGCCTGGGCCGCGTCGTGGATGCGCCCCAGCTTGCGCAGCTGGGCGTCGTCGAAGCTCTGGATGCCCAGCGAAATCCGGTTGACGCCGCTGGCGGCATAGTCCGCGAAACGGCCCGCCTCGGCCGTGCCGGGATTGGCCTCCATGGTGATTTCGGCGTCCGGCCACAGGTTGAGGCAGGCGCGCAGCATGGCCAGCAGCTCGTCCAGGCCGGCCGCCGACAACAGGCTGGGCGTGCCGCCGCCGAGAAACACCGAAACCACCTGCCTTCCCCAGATGGAAGGCAGGGCCTGTTCCAGGTCGGCGCGCAGCGCGTCGAGATAGGCGCGTTCCGGAATGCCTTGCGGCTGGGCCGCGTGCGAATTGAAGTCGCAATACGGGCACTTGCGCACGCACCACGGCACGTGCACGTAGACCGACAGCGGCGGCAGGCTGGCCAGCGCGGCGCCGGCCTGCCTGCCGGCCGGCGCAGGCTTGCCGCCCAGCTCGGAACGGATGGGGATGGTGATGGACATGCGCGGCGCTTCAGCCCCGGGCCAGCTTGCCCAGCAGTTCGCGCAGCGCGCGCGCCCGGTGGCTGACGCGGTTTTTCTCGTCGGGCGGCAGCGAGGCCGCCGTCAGCGCCATGTCGGGAAGGTAGAAATGCGGATCGTAGCCGAATCCGTTCTCGCCCTCCGGCTGGTCGATGATCTCGCCGTGCCAGATGCCTTCGCCGATCAGCGGACAGGGGTCGTCCTCGGTCCGGACCAGCGCCAGCACCGCCACGTACCAGGCGCTGCGGTCTTCGACGCCGGCCAGCTCCCGCACCAGCAGGGCGTTGTTGGCCGCGTCGGATTTCTCGCCGCCCTGGCGCATCTGCGCATAGCGGGCGGAGTACACGCCGGGCGCGCCGCCCAGCGCGGCCACGCACAGGCCGGAATCGTCGGCCAGCGCGGGCAGGCCCGTCAGCCGGCTGGCATGGCGGGCCTTGGCCAGCGCGTTCTCGATGAAGGTGACGTGCGGCTCGTCGGCCTCGGGAACGCCGAGCTCACCCTGCGGCACCAGCTCCATGCCCAGCGGGGCGAACAGCGCGGAGAACTCGCGCAGCTTGCCGGCGTTGTTGGAGGCCAGCACCACGCGGCGCAGCGAATCGGGAATCTTGGGGGATGTCATGAGGCGGATTGTATAGGCGCGCGCCCGCAATACAGGGATTTCCCCCGATAGCGTCCAGGATGCAACATTTGGTGCAAATCGTTGTTGACAGCTATGTAACAGCCCCTGCATATTGCGCCTACCGGCTCGGCGCAACACCGTGGACACATTTTGTTGTCAGTATGTCTTTATTGTCACCGAACGTATCAGAGTGCACAGGCGATGAGCTCAACCCTTGCATTGCCCCGGCAAGCCCCCGCCGTTCCCGTCACGATGGCAGCGTCCGCCACGGTTCCGGAGCCCGCATGCCTGGCGGCCATCCTGCAATCGCGGCAACTCAGCCCGCGGTTCCAGCCGGTGGTCGATCTGGCCCACAGCAGGGTGTTCGGCCATGAAAGCCTGATCCGCGGACCGCAAGGCACCGACCTGCACCTGCCCGACGCCCTGTTCACCGAAGCCCGCCGCCAGGGGCTGCACCCGCAGCTCGAACTCGCCAGTTTTCGCGCCGGCGTGCAGGGTTTCCAGGAACGCGAGGCGCGCGGCAAGCTCTTTCTCAATCTTTCCGGTTCCGCCCTCATCCACTACTGGACGCTGTGGGGGCCGGCACTGCCCGCGAAGCTGCTCAAGGGCAGCAGCGTGGATCCCGCCAGCATCGTGGTGGAGCTGACCGAGCACGATCCGCTCTCGCCGCACATGAACGCCCTGGCCAGCGCCCTGGCCTGCCTGCGCGAACACGGCATGCGCATCGCGCTGGACGACTACGGCGCGGGCGGCTCCAATCTGCAGGTGTGGGCCGAACTGCAGCCCGACCTCATCAAGATCGACCGCTATTTCTTCGACGGCATCGGCCGGGACGAGCGCAAGCGCCACATGGTGGACGCCATTATGAAAGTGGCCCGGCACCTGGGCACCTCCATCGTGGCCGAAGGCATCGAAACGGCCGACGACCTGGCCGCCGTGCGCGACCTGGACATCCGCTACGCGCAGGGCTGGCTGCTGGGCCGGCCGGAGGAATCTCCGCTCGACGAACTGGCGCCCACGCTGCAGCAGTCGCTGCGCGTGCGCCCGCCTGCGCCGCGCCCGGCGCGCCCGGGCGGCGGCACCGCCGCCAGCCTGCGCGTGCAGGCCCCGGCCGCGCTGCTGCACAAGCACACCAACGACGACGTGCACCGCCTGTTCCTCGAGCACAAGGATCTGCACGCCGTGGCCGTGCTCGACGAGCAGCAGCGCCCGCTGGGCATCATCAACCGCCGCGACTTCTCCGAACACTACGCCCAGCGCTACACCCGCGAACTCTTCGGGCGCGACCCCTGCTCCACCTTCATGAACAGCGAGCCCGTGCTGGTGGACGCCGACGTGTCCATCGACCAGCTCAGCCGCGTGCTGGTTTCCGAAGACCAGCGCTACCTCATGGACGGGCTCATCATTACCCGCAACGGCTGCTACGACGGGCTGGCCACCGGCGAAACCCTGGTGCGCTCGGTTACCGAGATGCGCATCGAGGCCGCGCGCTACGCCAACCCGCTGACGTCCCTGCCCGGCAACATTCCCATCAGCCGCCACATCTCCGCCCTGCTCGAAGAAGCCGGCGATTTCACCGTCTGCTACGGCGATCTGAACAACTTCAAGCCCTTCAACGACGTCTATGGCTACTGGCGGGGCGACGACATGATCCTGCTGGCCGCGGAGATCATCAAGCGGCACTGCGATCCCCAGCGCGACTTCGTCGGCCACGTGGGCGGCGACGATTTCGTCTTCATGATGCGCAGCCCGGACTGGCGGGATCGCGCCCGCCGCATCATCGCCGACTTCAATGCGCGCGCCATCGATCTCTATGACGACGACGCGCGGCGGCGCGGCGGCATCGAAGCGGAAGACCGCTACGGCGTACCGCGCTTCTTCCCCTTCGTGACGCTGGGCGTGGGCACGCTCACCGTTACGCCTGCCCTATGCGGCCGCATCCGCCCCGAGGACATCGCCTCGGCCGCCGCGCACGTCAAGCACAAGGTCAAGCACGCCAATCTTTCCCTCGTCAGCGAGTCCTACCCCGGCGCGCTCGCCGCCTGACTCCGCCGCGCCGATCCGGAACACCGCCACCGCCTCGCGCACCCGGCGCGCCTGGCTTTCCAGCGCGGCCGCGGCCGCCGCCGTCTGCTCGGCCATGGCGGCGTTCTCCTGGGTGGCCCGCTCGATCTCCGACACCGCCCCATTCACCGACACAATGCCGTCCGCCTGCTGCGCGGCGGACAGGAAAATGCCGTCCACGATGCGCGTCACGCTGTCGGCGGCCTCGCGCATGCCCGCCATGGTCTGGCCGGCCAGCCCGACCTGCCGCACGCCCGCCCGCACCCGCGCGCCCGACTCCTCGATGAGCTGCCGGATTTCGCGCGCGGCCTGGGCGCTGCGCTGCGCCAGCGTGCGCACCTCGCCGGCCACCACGGCGAAACCCTTGCCGTGCGCGCCCGCGCGGGCCGCTTCCACGCCGGCATTGAGCGCCAGGATGTTGGTCTGGAAGGCGATGCTGTCCACCACGCCCACGATTTCGCCGATGCGCTGCGCGCTCTGCGCGATGTCTTCCATGCAGCGCGCCACGTCGGCCACCGCCTCGGCTCCCCGCCGGGCCAGGTCCGCCGCGCTGGCCGCCTGGGCGCTGGCCTGGCCGGCATCGCCGGCGGTGCGCTGCACCGCCTCCTCGAGCTGCGTCAGGCTGGCCAGCGCCTCCTGCACCGAACCCGCCTGGCGCGCGGCGCGTTCCGACATCTCCGCGCCGCCGGCCGCGATCTCGCCGGCCCCGGCGTGCAGTTCCTCCACGCCGCGCCGCACCGCGGCCACCGCCGCCGTCAGCCCCGACCGCATGCGCCGCATGGCCGAATAAAGCACGCCGATCTCGTTGTGGCCGCGCGCCGCGATGGCCGCGGTGAGATCGCCATCGGCGATGCGGTCGAAATGCGCGCCTGCCTCGTTCAGCGGCCGCAGCACCGAACGCCGCAGCGCCAGCCGGATCAGCACGGCCAGGAACGCAGCCACCCCCAGCAGACCGGCCGCGGCCAGGATCACGCGCTCCAGCGCGCGGCCCGCGCCGGCCACCGCGGCCTCGCCCCGCTGCCGCGCGTGGACCTGGTAGGCGTCCGCGCTCTGCACATAGGCCGCGCCCGCCGGCGCCAGCGCCTGCTCCACGATGCGGTTGGCCTCGATGCCGTTCCAACCCTGGATCGCCTTGTGCAGCGGCGCCAGCGCGCCATCGGCGAAACGGCCATAGGCCGCCAGCACCCTGTCGAACAGCGGCCCGCCGTCGGGGTCGCCGTCCGGGTTGGCGCGCAGCCGCCCGGCGCCCGCGGCCGCCTGCGCCAGCAACGCCTGCGCCTGGGCCAGGTGGGCGTCGCGCGCCTCCTGCATGCCGCTTTCCATGGCCGTCTTGGCGTCGGTCAGGGCGGCGCGCGCCTGGAACAGGCGGCCGGTCGTCTCGGCCAGATCGCCGGCGCGCTCGATGCTGCCGCGCCCCAGCGCCTCGATCTGCGCGCGATTGTCCCGCAAGACCGCAATGCCCGCCGCGGCAGCCACCGCGAACAGCACCACGAACACCGCCAGGGCGGCCGTCATCGCCGTCGTGACCTTGAGATTCCTTTTCATGTCCATCCATCGCGTGGCGCCCGCGCAGCGGGCGTAATGGCCCGGATTATGGACATCCAGTTTGGCAATTTCTTGACACATTCCCCGGCGCGCCCCGCCCAGCTTTCGCCTCCGAAAACCCCGTATTAATGAATTGTGAATTGGCAGCCGCCCGCCGTTGCGGCACATTGCCCGCTATCGCAAACCCTTTTTCGATTGCCTCATGTCTCAATCCGCCGACGCCTACCAGGACATCCGTGAAGCCGTGCGCGACCTCTGCGCCCAATTCCCCGCCGAGTATTTCCGCAAGATCGACGAAGAGCGCGGCTACCCCGACGACTTCGTGCGCGCGCTCACCGAGGCCGGCTGGCTGGCGGCGCTGATCCCCCAGGAGTACGGCGGCTCGGGCCTGGGCCTGACCGAAGCCTCCATCATCATGGAGGAAATCAACCGCAGCGGCGGCAACTCGGGCGCCTGCCACGGCCAGATGTACAACATGGGCACCCTGCTGCGCCACGGCTCCGAGGCGCAGAAGCGCCAGTACCTGCCGCGCATCGCCAGCGGCGAGCTGCGCCTGCAGTCCATGGGCGTCACCGAGCCCACCACCGGCACCGACACCACCAAGATCAAGACCACCGCGGTGCGCCGCGGCGACCGCTACGTGGTCAACGGCCAGAAGGTCTGGATCTCCCGCGTACAGCACTCGGACCTCATGATCCTGCTGGCGCGCACCACGCCGCTGGACCAGGTCGCGCGCAAGTCCGAGGGCATGTCCATCTTCATCGTGGACCTGCACGATGCCGTCAAGCACGGCATGACGGTCCGCCCCATTCCCAACATGGTCAACCACGAAACCAACGAGCTCTTCTTCGACAACCTGGAAATCCCGGCGGAGAACCTGATCGGCGAGGAAGGCAAGGGATTCAAGTACATTCTCGACGGCCTGAACGCCGAGCGCACGCTCATCGCCGCCGAATGCATCGGCGACGGCTACTGGTTCGTGGACAAGGTCACGGCCTACGCCAAGGAGCGCAAGGTCTTCGGCCGCCCCATCGGCCAGAATCAGGGCGTGCAGTTCCCCATCGCGCGCTCCTACATCAACGTCGAGGCCGCCAGCCTCATGCGCTTCGAGGCCTGCCGCCTGTTCGACGCGCACCAGCCCTGCGGCGCGCAGGCCAACATGGCCAAGCTGCTGGCCGCCGACGCATCCTGGGAAGCGGCCAACGCCTGCCTGCAGTTCCATGGCGGCTTCGGCTTCGCCAACGAGTATGACGTCGAGCGCAAGTTCCGCGAGACCCGGCTCTACCAGGTGGCGCCCATCTCCACCAACCTCATCCTGTCATACGTCGCCGAACACATCCTGGGCCTGCCCCGTTCCTTCTGACCATGAGCCTCGAACACTCCTCCCATCCAAGCGCGGAACTCGCCGCCTTCGCGGCCAACCTGCGCCACGAAGACATCCCCGCCGCGGTCCTGCGCCGCGCCGAAGACCTGCTGCTCGATTGCCTGGGCTCCATCCTGGCGGGCGCCTCGGCGCGCCCCGTGCAGGCCATCGAGCGCTACGCCCGCGCCATGGGCCCGGCCGACGGCCCCAGCGAAGTCCTCATCACCCGCCGCCGCACCACGCCCCTCTTTGCCGCCATGGTCAACGCGGCCGCCGCGCACGTGGTCGAACAGGACGACGTGCACAACGGCTCGGTGTTCCATCCCGCCGCCGTGGTGTTTCCGCCCGCGCTCGCCGTGGCGCAGGCCCTGGGCAGCTCCGGCGCCGAACTGCTGACGGCGGCCGTGGCCGGCTACGAGATCGGCATCCGGGTCGGCGAATTCCTGGGCCGCTCGCACTACAAGATCTTCCACACCACCGGCACCGCCGGCACCCTGGCCGCCGCCGTCGCCGTGGGCCGCCTGCTCAGGCTCACGCCCGAGCAGATGCTGCACGCGCTGGGCTCGGCCGGCACCCAGGCCGCCGGCTTGTGGGAATTCCTGCGCGACGCCGCCGACTCCAAGCAGCTGCACACGGCCAAGGCGGCCGCCGACGGCATCACCGCCGCCTATCTCGCCAAAGAAGGCTTCACCGGCGCGCGCCACATCCTCGAAGGTCCGCAAGGCATGGCCGCGGGCATGTCCACCGACGCCGACCCCAGCCGCCTGGTCGACCGCCTGGGCACGCGCTGGGCGCTGGCCGAAACCTCGTTCAAGTACCACGCCTCCTGCCGCCACACCCATCCGGCCGCCGACGCCCTGCAGCTCTCCCTGCGCGAAAACGGGCTCTCCGAATCCGACATCGAGCGCGTGGTGGCCCACGTGCACCAGGGCGCCATCGACGTGCTCGGGCCGGTCGTCAACCCCGCCACCGTGCACCAGTCCAAATTCTCCATGGGCACCGTGCTGGCCCTCATCGCCCGCCAGGGCCGCGCCGGCCTGGCCGAATTCGACGCCGGCCTGGACGACCCGGGCGTGGCCGATTTCCGCGCGCGCGTGGAAATGCAGCTCGACCCCGAAGTCGATGCCGCCTACCCCCGACGCTGGATCGGCAAGGTCACCGTCTACACGCGCGACGGCCGCGTGTTCCATGCCCGCGTGGACGAACCCAAGGGCGACCCCGGCAACACCCTCGGCCGCGACGAAATCGAGGACAAGACGCTGCGCCTGGGCCAATATGCCGGCGCCGCCACCGAAGCCGAGCTGCGCGGCCTGATCGGCGCCATCTGGAGCCTCGACGGCGCGCCGCGCGTGGGAGATCTGCTGCCGCGCTGAGGGCCCCGGCTCAGAAGGCCAGCAGGCCCGCCGCCAGGAATCCCCCGTCGACCGCCAGGGTCTGGCCGGTGATGTAGCCGGCCTCCTCCTCGCAAAGAAACGCCACGGCGCGCGCGATGTCCTCGGGCGCGCCATAGCGGCGCATGGGCACTGTCTGTTCATACGCGCGCCGCGTCGCTTCCGCATGCTGCGCCCGCGTCAGCGGCGTTTCGATCGGGCCCGGCGCAACGCAATTGGCCGTGATGCCATGCCCGGCCAACTCGATCGCCATCTGCCGGGTGAGCGCGGCCAGGCCCGCCTTGGAACTGCCATAGGCCGCGCGATTGACGCCGGCGCGCACGCCGCTGATGGACGTGATGTTCACGACGCGGCCCCAGCGATGCCGCAGCATCATCCTGGCGGCATGCTGGCCCAGCAGCATGGGGCCGGTCAGGTTGACGGCCATGACGTTTTGCCATTGCTCCAGCGTACCGTCGAGAAAAGCGGCGGGACGGGCGATTCCCGCGTTGTTCACCAGGATGTCGCAGCGGCCGTGCCGTTGTTCGAGCTGGGCGAACAGCGCGCTTATGCTGCCGGGTTCGCCCGCGTCCAGGCGGCGGGCCTCGGCGCTTGCGAGCTCCGCGGCGAGGCGGCCGGCCGCGTCCAGGTCGAGGTCGGCCACGATCACGTGGCGCCCCGTCTCGCAAAGCCGTCTTGCAATGGCCGCGCCGATGCCGCGGGCCGCGCCGGTGACCAGCGCCACGCGCTTCATGGCGGCCGCCATTATCGCGCTCCCCGTTCCACGAGACGCGACGGCAGGCGGAACACCAGCGCCGCGCCGATCACGGCCGCGCAGGCCAGGCCGTACAGCCCGCTGCTCACCTGCCCTGTCGCGTCGGCCGCCAGGCCGACCAGGTAGGGCGCGACGAAGCCCGACAGGTTGCCGATAGACGTGATCAGCGCGAACCCGGTGGCGGCGGCGGCGCCGGTGAGAAAAGCGGTAGGCAGGTTCCAGAACAGGGGAATGGCGCTGACGATGCAGGCCATGGCCACCGTGAGCGCCACGAACGACCAGACCGGATCCGCGCGCAGCACGACGCTGAGCACCAGCGCGGCCGCGCCCGTCAGCCCCGCGCACGCCAGATGCCGCCGGCGCTCGCCCGTGCGGTCCGAATTCCAGGCCAGCGCCAGCATGGCCGCCACCGCCGCCGCATAGGGAACAGCGGTCATCCAGCCAATCTCGGCGAGGCCGGCGTAGCCCAATGCCTTGATCAGGGTCGGCAGCCAGAAGCTCACGCCGTACAGCGCCGCCACGAAGGCGAAATAAATCATGCACAAGAGCCAGACGCGCCCGTCCGTGAGTCCCTGCCGGAAGCTGCCGGCGTGGCCCCCGTCGACCGGCCCCAGTTCGGCTTTCAAGGCCGCTTTTTCGTCCGCGCGCAGCCATGCCGCGTCGTCGATGCGGTCGGGCACGAGCATCCAAAAGGCAATGCCGCACAGGATTGCCGGCGCCCCTTCGCACAGGAACATCCATTGCCAGCCCTCGAGAGGCAGGAAGTGCGGCGTGGCGCTCATCAGCCAGGCCGACAGCGGCGCGCCGATGACGCCGGAAATGGGCAGCGCCGTCATGAAGGCGGCAATGATTCTGCCGCGCGTGCGCGCCGGAAACCATTGGCTCACGTACAGCATGATGCCCGGCGCGAAGCCGGCCTCCGCCACGCCGAGCAGGAAGCGGATCGCATAAAACGAAACCGGCCCGGCCGCGAACAGGGTGCAGGCCGACAGAATGCCCCAGCTCACCATGATGCGCGTGAGCCAGGCGCGCGCGCCGACGCGGTGCAGAATCATGTTGCTCGGCACTTCGAACAGGCAGTACCCGACGAAGAAAATGCCGGCTCCCAGGCCATAGGCCGCATTCGACAGCCCGATGTCGGGCGCCATCTGCAGCTTGGCGAAGGCCACATTGACTTTGTCGAGCTGATTGACGATCAGGCTGACGAGAATGATGGGTATCAATCGCCAGAAGATCTTCGCGTCGGTGCCGGCCTGGCAGGTCGCACGGTCTTGGATCAGGGTACTCACGATGGCTGTCTCCGTTCTTGAGCTGACCATTCAGGCTCAATTTATTATCATTTGATAATATATCGCAGGCAGGAGACGGTGCGTGCGCAAGCCGCCCTGGGACTATCCCTAGGAATGCGCCGCCCATAACGGGAGATAACGCATGGACTACCTTAATCGTGTCGTCGCCGTGACCGGCGCGGCCAGCGGCATCGGCCTGGCCACAGCCTGGGCGGCCGCGCGCCGCGGCGCCGCCGTCGTGGCGCTGGACTACAACAAAGCCGCCCTGGACGCCATGGCTCGGGCTTTCTCCGAAGCCGGGCTGCGGCTGACCGGCGCGGAAGTGGACGTGGCCTCCGAATCGTCCGTCAGGCGGGCCATCGCGGCGATCGCGGAAGCCGGCGCGGACACGGTCGACCTGCTGGTCAATTGCGCGGGCATCGTCTCGCGCGGGCGCTTCGAAACCACCAGCGCGCAGGAATGGCAGCGCGCGCTCGACGTCAACCTGACGGGCGCCTTTCTCTGCACCCGGCACATGCTGCCTCTGCTGGACGCTAGCACCGGCAAGGCGGTGGTGCACGTCGCGTCGCTGGCGGCCAAGCGTGTGTCGTATACGGGCGGCGTCGGCTACACGGCCGCCAAGGCCGGCATGCTGGGCCTGATGCGTCACACGGCCTTCGAGCTGTCGCCCAGGCGGATCCGCGTCAATGCCGTCTGCCCCGGCCCGGTGCTGACGGCCCTCACCCGCAATGCCCTGAGCGCCGCGGACATCGACCACGTGGCCGGCATGGTGCCGCTGGGCCGCTGGCTCAGCCCCGAAGACGTGGCCGAAAGCATTCTGTTCCTGGGCAGCCCGGCCGCGGGCATGATCACCGGCGCCACGCTGGACGTCGACGGCGGCCTGTCGCTGGTAACCGGCTCGTCCGCGCAAGCCTACCAGGCCGCGCGCGTCGACACGCCCTAGCCGTGCCGGCCCTTGCGGCCGAACAGCTCGTCCGACAGGCGCTCGACGTCTTCCTCGCCGTATTCGCTGCAGGCCACCAGCCGGTCCAGCAGGCCGTCCAGCGCCACCTGCTCGACCGGGGTGAAATCGCGCAGCACGTGGCTCTGCACCTTGAGCACGATGCGCGTGCCGAGCTCGTAGCTGCGCCGGCCCGCCGCGGTCAGCAGGTAGCGCGTCGCGCGGCCGTCGGTGGGATCCGGCATGGCCTCGACCATCTCGAGTTCGCGCAACTTGAGCAGGCTGCGTCCGGTCTGCACCGGCGTGAGCAGCATGTCGCGCCCGATTTCCGTGGCGGTGCTGCCGGGGGCGTCGGCCAGCTTGACCAGCACGCGCCAGTCGAGCGCGCGGATGCCGAGATGCCGCGCGAACAAGTCCTCGGCCAGGCCGAGTATGGACTCCGCCACGCGCCGGACCCGGTAGGCCGTCAGTCGTTTGAATTGCATAAGGCTGGATAGATAGGCTTGGGCCGAGAGCGTGGAATTCTATGCCATCCACGGCCCGCGACGGCAAAGCCATTCGGGGTCGCCGCCGACGATTTATTATCATATGATAATAAATAGCCATTGAAGGCGCCGAATTTCGACAGGAGACAGCAATGCAGGCCGTAATGGAAGACAACAAGGCGGGGCGCATGGCCCGGCAGCCGGGTGTGTACGTGTATGACGTATCCGGACAGCCCTGGCAGGATGTGGGCAAGGCCGGGCTGGCGCAGAAGATCGTCCGGCGCGACGACCGGACCGGACAGTCGTTCGGGTTCATGTTCTTCGACACCCTCACCCGGACCGGAGTGCACCAGCACCTGGGCAACGCGTTCAGCTACTTTCTCTCCGGCGCCTTGACGGATTACCAGGGCACGACGGGCGCCGGCGAGCTCGGCATCAATTTCCCCGGCTCCACCCATGACGCCATCGCCTATCTGCCCACGCTCACGGTGGGCCGGATGGAAGGCCCGGTCGCCTACGGGCCGGACGTCACCCACAGCCTGCATGCGGGCAACCGCCATGCGGCATTCGAGAACGCGTTTCCCGAACACCTGCCCGACCTCAACATCATGCTGGACGCCGTGCCGGTATCCGCCACGCGGGTACCGGGCCTGACGCGCCGCCTCGTCTACGACTATGCCAACACGCCGCACCAACGGCGCATGACCCAGCTCATGCTGCTGCCCGGCGCCTGCGTTCCCGCCCACCGGCTGACGGCGCTGGTGGACCTGTATGTGCTGGGAGGAGACGTGCGATTCCACTGCCAGGGCAAGTCCCTGGACGCGAAGGCGGGCGATTTCGTCATCATGGAGCCCGACGCGCAACTGCGCTTCGAATCCCGCTACGGCGCAAGCCTGCTTCTGTGGGCCGAAGGGCCCGCCCTCTGGGAGGACGGCCCGTCGAGCCCGGAACTGTACGGATTCACCTCCGCGCACGGCGATCCGCTGCGCTTCGGCAACCGCGCCCCCGGCGACTGGCAGGCGCAGCGGCCCACCCCCGTGCGCATCTCGCCGCCCGCCGCGCCGGACCGCGGATAGCCACAGGCCGGCCCGGCGCGCATGGCGCACCGGGCGGCCGCGCTCCGCCCTGCTCAGCCGCCCAGCGCCTCGCGCTGCGCCCGCACCAGCCCGGCAATGCCGGTTTCGGCCAGGGCCAGCATGGCGTCCAGCTCGGCGCGCGTGAAGGTGGCGCCCTCGCCCGTGCCCTGGACTTCCACGAACGCCCCGCTGCCGGTCATCACCACATTCACGTCGGCGTCGCAGGCGGAATCTTCCTGGTAGTCCAGATCCAGCACCGCGCGGCCCTGCACCAGCCCCACCGACACCGCGGCCACCGCGTCGCGGATGGGGTTGGCCGCCAGGTCGCCGCGCCGCATCAGCAAGTTGACCGCGTCGGCCGCCGCCACCCAGGCGCCGGTGATGCTGGCGCAGCGCGTGCCGCCGTCGGCCTGCAGCACGTCGCAGTCCAGGTGCAGGGTGCGCTCGCCGAGCGCTTTCAGGTCGAAGACCGCGCGCAGGCTGCGGCCGATGAGGCGCTGGATTTCCTGGGTGCGGCCGCTCTGCTTGCCGCGGGCGGCCTCGCGGTCGCCGCGCGTGTGGGTGGCGCGGGGCAGCATGCCGTATTCGGCCGTCACCCAGCCCTCGCCGCGGCCTTTCAGGAAAGGCGGCACCTTGTCCAGCACGCTGGCGGTGCACAGTACGCGGGTGTCGCCGGCCCTGACCAGCACCGACCCTTCGGCGTAGCGCGTGTAGCCGCGCTCCAGGCTGAAGGGGCGCAGCTGGTCGACGGCGCGGCCCGAGGGCCGCGCGATGGCGGAAGAAGTGTTCAAGGCAAGCTCCGTAGCGATGAAGATCGGTGTCGTCCCGGCGCGGGCCGCCTCGCGGGGCCCGACCCGGGGATCCGCCGCATTGTACGAGGCGGAGGCGGCGCGGACCGCGCGCTTGGAGTATCCTGCCGCGATATCGGGCCGGTCGCGGCGACGCGCCCCGCCCTGTTCCCATTTATCGCCATACCAGGACACCTCGCCATGATCCGCAGCATGACCGCTTTCGGCAACGCCCGCGCAGACCTCGAACAAGGTACGCTCGCCGTCGAACTGCGCAGCGTCAACAGCCGCTTTCTCGACCTGTACTTCCGCCTGCCCGACGAGCTGCGCCACGTGGAGACGCCGCTGCGCGAACTGCTGACCTCGCATCTCGGGCGCGGCAAGGTCGAGGTGCGCGTCTCCTACACGCGCAACGCCTCGGCCGAACTCGCCGCGCTGGACCCGGCCTGGCTGGAAGGACTGGCCGAACAGCTGCAGGCCGCGCGCCGCATCATTCCCGACATTTCCGCGCCGCGCCTGGTCGAACTCTTCAACTGGCCCGGCCAGCGCGCCGGCGACGCGCTGGACCCGCAGATATGGGGCGCGGCCTGCATGCAGGCTGCCCAGCAGGCGCTGGCCCAACTGCAGGATGGTCGCGCGCGCGAAGGCGAACGGCTCGCGGCCATGATGCGCGACTGCGCCGACGGCGTGGGGCGCATCGTGGACACGGTCGAAGCCCACCTGCCGCAGTTGCTCGCCGAGCACCGCGACAAGCTGGCGCTCAAGCTGCGCGAAAGCGTCGAAGCGGCTTTTCCCGGCGGCTTCGCCCACATCAGCGGCGAAGAGCTGTCCGAGCGCCTGTCGCAGGAAGCCACCCTTTTCGCCCTGCGCATCGACGTGGCCGAGGAACTGTCGCGCCTGCGCTCGCACCTGGAGGAATTGCGCCACCTGCTCACCGACGGCGGCAAAGCGGGCGGCAAAAAACACGCCGGCAGCGCCGGCAAGCGCCTGGACTTCCTGTTCCAGGAAATGAACCGCGAAGCCAACACCTTGGGCTCCAAGGCCGGCAGCCTGGAAGTGACCCGCGCCGCCATGGACCTGAAGCTGCTCATCGAGCAGATGCGGGAGCAGGCGCAGAACATCGAGTAAACGCGCGGGGGAGCCACGTCGCCCCAGGGCCAGCCAGGCCGCAATTGCGTCGCGGAACACGCACACGGGCCGCATGCCGGATTTTCTGCCGCCGTTCCAGCGCCCTCCCGCGCATTCCGCGAAAAGTCGCGCCAGGCTCGGGCCCATCAATGCACGCCGTTGCCGGACTGCCCTCCTACATCCTCCAGCCCGGGAAGCGCCTGAGCGCCGAAGAGCGCCAGGGCCTCATCGGCGATCTGGCCCGATCCCCCCAGAGCCGGACGCATCATGGAAGGCGCGGGCGGCGTGCGCGTGCACCGTCCGCGCCCCGTCGACGCAAGGGCCGTGCGGGCCCAAAGTGGGCATGCCCCGGGAGCAGTTCGCCGCGCGGTTCGGCTTTTCCAGGGCGACCCTGCGGCACTGGGAGCGCGGCGACCGCTCTCCGAGGGGACCGTCGCTGGCGCGGCTTGACGTGATCGAACGGAATCCCGAGGCGCTCATCGAAACCCTGGCCCGAACTTGCCGGATAGTCCGTCGGCGGCTTCCCCGCGACGATTACGCCTCCCGTTCAGCGCATGAAATGGGCTGAACCTCTCGTGCCTGCCCGATTTCCGCCCGAACCCGGCGCAGCGCTTTTCAAGCTGCAAGCCCCGATATAAGATGCATTGAACGTATATCTTATAAACAGGAGGCGCCGTGCGGTCGCCGGATCTTTGCACCGAAGAAGCCATCACGGACCTGGTGCACCAGTTTTATGCCGCCGTGCGCCGCGATGAGCGGCTGGGGCCGATTTTCAATGGCCATGTCCGCGACTGGGACGAGCACCTGGCCAAGCTGGTGGATTTCTGGTCGTCGATTCTGCGCGGCACGCGGCGGTTCACGGGCACGCCCATGCCCAAGCATATTGCGCTGCCCGACTTGAGCGCCGAGCTGTTCCAGCGCTGGCTGGCGCTGTTCCGCGAGACGGCCGCGGCGCAGCCGAACCAGGCGATGGCGGGGCACGCCGTGGAGATGGCGCAACGCATTGCCCAGAGTCTCTGGTACGGCTATCAGCTGAGCCGCGCGCCCGAGACGCCGCCCGCCGGGTTGCAGGATGGCTGAGCCGCGCCCGCCCTTGCGACGCGGCGGCGCGCGCCGCGTCGCCGCCCCGCCCTGCCTGGCAGGCGGGAGCCGCTGACATGGCGCGCGCGGCCGCCGCCTCCCGGCGCAAGGCGGTTTCGGCCGTGGGCGGCCGTCTCGATCCAGCACGGCTGCCGCGTTTTCTGAACCTGTTTGCGATCCGGTTTCCGGTGGGTGCGCTCGTGTCGATCGGGCACCGGATTTCCGGCGTCTGTCTGCTGCTGTTCGTTCCCTGGGCGCCGGATCTGCTGTCCCGGTCGCTGCGCGGCCAGGCGGAGTATGACGCGCTGGCCGCCGCGCTGCGTTCGCCCTGGGCCGCGCCGCTGGTGTTCGTGTTTCTATGGGCGTTCTGTTTTCACCTGCTGGCGGGCATACGCCACTTGCTGATGGACGCCGGCCTGGGCGCTCGCCTGCGCACGGCGCGGGCGAGCGCGCGGATCGTGCTGGCGCTGGCGCTGCTGGCGGCGCTGGCGCTGCTGATCGCATGGAGGGCGGCATGAGGCAATTCACGGGCCAGCGCGCCTGGCTGATGCAGCGCCTGAGCGCGCTGGCGCTGCTGGCGGCGGCCGCCGCGCTGGCGGGCTTTCTGCTGGCGGCGGGGCCGCCGGACTACCACACGTGGGCGGCGTTCGCGCGCCATCCGCTGGGCGGCACGCTGATCCTGGCGGTGGCTGCGGCGCTATGCCTGCACGGCTGGGTGGGTGCGCGCGACGTGGCGCTGGACTACATCCACCGTCCGTGGCTGCGGCTTGCCGTGCTGGCGTTGGCGGCGAGCGCGCTGGGGCTGGTGTTCCTGCGCGTGCTGCTGGCGCTGGCGCGGGTTTTCTGAATCCCGCCGCAGGCCCACGCCATGCGCTTCCAGGTCTACCGCTACGACCCCGATACGGACGCCCGCCCGCGCATGCAGGAGTACGACCTGCCCGATTCGCCCGGCGACCGCATGCTGCTGGACGCGCTGGTGCGGCTCAAGGGCCTGGACGACAGCCTGTCGTTCCGGCGGTCGTGCCGCGAAGGCGTGTGCGGCTCGGACGCGATGAACATCAACGGCCGCAACGGCCTGGCCTGCATCCAGCCCTTGCGCGCGCTGAAAGAGCCGGTGGTGCTGCGGCCGCTGCCGGGGTTTCCGGTCATCCGCGACCTCATCGTGGACATGACGCAGTTCTTCGCGCATTACGAAGAAATCCGCCCGTATCTCATCAACCGCGAACCGCCGCCCGAGCGCGAGCGCCTGCAGTCGCCCGAGGCGCGCGAGCGGCTGGACGGCCTGTACGAGTGCATTCTGTGCGCCTGTTGCAGCGGGTTCTGCCCGTCGTACTGGTGGAATCCCGACAAGTTCATCGGCCCGGCCGGGCTGCTGCAGGCGTACCGCTTCATCGCGGATTCGCGCGACACGGCGACGGCCGAGCGGCTGGCCTACCTGGACGACGTGTACAGGCTCTACCGCTGCCGCACAATCATGAACTGCACCGAAGTCTGTCCCAAGCAGCTGAGCCCGTCGCGCGCGATCGAGAAGATCCGCCTGGCGCTGGTGCGCGCCTCGGTATGACGGCAACGCGCGGGCGCCCGCCCCTGCGCCGCTTCGTCCCTACGGCCCCTCGTCGAGGAAGGCGCGCTTGGCTTGCACGCCGGCCCATCGGTCGGCGTCCGGCAAGGCGTTCTTGCCCCGCGCGATGACCGGCCAGCGCGTGGCCAGCCGGGCATTGATTTCGACGAAATCCCGCTGGTCCGCGGGCACGTCCGCTTCGAAAAAAATCGCGCCGACCGGACAGGCGGGAACGCAAAGCGTGCAGTCGATACAGTCGCCCGGGTCGATGACCAGCATGTCGGCGCCTTCGCGGAAGGCATCCACCGGACAGACGACCACGCAGCGGGTGTATTTGCAGCGTATGCACGGCTCGGTAACGACATGGGTCATGCGCTCTCTCCGGTTGGACGGCGGTCCGCGGGCGCGGACCGCCTTCGTCTTGCCGCTCAGCGCGGCACGCCCACCGCGGCGGCGTCGCGCGGCAGCGCCGGGATGCGCGCGCGTCCCAGCAGGCCCAGCACGACCTGCAGCGCCATGGAAACCGCGCCGGCGATGAACACCACGTCGCCGAAGGTGCGCACCCAGCGCAGGGTCTGCAGAATGTCCTGCTGCATGAACGCCTCGCTGCGCGCATACCACAGGCCCTGGCTGACGCTGGCGTGGAACTGGATGATGCCGATGGGCAGCAGGCTGGTGAGGATCATCAGCGCGAGCCCCAGGTTCAGCCCCCAGAACGCGGTTTTCATGAGCCCTTGCCGCAGCACGTAATCCGGCCGGATGTAGCGCAGCACCAGCAGGGTGAAGCCCAGCGCCAGGAATCCGTACACCCCGAACAGCGCGGCATGGGCATGCACAGGCGTGGTGTTGAGGCCCTGGATATAGTAGAGCGAGATCGGCGGGTTGATCATGAAGCCGAAAACGCCCGCGCCCAGCATGTTCCAGAACGCCACCGCCACGAAGCACATGAGGGGCCACTTGAGGTTCGCCATCCAGGGCGCGCGCTCGCGCAACCGCCAGTTTTCCCAGGCCTCGTAGCCCAGCACGATGAGCGGAACCACTTCCAGCGCGGAAAAGCTCGCCCCCACCGCCATCACCGGCGTGGTGGTGCCCGCGAAGTACAGGTGGTGGAAGGTGCCCGGGATGCCGCCCAGCATGAAGAGCGAGGCCGAAGCCAGGCTGGCGGCCGTCGCCATGGGCCGCGACACTAGCCCCAGCGTCGAGAAGACAAATGCCAGCGCCGTGGTGGCGAACACTTCGAAGAAGCCTTCCACCCACAGGTGCACCACCCACCAGCGCCAGTACTCCATGACGGACAGGTTGGTGCGCTCGCCGTAGAACAGGCCCGCGCCGTAGAAGAGCCCGATGGCCACGACCGACGCGGTGAGCAGCGCCAGCAGGTTCTTGTCGCCGCCGGGCTTTCTGAATGCGGGGGCGATGCCGCGCACCATCAGCAGCAGCCAGAAGGCGATGCCCGCGAGCTTGCCGATCTGCCACAGCCGGCCCAGGTCCACGTATTCATAGCCCTGGTGCCCGAGCCAGAAGTTCCACTCGGGCGGCATGACCTGCGCGATGGCGAGATAGTTGCCGACGAAGGATCCGACCACCACCACGACCAGCGCCCAGAACAGAATGTCCACGCCCAGCTTCTGGTGTTTCGGGTCTTTGCCGCCGTTGATCAGGGGAGCCAGGAACAGGCCCGCGGCCAGGAACCCCGTCGCGATCCAGAACAGCGCCGCCTGGATGTGCCAGGTGCGCACCAGCGAATACGGGAACCACTGCGACACGTCCACGCCGTAGAACTTCTGCCCTTCGACGGTGTAGTGCGCCGTGAAGCCGCCGATGAAGACCTGGAACACGAACAGGGCCGCCACCAGGAACAGGTACTTGCCCAGCGCGCGCTGCGAGGGCGTGAGCGCGAACGTGGTCAGCGGGTCTTGCGCGGCGGGGGCCGGCAGCGGCTCGTCGTGCTCGCGCAGGAAGGCCCAGCCCCACACCAGCAGGCCCACGCCGGCCAGCAGGATCACCACGCTGGCGATGGACCAGATGATGTTCTCCGCGCTGGGGTGGTTGCCGATGAGCGGTTCGTGCGGCCAGTTGTTGGTATAGGTGGCCTCGTGGCCCGGCCGCTCCGTCGCCGCGGCCCAGGCGGTCCAGAAGAAGAAGTGCGCGAGCTGGGCGCGGCGCTGGGCGCTGGGCAGCGTGTTTTCCTTCATGGCGAAATGCTCGCGGCTCTCGTGCAGCGCCGGCGCATCGGAAAACAACTGGTCGTAATAGGCCGCCGTCTGTGCCATGGCCTGGGCGCGGCGCGCCGACACGGTAAGCGCGCCGGTGGCCGGATCGGCGCGGTTGCCGCGGTATTCGGCACGCAGTTCCTCGCGCAGGCCGGCCTGGCGCGGCGCATCCAGTTCCGCGTACGGCATGCCGTAGCGCGCCTGGGCGGCCAGGTCCAGCCACGCGGTCAGTTCGCGGTGCAGCCAGTCGGCGGTCCAGTCGGGCGCCTGGTAGGCGCCGTGGCCCCAGATCGAGCCCAATTGCATGCCGCCCACGGACTGCCATGCGGTCTGGCCATCGAGGATGTCCTTCTGCGTGAAAAGCGTCCGGCCGTCGGCGGTGTCGACCCGCTGCGGAATGGGCGGCGCCTGCCGGTAGACTTCGGCGCCGTAGTAGCCCAGCAGCGAAAACGTTACCGCCAGCACGGCGATGAGAATGAACCAGAGTTTGCGGTACGGACCCATGAAAATGCCCTTTGCGGTTGGAAGTCGGGTCAGGCGTGCTTTGCCTCGGCGGCGTGGGACGCGTCTTCGAAAAGAATGTTGTTTTCCAGGTGGATGTGTTCCATCAGGTCTTCCCGGAACGCGGCCAGGCCCAGGTACAGCGCGCGCCAGGTGTTGCAGGCGCCGCGCGGCAGCGTGATGTCGTGGGTCAGCGCCAGCAGCTCCCGCAGCGCGTCGCCGTGCTGGTCGTGCTCCATGCGCATGACCATGATGGGGCCGCCCGCCATCGCGGCATGGCCGCGCGCAAGCAGCGGAAAGAGCACGAGTTCCTCTTTCTGCATGTGGCTTTCGAGTTCCTGCTGCATGCCGTGCAGCAGTTCGGCCAATCCCGCCGGGCAGTCCGGATGGCCGGCGTGCACCTGCTCGACCTTGCGCGCCAGGCGGATCAGCTCGGGCAGCTGCTCGCGGTGGCGCTCGTGGTATCGCACGAGAATGTGGTCGATCAGGTCGGAAGGCGAGGCCCCGCCCCAATCGCGGCGCTCCTGCCCCGCGTCGGTCGCGGCCAGCAGCCGCGCCTCGATGGCGGCGGGATCCAGGGATTTCTCGGCCGCGGCTTCCCGCAGGCTGTGCTTGCCGCCGCAGCAGAAATCGAGGTCGTATTCGTGGAAGATTCGGGTGGCGCCCGGAATGGTTCGCGCCAATTGGCCCAGCGGCTGGTCGATCAGGTTCATGGTGCTTTCCTCGCACGGTGTAGGGAGTACCGCTCTCAAAGCGAAAACCGTGCCAGCCGGAAATACCAGGAAAATCAAGGGCCGGGCCGCCGCTGAGGTAATATTTACCGCAGCTTCTTAAGGTATTTATTACCTTTAAATGGTGAAATAAACCCGATGCAAGCCCTGCTTCTCGCCGATCTCGTCGCCGAACTCCCGCAGGCGGTGCGCCTGCAGCGCCTGGTGAGCAGCCTGCGCGCGCACTTCCGGTGCGGCGCGGTGGCGCTGCTGCAGCTCGAGGCGGGCCATCTGCGGCCCATCGCCGTGGACGGGCTGGTCGAGGATGCGCTGGGCCGCCGCTTCGAGGTGGCGCAGCACCCGCGGCTCGCCGCCATCCTGGCGCGGCGCGGCGTGACCTGTTTCCACCACGAAAGCACCCTGCCCGACCCCTATGACGGCCTGATCGACGGCCAGGCCGGGCTTCCGCTGCCGGTGCACGACTGCATGGGCACCAGCCTGTATGTCGAAGGCCAGCCTTGGGGAGCGCTCACCCTGGACGCGCTGGACATCGGCACCTTCGACGCGCAGGCCCAGGCCGAACTGCACGAGTTCATTGTGGTCGTCGAAGCCTGCCTGCGGGTCACGCGCCTGGAATCTGAAATCCGCGCGCTGCGCGCCTCTCGCGGCGACGCGCCGAGCCTCGGCGCGGTGCACGAGGCGGGCGAGATCCTCGGGCAGAGCGAAACCATAAAGCGGCTGCTGCACGAACTCGAAATCGTGGCCGATTCCGAGCTGCCCGTACTGCTGTGGGGCGAAACCGGCGTGGGCAAGGAACTGTTCGCGCACCGCCTGCACCGGCTGTCGCGCCGCAGCGCCCGGCCGCTGGTGCACGTGAACTGCGCGGCGCTGCCCGAATCGCTGGCCGAAAGCGAGCTGTTCGGCCACGTCAAGGGCGCCTTCTCGGGCGCGCTGAGCGAGCGGCCGGGGCGCTTCGACGCGGCCAATGGCGGCACCCTCTTCCTCGACGAGGTCGGCGAGCTGCCGCTGACTGTGCAGAGCAAGCTGTTGCGGGCGTTGCAGAACGGCGAGATCCAGCGCCTGGGCGACGACCGGCCGCGCCACGTCGACGTGCGCGTCATCGCGGCCACCAACCGCAACCTGCGCGACCTGGTGCGCGACGGCGCGTTCCGCGCCGACCTGTATCACCGCCTGTCCGTCTACCCCGTGCCCATTCCGCCGCTGCGCGAGCGCGGCAACGACGTGCTGCTGCTGGCGGGCCGCTTTCTCGAGCTCAACCGGGCGCGCCTGGGCCTGCGCAGCCTGCGGCTGTCGCGTCACGCCGAGGATGCCTTGCGCGGCTACCAGTGGCCGGGCAACGTGCGCGAGCTCGAACATGTCATCAGCCGCGCGGCCATCAAGGCGGTCAGCCGCGGCGCGGGCCGCAACGAGATCGTCACGCTGGAAGCCGACCTGCTCGATTTGCAGGGCATGGCGCTGCCGCCCGCCGCCCCGCCCGCGTCGGCCGACGCCCAGACCGGCGGCGCCGGGGCCGCATTCACGACGCTGCGCGAAACCGTGGACGACTGCCAGCGGCAGGCGATCCGGCGGGCGCTGGCCGCGCACCAGGGCAATTGGGCAAAGGCGGCGGGCGCGCTGGCCGTCGACGCGAGCAACCTGCACAAACTCGCCCGCCGGCTCGGCATCAAAGCGTAGCGCGCCGCCGGCCGGCGGCGGGCGTCAGGCGCGGCTGCCCAGCGATTCGCCGCCCGGCGCCGCGCCATGCTCGCCGCGCAGCGCCGAATCCAGGTATTCGCTGCGGGCGCGCGCGGGCGGAAAGCGCATGTCGGCATAACTCACAAAGCGCGAACCGCGGGAAACGCGGTAGCCCAGCCAGATCAGCAGGAAGAGCGGAATTCCGATGTACGTGGCGGCCACGCCGCCCCAGTCGATGCGGTCCTGCAGGAACGCCTGGTAGTTCTGCCCCAGCGTGATGATCAGGCAGAGCACGAAAGCGAAGATCGGCCCGAACGGAAAGAACGGCGACACATAAGGCAGGTCGGCCGGGTTGCGTCCCTGCTTCAGGTAGCCCTTGCGGAAGCGGTAGTGGCTGATGGCGATGCCCAGCCAGGCGATGAAGCCCGTCATGCCGGACGTGTTGAGCAGCCAGATGTACACCGCGTTGGGGCTGAACACGAAAGTGAAGAAGCACAGCGCCGCCACGACGGTGGTGGCGATCAGGGCCCAGAACGGCACGCCGTTGCGGCTCACCCTGCCGAAGAGGGCCGGCGCCTTGCCGTCGCGCGCCAGGCTGTACAGCATGCGGGTGGCGGCATACATGCCGGAATTCCCGGCCGAGAGCACCGAGGTGAGCACCACTGCATTCATGATGGACGCGCCCGCCAGCAGGCCGGCGCGGTCGAAGATCAGCGCGAAGGGGCTCACGCTCACGTCGGTGACGTCGTTGCGCAGCAATTGCGGGTCGGTATAGGGAATGAGCAGGCCGATGACCAGGATGGCCATCACGTAGAAAAGCAGGATGCGCCAGAACACCTGGCGCACCGCGCGCGGCAGGTTGCGGGCCGGATCCTTGGACTCGCCCGCCGCGATGCCGATGAGTTCGGTGCCCTGGAACGAGAAGCCCACCACCATGGCCACGCCGATCAGGGCCGAGAAGCCGCCCGCGAACGGCGCGTCGCCCACGGTCCAGTTGGCCCAGCCGCCGTGCTCGCCGCCCCGGATGATGCCCAGCAGCATCAGCACGCCCATGGCCACGAAGCAGATCACGGCAATGACCTTGATCAGCGCGAACCAGAATTCCGCCTCGCCGAAGCCGCGCGCGGACAGCGCGTTCAGGCCGAAGGTAAGCAGCAGGAACAGCGCGCTCCAGTACACGCCGGGCACGTCGGGCAGCCAGTACGCCATGACCAACTGCGCGGCAACCAGGTCCACCGCCACCGTGACGGCCCAGTTGTACCAGTAGTTCCAGCCCAGGGCGAAGCCGAAGCCCTCGTCCACGTAGCGCGCGCCGTAGGTGGAAAACGAGCCCGCCACCGGCATGGCCGCCGCCAGCTCGCCCAGGCTGGTCATGAGGAAATAGACCATGAGCCCGATGAGCGCGTAGCCCAGCAGCGCGCCGCCCGGGCCGGCCTGGGCGATGGTCGCGCCGGAGGCGACGAACAGGCCGGTGCCGATCGATCCGCCCACCGCGATCATCGTGAGGTGCCGCGCCGAAAGCGTGCGGCGCAGCCCCTGGGGCCGCGCCCCGCTTTGCTGTTCCGAGGGAGCCAAATGCATTCCTTTCTACGTCTTGTGAAGGCGCCCCGAAGCGCTGCCGGGTGCCGGGAATCTGAAGCAACCGGCGAGCATAGCGCAACTGGCGTGGCCGCGTATAAAAAGGGACAGGCTTACCCTCGCGGCCGCGCTACTGGAATGCGGTTTCCATGAAGGTGCGCAGCTTGCGCGAATGCAGGCGTTCCGGCGGCATGCCGCGCAGGCGCTCCAGCGCGCGTATGCCGATTTCCAGATGCTGATTGACCTGGCGCCGGTAGAAGGCGCTGGCCATGCCGGGCAGCTTCAGTTCGCCATGCAGCGGTTTGTCGGACACGCACAGCAGCGTGCCGTACGGCACCCGGAAGCGAAAGCCGTTGGCCGCGATGGTGGCCGACTCCATGTCCAGCGCGATCGCGCGCGACTGCGCGAAACGCTGCACCAGGTCGACGTGGTCGCGCAGCTCCCAGTTGCGGTTGTCGATGGTGGCCACCGTGCCCGTGCGCATGATGCGCTTGAGGTCCCAGCCCGACAGGCCCGCGACTTCCTCCACCGCCTGCTCCAGCGCCACCTGCACTTCCGCCAGCGCCGGCACCGGCACCCAGGTCGGCAGGTCGTCGTCGAGCACGTGGTCTTCCCGCACGTAGCCGTGGGCCAGCACGTAATCGCCCAGGCGCTGCGAATCGCGCAGGCCCGCGCAATGGCCCAGCATCAGCCAGGCGTGCGGACGCAGCACGGCGATGTGGTCGGTAATGGTCTTGGCGTTGGACGGCCCGACCCCGATGTTGACCAGGGTAATGCCGGAGTGGTCGCCGCGCACCAGGTGGTAGGCCGGCATCTGCGGCAGGCGCACCGGCTGTTCGGCATCGTCCGAGCCGGTTTCGCCGCGCCGGGTGATGCGGTTGCCGGGTTCCACCAGCATGTCGTAGTCGCAGTCGCCGGCGGCCATGAGGGCCCGTGCGCGGGCGCAGAACTCGTCCACGTAGAACTGGTAGTTGGTGAACAGCACGAAATTCTGGAAATGCGCGGGCGCGGTGGCGGTGTAGTGCTGCAGCCGGTGCAGCGAATAATCCACGCGCTGGGCGGTAAAGGGCGCGAGCGGACGCGGCTCGCCTTCCCTGCCGCGCCACGAGCCGTTGACGATGGCGTCGTCGGTGACCGCCAGGTCGGGCACGTCGAACAGGTCGCGCAGCGGGCGCTTGAGCGCTTCCAGGTGCTCGCCCTCCACGTAGGCCCCTTCCGAGAACGCGAAATGCAGCGGGATCGGCGAATCCGACTCCCCGACTTCCACCGCCACGCCGTGATTCTGCAGCAGATGCCCCACCTGCTCGATCAGGTAGTCGCGAAAGAGCGCGGGCTGGGTGATGGTGGTCTGGTACACGCCCGGCTCGGCCACGTGGCCATAGGACAGGCGGGTGTCGATGGGATCGTAGGTCAGCACCGCGATGCGGATGGCCGGATAGCAGGCCCGCGCCCGGGCCGCCTCGCCGCCCGATTCCAGCACCTGGCGGAACGCCGCGCGCAGGAAAGCGGTGTTGCGGGCATAGATGTCGGCCAGGCGGTCTACCGCCGCCACGGCGTCGTGAAAGGGTTCGAAGGGAATGGGAGGCGGACGGTTCAGGGAATCTGCCGAAAATACCGCGTTCATCATGGCTGGGCTCCGCTGTCGATGGCCGGATCGGTCCGGCGGCGGCCGGCGGCCGCCGGCCGTCTCGCGATTATGCCCGAGCGCTGTGACGCCTCCCGCCCGGTCCGTGGCGCCCCGCAGCTTTCCGCCAGGGGGAATGTTGCATTGCACTACAAATGTATTGAAACATTATTCCATTACAATAAGGCCCAACGTGCGCACCCCCCGCCGGCAAGCCGGTTATTTCAGCGCCTTTTCCGCCGGCTTGCCTCCCGCATAGCCATTAACGCCCACTCCGGATCCTGAAGTGACGCAATGACTCCGCCTACGCGAAAAGACCGACTTTCCTCCCCCCGCAGCACCTCCCGCCTTCTTCTCTGCCCTCCGCTCCTGGCGCTCGCGCTCTGCTGGCTGCCGCAGGCCGCCCAGGCATCCCTGCCCACCGAGCAGGCGCGCGCCTCGCTCAACGGCCTGCGCCTGGCCCAGGAACCCACCGTGCCCACCCTGCGCGACCGCGTGGTCGAGGCGGGCCTGGAAGCCATCGGCACGCCCTACAGTTGGGGCGGCGACGACGCCGACGGCTTCGATTGCAGCGGACTGGTGCTGTATGTGTACCGCGAGATCGCAGGCCTGGAACTGCCCCGCACCGCGCGGCAGCAGCGCGCCCAGGGCAAGGTCGTGCGCAGCAAGCAGCAGCTCCGGCCCGGCGACCTGGTGTTTTTCGCCACGCGCGGACGCGGCGCGACCTCGCACGTGGGCATTTACATCGGCCAGAACCGATTCGTGCACGCGCCGCGGCGCGGCACCAAGGTCCGGGTGGACGAGCTGCAGAATCCATATTGGTCCAAGCGCTACCTGGGCGCGCGCAGCTACCTCGACATGCCCCAGGGCCAATTGCTGGCCCAGGCCGAGCGCTGACCCGATGTCCGCGCGGGCGGCGGAAAGCCCGCCCGCGCACGGCCGCCGCCTCAGCCGCGCCCCACGAAGGGCATGGTGGTGGCCATGATGGTCATGAATTGCACGTTGGTGTCCAGCGGCAGCCGCGCCATGGCGGCCACGGCCTGGGCCACGTGGGCCACGTCCATGCGCGGCTCGACCCTGGTGCTGCCGTCGGCCTGCAGCACGCCGGTCGCCATGCGCTCGGTCATGTCGGTGGCGGCGTTGCCGATGTCGATCTGGCCGCAGGCAATGTCGTAAGGACGGCAATCCAGCGAAATGGACTTGGTCAACCCCGTCACGGCATGCTTGGTGGCGGTGTAGGCAATGGAGAACGGCCTTGGGGCGTGGGCCGAGATCGAACCGTTGTTGATGATGCGCCCGCCGCGCGGGGTCTGCGCCTTCATGACGCGGATCGCCGCCTGGGCGCACAGGAACATGCCCGTCAGGTTGGTGTCCACCACCTCTTTCCAGACCGACACCGGCAATTCCTCGATGGGCACGGCGGGGGCGCCGCGTCCGGCGTTATTGAAAAGCACGTCCAGCCGGCCGTATTCGCGCTGCGTGGTTTCGAAAAGCTCGCGCACCGCCTGCTCGTCCGTCACGTCGGTGGGAACGACCAGCGCCCGCACCCCGTCTTCCCCGGCCGCCGTGCGCGTGGCCTCCAGCGGCTCGCGCCGCCGCCCGGCCAACACGACCCGATAGCCCTGCGCCAGGAATTCGAGCGCCACGGCCCGGCCGATGCCCGTTCCGGCGCCGGTCACCAGCGCGACGCGCGCCGGCGCTGCATTGTCGATCGTGCTCATTGGATTCTCCTTGTTATGGGCACTGATTGGAATGTCGCGCAAATGCTACCGCGAATCCCCCGCGCCCAACTGCAAGCGAAGTTTCCATTTTTTCCACCAGGGTTCCTCCCGCGCCCGGCGCCGCGGCGGACGGCTCGCCGGCGCGCACGGCGAGGGCAACCCGGATGCCGGTTTTCCGCGGCTGGCGGGCATGGGATCCAAATACCTGGCCGAACAGCTCGAAGCCATGGCCAATGGCTCGCGCGTCAGCCCGGTCATGGCGCCTACCGCCAAGGCGCTCGACGCGGCCCAGCGCCAGGCGGTGGCCGGCTATTACGCCTCGCTGCCCTTTCCCCTGGACGCGGACCGGCTGGCCGCGACCGCCATGCAGCCCGCGCGCCCCGACGACCCCGGCGCCTGGCTCGCCACCCGCGGCAACTGGCAGAAGAACGTTCCGGCCTGTAACCAGTGCCACGGCCCCGGGGGCATAGGCGTGGGCGAGAGTTTCCCCAGCCTGGCCGGCCAGCAGGCCGCCTACGTCGCCGGCCAGCTGCGCGCCTGGCGCCAGGGGCAGCGGCCGCCCGGCCCGCTCGGCCTGATGCCCGCCGTCGCCACCCGCCTCACCGACGCCGAAATCGACGCCGTCGCCGCCTATTACGCCGGCCTGCCCCAGGCGGCCGCCCGGCAAACCCAGGGAGCCCAGCAATGATCCGCGCCCGTCTCCGTTTCCTGGTCCTGGCCGCGGCCGGCGCCGCCGCTTCCGCGCTCGCCGCCGACGCGCCCCCGGTATTCACGCCGCCCCCGGAGTCGTCCATTCCCGACAACGAATTCGGCAAGGCGGTGCGCCAGGGCGAGCAGATTTTCCTGCACACGCCGCAGATGGCGTCGAAGTTCGTCGGCAACAACCTCACCTGCGCCAGTTGCCACCTGGACGCCGGCCGGCGCCCCGATTCCGCGCCCATGTGGGCGGCCTACGTGGTCTATCCCGCCTACCGCGCCAAGAACGGCCACGTGAACACGCTGGCCGAGCGCCTGCAGGGCTGTTTCCGCTTCAGCATGAACGGCAAGCCGCCGCCGGCGGACGATCCCACGCTCACGGCGCTGCAGACCTATATGTTCTGGCTCGCCAGCAAGGCTCCCACCGGCGTGAAGCTGCAGGGCCAGGGCTACCGCAAGCTGCCGCCGCCGCCCCAGCCGGCCGATTACGTGCGCGGCAAGGCGGTCTACGCGCAGTACTGCGCGGTCTGCCACGGCGAGCAGGGCCAGGGCCAGAAACACGGCCGGCACTGGGTCTTTCCCGCGCTCTGGGGCCCGGACTCCTTCAACTGGGGCGCCGGCATGCACCAGATCGGCAATGCCGCCGGGTTCATCAAGGCCAACATGCCCCTGGGCCAGGCCGGCATGCTGAGCGACCAGGAAGCCTGGGATGTGGCGTATTTCATGAACGCCCACGAGCGGCCGCAGGATCCGCGTTTCAAGGAGTCGGTGCAGGCCACGCGCGCCAAGCACCACGACTCGGACGATTCGCTTTACGGCAAAGAGGTCAACGGACACCTGCTGGGCAGCGACGCCCCGCCGCCCGGCGGCTCGCTGCGCCAGGAACAGGCCGGGGGCTGAACGGCCGCCAGGCGGGACGCCCGACCCTGCGGCGTCCCGCGATTTGCTATTCTTCCGTTCTTGGCATCACACCCCGTCGCATTCATGTCTTCCTCCTCCGGTAACGTCTTCATGGTCGTCGCGCCCAGCGGCGCCGGCAAGTCCAGCCTGGTGCGCGCGCTGCTGCAGCAGGATCCGTCCATCATGCTGTCGGTTTCCTGCACCACGCGGGCGCCGCGCCCGGGCGAAGCGGACGGCCGCGAATACCGTTTCGTCACGGTGGAGGAATTCCAGCGCCTGCGCGAAGAGCAGCGCCTGCTGGAGTGGGCCGAGGTCCACGGCAATTTCTACGGCACGCCGCGCGACCCCATCGACGAAGCCACGCGCGGGGGGCGCGACGTGCTGCTGGAAATCGACTGGCAGGGCGCGCGCCAGGTCAAGCAGCGCTATCCGGCCGCCATCGGCATCTTCGTGCTGCCGCCGTCCATCGACGAGCTCGAGAACCGCCTCAAGGCCCGCGGCCAGGACGCCCCGCAAGTAATCGCGCGCCGCCTGATGGCGGCCGGCGGCGAAATCGCGCACGCGCCGGAATGCGAATATGTTATTATTAATCAAGAATTTAGCGTGGCCTTGTCGGAACTGACCCAAATCGTCAGCGCCGCAAGGCTGCGTTTTTCGTCTCAGGCCGTGCGCCACGCCCAACTGTTCGCCCAGCTTGGCATCCCGGCCGGGCACTGAGGCGGTTCGTTCCCTCTTCATCCATCAGCACCAGGTGTCCTAATGGCTCGCATTACCGTCGAAGACTGTCTGACTCAGATCCCCAACCGTTTCAAGCTCACGCTGGCCGCCACCTATCGCGCCCGCGAGCTGGCGCAGGGCCATGCCCCGCGCCTGGACAGCAAGGACAAGCCCACGGTCACGGCGCTGCGCGAAATCGCGGCGGGCCTCACCGGCACGGAAATGCTGCGCAAGGTTCCGACCTGATCTTCCCAGGGAGGCGGCAAGCATGGCTTTTCCCGGGCTGAAGTACGCCTCATCCGGCCTGCTTGCCGCGCTGCGCGCGGGGTCCCGCCTGGGACGCCGCGGCGGCAAGAAGAACAAGACCGCCTCCACCCTCCCCGTCGCCGATGCCGAACGGGAAGTGGCCGAGGCCACGGCCTCGCCCGTGGCTTCGCTGGCCCCGCTGACCGAAATCATCGCGGGCTATCTCGACAAGAAAGACGTCGAACGCGTGCGCGAAGCCTACCGCTTCGCCGACCAGGCCCATCTGGGCCAGTTCCGCGCCAGCGGCGCGCCGTACATCTCCCATCCCATCGCCGTCACCGAGATCTGCGCCGGCTGGAAGCTCGACGTCAACGCCCTGTCGGCGGCGCTGCTGCACGATGTCATGGAAGACCAGGGCATCGCCAAGCAGGAGCTGGCCGAGAAGTTCGGCCCCGAGGTCGCCGAGCTCGTCGACGGCCTGTCCAAGCTCGACCGGCTCGACTTCGCCACCAAGGCCGAGCAGCAGGCCGAGAGCTTTCGCAAGATGCTGCTGGCCATGGCGCGCGACGTGCGCGTCATTCTCATCAAGCTGGCCGACCGCCTGCACAACATGCGCACGCTGGACGCGGTCAGCCCCGAAAAGCGCCGCCGCATCGCCCGCGAAACGCTGGAAATCTATGCGCCCATCGCGCACCGCCTGGGGCTGAACCTGCTTTTCCGCGAACTGCAGGATCTCTGCTTCGCGGCCATGTACCCGAACCGCTACCAGGTGCTGTACAAGGCCGTGCTGGCCGCGCGCGGCAACCGCCGCGAGGTCATCGGCAAGATCGCCGACGCGGTGCGCGCCGCGCTGCCGGCCGCGGGCATCGAGGCCGAGGTCACCGGCCGCGAGAAAACGCTTTATGGCATCTACCGCAAGATGGTGGACCAGAAGAAGTCGTTTTCCGACGTGCTCGACATCTACGGCTTCCGGGTCATCGTGCATACCCTGCCCGAGTGCTACCTGGCGCTGGGCACGGTGCACCAGCTCTACCGGCCCGTGCCCGGCAAGTTCAAGGACTACATCGCCATTCCCAAACTGAACGGCTACCAGTCGCTGCACACCACGCTGGTGGGGCCGTACGGCACGCCCGTGGAATTCCAGTTCCGCACGCGCGACATGCACCACGTAGCCGAGGAAGGCGTGGCCTCGCACTGGCTGTACAAGAGCGCCGACCTCACGCTCAACGACCTGCAAAAGCGCACGCACCAGTGGCTGCAGTCGCTGCTCGACATCCAGAGCCAGACCGGCGACTCGGGCGAATTCCTCGAGCACGTCAAGGTCGATCTCTTTCCCGACGCGGTGTACGTGTTCACGCCGCGCGGCAAGATCATCTCGCTTCCGCGGGGCGCCACGCCCGTGGATTTTGCCTACGCCATCCATACCGACATCGGCAACCAGGCGGTGGCCGCCAAGGTCAACGGCGAATTCGTGCCGCTGCGCACCGAGCTTTCCAGCGGCGACACGGTGGAGATCGTCACCTCGCCCGCCTCGCGGCCCAACGCGCAGTGGCTCAACTACGTGCGCACGGGCCGCGCCCGCTCCGAGATCCGGCACTACCTGCGCACGGTCAAGTACGAAGAATCGGTGGCCTTCGGCGAGCGCCTGCTGGCGCAGGCCCTGCAGGAGCTGCACATGCCGCTGCCCGCGGCCGACGACCCTGCCTGGCAGAAGCTCGCGCGCAGCACCGGCGCCAGCTCGCGCGAGGAAATCCTGGCCGACATCGGCCTGGGCAAGCGGCTGGCCGCCGTGGTGGCGCGCCGCTTCGCGCCCGAGCACCAGTTGGTGGCCACCACCGCCGCCGCGGTGGACGAGCTCACTTCCGCGCGCAGCGCGCCCATCCTCATCCAGGGCAACGAAGGCCAGGCGGTGCAGCTCGCCCCCTGCTGCGGCCCCTTGCCCGGCGATCCCATCGTCGCCGGCATGCGCATGGGGCACGGCCTGGTGGTGCACACGGCGGACTGCCCGGTCGCCATGCGGCAGCGCCTGCGCGAGCCGGAACGCTGGATCAACGTGGCCTGGGACACCCACACGGCCAAGCACCTGGCCACCCGCCTGGACATCGTCACGCGCAACGAGCGCGGCGTGCTGGGCCGGCTGGCGGCGGAGGTCACGGAAGCCGACGCCAACATCATCCACGTCACCATGCACGACGACGCGGTCGCCACCGTCTCCCTGCACCTGACCATCCAGGTCGACAGCCGCAAGCACCTGGCCCAGGTCATCCGCGCCATCCGGCACGTGCCGCAAGTGCAGAAAATCGTGCGCGTCAAGGGCTAGGGCCGGCGCCCGCCGCGATCAGAAAATCGTCCCGCATTCCGCCTCGAGGCGGCCAGATCGAAAAAGCGCTGCCGAGGCAGCGCTTTTCTTATCGCGCCCGGTTTCAGCAGGCTCAGGCCGCCGCCCGCGCCCGCGGGAACACCTGGTCCACCGAGGCGGCGAACAGGTCGGCGATGCGGTCCACGTCCTGCGCAGTGCAAATGAACGGCGGGGCAAACAGCACATGGTCGCCCCGCGCGCCGTCCACCGTGCCGCCCATGGGATAGACGAGCAGCCCTTGCCGCATGGCGGCCGCCTTGAGGCGCGCGTGGGTTTTCAGGGCCGGGTCCAGCGTGGCCTTGCTGGCGCGGTCGGCCACGAACTCGACGCCGACGAAAAGGCCCCTGCCGCGCACGTCTCCCACGTGCGGGTGCCCGGCCAGGACCTCCTTCAGGCGGGCGCGCAATTGCTCGCCGCGCGCCCGCACGTTCTGCAGCAGGCCGTCGCGTTCGATGACCCGCTGCACTTCCAGCGCGGCCGCGCACGCGATGGCGTGGCCCAGGTAGGTGTGGCCGTGCTGGAAGAAGCCGCTGCCGCTCACGATGGCGTCGTAGATGCGGTCGCTGCAAAGCATGGCGCCGATGGGCTGGTAGCCCGCCCCCAGCCCCTTGGCCAGGGTGATGATGTCCGGCGCGACGCCGTCTTCTTCGCACGCGTACAGATAGCCGGTGCGGCCCATGCCGGACATGACCTCGTCCAGGACGAGCAGCACGCCGTACTTGTCGCAGACGGCGCGGATGCGCTGGAAATAGCCGGGCACGGGCGCCACCGCGCCCGCCGTGGCGCCGACCACCGTTTCGGCCACGAAAGCCGCCACGTTCTCGGGCCCCAGCTCCAGGATCTTCGCTTCCAGTTCGTCGGCCAGCCGCGCCGCGTACTGCGCGTCGGTTTCGCCCGCGGCCTGGAAGCGGTAGGGAAAGCACGGCGACACATGATGGGCGGGCGTGAGCAGCGGCAGAAAGGGTTCGCGCCGCCAGGCATTGCCGCCGATGGCCAGCGCGCCCAGCGTATTGCCGTGGTAGCTCTGGCGCCGGGCGATGAAATGCCGCCGCGAGGGCTGCCCGGTTTCGACGAAGTATTGCCGCGCCAGCTTGAGCGCGGCTTCCACCGCCTCGGAGCCGCCCGAGACGAAATACACGTGGTTCAGGTCGCCGGGCGCCCTGGCCGCCAGCAGGTCGGCGAGCGCTTCGGCCGGCTGGGTGGTGAAGAAGGAGGTGTGCGCGTAGGCCAGCGCGTCGGCCTGGCGCTTGATGGCCTCGATCACGTCGGGGTGCCGGTGTCCCAGCGAAGACACCGCCGCGCCGCCGCAGGCGTCCAGGTAGCGCTTGCCGGCGCTGTCCACCAGCTCCATGCCCTGCCCGTCCACGACGGTGGGCGGCGCTTGGCGGGGGTTGCGATGAAAAACATGGCTCATAGTCGTCTCCAATGATTCAGTTCAGGCGGCGTCGGGCGCGCGCCGCAAGACCTGGCCGGAATAGGCCGGCAGCGCACGGCCTTCGTTCCAGACCCGCCGTCCGTTGACCCAGACGCCGTCGATGCCGGCGCTCACCTGGATGGGGTCCTCGAACGTGGCGCGGTCCTGCACGCGGTCGGCGTCGAACAGCACCAGGTCGGCATGGCAGCCCGGCGCGATGCGCCCCCGCTGCGCCAGCCCGTACTGGCGCGCCGCCAGGCCCGTCATTTTGTGCACCGCCTGCTCCAGCGTCATGAGCCCCGACTCGCGCACCATCCGCGCCAGGATACGGGGAAAGGTGCCCCACTGGCGAGGGTGGGGCCGGGGATCGAAAGGCAGCCCGTCGGAGCCGAAAAGCGTGAGCGGAAAGCTGGCGATGCGCTCCACGTCGCCCTCGTCCATGACGAAATAGATGGCCGCGGCCGGCCGCAGCTTTTCGAGCAGGCCCTGCTCGTCCAGGCCCAATGTCCGCATGAGTTCGTGGAAATCGCGCCCGCCCGCCTCGGGATAGCCCTTGGACCAGGTGATCATGGTGCGCGAGGCTTGGCTCACGCGGTCCAGCCGCAGCATGGTGGAAGTGGCCGGATACGGATGGCAGTCCAGGCAGAGCGGCTGCAGGCGCGAGGCCTGGCCGAGCAGGCCCAGGGTTTCGCGCGAGCGCCCGAAATTGCGCTTGCCCGCCACCTTGTGATGGGAAAACACCACCATGCAGTCCAGCGCGCGGCCGATGCGCAGCGCCTCTTCGATGGCAGGCACGATGTCGTCGGTTTCGTCGCGCAGGTGCGTGGAATAGATGCCCCGGCGCCGGCGCACGGGCTCGCACACGGCGATGATCTCGGCTTCGGTGGCGGCCGCCGCGGGCGGATAGAAGGTGCCGGTGGATACGCCGAACGCGCCCGCCCGCATGGCCAGCTCCACCTCCTCTCGCATGGCCTCCGTTTCCGCGGGCGTGGCCGGGCGCGACAGGTCTTGCATGGTTTTCACGCGCAATGTGGAATGCCCCACCAGCGGCGCCACGTTCACGTTGGTCGGCGCATCGCGCAGCGCCTGCAGCCAGTCGCCGAAGCCGGCGAAGCGAAACAGCGACGGCGGCCCCATCAGGTCCAGCGGCTGCGGCGGATCGTCGTGCACGAGCGGGGCCACGCTGATGCCGCAATTGCCCGTCACCACGGTGGTCACGCCCTGCGAGATCTTCGGTTCCATGCCGCGATGCACGAGCAGATAGCCGTCGTCGTGCGTATGGGTGTCGATGAAGCCGGGCGCCAGCACGCGCCCGCGCGCCTGCACCACCTCCTGCGCGCCGGTGGCGTCCAGCGCCTCGCCCACGGCGAGGATGCGGCCTTGCGCGACCGCGACGTCGGCCGTGCGGCGGGGCGCGCCCGTGCCATCCACCACCGTGGCGCCGCGAAACAGGATATCGGCATGGCGCCGCGGGGCTTGCTTCGGATTGCTCATGGATTCCTCGATTCTTGCGCCGGCCGGCGCGGGGCATGCAACGCCCGCCGGAAACGCTTCATGAAACGTTTGTTTCTTTAGTTGATTCAATAAAACATATGATACACGCCGGATGCATTGCGCGGCGGCTTATGCAACAATCGTTGCACATTTGCCACCCCGACCGCAGACCATGTCGCAGCCTACCCCCATGCCGCCCCGGACCCTGGAATCCCTGCTTGCCCTGCTGCGCGAGCAATACGCCGGCCTGAGCACCCAGTTCCAGGGCGGCGCGCGCTACCTGCTCGACCATCCCCAGGAAGTGCCGCTGCTCTCCATGCGCCGGATCGCCACCGACGCCGGCGTGCAGCCCGCCACGCTGGTGCGCCTGGCCCAGTCGCTGGGCTTCGACGGATGGCAGAGCCTGCGCGAACTGTTCGTGGAAGCGTTTCGCGCCGGCCCGCAGCCGCAGCCCTACGCCAAGCGCGCCCGGAAACTGGTGCGCGAAAGCGGCTCGGACCGCCTGCTGGATGCCATGTTCCAGGCCCAGCACGGCAACCTCGAGCGCACCGCCCAGGCCAACGCCCAGCTGCTGCCTCAGGCGGCCGCCCTGCTCGCCGCCGCGCCCCACGTGCACGTGGCCGGGTTCCGTTCCTGCCATCCGCTGGCCTTCGGCTTTCATTACCTGTACCGCCTGTTCCGCAACGCCGTGCACCTGATCCGGGGCGAGGGCGGCACGCTGGAAATGGACCTGCGCGTGCTGGCCCCCAAAGACGCCGTGGTCGTCATCAGCTTTGCCCCCTACTCCCGCGAAATCGTGCGCGTGGCCGAGGCGGCGCGCAAGTCGGGCTGCAAGGTGGTGGCGCTCAGCGACAGCGTGGTGGCTCCCATCGCGCTGGAGGCGGACTGCACGCTGGTATTTTCGGTGGACAGCCCTTCGTTCTTCCCGTCCGTTACCGCGGGCATGGCGCTGGTGGAGGCGCTGGTGCAGCAATTGCTGGCCCAGAAGGGCAAGGGCGCCATCAAGGCGCTGGAGCAGGCCGAGGAGCAATTGCACAGCACGGGCGCCTACCTGCCCTCCGCCGGCCACGGCTGAACCCGGCTGCGGCACAGGCCTTGCGCCTGCAGGGCGCGCGCCGCCCGCAGGCACAGCGCCTCGCCGTCCGGCGGCCCGATCAGTTGTACCCCCAGGGGCAGGCCCGGGCCGGCGCAGGGCGCCGCCACCACCGGCAGGCCGGCCAGCGACACCGGGCGCGTCATGTGGCCCGCATCGGCGCGCGGCGCGTAGCGGCGGCCCTCCAGGATCACCGATTCCGCGCCCAGCGGCGTGGCGGCATAAGGCGTGGCGCAGGCCAGCAGGACGTCCACCTCCTGGAACAGCGCCGCCAGCCGCTCGCGCCAGGCCCGCTGCCATGCCCGGGCCGCCTCGTACCACTCCCGCGGCACCGCTATCCCGGCCAGCATGCGCTGGCGCACGACAGCGGTGTAGCCCGCATGCCGCCGCGCGAAACCGCGCCGCGCATGGTTGCGCCCCGCTTCATAGGTCGAGATCAGGGTAGCGGCCGCCCGCGCCTGCTCGGCATCAGGCAGGTCGATGTGCCGCGCCGAGGCGAATCCCTCGGCCACGCGCGCCACGGCGGCATTGGCGGCCGCCGTGGCAAAGTCGCCGAAGCCCGCCCGCAGGATGCCTGCGCGCAAGCCGGCAATCGAAGGCAGGCCCGCTTCGTCCGGCGGCCGCCCGCGCAGGACGGCGTAGGCGCGCGCCAGCAGCCCGGCGTCCGAGGCCATGGGTCCGACGGCGTCCAGGCTTTCCGCGTAGGGAAAGCAGCCCTCTGCCGAGAGCGCGCCGGCGCCCGGCCGCAGCCCCCAGATGCCGCAGAACGCGGCCGGCGCGCGGATGGAGCCATTGGTGTCCGACCCCAGGCCCAGCGGCACGATGCCCGCCGCGATGGCCGCGGCGGTTCCCGCCGACGAACCGCCCGCGATGCGGCCAGGGTCCAGCGGATTGCGCACCGGCCCGCCGATCACGTTTTCGCCGGTGGCGCCGCAGGCGTATTCGTCCATGTGGGTCAGGCCCACCGGGATGGCGCCCGCCTCCAGCAAGGCCCGCACCGCGGCGGCGTGGCGCGGCGCCGGCGGTTCGCCCAGCCGGGCCTGCGCGCCTGCCAGCGTCGGGCGGCCCCGCAGGTCGAATAGATTCTTGATGACGAAAGGCACGCCCGCCAGCGGGCCGGGCGCGGCGCCCGCCGCCTGTGCGCGGGCCAGCGCCCGGACAGCCTGCGCGGCCTCGCTGTCGAGCAGCGCCGAAAAAACATGCAGAGGCTCGGCCCGCGCCGCGCGCGCCAGCGCATCCCGGGCGACTCCGGCCCAGTCGGGCGCGCGGCGCGGCTCCAGCCGCGGATCGTCATGCGCCATGGCGCGCCTCCCCGGGGCCGGGGGCCTGCGCCGGCAGTTCCAGCGCGCGGACCCCGTCTTCCATGGCCCGCAGCAGCGCGGCGGCGGCCTGCAGGTCGGCGGCGTCCACCGGCCCTTCCAGGCTGCCGGCCGCCGCCCGCACCCGCGCGAAGGCCGCGTCGAAAGATTGCGTCATTCGGTTCCTCCTGGGCGCGGCGCGCCCGTATCGGCTCACGCCATCAGGCGCCGCGGAATGGCCAGGATGAGCAGAGCCGCCGCCAGCATGAGCGCGGCCAGCACCAGCACCGCCACGGAAATGCTGCCCGACCATTGCTTGACCCCGCCCATCAGAATGGGCCCGATCAGGCCCGCCAGGCTGGCCGCGCTGTTGATCATGGCGATGCCGCCCGCGGCCGCCGTACCCGCCAGCACCCGTCCGGGCAGGCCCCAGAACATGGCCAGCGTGGCCATGAGGCCCGAGATGCCGATCGTCAGGAAGCACATGGCGATGGCGGTGTTGTGCGGCGCCAGCGTACTGGCCCACATGCCGCCCGCCGCCACGAACATCGGCACCGCGCAGTGCCAGCGCCGCTCGCCCGTGCGCTCGGCGTGCGCCGCATTGCGGTTCATGACCACGCAGGCCACGGCGTAGGGAATGGCGGTGAGCAGCGCGATCTCCAGCGTGGATTGCAGGCCGGTGGACTGGATGATGGTGGGCAGCCAGAACACCAGGCCATAGTTGCCGATGTTGAAAAGCAGGCAGATGGCCATCAGCGTCCACAGCACCGGCGACCTGAGCGCGGTGAGAAAGCGGGTGCTTTTCCGGGCGTTCTCGCGGTCCAGCAGCGCCGAGACGGCCTCGGCCTCTTCGGCGCTGAGCCAGCGCGCCTCGCGCGGCGACTCCGGCAGCATGCGCAGCAGCAGCAGGCCCAGCAGCACGGCGGGCAGCGCTTCGATGAGGAACATCCACTGCCAGCCGTCCAGGCCGTGCAGGTCGTGCGTGCCCGCCATCAGCGCGCCCGAGACCGGGCCGCCGAGCACCATGCCCAGCGGCATCGCGAGAAACAGGAGGGACATGATGCGCGACTGCCGGTCCGCCGGATACCACTTGTTGAGGTACATCACCGCGGCGGGGAAGAAGCCGGCTTCGGTCACGCCCAGCAGGAAGCGCGCCGCGTAGAACTCCATGGGCGTGGTGACCAGCATGGTGGCCGCCGACACCAGGCCCCAGAGAATCATGATGGCGGCCATGCAGCGCCGCATGCCCAGCCGGTAGATCAGCAGGCTGCTGGGCACCTGGCAGAGCATGTAGCCCCAGAAAAAGATGCCCGCGCCCACGCCGTAGACCACGTCGCTCAGGCCCAGCGCCTGCTGCATCTGGAGCTTGGCGAAACCCACGTTGACGCGGTCCAGGTAGCTGAAGAAGTAGCACAGCACGATGAACGGCACGATGCGCCGCGTCACCTTGGCGTAGGCGGTGTGCGCCGCCGCGTCGCAGGCCGCCGCCTCGGCCGCCGTGGCGTCCAGCGCCGCCGTGTTGCCTGAATTCATATGCTCGTCTCCTTTCCCTGATGTCCCGGTGTCCCGGCGTCCCGATGGCTGCCCATGGCGGCCGGCCGCGCCGCAGGCGCGCCGGCCCCTCCCGCGCCCGCGCACGCTCGCGGCGCGGCGAAGGCATGGCCGGATACTAGTTTTTATGAAACAAATGATCTATCAGTAATTACCATGAAACAGTCGATTCAATACGCCGCCGCCGGCGGCATGACGGCCGGCGCGCTGCGGTAGACTTGCATACGCGCGCCCAGGGCGCCCGCAATACAGGAGTCCCCATGTCACTGGAACAGCACTACACCGCCATACTCGAAGCGCTTGGGGAAGACCCCTCCCGCGAAGGCCTGGCGGACACGCCCGCCCGCGCGGCCAAGGCCATGCGCCATCTCTGCCGCGGCTACGGACAGAACCTCGAAGAAATCGTCAATGGCGCCCTCTTCACGTCCGATACGCGTGAAATCGTGCTGGTCAAGAATATCGAGCTCTACTCGCTCTGTGAGCACCACATGCTGCCTTTCATCGGCAAGGCGCACGTGGCCTACCTGCCCAACGGCAAGGTGCTGGGCCTGTCCAAGGTGGCGCGCATCGTCGAGATGTATGCCCGGCGCCTGCAGATCCAGGAAAACCTCAGCCGGCAGGTCGCCGAGGCGGTGCAGCAGGTCACCGACGCGGCCGGCGTGGCGGTAGTCATCGAGGCCCAGCACATGTGCATGATGATGCGCGGCGTCGAGAAGCAGAATTCCTCCATGGTCACCTCGGTCATGCTGGGAGAATTCCATGACAACCCCTCCACCCGCGCCGAATTCCTGAGCCTGATCCGCTGAAGCGGGCGGACGCGCCCCGCAAGAGCCGCCCGGCCTCCGCGCCCGGCGGCTTTTTCGTGGGCGGCGCCCGCCGCCTCTCAGCTTTAAGACTCTTCCGGTTTTCATTCCGGACAGACCGGGCCAGCATGAGTGGTTGATCTCCGACGGCGCTCTCGCGCCGGCATTGGCCCGCCCGCTGCCCCATGAACGTTCTTGCCATCGAACCCGATTCCCGGCTCGGCCAGTTGCTGGCCGCCGACCTGGCCCGCCACGGCCACACGGCGCGCGTGGCGTCCGGCGCGCGCGAAGCCCTCGATGCCGGTCCCGATTTCGACCTGATCCTGCTCGAGCTCGACCTGCCCGACGCCGACGGCTTCGACGTGCTGGCGCAATTGCGCGGCCTCACGCAGACGCCCATCGTCGCCCTGACCCGGCGCGCGTCGCTCGCGGACCGGGTGCGCGGCCTGAGCGAAGGCGCGGACGACTACCTCGCCAAGCCCTACGCCCTGCCCGAGCTGCTGGCGCGCATGCAGGCCGTGAGCCGCCGCGCCGGCCCGCCGCGCGCGCAGGCGCGCTCGCTGCGCGTCGGCAGCCTGATGCTCGACCTGCTGGCCCGCAAGGCCGTCCGCGAAGGGCGGCGCATCGACCTGACCACGCGCGAATTCTCGCTCCTCGAGCAACTCATGCGCGCGCCCGGCCAGGTGCTGTCCCGCAAGCGCCTGGCGCTGCGCGTCTGGGGCGGCGAGTTCAACCCGCGCACCAACGCCATCGACGCCACCATGCGCCGGCTGCGCGTCAAGGTGGACGAGCCCTTCGAAAGGCGCCTGCTGCACACCATCTGGGGCGAGGGATACGTGCTCGAAGACCGCGGCGGCGCGGGGCATCCGCCGCGCCGCCGCCGGGCCCGCCGCAAGGCGGCCGCCGCGTCCGCCTCGTCGGGCCGGGATTCCGTCTGATCCCCCTCCTCCAAGGCCGCCTCCGGCGTCTGGACGATTTCCCCGTGGCCGCTCCCGGCGGCGCATCATCCTGCCGCGCCAGGCGCGCCGTCTTGGCTCCACCTGAACCGCCCATCTGGACCTAGCGTTTCCGCCCTATCCGGGCAAACTGGAACAGGACCGGCCAACGGTGCCGGCCTCGCCCCGGGACGCAGCCCATGCTCTTCAGGAGATCTCCATGAACGCGCTATTCCGCCTCATCCGACGCTGCACCCTGGCCGGCCTAGCCGCCGCCCTGGCTGCCGCGCCGGCCTATTCCCAGACCAAGGTCGTGGTGGGCTACCAGCTCATCGTCGGCCCCTTCCTCACCGCCATTTCCGATGGCAGCTTCGACAAGGCGCTCAAGGCGGCGGGCTACCAGGTCGACTGGCGCCAGTTCACGTCCGGCGGCGACATCTCCACCGCGCTGGCCTCCGGCAACGTGCCGGTCGGCGTGCTGGGCTCCACCGGCATCACCGCCGCCGCCACCCGCGGGGTGGACCTGCAGCTCTTCTGGATTCTCGACAACATCGGCAAGTCGGAAGCGCTGGTCGCCCGCAACGGCTCCGGCATTTCCCGCCCGGCCGACCTCAAGGGCAAGCGCGTGGCCACGCCTTTCGTCTCCACCTCGCACTTCCACCTGCTGGTGGGCCTGGAGCAGGTCTGGAAGATGAACCCCCGCGACGTGCGCATCCTCAACATGCAGCCGCCGCAGATCGTGGCCGCCTGGCAGCGGGGCGACATCGACGCGGCCTACGTCTGGCCGCCGGCCCTGACCGAAATCGAGAAAACCGGCAAGGTCATCGCCGATTCGGAGGAAATCGGCAAGGCCAGCGTGCCCACCTTCGACGGCCTGGTGGCCGACCGGGCCTGGGCGCAGAAGAACCCGAAGTTCATGGCGGCGTTCACCGAAGTGCTGGCCAGGGCCTATGCCGACTATCACGCCAACGGCGCCAAATGGACGGCGGACTCGCCCGAGGTCAAGAGCATGGTCAAGCTGATCGGCGGCAAGCCCGACGACATGGTCAGCGCGCTCAAGCTGCTGGTGTTTCCCACCGCGGCCGAGCAGGCATCCGGCCAGTGGCTGGGCGGCGGCAAGGAAGGCGGCGCGGCGCGCGCCTTCGCGGCCAGCGCCAACTTCCTGAAAGACCAGAAGCAGATCGACCGCGCACTGCCCGACTACAGTCCGCACGTAACGGACCAGTACGCGAAAGCGGTGGCCAGATAGGCCGCCGGACTGACCGGCGCGGGCGGGCTGCCCTGCCCGCGCACCGCGCGCCCGTGCGGACGCGGGCGCGACGCCACAAGGGGAATCGGGCCATGAGCCAGCCATCCGCATCCGCCGCGCAGACCCTGCGCGCAGAAGGAGTCAGCGTGACCTACCCCGGCCTGCACGACAGCGGGCCGGTCATCGCGCTGCAGAACGTCAACCTCACCATCGAGCCGGGCGAGTTCGTGGTCGCGCTGGGAGCGTCCGGCTGCGGCAAGACCACCCTGCTCAGCCTGCTCGCGGGTTTTCTGTCGCCCACGGAAGGCAGCATCACCCTGGCGGGGCGGCCGATCACCGGCCCCGGCGCCGACCGCGGCGTGGTGTTCCAGAAACACGCGCTGCTGCCCTGGCTGAACGTGCTCGACAACACGGAGTTCGGCCTCAAGCTGCAGGGCGTGGACAAAGCCACGCGCCGCGCCCGCGCGCAGCGCAACCTGGAGCTGGTGGGCCTGCAGGACTTCCACCGGCACATGATCTACCAGCTATCTGGCGGCATGCAGCAGCGCGTGGGCATTGCGCGCGCGCTGACCTGCGATCCGGCCATGTTGCTCATGGACGAGCCCATGGCGGCGCTGGACGCGCTCACGCGCGAAACCATCCAGGAGCTGCTGCTGCACATCTGGCGCCAGACCCACAAGATGTTCTTTTTCATCACCCACAGCGTGGAAGAAGCGCTGTTCCTGGGCTCGCGGCTCATCGTCATGTCGCCGCGGCCCGGACGCATCACGCACACCTTCACGCCGGACTTCAACCGGCGCTACCTGGAGACCCGAGATGGACGCGGCATCAAATCCAGTCCCGACTTCATCGCCATGCGAGAAGAAGTCCTTGGCATCATCTATGGCGACGAACGCAGCGTCCGCGCCGAGGCGCTCCATGTCTGAGCGCAGCCGGGGCAGGCCCGCCAAGCCGGGCAAGGTATACGGCGCGCCGGGCGCGGGCTACAGCGGCCACATCAGCCTGCTGACCAGCATCGCGCTCGTCGCGCTGTGGTTCCTGGTAACAGGCATGGGCTGGGTCAAGCCGCTCTTTCTGCCCTCGCCCATGGCGGTCTACGACAAATTCATCGTCGCCATGACCGAAGGCGTGGCCAACTCCACACTGGCCGAGCATGCCGCGGCCAGCCTGTCGCGCGTGTTCGGCGCTTTTTTCCTGGCCTGCGCCACCGCCATTCCGGTGGGCATCCTGATGGGCGTCAACCGCTATGCGCGCGGCATCTTCGATCCGCCCATCGAGTTCTACCGGCCCCTGCCCCCCCTGGCCTACCTGCCGCTCATCATCATCTGGTTCGGCATCGGCGAGTTTCCCAAGATCTTCCTGATCTACCTGGCGATCTTCGCTCCCATGGCCATCGCCGCGCGCGCCGGCGTGCGCTCGGTGTCCATCGAACAGGTGCACGCGGCCTACGCCATGGGCGGCACGCCGGCCCAGATCGTCTGGCACGTGGTGCTGAAGGCCGCGCTGCCGGAGATCTTCACCGGCATGCGGATCGGCATCGGCGTGGGCTGGACCACGCTGGTGGCCGCCGAGATGGTGGCGTCCGACCGGGGCCTGGGTTTCATGGTGCTCAACGCCGCCCAGTTCCTGGCCAGCGACACCGTCATCATGGGCATCATTGTCATCGGCGTGTTCGCGTTCGCGTTCGACCTGCTGGTGCGCTATCTGGAGAAATTCGCCATTCCCTGGAAGGGACGCATCTGACAGGGCAATCCCCCATTCCCCGCCCCGCCCGGCTCCTCTATGCTGGAGTGCGGAAACCGCGCCCTTCCGGCTGCGCCGGGAGGGCGCGCCTGCGCACCCGTTCTTGAAGGAGTCCTCATGTCCAGCCAGGCTTCCATGCTCAAGCCCGTGTTGTGGGAGCGCCTGTTCGAAATGGAAAGCGCGCCCAACCTCAGCCTGCAGGGCCGGGTGCGGCAGATGCTGGTGTCGGCCATACTCAGCGGACACCTGCCTCCCGGCGCGCCCGTGCCGTCCAGCCGCTACCTGGCGGACCAGCTGCGCATCGCCCGCAACACCGTGGTGTTCGCCTACCAGCAACTGGTCAGCGAAGGCTACCTGGTTTCGCGCGAGCGCAGCGGCCATTTCGTGAGCGAAACGGTGATGCAGGGCCATTCCGGCGCGTCCCTGGAAGCCGCCTGCTGTGCGCCGGACGCCGAGACCTGCGCGCCCGTGCGCTGGGAAGAGCGGCTGCGGCTGCGCCCTTCGCGGCAGCGCAACATCAGCAAGCCGCGAGACTGGCAGAAACAGCCCTACCCTTTCGTCTACGGGCAATACGACCCCGATCTCTTTCCCACCGCCGAATGGCGCGAATGCTGCATCAAGGCGCTGTCGGTGCTGGACATACGGAGCTGGGCGCCCGATCTCATCACCCACGACGACGCCGCCCTGATCGAGCAGATACGCACCCAGGTGCTGCCGCGCCGCGGCGTGTGGGCCGACGCCGAGGAAATCGTCGTGACCGTGGGTGCGCAGCACGCGCTCTACCTGCTGGCCGACCTCCTCATCAACGAAGACACCGTGGTCGGCATGGAAGACCCGGGCTATCCCGATGCGCGCAACATCTTCGCCAGCCGCACGCGGCACCTCCTGCCCTTGCCGGTGGATGGCGAGGGCCTGTGCACCGGCACCCACCTGCTGGGCTGCGACTACATCTTCGTCACGCCGGGCCACCAGTGCCCGACCACCGTCACCCTGTCGGCCCAGCGCCGCCAGGATCTGCTGACCCTGGCCGGCCAGACCGACAGCCTCATCATCGAAGACGACTTCGAAAGCGAGAGCCGCTGGGGCGAAGGCGCGATTCCCGCCTTGAAGAGCCTGGACCGCGAAGGCCGCGTCATCTACGTGGGCAGCCTGGCCAAGTCGTTCGCGCCCGGCCTGCGCATCGGCTACATCGTGGCCCCCCGCGAACTCACCAGCGAGCTGCGCGCGCTGCGCCGCCTCATGCTGCGGCATCCGTCGGCCTATATCCAGCGCGCGTTTTCGCTGTTCATTTCGCTCGGCCATCACCATGCGCTGCTGCGGCGGCAGTCGCAGGCCTACCAGCAGCGTGGCGCCGAACTGGCGCGCGCGCTGGCCGAGCACTTGCCCGATTTCCGGGTCACGCCGATCACCGGCTCGTCGTCCTGCTGGGTGCAGGGCCCCGCCTGGCTGGACGCCGTCGAGCTGGCGCAGGCCGCGCTGGCCGAAGGCGTCGTGGTGGAACCCGGCGACGTGTTCTTCATGGACGGCGCGCACGCGCCGCGCAACTGCCTGCGCATCGGCTTCACGTCCATCCGCGCCGGACAGATCGCGCCGGGCATCGCGCGGCTGGCCGACGTGGCGCGCCGCTGCCGGATGCGGGCGGCGGCCTGAACGCCGCGCCCCGGGGCCAGCCCGCGCCGCCAGGCTCCGCCGCAGCGTCTTCTACAGCACTTCGTCGCGCAGGTAATACCAGCGGTACAGCAAGCCCTGTCCGATGCGCCGGAACGGCGCGAAAACATGGCCGGGCAACGGCGTGTCGTAAATGGGCAAGTCCCAGGGTGCGCCGTCCTGGCCCATGATGCGTTGCGCCAGCCGCCTGCCCGCCTGCGCCGAAAACGAGACGCCGTTGCCGCCGTAGCCGAATGCGTAGTAAAGCGGCTGGTCCGGATCGGGCTGGCTGATGCGCGGCATCATGTCGTGGCTCACATCCACCCAGCCCCACCACGAGTAGGCCACCTCCACGTCGCGCAGCGCGGGAAACTTGCGCGCCAGCCCCTCGCGCAGCAGCGCCAGGTGGCGCGGATTGCGGGCATCCGCGCCGCGCAGGGCGCTACGGCTGCCGATCTGCATGCGGCCGTCGGGCAGCAGGCGGTAGTAGAAGCGCAGCGTGCGCGTGTCGGTGATGAACACCGTGCTTTTCAGGCCGGCGCGCTCGCGCTCCTCGGCGCTCAACACGCGCGTCACCATGGAGTTGGAAAGCACGGGCATGATGCGGTTGTCCAGCAAGGGATCGATGCCCTGCGCGGTGTAGCCGCCCGTGGCGAACGCCACCTTGCGGGCCCGCACCGTGCCGCCCGGCGTGCGCAGCAGGTAGGCGCCGTTTTCGCGCCGCCACCCCAGCACGGGACTGGCCGGATGCAGGCTCGCCCCCAGGGCGCGGGCCTGCCTCATGTAGCCGAACGCGAGCTTCAGCGGATGCACGCCCACGCCGTCCGGCTCCAGCATGGCTCCTACCGCCTCGTGGTCGTCCACGTAGCGCTCGCGCAGCTCGTCTTTGCTCAGGATGCGCGTGTCGTAGCCGAACACTTCGCGCATGACGCGGGCCTCGCTGCGCAGAAAGCCCATCTTCTTCTCGCGGTGCGCGGTGTAGAGGTGGCCGCCGGGCTGCGCGTCGCAATCGAACTGCGCCACCAGGCTTTTCCAGTATTCGAAACCGTCGCGGATTTCCGCGTCCAGGCGGCGGGCGGTGTCCACGCCCCAGCGCTGGATCCACTGCGAGCGGTACAGGCGGCCCGATGCGTTCTGCCCCTGCCCGCCGTTGCGGCTGGTGCAGCCCCAGACCGCCCGGTTGGCTTCCAGCACCGTCGCGCGCACGCCGAAGTCGCGCGCCAGCGTCAACGCCGCCGACAGCCCCGTGAAGCCGGACCCCACGATGACCACGTCTGCGTCCGCGTCGCCCTCGACCGGCCCGTCGTCCTCGGGCGGCGGGCCGGCCGTGGCGACCCAGTACGTAGGCGCATAGTCCTGCCCTCGCCCGGGGCGGGAAACCAACGGATCGTAGTCGGGATCGTAGGGGCTGGACGGCGGGCGCGCGCCCGCAACGGAAGTCTGGACATCCATGGCGGCTCCTTGGCAGCGGCGCGTCAGGCTTGTGCGGGCAGCGGCGGGCGCTGCTTGCGGAAGGCGTTCTTGACCTGGATCTTGCCGTCCTTGAACGTGAACACATCCACCATGTCGGCCTCCACGCGCGTGCCGTCGGCCGCGGTGCCCGTGAACGTGGACTCGGACACGCCGCGGTCGCCGGCGACCCAGTGGCGGCCGTTGCGCCATTGCGCGTCGGGAAAGTTCTGCCATGCCGCCGCGAAGGCCGCGCGCACCGCGTCGCGGCCCGTATGCCGGCTGCCCCAGGCCTCGGGGCCGGCCACGGTTTCGAACACGCAATCCTCGCTCATGAACGACATCAGGGCCTCGATATCGTGGCGGTTCCACGCGGCCGCGAACTCGGCCAGCATCTCCACGGTAACGGTCTTCTGCATTACGGCTCTCCTCCGCGCGACATGCGCCATGCCAGATGCCAAGGTAAAAGGCGCGCGGCGCAGGGTCTAGAACCAGACGCGGGGAATCGCTTGCACCAGTTGCGGCCCCCTCTGGAGATGCCCTCCCCCGAAACGCCCGCGGCGCGCCCTCCTCGGCCGGCCCTGCTCGAGGGGGGCGCGCCGGTTGCTTGCGCGGGGCATCTTGCCTGGCTGCGGGGCGGCATGTCGCATGCGCGCGCCGCGGCTCAGGATATGTGTGCGGCGCGGTTCAGGTTTGCGGCGATGAGATCGGGGGAGGTCTGGCCGCGCAAAGCGATGAGCACCAGGGCGGGGAAGGATGCGTCTTCCGGCCGCGCCGCCTGCGTGTCGTAGCGCACGCGACCGCCGGCGAGCTGGACGAGAACCCAGCCATGGCGCTGCGTGCGCACCCATCCCTTGGCGCGCAGGATGGCGCGTGGCAGTTGCCTGAGTGCCTGCGCGAAGCGGTCGGCGTCCAGCAGCGCGGGAGCTTGCCAGGTCCAGCTCTGGAAGGGATGGACGGCGGGTTCGGGGTGCGTCTGGCGCGCGAGCACGCCGCCATGGACGGGCGCGCGGACCTCTTCATGCGGATGCCCGGGCGCGCAGCCGCCGGCGCGGCATTCCGCCTGCCCGCCGGCGTCGAGCAGTGCGTGCAGATCGACCCTGCCCTCGCTCGTCTCCAGCACCGGCGCTCCGCCGGATGCCTCTTCCAGCCAGCGGCGCAGGTTCCCGGCCTGCGCCGGGTCGGCCAGGTCGGTCTTGTTCAGCACCAGCAGCCCCGCCGCGCGCAACTGGCGCGCCAGGGTATCGGCCAGCAGCGGATCGGCGGCCTGGGCGCGTATCGCGGCCGCGTCGGCCACGACGACCACGGTTTCCAACTGCAGCAGCGGATCGGACAGGCCGACCTGCGCGATGCGTCCCGGGTCCGAGACGCCGCTCGCCTCGATCACGATCCACGCCGGCGGCGGGTCCAGCGCCAGCATGCGCGCCAGGGCCTCGTCCAGGCCGCTGGACAGCGAGCAACAGACGCAGCCGTTGGCCAGCCGCACGACCTCGTCCGCGCGGCCGGCGACCAGCCCCGCGTCGATGTCCATCGGCCCGAAGTCGTTGACCAGCACCGCCGTGCGCCGTGGCGCCGATTGCAGGACATGGCGCAGCAGCGTGGTCTTGCCCGCACCCAGGAAACCGCCCACCACCGTCAGGGGAATGCGCGGCATCTCAGGCGGGCTCCAGGTCCAGCGGCCGGCCGCCGATCACCGTGCCGCGCGGCGCGATGTCCTTGAGCCGCTCGGGCGCGGCGGCGGAAGGATCTTCGTCCAGCACGCAGAAATCCGCGTACTTGCCCACTTCGATCGAGCCCGCCAGGTGGTCCATGTGCAGCGTGTAGGCCGCGCCCAGCGTAATGGCGCGCAGCGCCTCGCCCACACCGATGCGCTCGCTTTCGCCCAGCACACGGCCGGACGCCGTGCAACGGTTGACGGCGCACCAGGCGGTGAACAGCGGACCCAGCGGCGTAATGGGCGCGTCGGAGTGGATGGCGTATGGCACCCCGGCGCGGGCGGCCGACGCGCATGCGTCCATGCGGTTGGCGCGGTCCGGACCCATGGTGAGCGCGTAGTGCGCGTCGCCCCAATAGTAGATGTGGTTGGCGAACAGGTTGGCGCACATGCCCAGGCTGGCCATGCGGCGGAATTGCGCCGCGTCCGCCATCTGGCAATGCTGCAGGGTATGGCGGTGATCCAGGCGCGGATGCTTCTGCAGCGCGCGCTGCACGGCATCGATGGCCAGCTCGGTGGCTTCGTCGCCATTGGTGTGGATGTGCAGCTGCACGCCGGCCTCGTGATACGCCTGCACCATGGCGTCGAGCTCGCCGGGCGCAATGACCCAGATGCCGTTCGGCGCGCCGTTGTAATAGCCCGGCCAGCGGACCCGGGCCGTGAACCCCTGGATGGAGCCGTCCACCACCAGCTTGACCATGCCCAGCCGCAGCTTGTCGTGGTTGAGCCGGCGCACTTCCTGCAGCCTGGCCAGGCAACGCGCGGGATCGCCCGCATAGGTCAGCGCGGAAGCGGCCGGCACGATGCGCACCGGGTAGTCGTCCTCGGCCGTGATGCGCGCGAGCCGCGCCAGGCCGTCGCCGTCGAGCTCGTTGACCAGGTCGGTGGCGGTGGTGACGCCGGCCCACTGCGCCACCTTGCCGAACAGGCGCAGGCCGTCTTCCGACAGCCCCACGGTGCGGAACGGGTTGCCGATCAGCCGCAGCACCGGGAACATGGCGGCGAACTCGCACAGCTCGCCGCTCGGGCTGCCGTCTTCCAGCCGGCTGACGCCGTCCACGTCGGTATCGGCATCGATGCCGGCGCGCTCCAGCATGAGCGTGTTCACGTTCATCAGGTGCATGCTGGCGTGCATGACCACGACCGGCCGCGCGCGCGACACCGCGTCCAGATGCGCGCGGTTCATGCGCTCGCCGCCGAAGAAGATCGGGTCGAAGCCCCAGCCGATCAGGGTTTCGCCCGGCGCCAGCGACCGCTCGGCCTCGCGCAGGCGGCCGGCCACGGCCTCGAAGCTGCGCAGGCCCTCCCACAGCCTGCCGTCGGGCCCGCGGCGGTCGTAGTAGCCCACGTAGACGAACTTCCACATGCCGCCCTCCGGCAGGTGGCAATGCCCCTCCACCAGCCCGGGCATGAGCACGCGGTCCGCGTAACGGTCGTCCAGTTCGGCCGGCCCCCAGCCCGCCAGGTCGTCCCGGCCGCCCACGCCCAGAATGCGTCCGTCGCGCACCGCCACATGGGTGGCGCGCGGCTGCGCCGGATTCATGGTCAGGATGGTGCGCGCGGCGTAGATGGTCGTCCTGGCGCTGGATGAATGCATGGTTCTGTCCTCGATATTTGAGAAGCGGGAAATATGGCGCGGAAGGCCGTTGCGCCCGGATCATGTCCAGCCTAGAGCGGCGCGGTCACGGCGCCGTCGCGCACCGCCACGAAATGACAGGCCACGCTGTGGCCGGGCGCCACTTCGCGCAGCGGCGGCTCGCGCTCGGAACAGGCGGGCGCCGCGGCGGGACAACGGCCCGCGAAGCGGCAGCCTGGCGGCGGGTCCACGGGGCTGGGCGGGTCGCCCGACAGCCGCACGCGGCGGGCGGCCACCTCGCGCCCGCCCTTGACCGTGGGCACCGCGGACATCAGCGCCACGCTGTACGGATGCAGCGGCCGCGTGAAGAACGCCCGGCGCGAGGCGCGCTCGATGATCTTGCCCAGGTACATCACGGCGATGTCGTCGCAGATGTGCTCCACCACCGCCATGTCGTGCGAAATGAAAAGAAACGACTGTCCCTGCTCGCGCTGGATGCGCCGCAGCAGATTGAGGATCTGCGCACGGATGGCGATGTCCAGCGCGGAAACGGGCTCGTCGCACACGATCAGGTCCGGCGCGCTGGCCAGCGCCCGCGCCACGTTGAGCCGCTGCCGCTGGCCGCCCGAGAACTGATGCGGGAACATGGTCCGCTGTTCGGGCCTCAGCCCCACCAGTTCGAACATCTGCGCCACCCGCGCCTCGCGCCCGCCCGGCGGGTCGATGCCCATCAGGTCCAGCGGCGCGCGCACGATGTCGCCGGCGCGCTGGCGCGGGTTGAGCGAGGAGTACGGATCCTGGAATACGAGCTGCAGCCGGCGCCGCATCTTGCGCAGCGGCTCCCCGCGCAGGGCGGTGAGGTCCTGCCCGTCGAAATGGATGGAGCCGGACGTGGGCTCGGACAGGCGCAGCACGGACAGCGCCGTGGTGGTCTTGCCCGAACCGGACTCGCCCACGATGGCGAGCGTGCGCCCGCGCTCCAGGTCGAACGACACGCCGTCCACCGCCTTGACCACCACGGGCCGCCCGGCGCGCCGGCCGGCCGGGAAATGCACCGCCAGGTCCCGCACCGACAGCAGCGGCGCGGCCCCGCCGGCCGCCGATTGCGCTTGCGCCATTACGTCGTCTCCGGATAGAGCCAGCATGCCACGTCGTGCCCGCGCGCGCCCGCCTGTGCGAGCGGCGGAAAGGCGCCGCGGCAGCGCGGCATGGCCTGGCCGCAACGGTCGAAGAAAGGACAGCCCTCGCCGCGGTCCCAGATGGAAGGTACGACGCCCGGAATCTCGGGCAGGTCCGGGCGCAGGTCGCCCGGCGCGCGGTCCAGCTCGGGCAGACAGGCGATCAGCCCCCGGGTGTATGGATGCAGCGGCCGCGACAGCACCTCGCCGGCAGCCCCTTGCTCCACCACGCGGCCGCCATACATCACGACCACGCGGTCCGCCATTTCCGATACCGCGCCCATGTCGTGCGTGATGAGCAATACGGCGGTTCCCCGCCGCGCCTGCTGTTCTCGCAACAGGTCGAAGATCTGCGCCTGCACGGTAACGTCCAGCGCCGTGGTGGGTTCGTCGGCGATCAGCACCTCCGGGTCACAGGCCAGCGCGATGGCGATCATGACGCGCTGGCGCATGCCGCCCGACATCTGGTGCGGATAATCGTCCACGCGCCGCTCCGGCAGCGGAATGCCCACCGAGCGCAGCATCTCGACGGCGCGTTCGCGCGCCTGGCGCCGGTCCAGGCCCTGGTGCAGACGCAGCGGCTCGGCGATCTGTTCGCCCACGGTGTAGACGGGGTTCAGCGCCGTCATGGGCTCCTGGAAAATCATGGAGAGATGGTTGCCGCGCACCCGCCGCATGGCCGCTTCGTCCAGGCTGGCGAGGTCGGCGCCGCGCAGGCGCACCCGTCCGCCGCCGATGCGGCCCGGCGGCGGCACCAGCCGCATGATCGCCAGCGCCGTCATGCTCTTGCCACATCCCGATTCGCCCACCAGGCACAGCGTTTCGCCGGCCCGCAGCGCGAAGCTCACGCAGCTCAGCACCTCGGCGCTGCGGCCGCGGGCGCGGAACTCCAGCGACAGGTCTTCCACCTGCAGCACCGTGGCGGGCGCGCCCGCCGATGCCGGCGCATCGCCCGCAATATCCATCGCGGCCTCGCGCGCCGCCGTCATGCCCGCCCCCGCGAGTTGGGATTGAGGGCGTCGTTCAGACCGTCGCCGATCAGGCTGACCGCCAGCACCGTGAGGAAGATGGCGGCGCCGGGCAAGGTCACGGCCCACCAGGCCGTGAGAATGTAGGGCCGGTTGCTGCCTATCATCAGGCCCCAGCTCATGATGTTGGGGTCGCCCAGGCCCAGGAAGGACAGGCCCGCCTCGAAGAGCACGGCCGTGCCCACGGCCAGCGTGGCCGACACGATGAGCGGGGCCAGCGCGTTGGGCAGGATCACGCGCCAGATGATGCGCGCGTCGCGGGCCCCGATGACTCTCTCGGCAAGCACGTATTCGCGCCGCTTGAGCCGCAGGAACTCGCCGCGCGCCAGGCGGGCGGTGCCCGTCCAGCTCACCACGCCGATGGCCACGGCGATGGTCGCCAGCGAGGGCGAGAACAGCGTCACCAGCACCATGGCGAAGAGCAGCGTGGGCAACACCTGGAAGAACTCCGTCACGCGCATCAGCGCCTCGTCGATCCAACCGCCGTAGTAGCCGGCGAGCGCGCCCACGGTCACGCCGATCAGCACCGACAGCACGGCCGCCACCACGCCCACCAGCAGCGTGGCGCGTCCCCCGTGCACGATGCCCACGAGCACGTCGCGGCCCAGGTAGTCGGTGCCCAGCGGCAGGTCGGCGCCCGGCGGGTCCATGGGAGCCCCGGCGATTTCGAACGGGTCGGCGGGCATGAGCACCGGCCCGACCAGCGTGACCGCGAGGATGGCCAGCAGCAGCATCACGCCGAACACGGCCGAGGGGTTGCGGAAGAATACGCGCAGGGATTCCCAGGACTGCGGAGCCGGCGCGCGGCTCGCGGCGGCGGGAACCCGGTCGAGGGGTGCGACGGGAGTCTGGCTCATGAGGTCTTGATCCTGGGGTCTATCAGGCGATAGGCCGCGTCGGTGAGCTGGTTCATCACCACCACCAGCATCGAGGCGAACAGCAGAATGCCGAGCAGCGTGGGATAGTCGCGGCGCAGCACCGAATCGAACGCCAGCCGGCCCAGGCCGGGCCAGTTGAACACCGTCTCCACCAGAATGGCCCCGGCCAGCACATTGCCGAACTGCAGGCCCAGCATGGTGACCACCGGCAGCACGCCGTTGCGCAGGGCGTGCTTGTAGAGCACCGTGTTTTCCGCCAGACCCTTGGCGCGGGCCGTGCGGATGTAATCCGCCGACAACGCCTCCATGACGCTGGCGCGCGCGAGCCGGCTGTACTGCGCCAGGTACACGAAACCCAGCGTGAAGGCGGGCAGCGCCAGATGATGCAGCACGTCGGCCGCGCCCGCCCAGCCTTCGTCCGGCCCGCCGGCGCTGCGCATGTCGGATACCGGAAACACCGGCAGCACCGAGGCGAACAGGATGATGAGAATGATGCCGGTCCAGAACACCGGCGCCGAGTACCCCACGATGGACAACAGCGTGATGCCCTGCGAAAGCGGCCCGTTGGGCTTCCTGGCGGCCAGCGTGCCCAGCAGCGTGCCCGAGATGAAGGCGCCCAGCACGGCCGTCACCACCAGCAGCAGCGTGGCGGGCACGCGGTCCCAGATCAGCTGCGACACCGGCAGGTTGAAATAATAGGAATAGCCAAGGTCGCCATGCAGCACCTGCATCAGGTAGAGCCCGAGCTGCGTCAGGAACGGCTTGTCCAGCCCGTACTGGGCGCGCAACTGCGCCCGCAGCTCCTCGCTGATGCCGCCCATGGATCCGGCGATGGTTTCGACCGGATCGCCCGGCGAGATGTGGATCAGCAGGAAATTCAGCGTGACCACCGCCAGCAGCAGCAACAATGCATACGCCAGACGTCGCCCCAGGTATCGCAGCATGGCGCCCTCCCGCTACTGGATGTAGGTTTCGTCCAGGGGCGAGAGCAGGCCCCAGATGCCGTCGGGCAGCCCGTGCACCTTCCTGGAGTAAAGGGTGTGGTATGGGATCACCGTCAGGAAATCGATCGGCAGGTCTTCCGTGACGATCTTCTGGAATTCCGCGTACAGCGCCTTGCGCCTGGCTTCGTCGGTTTCCACGCCGGCCTGCTCCAGCAGCGCGTCCACCCTGGGGTTGGCGTAAGACTGCGTATTGGTCCAGATGATGTCGCGGATGTTGGTGGACAGGTAGGTGCGGTGCACGCCGATGACCGGATCGCCCCAGTTGAAGACGATGTCGGTGGTCATGTCGAAATCCTTGCCGGCGATGCGCTTGGCCCAGGTCGGAAAATCGGGCGAAGCGCGCACCTGCACCGCCACGCCGATCTTCTTGAGCTGGCTGCGCAGGTACTCGGCCACGTTCTTGCCCTGCACGTCGCTGCCCGGCATGTAGTCCACGGTGAGCGACATGCGCTGGCCGTTGCCGTCTTTCTTGAACCCCGCCTCGTCCAGCAGCTGCTCCGCGCGCTTGAGATCGAGCGGATACTTCTTGACGTCCTGCGCGGCGAAGGGGCTGGTGCCGATGATGGGGCCATCGGCCGGCGTGGCGAAGCCGCCGTTGAGCGCCTTGGTAATGAAGCGCTTGTCCACCGCGTAGGCGATGGCCTGGCGCACGCGCACGTCGTCCAGCGGTTTGCGCGCGGTATTGAAGGCCAGCCAGCTCAGCGCGCCGATGCCCTCGTAGCCGCGGCCGGTCATGGCCAGCGCGGCGTTGTCCTTGGCCCGCCGCAGAATGGAGGGCTCGGTCATGTAGGGCAACACCTGGATGTCGCCGCGTTCCAGGCCGATGAGCAGGTTGGTGGCGTCGGGGTTGATCTTCACCACCACGCGGTCCAGATAGGGCCTGCCCTTGAGGAAGAACTTGTCGAAGCGCTCCAGCACCACTTCCTGGCCCGGCTTGAACTCCTTGAGCACATACGGCCCGGAGCCCACCACGTTCGCCGAATTGCGCGGATGCGACTTCAGGTCCTGCCCATCGCCATAAATGTGCTTGGGCAGCACCGGCATCAGCGCCGGCGACATGGCCAGCAGGATCGCGGGGTGAGGCTTGGACATGTGCAGCACGGCCGTATGCGGGTCGGGCGTGTCCACCTTCTCCACCGGCGCCAGCATGCTCTGGAACGGATGATTCTGCTTGACCGCCATGACCGAGAACGCCACGTCTTCGGCGGTGACGGGCTTGCCGTCGTGGAACACCGCGTCCTTGCGCAGATGCAGGGTCAGCGTGCGCGCATCGGGCGACAGCTCCCAGGACTCGGCCAGGTAAGGCTGCGGCTTCCAGTCGGCGTCTAAACGCAGCGGACTGGCGAACAACTGCGTGCTGGGCATGGCGGTGGCGATGCCCGATTGCACGGCCCCGTTGAGATGCCGCGGCACCTGCGTGGAGCCGATCACCAGCGTGCCGCCGGGCTTGGGCGCGTCGGCCGCCAGCGCGCCCTGCGCGCCCGCCGCCATCGCCGCCGCGGCGGCCATCGAAGCCAGGAACTGCCATGCGCTGCGCATATTCATCCCCTTGAGTTATTGCGCCCGGGCCTTGCGTGGCCGGGCTGTGGCATAAGCGTAGCCATCCGGGCGGGCCGGGCTTAGTACCAGACGGCCACACTTGTTGGTGCCAGCCGCCCGCGCGGGCCCGCGCTACCCTTCCAGCGCGCGGGCATACAGCACGGCCAGCGCGCAGCTGTCCACCCGCGCCTGCACCGTGTCCGAACGGCTGGTGAGCAGCACCGGCACGCGCGTGCCCAGCACCAGTCCCGCCGCGCCGGCGCCAGCCATCCAGGTCAGTTCCTTGTAGAGCATGTTGCCGGCCTCGATGTCGGGCACGAGCAGGATGTCGGCGTCGCCCGCCACGCAGGAGCGGATGCCCTTCTGCTCGGCGGCCTGGCGCGATATGGCGTTGTCGAAGGCCAGCGGCCCGTCGATGTCGCCGCCGCGTATCTGTCCGCGGTCGGCCATTTTCGAGAGCGCCGCCGCGTCCAGCGTGGCCGGCATGGACGGGTTGACGGATTCGGTGGCGCACAGCACCGCGGCCTTGGGACGCTCCACGCCGAGCGCGCGCGCCAGGTCGATGGCGTTCTGGGCGATGTCGGCCTTTTCCTGCAGGCTGGGTGCGATGTTCACCGCCGCATCGGTCAGCAGGAAAAGCTTGGGATAGGCGTGCGCGGACATCACGAAGGCGTGGCTCACCCGCCTGCCCGTGCGCAGGCCCGCGTCGCGCGCCACCACCGCGCCCATGTAGCGGTCGGTATGCAGGCTGCCCTTCATGAGCATGGCGACCTCGCCGTCGCGCGCCAGCGCCGCGGCCGCCTGCGCCGCCTGCGTCTCGTCGTCGGGCGTGTCGACGATCTCCAGCCCTTCGCCGCCCAGGCCCATGGCCTCCAGCAGCGCGAGCAGCCGGCTGGCCGGGCCCACGAGCACGGGTTCTATGTAGCCCGCGTCGCGCGCGAGCACGGCCGCGCCGATGCTGCTCTCGCACAGCGGATACGCGACGGCGGTGCGCCGCCTGCCCGCCGATCGCGCAGCCGCGCGCAGCGGGTCGAACAATCCATCGCTTGCCATGTCCTGATGCTCCCGCCGGCCGCTCGTTGATGGACGCGGCCGGCACTGGACCCGGCGCGCTCGCGCCGGGTCGGACGCGCGCCGCGCGAAGGCGCGGCGCGTTGCCGCCTTGTTTCCGCGCGCGCCGCGGACCGTTCAGCGGCCCGCGGGCTCCACCGGCAGCGGCGTTTCGCCCGGCTCGAAAGGCTGGTTCACATAGGGCTTGTACTTGTCCAGGAAGCGCACCGGCTGCTTGAGCGCATCGCGGCGGAACGGGTCGCCCAGCTCCTGGCTCACCATCATTTCCAGCACGGTGGTCTTGCCCTCCGCCTGCGCCTGGCATGCCGCCTGCAGCGCCGCGCCCACCTGGTCGGCGTGCTCCACGCGCACGCCCTCGGCGCCCATGGCGCGCGCCAGCTCGGCGAAGTTCGGGTTCTTCAGGTTGCTGCCCACGAAGCGCCGGCCGTAGAAATCGACCTGGTTCTTCTTCTCGGCGCCCCACTGCCCGTTGTGGAAGACCACCGCCGTCACCGGAATCTGCTCGCGCACGCAGGTCAGCAGCTCCTGGAAGCTCATGCACCACGCGCCATCGCCCACATAGGCCACGGCCGGCCGGTCGGGGCGCCCCAGCTTGGCGCCGATGAGCGCGGGCAGCGCATAGCCGCAATTGCCGAAGCTCATCGCGGCCAGCATGGAATTGGGCTCGTCGAAACGCAGGTAACTATTGGACACCGAGCAGATGTTGCCGATGTCGGTCGACACCATGACGTGCCGGGGCATGGCGCGTTCCAGCTCGCGCAGCATGCGGCGCGGGTGCATGCGGCCGCCGCTGTGCTCGATGATGTCCACGCTCCAGTCGTCGCGCTCGTGGGTCCACTCGTTCAGCTCGTTTTCCCAGGCGGCCTTTTCGTCGGCGATGGCCCGGGCGCGCTGCTCGCGGGTGGCCGCGCTGGCCACCTCGAGGGTCTTGAGCCGTGCCGTCAGCGAGGCGGCCGCGGGCCTGGCGTCGCCGCAGATGCTAACCGACACCGGGCGCACCAGGCCCAGCATGCGGTGGTCGGCGTCCACCTGGATGATGCGCGCATTCTGCGGCCAGTAGTCCAGGCCGTGCTGCGGCAAGGTGCCGAAAGGCCCCAGCCGCGTGCCCAGCGCGAGCACCACGTCGGCCTGCGACAGCAGCTTCATGCCGGCCTTGGAACCCTGGTAGCCCAGCGGGCCGCACCACAACGGATGGCTGGCCGGGAAGGCGTCGTTGTGCAGATAGCTGGTCACCACGGGCGCGCCCAGCAGTTCCGCCAGCGCCACGCATTCCGCCTGCCCGTCCGAGAACAGCACGCCGCCGCCGGCCACGATGACGGGAAACTTCGCCTGAGCCAGCAGGCGCGCCGCCTCTTCCAGGTCTTCCTCCGCGCCCGGTCCGCGGCGCAGGCGGCGCGGCTCGGGAATGGCCACGTCGATCTCGCCATAGAAATAATCGCGCGGAATGTTGAGCTGGGCCGGGCCGCGCTCGGCCATGGCATTGTCAAACGCCTTGGCCGTGAATTCCGCGATGCGGTCGGGCCGGTTCACGTGGGCCTGGTACTTGGTGATGCGCGAGAAGATCGGCATCTGGTCGGTTTCCTGGAACCCGCCCAGGCCCATGCCCGACGTGCCGGTTTCGGGCGTGATGGCCACCACGGGGCTGTGGGCCCAGTACGCGGCCGCCACGCCAGTGACGAAATTCGTGATGCCGGGGCCGTTCTGCGCGATGCACACGCCATGGCGGCCCGTCACGCGCGAATAGCCGTCGGCCATGTGCGCGGCGCCCTGCTCGTGCACCGTGGGCACGAAGCGGATGCCCGCGGCGGGAAACAGGTCCAGCGCGTCCATGAAGGCCGAACCCACAATGCCGAACACGTCCTTGACGCCCTGGGCCACCAGCGTCTCCACGAACGCTTCGCTGGGGGTCATGTGTTGCTTGCTGCTCATGTCTCTCTCCTGGCGGGACCGGCCCGGAACGCATTGCATATTGGCCGGAGTGATCCGATACTGCAGCAGAACCCGCGTCATGCCCACCCTGGTGCGTTCCATTTTTCGCAAAATCCGCAATCCCACGCCGCCAGGCCGCCGAATCTTCAATTATTGAAAGATGAAAGACGAATCCTCCGCCGCGCTGCGCGCGCTTTCGCTGCTGGAACAGGTGGCCCGCTCCCCCAATCCGGTGAGCCTGGCCGCCCTCACCGAAGCCACCGGGCTGCCCAAACCCTCGGTGCTGCGCATCCTCTCCAGGCTGGTGGACGCCGGCATGCTGCTGCGCGAACCGGCCGGCAAGAGCTACGTCAGCGGTCCCCGCCTGTGCGCCATGGCGCGCGACACCCTGCTCAACTCGCCGCTGCGGGCCGAACGCCACCGCATCCTCGACAGCCTGGTCGACGCCATCGGCGAAACCTGCAACTGCACCATGCTCGACGGCGACGAGGTCATCTACCTGGACCGCGTCGAAACCGCCTGGCCGCTGCGCGTCAACCTGCAGTCGGGGTCGCGCGTGCCGCTGCACTGCACGGCCAGCGGCAAGCTGTTCCTCGCCCACATGCGGCGCGAGGCCCGCCAGCGCGTGCTGCGCGCCGCCGAGCTGCCCCGCTACACGCCCAACACCGTGTGCGACCCGGACGCGCTGGAAGAAGAGCTGCGCGTGATCCGCAAGGAAGGCGCGAGCTTCGACCGCGAGGAATTCCTGCTCGGCATCGTGTGCATGGCCGCGCCCATCATGCAGGGCAACCGCGTCGTGGCCGCCGTGGCCCTGCATGCCCCCGTCGCCCGGCTCACGATCGACGCCGCGCGCGCCTGGCTGCCGCGCATGCAGCAGGCCGCCACGGCGCTGGCGCGCACCTACGAGCCGCCCGCGCCGCCGCCCGCCGGCTAGGGCGCGCCGACCCGCCAGGGCTTACACTCACGCCCTACGCTTCTTATTGCGCCCCCCCTTCGTGGCGGGCCCGCCTTGCCGTGACCGACACCGAGTTCTCCACCCTGCCCCTTGCGCCCGCCCTGCTTCAGAACCTGCAAAGCCTGGGCTTCGAGCGCATGACGCCCATCCAGGCGCAAAGCCTGCCGCTCATCCTCGAAGGCCGCGACCTGATCGCCCAGGCCAAGACCGGCAGCGGCAAGACCGCCGCCTTCGGCCTGGGCGCGCTGCAGAAAGTCAACCCGCCCTGGTTCGCCCCGCAAACGCTGGCGCTGTGCCCCACGCGCGAACTGGCCGACCAGGTCGCCCAGGAACTGCGCCGGCTGGCCCGCCTCATTCCCAACATCAAGGTGCTCACCCTGTGCGGCGGCGCCGCGGTGCGCCCGCAGGCCGAGTCCCTGGCCCGCGGCGCCCACGTCGTCGTCGGCACCCCCGGCCGCGTCCTGGACCACCTCGCGCGCGGCAATCTAGACCTGGCCGGGCTCAACACCCTGGTGCTGGACGAAGCCGACCGCATGGTCGACATGGGCTTCTACGACGACATCGTGGCCATCGTTTCGCACTGCCCGGCCAAGCGCCAGACCCTGCTGTTCTCGGCCACCTACCCGGACAACATCCGCAAGCTCAGCGCCCGCTTCCTGCGCAACCCCGCCGAGGTCAAGGTCGAAGCCCGGCACGACGCCAGCCGCATCGAACAGATCTTTTACGAAATCGCCCCCGAAGAACGGCTCGACGCCGTCGCGCGCCTGCTCGCCCACTTCCGCCCCGCCTCCACCCTGGCCTTCTGCAACACCAAGGCCCGCAGCCACGACCTGGTGCAAACCCTGCGCGACCAGGGCGTGAGCGCCCTCGCGCTGCATGGCGACCTCGAACAGCGCGAGCGCGACGAGATCCTCATCCAGTTCGCCAACCAGAGCTGCGCCGTCCTCGTCGCCACCGACGTGGCCGCCCGCGGGCTGGATATCCAGAACCTGGGCGCCGTCATCAACGTGGATGTCACCAAAGACACCGAGGTGCACATCCACCGCATCGGACGCAGCGGCCGCGGCGAACAGAAGGGCCTGGCGCTCAGCCTGTGCGCCGCCGACGAAATGCGCTGGGCCACCCTCATCGAGCAATACCAGGGCGCCCCCCCTGGTCTGGGGCGATCTCCAGTCGCTGCGCCCGCGCGCCGACCGGCCGCTGCGCGCACCCATGGTGACCCTCTGCATCCAGGGCGGCAAGAAAGACAAGCTGCGCCCCGGCGATCTGGTCGGCGCCTTCACCGGCGAAGGCGGGCTGGCCTTCGAACAGCTGGGCAAGATCAACGTCACCGAATACAACACCTATGTCGCCCTGGACCGCCGCATCGCCAGGCAGGCCTACGGCCGGCTTTCCGCCTGCAACATCAAAGGCCGGCGCTTCCGCATGCGCTATCTGGAAGAGCTGTAAGCGTTAGTTAACGCTCCGGGGACAAAAGCTTGATGATTTTCCCCGGGTCTTGCCATAATGGCCGCGCCTGTCCGGCATTCCGGACTAAAAAAGAGAATCCAGACATGTTCAAATCCGACGACACTGGCAAGCTGGTCCTGCGCCTGGCGCTGGGCATCCTGATCCTGTTGCACGGTCTTTTCAAGATCACCGGCGGCGGCGTCGGCGGCATCGCCGGCATGCTGTCCTCGCACGGCCTGCCCGGATTTCTCGCCTACGGCGTCTATATCGGCGAAATCCTCGCCCCGGTGCTCATCATCGTGGGCATCTACACCCGCCTGGGCGGCCTCATCATCGCCATCAATATGGTGGTCGCCATCCTGCTCGCGCACACCGGGCAAATCTCCAGCCTGAACAATAGCGGCGGCTGGGCGCTGGAACTACAGGGCATGTTCCTCTTCTGCGCGCTCGCTATCGCGTTCATGGGAGCCGGAAGGTTCAGCCTGGCCGGAAATGGCGGCAAGTGGAATTAAACGCGCGCGCCGCTTGGGCGCACGGACCGGCGGCGCCAGCCGCCGCGCCGGAAGGAGCGGCCGCCGAAGAGGCGGCCTTTGTTTTCGAGGCCGGCCGATATTCAAGGAATGCGCATCTTCATTCCCGAACCATAAAGCTTGAACTATTATTGCCCCGCGTTCCTGCATGTACGCATCGCAGCACCGATCAACTCCGAATAACAACATAGGAGATTTTCATGAGCGGTTACTTTGAATTGAAGCGCAGCGGCGATCAGTATGTGTTCAACCTGAAAGCGGGCAATCACGAAATCATTCTCAGCAGCCAGCGCTATTCCTCGAAAGCCAGCGCCCAGGACGGCATTGCGTCGGTCCGCCAGAATGCGCCGATCGATGCGAGGTATGAGCGCAAGACGGCGGCCAATGGTTCGCCGTATTTCACGCTGACCGCGGCAAACGGGCAGGTGATCGGCCAGAGCGAAATGTATTCGGGCACCGCGGCGCGGGATAACGGCATCGAATCCGTCAAGGCCAATGCCCCCGCCGCCACCGTGAAAGACCACACCTGATCGTGGCCCGGGCCGCGCCGGCCTTCCGGTCGCGGCGGCGCGGCCCGCCCTTCGACCCGTCACCTTTATCCTTGCGCCCGCCGCCGTTATTCTTGGCATCCGACGCAGCCCCATACAAGGAAACGCAGATGTCACGTTGGACTTTCTATACCGCTCCCGGCACGTGCGCGCTGGCCACTCATATCGCGCTGCGCGAGGCGGACGCCGATTTCGATCTGGTGAAGCTCGATTTCTCCGCCGGGCAGCAGCAGAGCGCGGAGTACCTGCGCGTGAATCCCAAGGGCCGGGTGCCGGCGCTGGCCACGCCGCAGGGCGTGCTGACGGAGACGCCTGCCCTGCTGGCTTTCGTGGCGCAGAGCTTTCCGGACGCGAAGCTGGCCCCGCTGGACGATCCGTTCGCCTTCGCGCGGCTTCAGGAGCTGGCGAGCTATCTGGCTTCGACGGCGCACGTGGCGCATGCGCACAAACGGCGCGGCGCGCGCTGGGCGGACGACCCCGCGGCGCACGAAGCGATGCGGGCCAAGGTTCCCGAAACGATGACGGCCTGCGCGGCCTACCTCGAAACGCAGATCGCCGGCCCCTGGGCGGCGGGCGACCGCTACAGCTACGTCGACGGCTATCTGTACACGATCGGCAGCTGGCTGGAGGGCGACGGCGTGGACATGACGCGGTTTCCCAAGCTGACGGCCTACCTGGAGCGTGTCGGCAACCGCCCGGCGGTGCAGCGCGCGGTGGCGGAGGCCCAGGCCTGAACCTGAACGTGCGGCCCCCGGCTGCCATGAAGTGAAGTCCGTTGCGTGCCGGCCCGCGCGCGCCCTTTCCCGGGCGCCGCGCCGTGCACCGCCTTTCCCCGTTTCATTGCAATTCCCTGTTCGTCTCTTATATGTCCGTTCCGATGGTCCTGCCGCGCCTGGTGGTCCGCGCGCTCTTCTGCGCGCTCGTCAGCCTGATCTCTTGCCCTGCGCAGGCCGCCCCGCCCTCGCTGGCGCAATGCCACGGCATCAAGGACCTGGCTTTCGTGGCCCACCTGGATGACGATCTGCTGTTCATGAACCCGGATATCGCCGCCAACATCGAGGCGGGCGGCTGTGTGCGGGTGGTGTACCTGACCGCCAGCGACGCCGGCGAGGGCGAAGGCTATATGCTGGGCCGCGAGCGCGGCATACGCTCGGCCTACGCCTATATGGCGCATCAGCCCGACGACTGGCGGGAAGACGCGGGCACCGTGAGCGGGCGCACCATCGCGCGCTTCACCTTGCGCGGCAATCCGCGCGTGCAGCTCTGGCACATGCGCCTGAAAGATCCCTGGCTGGGCAAGGGCTGGGGCAGCCTGACGCCGCTGAGCCGCACCGAGTCCGAGCCCGGGCAGCGCGTGGACACGCTGGGCCCGCATGTGGAGGTCTACACGCGCGCGCAGCTCGTGGATACCCTGGCCGGCCTGATCCGCCAGTACGGCCCGACCACGGTGCGCCACCTGGACGATACGATCAGCGTTCCGTACACGGAGCTGTGCTGGCGTTGCGCGGGCCACGGGCATCCCGACCACATCGCCAGCGCGCGGCTGGTGCGCGAAGCCATGCTGCGCGTGCCCGGCAACTATGCCGAGGCGGGCTACATCGACTATCCGAGCCAGGAACGCGCCAGCAACCTGGACGACGCGGAAATCGCCGATAAGTCCATGATCTTCCAGCACTACGCCTGGAACGACTACCACTACTGCGCGGGGCCGACCGGCTGCAAGGAGCCCGCGGGGCCGGCCGCGGCCTGGGTGCAGCGCGCCTATTACGTGTCGCGCAAGGACATGGCGCCGCAGGTGTATTCGGACGGGCGCGGCGGGCTGGTGGTGTTTGCCGCCGGCGAAACCAACGCGGCCGTCAATCGCTGGGATTCCGGCCAGCGCCGCTGGCAATGCCTGGGCGGACGCACCAACGGACCGCTAGTGACGTTCGCCCATGCCGACGGCACGGCCGGCCTGATGGTGCGCGACCCGCTGGGCGGCGTGTGGGCGAACAAGCAGCGCCATGACGGCACCTGGCAGGGCTGGCAGGCGCTGGGCGGCTTGCGCGTGGCCAAGATCCCCGTCGTGGCGCCGCTGGGCGAGGCGGCGGCCGTGGCGCTGGGCTACGACGGGCAGCTGCACTGGATCGCGCCGTCCGGCATCGATGGCAGTTGGGGCGCCTGGCAGGCCCTGCCCGCGCTGGAAGGCGTGACCGGCGCGCCGGCCGTGGCGCGCGGCGCGGACGGGCGCTACGTGGTTTTCGCCGTCACCGAAGCGGGCGAGCTTTTCTATACGCGGCAACTGCCGGCCGGCAAGGGCGAGCAGCCCGCCTGGCAGGCATGGCGCCGCGTGCCGGCGCCGCAGGCGGCCGGCGGCCTGGCGGCGATCCGCGGCCGCGACCAGCGCGTCGAGCTCTATTTCCGCCGGCGCGACGACAATCACCTGACCCGGCTGGTGGAAGATGGCGACACCAGCAACCTGGACATGGAATGGAGCGCCCCGGCGGACCTCGGACTGCCCTATGTCGGACGGCCCGCCATCGGCGCCGATGCGCAGGGCAACGTCGTGCTCGCGATCCTGGAACGGACGGGCGGCCAGCTCTGGCTGATAGAGCACGGCAAGCCGGTGAGCCTGGATGCCGAGGCCGCTTCGCCGCCCGCGCTCAGCATTATCGGCGACACGCTTTACATCGTCGCGCGCACGGCTGGCGCGCGCCAGCGTTACCAGGTGCTATCGCGCCACGGCGGCGCCTGGGCCCAGCCCCTGACCCTCGACGGCTTGCCGCCCAGCGGCGGCGGACCGTTCACGGCCGTGGCCGCCCGCCCCGCCGACCTGCCCAACCTGGGCGCCGGCCACGCCGACAACGCCGTCGTGGTGCGGCCCTCGCCCAGCCACCCCGACACGCTTGCCGTACAGCGCATGCCCAGCCAGGCTTCGCGCACGGCCACGCCGACTTCCGTGCATTGACGCGCGGTTTCCCGCCGGCATGCGCCCGGCGGGGACGCGATCGAAGCGCACCTGAAGGGCCCGGTCCTGCTCTCCGAAGCCTGACGCCCCCCAAATCGCACAGACCGCTACGCCAGACACGCCCGGTCACCGGCGCGCAAACATCGGTCACGCGAAAGCTGTTTCGGAACGATTACACGGACGAACGCCGGACCGCGAGTCGTGGCCTAATCTGCACGAGCCCGGATCTGGCGGTGCCAGGGCCGCGCGCTCGCAGGAGTTTGTCAAAATGAAGAAAAGCCTGTTGTTGCTGCTTGCGCTGACCAGTCTGCTGAGCGGTTGCATCGTGGTGCCCGCGCGGCATGCGCCGCATTATCGTCCGGCGCCGCATTACTACTATCCCGTCTACCCGGGCCCGCATTACTACTACCGCGCCTATTGAGGGCGCATCGGGGAACCGCCATGACATTGCGCCCTGCCTGGAGGCGGCCCGCGGCCGCCGCGCTCCTGTCCGCCGCCTGCTTCGGGGCATGGGCCCAGGTCGCGGCCCCGGCGGCGCCCGCCGCGCCAGCGGCGCCGGCCTATGACTATGACGCAACGGATCCGGCCGGCGCGAACCTCGCGCCGGTGGACCGCAGCCCCGAGCCGCCGCCGCCCCTGCCCGTCTACACACAGCCGCCGCCCCCGGCGGACGGCTATATCTGGGTGCCCGGCTACTGGAGCCGCAACGCCTACGGCTTCTTCTGGGTGCCGGGCGCATGGGTGCCGGCGCCCTACACCGGCGCGCTCTGGACGCCGGGCTACTGGGCTTACGCCGATGGCGCATACCTGTGGCACCCGGGGTACTGGGGCCCTCACATCGGCTTCTACGGCGGCATCGATTACGGTTTCGGCTACATCGGCATCGGCTTCGTGGGCGGCTACTGGAAGAGCGGCCATTACTACTACAACCGCGCCGTGACCAACGTGAACATCACGCGCATCACCCACGTGTATTCGCATCCTGTGACGATTCGCCACGACAACCGCCGCATCAGCTATCACGGCGGCCCGGGCGGCATACGGCGCGCGCCCGATCCGCGCGAGCTGGCCGCGCGCCATGAGCGCCACGATCCGCCCACGGACATGCAGCGCGGTTTCGCACGCGAGGCGGGCGCCAACCGCGCGCAGTTCTTCGAGCACAACCGCGGCCGGCCGCCGCATGCCTACGTGGACCATGCGCCGGAACGCGGCAGGCCCGGACGCGACGGGCGCCCCGATGCGGCGCACGCTCCTGGCCCCGACGCAGGCCGCGGCCCCGGCCGCCGCCCTGGCGCGCCGGACGTGCCCGATGCTCCGCGCGGCGCCGGCTTGCGGCCGGGGCATGACGCCGTCCGTGGACCATCGCCGCAACCCGGGCGCGATGACTTGCACCGCACAGGCCAGCCCGGGGCCGATGCCGCGCGCCCGCCGGGCTCGCAACCCGGGCGCGATGCCCTGCACCGCGCGGGCCAGCAGCCGGGGCACGACGGCGCGCGCGGGCCTCGGCCGCAGCCCGGGTCCGATGCCGGGCCGCGCGGACCGGCGCGCGATGCCGGTGCGGAACGCTTCCGCGCGCCGCCGCGCGGCGGCCAGGAACGCGCTCCCGAAGCGGACCGGCGCGGCGGCGACAGGCCCGGCTGGCAGGGCTCGCGTCCGGAGGCGCAGCCGCGCGAACGCCGCGACACGGGCCCGCGCGCGGAACGCGGCGGGCCGCAGGCGGGCGACCGCGGAGCGCGCGGCGCGCAACCCGGCGGCGAACACCGGGGAGGCCGCGGCGAGCGCGATGGCCCGGGTCGGGACTAATATCGGGAAAGATGGAACAAGCCGCCGCCGTTCGCGGCGGCGCCGGATTTCTCCAGGGAGATTTCAATGACGCGTATCGCCACCCTGCTGCTGGCCTGCGGCCTGCTCGCCACTTCGCCCGCCCGGGCCGCGCTGGACGTGGGCGCGCCCGCCCCCGATTTCACCGCCCCCGCCTCGCTGGGCGGCAAGGTGTATGACTTCCACCTGCAGCAGGCGCTCAAGCAAGGCCCCGTCGTGCTGTATTTCTTCCCGGCGGCCTTCACCCAGGGCTGCACCATCGAGGCCCACGATTTCGCCGAAGCCACGGACGAATACAAGGCGCTGGGCGCCACCGTCATCGGCGTGTCGGCCGACGACATCGACACCTTGCGCAAGTTCTCGGTCAGCGAATGCCGCAGCAAGTTCGCGGTGGCCGCCGACGGCGACGGCAAGATCATGCGCGCCTACGATGCCGTGCACGACCGCCGCCCCGACCGCGCGCAGCGCGTGTCCTATGTGATTTCGCCGCAGGGCAAGGTGCTGTACGAGTACACGGACATGAATCCCGACCGGCACGTGGCCAACACACTGCGCGCCCTGAAGGAATGGAAGGCCCGCCAGCCGTAGCGGGCCGGCTTCTCCGGCGGACGGCCCCGGCCGCGTTTACGCAAAAGGCCAGACGGGCGGATGCGTGCCCGGCGGGCACGACGGACGGGTCCAGCGCGCCGGCGTGTCCGCGAACTGCGCGGCGTGCCGCACGGCCTCGAGCTCGCCGAAACCGGAAGGCCCGGTTTCCAGCAACCCGTCGAAACCCGGCATGGGACAGGACAACCCGCCCTCGACGCGGCCCAGGCCGCGCAGCCAATGGGCGGTCTGCGCCAGCGAAACGCGGACGTGCCAGCTTCCGCCTTCGGTGGCCTGGCGCGCCAGGGCCACCTGCGCGCCGAACGCCATCAGATAGCCCGAGGCATGGTCCAGAATCTGTACCGGCATGGGCTTGGGCGCGGCCTGGCCCGCGGCCTCGGCCTCGGCGTGGTTGAAGCCGGTGGCCGTCTGCACCAGCGAGTCGAAGCCGCGCCGCCCGGCCCAGGGCCCTTGCGTACCGTAGGCCGACAGCGACACATAGACGATGCCGGGCCGGATGCGCGCGGCGTCTTCGGGGCCGAAGCCCAGCGCCGCGAGCCCGCCGGGCCGATATCCCTGCACGAACACGTGGGCCGTGCGCAGCAGGTTGCCCAGGGCGATGCGGCCGTCGGCGGTGTCCAGGTCGGCCAGCACCGAGAGCTTGCCTCGGCTGGTGTCGATGATGTTGTCGATGTTGGGCAGCAGCGGCGAATTGACCAGCATCACGTCGGCGCCGTAGGCCGCCAGCGCGCGGCCGCAGACCGGGCCCGCGATGATGCGCGTGAGGTCGAGCACGCGGATGTCCTTCAGCGGCCGGGCGTCGGGCGCGTACTTGGGCAGCGGCCGGGGATCGGCCTCGCCGATGCGCTCGATGGTAAAGAGCGGTTGCCTGGCCACCGCCTGGCCCTGCGGGTGGCGGTCCCATTCATCGAAGCTGCGCATGGCCGCGGCCACCATGCCGGCGTCGGCCGCCACCTGCTCGAAATCGGCGGCGCGCCAGCGCTGCAGGGCGCGTTCCACCGCTTCGCGTTTGGTGCCTTCGCCGGGCGGGCAGCCCAGCAAGGCCAGCGCGCCGTCGCGATGATGCGCGAAATTGGCATGGATGCGCACCCAGCCGTCGGCGCAAGGATACACGCCGGTGATCGGATCCCACGGATTGGGGATGATGCCGTTGATCTTGAAATAGCTGCGGCATTCCTGCGCGGCGTGCAGCATGTCCACGGACACCCGCTGGCGCGGCCCGCCGCGCAGGTGGCGCAGTTCGGCCGCCGCCAGCGCCGCCGCCGCGATGCTGGCCTGCGCCGCGGTGCCCACCGCGAAGGAAGAAGGCAGCACCGGCTCGGCGCCGGGCAGGTCCACGAAATCGAGCGCTTCGCCCGGCAGGTCAGCGAGACGCCACAATCCCTGCAGGACCTGTTGCGGCGACAGGCCGGCGCAAGTGCGTCCTTGCAGCGCGGACGGGCGGAAGTCCATCAGATGTCCCATGGTATCGATCTTGTTGATTGTTGGTCCGATTACATGCCCGCCCCCAGGCCGCGTCAATACGCCGGCCGGGCCAGCGTGTTTCACGGTTTGACGGACCGCGCGGGCCGCGCCGCACGCTCCGCGGACGCATCCGCCGCCGCATGAAGCATCCTGGCGCGCCCTCGGCAGGCCGGATGCCCAGGCACGCCGCCAGACACATCTGCTCTTAGTTTTTACATCGGCTTCCATGCCCGGGCCCGGTCGGGCGCGTCTTGCCTAGCTGCCCTCGCCGCGCGTGGCGGCCTGCTTGTCCAGGCGCTTGAGAAAGACCTGGATTTCCTTGACGACCTGCTGGTCGCCGCGCGCCTGCGCGGCTTGCAAGCCGGATTCCCAGGCCGCGCGCGCGCCCTGGACATCGCCGGCGCCCAGGCAGGCCTTGCCCAGCCATTTCCAGGCCACCGAGTAGCCGGGGTCGAAAGCCAGCGCGGCGCGCAGATGCGCCTGGGCCTGCTCGTGGCGCTCCTGCTCGGCATAGGCCTTGCCCAGCGAAAATCGCAACAACATGTTGTCCGTGCCCTGGGCCAGCATGGCTTCGAGCCGTTCCGTCATTCCCTGCAAGGTCTTCTCCCGAGAAAGCCGATACGCCCAGCGGGCGCGTGGCGCCTGCCTGCATCATAGGCCGGGCTCGCGGCGGGCGCTGCCATGGCCCTGCCGGCGCCGCGGATTGCGCGCTTTCGCAAACGATCCGTTTCCTCGCGTTTCAAGCGGCGCCGCGCCGGGAGCGGCCGGCCGATTATCCTGTCCCACGCTAGTCGAGTCCAATAAAGGTGCCCGTTTCATGCCGTACCCGCGCCTGCTGTCGCTGTGCCTTGCGCCCCTGATGCTGCTGCCCCTGGCGGCGCAGTCCCAGCCTCCCGCCGCTCCCGCCGCGTCGCCGCGCGATGCGGCGCTCGTCAACCGCCTCACCTGGGGCGCCACGCCCGCCGAACTGGCCCGCCTGCGCGAGCTGGGGCCCGAACGCTATCTGCAGGCGCAACTGCGCCCCGACCCGAAAGCCGCGCTGCCGCCCGACGTGCAGGCCAGCATCGACGCCCTGCCCATCGCGCGCGAGAGCGCGGCGCAGGCGCTGGCCCGGCAGCAGGCCATGCGGCGCGAGGCGAAAGACAAGCCGCCCGCCGCCGCGCAGCAGATCCAGCGCCAGGCGCGCCTCGTCTCGCGCGAGCGCGCCGAGGCCACCGCGAGCCGGGCGCTGCTGCGCGCCGTGTATGCGCCCAACCAGCTCCAGGAGCAGATGACCTGGTTCTGGATGAACCATTTCAACGTCTACGCCAACAAGAGCGATATCGGCACCTATATCGACCAGTACGAAGACCGCGCGATACGCCCGCATGCGCTGGGCAAGTTCCGCGACCTGCTGGCCGCCACGCTGCGCTCGCCGGCCATGCTGGTCTACCTGGACAACACGCGCAACACCGCGGGGCACATCAACGAAAACTACGCGCGCGAGCTCATGGAGCTGCATACGCTGGGCGTCAAGGGAGGCTACACGCAGACCGACGTGCAGGAACTGGCGCGCATACTCACCGGCCTGGGTGTGAACACCAGCGGGGAGCCGCCCCGCGTCAAGCCTGCGCTGCGCGCGCAAGTGGTCCAAGACGGACTGTTCCTGTTCAACCCGGCCCGCCACGACTATGGCGAGAAGCGCTTTCTCGGACGCCGGATCGCCGGCGCGGGCATGGCCGAAGTGGACCAGGCGGTAGACATGCTGGCCCGCCATCCCGCCACCGCGCGGCATATCAGCGCCAAGCTGGCGCAGTTCTTCATGGGCGATGCCCCGCCCGACGCCGCCATCGCGCGCATGGCCCGCCGCTTCCAGGAAACGGACGGCGACATCGCCGCCACGCTGGAGGCGCTGTTCCGCTCGCCCGAGTTCGCGCAGTCGCTCGAAAAGGGAGTTTTCAAGGATCCGGTGCATTATGTGTATTCGTCGCTGCGCCTGGCCTATGCCGGCCTGCCGCCCATCGTCAACCCGCGGCCCGGGCTGGCGCTGCTGCGCCGCCTGGGCCAGCCGCTCAATCTGCGCCTCACGCCCGACGGCTACCCGCTGTCGCAATCGGACTGGTCGGGATCGGGCCAGATGACGGCGCGTTTCGAGGCCGCCCGCGCCATCGCCGCCGCGCCGGCCGCGTTCTACCGCAAGAACAAGAACGAAGCGCCCGAGCCCGTCCGCCTGCCCGACCTGCTCGAGGCCGACGCGCGAAGCGGCCTGTTCACCGGGCTCTCGTCCGCCACGCGACAGGCCATCGAAAGCGCCCGCAATCCTCGCGACGCCAACACCTACCTGCTGGCCTCGCCCGAATTCATGCGGCGCTGAGGAGTTTTCATGGATCGCCGACAACTGCTCAAGACCCTGGCCGCCGCTCCGCTCGCGCTGGGCGCCGGCCGCCTCTATGCCGCGCCCGCCGCCGGCGGCAACCGGCTGCTCGTCGTTTTCATGCGGGGCGCCTACGATGCCGCCAGCCTGCTGGTGCCGGCGGACAGCGATTTCTATTACGAATCGCGTCCGCACATTGCCATCGCGCGGCCCGGCTCCGGCGCGCAGGCCGCGCTGCCGCTGGCCGACGGCTGGGCCCTGCATCCGGCGCTGGCCGAAAGCCTGCTGCCCTTCTACCGCAAGCGCCAGCTCGCCTTCGTGCCTTTCGCGGGCACCGGCGACACCAGCCGCAGCCATTTCGACACCCAGAACCGGATCGAGCTGGGCCAGGGCGCGGCCAAGGGCGCCGATGGCGATTACCGCTCGGGCTTCCTCAACCGGCTGGCCGTGGCGCTCGGCGGCCAGCGCGCCAGCCCGGCGGCCTTCACCTCGGATGTGCCGCAGATCTTCCGCGGCCCGGACCGGGTGCCCAATATCGACCTCGGCGGCGCGGCCGGCAAGTCGCGCCTGCGCGAGCAGGACAGCGCCGCCATCGCCGCCATGTACCGGGGCACCGACCTGGCCGCGTCGGTCAGCGAGGGCCAGCGCATCATGAGCGCCGCGCAGGCAAACCTGCAGGCCGAGATGCAGGCGGCCAACGGCAACGCGGTTTCGGCCGACAGGCTCGAGCAGGAGGCCCGGCGCATCGCGCGCTTCATGAGCGGCAGCTACAACCTGGGCTTCGTGGACGTGGGCGGCTGGGACACCCACGTCGGCCAGGGCGCCGCCTCGGGGCTGCTCGCCAACCGGCTGGGCCAGCTCGGCCGCGCGCTGGCCGCTTATGCAGACGGCATGGGCGCGGCCTGGAACCAGACGACCGTGGTCGTCATCAGCGAATTCGGCCGCACCTTCCGCGAGAATGGCAACAAAGGCACGGACCACGGCCACGGCACGGTGTACTGGGTGCTGGGAGGCCAGGTGCGGGGCGGACGCATCGCGGGCCGGCAGGTGGCGGTGCGCCGCGACACCCTCTTTCAGGACCGCGATTACCCGGTGCTCAACGAATACCGCGCCGTGTTCGCCGGCCTGTTCTCGCGGCTGTACGGGCTGGACCGCTCGCGGCTCGCCCAGGTGTTTCCCGGGGTGACGCCGGCCGATCTGGGCCTGGTGTAAGCCGGCCGGCATCAGGGTATACCCTGGTCGACGGCAGGGGCTTGCGGGGGCCGCCTGCGCGCCTGCCCTAGAATGGCGGGCGTTTTTTTCCTTCGCGCCGCGCTGTCTTTTTCGCCGGCGCCTCCCGCTGCGCCCTCTCCCATGCCCCTGCACCTCATTGCGCTGGCCGCCGCCGCTTTCGGCATCGGCACGAGCGAATTCGTCATCATGGGCCTGCTGCCCAATGTGGCGGCCGACCTCCACATCTCGATCGACATCGCCGGCTTGCTGATCACCGGCTACGCCATGGGCGTGGTGATCGGCGCCCCCATCATGGCCATCGTCACGGCGCGCCTGCCGCGCAAGGCCACGCTGATCGGGCTGGCCAGCACCTTCGTGCTGGGCAACCTGCTCTGTGCGCTGGCGCCCGGCTACGGGCTGCTGATGGCCGCGCGCGTCTTCACGGCGTTCTGCCACGGCGCGTTCTTCGGCATCGGGGCCGTGGTGGCGGCCGATCTGGTGCCGCGCCATCAGCGCTCCAGCGCCATCGCCCTCATGTTCACCGGCCTCACGCTGGCCAACGTGCTGGGCGTGCCGCTGGGCACCGCGCTCGGGCAGGCCGCCGGCTGGCGGTCCACGTTCTGGGTGGTGAGCGGCATCGGCATGGCCGCCGTCGCGGCCCTGGCGGCCTGGATTCCCGGCCGCATCCCCATGCAGCCCGGCAACATCCTGCGCGAATTCCGGGTGCTGAAAGACGTGCGCGTGCTGTGGCCGCTGGCCGCCAGCGTGCTGGCGTCGGCGGCCCTCTTCTGCGTGCTGACCTACATCGCCCCGCTGCTGCGCGAAGTAACCGGCGTTTCCGAGCGCGGCATCACCGGCGTGCTGCTGCTGTTCGGGGTGGCGCTCACGGTAGGCAGCACCCTGGGCGGCAAGCTGGGCGATCGCAGCCTCGAAACCTCGCTGCGCCGGGTTTTCGCGGGGCTGCTGGCGGTGTTCGCCGTGCTGCCCGGGGCGTCGCACGCGCTCGCGCCCATGCTGACGGTTACCTTCGTCTGGGGCGTGCTGGGCTTTGCCGTGGTGCCCCTGCTGCAGACGCTGATCGTGGACCAGGCGGCCGACGCCCCCAACCTGGCTTCCACCCTCAACCAGGGCGCGTTCAACCTGGGCAATGCCTGCGGCGCCGGCCTGGGCAGCGTGGCGCTGGGCCACGGCCTGCCCCTGACCGGGCTGCCGTGGCTGTCCGCGGCCATGACGGCCGCCGTGCTGCTGCTGGCCTCCTGGGGCACGCGCCGCCACGGCCGGCGTGGCGCTACACTGCCTACGCCATCCTCCGCGCTGACGCCGTCGCGCTCGGATGCCTGATACGCCCCGAGGAGCCTCATGAGCACGATCTACGATTTCTCCGCCCGCACCATCGACGGCGCGGAACAATCCCTCGACACCTACCGCGGCCGCGTGCTGCTGGTGGTGAACGTGGCCTCCAAGTGCGGTTTCACGCCGCAGTACTCCGGCCTGGAAGATCTGTACCGTTCGTACCGCGAAGACGGCCTCACCGTGCTGGGCTTCCCGTGCGACCAGTTCGGCCGCCAGGAGCCGGGCGACGAAGCCGAGATCCGCAATTTCTGCACCACGCAGTACGACATCACGTTTCCGCTCTTTGCCAAGATCGAGGTCAACGGCGAGCAGGCGCACCCGCTGTACCGCTGGCTCAAGTCGCAACAGCCCGGCGTGTTCGGCACCGAGGGCATCAAGTGGAACTTCACCAAGTTCCTGGTGGGGCGCGACGGCCAGGTGATCAAGCGCTATGCGCCCACCGACGCGCCCGACAGCCTGCGCGACGACATCGCCCAGGCCCTGGCCGCGCCCGCGCCCTGAGCCGGCGGCCGGCTTGCGCTCAGCGCAGCGGCGGCAGGCGCCGCCGCACGGTGTGGTCCTTGACGATGGCGGTATTGGTTTCGGCGTGTTCGCTCAGCCTGTCCAGGATGCCGTCCAGGTGGCCGATAGAACGCAGCGCCATGCGCGCGATGAAGCAGTCGTCGCCGGTGACCTTGTCGCACTCCACGAATTCCTCGATCTCGCGGATCAGGCCTTCCACCCGCTTGAGCTGGCCGGGCAGCGGCCGGATGCGCACGATGGCCGCCAGCGTGTAGCCCAGCGCCTGCGGGTCCACGTCCAGCGTGTAGCCCCGGATCACGCCCGATTCCTCCAGCCGCCGCAAGCGGTCGGCCACGCTGGGCGCGGACATGCCCACCTGGCGCGCGAGATCGGCCGTGGTCGTGCGCGCGTTGGCCGTCAGCAGTTCCACCAGCCGGCGGTCGATGCCATCCAGGACGGGATTTTCGTTTCTAAGGTTTTCCGGCATAAATATCCCTCCAAAAAAGGCATTTGGTCGAAATCTTCGATTTCTCATCATATGTCCGGCCGGATCCGCCTGGAATAATTTCTCCATGAAATGCCCGGTCATGCCGGGCCAGGAGAAACGACATGCCTATCCCGTCCGAACGCGGCGGCCTCTGGCAGATGGCCGCCGCGATGACCCTGTCCGGCACCCTGGGCGTCTTCGTGCTGGAATCCGGCCAGAGCGCCTGGAACGTGGTGTTCTTCCGCTGCCTCTTCGGCTCGCTCTCGCTGGCGGCCTATTGCGCGGCGCGCGGCCTGCTGCGGCCCGGGCTGTACACCGCGCGCACGCTGGGCCTGGCGCTGGCCGCCGGCGCCGCGCTGGTGCTCAACTGGGTGCTGCTGTTCTCGGCCTACCGGCTGGCCTCCATCTCGCTGTCCACCGCCGTCTACAACGTCCAGCCGTTCTTCCTCATCGGCCTGGGCGCGCTGCTGCTGGGCGAGCGCCCGTCGCGCGGCAAGCTGGCCTGGTCGGTGCTGGCGTTCGCCGGGCTGCTGCTGGTGCTGCGTCCCTGGGCATTGAGCGCGCCGCAGGGCTATCTGGCGGGCCTGATGCTGGGCCTGGGGGCCGCCGCGCTCTATGCCGCCGCGGCCGTCATCGTGAAGCACCTCAAGCACATCCCGCCGCAGGTGCTGGCCCTGACGCAGGTGACGCTGGGCGCGGCCATGCTGCTGCCCATGGCCGACTTCCACGCCCTGCCCGCCGCGCCCTCGCAATGGGCCTGCCTGGTCGCACTGGGGCTGGTGCACACCTGCCTGATGTACATCCTGATGTACTCGGCCATCCAGAAGCTGCCCACCACCTCCACGGCGGCGCTCAGCTTCATCTACCCGGCCGTCGCCATCGTGCTGGATTTCGCGGTGTACGGCCACCGCATGAACCTGGCGCAGGTCGGCGGGGTGGCGATGATCTTCCTGGCCGCCGCGGGCGTGAGCCTGGGCTGGCGGCTGCCGCGGCGCGCGCGGGCGCTGGGCGCGGGCGGCGGCTGCGCTTAGGATGGATTGCCGCCAGACGCGCAAACCCGCGCCGCGGCCCCGGGTATTCGGGGCCGCGCTCGGCCTGAGCCGCTATCATGGGCGGCCAGCCCGCCCGGCCCGCGAAGGGCCGGGCGCCGTTTCCGCCACCCAGGAAGCCTCCATGATCGATCTCTACTACTGGACCACCCCCAACGGCCACAAGATCACGCTGTTCCTCGAAGAAACCGGCCTGCCTTACAAGATTCACCCCGTCAACATCAGCAAGGGCGACCAGTTCAAGCCCGAATTCCTGGCGATCTCGCCCAACAACCGCATTCCCGCCATCGTGGACCAGTCGCCCGCCGATGGCGGCGGCCCGCTCTCGCTGTTCGAGTCCGGCGCCATCCTGCTGTACCTGGCCGAGAAAACCGGCCGCTTCCTGCCGCGGGATCTGCGCGGGCGCGCCGACGTGCTGCAATGGCTGTTCTGGCAGATGGGCGGCCTGGGCCCCATGGCCGGCCAGAACCACCATTTCTCGCAGTACGCGCCCGAGCGCATTCCCTACGCCACGGAGCGCTACGTCAAGGAAACCAACCGGCTGTACGGCGTGCTCGACAAGCGCCTGGCCGACCGCGAATTCGTGGCGGGCGAGTACTCCATCGCCGACATGGCGGCCTACCCCTGGATCGTGCCCCACAAGCGCCAGGGCCAGGACCTGAACGACTTCCCCCACCTCAGGCGCTGGTTCGAGGCGATTGCCGCGCGGCCGGCCACGCAGCGCGCCTACGCGCTGGCCGACACCATCAACACCGCGCCCTCCGTGAGCGACGAGGAATCGCGCCGCATCCTGTTTGGCCAGACCGCGCAAAGCACGCAGCGCTGAGGCCCGCCATGACCGCTGCGCCGCTGACGTTCCGCCGCGCCCGCATCGGCGATCTGCCGGCCATCATCGCCATGCTGGCCGACGACGCGCTCGGGTCCGCGCGCGAAGACCCCGCGCTGCCTCCCAACCCCCGCTACACTGCGGCTTTCGCGGCTATCGAACACGACGCCAACCAGTTCCTGGCCGTGGCCGAACGCGGCGGCGAGCCGGTGGGCTGCCTGCAGCTGACGTTCATCCCCGGCCTGTCGCGGCAAGGCATGTGGCGCGGCCAGATCGAAAGCGTGCGGATCGCCGCGGCGGCGCGCGGCCAGGGGCTGGGCCGCGCCATGTTCGAATGGGCCATCGGCCAGTGCCGCCGCCAGGGCTGCGGCCTGGTCCAGCTCACGACCGACCGCGCCCGCCCCGACGCGCGCCGTTTTTACGAAAGCCTGGGCTTCGAGGCCACCCACGACGGCATGAAGCTCAGCCTCGACCTTTGATCCAAGGAGCGCCCATGCATGGCGAATACAAAGTCCCCGGCGGCAAGCTCGTCGTCGCGGACGTGGAACTGCGCGACGGCCGCCTGGCCGAGGTGCGCATCAGCGGCGATTTCTTCCTGGAGCCGCCCGAGGCCCTGGACGCCATCAACCGCGGCCTGACCGGCATGCCGGCCGACGCCGGCGAACTCGAACTGGCGCTGGCCGTGCAGTCGTCCCTGCCCACGGAGGCCGAAATGTTCGGCTTCTCGGCCGAGGCTGTCGCGGTGGCCCTGCGGAGGGCGCTGGCATGACGCGCACCGACTGGAACGACTACGACTGGCAGCTCATCCACGAAGGCCCGCAGATGCCCGCCTTGCACATGGCGCTGGACGCTGTGATCACCGACGAGGTGGGCGCGGGGCTGCGCCCGCCCACGCTGCGCATCTGGGAGTGGGCCGCCCCCGCGGTGGTCATCGGCCGCTTCCAATCGCTCAAGAACGAAGTCGACCCCGAGGGCGCGCGCCGCCACGGCATCACGGTGGTGCGCCGCGTAAGCGGCGGCGGCGCCATGTTCGTGGAGCCGGGCAACACCATCACTTATTCGTTGAGCGTGCCGCAAGCCCTGGTGCACGGCATGAGCTTCCAGGAGTCCTACGAATTCCTGGACGCGTGGGTGCTGCAGGCGCTGAAGGATCTCGGCATCAAGGCGTGGTACCAGCCCCTGAACGACATCGCTTCCGAGGCCGGCAAGATCGGCGGGGCGGCCCAGGCCCGCCGCGGCGGCGCGGTGCTGCACCACGTCACCATGTCTTATGACATCGACGCCGATAAAATGGTGCAGGTCTTGCGCATAGGGCGCGAGAAACTGTCGGACAAGGGCACTACGAGCGCCAAGAAGCGGGTGGATCCGCTGCGCACCCAGACCGGGCTGCCGCGCGAAACCATCATCCAGCGCATGGTCGACACCTTCGCGGGCATGCACCGGCTGACGCCGGGCGAGATCGGCGCCGGCACGCTGGCCAAAGCCCAGGCCCAGGCCGACGAGAAGTTCTCCACCGTCGAATGGACGGCGACGGTGCCTTGATTTCTGGAGGTTTTCCGATGCGTTCCCTCTGCTCGCCGGCCAGCGCGCCGCGCCTGCTGCTTGCCGCGACGCTGCTCGCCCTGGCGGGTTGCGGCAGCTCGCCGCCCGCCAACATCACCCTGGCTTCGCCCGCCGACGCGGCCGCCACGCCCCGATCCGTGGGCGACCTGGATGTGCAGCGCATCGAATGGTCGGGCGCCAAGCCGGGCTGCGAAGGCGACTGCCCCCGCATCGAAATCGACAGCGTGGCGTTTCCGGGCATTCCGAAACTCACTGCCCTGGTGGATCACGTGCTGGCCTACATGACCGGCACCGACGCCAACCGGCGCGGCCCCTACGACACGCTGTCGGAATATACGCGCTATTTCTGGACCGTCGCGCGCGCGCGCGACGCCACCTATTTCAAGGCCCGCGTCAAGGACACGGTGGGCGACATCATCGCCATCGAGCTGCATACCGAGCAGTTCATCACCGGCGCGGCCCACGGCATTCCGGCCACCCAGTACCTGAACTGGGAACGCAGCCGGGGCCGGGTCATGAGCCTGGAAGAGGCGCTCATCCCGGGCCGGCATCCGCAGTATGTCGAAGCCCTGCGGCGCGCGCACGCCAAATGGCTGGCGCAGAATCCCGACGCCCAGCGCGACCCGGCCGCCTACGACAAGATGTGGCCGTTCCAGGAAAGCGACAACTTCGCGCTCACCCGCGAGGGCATGGTGGTGAAGTACAACGCCTACTCCATCGCGCCCTACTCGCACGGCGAGCCCGAGCTCACCCTGCCCTACGCCGAACTGCGCGGCATACTCAAGCCGGCCCTGCTGCCGGCCTCCTGAGCAACCGCCGATAAAACAAGCCCGCCCGGCGCGGGCGCCGCGGGGCCGGCCCGACGGCGCCGCCCCATGGGCGGGCTTTTCCTGTCCCGGGCGGCCCGCCCGAAGCGGGCGCCCGGCCGCGGGAAGCGGATCAGGGATACAGGCCGCGCACCTGGCGAGCCTGCAGGATGCGCGTGCAAGCCACGATGAACGCGGCGGTGCGCAGGGTCACCTTGTGCTCGCGCGCCACCTGCGACACGGCGGCGTAGGCTTCGCGCATGATGCGCTCCAGGCGCACGTTGATTTCCTCTTCGCTCCAGAAGAAGCTGGAGAAGTCCTGCACCCATTCGAAGTACGACACGGTCACGCCGCCGGCGTTGGCCAGCACGTCGGGCACCACGTACACGCCGTGCTCGAACAGGATGTCGTCCGCTTCGGGCGTGGTGGGGCCGTTGGCGCCTTCGACCACGATGCGGGCGCGCACCTTGGGCGCATTCTCGGCGGTGATCTGGCTTTCCAGGGCAGCCGGGATGAGGAACTCGGTTTCCAGCGTCCAGAATTCCTGCTTGTCCATGGCTTCGCCGCCGGAGAAACCGCCCACGCCGCCATGCTGCGCCACGTAGGCCAGCAGCTTGTGCACGTCCAGTCCGTTGGCGTTGTGCACGGTGCCGGTGTGGTCCTGCACGGCGATCACCTTGGCGCCGGCCTCGTGGAACAGCCGTCCGGCGGTGCCGCCCACGTTGCCGAAGCCCTGCACCACCACGCGGGCGCCGGCCACGTCGATGTTCAGGTCGCGCGCGGCTTCGCAAGCCACCACGAACACGCCCCGGCCGGTGGCTTCCACGCGGCCCAGGCTGCCGCCCAGCGCGATCGGCTTGCCGGTGACGACGCCGGTGGCGGTGGCGCCTTCGTTCATGGAGTAGGTGTCCATCATCCACGCCATGACCTGGGCGTTGGTGTTGACGTCGGGCGCGGGAATGTCCTTGGCCGGGCCGATGATGACGCCGATTTCGGAAGTGTAGCGGCGGGTCACGCGCTCCAGCTCGGCCATGGAAAGCTTGCGGGGATCGACGCGGATGCCGCCCTTGGCGCCGCCGTACGGCAGGTTGACCGCCGCGTTCTTGATGGACATCCACGCCGCCAGCGCCATGACTTCGGAGAGGGTCACATCCTGGTGGAAGCGCACGCCGCCCTTGCCCGGACCGCGCGAGGTGTTGTGCTGCACGCGGTAGCCCTCGAAGTGGGCGATGCTGCCGTCGTCCATTTCGATAGGCACGTCCACGATGAGCGAACGCTTGGGACGCTTCAGGGTCTCGACCCAGCGCGCGAGCGGGCCGAGGTACGGCGTGACCCGATCGACTTGTTGCAGGTAATTACCCCAGGGGCCGAGATCGTCGGCATTCAGATAAGACGGCAAGGCGTGGGTGGAGGTTTGAGACATGAGCATGCTCTCCTGACAAAGTTGCGCCATTTTATCCATGAAACCAGTATCGTCCCCATTTTAAAAATAATATTTTAAATAGGGACACAATAATGGACCCGCGGCGGAGCCTGCATCGCCAGTCCCATTCTATGCGCCCGGACGCAAGAAGGCGCTACGCGTAGACCCTGCCTCCAGGAAAACGCGCAGCGCCTTGCGGGGAACGATTTGCGGGGCGCGTTTCCGGCGGCGCCCCGTCGATTTCAGACCGAGAGCAGTTGCCAGGCCAGGCGGGCGGCGGCGCGCGCGCCGTGCCCGTCTATATCGAAGCGTGGGTTGTATTCCGCCAGGTCGGCCAGCCTGAGCTTGCCGCTCGCCTTGACCCGCAGCACGATCTCCTCGATCACGGCCAGCGGCACCCCATAGGGAGCAGGCGCGGACACGCCCGGCATGACGGCGGCCGGCAGCACGTCCAGGTCCACCGTCAGGTAGACGTGGGCCGCGTCGGCCAGCAAGGCGTCCACGTCGGCCAGCCGGTCGGCCAGGTGCCGCTCCTGCATCTCGCGGTCTTCGCGCCACACTGCCCCCACTTCGGCCGCGCGCGCGTAAAGCGCCGGCGTATTGGACAGGCGCGAGACGCCCAGGCAGGCATATTGCAGCGCCTGCCCGCGCGCCTGGCAGTCGGCCGCAATCTGGTCGAACGGCGTACCCGAGCTGCCGGGGCGGCCGGTGCGCAAATCGAAGTGGGCGTCGAGGTTGAGCACGAGCACCGGGCCGGCCTGGCCCGCGGCCTGCATCCAGCGGGCCAGCCCCTGGAAGCTGCCCCAGGCGATCTCATGGCCGCCGCCCAGCACCACCGGCCGCGCGCCCTGCCCCAGCAGCGCCGCCAGCCTGGCGGCCAGCCGGTCCTGGGCGTCTTCCAGCGCGTCGCCCGCGCATGCCACGTCGCCGGCATCCAGCAACCGCGTCATGCCGTGCGCGGGCAGCCCCGCCAGATAGCGCCGGATGGCGGCCGGCCCGCCGGCGGCGCCGGTGCGTCCCTGGTTGCGGGCCACCCCGGCGTCGCTGGCGAACCCCAACAGCACGGGCTCGCCTGCCTCAGGCAAGCCCGCGGGCTGCACGATGTGCGCCAGGCGGCGCGTGTCGCCGCGTTCGGCGCTGTCGTCGCGCGCGGCCCAAAGGCCGCGGTCGAATTCTCCGCTCATGCCGCCCCCTGCCCCGAGCTGAGCACGGCCTGCAGGAATTCACGCGTGCGCGCCTGCCTGGGCTGACTGAAAATGACCTCGGGCTTGCCGGATTCCAGGATGACGCCGCCGTCCATGACGGCCACCACGTCTGCCACGTCGCGGGCAAAGCCCATTTCGTGCGTGACCACCATCATGGTCATGCCTTCGCGCGCCAGCAGCTTCATGACCTGCAGCACTTCGCCCACCAGTTCCGGGTCCAGCGCCGACGTGGGCTCGTCGAACAGCATGACCTTGGGCTGCATGGCCAGCGCCCGCGCGATGGCCACGCGCTGCTTCTGACCGCCCGACAGGCTGGCCGGCATGGCCGACATCTTCTGGCTCAGCCCCACCTTGGCCAGCAGGTCGGCCGCCAGCGCATTGGCCTGCTCGCGCCCCATGCCGCGCAGCTTGCGCGGGCCCACGGTAACGTTGTCCAGCACCGACAGGTGCGGAAACAGGTTGAACGACTGGAACACCATGCCCACCTGCATGCGCAGCTGGTTGAGCTGGGCCTCGGGCAGCAGCCTGCCGTTGTCCTGCAGGGTCTGCCCGCAGATTTCCACGGTGCCGCCCTGCGCCACTTCCAGGCCGTTGCAGCAGCGCAGCAGCGTGCTCTTGCCCGACCCGCTGGGCCCGATCACCACCACCACCTGCGAAGGCAGCACCTCGAAATCGATGCCGCGCAGCACGGCGTGGTCGCCGTACGATTTGCGCAGCCCGCGGATGCGGATCATTTCTTCGCTCATTGCACCATCCCTCCGGCGCGCAGGCGCTGTTCGACCTTGCGCAAAATCATCATGGTCACGGTCGTCAGCACCAGGTAGATCAGGGCCACCACCAGATACGTCTCCAGCGAGCGGTACGACACGCTGATGATCTTCTGGCCCTCGTGCATCAGGTCATGGATGGTGAGCAGCGACACCAGCGCCGAATTCTTGATCAGCGCGATGAATTCGTTGCCCAGCGGCGGAATCATGCGCACCACCGCCTGGGGCAGGATGATGATGCGCATGGCCTGCCCGGACGACATGCCCAGCGAGCGCGCCGCCTCGGTCTGGCCGCGGTCCACCGACTGGATCGCGCCGCGCACGATTTCCGACACGTAGGCGCCCGAATACATGCCCAGGCCCAGCACGCCGCAGGCGAACGCCGGCAGCGTCACGCCGAACTGCGGCAGGCCGAAGAACCAGATGAACAGCTGCACCAGCAGCGGCGTGCCGCGGAAAAACAGCAGATACGTGCTGCACAGGTTGTAGATGATGCGGTGCCTGGGGTTGAGCCGGCCCACGCCGACCAGCAGGCCGATGACGCAGCCCAGCAGCAAGGCGCCCGCCGTCACCTCGATGGTGACGGCCGCGCCCCGCAGCAGGGCGTCGAAGTCGGCGAAAACGGGAGAGAAATCCAGCATCATTTCGCGGGCGCCTCGAACCACTTGTTGACGATGGCCTGGTAAGTGCCGTCGGCCTTCAGCTTCTGCAGCGCGGCGTTCAGTTCGCGCGTGAGCTCAGGCTTGTTCTTGGGCACGGCGATGCCGTAGTCCTCGGTGGTGATCTGCTCGCCCAGCACGGTGAGATCGGGCGTGCTCTGGGCGAACAGCTTGGCCGCCGGCTTGCCCGTCACGGCGGCATCGGCGCGGCCGATCTGCACCAGGTTGAACATTTCCTGGTTCTTTTCGACTTCCACGCGCTGCACCTTCGGGAAGTGCTCCTTCAGGTAATTGACCGACTTGGTGCCGACCTGCACCGACACCTTGCGGCCGTCCAGGTCTTTGATGGCCTTGACCGGGCCGTCTTTCTTGGTCAGCACGACCAGGCCGCCCGCGTAGTACGGATCGGTGAAATCCACCACCTTGGCGCGGTCCGGCGTGATGTAGATGGCCGAGACGGCGATGTCGGCGCGGCCGGCCTGCAGCGCGGGGATCAGGCCCTTGAAGTCGATGTCGATCCACTCGATTTTCTTGCCCATGGCCTTGCCCAGGGCCTCGACCAGCTCGATGTCGAAACCGGTGCGCTTGCCATCCTTCACGAATTCCATGGGCGGAAAGGTCGCATCGGTCACCGCGCGCAGGGTTTCCTGGGCATGCGCGGCTCCAGCGCCCCAGGCCAGGCCCAGGGTGACAACAGCGGTAAGCAGTTTGCGGCGGGTAATCATGGTGTAGTCGTCCTTAGGAAAGAGATACGGCGGTTGCGGGCGGTTGAGGCCGGGATGGATAAGGCATCAGGCACTGCGGAACGGTCCGCGGACGGACCGGAAGAAAACAAGGGCGGACGCGCGCATCGGCATGGCGGACTCAATGGCTCTGCAGGCGGGCCGAGATGCGCCGCGCCGCCGCCACCGTCTGGTCGATCAGCGCGTCGGGGCGCTGCGCCGCGCGGGTGGAAGGCGCCATGAGCGTGATCGAGGCCACGGCCTGGTTGGCGCGCTGGAACACCGGCACGCTCACGCCCCAGACTCCCGCGTCCACCTCGCCGTCGGTGACGGCATAGCCGCGCGCCCGGATGGCGTCCAGTTCGGCGGCCAGCGCCTCGGTATCGGCGCCGGTGTCGGCCGCGATGGCGTCCAGGGCCGCCTGGCGCCGGGCCGCGGGCATGAAGGCCATCAGCGACTTGGCCGAGGCGCCGCGCACCAGCGGCAGGCCGCGCCCCTTGACGAAGGAGCAACGCAGCGGATGCTGGCTCTCCACCATATCCAGGCACACGGCCTGGTCTTTCACGGCCACGAGCAGCCCCACGGTTTCTCCGGAAGACGCGGCCAGCGCGTTCATGTCCGGCTGCGCCTCGTGCACCAGAAATGAGGACTGGTCGAACCCCCAGGCGAGCTGCACGCACAGCGGCCCCGGGCCGTATTCGCCTTCGTGCTCGGCCACGAACCCCCAGCGCTTGAGCAGCCCCACCTGCCGGTACAGGGTGCTCTGCGCCAGGCCGGTCTTCTCGGCCAGCGCGGCAATGCTGAGGGGGCCATCGTGCCGGGCCAGCGTGGCCAGCACGTAAAGCACGCGGTCGGCCCCCGCGCCAACGGTGGGATTACGCATAAGAAAAAAGCTGCTCCAGGTTGATGGCGCGCAGATTATCAATCTATGGAGTAGAGAGCATGAAATTTTCCCATTAATCGAGAATATTTAGGGAAAACCCCGAAAATCAGCCGATCCGGTCCGGGCAGGCCGGAGGCAAGAAAGACCCTCGGCGCACCCGCTGCGTTGCTTGCTGCCCCGGGGAGCGTTTTTTGTCTTGGCGCTGCCCGGCAAAAAAAACCGCCCCTGGGGGCGGTCGGCAAACCGATGTGCGGGAGCGCGCCGGTCAGGGCGAGGCGGGCTCGTCGTAGCTGTTGAGCCGCACGCCCGACACGCCCTGCACCCGCGAGCGGTCGGGCCCGGACTCGGGCCCGGCCGCCGCGGCGGCAGGCGCGGGAACGGACTCGGCGACAGGCGCGGCGGCAGGCGCGGCGGCAGGCGCCTCGGCGGCCGGTTCGGCGGCCCCGCCCGCCCGGCGCGCGCGCTTGGCGGCATCGGCGCTGGCGATCCGCCGGGCCAGCTCATCGGCCAGCGCCGTGGACTTGCCCATGCGCGCCCAGTCGGCCGCGCTCTGGCCCTTGAGGTCGCGCGTGGTGATGTCGGCGCCTGCGTCCAGCAGCAACTGCACCATGGGGCGGCTGCCCGAGAGCGCGGCCATCATGAGCGGCGTGGCCCCGTCCGGCGAAGGCGCATTGACCAAGGCGCGCTTTTCGAGAAGCAGCTTCGCCACGCCCAGTTGCCCTTTCGAGGCCGCGTAGTGCAGCGGCGTCCATCCCAGCCGGTTGACCTGCGCGCCGCGCGCGATGAGCTGGCGCGCGCGCTCGGTCTGGCCGGCGATGGCCAGGTACATCAGCGGCGTTTCGCCCGCGGGGTTCTCGATATTGAGATCGGTGCGCTTGTCGGCTGCCAGCACGTCGAAAACCTTCCAGGCGCCGTCCGCCACCGCCCGCATGATGGCGGGCTGGCCGTTTTTGTAGCGCACGTTGGGGTCGGCCCCCTGGGCCAGGAGTTCGCGGATGTCGTCGGGGTAGTCATTGGCCACATACACCCACCAGTCGGCCGCGTTGGCGGCGTGCGCCGCGGGCAGCCCGCCCAATGCCAGCGCCACGGCCAGCAGGCCCCGGCGGCAGCAGGAAAGAAGGCGGAAAGAAAGCGCCGATGCGCGGGTCATGGCCAACTCCTGAGAAATTACTTTAAATATTATGGATTAAGTTATGTTTTTATCTTTCTGAAAAGATTGAAGAAATTATCCGTGGACGCGCGCGCCACGTCCGCCACGGGTATTCCCTTCAGGTCGGCGATCTTCTCGGCCACGTGAATCACCTTGGACGGATCATTCAGCTTGCCGCGGTACGGCACCGGCGCCAGATACGGCGAATCGGTCTCGATGAGCAAGCGGTCCAGCGGCACCTTGGCGGCCACTTCGTGCACGACCTGGGCGTTCTTGAAGGTGACGATGCCGGAAAGCGAAATGTAGAAGTTCTGGTCCAGCGCAGCCTGGGCGACGTCCCAGTTCTCGGTAAAACAGTGCATGACGCCGCCCACCTCGGCGGCCTTCTCCTCGCGCAGCATGCGCACCGTGTCTTCCGCGGACGCGCGCGTGTGCACGATGAGCGGCAGCCCGGTATCGCGCGCCGCGCGGATATGGCGCCGGAACCGCTCGCGCTGCCAGTCCAGCGGCTCGGACAGCCGGTAATAGTCCAGCCCGGTCTCGCCGATGGCGACCACCTTGGGATGCCCGGACAGGCAGGCAAGCTCCTCGGGCGAGGGATCGGGCGTGTCTTCGTAGTCCGGGTGCACACCCACCGAGGCCCACAGGTTGGCGTGCGGCTCCACCAGCGAGATCAGGCCGGGCCATTCCGGCATGTTCACGCTCACGACCAGCGCGTGCGTGACCTGGTTGGCGGCCATGCGCTCGAGGATGGCGGGCAGGTCGTCCGCCAGTTCGGGAAAATTCAGATGACAGTGGGAATCGACGTACATAGCATTTGGAGCATCGCGGCCCCCCGCGCCAGCCCGGGCGCGGGGAACCTGTTCATGCCTGGCAGGATAGCACCACGCGCTGCAGCGCCGCGTGGGCAAAGAGCTTGCCGTTCAGGGGATGGCTGGCCAGGGCGCGCTGCCGGGTGAGCCAGCGCGCCGCCTCGGCCGCGCGGGCCGCATTCATGCGCGTCCCCACTTTGCCGGTAAGACCGGCCAGCCCCGGAAAATAGCGCGGTGGCTGGCCCGCCGCGGCCAGCATCAGGTCGGTGAACAGGCGCTGCAGGGCGTCTATCCACTCGGCGGGCGGCGCTTTTTCCAGCGATTCGGCCATGCCGCCCACATCGGGCGCCTGCCCCTGCGCGAGGGGTTCCAGCAACTGGGACAGCCAGGGCGGGCACGGCGCCTGCCCTCCCTGGGCCATGCGCAGGGCGGCCAGCGGCGCGCCGCCCGCGGCGGCCAGCCAGTCGCGCGCCGGCTCCACGTTCTGCTCGCGCAGCCAGCGCAGCGCAGTATCGGCGTCCGGAGCCGGCAGCGGCAGGCGCCGGCAGCGCGACACCAGCGTGGGCAGCAGCCGGTCAGGCGCGTCGGCCACCAGCAGGAACACCGTATGCGGCGGCGGCTCTTCCAGCACCTTGAGCAAGGCGTTGGCCGATATCACATTGAGCGCCTGCGCCGGATACAGCAGCGCCACCCGCCAGCCGCCCCGGTGGGTGGCGGTGTTGAACCAGGATTCCAGCGCGCGGATCTGGTCGATGCGGATTTCCTTGGACGGCGCGCGCTTGGACGCCGCCGTGGCCGGCTCCGCCTCCTCGGCGGCCTCGGCCTGCGCCGCCCCTTCCTCCAGCGCCACGGCTTCGGGCCGGATGCGCCGCAGGTCGGGATGGTTGCCGCTGGCGAACCAGGCGCAGGCCGCGCAATGCCCGCAGGCCAGCCCGTCCCGCGGCGTTTCGCACAGCAGGCTGGCGGCCGCGGCCACGGCGAAGTCCAGCTTGCCGATGCCCGCCAGGCCGTGCACCAGCCAGGCATGCGCGAAGCGGTCGCGCTGCCCCAGCCAGGCGCGCGCGGTGTCCAACTGCCACGGCAGGAACTGCGGAGCGTTCGCCGGCGCGGCTTCGTGCTGCGCGCCGCGCGATTCGCCCCGGGAACGGTCCGCCGGGCTCATTCCCGCCCCGCCAGCAGCGATTCCAGCCCGGCCTGCAGTTCCGCGCGGACCTCGGCGATCGGGCGCGTGGAATCGATGATGCGGATGCGGTCCGGCTCGGCGGCCGCGCGCGCGTGGTAGGCCGCGCGCGTGCGCTCGAAGAAGGCCGCGCCCTCGCGTTCGAAGCGGTCGGGCTCGCGCGCGCCGGCCAGCCGCTGGCGCGCCACGTCCAGCGGCACATCGAAGAGCCAGGTCCGGTCCGGCCTGCCGGCCCGCATCCAGGCTTCCAGCGCCGCCACGCGCGCCTCGCCCAGGCCGCGCCCCCCGCCCTGGTAGGCATAGGTCGCATCGGTAAAGCGATCGCAGACCACCCAGGCGCCGCGCGCCAGCGCGGGCTCGATGACCTGCCGCACGTGCTCGCAGCGGGCGGCGAACATGATGAGGGTTTCGGTGTCCAGGCCCATGGGCTCGGCCAGGGCCAGCGCGCGCAGCTTTTCGCCCAGGGGCGTGCCGCCGGGCTCGCGCGTGGAGACCACTTCCAGGCCCTGTGCGCGCAGGAAATCGGCGATCCAGCCGGTGTGCGTGCTCTTGCCCGCGCCGTCCACGCCTTCGAGCGTGATGAAGCGTCCGCGCGCGCTCATCGGTCCTGCCCCAGCACGTAGCGGGAAACGTTGCGGTTGTGATCGGATAGGTTCACGGAAAACTCGCTGGTGCCATTGCCCCGGGAAACAAAATACAGGAACTTGTGCTGCTCCGGCTGCACCGCCGCCAGCAGCGCGGCGCGCCCGGGCGCGGCGATGGGGGTGGGCGGCAGGCCCGGACGGGTATACGTATTCCAGGGCGTGTCGGTCTGCAGGTCGCGCTTGCGGATGCGGCCCTGGTAGGCTTCGCCCATGCCGTAGATCACGGTGGGATCGGTCTGCAACGGCATGCCGATGCGCAGGCGGTTCGTGAACACGCCCGCCACGCGCCGGCGGTCGGGGCCGTGCCCGGTTTCCTTCTCGACGATGGAGGCCAGCACCAGGGCCTCATAGGGCGTGGAGACAGGCAGGTCGGGCGCGCGCTGCGCCCAGGTGTCGCGCAGGATGCGCTGGCCCTCTTCGTAGGCGCGCCGCAGCAGTTCGTAGTCGGTGCTGCCCGGCGTGAAGACATAGGTATCGGGAAAGAACATGCCTTCGGGGTGCTTGATGTCCGAACCCAGCCGGGCCATCAGCTCCTCGTCGCTCACGCCGTCCAGCGTCTGCCTGACGTCGGGATTGGCGCGCAGCGCCTGCCGGATCTGCCGGTAGGTCCAGCCTTCCACGAAGGTGATCTGGCGCTGGGACATGTCGCCGCGCGCAATGCGTTCGAGCAGCCGCCAGGGCGTATCGCCCTCCTGCGCCTGGTAGCCGCCGGCCTTCATGAGCTTGTCGCGCTCCGACAGCCGCGCCATCCATACGAATCCGGGCTCCCAGACCTGCACGCCGGCCGCGTTGAGCGCGCGCGCCACCATGCGCGGGCTCGCGCCGGGATCCACCACGAAATCCACCTTGGGAGCCGCCAGGTGCAGCGGCCGGTGCATCCAGGTCCATGCGGCGCCCGCCAGCACGGCCGCGGCCAGCACCAGGATCAGGGACGCCCAGAGGAGATAAAAACCGAGTCGTTGCTTCTTCATAAGAGACGGAAGTGTAATGGATCGCGCGGCCCGGCCGCGGGCGCGGCCACGGCCCTTTTTTCGACCGGGACATGCGCATGCGGACGGCGCAACCCGGCTATCATCATTGCTTTGACGATAGACCGCCGGGCCCGTGCCCGATTTCCCTGCCGCCATGCATGCTTTTTACGCTTCGATTCCCGCGCGCGCCGAAGGTTGCGCGCAATGCTCGCCCCTGGACGATTTCCAGGTCGTCGCCGCGGCCGGCGCGGACGCGATTTCCTTCCTGCACGGCCAATTGACCCAGGACGTGGCCGCCCTGCCGCAAGACGCCGCGCGCCTGGCCGGCTATTGCACGGCCAAGGGACGGCTGCTGGCCACGCTGCTGATGTGGCGCGCCGCGCCCGGGCCCGACGACGCGCCCGTGCTGTATGCCCTGGCGCGCGCCGACCTCGCGCCCGCGCTGCTCAAGCGCCTGTCCATGTTCGTGCTGCGCGCCAAGGTCAAGCTGGCCGCCGCGCCGCTGCACGCGGCCGGCGTGCAGGCCGCGCCCGGCCAGCTCGCCGCGCTCGAAACCGCCGCCGGCGGCGCGCTGCCCCGCTCGCCCTGGCAGCGCGCCGACCTGCCCACCGGCACCTGGATCGCCGCCCCCGCGGCCGGCGAGCGCCTGCGCTGGTGGTGGATCGCCTCCGGCGAGCAGCTCGACGCGGCGCACGCCCTGCCCGGCGCGCTGGGCCTGGACTCCGCCGAGTCCTGGCGCGCCGGCGATCTGGCCGCCGGCATCCCCTGGATCGGCGCGGCCACGCAGGACGTGTTCATTCCGCAGACCGTGAACCTGGAGCTGATCCAGGGCGTGAGCTTCACCAAGGGCTGTTATCCCGGCCAGGAGGTGGTGGCCCGCAGCCACTACCGCGGCACGATCAAGCGCCGCATGGCCTACGGGTTGGTGGAAAGCGCGCCCGAGACGCCCGCCGCCGCGCTCGCCGGCCAGGACGTGTACGATGCCGCCCAGCCCGGCGAACCCGTGGGGCGCGTCGTGGACGCGGCCCGCGCCGGCGCCGGCCTGTCGCTGCTGTTCGAAATCGCGCTCTCCGCGCTGCACGCCGACCTGCGCCTGGGCGCGGCCGACGGCCCGCGCCTCTCGCGCCGCGACCTGCCCTACGCCATCGAGCCCGAGGCGCGCTGAGCCGCCCGCCCCGGCCGCGGCCGGGCGTATCGGCATGCCCTAGACGTTCACCCCGAAGAGCGCGCCCACGCCCGCCGTGATGGCCATGGCCAGGGCGCCCAGCACCGTCACGCGCAGGGCCGCCCGGCCCATGGGCGCGCCGCCCGCGCGCGCCGCGAGCGCCCCCAGCGCGCCCAGACAGGCGACCGACGCCCCCGTGACCCACGCCAGCACGTCGGCCAGCGGCGCGGCGGCGGCCACGGCCAGCGGCACCACGGCGCCCGCCGCGAACGAGGCCGCCGACGCCAGTGCGGCCTGCACGGGCCGGGCCCGGTTGAAAAGGGAAATGCCCAGCTCGTCGCGCGCATGCGCGTCCAGCGCGTCGTGCAGCGTAAGCTGGCGGGCCACCTGCTCGGCCAGCTCCGGCGTCAGCCCGCGCTCCACGTAGATGCCGGTAAGCTCGTCCAGCTCCTCGACGGAGTTGCGCCGCAAGGAACGCTGCTCCAGCTTGAGATCGGCGGCCTCGATGTCAGCCTGCGAGTGGACCGAGACGTATTCGCCCGCCGCCATGGAAAGCGCGCCCGCCACGAGCGCCGCCAGGCCCGACGTAAGTATGATGCCGTGGCTGACCTGCGAGGCCGCCACGCCCGTAATGAGGCTGGCGGTGGACACGATGCCGTCGTTGGCGCCCAGCACGGCTGCGCGCAGCCAGCTGCTGCGGAAAATCCGGTGATGTTCTTTGGGAGGCATGGATCCGATTGCGCGCGGCGCCCGCGAAGGACGCCCGCGCGCTCATCGCGGCGTCACACGCACCGCGGTGAGCAAGCCTACCACGCACAGCGTGGACTCGCCTTCATCTTCGGCGCGCACCTCCACCTGGCAGATGGACAGCCGCTTGCCCGGCTTGAGCACGCGGCCGCTGGCCACGAAACGCGAACCGCGCGCCGGGGCCAGGAAGTTCATCTTGAACTCCGACGACAGCACGTCCTCGCCCGGTTCGAACAGGCTGTAGGCGGCGTAGCCGCCCGCCGAATCCGCGATGGTCGTGGAGATGCCGGCGTGCAGAAAGCCGTTCTGCTGGCAGAGATCGGCGCGGTACGGCAGCACGATCTCCACCTCGCCCGGCGCCACCCTCCCAAGCCCCGCCCCGATCAGGGCCATGATGGACTGCCGCTCGAAACTCGCGCGCACCCGCTGCGCCGCATCCTGCAAAACCGTCATGCCGGTCTTCCTCCCCTTCGCCCGTCGCCATCGCGTACGAACCGCCATCCGGGCGCGGGCGGATGGCGGACAGGGCCCGTCCGGGCCTTACTCTTTCCGGAACAGGTTGACGATGCTGGAGAAATCGAGCCTGCCCGAGCCGCCCGCGCTGTGCAGCGAGTACAGGTTGCGCGCCAGCTCGCCCAGCGGAATCGAGGAGCGCGTGGACAGGGCCGCCTCGGCCGCCAGGCCCAGGTCCTTGAGCATCAGGTCCACGCCGAAGCCGCCCGCATATCCCTTGGACGCGGGCACGTGCTCCATGACGCCCGGCCAGGGGTTGTAGAGCTCGGTGGCCCAGTTGCGGCCCGAGCTCTTGGCGATGATGTCCGACAGCACCTTGGGGTCGAGCCCGTTGGCCACGCCCAGCGCCAGCGCCTCGGACGTGCCCGCCATCAGAATGCCGAGCAGCATGTTGTTGCAGATCTTGGCCACCTGGCCCGCGCCGGCCGGGCCGGCATGGAAGATGTTCTTGCCCATTTTCTCGAGCACCGGGCGGGCGCGCTCCAGCGCCGCTTCGGGGCCGCCCACGATGAAGGTGAGCGTGCCGGCCGCGGCGCCCGCCGTGCCGCCGGAAACCGGGGCATCGACCATGGCCAGGCCGCGCGCCTCGGCGGCGGCCGCGACGCGTCGCGCCGCGTCGGGCGCGATGGTGCTGCACTCGATCACCAGCGCGCTGGACGGGATCTTGCCCAGCAGGCCCTGATCGAGATACAGGCCCTCCACGTGCTTGCTCGCCGGCAGCATGGAAATCACGACATCGACGCCCTGCACCGCGTCGTCGGCCGACGCGGCCGCACGGGCGCCCGCGTCGGTGAGGGTCTTGACCGCCGCCGGCACCAGGTCGTAGACCTTCAGGTCGTGGCCGGCCTTGACCAGGTTGAGGGCCATCGGCGCGCCCATGTTGCCCAGGCCGATGAATGCAATGGTGCTCATGATGTCTTGTCTCCTGCCATTGTCGGTTTATGAATAGGGGAAATCCCGGCGCGCGTTCAGCGGCCCTGCCGGCCCAGGTCGGCCAGCGGATGCGGTTCGTCCTCGGGCCAGGGTTCGTCGAAGAACTTCTGCACCCAGGCATCGGAGGCGTCTTCCAGCGTGGCCGGATTCCAGCGCGGCTTCTTGTCCTTGTCGATGAGCAGCGCGCGTATGCCCTCGGCGAAATCGCCGTGCGCGGCGCAGGCCAGCGCCGCCACGTATTCGGCGCGGAACACGTCGTCCAGCGAGCGCAGGCGCAGTCGCTGCTGCAACGCGAAAGCCAGCCGCACCGAGCCCGGCGAACCCGCCAGCATGGTGTTGGCCGCCCGCGCCAGCCAGGGATCGTCGTGGTTGCGCAGCGCTGCCAGCTCATCGTAGATGTCGTCCAGGCGGTTGCCGCTGCACAGGCTGTTGATGAGGAAGGAATGCTGGCGCAGGTGGCCCGGCTCCAGCGGCGTCTGCGGCTCCAGCGCGGCCAGCGCGCGGCGCAGCAGGCCGTCGTTGATCGAGCGCGGCGCGATGCCGCCCTGCTCGGCCGAGGCGGCCTGGCCGGCCCAGGGCTGTTCGCGCAGCGATTCCAGCAGCCGCGGCCAGTCCTGGTGATTGAGCCGGAAATCGGCCAGGCCCGCGAAGAACGCGTCCGAGGTGTTCATCTGCGCGCCGGTCAGCGCCAGGAACATGCCGGTGCGCCCCGGCATGCGGTTCAACAGCCAGCTTCCGCCCACGTCGGGAAACAGGCCGATGGTGACCTCGGGCATGGCCAGCCGCGAAGACTCGCTCACCACGCGGTGGCTGGCGCCCATCATCAGCCCGATGCCCCCGCCCATGACAATGCCGTGCCCCCAGCAGAGCACGGGTTTGGGATAGGTATGGATGCGATAGTCGAGGCGGTATTCCTGCTCGAAGAAACGGCGCGCATAGGCATTGCCCCAAGGGCCCTTGCCCTCGTTTTCCTTCATGCTGCGGTACAGGCCGTGCAGGTCGCCGCCGGCGCAGAAGGCCTTGTCGCCCGCCCCTTGCAGCGCCACCAGCGCAACGCCGGGATCCTGCGCCCATTCTTCCAGGCGAGCCGACAGCAGCTCCACCATTTCCAGCGACAGCCCGTTGAGCGTTTGCGGCGCATTGAGGGTGGCCACGCCCAGGCGCATGCCATTGGCGGCGGTCAATTCTTCGAACAGCACGGGGACATTCATCGCAGGTCGGCTCCTTTTTCCAACAACTGGCGGGCGATGATCACACGCATGATCTCGTTGGTCCCCTCCAGAATCTGATGAACGCGAGTATCGCGCACCAGGCGCTCCAAGGGATAGTCCCGCAGGTAGCCGTAGCCGCCGTGGATCTGCTGCGCGTCCAGGCACACCTGGAAGCCCAGGTCGGTGGCGAAGCGCTTGGCCATGGCGCAGTATGTCGAGGCGTCGGGCGCGCCGGCATCCAGCTTGCACGCCGCCAGCCGCACCATCTGGCGCGAGGCCACCACGTGCGTGGCCATGTCGGCCAGCTTGAACTGCAGCGCCTGGAATTCGGCCAGGCGGCGGTTGAACTGGCGGCGCTCGTCCATGTAGCGCCGCGCCGCGTCCAGCGCGCCCTGGGCCGCGCCCACCGAGCAGGTGCCGATATTGATGCGCCCGCCGTCCAGGCCCTTCATGGCGATCTTGAAGCCCTCGCCCTCCTCGCCCAGCATGTGACTGGCGGGCACGCGCACGTTCTCGAACACGATGGGCCGCGTGGACTGGCTGTTCCAGCCCATTTTCTCTTCCTTGCGGCCATAGCTGATGCCGGCGCTGCCGGCCGGCACCGCGAAGGCGCTGATGCCCGAGGGGCCCTCGCCGCCGGTGCGCGCCATCACGACCAGCAGATCGGTGTCGCCGCCGCCCGAGATAAAGGCCTTGGCGCCGTTCAGCACATAATCGCCGCCGTCGCGCTGCGCGCGCGTGGAAAGCGAGCCCGCGTCGGAACCGGCCCCCGGCTCCGTCAGGCAGTACGACGCCAGCTTCTGGCCGCTGGCCAGCGCCGGCCCCCACTCCTGCCGCAGGCCGGGCTGGCCCCAGTTGCCGACCATCCAGGTCGCCATGTTGTGAATGGTGAGGAATGCCGTGGTCGACGGGTCCACCGCCGCCATTTCCTCGAAGACCAGCGTAGCGTCCAGGCGAGGCAGGCCCAGGCCGCCGATTTCCTCGCTGGCATAGATGCCGCAGAAACCCAGCTCGCCGGCGCGGGCGAATGCCTCGCGCGGGAAGATGCATTCGGCGTCCCAGCGCGCCGCGTTCGGCGCCAGTTCGCCCTGGGCGTAGTCGCGCGCGGCCTGCGCAAACGCGCGCTGTTCGTCGGTGAGTTCCAAATCCACAGCCTGTCTCCTCGCTGATCGTTGTCGCTTCGGGGCTGCCCGCGTCTTGCGCGCACCGGCCCCGCGATTTTTACACGAATGACGTTAACGTAAACGTAAGTGCTGACTGAAAGCCATATTACGCCAGAAGCGGCGGCGCGATTTGTCTTGTTCGTGACAATGTGCCGGCGGCGGCGGGCCGGACAGGCCCGGCGCAGGCTGGAGGCCCTTACAGCAGTCCGGCCGGCCGGATGCGGCCGTTGCGGGCCGTAGCCGCGCGGCGGTGCTCGGCGCGGCGGCGGCGCGATTCCTTGGGGTCGAAGACGAGGCCGCGATAGATTTCCACGCGGTCGCCATCGGCCAGCGCATCCTGCGGCGAGGCCAGCCTGCCGAAAATGCCCACCCCGCCCGCCAGCGGGTCCTGGCCGGGAAACGCCTGCGCATAGCCGCTGGCGGCCAGCGCGTCGGCCACCGTGGCGCCGGCCGGCAGCGTCAGCTCGCGCATCCAGGCTCGTCCCGGCTGCGCGTGGCAGACACGGACTTTCACGGTGGCGTCATTCCCCATACTTGGCCTGCGCGCGCTTGGTGAACGAATCGATGAAGCTGGTGGCGATGCGGTTGAACACGGGGCCCACCACCATCTCCAGCGGCCGGTTCGAGAATGCGTACTCCATGGTGAACAACACCTTGCAGGCGTCCTCGGCCAGCGCCTGGAATTCCCAGTGCCCCGCCAGGCTGGAAAACGGCCCGTCCACCAGTTCCAGGTCGATGCGGCGCGGGTAATCGTGCGTGTTGCGCGTGGTGAAGCGCTGCTTCATGCCCGCGAAACTGATGAGGATGGACGCCTGCATGCCGTGCTCGTCGCGGCGCTGCACCTCCGCGCCCCCGCACCAGGGCATGAACTCGGGGTACTTTTCCACGTCGGCCACCAGGTCGAACATCTGGGCGGCGCTGTAGGGCACGAGGACGGAGCGTTGGACTTTGTGCATCGGCTATCGCAAATGGCTAGAATGACGGGATTTTACCGGCACCGGGCAGTCCGGGCCGGCCCGGCCCGATCGCGCGGCGGCAAGACCGGCGACAAGAACCGGCAAGCCTTCCCGAAGATTTGAGGGATCAGACCCGCGCGATCAGCTCCCCCCGTCGGACCCGCGCGCTGCCGGCCCGCCGCAATCCGGCTTCACACTCATTCCGGCTTTATGAGCATCATCGACAACCGCAAGGCCTCACACGACTATTTCATCGAAGACCGCTACGAAGCGGGCCTCGTCCTGCAAGGCTGGGAAGTCAAGGCCATCCGCGAAGGCCGCGTGCAGCTCAAGGAAAGCTACGTCATCGTGCGCGACGGCGAGCTTTACCTGCTGGGCATGCACGTCAGCCCGCTGCCCACCGCCTCCACGCACATTCATCCCGACGCCATGCGCACGCGCAAGCTGCTGCTCAAGGCCGAGGAGATCAGCAAGCTGATCGGCAAGGTGGAACAGCGCGGCTACACGCTGGTGCCGCTCAACCTGCACTACAAGAACGGACGCATCAAGCTGGACTTCGCGCTGGGCCGCGGCAAGAAGCTCTACGACAAGCGCGACACCGCCCGCGAGAAAGACTGGCAGCGCGAGAAAGAACGCATCATGAAGCACGATACGCGCTCGCGGCGCGATAGCTGAGCCTCAGGCCGCGGCCGCCAGCGACTGCGCGGGCGCGCCCGGCCCTTCGACGCGATTGCGGCCTGCCGCCTTGGCCGCGTAGAGCGCGCGGTCGGCGCGCGCATACAGCCCCTGCAGATTCTCGCCCGGCACCCAATCCGCCACGCCCGCGCTGAAGGTGTACGAAATCGCCCCATCCGCATGGCTGCACGGCGTGCGCCTGACCGACGCCAGCAGCCGACCCGCGGCTTCCATCGCGGCCTCGGCGCGCATGTCGGGAAACAGCACGCCGAACTCCTCTCCCCCGACCCTTCCCACGTGATCGCCCGCGCGCAGCGTGGCCGTGGCGAGCAGCCCGAAATGGCGCAGCACCGCATCCCCCGCCGCATGCCCGAGCGCATCGTTGATCTGCTTGAAATGGTCGATGTCGAGCAGCATCAGCGCCAGCGGCCGGCGTGTGCGCAGGGCGTGCGCGCAGCAGCGCTCGGCCTGCAGCCACCACGCCTTGCGCGACATCAGGCCCGTCAGGAAATCGGTGTTGGCCTCCCGCTCGCGCTCGGCCAGCATGCGGTCGTGGATGATCATGATGGTGCCCATGGTGAGGCACGGCATGGCCAGCACGCTGGGCACCATGAAGACGGCGTTCCAGGCCTTGAGGTCGAGGGCATTCTGCGCCTGCATCACCTCGGCCAGGTACAGCACGGCGCGTCCGCCGCAGACCGCCGCCAGCGCCACGCCCACCCACCAGACGTAGCGGTAGCTGTAGCCGGAACGGTTGTTGGGCATGGCGCGCCGCGCCGACGCCGCCGTGCCCAGCATGAAGGCCAGCATCAGGCACGACATCGCCGCCACCCGTCGCGGCATCGACGGCGCCGCATAGGTGTAGTAGACCAGCGCGCCCAGCGCCGCCGCGCAGCACAGCGCCATCAGGCGGCGCGGCACCCGCAGCCCGAGCGCGCGCCGCAGTCCCGAGAAATAGGCGCACAGCGCCAGCGCCACGCCCGCGTTGGCCAGGATCACGCACAGCCACAGCGGCGCTTCATACTGCTGCAGCGCCAGCAGAGGCATGGACAGCACGAGCAGCACATTGGCGCGCATGGTGTCGGCGATGCCCGCCATGCCGCTGCGCGCCAGCGACCCCAGCACGCACAGCGCCAGGACCCCTGCCAGCACGGCGGTCAGCAGCAGGTGGACGGGAGCGATCATGCGCGGCGCGCCGGAACGCGGGTTCAGGGATTGCGCGTGGACTTCACGATGGTCATGGCCGAGGCGATCATGCCGCCCACGTCCGACAGATTGGCCGGAAGGATGAGGGTGTTGCCTTCCTTGGCCACGTTGCCGAACGCCTCGACGTAGCGCTCGGCCACCTTGAGGTTCACCGCCTCCATGCCGCCCGGCTGGCGCACAGCGCCGGCCACCTGCGTGATGGCCTTGGCCGTGGCCTCGGCGATGGCCAGCACCGCCGCCGCCTCGCCCTGAGCCTGGTTGATCTGCGCCTGCTTCTCGCCCTCGGAGCGGGCGATGGCCGCCTCGCGCTCGCCGGTGGCGATGTTGATCTGCTCCTGGCGGCGGCCTTCGGACGCGGCGATGAGGGCCCGCTTCTCGCGCTCGGCCGTGATCTGCGCCTGCATCGCGCGCAGGATCTCGTTGGGCGGAGTCAGATCCTTGATTTCGTAGCGCAGCACCTTCACGCCCCAGTTGAGCGCCGCCTCGTCCAGCGACGACACGATGGTGCTGTTGATGGCTTCGCGCTCCTCGAAAGTGCGGTCGAGCTCCATCTTGCCGATGACCGAGCGCAGCGTGGTCTGCGCGAGCTGCGTGATGGCGGAGATGTAATTCGACGAGCCGTAGGACGCGCGCATCGGGTCCGTGACCTGGAAGTACAGCACGCCGTCCACCTGCAGCTGCGTGTTGTCGCGCGTGATGCAGACCTGGCTGGGCACGTCCAGCGGAATTTCCTTGAGCGAGTGCCGGTAGGCCACCCGCTCGACAAAGGGAATCACGAAGCCCGCCCCGGGAGACAGCACCCGGTCGAACTTGCCCAGCCGCTCGACGACCCAGGCATGCTGCTGCGGAACGATGGCGATCGCCTTGACGACGATCAGGATGGCCAGCGCCACGATGACGAGCAGGACGATGGTGGATGTCTCGATCATGATAGAACCCTCATTACGAATGGGAAATGCGGCGCGCCCTCTTGGCGGTGCGCCCTCTTGGCGGCGCGCCCTCTTGACGGTGCGCCCTCATGGCGGTGCGCCCTCCGGCCGTGCGCTCCTCCGGGCGGCGGCCCTAGCGGCCGCCCGCCGCGTCCTTGGGGGTGAGCACCAGGCGCGTGCCCCGCAGCTCGGTGATGACGTGCTCGCCGCCGTGGGCCGGCTGCCCGGCGGCAAGCTCGGCCTGCCAGTGCGCGCCGCGGTACCAGACCCGCGCCGTGCCGTTGGCGGCCCAGGCATCGACCATGACGGTCTGGCCGATGTCCAGGTTTACGTCGGCGTTGCGGCCGGGATCGACTTCGCGCTTTTTCAGGACGCGCGCCTTGCGCAGCGCCGCCAGCCCCAGCAGCACCACCACGCCGCAGGCGACGAGCTGCCATTCGATGTGGGCGCCGAACCATGCCGCCACGCCGCCGGCGGCCAATCCGAGGGCCACCAGCAGCAGATAGAAGGTTCCCGTGGCCAGCTCCCCGATGAGCGCCAGCGCGGCCAGCCCAAGCCAAATCCACATGATGTCCGGGTCGCCTGTAAGTAGGTTGTGAGTCAGGTGATTGTACGTATTCCGGGACGGAACGGAAACGCCCGCCCTCGCACGCCGTGCATTATCATGTCCGCGTTGACCATCGGCGCCGCGGGCCGTCCCGCGCGCCCGTCGCCCTTTTCTCCCCATGACTTCTGCCGCTTCCGACCCTGTCGCCCCCCTGCCCGTGCTCATCCTGCACACCGGCGATCCCGAAGACGTCCTCAGAAACCGGTTCGGCGGCTACGCCGAACAGATGGCCCGGGCCGCCAGGCTCGAGCCTGGCGAGGCCGAGATCGTGGCCGTCCATGCCGGCCGGCTCCCCGGGCCGCCGGCCGCGTACCGGGCCGCGCTGATCACGGGCTCGCCGGCCATGGTCACCGACCTCGATCCCTGGAGCGAGGCGGCCGCCCAATGGCTGCGCGAGGCGGCCGCGGCCGGCCTGCCCATGTTCGGCGTCTGCTACGGCCACCAGTTGCTGGCCCACGCGCTGGGAGGCAAGGTCGGCTACAACCCCGCCGGCCGCGAAGTGGGTACGCAGACCATAGAACTGCAGCCCGCCGCCGCCGGCGACCGGGTGCTCGCGGGCCTGCCCCAGAGCTTCCCGGCCCAGACGCTGCACGCGCAGACCGTGCTGCAGACGCCGCCCGGCGCCACCGTGCTGGCGCGTTCCGACCTCGACGCCCACCAGATGATCCGCATCGGCCGCAACATCTATTCCACCCAGTTCCACCCGGAGTTCAGCCCCGAATTCATCCGCGCGCACCTGGAACTGCACGGCCGGGCTTATGCCGCCGAGCACCTGGACGTGCCCAATCTGGTCGCCAACGCGCGCGCCACGCCCGTGGCCTGCAGCCTGGTCCGGCGCTTTCTCGACACCTGCGCGCCCGCGAGCGCGGCGCCCCTGGCGCACGCGGCCGCCTAAGAGGGGCCAACGCGGAAAGGCGAAGCCCTGGCAGCGCAACAAGCGGAGTGCGGGCCGGGCCCGGAATTGAGATGCTCCGATCAAAGCGCGACAACGGCGGGCCCCGCCCGCCGGCGCCCCTCCAGGAGTCCAGCATGAATCAAGCCGCCGCCCTGCCGAAACAGCACACCGCCGCCATCGAGCGCGCCTGCCGCGCGCTGGAAAGCCAGGAGCCTCCCGATCTTTCCACCCTGGCCCGCGAGGCCGGCATGAGCCGCTTCCATTTCCACCGCGTTTTCAAGGCGGTCACCGGCATCACGCCCAAGGCCTATGCCGACGCCCTGCGCGCGCGCCGCGCGCGCCAGCAGCTCGACCGCAGCGCCAGCATCACCGACGCCATGTACAGCGCCGGCTTCAACTCCAGCGGCCGCTTTTACGAGGCTGCGCCCGCCATGCTGGGCATGACGCCCACCGTCTTCCGCAAGAAAGGCGAAGGCGTGGACATCCGTTTCGCGGTCGGCCAGTGCTCGCTGGGCGCGCTGCTCGTGGCCGCCACCCCTGCGGGCGTCTGCGAAATCGCCCTGGACGAAGACCCCGACAGCCTGGTGCGCGGACTGCAAGACCGTTTCCGGGCCGCCCGCCTGATCGGCGGCGATCCGGAATTCGAACGCTGGGTGGCCGCCGTGGTGGGCTTCGTGGAAGATCCGTCCGTGGGGCTGGACCTGCCCCTGGACGTGCGCGGCACGGCGTTCCAGCGCAAGGTATGGCAGGCGCTGCGCGACATCCCGCCGGGCTCGACCATTACCTATACCGAGCTGGCCCGCCGCATCGGCTCGCCGCGCGCCGTGCGCGCCGTGGCGCGCGCTTGCGCCACCAATCCCGTCGCCCTGGCCATCCCCTGCCACCGCGTCGTGCGCACCGACGGCTCGCTGGCCGGCTACCGCTGGGGCATCGACCGCAAACGCGAACTCATCGCCCGCGAAGCCCGCAACGCCCATCCCGCGCCAGACCCCGCCCGCGCCTGAAACGCGCCGCGCCAACAAAAAAAAAACGGCGCCCTCACGGGCGCCGGGGGGTTCTCGACTCAATCTCCCTCGCGCGGCCCCCGCAAGACACGAGGGCCCAAAACCAGAACGTTCCCCAAGCCGGGGGCGCGTGGATCCGGCTTTGCCGGTCCACGGCGCCTCGGCGGTGGACCGGCTACTTCGCCAGGCGCTGCCAGGTATCCACCACCGTGTCGGGGTTCAGCGACATGGAGAGAATGCCCTCGTCCTTCAGCCATTGGGCGAAGTCGGGGTGATCGCTGGGGCCCTGGCCGCAAATGCCCACGTACTTGTTGGCCGCCAGGCACGCCTTGATCGCGCGGCGCAGCATGAACTTCACGGCCTCGTCGCGTTCGTCGAAATCGGCGGCCAGCAGCTCCATGCCGGAGTCGCGGTCCAGGCCCAGCGTGAGCTGGGTCATGTCGTTGGAGCCGATCGAGAAACCGTCGAAGTACTGCAGGAACTCGTCGGCCAGGATGGCGTTGGAAGGCACTTCGCACATCATGATGAGCTTCAGGCCATTCTCGCCGCGCGCCAGGCCGTGCGCGGCCAGCAGCTTCACCACGCGATCCGCCTGGCTCAGCGTGCGCACGAACGGCACCATGATCTCGACGTTGGTCAGGCCCATTTCGTCGCGCACCTTCTTGAGCGCCTCGCATTCCATGCGGAAGCACTCGGCGAAGTCCTCGGCGATGTAGCGCGAGGCGCCTCGGAAGCCCAGCATGGGGTTCTCTTCCTCGGGCTCGTAGCGCGAGCCGCCCACCAGTTTGCGGTATTCGTTCGACTTGAAGTCGGACATGCGCACGATGACCGGCTTGGGATAGAACGCCGCCGCGATGGTGGCCACGCCTTCGGCCATCTTCTCGACGAAGAAAGCGCGCGGGCTGGCATGGCCGCGGGCGGCCGATTCCACGGCCTTCTTCAGCTCGCCGTCCACGTTCGGATAGTCCAGCACCGCCTTGGGGTGGATCCCGATGTTGTTGTTGATGATGAACTCCAGGCGGGCCAGGCCCACGCCGGCGTTGGGGATCTGCGCGAAGTCGAAGGCGAGCTGGGGGTTGCCCACGTTCATCATGATCTTCACGTCGATGGCCGGCATTTCGCCGCGGCGGACTTCCTCGACCTCGGTCTCGATCAGGCCGTCGTAGATGCGGCCTTCGTCGCCTTCGGCGCACGACACCGTCACGGACTGGCCCTCCTTCAGCACGTCGGTGGCGTTGCCGCAGCCGACCACGGCCGGGATGCCCAGCTCGCGCGCGATGATGGCTGCGTGGCAGGTGCGGCCGCCGCGGTTGGTGACGATGGCGGAGGCGCGTTTCATCACCGGCTCCCAGTTGGGATCGGTCATGTCGGTGACCAGCACGTCGCCGGCCTGGACCTTGTCCATGTCGGAAATGTCGGCCACCACGCGCACCGGGCCCGAGCCGATCTTCTGGCCGATGGCGCGGCCGGTGATCAGCACCTGGCCGGTGGCCTTCAGGCGGTAGCGCTGCTGCACGTCATGGCCGGCCTGCTGCGACTTCACGGTTTCGGGGCGCGCCTGCAGGATGTAGAGCTTGCCGTCGATGCCGTCGCGGCCCCACTCGATGTCCATCGGACGGCCGTAGTGCTTCTCGATGATGACCGCGTAGCGGGCCAGCTCGATCACTTCGTCATCGGTGAGCGAATAGCGGTTGCGTTCCGACACGGGGACGTCCACCGTGCGCACGGCCCGGCCGCCGGGGCGTTCCGGGTCGAATTCCATTTTGATGAGCTTGGAGCCGATGCGCCGGCCCACGATGGGCTGGTGGCCGCTGGCCAGCGTGGGCTTGAACACATAGAACTCGTCGGGATTCACGGCGCCCTGCACCACAGTTTCGCCCAGGCCGTAGGACGAGGTGATGAACACCACGTCCTGGAAGCCCGACTCGGTGTCGATGGTGAACATGACGCCGGCGCTGCCCTTGTCGGAACGCACCATGCGCTGCACGCCGGCCGAAAGCGCCACGTCGGCATGGGCATAGCCCTTGTGCACGCGGTACGAGATGGCGCGGTCGTTGTAGAGCGAAGCGAACACGTGGCGGATCTTGTCCAGCACGTCGTCGATGCCCACCACGTTGAGGAAGGTTTCCTGCTGCCCGGCGAACGAGGCGTCGGGCAGGTCTTCGGCGGTGGCGGACGAACGCACGGCGAACGAACCCTTGCCGTCGGCGTCCAGCGCGGCGAAAGCGTCGCGGATCTGCTTTTCGAACTCAGGGGAGAACGGCGCGTCGACGATCCACTGGCGGATCTCGGCGCCCGCCGAGGCCAGTTCGCGCACGTCTTCCGGATTCAGCGCGGCCAGCCTGTCGGCAATGCGCTTGTCCAGCCCGGAAGCCTTGAGGAAATCGCGGAATGCTTCCGCGGTGGTGGCGAAACCGCCCGGCACGCGCACGCCCGCGCCCGCGAGCTGGCTGATCATTTCGCCCAGTGATGCGTTCTTGCCTCCTACCGAGTCCACGTCCGTCATGCGGAGCTGCTCGAACGAAACGACATACGACATTGAAGTCACCTTTTACAATGGAATGAAAGCGAGTTTGGTCAGGGTATGGATCGAGCCATCCACACGCTGACCAAACTGGCCTGGAACCGCCCCTTGGGGTGACTTATCGGGGCCTGATTGTACTCGGTGGAGCACATCCGGCCATCCGCCCGGTTGGAATTTTTTACACATGACATCAAGCCCCAACGCCCGCGTCGTATACATCGTTTCGGACAGCACCGGCATCACCGCCGAGACGTTCAGCCAATCCGTGCTCTCGCAGTTCGAGGGGGTGGAATTCAAGCCCGTGCGGCTGCCCTTCGTCGACACCCTGGAAAAAGCCGCCGAGGTGGCCGCCCGCATCGACCGCAGCGCCCAGGACACGGGCGTGCCGCCCATCGTGTTCAGCACCCTGGTCAACCCCGACATCCTGGCGCGCGTTCGCCAGGCGAACGGCATTTTCCTCGACCTGTTCGGAACCTTCGTGAGCCACATCGAGCAGGCGCTGGGTCTCAAATCCAGCCATTCCATCGGCCGCTCGCACATGGCGGCCAACTCGGAAAAGTACCGCAATCGCATCGACGCCATCAACTTCAGCCTGGCCCACGACGACGGCCAGTTCGTCAACCAGCTCGACCAGGCCGACGTGATCCTGGTCGGGGTGTCGCGCTGCGGCAAGACCCCCACCAGCCTCTACCTCGCCATGCAGTACGCTGTAAAGGCGGCCAACTTCCCGCTCACGCCCGACGACTTCGAGCGCGGCGCCCTGCCCTCCACCATCGCCCCCTACCGCTCCAAGCTCTTCGGCCTGTCCATCCAGCCCGAGCGGCTGGCGGAAGTGCGCAACGAACGCCGCCCCAACAGCCGCTACGCCCAGCTCGAGCAGTGCCGCTACGAGGTGGCCGAGGCCGAACGCATGATGCGCCGCGAAGGCATCTCGTGGCTGTCCACCACCACCAAGTCCATCGAGGAAATCTCCACCACCGTGCTGCAGGAAGTCGGGCTGGACAAGGCCTGAGCCCAGAGGCGGCTCGGGCAGCCCGAGCCGGTCCGAGGTCCGAGGATGCAGGGCGCGGCGCGCCCGCTCTTGCCGGCGGGCCGCGGCCGAGGCCGGGCTCAACGCCCGCCGTGGCGCAGGGCCTGGCGGCGCTGTTCGAAGAGGCAGATGGCGGCGGCCGCGCCCACGTTGAGCGACTCCACCGCGGCCGCGTCATGCGGAATGCGCACTTTCAGGGCGGCGGCGGCCAGCAGCTCGGGCGCCACGCCTTGGCCTTCGTGGCCGAACACCCAGGCGCAGCGCCCGGGCAGGCTGCCGTCGTACAGGTCGCGCGCGCCTTCCAGGGCGGTGGCGACCAGCGGCACTTTCAGCCGCGGCAAGAGCGCGGGCAGATCCGCGTGCTCGTGGATGGCCAGCGCGAAATGCGCGCCCTGGCCGCTGCGCAGCACTTTCGGCGACCATGCCGCCGCCGTGCCCGTGGCCAGGAACACCCGCCGCACGCCCGCCGCGGCGCAAGTGCGCAACAGGGTGCCGACATTGCCGGGATCCTGGATCCGGTCGAAGAGCACGCAGTTCTCCTCGACAGCGGCCGGCATGGCCGGCGCGGGCGGGCGAACCACGAAAGCCACGCCCTGCCCGCTTTCCACACTGGCCAGCACACGCATCAGCCGCCCGTCCAGGGCCAGGCAGCGTTCGGCCGGCACCTGGCGCGCCAGGGCGGCGATTTCGGGCGCGTCCAGGCGCGCGGCGTCGAACACGGCCTGCTCGGGCGCGCCATGGCGCTGCAGCCAGGCCTGGCACAGATGCACGCCGTCCAGCAGCACGGCTTCGCCGCGTTTTCCGGCGTGCGCGGCCAGGCGAGCCAGCGCCTTCACGGCGGGATTCTCGCGCGAGCTGACGTATTTCATGCGACCAGGCCGAAAGCCTTGATGGGCGCGAAGCTGCGCCGGTGCTCGGGGCACGGGCCGTGCAACCGCAGGCGTTCCAGGTGCAGCGGTGTGCCGTAGCCCTTGTGCTGGTCGAAGCCGTACTGGGGATATTGCTCGTGCAGCCGCAGCAGATCGGCGTCGCGGGCGGTCTTGGCCAGGATAGACGCCGCGGAAATGGCCGGCACCCGCGCGTCGCCCTTGATGACGGTCTGCACGGTGCAGCCCAGCCGGGGCGCCTGGTTGCCGTCCACCAGGGCGAGCTGGGGCGCGGTGGCCAGCCCCCGCACGGCGCGCTGCATGGCCAGCATGGTGGCGCGCAGGATATTCAGGCTGTCGATTTCGGCCACGCTGGCGCAAGCCACGGACCAGGCCCAGGCTCGCGCCCGTATCTCCAGCGCCAGGGCCTCGCGCGTTTCGGCCTTGAGCGCCTTGGAGTCCGCCAGGCCGGCGATGGGACGGTCGGGATGCAGAATGACGGCCGCCGCGTAAACGGCCCCCGCCAGCGGGCCGCGGCCGGCCTCGTCCACGCCGGCGGTCACCAGCGCGGGCTGTGCGGGCGCGGAGAAAAGCTCAGGCTGCTCCATCAGCCACCTCCAGGATCGCCTGGGCCGCCAGCGCCGGCGTATCGCGCAGCAGCTCCTGGTGCAGGGCCGCGAAGCGCGATTCGATGCGCGCGGCCAGCGCCTCGTCGGTGAGCGCGGCCCAGGTCGCTTCGGCCAGTTTCTCAGGCGTGGCGTCGTCCTGCAAGAGTTCGGGCACGGCGAAATCGCGCAGCAGCACATTGGGCAGCCCCACCCAGGGCAGGTAGGGCCGCTGCTGGCCGGATTTCCAGGCCATGATGCGTCGCATCCAGGGCGAGAGCACGTAGGAGATCACCATGGGCCGCTTGTACAGCGCGGTTTCGAGCGTGGCGGTGCCGCTGGCCACCAGCACGGCGTTGCTGGCCTCCATGACCGACCAGGCCACCGGCGCCTGGCGCTCGCCTTGCGCGCCATGAAGGTCCTGGGCGGTGATGCAGCGCAGCCCGGGCACCGGGTGGCGGGCCAGGATGGCCTGGAATTCCTCGCGCCGCTGGTCGTTCACCATGGGCACCACGCACTGCAGGGCCGGATCGCGCTTGAGCAACCGCTGGGCGGCCTGCAGGAAGCGAGGGGCCAGCAGGCGGATCTCGGACGAGCGGCTGCCCGGCAGAATGGCCAGTACGCGGGCATGCGGGTCGATGCCCAGGCGTGCGCGGGCGGCGGCCCGGTCGGGCTCCATGGGGATGGCGCCGGCCAGCGGATGGCCGACATACGTCACCGGAATGCCTTCCTTGCGGTAGATCTCTTCCTCGAACGGAAACAGCACCAGCATGTGCGACACCGCGGCCTTGATCTTGTGGATGCGCTCGTAGCGCCAGGCCCAGATGGAGGGCCCCACGAAATGCACGGTGGGCGTGCCGGCCTCGCGCAGCTGCTGTTCCAGCCGCAGGTTGAAGTCGGGCGCGTCGATGCCGACGAACACCGAGGGCGGTTCGGCCAGCCAGCGCTGCTTCACGTCGCGGTACGTACCCAGCAGGCTGGGCAGCCGCTTGAGGGCGTCCACGTAGCCGAACACGGTCAGCGCATGCATGGGATGCCAGGCCTCGAAATCCTGCGCCTGCATCTGCGGCCCGCCGATGCCCGCGCAGGCCAGGTCGGGCTGGCGCGCGCGCAGGCCGGCAATGATGCGGCCGGCCAGCAGGTCGCCCGAAGGCTCGCCAGCCACCATGCCGATGCGCACGGTCATGGGCGGATGATGCCGCGCGAGGCGACGTCCAGGAAGTCGAGCATGACCTGCAGGTGCTCGGCTACCTCGGGTTCGGCCTGCTGGCGCGCGCGCAGTTCGGCGCGCGCGGCGTCCAGCGCGAGCCCGCGCCGGTAGATGATCTTGTAGGCGTCGCGCAGGGCCGAAATGGCGGCGGCCGAAAAGCCGCGGCGCTTCAGGCCCTCGACGTTGATGCCCACCGGGCGGCACGGGTTGCCCGCCGCCAGCACGAACGGAGGCGTGTCCTGCATGAGCGAGCTGTTGCCGCCCGTCATGCTGTGCGCGCCGATGCGCGAAAACTGGTGCACGCCGGTCAGTCCGCCCACGATAGCCCAGTCGCCCACGTGCACGTGGCCGCCCAGCTGCACGGAGTTGGCCAGGATGGTGTTGTTGCCGACGTGGCAATCGTGGGCGATGTGCACGTAGGCCATGATCCAGTTGTCATTGCCCAGCGTGGTGACCCCTCCATCCTGCACGGTGCCGGTATTGAAGGTCGTGAACTCGCGCACCGTGTTGCGGTCGCCGATTTCCAGCCGCGTGGGCTCGCCCTTGTACTTCTTGTCCTGCGGCATGCCGCCGATGGAGCAGTAGCGGTAGAAACGGTTGTCGCGTCCGATGGAGGTCACGCCGTCGACCACGCAATGCTCGCCGATGTGCGTGCCCGCGCCGACGGTGACGTTCGGCCCGATGACGGTGTAGGCGCCGATGACGGCGCTGGGGTCGATCTTGGCCGCCGGGTCGACGATGGCGGTAGGATGGATGTTCCCGGGCATTTACTCTTCCAGGCTGCGGATCGCGCACATCAGCTTGGCCGACGCCACTTCCTGCCCATCGACCAGGGCGCGCGCTTGGTACTTACAGATGCTGCGGCTCAGGCGCTCGGCTTCCACTTCGATGCGCAACTGGTCGCCCGGCACCACGGGGCGGCGGAAACGCGCGCCGTCGATGCCCACCAGATAATACGCCGTCTTGGAGCCTTCGCACTTCAGGCCGCCGTTTTCGTCGGTGAACGAAAACAGCGCGGACGCCTGGGCCATGGCTTCGACGATGAGCACGCCCGGCATGACCGGATGGTGCGGGAAATGGCCAGTGAAGAACGGCTCGTTGATGGAGACGTTCTTGATGGCCACGATGGACTTTCCGGGGACCATTTCGATGACGCGATCGATCAGCAGCATCGGATAGCGATGCGGCAGCCTCTCCATGATCCCCTTGATGTCGAGTTCCATTTTTGTATGAATTCCTGCGAAATGAAATGAATCGGGCGGCGCGCGCCAGGGCCGGTGCGGACCGGCCCTACTCCTTTTCCAGCGCGCGCACGCGACGGCGCAACTGCGCCAATTGTTGTATCACGGCGGCGTTGCGCTGCCATTCGCCGTGTTCCGCGTAGGGGTAGACCCCCGTGTAGCGGCCGGGCTTCGTGATGTTGGACGTCACCGCCGTGCCGCCCGAAATGTGCACGTCGTCGCCCAGCGTGAGGTGGCCCGACAGCATGGCCGCGCCGCCTATGGTGCAGCGCTCGCCGATCGTGGTCGAGCCGGCCACGCCCACGCAGGCCGCCATGGCCGTGTGGGCGCCGATGCGCACGTTGTGCGCCACCATGATCTGGTTGTCGAGCTTCACGCCGTCGGACACGACGGTGTCTTCCAGCGCGCCGCGGTCGATGGTGGTGTTGGCGCCGATCTCGACGTCGTCGCCGATGGTCACGCCGCCCAGCTGCGGGATCTTGCCCCAGGCGCCCTTGCCCAGGGTGGGATCGGGCGCGAAGCCGAATCCGTCGGCGCCCAGCACGGCGCCGCTGTGGATGATGGCGCGCGCGCCCACCTTGACGCCCTCGTAGAGGGTGACGTTGGCATGCAGCCGGCTGGACGGGCCGACGGACGAACCCCGGCCGATCACACAGCCCGGCCCGAGCACGGTGCCGCGGCCGATGCGCGCGCCCGGCTCGATGACGCAGTTCGGCCCCACGCGGACCCCGTCCTCGATCACCGCATCGGAAGCCACCACGGCGGACGGATGCACCTCGCCCGGCAGCGCGGGGCGGCGTGCGGCGTCGAACCATTGCGCCACCCGGGCGTAGAGCAGGTAGGGGTGCTTGCACACGACCAGCGCCAGGCGCTCGCCGACGCCCTGCCCGGCCAGCGCGCCGGCTGCCTCGGGCCCGACGATGACCGCGCCCGCCCGGGTAGACCCGAGCTGGCTCTGGTAGCGGGGATTGGCCAGGAAGCTGATTTCTTCCGGGCCGGCGGATGACAGGGTGCCGATGCCGCGGACCCGAATCGCGTCCGCGCCGGAATGGCCGCCGATGCGCCAGTCCAGACCCTGGGTGTTGACGGCGCTCAGCAGCTCGTGAAGCGTGGGCGCGCGGGCATGATCCAGCAAGACCGGCATGGCGTGCGGATGCGGCTTACTTGCCCAGGCTCTGGATCACCTTGTCGGTGATGTCGATGCGGGGGTTGACCGTCACGGCGTCCTGGATGATCAGGTCGTAGTTTTCCTGCTCGGCGATGCGCTTGATGGCTTCGTTGGCCTTGGCCACGATGGCCGAGAATTCCTCGTTGCGGCGACGGTTGAAGTCTTCCTGGAATTCGCGGCGCTTGCGCTGCAGGTCGGTGTCCAGGTTGGACAGTTCGCGCTGGCGCTTCACGCGGTCGGATTCCGACAGCACGGGCGCGTCCTTGTCGAACTTCTCGGCCTGTGCGCGCAGATTGGAGCTCATGCGCTGGAGCTCGTCATCGCGCCTCTTGAATTCGGATTCGATCTTGCTTTGCGCCGTCTTGGCCGGGCCCGATTCGCGCAGGATCCGTTCCGTGTTCACGAAGCCGATCTTGGTGCCTTGCGCCTGGGCGGGAACCGCCGCCGAACCGAGAAGGAGCGCACCTACCAGAGCCAGCGAGCCGCCCAGCTTGCCCAGGCGCTTGCCGCCCGGAACGTTCGAGGATTTAAGTGCGAAATCAGACATCATGAAAATCTCACCTTCGAGTAAGGCAAAGCCAAAGTGTGTATTGTGCCACTAAACCGCAGGGGAGCCGGATCGGCGCCCCCTGCCCTTGTTTTCAAGCGTAACGGCCGCTCAGAACCCCGTTCCGATCTGGAACTGGAAGCTCTGCTTGTCGTCGCCCGACTTCGAGTTGAGCGGACGGGCATACGAAAGCTGCAGCGGCCCCATGGGCGACTGCCACGACAGGCCGATACCGGCCGAGAACCGCCAGCCGCACGGATCCTCGACCTCGGAGTTGTCCTTGCCCCGCGAGCACGACTGGCCGCTGCTGGCGCCCACCTGGCCGGCGTCCGTGAACAGGAACCAGCGCAGCGTGCGGTCTTTCGAGGCGCCCGGGAACGGCAGGAACAACTGGGCGTTGGCCACGATGCGGCGGGTGCCGCCCAGGTAGTCGCCCGTAACGGTATCGCGCGGGCCGAGCGACGAGCCTTCGTAGCCCCGCACCGTGCCGATGCCGCCGGCATACACGTTCTTGATGATCGGATACGCCTTGCTGCCGTAGCTGCGGCCCCAGTCCACCATGCCGTTCAGGGCCAGCGTATAGGCGCCGCCCAGCGGCACGAAATACTGCTGCTGCGCGCTCAGCATGTAGTACTGCAGGTCCACCGTGCCCAGGTCGGCCTTCAGGCGGGTGTACGAGCCGCGCGTGGGCGCCAGCGCGCTGTCGCGCGTGTCCTTGCTCCAGCCGGCGTTGAAGATGACCGAATTGGTGGAGTCGCCGTACTCGTCCACGAAGTCGCGGTACGCCTTGGGCGAGTTGTCGTACAGGTCGATCTGGTTGTGCTCGAGGTTGGCGCCCAGGAAGATGCGGTCGTATTCCGAGATGGGCACGCCGAAGTTCATGCCCAGGCCCATGGACTTCACGCGGTAGTCGCCGTCGTTGTTGTTCCAGGGCTCGGTGACGCGGTAGTACGCCGACGTGGTGCGGCTGATGCCGTCCTTGGTCCAGTACGGATCGGTGTGCGAGAGCACCACCGCGCGGTTGGTCTTGCTGGTGTTCAGTTGCAGCGTCAGGTTGGTGCCGCTGCCGAAGACGTTGTCCTCGCTGATGCCCGCCGACAGGATGGCTTTTTCGGACGAGCCGTAGCCCACGCCCAGGTTGATCATGCCGGTGGGCTTTTCCTTCACGTCCACGTTGACGTCGACCTGGTCGGGCGAGCCCGGCACGGGGTCGGTCTTGACGTTGACGTCGCTGAAGTAGCCCAGGCGGTCGATACGGTCGCGGGAGGTCTTGATGTCTTTCGCGTCGTACCACGCCGCTTCCTGCTGGCGCATCTCGCGCCGCACCACTTCGTCGCGGGTGCGGGTGTTGCCGCCGATCTGGATGCGGCGCACGTAGACGCGGCGGCTCGGATCGACGTAGAAGGTCACGTCGGCCTCGTGCTTGGCGCGGTCGAGCTGCGGATTGGGGTTGACGTTGGCGAAGGCATAGCCCAGCTCGCCGAGGTAGTCGGTGATGGCCTTGGCGGAATCGTTGGCCTTGGCCGCCGAGAACGTCTCGCCCGGCTTGGTCTGCACGAGCTGCTCGATTTCCTTGTCCAGGCCCAGCAGGTTGCCGGCCAGCTTCACGCTGCGCACCTTGTACGGCTCGCCTTCATGCAGCGTGATCGTGATGCGGATGTCTTTGCGGTCGGGCGAAATCGTGACCTGCGGCGGCTCGACGGAAAACTCGAGATAGCCGCGGTCGAGGTAGAAGGAGCGCAGGCGCTCCAGGTCGCCCTCGAGCTTTTCGCGCGAATACTTGTCGGTGTCGGTGTACCAGGTCAGCCAGCCCGGCGTGGTGAGCTTGAATTCGTCGAGCAGGTCGCTCTCGGAAAACGCCTTGTTGCCCACGAAGCGGATTTCCTGGATGCGCGCCACCGCCCCTTCGAACACGTCGAAGCTGACGCCCACGCGGTTGCGCGGCAGCGGCGTGACCGTGGCGGTCACTTCGACGCCGTACTTGCCCTTGGAAAGGTATTGCTGCTTGAGTTCGTACTCGGCGCGCTCGAGCATGGAGCGGTCGAAGATGCGGCCTTCGGCGAAGCCCACCTGCGCCAGCGAGGTGATGATGGCCTTGGAGTCGAACTCGCGCATGCCGCTGAAATTGATCGACGCGATGGTGGGCCGCTCCTGGACCACCACGACCACGACGTTGTTCTCGGTTTCGATCTTGACGTCGGTGAAGAAGCCGGTGCCGTACAGGCGGCGGATGGCCTCGGTGGCTTCTTCCTCGGTGAACTGCTCGCCCACCTTGACCGGCAGGTACCCGAAGACGGTGCCGGGGTCGGTCCGTTGTATCCCTTCGACGCGGATATCCCGCACGACAAAAGGGTCGAAGGCATGGGCCATGGCCGGCGCCAGCAATGCGGCGATCAGACTCGGCAATACGCCCGGCAGTACACCCTTTTTGTGATGAAACATCCGGCGAAAAGACATCCTTGAGTATCCTCGGTCGTGCAAATGGCGGGGGATTTTATGCTAATTCGCGCCCGGTGTCGTGCCCCGGCCGCGCCTGCGCGCGGGGCGGGCGCTCCGGGCGGCGCACTAGGTGAACAGGCGCGTGAAGTCGTTGAAAAGAGCAAGGCCCATGAGGGCCACCAGAATGCCTAGCCCGGCGCGCTGTCCGATGCCGATCCAGCGCTCCGGCGGCGGGCTGCCCCGCACGATTTCGACGAGATAGTACAGCAGATGGCCCCCATCCAGCATGGGAATGGGAAGCAAATTCAGAACGCCGAGGCTGATGCTGATCAAGGCGATATAAGCGATGTACGCAACAATGCCGATGCGTGCGGTCTGGCCGGCGTAGTCGGCGATGGTGACCGGACCGCTGACGTTGCGCCAGGATACTTCGCCCAGGACCATGCGCCCCATCATGCGCAGCGAGAACCAGGCGGTGTCCCAGGTGCGCGCCGCGGCCCGCTGCAGGCTCTCGCCCAGACCGTAGCTGACCGTCACGCGGGGGATGTCCGCGCCCAGCTGCACGCCCAGGCGGCCGATTTCGCGGCCGTCGACCTTTTCGGCGCGGGGCGTCACGCCCACGGTGACGAGCGCGCCCTCGCGCTGCACGGACAGGGACATGTGGCGTCCCGCGCTTTCCCGGATGAGGCGCACGAGCTCGCCGGTGTCCGTGGCGGGCTGGCCGTCCGCCGCGACGATGCGGTCGCCCTGGCGCAGTCCGGCCGCCTGCCCTTCTCCGCCTTCGATGACCGAGCGCACCACCGGGCGAGGCTGGGCGAGCCGTATGCCGGCCGCGGCCAGCGGATCTTCTCCGCCCGGGGCCATGTCGTTGGGCGGCAGCACGAGCTCGCGCTCATGGGCCGCCCCCGAGGGCGCGGCCACCTCGACGCGCACGCGTCCGCCGGTGGACAGCACGTCGAGCAGACGCCAGCGGGCGTCCGTCCAGGAGGCGACTTCCTGGCCGTCGATGGAGAGAATGCGGTCGCCTTGCGCCAGCCCCGCCTGCGCGGCGGGCGTGCCCGCGGCCGGCTGGGCCAGGATGGCCTGCGGCTCCTCGGTGCCGGCGAGGTTCAGGCCGGTGTAGAGCAGCACGGCGAGCAGCAGGTTGAAGACCGGGCCGGCCAGCACGATGGCGATGCGCTTGCCCACGGGCTGGGCGTTGAAGGCCCCGGCCGCCTCGGCCGCCGGCGCGCCGGGCGGCGCGTCGTCCTGCATCTTGACGTAGCCGCCCAGGGGCAGCGCCGAAATTGCCCATTCGGTGCCGTGCTTGTCGATGCGGCGCAGCACGACCCTGCCGAAACCCAGCGAAAAGCGCAGCACCCGGACGCCGCACAGCCGCGCCACCCAGTAGTGCCCGAACTCATGGAAGATGATCAGGGAGCCAAGCGCGATGGCAAAGGCCAGCAGGGTGAAAAGCATGGGGATCCGAACCTGGAAGGCGCGCCGGTCTCAGGCGAGCCCGAGGTTGCCGGCATAGGCCCGCGACTCCGCATCGAGGGCCAGTATGTCGTCGAGATCATCGAGCGTAACAGATGCCCGTCCGGCCTGCCACTCCAGGGCGGCCTCGATGACGCGGGGAATCCAGGTGTAGGCCAGGCGTCCGGCCAGGAATGCCGCCACCGCGACCTCGTTGGCGGCATTCAGCGCCACACAGGCAGCCTGCCCGGCGCGCAGCGCGTCGAACGAGAGCGCCAGGCACGGAAACCGCGCGAAATCCGGTTTTTCGAAGTCCAGCCGGCCCAGCCGCGCCAGGTCCAGCGGCCCCACCCCGCTGTCGATGCGTTCGGGAAAACCCAGCCCGTAGGCGATGGGGGTGCGCATGTCGGGCTGGCCCAGCTGCGCCAGGATGGAGCCGTCCTCGTACTCCACCATCGAGTGCACCACGCTCTGCGGATGGACCACCACCTCGATGCGCTCGGGCGGCATGGCGAACAGCCAGTGCGCCTCGATGACTTCCAGGCCCTTGTTCAGCATGGTGGCCGAATCCACCGAGATCTTGCGTCCCATGCTCCAGTTGGGATGGGCACAGGCCTGGGCCGGGGTGACGTCGTGCAGGTCTTCGAGATCGCGCCCGCGGAACGGGCCGCCCGAGGCGGTGAGCAGCAGCCGCCGCACGCCGGGCGCGGGCGCCTGGGGCGCGATCGCCCGTCCGCCATGCGGCAGACACTGGAAGATGGCGTTATGTTCGCTGTCGATAGGCAGCAGTTCGGCGCCGTTGTCGCGCACGGCCTGCATGAACAGCGTGCCGGCGGCGACCAGCGCCTCTTTGTTGGCGAGCAGCACGCGCTTGCCCGCGCGGGCGGCGGCCAGCGCCGCCGGCAGCCCGGCCGCCCCCACGATGGCCGCCATGACGGCGTCGCATTGCGGATCGGCCGCCGTCTCGACCAGCGCCCGCGCACCCACGCGGATCTCGGGCGCCGGCCGGCCCGCCGGCCAGAGCTGCAGAAACTTCCTGCGCGCCGCGTCATCGGGCACCACCACCACCGCCGCGCCGCTGGCCTGCGCCTGCCGGGCCAGCCGGTCGATGCGGCTGTATGCCGACAGCGCATAGACCGCCAGCCGCTCCGGATGGCGCGCGATCACATCCAGCGTGCTTTCACCGATGGAACCCGTGGACCCCAGCACCACGACGCGTTGAAAAGCCGTCAAAACAACACTCCAGACAAAATTAGCGCAACCGGCGCGACCGGCAGGATCGCGTCGATGCGGTCGTACACGCCGCCGTGGCCCGGCAGCAGCCCGCTGGAATCCTTGCGGCCGGCGCGGCGCTTGAGCAGCGATTCGAACAGGTCGCCCATGATGGACACCACGCCGAGCAGCGCCGCCAGCGGCAGCGCCAGCCAGAATCCCCAGCGCGCCACCAGCGCGTGCCCGTAGCTGTCCTGCCAGAGGCTGGACAGGCCGATCCAGATCACGGCGCCCAGCACGCCGGCCACCGCGCCCTCCACCGTCTTGCCCGGGCTGACCCGCGGCGCCAGTTTACGCTTGCCGAAGGCGCGTCCGGCAAAGTATGCAGCGATGTCCGCCACCCACACCAGCGCCAGCAGCGACACCACGAACCCCGCGCCGCGGGCCAGGTACATCTGCGCCAGCACGGCCCAGGCGGCAATGACGGCGGGAATGGAGAACAGCGACCAGGGCAGGCTGGCCGGCGGGGCGTCGGACCGCCCCCGGACCACGGCGGTGCCGGCGCCCGCCAGCCAGACGGCCGCCACCAGCGGAGCCAGGTAATCGAGCAGCCAGGCGGGATCGGCCCACCCGGACCGCCGCCCCGCCAGCCAGGCCGAAGCCAGGACCAGCAGGACCGCGAAGACCAGGGCGGCCACGCCGACGGCCACCGGGCGCGACGGCGGCTGAGGAAGGGTGAGGCGCAGCCATTCCCAGTTGGCGCAGGCGGCGGCCAGGGCCAGCAGAGCCAGGAGCCACCACGGGTTGGCGCTGGCCATGGCCGCGGCCAGGATGGCCAGCAGAATGGCAGCGGTAACAATGCGCTGACCCAGCATATGAGGAGGTCTCCCTGGAGTTGGCGCGCCCGCCGGCGCTTATTTTGCCCCGCTTTCGAGAAGCTGGGCGCTGGTGCGGCCGAAGCGGCGCTCGCGCGTGCGGTACCAGTCGAATGCCGCCTGCAGTTCGTCCGCGCCGAAATCCGGCCAATAGCGCTCCGTGAAGTAGAACTCCGCGTAGGCCATCTGCCAGATCAGGAAATTGGAAATGCGCTGCTCGCCGCCGGTGCGGATGAACAGGTCGGGCTCGGGCGCCCAGGCCATGGACAGGTGCCGCGACAGGCTTTCCTCGTCCACGCGCTCGGGGTGGCTGGCCAGAGCAGGGTCGGCGGCCAGCATGGCGCGCACGGCCTGCAGGATGTCCCAGCGGCCGCCGTAATTGGCCGCCACGGTCAGGTGCAGGCGGTCGTTATGGCGCGTGCGCTCCTGGGCCGCATGGATCAGCTCCTGCAGCCGGGGCTCGAAGGCGGAAAGATCGCCGATGACGTGCAGGCGCACGCCCTGCTCCTGGAGCTTGTCGACCTCGCGCTCCAGGGCCTGCACGAAGAGGCGCATGAGCAGCGAGACTTCCTCGGCGGGCCGGCGCCAGTTCTCGGAGCTGAAGGCAAAGAGGGTCAGGTAGCGCACCCCCGCTCGGCCGCAGGCCTCGACCACGCGGCGCACCGCCTGCACGCCCTTGGCGTGCCCCGCCGTCCTGGGCAGCAGCCGCTTCGTCGCCCACCGCCCATTGCCATCCATGATGATGGCCACGTGTTCGGGAATGTCCCGGGTTTCGGGTATCGCCTGAGTCGAGCTGATTGCCATGAGGTAAGGACTTGCGCGGAATGGCCGGCTGGAAAAGGAAGGCCTGGGCCGTCGCGCCGCTTCGCCGGGCGTGGCGGCGCGCGGGGACCAGGATGCTGGCCGCGCGGACGGATGCGGCCCGTCCGGCGCGACGCGCCGCGCGGCGGCGCGGCGCCAGCGATTATACGGTCATGATTTCCGCTTCTTTCTGGGCGACCATCTTGTCGATCTCGGCGACATGGCGGTCGGTCAGCTTCTGGACGTCGTCCTGGGCGCGGCGCTCGTCGTCCTCGGAGATCTCCTTGTCCTTGACGAGTTTCTTCAGGGCGTCGTTGGCCTCGCGGCGCAGGTTGCGCACGGCGACCTTGGCATCCTCGCCTTCGCTGCGCACGACCTTGGTGAGATCGCGGCGGCGCTCTTCGGTGAGGGCCGGCATGGGAACGCGGATGGTATCACCCATGGACATGGGGTTCAGGCCCAGGTCCGACTCGCGGATCGCCTTCTCGATGACCGAGGCCATGTTCTTCTCGTAGGGCTGCACGCTGATGGTGCGCGCGTCGACCAGGTTGAGGTTGGCGACCTGGCTCACGGGCACCGGCGAACCGTAGTACTCGACCTGGACGTGATCCAGGATGCCGGTGTGGGCGCGGCCCGTGCGGATCTTGGACAGGTTGGTCTTGAGCGTTTCAAGCGACTTGACCATCCTGGATTCTGCGGATTTGCGGATATCTGCGACGCTCATGGTATTTCCTTTTTTAAACGTGTACCAACGTGCCTTCGTCTTCGCCGGCGACCACGCGCTTGAGCGCGCCGGACTTGTTGATCGAAAACACCTTGATCGGCAGTTTCTGGTCGCGGCACAGCGCGAAAGCGGTGGCGTCCATGACCTCGAGGCGGCGGACGATGGCCTCGTCGAAGCTGATGCGCGCATAGCGCGTGGCGGTGGGATCCTTGTTGGGATCCGCGCTGTAGATGCCGTCGACCTTGGTGGCCTTCAGCACGATCTCCGCGCCGATCTCGGCGCCGCGCAGGGCGGCGGCGGTATCGGTCGTGAAGAACGGATTGCCCGTGCCGGCGGCGAAGATGACGACCCGGCCTTCTTCCAGGTAGCGCAGGGCCTTGGGCCGGATGTAGGGTTCGACGACCTGGTCGATATTCAGGGCGGATTGCACGCGGGTGTCCACGCCCTTGTGTTTGAGCGCGTCCTGCAGGGCAAGCGCGTTCATGATGGTGGCCATCATGCCCATGTAGTCGGCGGTGGCGCGGTCCATGCCCTGCGCCCCCGGGGCGACGCCACGGAAGATGTTGCCCCCGCCGATGACGATGGCCAGCTCGACGCCCATGGCGGCAACCTCGGCGATCTCATCGGTCATGCGGACGATGGTGGCGCGGTTGATGCCGAAGGCGTCCTCGCCCATCAGCGCCTCGCCGGAAAGTTTGAGAAGAACCCGTTTGTATGATCTGCTGCTCATAGGAGATATCCCGAGGAACAATCCGACGAAAGTGTAAGACAAGAAATAGGCCGGACTAGAAATATCTAGCACCGGCCCTTAAGCACTACCTTGCAGCTCAGGCGCGGCCGGCGGCAGCGGCGGCAACCTCAGCGGCAAAATCGCTGGTCTTCTTCTCGATACCTTCGCCGACGACGAACAGCACGAACTTGCTGATCGAAGCGCCCTTTTCCTTGAGCATCTGCTCGACGGACTGCTTGTCGTTCTTGACGAAGGGCTGCGACAGCAGCGTCACTTCCTTCAGGTACTTCTGGATCGAACCTTCGACCATCTTGGCGACGATCTCGGCGGGCTTGCCCGACTCGGCGGCCTTCTGCTCGGCGACCGAGCGCTCGGCGGCGATGTCGGCGGCCGGCACGCCATCGGCGTTCAGGGCCTTGGGCTTGGTGGCCGCGATGTGCATGGCCAGGTCCTTGCCCACTTCCTCGGCGCCGGCGTACTCGACCAGCACGCCGATGCGGCCGCCGTGCACGTAGCTGGCCAGCGCGTTCGGCGTCTCGATGCGCTCGAAGCGGCGGATGGTCATGTTTTCGCCGATCTTGCCGATCAGGGCGGTGCGGGTGGTTTCGACGGTGCCTTCACCGTAGGGCAGCGCGGACAGCGCGGCCACGTCAGCGGGGTTCTGCGTGGTGACCAGCTCGGCCAGCTTGTTCACGAAGGCGACGAAGTCATCGTTCTTGGCCACGAAGTCGGTTTCGCAGTTGACTTCGATGACGGCGCCCTTCTTGGCGTCGGGAGAGATGAACAGACCGATCAGGCCTTCGGCCGTGACGCGGGCGGCGGCCTTGCTGGCCTTGTTGCCCAGCTTGACGCGCAGGATTTCTTCGGCGCGGGCCAGATCGCCTTCGGCCTCCGTCAAGGCCTTCTTGCACTCCATCATGGGCGCATCGGTCTTTTCGCGCAGTTCCTTGACCAGGGCGGCGGTAATTTCAGCCATGTTTGCTCCAAATTTCGCTAAGACTTGCCCCGGCAGGCCGGGGCAATGATTGATTCGGTGTGGAGCCCACCGCGGGGGGCGGGCGGAGGAAGACGGGAGCCCGTCCTCGCAGGCCGGCCGGGCCGGGGCGGCGCGCGCCCCGGAACGCTATCGGCCGGACCGACAGGCTCAGGCCTGGTTGTCCTGCACTTCCACGAACTCTTCCTGGCCTTCGCCCAGCTCTTCGACCAGGCCGTTCAGGTTCTGCTCGCGGCCTTCCAGCACCGCGTCGGCGACGCCCTTGGCGTACAGCGCGATGGCCTTGGCCGAGTCGTCGTTGCCAGGGATGACGTAGTCGATGCCTTCGGGCGAGTGGTTGGTGTCAACCACGGCCACGACCGGGATGCCCAGCTTCTTGGCTTCGGCGATGGCGATCTTGTGGTAGCCGACGTCGATGACGAACAGCGCATCGGGCAAGCCGTTCATGTCCTTGATGCCGCCGATGGACTTGTTCAACTTTTCCAGTTCGCGCTGGAACAGCAGGCCTTCCTTCTTGATCATGCGCTCGGCGCCGCCTTCGGCGACCACGGCTTCCATGTCCTTCAGGCGCTTGACCGAGCTCTTGACCGTCTTGAAGTTGGTCAGCATGCCGCCGAGCCAGCGGGCGTCGACGTAGGGCATGCCGCAGCGGGCGGCTTCGGCGGCCACCAGTTCGCGGGCGGCGCGCTTCGTGCCCACGAACAGGATGTTGCCGCCGCGGGCGGCGAGCTGCTTCACGAACTTGGTGGCTTCGAGGTACTTCTCAACCGTCTTTTCGAGGTTGATGATGTGAATCTTGTTGCGATGGCCGAAGATAAAGGGGGCCATCTTGGGGTTCCAGTAGCGGGTCTGGTGACCGAAGTGGACACCCGCTTCCAGCATTTCGCGCATCAGGGACATGACATTCTCCAAGGGTTGTTTCTTGCGCCGCACCTGCATCGGCCTCCGGCCGACACCCTGGGTGGTGCTGCGCGCGATTTCCCGCCTCATGGCGGGATTACAGGATTTTAACCGGGCCGGCCGATCGCCGCCTCGTGCCGCGGCGCCCGAAGGCACCGCGGCACGAGGCGGCAATGAAACCCAGACAGCCGTCACGATCGAGAGCCGCGCCATGCGCGGATGGTTTCACGGGCGGTTCATAACCCGGCCATGCCTTGTTGGCCGCGACATCCGGCTACCTTGCGCCGGGCGGTGTCGCCACCGCCCGGGCCATCAGACCGCCGGGGCATTTCTTGAGAAAACACCAGGGTTTTCAAGAACTTAATCCGCGATCCGCACGGAACCTGCATCGCTGCTCGAAGGCACGGCCGGGCTTACAGACACGCCGCACCCGGCAACACTTTCCGGTGCGCCTGCCTGCCGCGGACCGCTCCTTGCGGATCGCGCCGCCGCCCTGTCGCGCCGCCCGCGCAACGCCCGGTCCGCGCCGCGCGCCCCGCCCGCCAGCCTGGCTGCAACCTTCGCTTGCAACCAGACGGCAGGCGACACGCGCCGCCCGAAACCAGGCCCCGCGCAAGCCGCGCGGCAGGCCGCCGGCAAACCCGACAGGACCAACCGCAACAGGCCGGCAAACGCCAAAAAACGCCGCCGGGCCCGGCTCTTGCCGTAACCCTCTGAACCGCCTCTAAAACTGTTTCTAGAACCGTCTCTAAAACCGTCTCTAAAACCGTCTCTTAACCGCGTCTCTTAATCGTAGACCCGATCAATACTCAATACCGACCCCAAAAATTCGGGGAAGCCTATAATTCTACTATTCTTTCAGCCAGACATTCAAGCAAGAGAGCCTCAGTCATCCATGGGCATCATCACGAACGCGGCCGACCTGGCCAAAATGCGCGCCGCCTGCCAGGACGCCGCCAAGATCCTCGATTTCATCACGCCGTACGTCAAGCCGGGAGTGACCACGGGCGAGCTCGACCGCCTGTGCCTGGAGTACCTCACCGATGAGCTCAAGGTGAAATCGGCCACCGTGGGCTACGCCCCGCCGGGCTATCCGCCCTTTCCCGGCGCCATCTGTACCTCGGTCAACCACCAGGTCTGCCATGGCATCCCGGGCGACAAGGTCCTGAAAAACGGGGACTGCCTCAACATCGACGTCACCATCATCAAGGACGGCTGGTTCGGCGACACCAGCCGCATGTACGCGGTGGGCGAGCAGTCCATCCTGGCCCGCCGCCTCACCGACATCACTTTCGAGTGCATGTGGAAGGGCATCCAGCAGGTCAGGCACGGCGCCACGCTGGGCGACGTGGGCAACGCCATCCAGCGCCATGCCGAGGCCAACGGCTTCTCGGTGGTGCGCGAATTCTGCGGTCACGGCATCGGCCAGCGCTTCCACGAAGACCCGCAGGTGCTGCACTACGGCAAGCCCGGCACGGGCGTGACGCTCGAAACCGGCATGCTCTTCACCATCGAGCCTATGATCAACGCCGGCCGCCGCGAAATCCGCCAGCTGTCCGACGGATGGACGGTCGTGACGCGCGATCACAGCCTGTCCGCGCAATGGGAGCATGCTGTGTGCGTAACCGAAACGGGCTGCGAAGTGCTGACGGTGTCGCCCGGCATGCCCCGGCCGCCCGCTTTCATCGAGGGCTCGTCCGTCGTCCTCGCCCCCGTCTGATCCACCCTGCCCGACCCGCTCCGCCATGACCGCCGCCAGTCTCACTTCGCTGCGAGAACGCATCCAGGAATCCCGGCGCAAGGCGGTGGAGCAGTTTCGCCAGCACGAGCGCCCCGACACGCTGTTGACGGAGCTGCGCCGCATCGTGGACGCGGCGCTGCGCGACCTCGTCAAGCATGCGCCCCTGCCGGCCGGCGCGGCGCTGGCCGCCGTGGGCGGCTACGGACGCGGCGAGCTGTATCCGCATTCGGACGTGGACCTGCTCATCCTGCTGCCCCACCCGCCCACGCCCGAAGACGAGTCGGCCATCGAAAAACTCGTGGCCGCGCTGTGGGACCTCGGGCTGGAACCCGGCCACAGCGTGCGCACCATCGAAGACTGCGAGCGCGAGGCCGCGGCGGACATCACGGTCGAGACGGCGCTGCTGGAATCGCGCTTCCTGGCCGGCAGCCGCACGCTGATGAAGAAATTCGAGGCCGCGACCCGGTCGCGCCTGGATCCGCGCGCCTTCTTCCGCGCCAAGCGGGTCGAAATGCAGCAGCGGCATGCGCGCTACCAGGACACGCCCTACGCCCTGGAGCCCAACTGCAAGGAATCGCCGGGCGGCCTGCGCGACCTGCAGGTCATCCTGTGGATGGCGCGCGCCGCCGGCTTCGGCAGCACCTGGCGCGCGGTCGCCCAGAACGGGCTGCTGACGCAGTCCGAGGCGCGCGACCTGCGCCGGGCCGAGCAAGCCTTCAAGCGTCTGCGCATCGAATTGCACCTGCTCGCGCGCCGGCGCGAAGACCGGGTGCTGTTCGACCTGCAGCCCGCGCTGGCCGGGGTGTACGGCATCCACGCCACGGCGACCCGCCGCGGCAGCGAGCTGCTGATGCAGCGCTACTACTGGGCGGCCCGCCTCGTCACGCAGCTCAACGTCATCCTGGTCCAGAACATCGAGGAGCGCCTGTTTCCGCGGCCTGACGGCGACGCGCACGACATCGACGACGATTTCCGCAACCTGCGCGACCGCCTCGACATCATTCGCGACGACGGTTTCGAGCGCAACCCGACCCTGCTGCTGCGCGCGTTCCTGGTCATGCAGCAGCATCCCGAACTGATCGGCATGTCGGCGCGCACCCTGCGCGCCATCTGGCACTCGCGTCACCGCATCGACGCGCAGTTCCGCCGCAATCCGGTGAACCGCAAACTGTTCCTGCAGATCCTGCAGCAGCCGCGCGGCATCGTGCACGAGCTGCGCCGCATGACCATGCTGAACATCCTGCCGCGCTACCTGCCGGTCTTCCGCCGCATCGTGGGCCAGATGCAGCACGATCTCTTCCATGCCTACACGGTGGACCAGCACACGCTGGCGGTGGTGCGCAACCTGCGGCGCTTCACCATGCCCGAGCATGCCCAGGAGTATCCGCTGGCCAGCCAGCTCATCGCCGGGCTCGACCGCCACTGGCTGCTCTACGTGGCGGCGCTTTTCCACGATATCGCGAAGGGCCGGGGCGGCGACCATTCCGAACTGGGCGCGCGCGAGGTGCGCCGCTTCGCCCTGGACCACGGGCTGGATCCCGAAGACGCGAAGCTGGTGGAATTCCTGGTGCGCCAGCACCTGCTGATGTCGGCCGTGGCGCAGAAGCGCGACCTCTCCGACCCGGCGGTCATCCAGGATTTCGCCGCCACCGTCAAGGACGAGCGCCACCTCACCGCGCTCTACCTGCTGACCGTGGCCGACATCCGGGGCACCAGCCCCAAGGTCTGGAACGCCTGGAAAGGCAAGTTGCTCGAAGACCTGTACCGGCTCACGCTGGCGGCGCTGGGCGGCGCCCATGCCGACGCCCATACGGTGCTGACGGAGCGCAAGGAGGAAGCCGCGCGCCTCACGCGGCTGGCCGGCCTGCGCGATGAAGCCCGCGAGGCATTCTGGAACCAGCTCGACGTGGCGTATTTCCTGCGCCACGAAGCGTCCGACATCGCCTGGCACACGCGCCATCTCTATTACCAGGTGGCGCCCGACGGGCCGGTGGTGCGCGCCCGCCCCACGGAGCACGGCGAAGGCCTGCAGGTCATGGTGTACACGCGCGACGTGCCCGACCTGTTCGTGGCGATCTGCGGCTACTTCGACGCCAAATCGCTCTCCATCCAGGACGCGCGCATCCACACCACCCGCCACGGGTGGGCGCTGGACAGTTTCATCGTGCTGCCGCCGGACGGCGCATCCGACCTGCGCGCGCAGGCCACGCTGATCGAGCATGAGCTGGCCGGGCGCCTGCGCGATCCGCAAGGCGCCCATGCGCCCGCGACAGGCCATTTCGGCCGCGCGCGCCAGTCGCGCGTCTCCAAAGTGTTTCCCGTCATGCCCCAGGCCGAATTGCAGCCGGACGAACGCAGCAAGTCGTGGCGGCTGTCGGTAACGGCCACCGACCGCCCCGGGCTGCTGTACGCGCTGGCCCGCGTATTCGCCCGCCACGAAGTGAACCTGCTCATGGCCAAGATCATGACGCTGGGCGACCGGGTGGAAGACGTGTTCATCGTGGACGGCGCCGCGCTGGAGCGGCCGCGCTCGCAGATGCAGTTCGAACGCGACGTGCTGGACGCCCTGGCGGGCGAGGATACCCGCCGGCAGGCCGCCTGACGCCGCGGCGCGCCAGCGCATACAATCCGGTTTTCGGCCCGCCTTCCTGCTGCCCATGGGGATCAACGACTTTCTGCGCGCGTTCGGCTCCAGCTTTTTCTTCACCGTGGCCACGCTGCTGCCGTTTCTCAATCCGCCCGCCATCGCGCCGATCTTTCTCTCGCTGACCGAGGGCGCGTCGTCGGCCACCCGCACGGTGCTGGCCAAGCGCGTCGCCATCAACGTGGGGCTGATGCTGGCGGTGGCCATGGTGGCGGGCAACGTGGTGCTGAGCTTTTTCGGCATTTCCCTGTCCATCGTGCGCGTGGGCGGCGGCATGCTGGTCATCGCCAGCGCCTGGCGCCTGGTCAACTCGCCGGACGCGGACACCGAGCGCGTCGCGCGCATGGCCGAGTCGTTCACGCCCGAAATGGCGCGCTCGCGGGCCTTTTACCCCCTGACCTTTCCCATCAGCTGCGGCCCGGGCTCCATCGCCGCGGCCATCACCGTGGGCGTTTCGCTGCGCGACCAGCACGCCGGGCTCAGCCTGCTGCGGCTGGCGGGCTCGCTGCCGGGCATTCTGCTGGTTTCGGCCACGCTCTACGTCTGCCTGCGCTTCGCCGCGCAGATGCTGCACCGGCTGGGCGACAACGGCACCGCGGTCTTCATGCGCATGTCGGCCTTCATCATGCTCTGCCTGGGCGTGCAGATCTTCTGGGAAGGCGCGCGCGACCTGGTGCTGGCCCTGTTGCAGCAGTCCATGCAACCAATTCCCGTCCACCCGGCCTAAAGCGTGTCGCCCCTGGACCCACGCCATTCTCCCGGCCTATTTCCCTGTCCTGCTTCCCATGCCCATGCATTCCCATTCCCAACGCCTGCTCCGTCTCATCGCCCTCTTCTGCTTCGCGGCGGTCGGCATCGCGCTCGCGTCCCAGCATCTGTTCGACATGCCGCCCTGCGCGTGGTGCGTCATGCAGCGCCTGATCTACCTGGTCATCGGCGTGGCCGCCCTGCTGTGCAGCCTGGGCGGGGGCGGACTGGCGCGCCTGGGCGGCGGACTGGCCGCGGCGCTGTCGCTCTGCGGCGTCGCGGCGGCCTGGTACCAGTACAGCGTGGCCGCACAGATGCTGTCGTGCGACCAGACCTTCGCCGACCGCTTCATGAGCGGCCTGGGCCTGGACGCCGCCGTGCCCTGGCTGTTCGGCATCTACGCCACCTGCATGGACGCGGTGGTGTCGGTAATGGGCATCGAGTACGCGTTGTGGAGCCTGGCGCTTTTCGCGATCCTGTTCTTCATGGCGCTGCCCGTGCTGTTCCGGCGCGGCGCGCAATGAAAAACCCCCGGCGCCCGGATGCGATTCCGGGCGCCGGGGGCAGGTCCGGGCGCGGCAGGCGTTCTTGCGCGCTCCGCCGCGGCCTCAGCCCTCAGGCGTCGTTGGCCGCGTAGCCCATGTTGAACTGCAGCCCGCCCGGCGGCTCGTCGGTGCCGGCGTCCGCGCGCGACTGGCCCAGGCGGGCCAGGTATTCGGCGGTGATATCCCCGGTGACGTATTCTCCGTCGAAGCACGACGCCTCGAAGCGGGTCAGCGCGGGATTGATGTCGCGCACGGCCTGCTGCATGTCGGCCAGGTCCTGGTAGACCAGGCTGTCGGCGCCGATGGTGCGGGCGATTTCCTCGTCGCTGCGGCCGGTGGCGATGAGCTCCTTCTGGGTGGGCATGTCGATGCCGTACACGTTGGGGAAGCGCACCGGAGGCGCGGCCGAGGCGAAGTACACCTTGTTGGCGCCCGCCGCGCGCGCCATTTCGACGATTTCGCGGCTGGTGGTGCCGCGCACGATGGAGTCGTCGACCAGCAGCACGTTCTTGCCCTTGAACTCCATGCCAATGGCATTGAGCTTCTGGCGCACCGACTTGCGGCGCACGGCCTGCCCGGGCATGATGAAGGTGCGCCCCACGTAGCGGTTCTTGATGAGCCCCTCGCGGTAGTCCAGGTTCAGGCGCGCGGCGAGCTGCATGGCGGCCGGGCGCGACGAATCGGGAATCGGCATGACCACGTCGATGTCGCCCAGGCGCATGTTGCGCGCCACCTTGTCGGCCAGGTATTCGCCCATGCGCAGGCGGGCGTCGTAGACGGACACGCCGTCGATCAGCGAATCCGGGCGGGCGAAGTACACGTATTCGAAAATGCAGGGCACGAGCTGCGGATTCTCGGCGCACTGGCGGCTCACCAGGCGGCCGTCCAGGTCGATGAACACCGCCTCGCCCGGCGCCACGTCGCGCACGAACGAAAAGCCGCTGCCCTCCAGCGCCACCGATTCCGAGGCCACCATCCATTCGACACCTTCGTCGGTGTCCTGGCGGCCGATGCACAGCGGACGGATGCCGTAGGGGTCGCGGAAGGCCAGCAGGCCGTAGCCCGAGATCTGCGCCACCACCGCATAGGCGCCCCGCACGCGCTTGTGCACGGCGGCCACCGCGCGGAACATGGCGTCGTCGTCCAGCGACACACCGCTGGCGGCCGATTGCAGCTCGTGCGCGAGCACGTTGAGCAGCACTTCGGAATCGGAATTGGTGTTGATGTGGCGGCGATCGACGCGGTAGAGCGATTCGCGCAGCTCGCGCCAGTTGGTCAGGTTGCCGTTGTGGGCGAACATGATGCCGAACGGGGCGTTCACGTAGAACGGCTGGGCTTCTTCTTCGCTGGCGCTGGAGCCCGCGGTGGGATAGCGAACCTGTCCGATGCCCGAGTTGCCGGGCAGCGCGCGCATGTTGCGCGTGCGGAAGACGTCGCGCACCAGCCCATGCGCCTTGAACATATTGAACTGGGTGCCCTGCGACGTCGCAATGCCCGCGGCGTCCTGCCCGCGATGCTGCAACAGCAGCAAGCTGTCATAGAGGAGCTGGTTGACCGGCCCGCGCCCGATGACGCCTACGATTCCACACATGGTGAGATTTCCTGGTTGATTTAAAGCAGATCAATACGGCAGCAGCGCCGCCAGCGAAGGCGGCAGCCACGTCTTGATGTGTCGGATGGCCTCGATGGCCGAATGCGAAAACATGGCGTCCTTCCACCACGGCTCTTCGGGCAGCGGCGTATAGCCGGCCGCGGCGACCAGGGCCAGCACGATCAACAGCCCCCGCGCCAACCCGAACATCCCGCCCAGGCCGTGGTCGGCGGGACCGAGTCCGGTGGTGCGGATCAAGGCGGCAAGCGTCATGTTGACCAGACCCACGCCCAGCAGCACGATGATGAACACGGCGGCGTAGGACACCCCCATGCGCAGCATCGTCGTTTCAATATAGGGCTCCAGCCAGCCATAGACCGTGGGGCCCCACCACACGGCCGCCACGAACGCCAGCAGATACGCCAGCAGCGACAGCACCTCTTTCAGCAGGCCGCGCACCAGGCCCAGCACACCCGATACCGCCAGGATGGCCAGCACGACGAAATCGAAGCCGGTCACTACTGGGCGGCGATGAAGCCATTGTCATAGCCCAGGGTGCGCAGGCGCGCCTGGGCCGCTTGCGCCGCCTCGCGCGAGGGGAACGGCCCCACGCGCAGGCGGTACTGCTGCTTGCCTCCGATGTTGGCGGGCTCGACGAAAGCATTGGTGACGCCGGCCTGGTGCAGCTTGGTCCGGCGCGACTGCGCGTCTTCCGCCGTGGTGTAGGCCGCGATCTGCAGCACGAAATTGCCTTTGGACGACTGCGCCTTGGGCGCGGAGGCGGCCGGGGCCGAGTGCCCTTCGAGCAGCGCCAGGGCGCGCGAGCCGTCGTCGGTGCGGCTGTCGGCGGGCTTGGCCGCCGGCTTGGGTTCGGGCTTGGGCTCGGCGGGCTTCGTTTCCGGCCTGGTCTCGGGCCGGCTTTCGGGCTTGGCCGCGGCCGCCGGCGGCTGCGCATGCTGCGGCGCCTGGGCGGCAGCGGGAGGCTGCTGCGGCGTGGCCGAGGCCAGCGGCGGCGGAACCGCGGCGGGGTCGGAAGACGCGGCGGGCGGGGTTTCCTCGGCAGGAGCGGCGGGCGCCGCGGCCTGGGGCTCGCTCACCTGAGGCTGGAACGGCGTATTGCGCTCGGGGACGCGGATGGGAATGTTGTCGGCGACCGGCTGGGGCTGCGAATCGAGCACCATGGGCAGCACGATGACCGCTGCCAACACCAGCGCGACGGCTCCGGCCAGCCTGCGCCGCGCCCTGCCGCGCATTTCGGCGGCCTGGACCTCGCTGGGCACGGCAGCCCGTCGGGAGGTCTGCGCCTGCTCGGCGGGATCTTTGCGTTTGAAAAAACCCATGGAAGAGAATTCCTTGCGGCGGCTTGCGACGGTGCATCGGGCCGCCGCGCTTGCGGCCCTTGCCTAGGCCTTGCGGCCCAGCGCCTGCAAAACCGAGGCGACGGTAAGAAACGAACCGAATACCACGATTCTATCATTCTCCCCCGCCTGTTCGCGCGCCGCCGCATAGGCCGCCGCCGGGTCGGGGAAGGCGCGCACGGAGGGGCTGTCCTCGCCCGCGGCCGGAGGCGGCAGGGCCACGCGCACCCGCTCGGCCAGCTCCTCTCCCGTGCCGCCGCGCGGCCCGGGCAGGCCCGCACAGAACCAGTTGTCGACACGCGCGCCCAGCCTGGCCACCACGCCGGCCAGGTCCTTGTCGCTCAGCATGCCGAACACCGCGTGGGTGTAGGGATGAAAGCCCATGTTGTCGAGGTTCTGCGCAAGCACAGCCGCGGCGTGCGGATTGTGCGCCACGTCCAGGATGACCGTGGGCTGACCCGGCAGGATCTGGAAGCGCCCCGGCAGAGAAGCCTGCAGCAGCCCCTGACGCACCGCCTGCTGGGGCACCGGTAGGCGGTCGCGCACCGATTCCAGCGCCGCCAGCGCCGCCGAGGCATTGAGCAGCTGGTTGGCGCCGCGCAGGGCCGGATAGGCCAGCGCGCTGCGGCGCTGCGAGCGGCCGCCATAGGCCCATTGCTGGCGGTCGCCCGAGTAATTGAAGTCGCGCCCGAACAGCCAGAGGTCCGCGCCGATTTCCGCGGCGTGGTCGAGCAGGGATTGCGGCGGCTGCGGGTCGCTGCACACGGCCGGACGCCCGGGGCGGAAGATGTGCGCCTTCTCGAAGCCGATTTTCTCGCGCGTGTCGCCCAGCCAGTCGGTATGGTCGAGATCGACGCTGGTGACGATGGCGCAGTCGGCGTCCACGATGTTGACGGCGTCCAGCCGCCCGCCCAGTCCCACTTCCAGCACCACGGCGTCGAGCCGGGCGAGCGAAAACAGGCGCAGAATGGCCAGGGTGGTGAACTCGAAATAGGTGAGCGACACCTCGCCCCGCGCGGCCTCCACCGCCTCGAACTGGGCGATGAGGTCGGCGTCGGAGGCGATCTGGCCGTTGATGCGGGCCCGCTCGTTGAAATCGATGAGGTGCGGCGACGTATACAGCCCCACCTTGTAGCCCGCGGCCAGCAGGATGGATTCGAGCATGGCGCAGGTGGAGCCTTTGCCGTTGGTGCCGCCCACAACGAATTTCACGCCGTCCAGCGCCAGCCCCAGCCGCCGCGCCACTTCCCGCACGCGGTCCAGCCCCAGGTCGATGGCCGTGGCGTGGATGGACTCCAGGTATTGCAGCCAATCGGCCAAAGTGGCGGCGGCCTCGGGTTTGGATATGGGTTTGCGCACGGAGGGCATGGCGAAAAGCGGGAAAGGGACAGCCCGTCATTCTAGCAGCGCCGACCCGGTGTTTTCCCTGATTTCCCCAGGCGCGGCGGGGTCGGCCGGCAAAAAAGCCCTTGCCCTGGTTTTTCTCATACGTGAAAATGAATTCACATATAAAAATTATGGAGACCTCCATGACGCAGCGATCGACCCCCTCCTGGCTGGTGCGCGAGGCGGAAGTGCCCGGCTACCATCCCGCCAACCATACCGGCACGCTCAACCGCCGCCTCATCGGCCCCGACACGGTCGGCTCGCGCCACGTGGAAGTGCTGCTGGGCGTCATCGAAAAAGGCCAGGGCGCCCTGCCCCACGCGCACCCGGGCATCGAGCAGGTCTGCTACCTGATCTCGGGCACCGCGCGCGCCCAGGTCGCAGACGAGTCCGCCGACATGCAGCCGGGCGACTGCTGTTATTTCCCACCCGACATCCCCCATGTCTTTACCGTCACCAGCGACGAGCCCGCAAGGCTGCTGGTGATCTACACCCCGCCCTACGAGGAATCCCCGGACCGCGTCATCCGCGGCTTCGCGGCGTCCTGACACGGCGTACCGCCGGCAGCGGCCGGAGAAAGCCGCGCCACTCCATCCCTCCAACGGAGACAACCGATGCAAGCCAAAACCCTGTTGCGCGCCCTGGCGGCCGCCTGCGCCGTCCTCGCGGCCGCGCCGGCCGCGCGGGCCGACACCTACCCCAGCAAGCCCATCACGCTGATCGTGCCCTTCCCCGCGGGCTCGGGCACCGATGCCGTGGGCCGCATCTTCGGCGCCGAGCTCGGCAACATCCTGGGCCAGCAGATCGTCGTGGAGAACAAGCCCGGCGCCAATGCGACCATCGCCGCCAGCTATGTGGCGCGCGCCAAGCCGGACGGCTACACGCTGTTCGTCACCACCAACACCTCGCATTCGGCCGCGCCCTTCCTGATGAAGAACGTGCCATACGATCCCGTCAAGGATTTCACCCCCATCGCGCGCGGCGGCAACCTGCCCTTCATCCTGGTGGTCAATCCGAAGCGGCCCTGGAAATCGGTGGGCGACCTGATCGCCGACGCGCGCCAGCATCCAGGCAAGATCACCTATGCCAGCGGCAACAGCACGGGCATCGTGGCCGGGGCCACGCTGTCCAACCGCGCCAAGGTGGATCTGCTGCACATTCCCTACAAGGGCACGCCGCAGGCCCTGACCGACGTGGTCGGCGGCCAGGTGGATTTCATGTTCACCGACCTCGCCTCGGGCCTGCCGTTCGTGCAGTCGGGCCAATTGCGCGCCCTGGCGGTGTCGACCGCCCAGCGCAGCGCCATCGTGCCCGACCTGCCCTCCATGGCCGAGTCCGGCGTGCCCGACTTCGACCTCAATTCCTGGAACGGCTATTTCGGCCCGGCCGGCATGCCGCCGGACATCGTGGCCAAGCTCAACGCCGCCATCAAACAGGTGGTTGCCAAACCCGACGTGCGCCAGCGCCTGGCCGCGCTCGGATTCGACGCCTTCTCCAGCACGCCCGAGGAATTCGCGCAGTTCGTCAGCGAACAGCGCGACCTCTGGGGCAAGCTCATCCGCGACGCGGGGATCGAACAGCAATGACGGAATCCGCATCCCAAGGCGCCGCCGGCCCGCTGGCCGGCGTGCGCATCCTGGACCTGAGCTCGGTGGTGATGGGCCCGTACGCGACGCAGGTGCTGGCGGACCTGGGCGCCGACGTCGTCAAGGTCGAATCGCCGGCCGGCGACAATATGCGGGCGGTGGGGCCCATGCGCAATCCCGGCATGGGCCATCTCTACCTGCACCTGAACCGCAACAAGCGCTCGGTGGTCCTGGACCTGAAGACGCCGGAGGGCCGCGAGGCCTGCCTGAAACTGGCCGAGGACTGCGACGCCCTGCTCTACAACATCCGGCCGCAAGCCATGGCCCGGCTGGGCCTGTCGTACGAGGACGTGGCGGCGCGCAATCCGCGCATCGTCTACCTGGGCGCCTACGGTTTCAGCGAAGACGGGCCGTATGCGGGCCGCCCCGCCTACGACGACCTGATCCAGGGGCAGACCGGCATCGCCGCCCTGTACCAGCAGCAGACCGGCGACGTGCCGCGCTATGCGCCGCTCACCCTGGCCGACCGCGCCGTGGGCCTGCACGTGGGCATCGCGCTGGTGTCGGCCGTGCTGCACGCGCGCCAGTCCGGCCGGGGACAGCAGGTGGAGATTCCCATGTTCGAAGGCATGGCCCACCTGGTGCTCGGCGACCACCTGGGCGGCGCCACCTTCGATCCGCCGCTCGGCCCCACCGGCTACGCGCGCCTGCTGGCGCCGCACCGCCGCCCCTACGCCACATCCGACGGCTATATCTGCCTGCTGATCTACAACGACAAGCACTGGCGCAATTTCTTCGACCTGATCGGCCGCCCCGAACTCGGCCAGGATCCGCGCTTCTGCACGCACGGCGCGCGCGCCGCGCACATCGGCGAGGTGTACGCCTTCGTGGCCGAGGTCATCGCCACGCGCGACACGGCATCCTGGCTGCGCGACCTGGCCGGGGCCGACATCCCGGCCTCGGCGCTCTACACCGTGGACGCCCTGCTGGAAGACGAGCACCTGGCGGCCACGCGCTTCGTCCGCGACGTGGACCACCCCACCGAGGGCAGGCTGCGCACCACCGCCCCGCTGGGCCGCTACCAGGGCACCCCGACCGCGATCCGCCGGCCCGCCCCCACGCTGGGCCAGCACAGCCGCGAAATACTGGGCGAAGCGGGCTACGACGCCGCGCAGATCGACGCCATGATCGCCCGTGGCATTACCCAAGAGGGAACCTGACGATGGACTTTGAATTCACTTCCGAGCAACTGGCGCTGCGTGACGCCGTCTCCCGCATCTGCGAACGCTACACCGACGAATACTGGCTGGAGCGCGACCGCGAGGGCGGGTTTCCCGAACCCCTGCACGCCGACCTGGCGCGCGACGGCTGGCTGGGCATCGCCATGCCCCAGGAATACGGCGGCGCCGGTCTGGGCATGACCGAGGCCGCCCTCATGATGCAGACCATCTCCGCCTCCGGCGCGGGGTTCACGGGCGCCTCCGCCGTGCACATGAACATCTTCGGGCTCAACCCCGTCGTGGTGTTCGGCACCGACGAGCAGCGCAAGCGCTGGCTGGAACCGCTGATCGCGGGCCGCGAAAAAGCCTGCTTCGCCGTCACCGAGCCGGACGCCGGCCTGGACACCACCAAGCTGGGCACGCGCGCGGTGCGCGAGGGCGACGAATACGTCGTGCACGGCCGCAAGATATGGATCTCCACCGCCCAGGTGGCCGACAAGATGCTGCTGCTGGCGCGCACCACGCCGCTGTCGGAAGTGAGCAAGCCCACCCAGGGCCTGTCGCTCTTCTATACCGACCTGGACCGCTCCAAGGTCGAGGTGCGCGAAATCGAGAAAATGGGCCGCAAGGCGGTGGACTCCAACATGTTGTTCATCGACGGCCTGCGCATTCCGGTGGCCGACCGCATCGGCGAGGAAGGCCGCGGGTTCGAGTACATCCTGCATGGCCTGAACCCCGAGCGCATCCTCATCGCGGCCGAGGCGGTCGGCATCGGCCGCGCCGCCCTGGACCGGGCCGTGAAATACGCGGGAGAGCGCGTGGTGTTCGGCCGGCCCATCGGCCAGAACCAGGGTATCCAGCATCCCCTGGCCCAGGCCTGGATGCAGCTCGAGGCCGCCGACCTGATGGTTTTCAAGGCGGCCAGTCTCTACGACGCCGGCAAACCCTGCGGCCCCTACGCCAATTCGGCCAAGTACCTGGCCGCCGAGGCCGGCTACAACGCCTGCCAGACCGCCGTCATGACCCTGGGCGGCATGGGCTACGCCAAGGAGTACCACGTGGAGCGCCTGCTGCGCGAGAGCTTCATTCCGCGCATCGCGCCGGTCAGCCCGCAGCTCATCATGTGCTTCATCGCGGAAAAGGTGCTGGGCCTGCCCAAGTCTTACTGAACGCCGCCCCGGGGCCGTCCCGCCGCGCGGGACAGCCCGGCGGCGCGTTCACGCCTGCTGCTCCAGCGCCGTGCAGGCCGCGCGCAGGATGCGCGCGTATTCTTCCTGGCGCGGCTCGATCCGGTAGATCGGCCCGCCCACCGAAATGGCGTAATGCTCGCCCGAGAGCGTCAGGGGCCAGGCGATGGCCCCCACGTCCGCGATCGACTCCCCGCTGTTCATGAACCAGCCGCGCTGGCGCGAGAGGCGGATATCCTCTTCCAGCGCCTGCAGGCTGGTCAGCGTGCGCTCGTTGTAGCGGGTGAGCGGCTGGCCGCCCAGCATCTGCGCGCGGGTTTTCTCGTCTTGTAGCGAAATGAGCGCTTTTCCCAGCGAATTCGCGTGAATATCCTTGAATTCGCCGGCAACCGGCGCATACCGGATGGTGTGCGGCGAATCGAGCACGTCCAGGTAGACCACGCGGGCGTCGGGCGTGAGCTTGGCAAAGACCACGGTTTCGCGCGTGGCGTCGCGCAGCTCGGTAAGGCTGGGATACACCCGGTCCAGCACCGGGTCGGCGCGGGCGATGCGCTGCGCCATGGCCAGCAGGCGGCCCGTGGGGTAATAGCCCTGGCGCCGGCCCGTTTCATACAGATATCCCAGCCCGGTCAGGGTGCGGATGAGCGCCAGGCAGCTCGATACCGGCACGTCGAGCAGGCGGGCAAGTTCCGACAGCGGCAGGGCGCGCTTCTCGCGGGCATAGGTTTCGATGATTTCGATCACGCGCAGCGCGGTCTTGACGCTCATTGCCCCATCCAGACGATTAGCTTGTGAAACATTTCGGCCGCCCGGCCCTAAAGTTCATTCTGACGTGGCCGTAATGGTAGCTGAGAATTCCCTGAAAACAGCGCGTTCCTCCGAGACGCACCACGCCTGCTGGAGTGATCATGGCCGTATCTCCCATCGCCCCCGCCGCCGTCCTCGCGACGCCTGCGGCGGCCGCCCCCGTCCCCGTTGCCGCCGAACCGGCCGTCTCGGTGACGCCCGCGGCGGCCGCTACCGACAACGCGGGGCCGGACTCCTCGACTTCCCGCCAGCAGTCCGGGTCGCAGAAGCTGCCCATCGAAAGGGCGCTGGACGAAATCAACGACCAGATGAAAGCCTGGTCCACCCAATTGCAGTTCGAGGTGGACCCCGACGTGCACCAGGTGGTGGTGTCCGTGGTGGACGCCGAGTCGGGCGACGTGATCCGCACGATACCCAGCGAAGCCGTGCTGAAGATCGCCAAAATGATCGTGAACATGCAAGGAAACGGCATCAAGACCTCGGCCTGAGCGTTTTTCCGCGCCCAACCCGGCGGAAAGGCCGAAATAGGCCCCCCTTATGCCCTTGCCCGGCCGATCGCCGGCGCCCCTTATTTGACAGAATCGTAGCTAGAAGGAATTTCATACATGGCCTCTATTACTAATCTTGGCGCGGTCTCGGGCCTGCCCCTCGAAGAGACCCTGAGCAAGCTGCAGGAAGCCGAGGACAAGAAACTCGAGATCTACACGCAGCGCCAGGAGAGCTTCCAGACCCGCATCGACGCCTACACGCAGCTCCAGAGCTACCTGGAATCGCTGCAGACGGCCGCCGCCACGCTGGGCAAGCCCGAGACCATGAGCGCCATGAAGGGCAGCGTGACCGGCGGCAGCGCCCTCACCGCCACGGTGGCCGCCGAGGGCGCCGCCTCGGGCCTGTACACCATTTACGTCAACAAGCTCGCCACCGCGCAGAGCCTGCAGTCCACGGCCGTGGCCGACCGCGCCGCCAAGCACGGCGACACCGGCTCCTTCGAGATCGAGCTGGCCGACGGCACCAAGACCACCATCGACCTGGGCAGCGACACCTCGCTCGACGGCATCGTCAAGGCCATCAACGCCAACGACAAGGCGGGCCTGTCGGCCACCGTCATCAACGACGGCAATGGCAACAACTACCTGATGCTCACCGCCAAGAACACCGGCGAGAAGGCCGCGGTGAAGAACATCACCGTCACCGGCGACCAGAGCCTGCAGGACCTGCTCGGCTTCAGCACCGCCGCCGACGGCACCACGAGCGGCATGGCCGCCACCGCGGCCACCAACGCCGAAGTGGTCATCAACGGCATCACCGTCACCAGCGGCTCGAACAACATCGAGGGCGCCATCGACGGCATCACCCTGAACCTTGCCGAAACCACCGAGGCCAACAAGCCCATCACGCTCAAGCTGGAGCGCGACACCTCCGTGGCCAGCACCGCGGTGCAGAACTTCGTGAAGGCCTACAACGCCCTGCAGAGCACGATCAAGAACCTCACCGCCTTCGACGCCCAGGCCGCCACCAACCAGCCGCTCACCGGGGACAGCACCACGCGCTCCATCCAGTCGCAGCTGGCCGGCGTGCTGCAAACCGTGGTGGGCGAAGGCTCGGTGCGCACGCTGGCCGACCTGGGCATCACCACCGACCCGCTGGCCCGCGAGCTCAAGCTCGACACCACCAAGCTCGACAAGGCGCTCAAGGAAAACTCGGCCGACGTCGCCACCCTGCTCACCGGCAAGGACGGCGTGGGCGAGAAGTTCGCCGCCGTCTTCGACGACATCCTGGGCTCCAACGGCATGATCAAGACGCGTCAGGACGGCCTGGCCAAGAGCATCGCCGCCGTGAAAGACCAGCAGACGCGCGCCAAGGAAGCCAGCGACGCCGAAATGGCGCAATTGCGCACCCGTTTCGTGGCGCTCGACACCTTCGTGGCGCAGATGACCAGCATGGGCAACTACCTGACGCAGCAATTCGAAGCCCTGAGCAAATCGACCAAGTAATCGTAGAAGCGCCTTAAATGACCTATGCCGCCCGCCGTCCCTCGGGATCCTACTCCGTCCGTTCCTACGCCGACATCGGCCTGGAAACCCAGGTCATGGGCGCCAGCCCGGAGCGGCTGATCACCCTGCTGTTCACGGGCGCGCGGACGGCCATCGGGCAAGCGCGCATACACCTGCAGGAGGGCCGGGTCGCCGAGCGCGGCGCGGCCATCTCCAAGGCAATCCGGATCGTCGACGAGGGCCTGAAAACCGGCCTCAACATGGAAGCGGGCGGGGAAATCGCCGCCAACCTGGCCAGTCTCTACGATTACATCGTTCGCACCCTGCTCACGGCGAACCTGAGGGCCGATCTCGCCCAGCTCGACCTCGCCGACCGCCTTCTGGCCGACCTGGCCGAAGCCTGGCAGACCTCCATAGACCGCCCGGCCGGCGTCCATGGTTCCGAGGTCCCCAGCACCCCTACTTCTGCCTGACTTCGCCCGCGCGAGATTTCCATGACGTCCCTTACCCAGTATTCCACCCCCATCCTGGAGTATTACCAGGAGATCGCCTACATCACGGGCGAGATGCTTTCGGCCGCGCGGGCGGGCGACTGGGATGCGGCCATGGCGCATGGGCAGCAGTATTGCGAACTGGTCGAGCGCCTGCGCCTGACCGAACCCGCCGCCCCCCTCGACGAGGCGGGCCGGGCCATGAAGTACGACCTGCTGGTGCGCATCCTGGAAAACGACGCGCTCACCCGCAACCTCGCCATTCCGCAACTGGCCCGGCTGGGCGAGCTGCTGGGCCGCATGAAGCGCCAGCAGTCCTTGCTCTCGACCTACGGCTACCAGGCGCCTGACCAATGAGCGTAGGTCCCGCCGCACTTGGCAACGTCCTGGTGCAGCGGCTGGATGCGGTGCTCGGCACCACCATGTCCGCCGCCAGCGCCAACCAGGTTTCCGGGGCGCGCCCCGACGCGGTGGCGCAACCCGGCAATATCGAGAAACCGGGGCAATCCGACGGCTCCGCGCGCGATCCCCGCCAGGGCGGACAGGCGGGCGCCGCCCGCGGCGACCGGCCCGCGGCGCCCCTGGTGGACGCCAAGACCGCCGCCGCGCTGGCGCTCGCCGCCCGCGGCGTCGTCACCAGCAGCGATTCCACCGCCTCGGCGCCCACGACGCTCGGCCGCACGGCGCGCGCCATACTCTCGCTGCTCGCGCAGTATCCCGGCGCCGCGCCGGCCGTGCAGGGACGCGCACCGCTCTGGAACGCCGGCGCGCCCGCCGAAGGCGCGGCGCCGCCGCCCCAGGCCGACGCCGGCGCGCAAGCGCGCCCCGCCGGCACGCCGCCCGGGCAGATCCTGCCGGGAGCGGCGTCCGCCGGCGGCCCGGCGGCAGCCGGCGCGGCCGCGGCGTCCCACCCGGCGTCGCCGCTGGTGCAGCCCGCGCCGGCGGCCGCATCGGTTCCGACGCATCCGGCCGCCCTGTCCGGCCCGGCCGGCACGCAGCAGGCGCAGGCCGCCGGCGCGCGCGCTCCCGCCGCGGCGATGCTCGCCCAGGCCCTGCGCCAGGCCCTGCAAGGCAGCGGCCTCTTCTACGAATCCCACCTGACCGACCTGGCATTCGGCAAGCGCAGCCTCGCCGAACTGCAGGAAGCGCCGCAGGCCCGGCTGTCTCGCGACGGCATCGCGCGCGAACCCCTGCCGCTGCCGGGGCGCGACACGGCCGGCGCCCGCGCCGCCGAAGGCGCGGGTCCGTCCGCCGGCCAAGCCCAGACGCCGTCCCCGGGCGCGCCCGTGCCCGGCATACACCAGGATCTCAACACCCTGGTGCGCCAGCAGCTCGACGTGCTGGCCAACCAGACCATTGCCTGGCAGGGCGAAGCCTGGCCCGGCACGCCCATGGAATGGGAAGTGCAGCGCGACCCCTACGGCGGCGATCCCGAATCCGCCGCGCCCGCCTGGGCCACGCGCCTCAAGCTCGATCTGCCGCGCCTGGGTCTGGTGGATGCCCGCCTGAACCTCTCGGGGGACCAGCTCGTGCTCCAGGTCGTCGCGCCGCTGGCCGCGGGCGAGATCAGCACCTCGTCCGACGAGTTGCGCGCGCGCCTGCTTGCCGCCGGCCTGACGCTCAGCCATCTCGCCGTCCATGTCGCCGACCCGCGGCCCGTCCTGGATCCCGACCTCGCATGACCGCCCCCAGCCGCCCCGCCAGCAACGCGCCGGACGCCGGCCGCAACGCCGCGGTCGCCCTCTCGTATGACGAGCAGGACGGCGCGCCGCGCGTCGTCGCCAAGGGCTACGGCCAGCTCGCCGACACCATCGTGCGCACCGCCGAAGAGCACGGCCTGTACGTGCACGAGTCGCGCGAACTGGTGGGCCTGCTCATGCAGGTGGACCTGGACGCGCACATTCCCCCACAACTCTACGTGGCAGTGGCAGAATTGCTGGCCTGGCTGTATCGCCTGGAGTCCCGAGACCTCCCGGACGCAGCGTCCCCTGCCTGATCCACGCCCAAGGAGACAACCCCATGGACACCGGCGATCCGGAGTTCCTGCTCACCCGTCCCGAAGAGCTGCGCGCCGCGTTGTTCGAGCTCACCCATCCGGACAGCCACATCCTGGTGCGCGACGCGGCCGATCGCGAGATCGCCGTGCTCATCCTGGGCGCCGACAGGCATGCGCACCAGTTCTTCTGGCGGCCGCGCGATTACGCCGGCGCCGACTTCGGCGAAACCGACAGCATGGGCCTGCTGAGCGGGGGCAGCTATTATTTCCACGCCACCGCCTATGGCGGCGTGCAGATCCGCTTCCGGGTGCCCCGCCCTGGCGTAATCCATTTCGACGACGGCAGCGCGGCCCTGGTATCGGCGTTTCCGGAGCAGCTCGCGCGCATCCAGCGGCGCAAGATGTTCCGCGCCTCGCTGGCGGGCGCCGCCTACCGCGGCAAGGCCACGTGGCATCCGCCGGAGCAGCCCCAGCCGCTGGCCTTCAGCGTGCGCGACATTTCCGTGGACGGCGTGGGCCTGCGCGCGGAACTCGCCGTGCCCGGCCTGCCCCGGGTGGGCGATGTCATGGAAAACGTGCGGCTCGACTTCGGCGAGCTGGGCTCTCTCAGCGCCACGCTGCAGGTCCGCAACGTCTACCCCATTTCCGGCCAGCCCATGACCCAGCCCGAGCCGGGCCAGCCCGCGCCGGCGCATGTCTCGCTGACCGGCGAGCCTCCGCTCAGCCACCTGGGCGCGGTGTTTCTGGATCTGAATGCGCGCCAGGAAACCTGGCTGCAGCAAATGGTATGGCGCCTCGAGAGAGGCGCGCAGCGCGGCTGACGCCCGGGCTCCCTGGCCGGCCCGGCAGCGGCGGCGCAAGACGCCGGCGGCGTCACATCGCCATGGACGAGATTTCCTTGTAGGCCGCCACGAGCTTGTTGCGCACCTGGACCGCGGTCTGGAACCCGATGCTGGCCTTCTGCATGTCGACCATCACGTCGTTGAGCGAGATGTCCGGCGCGCCCAGCTCGAATGCCTTGGCCTGGGCCGTGGCCGCATTCTGCGCGCCGGACACGCGGCGCAGCGAGCGTTGCAGCTCGGCCGCGAAACCGTCGGAGCGCACGGCTGAGGGCTCCGAGCCGCCCAGCGCTCCGCCCTCGGCCTGTTTCACGACCGCGCGCATCTGCGCGAGCATGGTTTCGATGCCGGACAAGCCAGAGACAGCCATTTCGGGGTTCCTTGCGTAATGTGTTTGCGGTGGGCCGGATTGCCCGCATAGCGTAACCGCCCCAGCCGGCGGTCATAGCGTCTAAAAGCCGCCAAAAACCCCGATATTTCCCCTGTTGAGTGCCGATATTTCCCGCGCTGGCCCCTGCGCGGACCCGGGCGGCGCGCGCCCCGCCCGCCCTGGGGGACATAGAGGATAAGTAACGCCAAAAACCCGCCGTTTTCGGCGATTGGGATTGCGGCGCCGCACGCAATAATCCACGCTCTCCCCAGACCAGAAGCACGTTGCATGTGTAATCTGCCCTATCCGAACATGAAGTCCAATTCCCTGCACAGCGTTGCCGGCGGGAGCCGTCCATGAACCCGTCGGCGACCCTGAGTTCCACGCTGCTGGCGAAGTTTCCCGTGCTGGAAAAGGTCAAGGCGCTGCCCAAGCCGGTGCTGCTGGGAGCGGCCGCTGCCCTGGTGGCCCTGATCGCCGCCGCAGTCATGTGGAGCAGCGAGCCTCAATACAAGGTGCTGTTCTCGAACCTGGACGACCGCGACGGCGGCGCCATCGTGACGGCCCTGGGACAGATGAACGTCCCTTATAAGTACAACGAAAACGGCACGGCGCTGCTGGTGCCGGCCGACCGCGTCTACGACGCCCGCCTCCAGCTCGCCAGCCAGGGCCTGCCGCGCGGCGGCACGGTCGGCTTCGAGCTGATGGACAATGCCCGCTTCGGCGCCAGCCAGTTCGCCGAACAGATCAACTACCAGCGCGGCCTCGAGGGAGAGCTGGCCCGTTCGATCGAATCCATGCACACGGTGCAGCACGCCCGTGTGCACCTGGCCATGCCGCGCCAGTCGCTTTTCGTGCGCGAACGCCAGGCCCCCACCGCCTCCGTGCTGCTCAACCTGTATCCGGGCCGCAGCCTCAGCGACGCTCAGGTTTCGGCCATTTCCTGGCTGGTGGCCTCCAGCGTGCCCGAACTCACCGCGGAAAACGTCTCCATCGTGGACCAGAACGGCCGCCTGCTGTCGGCCCCGCTGGGCGAAGGGCGCGGCATGGACGCCGACCAGCTGCGCTACGTGCGCGAAATGGAACAGCGCACGGTCGAACGCATCCTGACCATCCTGAATCCCCTGGTCGGCCCGGGCAACGTGCACGCCCAGGCCACCGCCGACATCGACTTCTCGCGCCGCGAAGAAACCTCCGAGGTCTACCGCCCCAACCAGGAACCCGGACAGGCCGCCATCCGCAGCCAGCAGACCAGCGATTCGCGCCAGCACGGCGGCGGTCCGGCCCAGGGCGTGCCGGGCGCTTTGTCGAACCAGCCGCCCGGCAACGCGCAGGCGCCCATCGTCAATCCCCAGCAAAACCCGCAGCAGGCGCAGCAGCGCCCCGGTCAGCCGCCGCAACAGGGCCAGCAAGGCCAGCAGGCCCAGCAGACCGGCACGCAAACGGCCTCGGCCAGCCTCAACGAGCGCCACGACGCCACCACCAACTACGAAGTGGACCGCACCATCAGCCACATCAAGCAGCCGGTGGGCATGCTCAAGCGCATGTCCGTGGCCGTGGTGGTCAACTACATCCGCGACAAGGACGGCGAGCTCCAGCCGCTGCCGCCCGAGGAACTCACCAAGCTGACCAATCTGGTCCGCGAGGCCATGGGCTATTCCGAAACCCGCGGCGATTCCCTCAACGTGGTCAACAGCCAGTTCAACGACGGCCCGCCGCCGCTGCCGATGTGGCGCGACCCCGAGCTGATCGCCCTGTTCAAGACCGTCATGGCGTGGCTGCTCGGCCTGGTGGTGGCGTTCTGGCTGTACCGCAAGCTGCGGCGCGTCGTGGGCGACTACCTCTATCCGCCGGTCGATCCCGAGGCCGCCGAAGCCGAGCGCGCCGAGGCCGCGCGCGAGGCCCAGGAAGCGGCCCGCGTCAAGGAGGTCAGCCGCTACGAAGACAACCTCGAACGGGCCCGCACGATGGCGAACAAGGATCCGCGCGCCGTCGCGATGGTCCTGCGCACCTGGATGAGCAAAGATGAAAAATGATTCCAAACCCATGGACGGCATGACGCGCAGCGCCGTGCTGATGATGTCGCTGGGCGAGGACGCGGCGGCCGAAGTCTTCAAGTACCTGTCGGCGCGCGAAGTCCAGCAGGTCGGCGCGGCCATGGCCAGCCTCAAGCAGGTCACCCGCAACGACGTGGCGACCGTGCTGGAGGAATTCCGCCAGGAGGCCGACCAGTTCATGGCCGTGACGCTGGGCTCGGACGACTATATCCGCACCGTGCTCACCAAGGCCCTGGGCAGCGATCGCGCTGCCGGCCTGATCGAAGACATCCTGGAAGCCGGCGAAGGCGGCAGCGGCATCGACGCCCTGAACTGGCTCGACCCCAATACCGTGGCCGAGCTGATCGGCGACGAGCACCCGCAGATCATCGCCACCATCCTGGTGCACCTGGAGCGCGACCGCGCCGCGGGCGTGCTGGCCCTGCTCACCGAACGCCTGCGCAACGACGTCATGCTGCGCATCGCCACCTTCGGCGGCGTGCAGCCGGCCGCGCTGTCCGAGCTCACCGAAGTGCTCAATTCGGTGCTGGCCGGCCAGGGCGCCAAGCGCTCGAAGATGGGCGGCGTGCGCACGGCGGCCGAGATCCTCAACATGATGAATTCGGCCCAGGAAGAAACCGTCGTCGCCAGCCTGCGCGAGCGCGACGCCGACCTGGCGCAGAAGATCATCGACGAGATGTTCGTGTTCGACAACCTCATCGACGTCGAAGACCGCGGCATCCAGCTCATCCTCAAGGAAATCGACAACGACACGCTCATGGTCGCGCTCAAGGGCGCCCCGGAAGAGCTGCGCGCCAAGTTCCTGCGCAACATGTCCAGCCGCGCCGCCGAAATGCTGCGAGAAGACCTGGAGGCGCAAGGCCCCATCCGCATGTCCAAGGTCGAGGCCGAGCAGAAGAAGATCCTGCAGATCGCCCGCCGCCTGGCCGAGAGCGGCCAGATCGTCCTGGGCAACCAGGGAGACGATGCGTATGTCTGAGCCGGACAACGGGCCGGTCACGCTGTCGCGCGGCGCCGCCTGGCGCCGCTGGCAGATGCTGTCGTTCGACGAGCCGCAGGTCCAGCCGGAACCCGAGCCCGAACCCGATCCGGGTCCGGACCCGGATATCGTGCTCGCCCAGTTGCGCGCGCAGGCGGTTGCCGAGGGCCGCGAGGAAGGCCACGCCCAGGGCCACGCCGCCGGCGTGGAGGCGGGCCGCCGGGAAGGCTACGAGGCCGGGCTGGCCGCCGGCCGCGAGGCCGGCTACGCCGAAGGCCTGGCGCAGGCCCGCGAACAGGGCGCGGCCGAAGCCCGCCAGTTGCACGACCTGATGGAAAACTGCGCGGCCTCGCTGGCCGCGCTCGAAGAAAAAATGGGACAGGGCCTGCTCACGCTGGCCCTGGACATCGCGCAGCAGGTGCTGCGCGCCACGCTGGCCGAACAGCCCGAGACGCTGGTGAGCGCCGTGCGCGAAGTACTGCACATCAACCCCAGCGCCAACGGACAGATGCGGCTGTGGGCCAACCCCGCCGACATCGAGCTGATCCGGCTGCACCTGGCCGACGAGCTCAAGGAAGGCCACTGGCGCGTGCTGCCCGACGAGTCCATCGCACGCGGCGGCTGCCGGGCCGAGACCCCGTTCGGCGACATCGACGCCACGCTGCAGACGCGCTGGCGCCGCGTCGCCGCCTCGCTGGGCCGCAACGTCGCCTGGGAGGACCCCGCATGACGGCGCAGCAGACCGTGCCCGTGCTCGACCGCTGGCAGACCCAGCTGCAGATCGCCTCGATCCGCGCGGCGTCTACCGACCCCTGGCTGGTAAGCGGGCGCATCACGCGCGCCACCGGCCTGGTCCTGCACGCGACCGGCCTGCGCCTGCCCGTGGGCGCCGCCGCGCGCATCGAAATCGCGCGCGGCCACGATCACTGGGCCGATGCCGAGGTCGTGGGTTTCGACGGCCATACGCTGTATCTCATGCCCCAGGCGGACATCTCCGGCCTGCCGCCGGGCGCCCGCGTGGTGCCGGGCGAGCCCCCCGTGCAGCGCCAGATTCCCCTGCCCCGCAAGGCCGAACTCAACGGCAACGCCAAGCCCCAGCTGGGCCGCCACCTGCCCGTGGGCAACGCCCTGCTGGGCCGCGTGCTGGACGGCGCGGGCCGCCCGCTGGACGGGTTGGGCCCCCTCGCCGGCGCCGAGCTGGCGCCGCTGGCCGCCCAGCCCATCAATCCGCTCTCGCGCGCGCCCATCGACACGGTGCTGGACACCGGCGTGCGGGCGATCAATGGCCTGCTCACGGTGGGGCGGGGCCAGCGCATGGGCCTGTTCGCCGGCTCCGGCGTGGGCAAGAGCGTGCTGCTGGGCATGATGGCGCGCTACACGCGCGCCGACGTCATCGTGGTCGGACTCATCGGCGAGCGCGGCCGCGAGGTCAAGGAATTCATCGAGCACAACCTAGGCCCCGAGGGCCTGGCCCGCTCCGTCGTGGTCGCCGCGCCCGCCGACGTTTCCGCGCTGCTGCGGCTGCAAGGCGCCGCCTACGCCACCCGGCTCGCCGAGCACTTCCGCGACCAGGGCCTGGACGTGCTGCTCATCATGGACTCGCTCACCCGCTACGCCATGGCGCAGCGCGAAATCGCGCTGGCCATCGGCGAGCCGCCCGCCACCAAGGGCTACCCGCCGTCGGTGTTCGCCAAACTGCCCTCGCTGGTCGAGCGCGCCGGCATGGGTGCGCCGGGCCCCTCGGGCAAGGCGGGCTCCATCACGGCCTTCTACACCGTGCTGGCCGAAGGCGACGACCAGCAGGATCCCATCGCCGATTCGGCCCGCGCCATCCTGGACGGACACGTGGTGCTGTCGCGGCACCTGGCCGAAGCGGGCCACTATCCGGCCATCGACATCGAGGCGTCCATCTCGCGCGCCATGACCTCGCTCATCCCGCAGGAGCAGTTCGCCGTGGTGCGCCGCTTCAAGCAGACGCTGTCGCGCTACCAGCGCAACCGCGACCTCATCGCCGTGGGCGCCTATACCGCCGGCAACGATCCGCAGCTCGACGACGCCATCGCGCGCTACCCGCGCCTGGAGGCTTTCCTGCAGCAGGACATCGGCGAAAACGTGGACTACGCCAGCGCCATCGCGCAACTGCGCGCCAGCTTCGAACTGAGGGACACCTATGCCTAGCCAACTACCCTTGGACACGCTCATCGGCCTCGCCAAGGAAAGCACCGACGAGGCCGCCCGCCTGCTGGGCCGGCTCACCGCCGAGCGCAGCAACGCCGAACGCCAGCTCGCCATGCTGCGCGACTACCGCCAGGACTATCTCGAGCGGCTGCAGCAGGCGATGACGCGCGGCATGTCGGCCAGCGACTGCCACAATTACCAGCGCTTCATCGGCACCCTGGACGACGCCATCGGCCAGCAGCAGGACGTGCTGCGCCAGGCCGACGAAAACCTGGCCAAGGGCCGTCTCTACTGGCAGCAGGAGAAGCGCAAGCTCAATTCCTACGATGCCCTGGCGCAGCGCGAAGCGCGCGCCCAGGCGCTGGTCGAATCCCGCCGCGAGCAGCGGCTCAACGACGAATATTCCGCCCGCCTGGTCCAGCGCCAGGCCGGCCTGCACTGAGCAATACGTAACAGGAAGGCCCACATGACCGCTCCCCTGCCCGCCCTCGCCGCCACCGCGCCCGCCAGCGCTGCCGACGCGCTCGCCGCGCGTGCCGGCGCCGCCGACGCCAAGAACGCCTTTTCGAGCATTCTGGCCCAGCAGCAGCCCGCGGCCCCGCTCGCGGGCGGCACGCCCAAGGCGCCCTCGACCGATCTCGCCGCGATAGCGGAAGGCGCCGCTGCGGCGGCCATCGACGACGCGGCGCGGGCCGCCGCGCAAGCCGACGCCGGCGCGCTCGCCGTAGCCGCCACGCAGCTCCCGGTTACCCCGGTCACCCTGCCGGAGCAGGCGCTGGAAATCGCGGCCGAAGCCGCGGCCCAGGTCCAGCGCGCCCGCGGCGCCGCGCAGGCCGCCGCCACGGCGGTCCACACCGGCGCCACCGCGCTGGCCGCCACGCTGAAGTCCGCGGACGCCGAGCTGACGATCCTGCCGCCCGCACCGCTCACCGCGCAGCAGGCCGAGGCCGCCGCCGCGCAGGCTGGCCGCGAGGCCGAAGCGCGCCAGCCCGTGCTGACCGAGGCCGCCCGGCCGGGCCGTACCGCGGCGCAGGGCGAAGCCGCGCCCGCCCCTGCCGCGCTTGCCTCGCCGTCGCCCGCCGCGTTGCCGGCTCATGGCGACGCCGCGCTCCTGCCGGCGCATGCCGCCGCCGGCCGCGACGACGCCGCGCCGTCCGTCTCCGCTTTCCAATTGCCGCAGCACGCCGCCGCCCAGCCTCAGGGCCAGGATGCGCTGGCGCTGGCGCAGGCCCTGGCCGCCGCCGCGCAGCAGCCCGGCGCGCCGCAGGCCGGCCCCTCGCCCATCGCGCTGGCCGTGGCCGCCCCGGTCGGCGCCTCGCACTGGGGAACCGAGCTCGGACAACAGGTCGTGGCGCTGGGCAGCCAGGCCCGCGACGGCGTGCACACCGCCGAACTGCGCCTCGATCCGCCCGACCTGGGCCCGCTGCGCGTCAGCCTGAACCTGGCCGACGGCGTGGCTTCCGCCAGCTTCGTTTCGGCGCACGCCTCCGTGCGCCACGCCGTGGAAGCGGCCATCCCGCAACTGCAGCAGGCGCTTGCGCAGGCCGGCATTTCGCTGGGACAGACCAGCGTGGGCGAGCACGCCATGCCGCAGCAGCAGTTCGCCGGCCAGGAAGGCGGCTCGGGCGCGGCCGCCCGCCAGCAGGGCAGCGGCGGCGCGGCGACGGCCGGCGCCGATGCGGCCGCCGAGCCCGTGCAGGCGGCGGCCAGCCCGCGCGCGCGCAACGCGCTGGTCGACACCTTCGCCTGACGCGCCGGCCCGCGCGCGGACAGGGCGCGCGGGCATCGCAGCAATAGCTTGAGATACCCCGCTTTCGCCCTGTTTTTCCCTCCCAATCGGGGCGGGGAATTCGGGCAGAATGCTTTCATCAACCCAGTATCCGTTTACCTGACGGCAAATACGCATCGACACCAAGATGGCGACCACAAAAGCACCCAACATGCCGGCGCGCGGCGACTCCAAATCCGGCGGCTCGGGCCGCATCCTCCGTCTGCTGCTCGCGCTCATCGTGCTGCTGCTCGTGGCGGCCGCCAGCGCCGGCGTGACCTGGTTCCTGACCCAGCGCATGCAGCCCCAGCCCCAGGGCGGCGCCAACGTGCAGCTCGCGGTCGGCCAGGGCCAGGTCGGTCCCGACGGCCACCCGGTGGCGGGCCCGCAGGCCGCGCCCACCAACTTCGTCGCGCCGCCGGCCACGCCGCAGGCCGTGCCCGCTCCGATCTTCGTGCCCATCGATCCCTTCACCGTGACGCTGCAGAACGCCGACATGGAACGCATCGTGCACGTGGGCCTGACGCTGCGCGTGAGCGACGAGCAGAGCCGCACGCGCATCGAGAAATACATGCCCGAAGTGCGAAGCCGCATCCTGATGGTGCTGTCCTCGCAGTCGCCCTCGGCCGTCCAGACGCAACAGGGCAAGATCGACCTGGCCAATGCCGTCAAGCAGGCCGTCAACCGTCCTTTCTCGCCGCTGCCTGACGGCCAGTACGTCACCGACGTGCTGTTCACGGCGTTCGTGGTGCAATAAGCATGGCCTACGAGGCGTTTCTTTCGCAGGATGAGGTCGATGCGCTGCTGGCCGGCGTCACCGGCGAGAGCGACAGCAAAAAAGAGGCGGCCAACGTCAACGACGGCGCGCGCGCCTATGACCTGAGCTCTCCCGACCGCGTCGTGCGCCGGCGCATGCAGACGCTCGAGCTCATCAACGAGCGCTTCGCGCGCCAGATGCGGCACGTGCTGCTGAACTTCATGCGCCGCAGCGCCGACATCACGGTGGGCGCCATCAAGATCCTGAAGTACTCGGATTTCGAGCGCAACCTGCCCGTGCCCAGCAACCTGAACATGGTGCAGATGAAGCCGCTGCGCGGCACGGCGCTCTTCACGTACGACCCCAACCTGGTGTTCCTGGTCATCGACAGCCTGTTCGGCGGCGACGGCCGCTACCACACGCGGGTCGAAGGCCGCGACTTCACCACCACCGAGCAGCGCATCATCCGGCGCCTGCTCAACCTGACGCTGGAGAGCTACGGCAAGTCCTGGGACCCGGTCTACCCGATCGAGTTCGAGTACGTGCGCTCCGAAATGCACACCAAGTTCGCCAGCATCACCGGCAGCAACGAGGTGGTGGTGGTGAGTTCGTTCCACATCGAATTCGGCGCCACGGGCGGCGACCTGAACATCTGCCTGCCCTATTCCATGATCGAGCCGGTGCGCGACCTGCTCACGCGCCCCTTGCAGGAAACCACGCTCGAAGAAGTGGACCAGCGCTGGGCGCAGCAGCTTTCGCGCCAGGTGCGCAGCGCCGACGTGGACCTGATTGCCGAGTTCGCCACCATTCCCTCGACCATCCGCGAACTGATGAAGCTGAAAGTCGGCGACATCCTGCCCGTGGACGTACCCCAGACCGTCATTGCCCATGTGGACGGCGTGCCGCTGATGGAATGCGGCTACGGCGTTTTCAATGGCCAGTACGCGCTGCGCGTACAGAATATGCTCACTCACGATACCGACTCCAACGAGGCCCCCGACCATGACTGACAAGAACGAGCCCGGCGCCGGCTCGTCGCCGGCCGACGACTGGGCCGACGCCCTCGCCGAACAATCCCGTGCCGCCCCGCCGACCCAGGCCGACGGCCTGAAACCGCAGGACGACTGGGCGGCCGCCATGGCCGAGCAGACCGCGGCCGCGGCGCCGGCTGCCGCATCCGCCGCGCCCGCCGCCGCGCCCGCACAGCCGGCATCCCCGCCCGCCGCCGCCCCGGCGGCGCAATCGGTGTTCAAACCGCTGGCCGGCGGCGGCACCGGAAGCGGCACCGACATCGACCTCATCATGGACGTGCCCGTCCAGCTCACGGTGGAACTCGGCCGCACCCGCCTCACCATCAAGAACCTGCTGCAGCTCGGCCAGGGCTCGGTGGTCGAACTCGACGGCCTGGCCGGCGAACCGATGGACATCTTCGTCAACGGCTACCTGATCGCCCAGGGCGAGGTGGTCGTGGTCGAAGACCGGTACGGCATCCGCCTGACCGACATCATCACGCCGTCCGAGCGCATCAACCGCCTGAACAGCCGCCGCTGAAGCGCCGCCCCGCCATGAACGACACCGCCCTGCTGCGCGTCATTTTCGGGCTCGCCCTGGTGATCGCGGCCATTCTGGCCGCCGCCTGGCTCGCCCGCCGCGCCGGCCTGGCCCAGCGCGGCGGCGGCAGGCTGCTGCGCCACGTCGCCAGCCTGCCGCTGGGCGCGCGCCAGAGCATCGTCGTGGTGGAAGTGGAAAATACCTGGCTGGTGGTGGGCGTCGGCCCGAATCAGCTCACCACCCTGCATACCCTGCCCGCCGGCCAGTCGCCCGAGGAAGCGCCCGCGCCGGCCGCGGCCTTCGCGGCCCGGCTGGGCCAGGCGCTCAAGCGCCGCTAGCGTCCCGCCCGCCGACCGTTCCATGAGCCTGTTTTCCCGCACCATGCCCGCCCGCGCCCGCCGGGCCGCGCTGCCCACGCTGGCGGCCGCCGCCCTGCTCGGCCTGGCCGTCTTCCCCGCCGGCGTGGTGGCCCAGGCCACCCTGCCCGCCCTGACCGCCACGCCCGGCCCTAACGGCTCGGAGACCTATTCGCTCAGCATGCAGACCCTGCTGCTGATGACGTCGCTGTCTTTCCTGCCCGCCGCGCTCCTGATGATGACGGGCTTCACGCGCATCATCATCGTGCTCGGGCTGCTGCGCACGGCGATGGGCACCGCCATGTCGCCGCCCAACCACGTGCTGATCGGGCTGGCGCTCTTTCTCACCTTCTACACCATGTCGCCGGTGTTCGACAAAATCTACGCCGACGCCTACAAGCCGCTGTCCGAAGGCTCCATTCCGTTCGAGACCGCGGTCGAGCGGGCCACCGCGCCGCTGCGCACCTTCATGCTGCACCAGACCCGCGAGAACGACCTGTCGCTCTTTGCCAACCTGGCGCAGATGCCGGCCATGGAAGACCCCACGCAGGTGCCCCTGAAGATCCTGGTGCCGGCCTTCATCACCAGCGAACTGAAAACCGCGTTCCAGATCGGTTTCACGATCTTCATTCCGTTTCTCATCATTGACCTGGTGGTCGCCAGCGTGCTGATGGCCCTGGGCATGATGATGGTGCCGCCCGTGACCGTCGCCTTGCCGTTCAAGCTGATGCTGTTCGTGCTTGCAGACGGCTGGCACCTGCTCATGGGATCGCTCGCGCAGAGCTTCTACCAATGAACCGCGCACAGGGGGAATCGCCATGACCGCCGAAACCGTCATGACCATGGCCTACCAGGCGATGAAAATCGTGTTGGCCCTGGCCGGTCCGCTGCTCCTGGTCACGCTCGTCGTCGGGCTGGTCATCAGTATTTTCCAGGCCGCCACGCAGATCAATGAAATGACGCTGTCTTTCATTCCCAAGCTGCTTGCCATGTGCGGCGTGCTGGTGCTGCTCGGCCCCTGGCTCATCGGTCTGATGGTCGACTACATCCGCCAGCTCATCGGCCAGATCCCCGGGCTGGTGTCCTGACGCCGCTTCCGATGTTCGCCTTCACGATCGAACAGCTCAACGGCTGGATCGGCCAGTTCCTGTGGCCGTTCGTCCGCATCCTGGCGCTGGTCGGCACGGCCCCGCTCTTTTCCGAGTCGTCCATTCCCCTCAAGGTCAAGATCGGCCTGTCGTTCGCCCTGGCCGCGGCCGTCAGCCCGGCCCTGCCCCCCATGCCGCCCATCGCGCCGGGCTCCTATGCCGGACTGTGGATGGTCATGCAGCAGGTGCTGATCGGCATCGCCATGGGCTTCACGATGCGCATGGTGTTCGCGGCGGTGCAGACCGCGGGCGAATTCGTCGGCCTGCAGATGGGGCTGTCCTTCGCCTCCTTCTTCGACCCCAGCACCGGCGCCAACACGGCGGTGCTGTCGCGCCTGTTCAACATCCTGGCCATGCTGACCTTCCTTGCGCTGGACGGCCACCTGCTGGTGCTGGCGGCGCTGGTGCGCTCTTTCGACACCGTGCCGGTGGACGCCATCCAGCTGCACCAGAACGGCTGGGGCATCATCGTCGAATGGGGACGCACGGTCTTCGTTTCCGGCCTGCTGCTGGCGCTTCCGCTGATATGCGCGCTGCTCACCATCAACCTGGCCATGGGTATTCTCAACCGCAGCGCCCAGCAGCTTTCCGTGTTCTCGGTGGGCTTCCCCGTCACCCTCATCACGGGCGTCGTCATTCTGACTGTCGTGCTGCCGCACTCGGCGCCGTTCCTGGAATCCCTGTTCGAGTCCGGGCTCACCGAGATGAGCCGCGTGCTGGACGGTCTGGCCGGCAAGTAGGGAAAGCGCCCGCCGCCCGGCAAGCGCAGCCATGCGGACGCCCGGGCGGCGCTCAGGCGTTCGCGCCGATCCGGAAAACGCGCATGGTTTCGCGCAGCGCCATCGACTGCGCGCCCAGTTGCTGCACGGCGCCGCCCAGCTCCTCGACCAGGACCGTATTCTGTTCCGTCATGGCGTCCAGCTCGGTCACGGCGCCGTCCACCTGGTCGATGCCCGCCGCCTGCTCCTGCGACGCGCGCGCGATCTCGCCGATGATGTCCCGCACGCGCCGCACAGCGGCCACGATGTCCTCCACCGTGGCGCCCGCCTGCTCGGCCTGCGACGAACCCTCGGCGACCCGTCCCACCGAATCCTCGATCAGGTCCTTGATCTCCTTGGCGGCCTGGGCGCTCTTCTGCGCCAGGCTGCGCACCTCCCCGGCCACCACCGCGAACCCCTTGCCGGATTCGCCGGCCCGCGCAGCCTCCACGGCGGCATTGAGCGCGAGGATGTTGGTCTGGAACGCAATGCCCTCAATGATGCTGACGATATCGGCAATGCGGCGCGAGCTGTCCGAAATGCCGTGCATCGTCTGCACCACCCGGCCCACGGCTTCGCCGCCACGCCGGGCCACCGCCATGCTGCTGTCGGCCAGTTCGTTGGCCTGGCGGGCGCTGTCGGCGTTCTGCCGCACCGTGGACGTGAGCTGCTCCATGCTGGCGGCGGTCTGCTGCAACGATGCCGCCTGGTTTTCCGTGCGGCCCGACAGTTCCTGGTTGCCTCGCGCGATCTGCGCCGCGGCCCGCGTAGTGCCTTCGATGCCGACGGCGACGTCGCGGGCGATGCCGATGAGGCTCTTGCGCATGACTTCCAGCGAGAACTTCAGGCCGCCCACTTCGTCGTCCGACTCCGCCACGATCTCGGTGGTGAGGTTGCCGGCGGCCACCTGGCGCGCCATGTCCGCGGCGTCCTTGAGCGGGTCCAGCATGAACCGCGAAAGCCGCCAGCCCATGACGAAAATGCCCGCCGTCGCCAGCGCCAGCAACCCGCAGCCCAGGACTGCGCCGGCAGTGTCGAGCTGGCTCCAGTTCGCCCGCAGGCCATAGGCGCCGGCCGCGACCAGGACAGCCGCGGTCAGCACCGAATGGCGCAGCATGCGGTTGCGCACGCCGCGCCCGAACGGAAAGGCCAGCGCATCGAAGATGCGCCGCCACCCCGCGCGCACCGGGCGTCCGCGCAGGATGCGCACGCCCCGCGCACGGCCCTCGCGCATGCGGGCGTACAGGGCCTCGGCCATCTCGATCTGCTCGTCCGTGGGCTTGATGCGCACCGAGGAATAGGCCACGACTTCCCCGTTCTCGACGATGGGCGTGGCGTTGGCCAGCACCCAGTAATAGCCGCCGTCCTTGCGGCGGTTCTTGACCAACCCCAGCCAGGACTCGCCCGCCTGCAGCGTGCGCCACAGGTCTTCGTAGGCAGCCGGCGGCATGTCCGGATGGCGCACGATATTGTGGGCCTTGCCGATCAGCTCTTCGCTCGAAAAGCCGCTGACCTCCACGAACGCCGGGTTGGCGTAGACGATGCGGCCCTTGGTATCGGTGCGCGAAATCAGGTACTGATCGTCGCGCAGCTTGGTTTCAACGTTCGTGACTGGAAGATTGACCCGCACTGTACATCTCCGCTTGCAACATATCGTGGTCGAACGGGCGGGCACACGCCCGCCTCGCCGTCCGATCCACGGCGGCGAATCGTGCTGCGGCGCGGCCAGATTGTGTACACACGCGTTTATCGGACGTTATGACAGTTAACGTCCGTATTTCCGGGAACTTAAATGCGCGATCCCCTCGCATCGCGGCGCCGGATGGACGCGGGGCCGGACGCGTCGCGCGGCCGGCCCCGCCTTCTGCCAAGCGGGTTTTTCGCCTGGATCAGGCGTGCGTCAAGGTCGGCGCGGCATAGCCGCCGAGCTGCTGGGCGGGCACCTCGATGACCTCGCCCGCGTTGATCTTGAACACCGACACCGCCTCGGCCAGCCGCTGCGCCTGCTCCTGCAGCGAACCGGCCGCAGCCGCCGCCTCCTCCACCAGCGCCGCGTTCTGCTGCGTCACCTCGTCCATCTGCGACACCGCCCGGTTCACCTGGT
>NZ_CALSFU010000007.1 GCF_943737005.1 Achromobacter sp. Marseille-Q4962 | reverse complement strand
GGTAGGCTACGCGCTTTACCGCAACCCCGGAGACGCGCCTCCGGGGTTGCGGTAAAGCGCGTAGCCTACCACCGCCGCCGTTTCCGCGGCAGGGGCCCGGCGCCGGGGCGCGGCGCTGCACCTGCCGGTCCGCCCGGGCGAGGCGCCGCGGCGGGACAGGTCGGGCGTCCGGGCGATGGCGCTGGGGTAATCCCTGGATGGTAAAATCCCTGGCTTCGCAACCTACTCAACCGGCCCCATATCCGTCTTGCCGGCGCCGGTTTCAAAGAGCCTTCCGAATGAGCAATCCGACCGCCCCCAACCCTGCCCTGGCGGATGCCATCCGCGCCCTCGCGATGGACGCCGTGCAACAAGCCAACTCCGGACACCCGGGGGCGCCGATGGGGATGGCCGAAATCGCCCAGGCGCTCTGGATCAATCACCTGCGCCACAACCCGAACGACCCCGCCTGGGCCAACCGCGACCGCTTCGTGCTGTCCAACGGCCACGGCTCCATGCTGATCTACGCGCTGCTGCACCTCACGGGCTACGACCTGCCCATCGAGGAGCTGAAGAATTTCCGCCAGCTGCATTCCAAGACCCCGGGCCACCCCGAAGTCGGCATCACCCCGGGCGTGGAAACCACCACCGGCCCGCTGGGCCAGGGCCTGGGCAACGCCGTGGGCATGGCGCTGGCCGAGGCGCTGCTGGCCGCCGAATTCAACAAGCCCGGCCACACCATCGTCGATCACCACACCTACGCCTTCACGGGCGACGGCTGCCTCATGGAAGGCATCTCGCACGAGGTCTGCTCGCTGGCCGGCACGCTGAAGCTGTCCAAGCTGGTGGTGCTGTATGACGACAACGGCATTTCCATCGACGGCCACGTCGAGCACTGGTTCGCCGACGACACCGCCAAGCGTTTCGAGGGCTACGGCTGGAACGTCATCCGCGGCGTGGACGGCCACGACGTGGCCGCCGTGGACGCGGCGATCAAGGCGGCGCGCGGCCAGTCGGAAAAGCCGACCCTCATCGTGTGCCGCACCGTGATCGGCAAGGGCGCGCCCAACATGGCGGGCACCCACAACGTGCACGGCGCGCCGCTGGGCAAGGACGAAATCGCCGCCACCCGCGCGGCCCTGGGCTGGAGCGCCGAGCCGTTCCAGATCCCGCAGCCGGTCTACGACGGCTGGGACGCCCGCAAGGCCGGCGCGGCCGCCCAGGCCGAATGGCAGTCGGCCTTCGACGCCTACGCCGAGCAGTATCCCGAACTGGCCGCCGAATTCCGGCGCCGCATGAAGGGCGAGCTGCCCGCCGGCTACGCCGCGCAGTTCCAGGCATTCCTGGAAGCCACCGCACAGAAGGCCGAAACCGCGGCCACCCGCAAGGCCTCGCAGTTCGCCATCGCCGCGCTGGCGCAGGCGCTGCCCGAGCTGCTGGGCGGCTCGGCCGACCTCACCGGCTCCAACTACACCGACTGGAAGGGCGTGGCCGCGGTGCGCGCCGGCGACGGCAAGGGCCTCCAGTTCGGCCGCCACATCAACTACGGCGTGCGCGAATTCGGCATGGCCGCCATCATGAACGGCATCGCCCTGCATGGCGGCTACCTGCCGTTCGGCGGCACCTTCCTGACCTTTTCCGATTACTCCCGCAACGCCATCCGCATGGCCGCGCTCATGAAGCAGCGCGTGGTGCACGTGTTCACGCACGACTCCATCGGCCTGGGCGAAGACGGCCCCACGCACCAGTCCATCGAGCACGCGTCCAGTCTGCGCCTGATTCCCAACCTGTCGGTCTGGCGCCCCTGCGACACGGCCGAGACCGCCGTGGCCTGGAACGCGGCCGTCACGCGCCCGGCCAGCATCGGCATGGACGTGCATGACGGCGGTCCCACCGCGCTGCTGCTCTCGCGCCAGAACCTGCCCTACGTGGAGCGCGACGCGGCCACGCTGCAAGCCATTTCGCGCGGCGGCTACGTGCTGCGCGACGCCGAGGGCGCGCGCGCCGTCATCATCGCCACGGGTTCGGAAGTGTCCATCGCGCTCGATGCGCAGGCCCAGCTTGCCAAGGAAGGCATCGCGGTGCGCGTGGTGTCCATGCCCAGCACCGACGTGTTCGACCGCCAGGACGCCGGCTGGAAGCGCGCCGTGCTGCCGCCCGGCCTGCCGCGCGTGGCGGTGGAAGCGGGCGTCACGGCCTTCTGGCACAAGTACGTGGGCCTGGAAGGCGCCGTGGTCGGCATCGACCGCTACGGCGAATCGGCCCCCGCCGGCACGCTGTTCAAGTTCTTCGGGCTGACCGCCGACAAGGTGGCCGAGACCGTCAAGCAGGTTTTGTAAAAAAGGAGCTCAGTCATGACCATTCGCGTTGCCATCAACGGTTACGGCCGCATCGGCCGCAACATCCTGCGTGCCCACTACGAAAACGGCAAGAAGCACGACATCCAGATCGTCGCCATCAACGACCTGGGCGATCCCAAGACCAATGCGCACCTGACGCGCTACGACACCGCCCACGGCAAGTTCCCGGGCACCGTCGAGGTCGATGGCGACTACATGGTCGTCAACGGCGACAAGATCCGCGTGTTGGCCAACCGCAACCCGGCCGAGCTGCCCTGGGGCGAGCTCAACGTGGACGTGGTGCTGGAGTGCACGGGCTTTTTCACCTCCAAGGAAAAGGCCAGCGCCCACCTGAAGGGCGGCGCCAAGAAGGTCATCATCTCCGCCCCGGGCGGCAAGGACGTGGACGCCACCATCGTCTACGGCGTGAACCACAACGTGCTCAAGGCCGAGCACACCGTCATTTCCAACGCTTCGTGCACCACGAACTGCCTGGCCCCGCTGGTCAAGCCGCTCAATGACAAGCTCGGCATCGAGAACGGCCTGATGACCACGGTGCACGCCTACACGAACGACCAGGTTCTCACCGACGTCTACCACGAAGACCTGCGCCGCGCCCGCTCGGCCACCATGAGCATGATCCCCACCAAGACCGGCGCTGCCGCCGCCGTGGGCCTGGTGCTGCCCGAGCTGAACGGCAAGCTGGACGGCTACGCCATCCGCGTGCCGACCATCAACGTGTCCATCGTCGACCTGTCCTTCATCGCCAGGCGCGACACCACGGTCGAAGAAGTGAACGGCATCCTCAAGGCCGCCTCCGAAGGCGAGCTCAAGGGCATCCTCGACTACAACACCGAGCCCCTGGTTTCGGTGGACTACAACCACAACCCGGCTTCCAGCACCTTCGACGCCACGCTCACCAAGGTGTCCGGCCGCCTGGTCAAGGTGTCGTCCTGGTACGACAACGAGTGGGGCTTCTCCAACCGCATGCTCGACACCACCGTCGCGCTGATGTCGGCCAAGTAAGCCGCCTGACGGCAAGCCCGGAGGGGACGGATTTGCTTTCCGCGCGGGCGGAAAGCGGGTTCGTCCCCTTTGCACGAACCTCCGCAGGAGAACGAATCCCATGCCCAAGGTAAAAACCCTGTCCGCGCTGGCCAAGGCCGGCGAATTGTCCGGCAAGCGCGTCTTCATCCGCGCCGACCTCAACGTGCCTTTCGACGATGCCGGCCGCATCTCCGAAGACACCCGCATCCGCGCCTCCGTGCCCGGCATCCGCCTCGCCCTGGATGGCGGCGCCGCCGTCATGGTCACCTCGCACCTGGGCCGGCCCAAGGAGGGCCAGCTCACCGACGCCGACTCGCTCGCCCCGGTGGCGCAGCGCCTGTCCGAGCTGCTGGGCGCGCCCGTGCAGCTGGTGCGCGACTGGGTGGACGGCGTCACCGTCGAGCCCGGCCGCGTCGTGCTGCTGGAAAACTGCCGCGTGAACCCCGGCGAGAAGAAAGATGACGAAACCCTGGCGCGCAAGATGGCCGCGCTGTGCGACGTCTACGTCAACGACGCCTTCGGCACCGCCCACCGCGCCGAGGCCACCACGCACGGCATCGCGCGCTTCGCGCCCGTGGCCTGCGCCGGCCCGCTGCTCGAGGCCGAACTCGACGCCCTGGGCCGCGCCCTGCACGAACCCAAGCGTCCGCTGGTGGCTATCGTGGGCGGCTCCAAGGTCTCGACCAAGCTGTCCATCCTGCAATCGCTGGCCCACAAGGTCGACCAGCTCGTGGTGGGCGGCGGCATCGCCAACACCTTCATGCTCGCCGCCGGCCTGTCCATCGGCAAGTCGCTGGCCGAGCCCGACCAGGTCGCCGAGGCGCGCGCCGTCATCGATCTCATGAAGCAGCGCGGCGCCGAGGTGCCGATCCCGGTGGACGTGGTGTGCGCCAAGTCGTTCGGCGCCGACGCCGAAGCCACGGTGAAGCCGGCCGACCAGGTTGCCGATGACGACATGATTCTCGACATCGGCCCGCGGACCGCGGCCCAGCTCGCCGACATCCTCAAGAAGGCGGGCACCATCGTCTGGAACGGCCCGGTCGGCGTGTTCGAGTTCGATCAGTTCGCCCACGGCACCGAGACGGTGGCGCGCGCCATCGCCGACTCCGAGGGCTTCTCCATCGCCGGCGGCGGCGACACCCTGGCCGCCATCGCCAAGTACGGCATCGGCGAACAGGTGGGCTACATCTCCACCGGCGGCGGCGCCTTCCTGGAATTCCTCGAAGGCAAGACCCTGCCCGCGGTGGCGGCGCTGGAAGCAAGAAACGCCTGAGCGCGCTTCGCATCCGCATCGGACGGCGCGGCGCTTTCCGCGCCGTCCGGCCGTCAGCGCCCCGCCAGGGGCGCTAATGAGATGGTCAGCCCGATCCCCACGAAGCGGTACGCTGAGTGGGGATCGGTCTTTCTGGGAGCCCTCTCATGAACACCGTCACGCTAATTGGCATTGATCTGGGCAAGCATGGCTTTCATTTGCACGGGCAGGACGCGACCGGCAGAGTGGTGTTTCGCAAGAAGTGCTCGCGCCAGCGGCTGCGCGAGGCTGAGCGCGGCCAGCGGCTCCCGGAACTCCCCCGCATCGGGCCGATCACGGCGAGCGTGCTGATGACAGAACCGGGCGATGCGCGGCAAGTCGGCTCGGCACGCCAGTTCGCCGCCTCGGCGGGCTTGGCGCCTCGCCAGTACAGCACGGGCGGCACACCCACGCTGTTGGGTATCAGCAAGCGCGGCGACAAGAATCTCAGACGATTGTTGGTGCAAGGCGCACGAGCGGTCATGCAACGCATCGGGCGGCGCACGGATCGACTCGGCATCCGGGGGCGCGAGCTGCCGGCAAGGCGTCACTCGAATGTGGCGGCCTGCGCGCTGGCCAACAAATTGGCGAGGATAGCCTGGGCCATCCTCGCCAACGGAACGCACGACCGAAGTGAGCAGGCGGTTGGCGCAGCCTGACCTTCATCACCGTTTTACGCTGTCACTTCCTGGTTTTGCGACGCGAGTACGTGCAGACATAAACGGCTCGACGGCCTGGCAGGAAACCCGGCAAAAAATTCAGCACTTGGATGCTAGGGCGCTTTTGAGGGTTGCCGGGCGCGGCTCTCGTCATGGAGCGGGGACTTGTCCCCAACCGGCTCCGAACAGATTTGGGCAAAGCCCAATTTGCGCCAACACTTCCTCGCTGGCAAAAATCGGGCTGACCATAGATTTTTTCTTGAAAGGCCCGGCGGCGGGCCCTGGGCCTACTCCATCCTGGCGCCCGACAGTTTCACGATGCCGGCGTAGCGGTCGATTTCCGTTCGCATGAACCGGCCGAACGCTTCCGGCGTCTGCGCGTCGGGCACCTGGGCGCCCATGGCCTCCATGCGCCGGCGCATGTCGGGGTCGGCGGCGACCGCATTGATTTCCCGGTTCAGGCGCGCCGCCACGTCCGGCGGCGTGCCCGCGGGCGCCACGATGCCGTACCAGGCGGAGGCGTACATGTCGGCCACGCCCGCTTCCGCGAAGGTGGGCACGTCCGGCAGGGCGGGCAGGCGCTTGCGCGCGGCCACGGCCAGAGCCCGCAGCGAACCGGCCTGCACCTGGGCGAGCGAGCCCGTGTCTATCATCATGTCCACCTGTCCGGCGAGCAGGTCCGCCACGGCCGGGCCGCTGCCCTTGTAGGGGATATGCACCACGTCCACCCCGGTGCGGGCCTTGAACATGCTGCCCGCGAGATGCTGGGACGACCCCACGCCGCCGGAGCCATAGTTGAGTTTTCCGGGCCTGGCCCGGGCCGCCTGCACCAGTTCCTGCACGGAATGGAACGGAGACTGCGCGGGCACCTCCAGAATGTTCGGGATTTCCGCCACGAACGCCACGGGCGTGAAGTCCTTGACCGGGTCGAAACCCAGGCGCGAATACAGGTGAGGATTGGCCGCGTTGGTGGAACTGGTGGCCACCAGCAGCGTGTAGCCGTCCGGTTTCTCGCGCACGAAGGCGGCGGTGCCGATGTTGCCGCCCGCGCCCGCCTTGTTGTCCACGATGACGGTCTGGCCCAGCCGCTCGCCCAGGCGCTGGGCCAGCATGCGGCCCAGCGCATCGGTGGCGCCGCCGGGCGGCCAGGGCACCACGAGCCTGATGGGGCGGTCGGGGTAGCCCGGGCCGGCGTGGCCTGCGGCGGGAAGCAGGGCGGCCGCCAGGGCGGCGAGCGTCAGCGCGCGGCGGGCGCCGCGCCAGAATGCGTAGGACATGCAGTCTCCTGATCGTGTTGTGCTTGTTCGTGCGCGCCCGCGCGAGCGCCTGGCGGCGCGTCGCGCGGGCGCGATGCGGCGCGGGCATGGCACGCGCCGTGCCGTCCGCGACTGTACGCAGGGCCGCTTCTTCCGAAAAGAGATAAAAATTTAAGAAACTTCATTCTGTGAAGGAATGATGCGGCGGGGCCTGCCAGCCGCAAGGCACGCCCGCGCCGGGCTGGTGTAGGCTAGCGCGTGTCGCCGACACGCCTGCGGGCCTATCCCCTTGTCACTTCCGTCTTCCGCCATGCTGCTGCGCCTCTTTCCAGGCTTGAACCATTTCCGGGGAATCACGCGCGATTCCGCCAGGCGGGATGTCACGGCGGGCCTGAGCGTGGCGGCGGTGGCGCTGCCCGTGGGGCTGGCGTATGCGGCCATGATGGGCGTGCCGCCGGTGGCCGGAATCTGGGCGGCCATTGCGGGCATGCTGGGCTATGCGCTCTTCGGATCGTCGCGCACGCTGATCGTGGGGCCCGACACCGCCACCTGCACGCTGATCGCCGCCACGCTGTCCACCATGGCGCTGATCACGCCCGAGGAACGCCTGGCCGGCGCCAGCGCGATCGCGCTGACGGTGGGCCTGGGCTGCCTGGCCGCCCGCGTCCTGCGGCTGGGCGTGCTGGCCAACCTGCTTTCGCGGCCCGTGCTGGTGGGCTACATGGCGGGAGTGGCCGTCACGCTGGCGCTGTCGCAGCTCAGCGGGCTGACCGGCGTGGGGCTGCGCGACAGCGGGCTGGTCCATCCGTTCCTGGAGCTGTCGCGGCGGGTGGGCGAGATCCGCCTGCCCACGCTGTGCCTCGGGCTGGTGTCGTGCGCGGCGCTCATCTGGCTCAAGCGCTACCGGCCGAGCTGGCCGGGCCCCATCCTGCTGGTGGCGCTGGCCTGCGTCCTTTCCTGGATGCTGGACTTTCCGGCGCTGGGCATCGCCGTGGTGGGCGACGTGCCCGCCGGCCTGCCGGCGATCGGGCTGCCGCCGCGCATGGCGGGCATCGACGGCGTGTTGTTGGGGGCGGCCGGCGTGCTGGTGGTGAGTTTTTCCAGCGGCATCGTCACGGCGCGCAGCTTTGCCGCACACTCGGGCGAGCACATCGACCCCAACCGGGAGCTGGTGGGCTTCGGCGCGGCCAACGTGGCGGCGGGCCTGTTCCACGGCTTTGCGGTCACGGGCGCGGATTCGCGCACGGCCGTGGGGCTGGCCGCGGGAGGCTCCTCGCCCCTGACGGCCGCCAGCGCGGCGGTGGCGCTGGCCCTGGTGGTAAGCCTGCTGGGCAAGCCCCTGTACTGGCTGCCCCAGGCCGTGCTGTCTGCCATTCTCCTGCTGGCGGCCGCCAGTCTGTTCGACCTGGCGGCGTTTCGCCGGCTGGCGCGGATTTCCCGGATCGAGCTGGCGTTCGCGCTGCTGGCGGCGGTGGGGGTGGTGGGATTCGGCGTGCTGCAGGGTGTGGCCGTGTCGGTGGGCGCGACGCTGCTCTACGCCATGTACGTGTCGGCCAATCCGCGCGATGCCCTGCTGGGCCGGCTGCCGGGCGAAACCGTGCTGGGCAAGCTGCACCTGAACCCCGACGCCCGGCCCGTGCCCGGCATCGTGGTGTGGCTGTTCGAATCGTCGGTCTGGTTTTTCAATGCCGATGCGTTCCGGCGCCGGGCCCGCGAAATCATGGACCGGGCAGGCGATGTGCAATGGTTCGTGCTGGACGCGGAGGCCATGACGCAGGCGGACGCCGATGCCGTGGAAGCCTTGTACGGACTGAAGCGCGAGCTGGATGCGCGCGGCATCGCGCTGGCCATCGCGGGCGGCCATGGGCAGTTCCGGCTGGCGCTGGAGCGGTCGGGTCTGGCGGACAAGGTCGGGCGCGAGCGCATCTTCGGCAGCGCCGAGCAGGCGGTGGAAGCCATCGAACGCTGGCGCCAGGCGGCGCCCGCGACCCTGGGCTGAGCGGGCCGGCGGCTTTCAGTCGATGATGTGGTAGCCGCCGTCGATATACAGCGTCTGGCCCGTCATGAGGCGCGCGGCGTCCGTGGCCAGCCAGGCGGTGGCTTCGCCCACGTCGTCGATCGAAACCAGGCTGCGGGCCGGGGCCTTGGCCTGGGCGCGGTCCAGCAGCGCGTCGAACTCGGCGATGCCCGAGGCGGCGCGGGTCTTGAGCGGGCCGGGCGATATCGCGTGCACGCGGATGCCATGCGGGCCGAGCTCGGCCGCCAGGTAGCGCGTGGCCGATTCCAGCGCCGCCTTCACCGGCCCCATCATGTTGTAGTGCTCGACCACCATCTGCGAGCCGTAGTAGCTCATGCAGAAGAGGGCGCCGCCGCGCGGCATCAGCGGCTCGGCCAGCTTGGCCATGCGGATGAAAGACCAGCACGACACGTCCATGGCCTGCAGGAAGCCCGCGCGCGAGCAATCGGCGACGCGGCCGTGCAGGTCTTCGCGCGGCGCGTAGGCAATGGAATGCAGCACGAAATCCAGGCTGCCCCATTCTTTGTCGATGCGCGCGAAAACGGCTTCGAGCTGGCCGTCGCGCAACAGGTCCAGCGGCATCAGCATGGCGGCCTGCACCTGCCGCGCCAGCGGCTCGACGTGCACGCGCGCCTTGTCGTTGAGATAGGTGACGGCCAGCTCCGCGCCCAGCGCGCGGAACGCCTTGGCGCAGCCCCAGGCGATGGAGTCCGCGTTGGCGATGCCGGTGACCAGCCCGCGCTTGCCGGCCAGCGGCCGGGCGGCGCTCATTGCGGCCTCACCAGCGCCAGCGTGTGCTGCGCGATGATGAGCTCTTCGTTGGTGCGCACCACATAGACGCCGATGCGGCTCTGCTCGGTGGAGATGCGCGGACCGTGGCGCGCATTGCGCTCGGGGTCGAGCTCCACGCCCAGCCAGCCCCAGTGGTCGGCGATGGCCTGCCGGATCTGCGGCGAATTCTCGCCCACGCCGGCGGTGAAGACGATGGCGTCGATGCCGTTCATGGCGCAGCCCAGCCCCATCATGCCTTCGGCCACGCGCCAGGCGAAATACGCCAGCGCGCGCCGCGCGGCCGGCGTGTCGCTGGCCAGCAGTTCGCGCATGTCGTTGCTGATGCCCGACAGGCCCTTGAGGCCGCATTCGTAATAGAGCAGGTGTTCGATTTCGTCGTGGCCCATGCCCTGCTCCATCATCCAGAGCACGGCGCCCGCGTCCAGCCGGCCCGGCCGGGTGCCCATGGGCAGGCCCTCCAGCGCCGTGAAGCCCATGGTGCTGTCCACGCTCCTGCCCTGGTGGATGGCGCAGGCCGACACGCCGGAGCCCAGGTGCGCGGCCACGATGCGGCCCATGGCGATGTCGGGCAGCGCCTTTTTCAGGCGCTGGGCGATGTATTCGTAGGACAGCCCGTGAAAGCCGTAGCGCCGCACGCCCTGTTCGTACAGGCGCTCCGGCACCGCGTAGCGGTCGGCCACGTCGGAGTGGGTGCGGTGAAACGCCGTGTCGAAGCACGCGACCTGCGGAATCTCGGGACGGCGTTCGCGGATGACGCGGATGGGGGCGAGGTTGTTGGGCTGGTGCAGCGGCGCGAGCGGCGAGAGCGCTTCCAGGCGGGCGAGCAGGGCGTCGTCGACCAGCACCGGCTCGGCCAGGTCGGGCCCGCCGTGCACCACGCGATGCCCGATGGCGAGCGGCGCGCCGCCCAGGTGCCCGCTCAGCCAGGTGCCCACCACTTCCTGGGCGTTGGGCACGTCGGCCGCGTGCCCGGGCGCGATCTCGCGCTCCACCAGTGTTTCGCCCGCGGCATTGCGCACGCGCAGGCGGGGACGTCGGGTGCCGATGCCGTCGAGCTGGCCGCCCAGCCGCGGGGACAGCTCCTGCGGACCCTCGATGTCGTACAGGTGGAACTTGATGCTGGAGCTGCCGGCGTTGATGACGAGGATGGTGTCGGTCATGGCGGGGCTTCTTTCGGTGTCGACGCGCCTGGGCTCAGGCCAGCGGCAGCGCCTGCTGCTGGGCCAGGTAGTGCGCGTAGATGGCCGCCACGGCGCACGAGGCCAGGCGGGTGCGCGGACTGTCGGCGCGGCTGGTCAGGATGATGGGCACGCGCGCGCCGAGCACGATGCCGGCGGCCTCGGCGTTGGCCAGGAAAGTGAGGTTCTTGGCCAGCATGTTGCCGGCTTCCAGGTCGGGCACCACCAGCACCTGGGCCACGCCCGCCACCGGCGAGCGGATGCCCTTGATGCGGGCGGCTTCGGGGCTGATGGCATTGTCCAGCGCCAGCGGCCCGTCCAGCACGCCGCCCTGGATCTGGCCGCGGTCGGCCATCTTGCACAGGGCCGCGGCGTCGATGGTGCCGGGGATGGTGGGCGTGACCTGTTCCACCGCGGAGAGGATCGCCACGCGCGGCTCGCCCAGGCCCAGGCCGATGTGCAGGTCGATGACGTTGCGGATGATGTCGGCTTTGGTTTCCAGGTCGGGGAAGATGTTGATGGCCGCGTCCGTGATGAAGAGCGGCTCCGGGTACGTGGGCACTTCCATGATGAAGACGTGGCTGATGCGCCGGCCGGTGCGCAGCCCGGTGTCGCGCGCCACCACCTCGCGCATCAGCTCGTCGGTATGAAGACTGCCTTTCATGAGCAGGGCGGCTTCGCCGGCGCGCACCAGGCACACGGCCGTCGCCGCGGCTGCGTGGCTGTGCGGCGCGTCGACGATGCGCGTATCGCCCAGGTCGAGCCCGAACTGCTCGGCGGTGGCGCGGATCTTGTGCTCCGGCCCGACCAGCACCGGACGCAGGAGGTTGAGGTCGCGCGCCTCCAGGGCGGCCGAGAGCGAGGGCTCGTCGCAGGGATGCGCGATGGCGCACACCGCGGGCGGCAGGGTCTGGGCGCGCGCGATGAGCCGGTCGTAGTGGGAAGTGGCGGGCAGCGTCATTCCGGTTGGGCCTTGGTCGATTTTCTGCGCGGGGCCGCGCGCCTGGCGGCGGCCGGTTTGCGGGGCGCGGGCGTGGCGGCGCTCGCGGTGGGCGCTTCGCGGCGGGCGGCCGCCACGCGCACGGGCGTCTTGCGCGGCGCGGCCGGCTGGGTTTCCTCGCGCTTGAGCGCGCGGCGCTCGGCGGCCAGGAAAATGCGCTCCATTTCGTCCAGGCTTTCGCGCGCGGCTTCGCTGAGCGGCTGGGCCGCTTCGAGCACCTGTTTCATGGTTTCGAGCGCCTTGCGGATGACGGCGGCTGGCGCGTCGTCGAGCAGGCGCGGCATGGCGCTGATCGCGCCGCGCGCGTCCATGAGCATGATAAGCGCCTGGTCGCGCACGATGTCCTTGAATTCCTCCAGCGTGAGCGCCGTGTCGGACCGGGCCCGCATCCGGCGGATCAGGGCGTAGCTGCGTTCGTCCAGCCCGCCTTCCGCGCCCGCCACATAGAGCAGCATGCGGATGGCCGCCACCTGCGCGCCGCCTTCGTTGATCAGGGAGCGCAGCTCGGCGGCGCGCTCTTCCATGAAGCGGCGGTGTTCCGGCGACACGCCGGGGTGCTTGCGCGGCGGCCCTTCCTTGGCGCCCAGGCCGGCGAGGTCCTGCACCACGGGCGAGCCGTAGACGGTCATGAAAAGCCGCTCGGCCGCGGAGTCGCGCAACTCCTGCCAGATGTCGAGGCTGGTTTCGACCAGATTGGAGAACATTTCCTGGGCGACCAGGAAGGGATTGTCGGGCGAGACGGGCTTGCGGTGGGCGCGCACCTGCTCGGCCACCTTGGCCACGGGCGCGACCCAGGGATTGCGGTCGGAGATCAGTTCGTACGGCAGGCGCAGCGGGTGCAGGCGCTGCGCCCATTCGGCCGACTGCGGCGTCACCATGGCGCGCACCCAGGGCTGCAGGAAGCTGCGGTACAGGCCCAGGTTCATGTCGGAGATGCGCGCCACCGCGGCGAAGCGGCGGTCGTCTTCTTCCTTGCGGTCGACGATGGCGCGCACGTCGTCCACCGCGCGCCGCTCGAAAGACAGCACGTAGTTGCCGTAGGCCAGGTCGGCGTTGGGCGTATCGGGCGTCTTGTCGGCGATCTCGGCCTGGTAGATGCCGGGCGGCAGCACATCGATCATGTCGATGTTGGACGTGAACTCCTGGTGCTCCTTGCGCGCCACGCTGCCCGAGACGAAGATGCCCAGGTGGCCGATGCTCTCGTGCACCGCATAGACGATGGTCTGGCCGTGGGCCAGCACTTCGTCGTCGTTCTGGTAGAGGTCGGGAATCCATCCCAGCGCCTGCGGGGGCGGCGTGATGTTGTCGCCCTTGGAGCAGAACACCACGATGGGCGACCGGATGTTGCGCAGGTCGATGCGGATGCCGTCCGAGGTGACCAGGCCGGCGGTGGCCAGCCGGTTGCCCACGAACAGGTTATCCACGATGTACTGGATTTCGGGGCCGTTGAGAAACACGTGGCCGCCCCACCATTTCTCGAAGCCCAGGTAGCGGCTGGCTTCGGTGTCCACCTTGGAATACAGGTTGTACTGCTTGGTCCAGAGCGTGTTGGCGGGGTTGAGGTTCTCGAAGTTCTGCACCAGCCAGGCGCCGTCGAAGCGGCCGTTGCCGAGGTCGCTGGTCAGGGCGGTGAGCCAGGAGCCGCCCAGCAGGCCGCCCGAATAGCGCATGGGGTTCATGCCGCGCCAGCCGGCCCAGTACGAAAGCGGCGCGCCGGCCACGATGATGGGGCCGAACAGCTCGGGGCGCATGGCCGCCGTCATCATGATCTGCCAGCCCGCCTGGCAATTGCCCACCACGACCGGCTTGCCCTCGGCCTGCGGATGCAGGGCGATGATTTCCTCCAGGAAGCGGGCCTCGGCGTGCATCACGTCTTCGACGGTCTGCGTGGGCATGGGCTGGGGCAGGAAGGTGGCGAAATAGCAGGGATGGCCGGCGCGCACGGCCACGCCGATCTCGCTTTCGGGCTTGAAGCCGCCGATGCCCGGCCCGTGGCCCGCGCGCGGATCCACCACCAGGAAGGGGCGCTTGATGGGGTCGGTTTCGACGCCGGCGGGCGGCTTGATGCGCAGCAGGCCGTAGTTGACGGGGCGGGGCAGCTCGCGGCCGTCCAGCACCAGCTCGAATTCCATGCTCAGCACATTGGGCGCGCGCTGCGCCATGTGCGCGTGATACTGGTTGCCGCGCTGGCGCATCACATCGGCGTACAGGACGCCGCGCTGCCAGGCGTCCAGGGCGTATTCGTAGGCGGCCGTCCAGGGGTTGGCGGACGGGGCGGGGGTGCGATCGTTGCCGGATCCGGCCATGGCGATCTCCTGTAGATATGCTCGCGCCAGCGGATGGCTGGCCTGTTCACCGGTCCATTACACATCAATGGATGTTGCATCGCAACAACCGAGGGGGAGCAGGACGTCAAACTCTGACAAGTAATACGTCCCCGTTTTTGCCAGACGCCCGGGCCTCAGCCCGGATCGTGGCAGACGGCTTCGAGGCGGTTGCCGCCGGGGTCGCGCAGGAAGGCCGCGTAATAATGCGCATGGTAGTGCGGCCGCAGCCCCGGCGCGCCGTCGTCGGCGCCGCCCGAGGCCAGGCCCGCGGCGTGGAAGGCGTCCACGGCCGCGCGGCTGGGCGCCTTGAAGCAGCAATGGCTGCGCGCGCCGGGCGCGCCGGCGGCGCCGGCCAGCACGGAGAGGTACGTGTGCCCGGTGCTGCCGGCCCGGCAGCGCTCGCCGTAGCCCAGGGCGTCCGGGCGGTCGTACACCTTGGCCGCGCCCAGCGGGGCCATGACGGCGTCGTAGAAGACGCGCGCCGCGCCCAGGTCGGGCACGGTGAGCGAAAGGTGGTCCAGGAGCTGCATGGCCGCTCAGGCGCGGGCGGCCGCGTTGTGCTCGAGCCAGCGGACCATCGAGGGCCGTTCCCATTGCGCCTGCACGTAGCGGCGCAGCGTGTCGGGCAGGTCGTCGCGCCACAGCCGGCGCAGCGCCACGGCCAGGTCGGCGTCGGCCAGGCTCCAGTCGCCGAAAAGCGTGGTCTGGCCGGCGCCGATCAGGCACTCGGCCGCGTGCAGCAGTTTGGCCGAGGCCGCACAGGCGGCGTCGCCCAGCGGCGGCCGCTGTTCGTTCCAGAACACCACCTGGGTCGGCCGCTCTTCGCGCAGCGGGGCCAGGTCGCTGCGCAGCCAGGCCTGGAGCTGGCGCGCCCGGGCCCGGTCGCGCGGATCGGCGGGGTAGAGCCGGACGTGCTCCGGCGGCGGAAAGATCTCTTCGAGATATTCCGCGATGGCGGTGGATTCGGTGAGATGGAAGTCGCCGTGGGTCAGGGCGGGAACGCGGCCGGTGAGGGCGCGGCACTGGTACGGGCGCATCCGCTGTTCGCCGGCTTCGAGGTCCACGAGCCGGACCTCGAAAGGCGCGCCTTTTTCGGTCAGCGCCACGTGGGCGGACAGGGCGTAAGGGCTGAGAAAGCGCGAATCGACATATAGCGTGAAAGGCTCGCCCAAGTGTGGTCTCCGGTCAGGCGGGTGTGCTGTCGGCGGGAAGGACGGGCGGCCGGGGCCGCCGCAAGATCCAAGGGTAACGCAATTGAAACCGCGGCGTGTCGCGCGTGCGCCTCAGTCCACGATGAAGAGCCTGGCGCCCGAGGCCGTGGACGAGCGGTGCGGTTCGGCCCCGTCGGCCACCTGGTAGCTCATGCCGGGCTTGAGCACGAACCGGCGGCCGTCCTCCAGCTCGGTGTGCAGCTCGCCTTCCAGGCAGAGCAGGATGTGGCCCTTGGCGCACCAGTGGTCCGCCAGATAGCCGGGGGTGTATTCCACCATGCGCACACGCAGGTCGCCGAAGTGGCGCGTGCGCCAATAGGCCATGCCCGTCTCGCCGGCGTGCTCGGTGGGGGCCACGTCGGACCAGTCGGTGGTGCCGAAGGGAATGTTGCTCATTTCCATGTCGAATATCGCTCTCTGAACAAGAAAAGGCGCGGCAAAGGCTGCCTGTCCCGGCATTATGCGCGATACGGGCGGGGGCGCCGCGCATTGAAAAAAAGCGCCGCAGCCCCTATCTTGCTTGTATTCAGGGCCGGACCGGCGCCGCCGGCGCGGCTGCAACCTCACACTGGGCTGGAACATGGAGTTCAAGGACTACTACAGCATCCTCGGGGTGGAGCGGACCGCCGGCGAGGATGAAATCCGGCGCGCCTATCGCAAGCTCGCCCGCAAATACCACCCCGACGTCAGCAAAGAAAAAGACGCCGAGGCCCGCATGCGCGACGTCAACGAGGCCTACGACGTCCTGCGCGACAAGGAAAAGCGCCTGGCCTACGACAATCTCGCCGCCGGCGTCTCGCCCGACGGCGGCTTCGCCCCGCCGCCCGGATGGGACGAAGGCTTCGAATTCCACCGCGGCGCCGCGCCGGGCGACGAGGCCCAGTTCAGCGAATTCTTCTCTTCGCTCTTCGGCGGGCGCGCCCGCCGCGGCGGCGCGCACCAGGAATTCCGCGCCCGGGGAGAAGACCACCACGCGGCGGTCGAGATCGATCTCGAAGACGCCATCAAGGGCGCCACGCGCGACATCTCCCTGCGCTCCATGCAAATGGACGCCCAGGGGCGGCCGCACATGCAGACGCGCACGCTCAGCGTGCGCATTCCGCCCGGCGTGCGCGAAGGCCAGTACATCCGGCTGGCGGGCCAGGGCATGCCGGGCTACGGCGGCGGCGAAAACGGCGATCTTTACCTGGAAATCCGCTTCAAGCCGCATCCGCGCTACCGCGTGGACGGCCGCGACCTGTACATGAACGTGCCGGTCGCGCCCTGGGAGGCCGCGCTGGGCGCGAGCATCGACGTGCCCACGCCCGGCGGCGCCGTCGAGGTTTCGGTGCCGCCGGGCTCGGCCAATGGCCGCAAGCTCCGGCTGCGCGGCCGCGGCATTCCCGGCGAACCTGCGGGCGATCTCTACCTGGTGCTGGAAGTGGCGCTGCCCCCCGCCGACACGGAGGCCGCCCGGTCGGCCTACCGGAAGCTGCAGCAGGAGCTGCCCTCCTTCAACCCGCGCCGCCACATGGGGGTCTGATTCATGAAGAAGCTCGTCATCGCCAGCTCCACCGTCGTGGGCAAGTCGCAGCCGCTCTCCGCCGATGATCTCGCGCACGCCTGCGGCGCCGAAGTGGAGTGGGTGGCCCAACTGGTCGAAATCGGCATCGTCAACGCGCGCGGCGAACAACCGGCCGAGTGGCGCTTCCACAGCGCCGACCTCGAGCGGGCGTTGCAGGCGCGCCGGCTGGCGCATGCCTTCGGCGGCGACCTGGACGCCGTGGCCCTGATCCTCGACCTGAGCCAGGAGGTGCGGCGCCTGAAAGCGAGGCTGCGGGCGCTGGGCGGCGCCGACCTGGACGTGTGAGGCTGGCCTACACTAGGGCCTGTCAGCGCCAACAGGCCCTAGCGGCCTTGCCGCGTTCCGGCGCATTTCCGCTTCGTCCCCACGGATCTCACCTTGCCGCATTCCGCCAGTTCCACGCTTCCGGCAGGCGCACGCCTCGACGGCCTGAAAGCCTGCCTGCCCGTCATGATCGGGTACTTTCCGGTAGCCGTCACCTTCGGCATCGCCGGCACGGCCGCCGGCCTCACGGGCCCGCAGGTCATCCTGGTTTCCGCGCTCATCTACGCCGGGGCCAGCCAGTTCCTGCTGCTGGCGTCGATCAAGGCCGGCACGCCCTGGATATGGGTGGTGGCGCTGTGCTCGCTGCTCAACGTGCGGCACCTGCTCTACGGCCCGCTGCTGGCGCGCCTGCTTCCGCCCGCCCTTCGCGAGCGGCTGCGACTCGCGTTCCTGCTGACCGACGAAGTCTTCGCCACGGCGTTCAACCGCCTGGAAAGCGTGGCGCCGGCGCGGCGCGGGCGCTGGATGGCGGCGCTGGGACTGGGCGCCTGGCTTACCTGGATCGCCGGAACCGCCGTGGGCGCCCATGCCGGCGACGGCCTGGAGCGCCATTTCCCCATGCTGGCGCAGGTGATGCGCTTCGCGCTGCCGGCGCTTTTTACCGCCCTGGTCTGCCAGAGCGCGCGCGGCGGACTGGGTCTGTCCGTGGCGGCCGCCCTGGCCGGCGCGGGCGCGCTGGCCGCGCTGGGCCACACCAGCCTCGCCATCCTGGCGGGCGCGGTCATCGGCTGCCTGGCCTTCCGTCTGCGGAGGCGCGCATGAACGCGAGCGGTCCGGGGTTCTGGGCGGCCGTCGCCGCCATGGCCGTCATCACCTACCTGACGCGCGCGCTGCCGTTCCTGCTGTCCGAGCGCAGCAGGCTGCTGCGCCGGCTCGCCCGCGAAGGCTCGGCCCTTTCGGCCCTGGGGCCGAGCCTGCTGGCGGGCATCGCGGCGGCCGTCATCGTGCCCGACCTGCTGGACGCCGGGGCGGGCATGCCGGGCCTGGGCGCCTATGCCGGCGGCCTGGCCGCCACCGCGGTGGCCTCGCGCCTGATGAGCAATACCGGCGCGGCGGTGCTGCTGGGCATGGCGGGGTACGGGCTGCTGCTGGCGCTGTCGGGCCAGGGGTGACACGCCGCAGGGCGCGCTACGGCATAATGGTCCGGTTCCCATACGGAGACAGGCCATGCTTACGCTTTATCACGCGCCGCGCTCGCGGTCCTTCCGGATACTGTGGCTGCTCGAAGAACTGGGCGTCCCGTACGACACCGAAATGGTGTCCATCCGCCGCGGCGACGACGGGCACCGGCCGCCGGCCGATTACATCGACATTCATCCCCACGGCAAGGTGCCGGCGCTGGTCCACGACGGGGTTCCCGTGTTCGAGACGCCCGCCATCGCGCTCTATCTCACCGACCTGTTTCCTCAGGCGGGCCTGGGGCCGGTGGTGGGCGACCGCCAGCGCGGGCCCTACCTGACCTGGCTTTCGTATTCCACGGGGGTGCTGGAGCCCGCCTTGGTCGAGCGCGCGTTCAAGCTGCCGCACGCGGGCAGCGCCGCGCTGGGCTGGGCCTCGGCCGACGAGGTCGAGGAAGTGCTCACGCGCGTGCTGGAGTCGCGTCCGTTCTTCCTGGGAGACAAGTTCTCCGCCGTGGACATCGTGCTGGGCGGCTCGATGCAGCACCTGATGCGGGTCAAGCTCATGCCCGAAACCTCGGTCTTCAACGCCTACGTCGAGCGCCTGGCGCAGCGGCCGGCCATGCACCGCGCCCTGCAGCGCGACGGCGACATCGGCGAGAGCGGCGCGACCTGACCTCCGCGCGGGCCGCTCAGCCCGTGATCTGCACGCCTACCCAGAACAGGCCGGCCGCCAGCAGCATGGCGGCGGGCAGGGTCAGCACCCAGGCCAGCAGGATGTTGCGCACGGTATTGCCGTGCAGTCCGCTCTTGCTGGCCACCATGGTGCCCGCCACGCCCGAGGAGAGCACGTGGGTAGTGGAGACGGGCAGGCTGAACACATTGGCCAGGCCGATGGCGCCCACCGCCGTCAGCTGGGCCGACATGCCCTGGGCGTAGGTCATGCCCTGCTTGCCGATTTTCTCGCCCACGGTCAGCACCACGCGCCGCCAGCCGACCATGGTGCCCGCGCCCAGGGCCAGCGCCACGGCGGCGATCACCCAGAACGGCGCGTATTCGGTGGTGGCGGTGAGGTCGGCGCGCAGGCGCTGCAGGTCGGTGCGCTCGCGCGCGGGCAGGTCGGGCATCGCGGCCACTTTCTTGGCCGTGTCGTCCAGGCACAGCAGGTAGCGCCGCACGTTGATGCGCTTGGCGGCCGGCAGCTCGGCGTAGTTGTGCACGCCCTGCAGGTCGGCCTGCAGCGCGGCGATGGTCGGCAGCGTGAGCTTGGCGTCGCAGCGAAAGCCGGGCGGCAGCGGGTCGGTCTGGCGCGCGCTTCCGAGCGCCAGGTAGTCGCCGAGCAGGGTCTGGTTGCGCAGGTAGAACGCGCTCAGGTGGGTGGCGGCGTCGCGGGTGCGCTCGATCTGGTAGGTGGTGCTGCCCGCGTCGAGCACGAAATTGGCGGGCACGATGCCGATCAGCACCAGCATGATGAGGCCGATGCCTTTCTGGCCGTCGTTGGAGCCGTGCACGAAGCTCACGCCCATGGCCGAGAGCACCAGCACCAGGCGGTTCCAGAAGGGGGGATGCTTCTTGTTGTCCAGCGCGCGGCGCTGCTCGGGCGTCTTGTGCATCTTGGACAGCGGCCGCAGCCGCTTCAGCACCAGGAGCAGGGCGCCGGCCACCACGAAGCCCGCCACGGGCGAAACCACCAGCGACAGCCCGATGTCGATGGCCTTGCCCCAGTTCACGCCGTCGGCCACGGGCAGGCCGGTAATGAGCGCATTGGCCAGCCCCACGCCCAGGATGGAGCCGATGAGCGTGTGCGAGCTGGAGGCCGGGATGCCGAAATACCAGGTGCCCAGGTTCCAGGCGATGGCCGCGGCCAGCATGGCGAACACCATGGCCAGCCCGCGGCCCGTATCCACATTGATGAGCAGTTCCACCGGCAGCAGGTGCACGATGGCGTAGGCCACGCCCACGCCGCCCAGCAGTACGCCCAGGAAGTTGAAAATGCCGGAGAGCACCACGGCCAGGTGCGGCGGCATGGCCTTGGTGTAGATGACCGTGGCCACGGCGTTGGCCGTGTCGTGAAAACCGTTGATGAATTCGAAGGCCAGCACGAAGGCGAGCGCCAGCACGAGACTGAGGCCGACCCAGAAATCCAGGCCGTGGAAGAGGTCGAACATGGGGGAGCGGGGAGAGGTTCCGGCAAGGTGGCGAGATTATTGCAGATTTGTGAACTGTCCCCGTTCCGGCAGCGGCCATGAATTCATCGCCGCGCAAATGCGATAGCATCGGGAACGGCGTGCGGCCTGGATGTTGCGCCCTGCGGCCGCGTCGCCCTATTTTGTATCTTTGTGTATCTTTTCTCTCCGCATCCCATGACCGATTCCGCCCGCATCGTCCGCCGCCATCCCGATGAGCTCGTCATTGGCCTGGTGTCGGTTTCAGACCGCGCCTCCGCCGGCGTCTACGAAGACCAGGGGCTGCCCGCGCTGCGCGAATGGCTGGGTTCGGCGCTGGCCTCGCCCTGGCAGGCGGTGGAGCGGCTCATCCCCGACGAGCGCGAGCGCATTTCACAGGCCCTGATCGAACTGGTGGACGACAACGGCTGCGACCTGGTGCTCACCACCGGCGGCACGGGGCCCGCGCGGCGCGACGTCACGCCGGAGGCCACGCTGGCCGTGGGCACCCGCGAAATGCCGGGGTTTGGCGAGCAGATGCGCCAGATCAGCCTGCGCTTCGTGCCGACCGCCATTCTGTCGCGCCAGGTGGCGGTCATCCGCGAAACGCCGAGCCATGCGGCGCTCATCGTGAACCTGCCCGGCCAGCCCAAGGCCATACGCGAGACGCTGGAAGGGCTGAAGTCCGAGGACGGCGCGGTGCTGGCGCCGGGCATCTTCGCCGCCATTCCCTATTGCATCGACCTCATCGGCGGCCCTTACGCCGAGACGCGGCCCGAGGTGATCGCGGCCTTCCGGCCCAAGTCGGCGCGCCGTCAGGCCCGCGGGTGAGCCGGGCGCTGCGGTATAGTTGGCCGCGTTTTCCATCCGCGCATCCAGAGAGTTCCCGATGAAGGCCCGTATCGTTCTGCCCCTTGCCGCCCTGACCCTGTTGTCCGCCTGCGCCAACGTGAAAGACGTGCGCGAACGCGACCCCATCTTCTACGGGTCCACGCCGCGCAGCGCCGAGGAATACACGGCGTGCGTGGCCGAGGCCTGGAAAGGCATGGGCCTGCAGCCCGAGCGGCACGACGTGCGCAACGGGCAGGAACTCGTCCTGCGCAACAGCATGGGCGTGGAGGCGGTGCTGACCACCACGCACTGGAAGGGCAAGACCGAGACGCGCCTGTCCACGCGCATCAACCACCGCGACCAGAGCATCGTCGAGGCCGCGAACCTGTGCCGCTGAACGCCGATGCCGACCGCTTCCGCTGACGGCCGTTTCGGGCGCCGCGACGCACTGCGTCTGGCGCTGGCCGCGCTGGCCTGGAGCGCGGCCGGCCCGGCGCGCGCCCAGGAAGGATTCATCACCCGCAAGCTGAACATTCCCGTGCCGGGCGGCGTGGCCGTGCTGGGCCTGGGAGACGCGCCCGAGGCGCCCGAAGTCGCCTACCTGGGGCGTCGGGCGCTGGTGGTGCGCGAGGAAGGGCGGCGCTGGATCGCCGTGCTGGGCATCCCGCTGTCGGTCAAGCCGGGGCGGCAATCGGCGCGGGTGCGCGATGCGGCGGGCGAGCGCGAGCTGGAGTTCGTCGTGCGGGCCAAGACATACGCCGCCCAGCACATCACGCTCAAGAATCGCCGCCAGGTTCATCCCGATCCGGACGATCTCGCCCGTATCGAACGCGAACTGGATCTCCAGAACGCGGCCTACCGCAGCTACCGCGCCGGCGTGATCCCGAGCAACCTCGTGCTGGACCGGCCCGTGGACGGCGCGCGCCTGTCCAGCCCCTTCGGCCTCAGGCGCTTTTTCAACGGCGAGGAGCGCAACCCCCACTCGGGGCTCGATTTCGCCGCGCCGGCCGGCACGCTCGTGAAGGCGCCGGCAGCGGGTGTCGTCACCCTGGTGGGCGAACTCTTTTTCAATGGCAAGACGGTCTTCCTGGACCACGGGCAGGGGCTGGTGAGCATGTTCTGCCACCTGTCGGCCATCGATGTGAAACAGGGCGACGAGGTGCCGCGCGGCGCGCCGATCGGCAAGGTGGGCGCCACCGGCCGGGCCACGGGGCCGCACCTGCACTGGAACGTCAGCCTGAACGATGCGCGGGTGGACCCCGCGATCTTCATCGGCGCTTTCCGTCCCTGAGGCGCGGGGTCAGTCCTGCCCGGCGGGCTGGGCGATGCGCGCCACCACGTACTGGTACACGCGCTCGGCGTAGCGCAGATCCTCAAGCACGCGGGCCTGCTCGGCTTCCTGCTCTTCGAGGCAGTTGTCGTATTTGGTCTTGGCTTCCGAATACGTGAGGCCCGTGTTGCGCAGGCTGTTGATGAAAGCCTCGCGCGACTGGCGCAGCAGGCGCAGTCCTTCCTCGCCACGGGCGAATCTCCGGCGCGCGCGGGTCAGCGCGTCGGCGGCGGTTTGCAGCTCTTCCTTGGGTTCCATCTTGCTTCGTGCCTGCCCGCGGACGTCGGGGCGCGGCACGCATTTTCGCCCAACGCGCGGTTTTGCGCATCAGGCCGGGCGCGGGGCCGGCGGCAAGAAAAGGAAAAGGGCGTGCCGGCCGGAAGCATCCGGCCGGCGCCCTGCGTCAGCGGCGGGTCTGGGGGCGGTGCGGCGCGGGCGCGCGCTCGTCCTTGTGGCGGAAATTGATGCGGCCCTTCGTCAGGTCGTAGGGCGACATTTCCAGGGTGACGCGGTCGCCGGCCAGGATGCGGATGCGGTGCTTGCGCATGCGGCCGGAGGCGTAGGCGCCGACTTCGATGCCGTTGTCCAGGGTGACGCGATAGCGGCTGTCGGGCAGCACTTCGTCCACGATGCCGTTGAGTTCGATGAGTTCTTCTTTCGCCATTCTCTACTCCTTTGTTCGGTACGCGCCGCGGCGTGCCGCGAGGCGGCTGGCGCGTCGGACGCTGCCGGGCGGCAGGGTCCGGGGTTGAACGTAAAAAACGTCCGGACAGGCGTGGGTATGGGCCACGGCGGCATCCCGAGTGGATGTCTGGTATGACGGATACTCACGCCGCGAGGGCGGTGCGCGCGGTGCGCGGCTTGGTCGCGGCGGCGCTGCTGTGCGCTGCCGGAAGAAGCGGTTGGAGCGGCAGCCACGAACGGCCGCGCTCAGGAGAAACCGGCCGGACCATGCGCCACGATGCTGCCGTGGCCGGGGCCGAACTGGTTTCTGTGCGGAAATTTCACTGTTCTATGTTAGCGCAAACCCGAGGTTTTAGCCAGGATTTATGTCCGCATCGGCGGCGATAGGGCGGTGATGGCGCGGCCGGGGCCCGAGCGCCGGCCGCAGGCCCGGAATTCCGGACCGGAACCTCAGTGGGCCCCGAACCTCAGGCCGCCTCGCCATCGGGCTGGGGCGCGCGTTCGATGGCGCCGGGGTATTGCGGCAGGTCATCGGTGATGTCGTACCACGGGGCTTTGCTCGCCACGTGGCAGTGCGCCATGGGCTTGACGCCGGGATCGTCGTCCAGCGCGCCCAGCGCCAGGCCGTACACGTCGGGCTGCTGGTCGAAGCGCGTGAGCAGGGGCGTGCCGCAGGCCTCGCAGAAGCCCCGGTAATGGCCGGGCGAGGAGCTGTACCACGTGACGTGGTTTTCGCCTTTGGTCCAGGAAAAATCGCCGGCCTGCACCGTGGCCCGGCTGCGGAAGGCCGCGCCGTGCGCCTTGCGGCACATCACGCAGTGGCAATTGACGGCATCGGTGAGCGGGCCGTTGATGGCGTAGGCCACGCGCCCGCAGAGGCAGGATCCTTTGATCATGGCAGGCACCCGGTGGAAAATGGGGAGGGCATGCCACGACTATACCCCGCCGGCGCGCCGGCGTTGCACGACGCCGGCGGAGCCTGTTTTCAGCGCGCCGCGGCCGGGGCGCGGGCCGGTTTCGGATCTTCCAGCTCGAACTGCGTCGCCAGCGCCTCGCCGCGCGATTCGTCGTAGCGGTATCGCAGCCGCAGCGGCTGGCCGCGGCGGATGGCGCGCAGGCTGGCGTTTTCCAGCGCGACGTCGATCTCGCGGTTGACGAATTCGGTGCAGTCGGTGTCGGCGCGCTCGCCTTGGGGAATGACGGCCTCGTTCACGCGCAGCCGGAACAGCAGGCGGGCGATGGCGCTGCCGTCCGTGCGGTACTGCCGCATTTCCAGCGGGGCGTTGGCGACCTTGCCTTGCAGGTCGCAGGAGATGCGCGTCCAGGCGCAGGCCGCGGGCGCCGCGGCGGCCAGCAGGATGGCCGCCAGCGCGCGGGACGAAAGGGCGGATGTCAGGGCGCGTTTCATGGCGCATGGATAAGACGCGGCGCGCATCGCGCGCCGCCGTCCGGCGGATTGCGGAAGGGCTATGTTGCTACCGCTGGCGCGCCAGGGTCAAGGCGCGCCGCCGCAGCGCCTCAGGCGGCGCGCTCCAGCTTTTCCCGTTCCGGCGCCGGCGCCGCGGCTTCGTCCAGCGGACCTTCCAGCTTGGCGATGACCGCCGTGGCTAGGCTGTTGCCCACCACGTTGGTGGCCGTGCGGCCCATGTCGAAGAACTGGTCGATGCCCATGATGAGCAGCAGGCCGGCTTCGGGCAGGTGGAACATCGGCAGGGTGGCGGCCACCACCACCAGCGAGGCGCGCGCCACGCCGGCCATGCCCTTGCTCGTCACCATCAGCACCAGGAGCAGGGTGAGCTGCTGCGGCAGACTCATGGGGATGTTGTAGGCCTGGGCAATGAAAAGCACCGCGAACGACTGATACATCATCGAGCCGTCGAGGTTGAACGAGTAGCCCAGCGGCAGCACGAAGCCGGAGATGCGCTTGGACACGCCGAAGCGCTCCAGGGCCTCGATGGTCTTGGGGTAGGCCGATTCGCTGCTGGCCGTCGAGAAGGCCAGCAGGGTGGGCTCCTTGATCATGCCGCCCAGGCGGAAGGCCGAACGGCCCAGAAAGAGGTAGCCCACGCCGAAGAGAATCGCCCACAGCAGCGCCAGGCCCAGGTAGAACTCGCCGATCAGCTTGCTGTAGCTCACCAGCACGCCCAGACCTTCTGTGGTGATGGCGGCGGCCATGGCGGCGAATACGCCGAAGGGCGCGAAGCGCATCACGTAGTCCGTGACGCGGAACATGATCTTGGCCAGCTCCTCGACCATGTGAAAGATCGTGTTGTGCCCGCGGCTGCGGATGAAGGACAGGGCCGAGCCGAAGAACAGCGAGAACACCAGGATCTGCAGGATCTCGTTGTTGGCCATGGCCTCGACGATGCTCTTGGGGAATACATGGGCCAGGAAGGCCTTGAGCGTGAAGTCGCCGGTCTTCAGGCCCGCCGTGGCGCCGGCGTCGGGCAGGGCGAGGTTCAGGTGCGCGCCCGGCTCGAACAGGTTCACCAGCGCCAGGCCCAGCAGCAGCGAGACGGCGGAGGCCGTGATGAACCAGAACATGGCGCGCAGGCCGATGCGGCCCACGGCGCTGGCGTCGCTCATGCTGGCCAGGCCCGACACCAGGGTGGCGAAGACCAGCGGGGCGATGATCATCTTGATCATGCGCAGGAACACGTCGGTGACCATTCCGAAGTACGAGGCGATCTGTTTGGCCTCCTGGGCGTCCTGCGCATACTTGTTGCAGAAATAGCCCACCACGACGCCCAGCACCATGGCGATGCCGATATAGCGCGTCAGCTTTTTTGTATTCATATTCGACAGAAAACAGGAGCGGATGGCCCGGGCGAGCGCCTGGACGTCCGGCGTGGAAAGACGGGTGTCCCGACCAGGGTTAACCCGAGGCCGGGATGTTAGCGTTCCAGCCTGACAGCTTGTTGTCAGTTCGGGGACGGAACATCCGCCCGGCCGGCCGATGCCCGGCGCCGGCAGGACGTGACACAATGGCCGCGCCCGGGCGGCTTCCCGGGGATGACAGCCATGAGAAAAAGAGGAGACACGCAATGCCGAAACGCGAACTGGCCGAACTGGCCGGCGGATACACCTATCTGGAAGGCCTGCGCTGGCACGACGAGCGCCTGTGGGCGTCGGATTTCTATACCGGCAAGGTGATCGCCGTGGACCTGCGCGGCAAGGTCGAGGAGATCTGCCGCGTGGCGGCCCAGCCGTCGGGCCTGGGCTGGCTGCCCGACGGCCGCCTGCTGGTCGCGTCCATGAAAGACCGCAAGCTGCTGCGGCGCGAGCGCGACGGCGCGCTGGTCGAGCATGCCGACCTGTCGGCCCTGGCGGGCGGGCCGGTCAACGACATGGTGGTGGATGCGCGGGGCCGGGCCTATGTGGGCAACTTCGGTTTCGACCTCATGGCCGGCGAGCCGGTGCGCAATACCGTCATTGCCCGCGCCGACCCCGACGGCAGCGTGCGCGCGGTGGCGCACGACCTCTGTTTCCCCAACGGCTCGTTCATCACGCCGGACGGCAGGACGCTGATCGTCAATGAAACCTTTGGCAACCGGATTTCCGAGTTCGACATCCTGGACGACGGCGGCCTCGGCCCGCGGCGCGACTGGGCCAGCTTCGGCGAACTGCCCCGCACCGACGACCTGCAGGCGCTGATCGCCGCCTCGGCCATCGGCCCCGACGGCGGCGCGCTGGACGCCGAGGGCGCGCTGTGGGTGGCCGACGCCATCGGCAAGCGCATCGTCCGCGTGGCGCGCGGCGGCCGCATCCTGGAGCAGATCGACACGGGCGTGCTGGGCATTTTCGCGGCCGCGCTGGGCGGCCCCGACGGCCGCACGCTCTTCATGGCCGCGGCGCCGGACTTCATCGAGGCCAACCGCCGCGCGCGCCCCGAAGGCCGCATCCTCATGACCCGGGTGGACGTGCCGCACGCCGGCCGGCCCTGAGAACGTCGCCGCCGCCGGCCTCATGCTTTTGGCGGCGCCGCGCCGCGCGCCCCGCTGCGGCCGGTTTAGTCCTGGTGTAGAGGGATACCGGCCGTTGCAAGACCTTTCACCGATTCCCCCGTAAAATCACGCCATTCAGCAAGGCTTCAACCATCTTTCAATAGACAGCACCTAAGGAGGACCACTCATGGCCCTAGTCTCCATGCGCCAGTTGCTCGACCATGCCGCCGAGCACGGCTACGGCATTCCCGCGTTCAACGTCAACAACCTGGAGCAGGTCCAGGCCATCATGGAAGCCGCGGCGGAGACCGACAGCCCGGTCATCATGCAGGCCTCCGCCGGCGCGCGCAAATACGCGGGCGAAACCTTCCTCAAGCACCTCATCCAGGCCGCGGTGGAGTCATACCCGCACATTCCCGTGGTCATGCACCAGGATCACGGCCAGTCGCCCGCGGTCTGCCAGGGCGCGATCGACCTCGGCTTCTCCAGCGTAATGATGGACGGCTCGCTGAAAGAAGACGGCAAGACCATCGCCGACTACGACTACAACGTCGAAGTGACCAGGAAGGTCGTGGACGCCGCGCACAAGCTGGGCGTCACGGTCGAAGGCGAACTGGGCTGCCTGGGCTCGCTCGAAACCATGCAGGGCGACAAGGAAGACGGCCACGGCGCCGACGGCAAGCTCACCATGGACCAGCTCCTCACCGACCCCGAGCAGGCCGCCGACTTCGTGCGCAAGACCCAGCTCGACGCCCTGGCCATCGCCATCGGCACCAGCCACGGCGCCTACAAGTTCACCCGCAAGCCCACCGGCGACATCCTGTCGATTTCGCGCATCAAGGAAATCCACGCCCGCCTGCCCAACACCCACCTGGTGATGCATGGCAGCTCCAGCGTGCCGCAGGAACTGCTGGCCGAGATCCGCGAATTCGGCGGCGACATGAAGGAAACCTACGGCGTGCCGGTCGAGGAAATCCAGGAAGCCATCAAGTTCGGCGTGCGCAAGATCAATATCGACACCGACATCCGCCTGGCCATGACGGGCGCCATCCGCCGCTTCTTCGCCGAGAACCCCAGCAAGTTCGACCCGCGCGAATACCTGAAGCCGGCCCGCGCCGCGGCCAAGGCGATCTGTGTCGCCCGCTACACGCAGTTCGGCACCGCCGGCAACGCCAGCAAGATCAAGCCGGTCCCGCTGACCGAGATCGCCGCGCAATACGCCTCGGGCAAGCTGGCCCAGGTGGTGCAGTAAGCCGGCATGGCGCCGGGGCCGCGCGCCTCGCGCCATCCCTGCAAAACGGATCAGCCTTGAACTGGCCCCCGAAAGTTGGACGTATATCCAACCTTCGGGGGTTTTTATTTGACGTGCCCCCGGAATATCCGTACAGGTCAAAACCGGAGGTAAGGTTGCTTCTCAGCGCCCCGGCGCGGCGCGTTCAGCCCGGCGCCGGCGCGTTGCGCGGGAAATGCGGCACCGACGTGTCGACGTGGTGCCATGACGGCGCGGAGGCCGTCCACAGCGTGGCCTGAGAATGAAACGCCTCGGGATCGTCCAGCGCGCCGGCGCGCACGATCTCGTATCCCATGCCGTCCGACCCGCCGAACAGCGGCGTGCCGCAGTCGGCGCAGAAGCTGCGCATCACCGTGTGCCCGGAGTCTCCCCTGTAGCGGTGCTCCTTGGGGCGGCCGCGCAGCAGCGTGACCGAGCCGGCCCGGAACAGCAGGGCATGGGCGGGGGCGCCGCCGCTGGAATACTGGCAATCCCGGCAATGACAGGTGGCGGCGGTGAAAGGCTCATCGGTAACGGCAAAGCGGATGGCGCCGCACTGGCAGCCGCCCGTGAGATGCACTTGCGCGTCCGGGCCCGCCGGGCGTTTGCGTATCGCGTCCTGCACGAGTTTCTCCTCCCTGGGTGAGGCCGTGACACCCTGGAAAGGGTGGCCGGCGCTGCGGTTTGCGTGGCTCACAGCCTAACGCGCCGGCGCCGCGCCGTCGAGGGCGGCGGGCCCCGGCGGCGCGGACAAGCGGCGCCCATTTGCAGTAACCTATGCGCTTTGCGGCATGCGCCGGCCGCGCCCCTATCCCTTCTGTCCCGCCCCGGCCCGGTCCGCGGCGGGCATCTTCATTATTGCCATAGGCCATTCCCCGTGACTTCTGCTTTGCATCAATCCAGCATCAAGTCCTTGCCGCTGCTGGGCCGCGGTAAGGTGCGCGACATGTACGCCGTGGGCGACGACAAGCTGCTGATCGTCGCGTCCGACCGCATCTCCGCGTTCGACGTCATCCTGGACGACCCCATCCCCGGCAAGGGTCAGGTGCTGACCGAGCTGACCGAGTTCTGGCTGAAGAAACTGGCGCACATCCTGCCCAACCATTCCACCGGCATCAGGCCCGAAGACGTGGTCGCCCCGGACGAGGTGGACCAGGTGCGCGGCCGCGCCGTGGTGGTCAAGCGGCTCAAGCCCATCCTCGTGGAAGCGGTGGCGCGCGGCTACCTGATCGGGTCGGGTTGGAAGGATTACCAGGCCACGGGCGCGATCTGCGGCATCGAGCTGCCGCCCGGCCTGCAGCAGGCCAGCCAGCTTCCGGAGCCCATCTTCACGCCGGCGGCCAAGGCCGAGTTCGGCATGCACGACGAAAACGTGGACTTCGCCCACGTGGTCAAGGAAGTGGGCCAGGAAATGGCCGAGCGCATCCGCGATGTCACGCTCAGGCTCTACACCGAGGCGGCGCGCTACGCGGCCTCCAAGGGCATCATCATCGCCGACACCAAGTTCGAGTTCGGCCTGGACGAAAACGGCGCCCTGCACCTCATGGACGAAGTGCTCACGCCCGATTCCTCGCGTTTCTGGCCGGCCGACGGCTACCGCGTGGGCATCAGCCCGCCTTCGTTCGACAAGCAGTTCGTGCGCGACTGGCTCGAAACCCAGCCCTGGGACAAGACCCCGCCCGCGCCGCGCCTGCCCAAGGACGTGCTGGAAAAGACCGCGGCCAAGTACCGCGAGGCGCTCGAGCGCCTGACCGCCTGAGGCGTCCCGCCCGGCCTTCCCCCCGGCGGCCGGGCGCGCGGGCAGCGAATCTGTCCGTTCTTTTCAAATATTTCGCATTGTTACGCTATACTCCCTCTCTTTGACGGAAGGGGGAGCGGCCGTTCGCGTTCCCGCCGCGCCGGGCGGGGCCCGTCCTGGAAGTCGCAGGCGCCTGTCCTGGGGAAGAAGGAGCTGCGGATGGTAATAATCGTGTTGCCTTTTCTGGCCGGGCTGGCCGCCGTGTGGTTCGGCATGCTGGGCAGGCGCCGCGCCTGCGTGGCGCTCTGGCTGGTGTCCCTGGCCGTCTTCGGGGTGGGCCTGCGCCTGCACCTGGGCGCGCCGCTGGGCCTGTCCTGGTGAGCCGGCCATGATGTTCTCCGCCAATCCCGCGCGCGGTTCGCGCGCCGTCAACGCGGTAGTCCTGCTGGGCGTGAGCCTGTTCCTGGGGCTCGCCCTCTTCCGGCAGTTCGTGCAGGGCGAGCCGGCGTGTCCGCTCTGCCTGCTGCAGCGTGCGGCGCTGGTGCTGGCCGGGGCCGGGCTGCTGCTCAACCTGCGGCTCGGGCCGTCGCCGCTGCACTACGGCATGACCATCGCGGCCGCGCTGGCCGGCATGGCGGCGGCGGGCCGCCAGATGCTGCGGCACATCGCGCCGGACGATCCCGGCCACGGGGCGCTGCTCGGCGGCCTGCATTTCTATACTTGGACTTTCATGGCCTGCGCGGCCCTCATCGCCTTCTGCGCGCTGATGCTGTGCATGGACCGCAAGTGGGGCGACAGCGCCATCAAGCGGCGCGTGCCGGCGGCCGGCGCCGCCGTCATGGCGCTGTTCTTCCTGGCCAGCCTGGGCAGCGTGGGGGGCGCTTTCGCGCAATGCGAAGGCGGCGCATGCGGCATGCGGGCCGTGGGCGCGCCGGACGCGCCCGGACAGGACGGCGCGCGCGCCGGGTAAAATACCCGGTTTCGCGGCCGGCCCGCGTGCGGGCCGCGCATGGCCCGCGCGGCGGCGCCGGCGCTTTCCTCATTTCCACACCGCTCAGACACCGTTATGACAGCCAAGACTTCCGCAGGCGCCGGGGCATCCCCCGTGGCCGGCGTGATTATGGGTTCCTCCAGCGATTGGGAGGTCATGAAGCACGCAGTGGCCATGCTCGAAGACTTCGGCGTGCCCTGCGAAGCGCGCGTGATTTCCGCGCACCGCATGCCGCACGACATGGCGGAGTACGGCGCGCAGGCGCACGCGCGCGGCTTGCGCGGCATCATCGCGGGCGCGGGCGGCGCGGCGCACCTGCCGGGCATGATGGCCGCCCTTACCGAAGTGCCGGTGTTCGGCGTGCCGGTGCCTTCCAAGTACCTGCGCGGCGAGGATTCGCTGCTGTCCATCGTGCAGATGCCCAAGGGCGTGCCGGTGGCCACCTTCGCCATCGGCGAGGCGGGCGCGGCCAACGCGGCGCTGCACCTGATCGCCACGCTGGCCTGCACCGACGAGGCCCTGCGCCGCAAGCTGGTGGATTTCCGCGCCCGCCAGACACAGGCCGCGCGCGACATGAAGGTTCCCCCCGAGGCTTGACACCATGAGCGCTACGCAAGCTTTCACGATCCCGCCCGGCGGCTGGCTGGGCCTGCTGGGCGGCGGCCAGCTGGGCCGCATGTTCTGCCACGCCGCGCAAAGCCTGGGCTACCGGGTGGCCGTGCTGGACCCGGCGCAGGAGTGCCCGGCGGGCATGGTGGCCGACCTGCACATCCAGGCCGCCTATGACGACGAGGCCGGGCTCGAGCGCCTGGCCGCCACCTGCCAAGCCGTGACCACCGAATTCGAGAACGTGCCGGCCGACAGCCTGCGCGCGCTGGCCGCACGCTGCCGCGTCAGCCCGGCCGCCGACGCCGTGGCCATCGTGCAGGACCGCATCGCCGAGAAGGCGTTCATCGCGGGGCAGAACATTCCCGTGGCCCCGCACGCCGCCATCCGCACCGAGGCCGATCTGCGCGCGGCGCCCGGCCATCTGTTTCCGGGCATCCTGAAGGTGGCGCGCCTGGGCTACGACGGCAAGGGCCAGGCCCGTGTCGCCGACCGCGAGCAGGCGCTGGCCGCCTTCGCCGGATTCGGCGGCGTGGCCTGCGTGCTCGAAGCGCTGCTGCCTCTGGACTACGAGATCTCCGTGGTGCTGGCGCGCGGCTTCGACGGGGCCTGCGTGGTGTTTCCGGCGGCCCGCAACGTGCACCGCGACGGCATCCTGGCCGTGTCCACCGTGGCGCCGGCCGCGGGAGACGAGTCCCTGGCGCGCCAGCAGGCGCGCGCCACCGAGGCGGCGCAATCCATCGCGCAGGGGCTGGGCTACCACGGCGTGCTGTGCGTGGAGTTCTTCGTGCTCAAGGACGGCAGCCTCATCGTGAACGAAATCGCGCCCAGGCCGCACAACAGCGGCCACTACACCATGGACGCCTGCCTCACCAGCCAGTTCGAGCAGCAGGCGCGCGCCATGGCGGGGCTGCCGCTGGGCGGGCCCGACCTGCTCGCGCCAGCCGTCATGCTGAACATCCTGGGCGACGTCTGGTATGCCTCGCCCGGGGCGGACACGCAGCGCGAGCCCGACTGGGCGGCCGCGCTGGCCGTGCCCACCGCCAAGCTGCATCTGTACGGCAAGCGCGAGGCGCGGCGCGGGCGCAAGATGGGCCATGTCAACGTCGTGGCGCCAACGCTGGAACAGGCCCGCGCCGACGCCGCGCGCGTGGCGGCGGCGCTGGGCATGCAGGCGCCCGAGTAAGCCATGAGCCAAGTCTCCGCCCGGGCCTCGCAGGCCGAGATCGCGCAGGCCGTGCGGCGCCTGCTCGACGGCGAGCTGGCCGCCTTTCCCACCGAGACCGTGTACGGGCTGGGGGCGGACGCCGAAAACCCGCAGGCCGTGGCCCGCATCTATGCGGCCAAGGGCCGGCCGTCGGACCATCCCGTCATCGTGCACATCGCGCCCCGGGGCGATGTGGGCTACTGGGCCGCGCAGGTGCCCGACCAGGCGCGCCGCCTTATCGACGCCTTCTGGCCGGGGCCGCTTACGCTCATTCTGAAGCGGGCCGCGCATATTCCCGACGCGGTCAGCGCCGGCCAGGACAGCGTGGGCCTGCGCTGCCCCTCGCATCCGGTGGCGCAGGCGCTGCTGGCCGCGTTCGCGGCCGCCAGACCCAACGGGCAGGGCGGGCTGGCCGCGCCGTCGGCCAACAAGTTCGGCCAGGTGTCGCCCACGCGCGCCGAACACGTGCGCAGCGAATTCCCCGAAGAAGTGGCCGCCGGCATGCCGGTGCTGGAGGGCGGCGCGTCCGAGGTGGGCATCGAATCCACCATCGTCGACCTGTCGCGGCTGGACAGCGGCGCCGGCGTGGTGCTGCTGCGGCCGGGCCACATCACCGCGGCGCAGATCGAGGCGGTGCTGGGCGAACCCGTGCGCGCGCCCGACGCGGCCGCGCCGCGCGCCTCCGGCACGCTGAAGGCCCACTACGCGCCGCGCACCGAGCTCGAACTGGCTTCGCCCTCGCGCCTGCAGGAGGTGCTGCAGGGACGCGGGCTGCCGTCGCAGGGCAAGGTGGTGGTGGTGGGGTATACGCCCGAGCCCGCCGCGCGCGACCCGCGCGTGCAATGGCAGGCCGTGCCGGCCGATCCGGCGCGCTATGCCCAGGCGCTCTACGCGCTGCTGCGCGACCTGGACAGCCAGGGCTATGCGCGCATCGTCGTCCAGGCTCCGCCCGCCGACGATGCCTGGCATGCGGTCAACGACCGCATCGGCCGCGCCGCGGCCGCCTTCACGCTGGAAACCACCGGCCTGCGGTAGCGGCGGCGTTCAGGCCGCAAGCAGCTCGCCGATGCGCTCGACCGCCTGGCGCATGGGAGGCAGGAATGTCTCGGCCAGCCGCGGGGTGGGCACGCGCGCGGCCTTGACGCTGACGTTCACCGCGCCGCAGACCGCCCCGCTGGCCGAGCGCACCGGCACCGAGATCGCCCGTACGTTGAGCTCCAGCTCCTGGTCGACCACCGCGTAGCCCTGTTCGCGCACGCGGGCCAGTTCGGCGCGCAGGCGCGTCTCGTTGACTTCGGTGAATTCCGTATAGGGCTTGAGTTCCACCGCCGCGAAATAGCGGTCCAGCGCCGCTTCGGACAAGTGCGCCAGCACGGCGCGGCCGATGGAGGTGCAGTACGCGGGCAGCCGGCTGCCCAGTCCCATGGACGTGGCCAGGATGCGGTGCACCTCGGAACGCGCCAGGTACAGGATCTCGTGGCTTTCGAGCACGGCGAGCGCGCAGGTCTCGTTGACGGTGGCGCTGAGCTCGTCCAGCACGGGCTGGGCCAGCGAGACCAGGGGCGTGGAAGAGAAGTAGGCGTAGCCCAGGTTGAGGATGCGCGGCGTGAGCACATAGTGCCTGCCGTGCCGCTCGGCCACACCCAGCAGCGTGAGGGTGTGCAGGCAGCGCTGCACCACCGCGCGCGGCAGGCCGGCCCGGCGGCTCAGGTCGGCCGCGGTCTGCGGATGGCGGCGCGTGCCGAACGCGCGGATCACGTGCAGGCCGCGCGCGAGCGTGAGCATGTAGTCCGGGTCGCCGCGCAGGCGGTCGGGGTGGTCTTCTTCGGCCAGCGGCGCCGCGTAGCCGGGCGGGGGCAGGGTGGGCAGCATCAGCCTTTGCGCAAGGGCGCGCCGGTGCGCGCCTGCAGTTCCTCGAAGGTGATACCGTCGATCATATCGCGAACCTGCAGCCCGTCCGGCGTGACGTCGATGACGGCCAGGTCGGTATAGATGCGGTCGACCACGCCGGCGCCGGTCAGCGGCAGGGTGCAGCGTTCCACGATCTTGGGCTCGCCGTTCTTGCTGTTGTGCTCCATCATGATGTAGACGCGGCGCGCGCCCACCGCCAGGTCCATCGCGCCGCCCACCGCGGGCGCCTCGCCCGGGCGGTCGAGCGACCAGTTCGCCAGGTCGCCGTTGGCCGCCACCTGCATGCCGCCCATCACGCAGTAATCGAGATGGCCGCCGCGCATCATGGCGAAGGAATCGGCGTGATGGAAATAGCAGCCGCCGGGCAGCAGCGTGACGGGCTGCTTGCCCGCGTTGATGAGATCGAGGTCGCGCGCCGATTCCGCGGGCGGCGGGCCCATGCCCAGGATGCCGTTCTCGCTGTGCAGCACGATTTCGCGGTCCGGCGGCAGATGCGCCGCCACCAGCACCGGCATGCCGATGCCCAGGTTCACGTAGCTGCCGTCGGGGATGTCCAGCGCCAGGCGGCGCGCGATGGCCTCGCGGCTCAGGGGAGTATGCATGCCAGTCTCCTCAGCTCGAAAACGCGGGGTTGGCGACCGTGACGACCCGCTTGACGAAGATGCCGGGCGTGACGACGCATTCGGGATCGAGTTCGCCCAGCCCCACGGTGGCGCGCACCTGCGCGATGGCCGTGCGCGCCGCCATGCACATCACGGGCCCGAAATTGCGCGCGCTCTTGTTGTAGGTGAGGTTGCCCCAGCGGTCGGCGAGCTCCGCCTTGACCAGGGCGAAGTCGCCGTGCAGCGGCTTCTCGAACACGTAGCCGCGCCCGTCGATCACGCGGGTTTCCTTGCCGCGGGCCAGCTCGGTGCCGTAGGCGGTGGGCGTGTAGAAGCCGCCCAGCCCCGCGCCGGCGGCGCGCAGCCGTTCGGCGATGGTGCCCTGCGGCACGCATTCCAGCTCGATGCGCCCGCGCCGGTACAGGTCGTCGAAGACCCAGGAGTGCGAGGCCTTGGGAAACGAGCAGATCACTTTGCGCACCCGGCCCGCCTTGACCAGCGCCGCCAGCCCGGTTTCGTGGTTGCCCGCGTTGTTGCTGACCACGGTGAGTTCGCGCGCGCCCTGGTCGATGAGGGCGTGGATGAGCTCGGTGGGCATGCCCGCGCCGCCGAAGCCGCCGATGAGCACGGTGGCGCCGTCATGAATGTCCGCGACCGCCGCCGCGGCGGTGTCGATGAATTTGTCGATCATGAGAGGTATGTATCCGTCGGGCGGGGCGCGGCCGCGCCCCGCCGCCCGTCATTGCAGGGTGATGTGCGCTTGCTTGATGATCTCGGCGTAGCGGGCCGAGTCTTTCTTCATGAGGTCGGCGAATTCGGCCGCGGTGCCGCCGGCCGGCAGGAAGCCCGCGTCCAGGAATTTCTGCTTGACGTCGGGCTCCCGCACGATCTCGTTGATCTCCTTGGCCATGCGCTCGATGATGGGCTTGGGCGTGTTGGCCGGCGCCATCAGGCCCGCCCACGAGCCGGTGACGAAGCCCGGCATGCCGGCCTGCTCCATGGTGGGGATGCCGGGCTCGGTGGGCCAGCGTTCCTTGCCGGTAAAGGCCAGCGCCTTGAGCTTGCCCTGCTTGACGTACTGCATGGGCACCAGGATGGGGTCGAACACCATCGAGACGCGCCCGGCCAGCAGGTCGGTCAGGATGGGCGCGCTGCCCTTGTAGGCGACGTGCGTCATGACCACCTTGTTGCGCAGCGCGAAGTCGGCCCCGGTGAGGTGCGCGCTGGAGCCGTTGCCGCTGGAGGCGTAGGTGAGCCTGTCGGGGTTCTTGCGGGCGTAGTCGACCAGCTCGGCCACGCTGTTGGCGGGCACGTCCTTGGCGACGAACAGGAAGAGCGGCAGGTCGGCCATTTGCGCTACCGGCACCAGGTCGTCCGGCGTGTAGCCCAGCTTGTACAGGTGGAAATTGATGATGTAGGCGGGCAGCACGCTCAGGAACGTGTAGCCGTCCGGCTCGGCCTTGGCCGCGATGGCGGCGCCCAGGGTGCTGTTCGCGCCGGGCCGGTTTTCCACCACGATGGTCTGGCCCAGGCGCGGCCCGAGCTTTTCCATGACGATGCGCGTTACGGTGTCGGTGGAGCCGCCGGGCGTGTAGGGCACGATGACGCGGATCGGGTGGCTGGGCCACTTGTCGGCGGCGTGGGCCGGCACGGAGCCCAGTCCCGCGGCGGCGCAGGCAGCGGCGGCCAGGAACTTGAGGGCGCGGCGGCGCAAAGGGGTCGACTGCCCGCTTTGGGGCGGGTTCGAAGCGTTGGCCATGGATTTGTCTCCTCCATGAATCGGCATGTGAAGCGGCGCGCCTGGTTTTTTTGATGACGCGCCGCCAGGGGGAATTGCGGGAAGCGAGAGGGCAGGGAGACGGAGTCCCGTTCGCCGGCTATCGGACGGCCCGCGCAAAAAGTATGGCATCGGGCGACAGCGCTCATGGCGCGCCGGCCATTCAATAAAGTTCGATCACCGGACGATGCCGCAATCGGCGGTTTCCGGGGTGGGCTCGATTGTGGCCGCCAGGCGTGCGTCGTATGCTCTCGGGGTGCATGGCGCGCCGGCTCCGGCCGGAGCCGGGCGCCGACAGAGAGGAGAAGCCAATGAAACGCTTGATTTCAGTGCTGGCGGGCGCGTTCGCGCTGGCCTGTGCGTCCCAGGCGGCCCTGGCGGGCCCCACGCTGGACGCGGTGAAGAAAAAAGGATTCGTGCAGTGCGGCCTGAGCGACGGCGTGTCCGGTTTCAGCGCGGCCGACAGCAAGGGCGAGTGGCAGGGCATGGACGTGGATATCTGCCGCGCCGTGGCGGCCGCCGTGTTCGGCGACCCGTCCAAGTTCAAGGGCACGGCGCTTTCCACCCAGCAGCGCTTCACCGCGCTGCAGTCCGGCGAGGTTGACGTGCTGCTGCGCACCGTGACGCTCACGCAGACGCGCGACACCGCGCTGGGCATGTCGGCCGTGGCGGTCAGTTTCTACGACGGCCAGGGCATCATGGTGAGCAAGAAGCTGGGCGTGAAGAGCGCCAAGGAGCTCAATGGCGCCACCGTGTGCGTGCAGCCCGGCACCACCACCGAGCTCAACCTGGCCGACTGGTTCCGCGCCCATGGCATCGAATTCAAGCCGGTCGTGATCGACAAGGTGACGGAAGTGGTCCGCGCCTTCGAGTCGGGCCGCTGCGATGCGTTCACGGACGACGCCTCGCAACTGGCGGCGGTGCGCGCGACACAGGTCGCCAACCCGGACGACTACGAAATCCTGCCCGAGCGCTTTTCCAAGGAGCCGCTGGGCCCCATGGTGCGCCAGGGCGACGAGAACTGGCTGGGCATCGTGCGCTGGACGCTCTTCGCGCTGCTGGAGGCCGAGGAATACGGCATCACGCAGAAAAACGTGGACGAGATGCTCAAGAGCCAGAACCCCAACGTGCAGCGCATCCTGGGCGTGACCCCGGGCGCGGGCAAGAACATGGGGCTGGACGAGAAGTGGGCCTACAACGCCATCAAGGCGGTGGGCAACTACGGCGAGATCTTTGACCGCAACGTGGGCAAGAACAGCAAGCTGGGCCTGCAGCGCGGCACCAACGCCCTGTGGAGCCAGGGCGGGGCCATGTATCCCTGGCCCATCCGTTGAGCGGGCCGGCCGCCGTGCGGCGCGCGCGGCGGCCCGGGGGCGGGCCCTACAGGCGGTCCGCCCCGTTTTGCAGAGAGCGCGTCAGCACGTCGCGCAGCCGCTCCACGGGCCGCGCAAGCGCGCCCAGCCGGGGCAGGTGGACCAGGTAGGCGCGCAGGCCCACGTCGAAATCCGGCACATTCAGGACATCCAGCGCGTCGCGGTAGCGGCTGCGCGCCAGCGCGCCCGGCGTGACCAGGCCGACGCCCATGCCCCGGGCGACGAGGGAGAGCTGCAGTTCGGCGCCGAAGGCTTCCACCGCCACCACGAAAGGCAGGCCCGCATCGTCGAAGGCCTGGCGCATCGCGCTGCGCAGCCCGCAGCCGTCCTGGTTCAGCACCCAGGGGTGCGCCGACAGGCTGCGCAGCGTCACGCCGCTCGCGGGACGCGGAATTTTCAGCGCGGGCGAGGCCACGATGGCCACCGGCGATTGCGCCAGCGGCAGGGCCGTGAGGTGAGCGGGCAGGGTGGTGTTGTCGGGCACCATGACGGCGGCCGCGTCCAGCGCGCCGGCTTCGACCTGCGGCACCAGGGCGGGCGACCATGCCGCGCTGATGCGCAGCATCAGGCGCGGATAGCGGGCGCGCAGCACGTCCAGCGGTTCGGTCAGCGCCTGCTCGGCCAGGAAAGGCGGCACGCCCAGGCGGAATTCCCCTTCCGGCTCGGCCTCGGGCGCGGCGCCGCGCCGCAGCTCGTCCACCGCGCCCAGCACCTTGCGGCCCAGCTCGTAGACCCGCCGCCCCTCGGGGCTGGGGCGCAGCGGCTTGGACTGGCGGTCCAGCAGCACCGCGCCCAGGCTTTCTTCCAGGCTTTGCAGGCGCCGGCTGATGCCGGGCTGGGTCAGGTGCAGCCGGGCGGAGGCGCCCACGATGGAACCCGTTTCCACCACCGCCACAAAAGCCTCGATGTCGCGCGTATTCACAGGCGGCTCTGCTATAAAAATAAAATCGCATAATAAATCAAAAAATTATTCAATAGACGCAATATGTTCCGCTCTCCACAATGCCCCGGTGCCGAACCGTCAAGGAGAGCAGACCGTGAGAACTTCCCCCGTCCCGCCGGACGCCGCCGCCCGGCGGGAGAGCGCCTGCGCTGCCGCAGGATCGCCTGCCGAACTGACGCGCGGGCGGGTGCTGCTGTTTGCCGCCGCCGTGGCGGTGATGGTGATGAACCTGTTTGCCGTGCAGACGGCCGCGCCGTCCATCGCCGGTTCGCTGGGGCTGGACCCCGCCGCCATCGGGCTGATCGCCATGCTGCCGCAACTGGGCTATGCCTGCGGGCTGGTATTCGTGGTGCCGCTGGCCGACCGGCTGGAAAACCGCCGCCTGGCCGTGACCGTCATCGCGCTTTGCGCATGCTGCATGGCCGGCGCCGCCGCCGCACCCGGCGCGGCGGTGTTCACGGCCTGCATTTTCCTGGGCGGCATGGCCTCCAGCGCCATCCAGGTGCTGGTGCCGCTGGCGGCCCTGATGGCGCCGCCCGAACGCCGCGGCGCCATCGTGGGCAATGTCATGAGCGGCCTGCTGGTCGGCGTGCTGCTGTCGCGGCCGCTGGCCGGCCTGCTCGACGCAGCCTGGGGCTGGCGCGCCATCTATGCGGGATTCGCCGCGGCCTCGGCCTGCCTGGGTTTCGCCCTGAGCCGCCTGCTGCCCACCCGCGCGCCCGAGCCCGGGCCGTCGTATCCGGCGCTGCTGGCGTCGATGGCCGCGCTGCTGCGCCAGGAGCCCGTGCTGCGCTGGCGGGCGCTGCTCGCGGCGCTGGGCATGGCCGGCTACAGCGCGTTCTGGACCTCGGTGTCGCTCATGCTGGCGCAGCCGCCCTTCTCCGTGGGCGCCGAAGGCGTGGCGCTGCTGGCCTTGAGCGGAGTCGCGGGCGCGCTGGTCGCGCCTTATGCGGGCCGCGCCGGCGATCGCGGGCATACGCGCCGCGCCAGTCTCCGGGCCCATGCGGCGGTGGCGGCGTCGTGGGCGCTGGCGGGGCTGGCGGGAGCGGGCGGCCTGGGATTCGACCCCGGCGCGCATACCGCGCCGGCCCTGGCCCTGCTGGCGCTGGCCGCCATCGCCCTGGACGGCGCGGTGACGGCCGACCAGACCCTGGGACGCCGTTCGGTCAATATGATCAGGCCGGAGGCGCGCGGTCGCCTGAACGCGCTTTTCGTCGGCATTTTCTTCCTCGGCGGGGCGGCCGGCTCGGCCGGCGGTGCGGCTGTCTGGCACGCGGGCGGATGGTCCGGCGTGGCCACGCTGGGCGTTGCGATCGGCGCGGCCATGATGGCCATCTTTCTGGCATCGCCACGCGATATAAGCGAACCGTAATACGGTACGCTATGCGTTTTGACCGTTGCCGCCGGATTGCCTGCACGCGCCATGACCGCCGCCCCTAACGCCGAGGATTCTCCCCTGTTCATCGCCGCCCTCGCGCGCGGCATTTCGCTGCTGCGCGCTTTCAGCGAAGGACGTCCCGCCATGACGCTGCCCGAGCTGGCCGAGGCCACCGGCCTGAGCAAAAGCTCGGTGCAGCGTTTTGCCCACACGCTCTGGACGCTGGGCTACCTGCGCAAGGATCCGGCCACCAAGAAGTTCTCGCTGGGTCCGTGGTCGCTGGAACTGGGCATGCGCTATGTGCAGACCAGCCCGCTGGTGCTGGGCGGCAATCCGTTCCTGCATGTGCTCAACCGCAACAGCCAGGAAACCTGCAGCCTGGCCGAGCCCGACGGGCTGGACATGGTGTATGTGGCGCGGTTCGCCACGCACAAGGAAATGTTCGTCAACATGCCGGTGGGCATGCGCCTGCCGCTGTACTGCACGGCAGCGGGGCGGGCGGTGCTGTCGCGCCTGGACGCCGGCCGCGCGCGCGAACTGCTGCACCGCTGCGAGCGGGTGGCATATACGCCCGCCACCATTACCGACCTGGATGCGCTGATGGCCGAGGTGGACTTCGCGCGCCGCCATGGCTATGCGCGCTCCAATGGCGAGTTCTATCCCGGCGATATCACCATCAGCGCGGCGGTCACCGACGCCGGCGGCACGCCGGTGGGCGCGGTGAATGTGTCGGTGCCGTCTTCGCGCTGGTCGTTCGAGCAGGCGCAGGCGGTATTCGGGCCGCAAGTCATGGAAACCGCGCACGCGATCAGCGCGTCGCGCACGCTGGGGCGGGGCTACCCGTTCTATGAGCTGGAGCCGCCCGGCGGCGCGCTGCGCGACAAATAAAAAAACAAAGAAACGCCCGCTGCCGGACCGCGGCTCCCCGATGGCCGCCCCTGCCCTGCGCTGGTGCGCCGCCGGTGCGCCAGCGCAGGGCATTTTGGCCGATATAACCACTTTCCCAAAGTAGGAAACTCAATCCGCATCTCAGGGAAAATCCCTGATTGGCCATTTGGCATGCTGCTTGCTACGCTATTTATGACACGATCGTATCGCTATGCGATTTGATTGAATCTAAACAATGCCGGCGGATCGTGCCGGCCAGGAGTGTGCATTGCAGCCATCCGCCGAAGTCTTGTTCACGCCCGTTCCGGGATTCATGGGGTTGCCGCCGGCGCGGCCCGCGAGCCAGGGCGCGCCGCGCGCCTGCGTGGTGGGGATTCCCTTCGATTGCGGCACGCATCCGTTCCGGGTCGGCGCGCGCCAAGGGCCCGACGCCATCCGGGAGCAGTCGCGCCTGGTGCGGCCTTTCGACCTGTTCCAGCGGGCCGGGGTTGCCAATCCCTCCGAGTTCCTGCGGGCCGTGGACGTCGGCAACGTGGCTTGCCATCCGGGGGACCCCGGGGCCTCGTACCCGCTGATCGAGGCGGGCATCGGCGCCATCCTGGACGCGGGCGCGATTCCCATTTCCATGGGCGGCGACGGCGCGGTGACGCTGCCGCAGCTGCGCGCGGTGGCCCGGCGTCATCCGGACTTCGTCGTGCTGCATTTCGATTCGCACACCGACACCTATCCCATTCCCGGCTACAACACCGCCACCACTTTCACCCGCGCCGCCGAGGAGGGGCTGCTGGACGTGGCCCGCAGTTTCCACGTCGGCACGCGCGGCGGCAGCTTCATGGCCGGCGTGGTCGAGTTCGGCCGCGAGGTGGGCTACACCATCGTGCCCTACGACGAGTTCGATCACGACCCGGGCGCCACGCTGGCGGCCATCCGCGAACGCATCGGCATGCGGCCGGTGTACCTGTGCTTCGACATGGACATCTTCGATCCGTCGTGCGCGCCGGGCGTGTGCACGCCGGAATGGGGCGGCCTCTCGGCCAAGGAGGGGCTGGCGCTGCTGCGCCGGATCTCCGGCCTGAACTTCGTGGCCTTCGACGTCAATACCGTTTCGCCGCCGCAGGACGTGGGCGGCGCCACGGCCTTCCTGGCCGCCACCGTCATGCAGGAGTTCTGCGCACTGGCGGCGGCGGCAGTACAGCGGTTTCCGCAAGGCCGTCCGGCCTGATCCGGCCATCTCCACATCCGCATCCAAGCAAGGGGAAATCATGAAATTGAAATCGATGCTGCTGGGCCTGCTTGCCGCAGGCATGGCGATGCAGGCCGTGCAGGCCGGCGCGCGCACGCTGGACGAGATCCGCGCCGACAAGGCGCTCAACGTGGTGACCACCGCCTCCGCGCCGCCGCATGGCTTCAAGAACCCGAAGAGCAACCAGCTCGAAGGCATCATGGTGGACGTGGCCGCCGGGGTGGCCAGGCATCTGGGCGTGTCCGACAAGCTCGCCGACGTGCCGTTCTCCGGGCTCATTCCCACGCTTACCTCGGGCCGCGCCGACCTGATGTCGGCGCCGCTCTTCATTACCGAGGAGCGCGCCCGCGTCATCGACTTTTCGGCGCCGGTCTACGAGTGGGGCGAAGGCGTGGTGGTCAGCGCAAAGACCGACCGCCGCTACACCCGGTTCGAGGACATGAAGGGCAGCCGGGTGGGCGTGCTGGTGGACTCGGTGCAGTTCAACATGATCAAGGACATGCCCGACACCAAGGTCTCCACGTACCAGGACTATTCCACCTTGCTGGCCGACGTGCGCGCCGGCCGCATCGACCTGGGCATTGTCGATCCGCCCAGCATTCTCTACCAGATCAAGTCCAAGAACATCCCGGGCGTGAAGCTGGACACCGGCTACCGGCCGCAGCGCAAGTGGCAGGTGGGCATGGCGGTGCAGAAGGGCAATCCGGCGCTGCTGGAAGCCGTGAACGCCGCGCTGGCCGAGATGAAGAAAAACGGCGAGCTGGCCGCCATTGGCCGGAAGTGGGGCGTATCCGACCTGCTCAGCCAATGACGCCCGCGCGGCACGGACAAGGAGCACGACGTGGATCTCGATACCCTGCGCATGTACCTGGAGCCCCTGGCCGAGGGCACCGTCTGGACCCTGGCGCTGTTTTTCTGTTCGGCATTCCTCGCGATGGCGGTGGGGCTGCTGGTCTGCCTGTGCCGCCTGTCGCGCTCGCCGCTGCTGAACCGGCCCGCGCGTTTCTACATCGAAGTCATACGCGGCACGCCCCTGCTTCTGCAGTTGTTCTACATCTACTATGGGCTGCCGGAGCTGGGCGTGGTGATCAACGGCTTCGTCGCCGGCGTGCTGGGGCTCACGCTCAATTTTGGCGCCTATCTGGCCGAGCTGTTCCGCAGCGGCATCCAGTCGGTGGATGCGGGCCAGTACGAGGCGGCGCGCGCGCTGGGCCTGCGCAAGACGCAGCGACTGCGCCGCATCGTGCTGCCGCAGGCGCTGCGCACAGTGTTCCCGGCGCTGGGCAACTATGCGCTGGTGCTGGTCAAGGAGACTTCGCTCGTGGCGGTCATCAGCGTCTATGAATTGATGCGCGCCGGCGAGATGCTGGCCGGCGCCACCTTTCAGGCGCTGACGGTGTACACGCTGGTGGGCGCGATCTATTTCGTGCTGTGCAGCGCGCTCTCCTATTTCTTCCGCCGCTCCGAGCGTCGCCTCACCGTGCCGGGCTACTGGAGCGGGGCCGGCGAAAACCACGACATCACCAAGGCCTGACGCCATGGACGCAATGAACTATCGACCCATCATCACGCTGCGCGGCGTAAGCAAGTGGTACGGCGACTTCAAGGTGCTGGACGGCATTACGCTGGACGTGATGCCGGGCGAGAAGCTGATTCTGTGCGGGCCTTCCGGTTCGGGCAAATCGACGACCATCCGGCTGCTCAACCGGCTGGAGGAGCACCAGCAGGGCACCATCGTGGTGGACGGCATCGAGCTCGACGACGACATGAAGAACATCGAGCGCATCCGCGCCGAAGTCGGCATGGTGTTCCAGCACTTCAATCTCTTTCCGCATCTCACCGTGCTGGAGAACTGCACGCTGGCGCCCATGCTGGTCAAGGGCGTGGCGCCGCAGGACGCGCGGGCGCGCGCCATGCAGTACCTGGAGCGGGTGCGCATACCGCAGCACGCCGCCAAGTATCCGGGGCAGCTGTCGGGCGGCCAGAAGCAGCGCGTGGCCATTGCGCGGGCGCTGTGCATGCAGCCGAAGATCATGCTGTTTGACGAGCCGACTTCCGCGCTCGACCCCGAGATGGTCAAGGAAGTGCTCGACACCATGGTGGAGCTGGCCCGGGAAGGCATGACCATGGTCTGCGTCACGCACGAAATGGGCTTCGCGCGCGAAGTGGGGGACCGCGTGGTGTTCATGGACCAGGGGACCATCGTCGAATCCGATACGCCGGACAATTTCTTCCGCGCGCCGCGCTCGGAGCGCGCGCAGGCTTTTCTGGGGCAGATCCTGGCCTGACCGGCCCGGAATTCCGTCCTGCGGAACCGTCGGGAATTGGTTCCATGCCGCGCCGCGCGAATGGATCTAGCCGCGCGCGGCGGCCCTTCCTATGATGCCCTTTCCCGCCTCGCGCCCGCGCACGGCGCGGGCTCTTCAGCCTTTTTCCATGGAACGACGATGAACGGCGCCGACAGCCTTTGCGACACCTTGCTGGCCAATGACGTGGACGTGTGCTTTGCCAATCCGGGCACGTCCGAAATGCATTTCGTGGCGGCGCTCGACCGCAAGCCGCGCATGCGTTGCGTGCTGGGGCTGTTCGAGGGCGTGGTCACGGGGGCTGCGGACGGCTATGCCCGCATGGCCGACAAGCCCGCGGCCACGCTGCTGCACCTGGGTCCGGGCCTGGGCAACGGCCTGGCCAATCTGCACAACGCCAAGCGCGCGCGCACGCCCATGGTCAACATCGTGGGCGACCACGCCACGTATCACGTGCAATACGATGCCCCGCTCACCAGCGACGTGGAGGGCGTGGCGCGCCCCATGTCGCACTGGGTGCGGCGCACGCAGACGGCCGCCGAAGTCTCGGCCGATGCCGCCGAGGCCATCGCCGTGGCGCGCCGCGAGCCCGGCAACGTCGCCACGCTCATCCTGCCCGCCGACGCGGCCTGGACGGCGCTGCCCGGCGGCGCGGCGGAACCCGCGCGGGCGCGCGTCGAGGCGGCGCCGCACACTTCGGCCGAAGCGGTGCGCGCCGCCGCGCAGGCCATACGCTCGGGCGAAACCACGGTGCTGCTGCTGGGCGGCAAGGCGCTGCGCGGCGGCGCGCTGGCAACGGCCGGCCGCATCGCCCGCGCCGCCGGCGTGCGCCTGGTGTCCGAAACCTCCAACCGGCGGGTGGAACGCGGCGGCTCGCGCACCCCGGTCGAGCGCCTGCCCTATCCCATCGACCAGGCCGTGGCCATGCTGAAAGACGTGCGGCATCTGGTGCTGGCGGGCGCGCGCGCGCCCGTGGGCTTCTTCGCCTATCCGGGCAAGCCCAGCCTGCTGGCGCCGCCCGATTGCCATGAAGTGACGCTGGCCACGCAGGAGCACGACCTGGAGCACGCGCTGCAATGGCTGGCCGACGAATTGGGCGTGCCCGCCGACGCGCCCCGCCTGCTGCCGCCCGCGCCCGCCTGGGAGCCGCCGTCCCAGGGCAAACTCACCGGCGCCGCCGTGAACATGCTGGTGGCGCGCCTGCTGCCCGAGCAGGCCATCGTATGCGACGAATCCATTACCCAGGGACGCGAATTCTCCCGCCTGAGCCAGGGCAGCGCCCCGCACGACTGGCTGCTGCTGACCGGCGGGGCCATTGGCATCGGCCTGCCCATGGCCACGGGGGCCGCGGTGGCCTGCCCGGACCGCAAGGTGGTCACCCTGCAGGCCGACGGCAGCGGCATGTACACGTTGCAGGCGTTGTGGACGCAGGCGCGCGAGAACCTCGACTGCCTCACCATCATTCTCGCCAACCGTTCCTATGCCACGCTGCACGGCGAAATGAAGAACGTGGGCGTGGAGGCGCCGGGCCGCAATGCGCGCCGCATGCTCGACCTCGAAGAGCCCCATCTCGGCTGGACCCACCTCGCGCGCGGCATGGGCGTGGAGGCGGTCAGCACGGACACGGTGGAAGGCTTCGCGCGGGCGCTGCAGGAAGGGCTGCGGCGGCGCGGCCCGTTTCTCATCGAAGCCGTCATCTGAACGCCGTCCGCGGCGGTGCAATCCGCCGCGGATTGGACTATCCTGCAAGGCGGGCCCGGCCGCGGCGGGGCCATTGCCGACATCCAGAACAGGCGCCATGCGCCATGGACGGGCGCCGCGGGCGCCCGTGTTCGCGAGGGGAACTGCACAAGATGAAATTCGCCGAATTCAAAGACGGCATGGTGATCAAGGGCGGGCCGGTCGCCGTCACGCAGGAAGAAATCCTGGAATTCGCCACGCGCTACGATCCGCAATGGTTCCATACCGACCTGAAACGCGCCGCCGAGGGCCGCTGGGGCGGGCTCATCGCCAGCGGCTGGCACACCTGCGCGCTGGCCATGCGCATGGCGGTGGACGCGGCGCTGCACGATTCGGAATCGTTCGGCTCGCCCGGCCTGGGCGAGGTGCGCTGGCGCACGCCGGTGCGGCCCGGCGACACGCTGCGGCTGGAAGCCCGCGTGCAGGGCGTGCGCCATTCGTCGTCGCGTCCGGACCTGGGCATCATTACCTGGGCCTGGACCGTCCTCAACCAGCACGGCGAATCCGTGCTCGAGCTGGATGCCACCAGCCTGTTCGATCTTTCGGGCAACGACTGACGGCGGCGAAGCCGGCCGCGCCGGCTCCGCGCCTTTTCCTAGCGTATGCCCGCGCGCTTGAGGATGGCCGCGCCGTCGGGGCCGGCGGCCGCCTTCCAGGCGCTGAGCGAGTCCGCCGACGCCCGCTTCAGCGCGTCGCGCACCGGCGCCGGCACCGAAGTGTTGATGGCCACGCCGTTCTTGCGCATGGTGGCGTAGTTCTGCTGCAGGCGGCCCTCGATGCGTTTCCATTGCTCCGCTTCGGTCTGGGCGGCCGCCTGGTCGATGGCCTTGCGCGCCCGGGCGTCCAGCGCCTTGTAGGCTTCCAGGTTCATGGTGGCCACGGACACCGGCATGGCGTAGTTGATCTCGGCGAACTGCGGCAGGTGCTCCCACAGCTTGCGTCCCGCGCCGCCGTCGCCCGAGGACAGCACGGCGTTCACCTCGCCCGAGGCGATGCGCGGCATGGCGTCCGAAAACGAAATGTTCTGCGCCTTGGCGCCCGCCTTTTCCATCACCTGCTGCGAAGTCGCGTCGTAGGTGCGGATGCTCAGCGATTTCAGCGCCGCCACACTGTCGATCTTGCGTTTGGACCAGATGCCGGACGGCGGCCAGGGCGTGGTGTAGAGCAGCTTCTGGCCATGCCCGGCCAGCAGTTTTTCGTAGGCCGGCCGCGCCGCTTTGTTCAGGTTGCGGGCCTTTTGCAGCGAGTCCGCCAGGAAGGGCAGGGAAGAGACGCCGAAGACGGGATACTGTCCGGCCAGCGCGCCGGCGAACGCATCGCCGGCATCCACCTTGCGCGCCTGCACCGCATCGATCATGCCCGCCGATTTGATGCCCTTGGCGGCGTCGTAGCTGGCGTCTATGACCACCTGGCCCGCGGTCTTGGCGCGCACCAGTTCCGCGAAAGTGGACACGCCCTGGCCGGGCATGGACGAGGCCGGATACTCGGTGGCCATGGTGAGCGTGGTGGCGGCCCAGGCCCCGTTGCCGGCCAGCGCCAGCGTGAGGGCCGCCGCCAGGCGGAGGGAAGAAAGGCTGCGGAACATGCGCGACTCCTGGTGGGGGGAAATCCGGGGTCGGGCACGCGGCGGACCGCGCGAGGCGGTCCGGGCCAGTGCCGGGACGATGCCGCAAGGGTACGGCCTGCGCACGCGCCGCGCCATCGGGGCTAACGGCAATGGAGGCCGAAAAAACAAAGCGCCGCTTGCGCGGCGCTTTGTCGGCGGGGACGGCGGACGATCAGTAGAACGCCTGGATGCCGGTCTGGGCGCGGCCCAGGATGAGGGCGTGCACGTCGTGTGTGCCTTCGTAGGTGTTGACCACTTCGAGGTTCACCAGGTGGCGGGCCACGCCGAACTCGTCGGAGATGCCGTTGCCGCCCAGCATGTCGCGGGCCAGGCGGGCGATGTCCAGCGCCTTGCCGCAGGAATTGCGCTTCATGATGGAAGTGATTTCCACCGCGGCCGTGCCTTCGTCTTTCATGCGGCCCAGGCGCAGGCAGCCTTGCAGGCCCAGGGTGATCTCGGTCTGCATGTCGGCCAGTTTCTTCTGGATGAGCTGGTTGGCGGCCAGCGGGCGGCCGAACTGCTTGCGGTCCAGCGTGTATTGGCGGGCGGTGTGCCAGCAGGCCTCGGCCGCGCCCAGCGCGCCCCAGGCGATGCCGTAGCGGGCGGAGTTCAGGCACGTGAACGGGCCCTTCAGGCCGGTTACGCCGGGCATCATCTGGGCTTCGGAGACTTCCACTTCGTCCATCACGATTTCGCCGGTGATGGAAGCGCGCAGGCCCACCTTGCCGTGGATGGCCGGGGCGGACAGGCCCTGCATGCCCTTTTCCAGGATGAAGCCGCGGATCTTGCCGTCGTATTCGCCGCCCACGCACTTGGCCCACACCACGAACACGTCGGCGATGGGCGAATTGGTGATCCACATCTTGTTGCCGGTGAGCGTGTAGCCGTCGGCCGTCTTGACGGCGCGGGTTTCCATGCCGCCGGGATCGGAGCCGTGGTTGGGTTCAGTGAGGCCGAAGCAGCCGATCCATTCGCCGCGCGCCAGCTTGGGCAGGTACTTCTGCTTCTGGGCTTCGCTGCCGAATTCGTTGATGGGCACCATGACCAGCGACGATTGCACGCTCATCATGGAACGGTAGCCGGAGTCCACGCGCTCGACTTCGCGCGCGATGAGGCCGTAGCAGACGTAGTTCAGGCCCGCGCCGCCGTACTCGGTGGGAATGGTGGCGCCCAGCAGGCCCAGCTCGCCCATTTCGGCGAAGATGGCCGGGTCGGTCTGCTCGTTGCGGAAGGCGTTGAGCACGCGCGGGGCCAGCTTGTCCTGGGCGTAGGCATGCGCGGCGTCGCGCACCATGCGCTCTTCTTCGGTGAGCTGCTGGTCCAGCAGCAGGGGGTCTTGCCAATGGAAGGAGGGGTTCGAGGACATGCTGGTCTCCGCTATCTTGTCCGGTATGGAATGCTGAATAGTTTAAATCTAAAATATTTGGCGCGACAAGCCGGCGCGCCCGCGGGCGCGCCGGGCTGCCGGCCGCGTCATTGCCGCGCCTTGAGGGCCGCCTCGCGGATCTTCTGCAGCGTGGTCGACGGCGAAATGGTTTCGGGATCGATGAGGCAGTGCAGGATGGCGGGCTTGCCGCTGGCCAGCGCGCGCTCGAAGGCCGGGCCGAATTCCTCGGTGGTTTCCACGCGCTCGCCGTGGCCGCCGAAGGCGCGCGCGTAATCGGCGAAGTCCGGGTTCTTCAGGGCGGTGGCCGAGATGCGGCCGGGATAGTGCCGCTCCTGGTGCATGCGGATGGTGCCGTACATGCCGTTGTCCACCAGCACCACGATGATGGGCAGGTCGTACTGCACGGCGGTGGCGAATTCCTGGCCATGCATGAGGAAGCAGCCGTCGCCCGCGAAGCACACCACGGTCTTGTCGGGCCGGACGCGCTTGGCGCCCACCGCGGCGGGCAGTCCGTAGCCCATGGAGCCCGAGGTGGGCGCGAGCTGGGTGCCGTAGCGGGTGTGGCGATGGAAGCGGTGCAGCCAGGTGGCGTAGTTGCCCGCGCCGTTGGTCATGATGGCGTCGGCCGGCAGGTGGGATTCGAGATAGGCCATGACCTGGCCCATCTGCAGCCTGCCCGGCGTCGTGATGGAGGCCGGGTCGCTCCACTTGAGATACGACTCGCGCATGGCGCGCGTGTCGTCCGCCCAGGCCGGCCGGGCGGGCGCTTTCAGGTCGGACAGCGCCTGCGCGAACGCCGCCGGCGAGGTGTTGACGGCCAGGGTGGGACGGTACACGCGGCCCAGCTCGGCGCTGTCGGGATGCACGTGCACCAGCTTCTGGCGCGGCACGGGGATGTCCAGCAGGGTATACGACTGGCTGGGGTTCTCGGACATGCGCCCGCCCACCAGCAGGATCAGGTCGGCGTCGGCCACGCGCTTGGCCAGCGCCGGGTTGATGCCCAGGCCCACGTCGCCGATGTAGCAGGGGTGATCGGCCGGAAACAGCATCTGGCGGCGGAACGACACCGCCGTGGGCAGGGCGTGGCGCTGCGCGAAATCGGCGAATTGCGCCACGGCCTGCGCGTTCCAGCGCGAGCCGCCCAGGATGGCGACGGGGTTGCGGGCCTCGGCCAGCAGCTTTTGCAGCTCGGCCATCTGGCCGGCCGCGGGCGCGCTCTCGATGACCTCGTAGCGCGGCGCGTCGGCCACCTCGGCCGACTCCACCAGCATGTCTTCCGGCAGGGCGATCACGACCGGACCGGGCCGGCCCGAGGTGGCGACGTGGAAGGCGCGCGAGATCAGCTCGGGAATGCGTTCGACCTGGTCGATCTCGGTAACCCACTTGGCCTGGGTGCCGAACACGGCGCGGTAGTCCATTTCCTGGAAGGCTTCGCGCTCGCGCATGCCGCGCTCGATCTGGCCCACGAAGAGAATGAGCGGCGTGGAATCCTGCTTGGCGATGTGCACGCCGGCCAGGGCGTTGGAGGCGCCGGGGCCGCGCGTCACCATGCAGATGCCGGGTTCGCCGGTGAGCTTGCCGTGCGCGTCGGCCATCATGGCCGCGCCGCCTTCCTGGCGGCACACCGTGACCTCGATGTTCGCGTCATGCAGACCGTCCAGCACCGCCAGATAGCTTTCGCCGGGCACGCAGAACACATGTTTGACGCCCTGGGCCACGAGCTGGTCGACCAGGATATGACCGCCTAAACGGGATTTTTGCTGGGACATGGGGGGTATTCGAGAAGAACCGGGATGGAATCCACGAGCATATGTGCCTCCGTCGCACAAGGCAATTGATAAAATTGCACAATCTGTTGAGTCCCGGGCACTAGGGCGTGTCAACCCCCGGCCCGGCCTCGCGTCCGATCCGCTCCGGTTTGTCCCGTCCCATGAGAAACGGCATCCCCAACCTGACCGCCCTGCAGGCATTCGAAGCCTCGGCCCGCCTGGGCAGCTTCTCGCGCGCGGCCGAAGAACTCGCCCTGACACACAGCGCGGTCTACCGGCAGGTGGCCAGCCTGGAAGAACGCCTGGGCGTGCAGCTCTTCACGCGCGTGCGCCGCCGCATCGTGCTGACCGAGCACGGCGCCGAGTACGCCGGGCGCATCCGCCACCATCTCGACCAGATCGAGAAAGACACCTTCGGCCTGGTCAGCCGCACGGGCATGGGCCGCAGCATCCACATTGCGGTGGTGCCCACCCTGGCCACCACCTGGCTCATTCCGCGGCTGGCCGATTTCCAGCGCCGCCAGCCCGACATCACCGTGAGCCTGTCGGTGCGCACGCTGCCGTTCCAGTTCAAGGACCAGCCTTTCGACGGCGCCCTCTACCATGGCGACGGCCTGTGGCCGGGCACCCAGGGCGTGCTGCTCTTTCCCGAGCGCGAGCTGGTGCCCGTGTGCGCCCCGGCGCTGGCCGAGCGCGCGCGCGACGAGGGCGGCGCCGTGCTGGGCGGCATGACCCACCTGCACCTCAGTTCGCGGCCCGACGCCTGGCGCCAGTGGTACGCGGCCAACGGCTATCTGTACGGTCCGCAGGCGGCGGGCGGCCCGCGCTACGAATTGTTCACCATGGTGATGGCGGCGGTCCAGGCCGGCCTGGGCGTGGGGCTCATGCCGCGCTTTCTGGCCCAGCCCGCGCTGGACCAGGGGACGCTCGCAATGCCCGTGCGCCAGTCGCTCGCGGTGAGCCAGGGCTATTACTTCGGCTATCCGCAGCGCAGCGAGCGTTCCGAAGCCCTGCAGGCCTTCGAGAGCTGGCTCGAATCCGTGGCCGCCGGCGTGGACGGGCAGGTGGCGGTGTAGACTTGCCGGGGCCGCGATGGCGCAACGCACGCCCCCGTTTTCTCCGTTCCATGTCTCCGTCTTCTTCCTCGCCGCTGGCCTCGCAGGCCGACATAGACGCTTTCCTCGACGCCGTCTGGCTGGAGGACGGCCTGTCGGCCAATACGCTGGCGGCCTACCGGCGCGATCTCACCGGCTTTGCGCGGTGGCTCGAAGACCCGCAGGCCCGCGCGCGCGAAATGGCGCGGCTCGGGCTGGCCCCCCTGTCCGCCCCGGGGCGGGCCCGCTCCATCAGCCAGGCCGATAAGGCCGACATCGAGGCCTGGTTCGCATGCCGCCACGAGGAAACCCGGCCCGCCACCGCCAACCGCCGCCTGGCCGCGCTGCGCCGCTACTACGCCTGGGCGTTGCGCGAGCATCGCGCCGAGCGCGATCCCTGCCTGACGCTGGCGGCCGCCAGGCAGCCGCCGCGCACGCCCAAGACGCTGTCGGAAGCGCAGGTGGATGAGCTGCTGAACGCGCCCGACGTGTCGCAGGCCCGGGGCCTGCGCGACCGCGCCATGCTCGAAACCCTGTACGCCACCGGCCTGCGGGTGTCGGAGCTGGTCGGCCTGCGCGCGCTGGACGCGAGCCTGAACGAAGGCGTGCTGCGCGTGGTGCTCGGCAAGGGAGGCAAGGACCGCCTGGTGCCGCTGGGCGCCGAAGCCGCGCACTGGATCTCGCGCTACCTGGAGTCGGCCAGGCCGGAGCTGTCCGGCGGCCGCGTATGCGACGCGCTGTTCATCACCGGCCGCGCCCAGGCCATGTCGCGCCAGGCTTTCTGGCAGCTGGTGCGCAAGTATGCGATCAAGGCCGGCATACACGCGCCGCTCTCGCCCCACGTGCTGCGCCACGCCTTCGCCACGCACCTGCTCAATCACGGCGCCGACCTGCGCGTGGTGCAGATGCTGCTGGGCCACGCCGACATTTCCACCACCCAGATCTACACCCACGTCGCGCGCGAGCGCCTCAAGGCCCTGCACGCCGCGCACCACCCGAGAGGCTAGGGCGACACGCCACAGGCCGACCGCCCGTCACCACGCACCATGAGCAAATCCCGCCACGTTTCCGAAACGCCCGCCACGCAGTTCCTCAAGCGGAACAAGGTGGCCTACTCCGAGCACACGTACGACTACGTTGACCACGGCGGCGCGGGCGAGGCCGCCCGCCAGCTCGGGCTGGACCCGCACGCGGTGGTCAAGACGCTCATCATGGAAGACGAGGACGCGCGGCCGCTGGTGGTCGTCATGCACGGCGACCGCGAAGTCTCCACCAAGAACCTGGCGCGCCAGGCCGGCCTGAAGAAAGTGCAGCCCTGCCATCCCGAGGTTGCGCAGCGCCACTCCGGCTACCAGGTGGGCGGCACCTCGCCCTTCGGCACGCGCAAGCGCATGCCGGTGTACGTGGAGGCCGGGGCGCTGGAATACCCGGTGGTCTACATCAACGGGGGGCGGCGCGGCTATCTGGTGGGCATAGACCCCAGGGTGCTGGTCGACCTGCTGGGCGCCAAGCCGGTTTCCGTCGCGCTGGAATAGCGGCAGCGCCGGCGCGCCCGCCGCCGATCGCCCGTCGCGCGGTATTCCCATACCACCCGCGGCGGGCGGCTTGCGCGCACAATCGTCCCTGCCATGACCCGGGCCCGTGGAAGTCCGGACCGGCGCCGCCCGCGCGGCGGCGCAGAACAGACGGAGACGATTATGAGCAAGACACTGCTGATGCTGGTCGGCGATTACGCCGAAGACTATGAAACCATGGTGCCGTTCCAGACGCTGCTGGCCGTGGGCTACACCGTGCATGCGGTGTGCCCGGGCAAGAAGTCCGGCGATACCGTGGCCACGGCCATCCACGACTTCGAGGGTGCGCAAACCTACACCGAGAAGCGCGGCCACAACTTCACCCTCAATCACGATTTCGACGGCGTCGATCCCGCCGCGTACGACGGCCTGGTCATACCGGGCGGCCGCGCGCCCGAGTACCTGCGCCTGAACGAGAAGGTGCTGGACATCGTGCGCGCCTTCGACAAGGCGGCCAAGCCCATCGCGGCGGTCTGCCACGGCGCGCAGATCCTGGCGGCGGCGGGCGTACTCAAGGGCCGCACGTGCTCGGCCTATCCGGCGTGCGCTCCGGAAGTCCGGCTCGCCGGCGGCACCTACGCCGACATCGCGGTCGACCAGGCCCACACCGACGGACACCTCGTCACGGCCCCGGCCTGGCCCGCGCATCCCGCCTGGCTGTCCCAGTTCATGAAACTGCTGGGCGCGCGCATCGAGATCTGACGGCGGGCCGCCCGTCGCCGGGAGCAGGCCGCGCGGGGGGCGGGCGGCCATTGCCTGCCGTCACTGCATGTCGAGCACCACCCGTCCCTCGATCTGGCCCTTGCGCATGCGGTCGAACACGTTGTTGATGTTTTCCAGCGTGTCGGTGGACACGGTGGCGCGCACCTTGCCCTCCTCGGCGAACTGCAGCGACTCCTGCAGGTCCAGCCGCGTCCCGACGATGGAGCCGCGCACGGTGATGCCGTTGAGCACCATGTCGAAGATCGACAGGGGAAAGTCGCCCGGCGGCAGCCCGTTGAGCGAAATCGTGCCGCCGCGCCGCACCATGCCCAGCGCCTGCTCGAAGGCCTTGGGCGACACGGCCGTGACCAGGGCGCCGTGCGCGCCGCCGATCTCCTTCTTGAGATAGGCCGCCGGATCGGTGGTCCTGGCGTTGACGGTGACTTCGGCACCCAGCCTGCGCGCCAGGTCGAGCTTGGCGTCGTCCACGTCGACGGCCGCCACGTTCAGGCCCATGGCGCGGGCATATTGCACCGCCATGTGTCCCAGGCCGCCCACGCCCGAAATCACCACCCAGTTGCCCGGCCGCGTGTCGGTGACCTTGAGCCCCTTGTACACCGTGACGCCGGCGCACAGCACGGGCGCCACCTCGACGAAGCCCACGCTGCGGGGCAGCAGGCCCACGTAGTCGGCGTTGGCCAGCGCGTACTGCGCGAAGCCGCCGTTCACGGAATAGCCGGTGTTCTTCTGCTGCTCGCACAGGGTTTCCCAGCCGCCCAGGCAATGCTCGCAATGCCCGCAGGCCGAGTACAGCCAGGGGATGCCGACGCGGTCGCCCTCCTTGACGTGCGTCACGCCGGCGCCCAGCGCCGCCACGTAGCCCACACCTTCATGGCCCGGAATGAAAGGCGGATTGGGCTTGACCGGCCAATCGCCCTCGACGGCATGCAGGTCGGTGTGGCAGACGCCGCAAGCCTCGATCTTCACCAGGATCTCGCCCGCGCCAGGGCGGGGCACTTCGGTTTCTTCAATGGCCAGCGGCTTGCCGAATTCACGTGCAACTGCGGCCTTCATGGTTTTCTGCATCTTTACCTCCGAAGTCGGATCAGTTTCACTATCCTCGAACCCGCACTGCATCGAGACAATGATTTATATCAACCCGGCGCGCCGCGCGGTCGGGCGGAAACGCACGGTTGCAGATGGCCCCGGACGCCGCACCGCACCAGAAAAAAACAGGGAGCTTGCATGTGTGAAATCTTCATCCGCGCCAGTGCGCAGTCGTACTCGCCGCAGACGCGTTCGCTGCGGCTGCATGGCGCGGCCACCAGCGTGCGGCTGGAAAAGCTGTTCTGGCAGGTGCTGGAAGAAATCGCCGCGCGCGACGGCATGCGCGTGTCCCAGCTCATCGAGCGGCTGTACGACGAATTGGTGGCGTATCGCGGCGAGGCGGCCAATTTCACTTCTTTCCTGCGCGTCTGCTGCCTGCGCTACGAAGTGTTGCTGGCGGAGGGCCGCATTCCGCGCGACGCCTCGGTGCCCATCCGCTCGCTCGATGCGGGCGCCGTGCTGCGCGGCCTGCCGCCCGCGCTGTGCGAGGAAGCCGCTCCGCGCCCCGCCAGGGCGGCCTGACACGGCCCTCTGCGGGCTTGCGCGCAAAAAAAGAGGCCCGGACTGGCCGGGCCCCGGGACAGTCGGCGGGACGCCGGGTCAGCCGCCGGATTGCAGCGAAGCCAGCGCCACCTCGTTTTGCACGATGCGGCGGATGCGCACGGCGTCGCCGATGCGCGAGAGCTTGCCCTGGGAATCGAGCAGCACGATGGCCAGGTCGCGCCCGTTGATGCGGGCCAGCATGACCAGGCATTCGCCCGCCTCGTTGATGAATCCCGTCTTGGAGATCTTGATGTCCCAGTCCGGCTTGCGCACCAGCAGGTTGGTGTTGCGGAAGGTCTGGGTGCGCTTGTTGATTTCCACCTCGTACTCGGAATCGGTGGAATAGCGGTGGATGAGGGGGCGCTGCGAGGCGGCGCGCAGCAGGCGGGCCAGGTCGCGCGGCGAGGACACGTTTTCGCTCGACAGGCCGGTGGGCTCGATGAAATGCGTGTTCGTCATGCCCAGCGCGCGCGCTTTGGCGTTCATGGCGGCCACGAAGGCCGGCAGGCCGCCGGGATAGTTGCGGCCCAGCGCATGCGCGGCGCGGTTCTCCGAGGACATCAGCGCCAGGTGCAGCATGTCGCCGCGGCTCAGGCGGGTGCCCACGCGCAGGCGCGACGTGGTGTGCTTGAGCGAGTCCACGTCGTCGTCGGTGATTTCCAGCATCTCGTCCATGGGCAGGTTGGCGTCCACCACCACCAGCGCGGTCATGAGCTTGGAGATCGAGGCGATCGGGCGCACCACGTTCTCGTTCTTGGCGAACAGCACGCTGGAGCTTTCGAGGTCTTGCACGTAGGCGGTGCTGGAGCGCAGCGCGGCGGCTTCGGCGCGCACGGACACCGCGGGCGGCGGCATGGCGGCGCTGGCGGCGGCCGCCGCCGCGCGCCTGCCGGCCGCACCCTTGCCGCCTTTGCCGCTCTTGCCGGCGGCCGGCTTCCTGGCGCTGCCGGAGCGCGCCACCGCCTGCTTGCCGCCCTTGGGCGCCTTCTTGGAGGCGGCGGGCTGCGCCTTCCTGGCCGAGGAGGTCTTGGCCGAAGCGCTCTTGGAGGATGCCGGCTTCTTGGCCGAGGGGGACTTCTTGGATTGCTGCGCCTTGCAGGCCGCCGACTTGGCGTTGGTCTTGCAAGGGTCGGTATTCTTGGCCGCCATCGCGGCGTCAGGGTGGAGCGCGCAGACTGCCAGCGCCAGCGGCGCCAGGGCTTTCGCAATTGCACGGGTCCAGGAAAATGCCATGGTGTAAACCGGCTTATCAGACAGTAAGAAAATATTGCATAAACCTGAATTTCTCCGGACCCAAAAAGTACCGATGAATTAGAGGTTTACGCGTCGAATTTAAACAGCAATTTCAAGTGCTGCGCAAGAGATTTGGGCCGAAAGAGGAAAAAACGGTCGCGCAGGCCCGTTGTTGATGCATTTGGTCACAAGGCATGAAGGCGAAAACTACCTGCCGGCGGCGCATGAGCGTAGCCCGGAATAACCCTCATCTGGCTGAAAAAGCAGCGGAGTGAAACAGAAAAAAATGGGGCCGGCGGAGGCCCGCCCGCCAGCCCTCGGAACATGATTTCAGGCGCCGGGGGCGTTCAGCCCAGCCGCATCCCCGTGGCCTCGGCCACGACCCGCCAGCGCTTGATTTCCGCCCGGATGAAAACCTCGAATTCGGCGCGGCCGCTGCCCACGGCGTCCAGTCCGTGATGTTCCAGGCGCTGCGCGATCTCGGGCATCCGGGTGCAGGCCTGGGCCGCTTCGGACAAGCGGTCGGCTTGCGCCGCCGCCACGTCCCTGGGCGCGAACAGTCCGAACCAGGTGCGGTAGTCGAAGCCCGGCAGCACACGGGCAATGGGTTCGACGCCGGGATAGGCCGCCAGCGGTTCCGGCGTGCTCACGCCCAGCGCCTTGAGCCGGCCGCCGCGCAGCAGGGGCTGGACGGTGGCCATGTCCGACATCAATAACTGGATCTGGCCGCCCAGCAGATCCTGTACGGCGGGCGCCGCGCCCTTGTAGGGGACGCTCACCACGTCCAGTCTGGCCCGGGCCTTGAGCATTTCTCCGGCCATCTGGCTGGCGCTGCCCAGCCCGGCCCCGCCGATGCTGAATTGCTTCGGGCGCTGGCGCACGTAGGCCATCAGCTCCGCGGTGTTCTTTACCGGCAGGTCGGGACGACAGACCAGCATGAGCGGCGAGGTGGCCGTCAGGCTGAGCGGCGTGAAGCTGGCGAGGGGATCGTAGGGCAGGTCGGTCTGGATGCTGGGATTGATGGCGAAACTGGTGTAGGCCACCAGCAGCGTGTTCGGATCGCCGACGGCCTGGGACACGCTGCCGGCGGCGATATTGCCCCCCGCGCCCGGCTTGTTCTCGACCACGAGATTGCGCTTGAGTTCGGCGGCCATGCCCTGCGCCAGCGCGCGGGCCACCAGGTCGGTGCCGCCGCCCGGCGGGGCCCCGACCTGGATGCGCAGCGTGGAGGAAAGCCCGGCCGGACGGGCCGGGAACGGGCCGGCGGCAACGGCCAGTGCGGCCGGCAGCGTGGCGGCCAGGAATTCGCGGCGGTTCATGATTTGTCTCCTCAGGCGGGTTCCGATGGCCGGGCCGGCGCGCCGGCCGGGCAGTGCATGGACCGTTGGTTGTGTTTGTATTGGTGTGGCGCGGGCGCGCCGCGGCATTCAGGCGGCGAGTTCGCCCGCCGGGGCCACGAAAGGTCGCAAGCGCATGCCCATGAAGCGCGCCTGGCGCGCCTCGAACGCGTCGAACCCGGCGGGCCGCTGGCTGCCCCGCAGGCCGCCGCGCACCGAGCCGGCGCGGCGGTCGCCGTAGTACGGCTCCCAGTCCGCCGGCAGCTCCTGCGAATCCGGCACCGCCAGCCACAGGCGCAGCAGGTGGCGCTTTTCGTCGGGGAGGTCGTGGTCCACGAAACCGGTGCGCGAATGCACGGTGGTGTAGTTGTTGAGCAGCTGCATATCGCCCTTTTCGAGCCACATCGAATAGCAGAGCCCGGGGTCGGCGAGCAGTTCGTCGATCAGGTCCAGCGCCTCGATCTGGGCGGGGCTCAGGCGCGGCACTTCGCTGAAATCCCGCTGCGCCGCCGTCACGTTCTTGCGGTTGATGCGAAAGGCGAACGGGGAGCGCTCGTCGTTCAGCAGGGGAATGCGGTAGTAGGGAGGCTGGGACGGATCCTGCGCGCCCTGGTAGCTGTAATAGAACGGCTGGCGCAGCACCGGCAGCAGGTCCGGCCGGCGGCGGGCGAATTCCGCCACCAGCGCGGGCGAGCTGATCACCTTGCTTGCGCCGCCTTCCTTGGCGGTGCGGCGGCACAGCAGCGCCACCACGTCGCAGGAGTCGCAGTGGAAATCGAGCTGGGCGTTCGTGTTGTAGCCGCGCCCGTTAGTGACCTTGTAGCCGCCGCCGGCGTCGCGCACGTCGTTGATGATTTCGCTCGCGCGGTTTTGCGTGCGGGCCACGCCCATGTGAAGGCCCATGCCCCAGTAGGCCAGGCGGCAGTCCGCCTCGCTCCAGCGGTGCACCGGGAAGCCCTTGAGCAGGCACAGGCCCCACCCGGACTGCGTGGCCGCCACCGCGCGCCGCAGCGCATCGCGGCAAGCGGGGGGCAGGGGAAAATCGTCGGGGGTCATTTCCAGCAGCGGCTTGCCTGCCGCCCTGGCGTGTTCCAGGGCCTGGTCCAGGCCCTCCACGGCTTGCGGATCCAGCCGCTGGATCCATCTGTGGTCTTGCGCGGCCTGCTGGCTGCGCCATCCTGCGTTCGAGGCTTGCGTCATGGTGCGGGGTTTCCGGAATTGCGAACGGTTTTTCTTCGGTGCCCCGCAGTCTAGGACTTGCGCCCTAGCATAAAAAGTGACTTAATTTGCTGATAGAGATCAATTTTCTTGATGAAAGTCGAAGCATTCCAGACCCTGGCCGCCGTGGTCGCCGAAGGCAGTTTCGCCGCGGCGGCCCACGTCATGCACATGACGCCCAGTGCGGTAAGCATGCAGATGAAGCAGCTCGAACAGTACGTGGGCAAGCCGCTGTTCGATCGCTCGGGCCAGCACGTGCGCGCGCGGCCTGCGGCCGTCGAGCTGGTGCAGACCATGCGGCCGGCGCTGGAGGCGCTGCAAAGCCTGCGGCGGCGCGCCAGCGTCGTGGTGGAGGGGCATCTGCGGGTGGGCGTGATCGAGGCGCTGCAGCCGATGCTGCTCCCCGGGGCCATGCTCTACCTGCGCGAGCACTACCCGCGGCTGAGCATCGCCCCGCAGCGCGGCGCCAGCATGGCGCTGACCGAAGACGTGAAGGCCGGGCGGCTGGATGCGGCCATCGTGGCGCGGCCGCAGCGCGGCGTGCAGGCCGGCCTGCATTGGGAGGCGCTGGCCTCGCGAGCGCTGGTCTTCATCGGTCCGCCCCGCGCGCAAGACGCCCGGCGCCGCGCGCCGACGGCCGCCCTGAGCGCCGCCGAACTGAAGCTGCGCATCCGGGCCATGGACTGGGTGCGCTATGACCGCGGCACCACCACCGGCGGCCTGGCCACCCGCTACGTGCATCGGATGGCGCCGGGCAAGCGCAGTCTGGTGGAGCTGGGCAGCGCCCCGGCCATCGTGGCGATGGTGAGCGCCGGCCTGGGATTCTCGGTGCTGCAATTGATCGATACCGGGCTGGTTGCGCAGTACCCGGTGGAAGTGCGGCAGCTGCCCCGCGGCGGCCCGGTCTTCCAGTTGGGCGCGGTGACGCGCCAGGCCGACGCCGGCGACCGGCTGCAGCAAGCCTGGTTGCAGGCCGTGCGCCATGCATTCGCGCGGGGCCAGGCCGGGCCGGCCCTGGCCGTGCCCGGCTGAAAGGCGCGCAGGCGGGCGCCCAAACGCCAGCGTATCGGACGCGGATCGGGTATCTGTGTTGGGGAAAAGATGGAAAGGCTGGCCTCGCCGGGTGGAATCGAACCACCAATTGACCCTTAGGAGGGGCCGGTTATATCCATTTAACTACGGCGAGGCGGGCGGTCTTGCGAAACCGGCTTTGCCAACCGGCCCCGCGGCCCGGACGTTCCAGAAAGGCGCGTCCGGCGAAGAACATGATTCTAGCATCGGCGGCGGATCCGGGAGGCGCCGCCGCCGCGGGCGGTCTGGCGCGGCCTTGTCTTTGTTCTATATGATGGCTGGATTCCTCCCCCGGGAATGCCGCGGCGGCGCCTGGCGGCCAGAACACAAGAACCAGAGACCAGCCTTCATGCCTTCTTCCTCCGATCGGATTTCCGTACGCGTCATCGCGCTGGGCACCCTCGTGGTGCTGCTTGCCATGGGCGTGCGCGCCACGTTCGGCCTGTTCATGCAGCCCATGGGCCTGGCCCACGGCTGGGGGCGCGACGTGTTTTCGATGGCGTTCGCGCTGCAGAACCTGGTGTGGGGCGTGGCCTGTATCTTCATGGGCATGCTGGCCGACCGCTACGGATCGGGGCGCACGATCGCGCTGGGCGCGGCGCTGTACATGCTGGGCATGATAGGTACGCGCTACGCCGCCGACGAAACCATGCTGTACCTGAGCGCCGGCGTGCTGGTGGGCCTGGGGCAGGCCGGCACCACTTTCCCGGTCATCCTGCCGGTGGTGGCGCGCTCGGTGCCGCCCGCTTACCGCAGCACGGCCATGGGCATCGCCAGCGCGGGCGGCTCGCTGGGGCAGTTCGCCATCGTGCCCACGGGACAGGCGCTCATCAACGGCCTGGACTGGCCGGGCGCGCTGTGGGCGCTGTCGCTGCTGGTGGCCGTGTCCGCGCCGCTGGCGTGTTTTCTGCGGGGCCGTCCTGCCGCGCATGCCGGGCCCCACCAGTCGCTGGCCTCGGCGATCCGGCAGGCGGTGCGCCATCCCTCGTTCCATTTCCTGTTCTGGAGCTACTTCGTCTGCGGCTTCCATACCGCTTTCATCACCCTGCACCTGCCGGCCTATGTCACGGACGGCGGGTTGACGGCCGCCAATGGCGCGACCGCCATCGCGCTGATCGGCCTCTTCAACGTGCTGGGCTCGTTCTACGCGGGAAAGCTGGGCGGCAAGTACAGCAAGAAGCGCCTGCTGGCCGTGGTGTACGGCATGCGCGCGTTTGCCATTCTGCTGTTGCTGGCGCTGCCGCTGTCGCCCTGGGTGCTGTATGTGTTCGCGGCCTGGATGGGCCTGTTCTGGCTGGGCACGGTGCCGCTCACGCAGGGGCTCATCGGCCAGATCTACGGGCTGCGTTACGCGGCTACGCTGTCGGGCATCGTGTTCCTGGGGCACCAGATCGGCAGTTTCGTCGGCGTCTGGCTGGGCGGCAACGTGTATGCGCGCACCGGCAGCTACGACCTGGTCTGGTGGATCGGCGTGGCGCTGGCGGTGTTCGCCGCCGCGCTGTGCCTGCCGGTGCGCGAGCAGCCGGTGGCGCAGCCCGCGGCGGCCTGAGCGCGGCCATGGACGGACGCAGGCCGCCTCGCGTGTCGCGCCGCTGGCGCGTGGCTGGCGGGGCGGCGCTGGCGGCCGTGCTGGCCCTGGCTTTCTGGGGCTACACCACCCCGGCCATGCGCATCCACTGGGAAAACCTCGCCGCGCTCTGCGGCTTCTAGCGGCCGTTGAAATCCACGTGCGCAAACAGCCGCGGTCTGTAACCGTGTAACGCGTGCGCGCGGGTGAATGACGATCGTCGGCGGCAGTTCGACGATTTTGGCCGGAAATCTCCGCCCGGCGCGCGCGGCGGCCGCGCACGGCGTCCGAAAGCGAGGAGCGGCCGGTGGCGGCGTTGCCCCAGAGGTGGAGCATGCAGGACGAGGCGGCGCAGCAGTTGGCCAGGGTCGAGCGCATCGCGCCCTGCCTGGCCAAGGTGGTGCGGCCGGGCGCCTACATGCTGGACGGCGCCGTGGCGCGGCATGCCGCCAGCCCGGGCGTCGCGGTATCCTACGCCGTTGTTCATCCATTCGAGTCATGGGCGGTCCGCGCCGCCGCCTCCGTGCCCCATGCAGGACGCTCCGCTTTCCCATCCCACGCTCACGCTGGCCGAGATCGGCGCGCTGCCGGCCGCGTCCACGCTCGTGCTCACGGTGAACAACCGGCTCTCGCGCCGGCTGATCCAGGACCTGGCCGCGCTGCTGCGCCAGGAGCGGCAGGTGAGCGAGCTGCCCCGCATCGCGCCGCTGTCGGCATGGCTGGCCGATGCCGCCAACGAACTGGCTTTCGAGGCGGATGGCGACGTGCCCGCCTACCGGCTGGACAGCTTCGCCACGCAGATGGTCTGGACCGACGCGATCCGCGAGGAAGAAGCGGGCCGCGTGCTGCTGGATGCCGGCCAGGCGGCGAAGCTCGCCATGGACGCGGACCAGCTCATGGACGAATGGGCGCTGGAGGTGCCCGCGGGCGCCCGGACGGACGAGTACCTGGGTTTTGCGCGCTGGCGCGAGCGCTACCGCACGCGGCTTGCCGAGCTGGACGCCGAAGACGCCAACCAGGGCTATGCGCGCGTGCTGCGCGCGCTGGAAGCGGGCCGGCTGGCCACGCCCGGCCATCTGGTGCTGGCGGGCTTCACCGAAATATCGCCGCGCTTCGCGCGCCTGCTGCGCGCGTTCGAGGCGGGCGGCGCCGCCATTGCGCAGTGGCGCGACGCGCTGCGCGCGCCCACGCTGCCTGGCCGTTACGAAGCGGCCGACGCCGGGGCGCAATGGCGGGCGGCCGCGGCCTGGGCCGCTCAGCAGTTGCGCGCCCATCCTTCGGGCCGCTATGCCATCGTCTCGCCCCAGCTGGAATCGGAATCGCCGTTCGCGCGCCGCGTGCTGAGCCAGGCGCTGGGCGATGGGCCCGAGGGCCCCGCGCTGCCGTTCAACGTGGCGGTGGGGCGTCCGCTGGACGAGTGGCCCTTGACGCGCGCGGCGCTGGCCTGGCTGCGTGCGCTGGCCGAGTGCGCGCCGGGCAGGGGCTGCGCGGCCGAGGTGCTGGGCGCGGCCCTGCTGGCCGGCCATTGCGCCGGGGACGTCAGCGGTCGCGCACGGCTGGCCGCGATCGACGCCCGCTGGCGGCGGCAGGGCCAGCTGCGCGTGAGCGCGGAGCACTGGCGCAAGCTGCTGGCCGATCTGCCCGCGCTGGCCCAGGGCTGGGAGCGGGCCATGGAGATCTGGACCCAGGGCGGCCGGCAGGCGAGCTGCGACGTCTGGATGCTGCGCATGAAGGCCGCGCTGTCGGCGCTGGGTTTTCCCGGCGAGGCGGCGCTGGACAGCGTGGGCTACCAGGTGCTGGGTGCGCTGGGCGAGGCGCTGGCCTCGTTCGCGGCGCTGGCGCCGGCGGCGGGCAAGCTGGGCGCCAGCGCCGCCGTGAACCTGCTGGCCAGCGTGGCCCGTTCGGCCTCGTTCCAGCCGCAGCGCGACCCGCTGGCGCGCCTGGACGTGCTGGGAATCCTGGAGGCCGAGGGCGGGAACTGGGACGGCGTGTGGATACTCGGCCTCACCGACGACGTGCTGCCGGCGTCGCCCAAGCCCAATCCCCTGCTGCCGCTGGCGGTGCTGCGGGCGGCCAACGCGCCGCGCGCCACGCCGGAGCGCGAGCGCGAATGGGCCGAGGGCATGTACGCCGCGCTGTGCCGCACCGCGCCGCGCATCGTCGTCAGCCATGCGCACATGGACGGCGAGCGCGAGCTGCGGCCGTCGCCGCTCATCGCGTCCCTGGCGCCCGTGGCCTGGGCGCCTCCAGCGGGGGCCGCTGCGACGGCGCTGCCGCAGGAATCGCTGGACGATTTCCAGGGGCCGCCGCTGTCGGCGGACGATCGCGGCGCGGGCGGGCTGGACGTGCTGGACACGCAGGCCCGCAACCCCTTGTGGGCCTTCGTGCGCCACCGGCTGGGCGGGCGCGAGCTGCCGCCCTACGCCGATGCGGCTTCGGTCAATGTGCGCGGCCAGTTCCTGCACAAGGCGCTGGAACTGGTGTGGGGCATGCTGCCCGGCCAGGAGGCGCTGCACGATGCCATGGCGGGCGGCAGGCTGGAGGCGCTGCTTGCGCAGGCCGTCGCGCAGGCGGCCGACACCGAGCTGCAGGGCTATGCGCCGGCGCTGCGCGAACTGGAATGCGAACGCGCGCGCCGTGTGCTGGCGGCCTGGCTCGACGTGGAGGCGCGCCGGCTGCCGTTCGAGGTAGCGCAGGTTGAAAAGAACCACCAGTGGCGGCGCGGCGCGCTGTCGCTCAAGCTGCGGCTGGACCGCATCGACGCGCTGGCCGACGGGCGCAGCGTGATCCTCGACTACAAGACCGGCGCCGCGCCCGCCAGGCCCGAGCCCGACTGGTCGCGCGCGCGGCCGGTCAATCTGCAACTGCCGTTCTACGCATCGGTGCTGGCCGAAACCGGCGGCAACGAGGTGGCCGGCCTGGTGCTGGCGCAGATCCACGCGCGGCAGGTGGCCGCGCAAGGGCTGGCCGACGAAGACCTGGGCGTGCCGGGCGTGGCCCTGGCCGCCGAAAGCCCGTATTTCGAGGGCCTGTCGTGGGACGAGATCCGCGGACGCTGGCGCGCCGCCATCGAGGCGCTGGCCGATGAATATGCGGCGGGTTTCGCCGCCAACGTCGCGTACCGCCGCGACGACCTGAAATACTGCGACGCGCTGCCTTTCCTGCGCCTGAACCTGGACGAAGAGGACGCCTGAATGCCCGATCGCGAACGCCTGCCCCGGGACCACGCCGCGCGCGCCCGCGCGCTCGATCCGGCGCGCTCGTTTCTGGTCCAGGCGCCCGCCGGTTCCGGCAAGACCGAACTGCTGACCGACCGCATCCTGGCGCTGCTGGCCACCGTCGGCCGGCCCGAGGAAATCGTTGCCATTACCTTTACCCGCAAGGCGGCCTCGGAAATGCACGCGCGCGTGCTGGGCAAGCTGCGCGCCGGCGCGCAGCCGCCGCCCGAGGCGCGGCACGAGCGGCGCAGCTGGGAGCTGGCGCGCGCCGCCCTGGCCCGCAACGACGAACTGGGCTGGCACCTGCTGGAGCATCCGGCGCGCCTGTCCATCCGCACCATCGACTCGTTCTGCGCGGGTCTGGTGCGCGGCATGCCCTGGCTCTCGGAGCTGGGCGGCATGCCCGACATCACCGACGACGCCCGCGCGCACTACGACGCGGCCGCCCGCGCCACGCTGGAGCTGGCCGACGAGTTCGCGGAGGTGCGCACGCTGCTCTCGCACATGGACGTGGACGTGCAGGCCGCGCGCGACGCCATCGCGCACATGCTCGGCCAGCGCGACCAGTGGCTGCCCCTGATCGCGCACGGTTCCGACCGCGATGCCATGGAAGCGGCGCTGGCCGACGCCATCGGCCACGACCTGCGGTCGCTGCGCGATGCCATGCCCCACGGCTGGGCCGGCGCCCTGTGCGGCCCGGCGCGCCTGGCCGCCGCCTGCCTGCTGGAGGCCGGCGGGGACCGCCGGCTCGAAGCCCTGCTCGACTGGACCGGAGCGCCGCCGGCCGAGGCCTGCGCGCTGGAGCAGTGGCGCGCCGTGTCGCATCTGCTGCTGACGGGTTCGGGCGCGCTGCGCAAGACGGTCAACAAGAACCTCGGCTTTCCGCCCAAGTGCGCGCACAAGGAGCCCTTCATGGCGTGGCTGGAGGCCGCCGATCCGGACGCGCCGTGGGTGCGCCGGTTGGCGGCGCTGCGCGATCTGCCCGATCCCTGCTTCAGCGACGCGCAATGGGAGGTGCTGCGGGCCCAGCTCACCACGCTCACCCTGGCCGCCGCGCAACTGCGGCTGCGCTTTGCCGAAACCGGCGAGGTGGATTTCATCGAGATTGCCCAGCGCGCCGGCGCGGCCCTGGGCAGCGCCGACGACCCGGGCGAGTTGCTGCTCAAGCTCGACGCCTCCATCCGGCACCTGCTCATCGACGAATTCCAGGACACGAGCCAGACGCAGATCGACCTGTTGCGCACGCTCACGTCCGGCTGGCAGCAGGGCGACGGCCGCAGCCTGTTCCTGGTGGGCGATCCCATGCAGTCGATCTACCGCTTCCGCAAGGCGGAAGTCGGGCTCTTCCTGGAAGTGGCCAGGCGCGGCGTGGGCGAACTGGAGCTGGAGTTCCTCAACCTCACCGACAACTTCCGTTCGCAGGCAGGGGTGGTGGAGTGGGTCAACCGATCCTTCAAGCAGTTGCTGCCCGCGGAAAACGACGCGGAAGCGGGCGCCATTTCCTACAGCCCGTCGGCGGCTTTCCACGGCGCGCTGCCGGGCGAGGCGGTGCGGTTCCATCCCGCCTGGGCGCGCGAGGGCGCGCCGCCGGCCGAAGAGCAGGCCGAGGAAATCGCCGTGCGGCTCGTGCGCGAGGCCCTGGCCGAGCACAAGGGCAGCAAGCATCCGGTGGCCATCCTGGTGAGGGCGCGCAGCCATCTGGGCAGCCTGACCCGACGCCTGGCCCAGGAAGGCATACGCTGCCGCGCCGTGGACCTGGTGCCCCTGGCGCTGCGGCCCGTGGTGGCCGACCTGGTGCAACTGGTGCGCGCCCTGTCGCATTCCGCCGACCGCCTGGCCTGGCTGTCGGTGCTGCGCGCCCCGTTCTGCGGCCTGACGCTGGAATCGCTGCAGCGCCTGTTCGGCCACGACCACCTCACGCCCGTGCCGGTGCTGATCGAGCGCGCGTTGCGCATGCCCGGGCCCGCGCTCGCGCCGGATGCCGGCCCCACGGGCCAGGGCAGGCTGTTCGGCGACGCGCCGGCCGAGGCGGAATCTCCGCTGGCCGAGACGCTGCTCGGCCCCGACGAATGCCGGCGCCTGCGCCAGGTTGCGGCGGTGCTGCTGGACCGCCGCAACGATTCGGGCGCGGTGCCTTTCGCGGCCTGGCTGGAATCCGTGTGGCGCCGGCTGGGCGGCCCCGCGCTCTATCCGGGCGCGTCCGTGGCCAACGACGCCGAAAGCCTGTTCCAGCTCGTCGAACGCCTGGCTCCGCACGGCGCCATCGACCCTGCCGCGCTGGACGCGGGCATCGCGCGGCTGTTCGCCGCGCCCGACGCGGCGGGCGAGGAGGGCGCGGTCGAGATCATGACCATGCACAAGTCCAAAGGACTGCAGTTCGAGACGGTCATCCTGTACGGCCTGCATCGTGCGCCGCAGGCCGACCGCGCGCCGCTGGTGCGGTTCGAGCACAGCGGCGACCGCGTGCTGATGGGCCCGGTCAAGGCGCGCGCCGACGCCGAGGCCGACCCCATCTCCAAGTACCTGGGCGCGCGCGAGGCGCGCCGGGCGTCCTATGAAGTGGACCGCCTGCTGTATGTGGCGGCCACGCGCGCGCGCCAGCGCCTGCACCTGGTGGGGCACGTGACGCTGGACGCCGACAGCGGCCAGCCCAAACCGCCCGCCGCCGCCAGCCTGCTGGGCCGGCTCTGGCCCTGCCTGGACATTCCCGCGCCTCCGCCCGCGCCGGAAGTTCCGGCCGAAATCGCGCCCAGCGGGCCGGAATGGCAGGGAGAGCCGCTGCGGCGTCTCAGCGCCCAGGGCCTGGCCGAGCTGGCCGTGGCCGGCGGCGGCGCGCCCAACCCCGGCTTCTCCGCGCCGCCGCGCGGCGGCTGGGAAAGCGCCGAACATCCGGCCTGGCAGCTCGACGCCGGCCATGACGCCGCCATCGGCACCCTGGCCCACGCCTGGCTGGCCCGCATCGGCCAGGACGGCGCGCACGCCTGGACCGCCGACGCCCTGGCCGCCCGCCTGCCCGCCATGCGCCGCCAGCTCACCCGCGCCGGCATCCCCGCCAGCCATGCCGACGAGGCCGCCGCCGCCGTTCTCGAGACGCTCCAGGCCACCCTCGCCGACGAGCGCGGCCGGTGGCTGCTGTCCCAATCCGGCGCGCGCCGCGAATGGCCCCTCATCGACGCCGCCGGCCGCGTGTCCGTCATCGACCTCGCCCTCAGCACCGAAGACGGCTGGCTCATCGTCGACTACAAGACCGGCGCGCCCCACCCCGGAGAATCCCCCGCCGCCTTCGCCCACCGCATGCGCCAACGCCACGCCGAACAGCTCCAGCGCTACTGCGCCCAAGTCACCGCCCTGGACCACCGCCCCGCCCGCGCCGCCCTCTACTTCCCCCGCGCCCGCGCCTGGATTGATTTGTAAAAAGCGGCGGACAGCCTGGCCCCGAAAGAGAAGAGGAAGAGAACCCCCGCGAGGCGAAGCGCATCGAGCCCGCCCGGCCCAGCGCAGCGAAGGCCGCCCCCGCCGGGCGCAGCCAAGGCATGCGCCAAAGAAAGGGAAACCCCGCGAGGCGAAGCGCAGCGAGCCCGCCCGGCCCAGCGCAGCGAAGGCCGCCCCCCTCCTCCCCGGGAGGAGGGCCGGGGAGGAGGCCCACACCTCGCCCCCCGGGGCCCGCCGAATGGAATTCTAGCGAGCGCGCGAAGCGCAGCTCTGCTAGAATTCCATTCGGCGGGCCCCTTCGCATGGTTCGGCGGTGAACCTGGTCAGGTCGGGAACGAAGCAGCCATAGTCGTTTAGAGTCAGTGCCGGAGTAAGGCTCGCCATCCGGATTTCATTCAAGCCAGCGCAATACCCGCCGGCTCAGATCTTCCCCAAGGGACGGGGCGCTACATTCCAGAGCAGGAAAAGCGCCCCGTCCCTTTTGCATTGGCCGCGCCGGCTCCAAGACCCGGCGGTCCGGCAAGGGGAGATCGGGCCGCGGCGCGGCATCCGTCCGCTCCGCGCGCCGCGTTTCGAACCGGCGCGTCAAACAGGCTCTACAATCCAGCCATGACTTATCTGGTACTGGCCCGCAAGTGGCGGCCGCGATCGTTCGATACCCTCGTGGGACAGGATCACGTGGTGCGCGCGCTCACGCACGCGCTCGACACCCAGCGCCTGCACCATGCGTGGCTGTTCACCGGCACGCGCGGCGTGGGCAAGACCACCTTGTCGCGCATCCTGGCCAAGTCGCTCAACTGCGAAACCGGCATCACGTCCAAGCCCTGTGGCGTCTGCCAGGCCTGCACCGAGATCGACGCGGGCCGCTTCGTGGACTATCTCGAACTGGACGCGGCCTCCAACCGCGGCGTCGAGGAAATGACGCAGCTGCTCGAACAGGCCGTCTACGCGCCGGGCGCGGGGCGCTTCAAGGTCTACATGATCGACGAAGTCCACATGCTCACCGGGCACGCTTTCAACGCAATGCTCAAGACGCTGGAGGAGCCGCCGCCGCACGTCAAGTTCATCCTGGCCACCACCGATCCGCAGAAGATTCCCGTGACGGTGCTGTCGCGCTGCCTGCAGTTCAATCTGAAGCAGATGCCGCCCGACGCCATCGTGGGGCACCTGCAGGCGGTGCTGGGAGAGGAGGGCATCGGCTTCGAGCTGCCGGCGCTGCGCCTCATCGGCCAGGCCGCGGCGGGGTCGATGCGCGACGCCCTGTCGCTTACCGACCAGGCCATCGCCTACAGCGCGGGCAACCTCACGGACGAAGCCGTGCGCGGCATGCTGGGCACCATAGACCAGCGGCACCTGGTGCGCCTGCTGGACGCGCTCTCGGGCAACGACGCTAAGGGCGTGCTGGCCGTGGCCGACGAACTGGCGGTTCGCGGCCTGTCGTACGCGGGCGCGCTGGCCGACCTGGCCGTGCTGCTGTCGCGCGTAGCCATCGAGCAGCGCGTGCGCGGCGCCGTGCCGCCCGAAGATCCGCTGGCCGCGGACATCGCCCGCCTGGCGCAGTCCCTGCATCCCGACGCCGTCCAGCTTTTCTATTCCGTTGCGGTGCACAGCCGCGGCGAGTTGACGCTGGCGCCCGACGAATACGCGGGCTTCGTCATGGCCTGCCTGCGCATGCTGGCGCTCAACGGCGATGCCGGCCCGCAGACGGCGCTGGAAGCGCCTGCCGCGCCGGCGCGCCAAACCGCCGACGAAACCGCCGCGGCCGCGGCCCAGCCGGCCCGACCCGCCGTTGCCGCCCAGGCGCCTGTTGCTCAACCCGTCTCCCCGCCCTCCGACGCCGCGCCCCGCCCGGCCGAATCCGAACCGTCCGGCGCTGCTGTCGCCTCGGAACCGGCTCCGCCGGCCGCTTCCGCTGCGCCCGGGCGCATGGCCGCCAGGCCGGAGGCGGCCGCGCCGGCCACGCCTCAGCCGGCCGCGCCTCAGCCGGCCGCGCCTCAGCCGGCCGCGCCCGACATCCCGCCATGGGAAGATGCGCCGCGGGCAGCCGCACCCGCCCCCGCGTCCGAACCGCCGGCCGCGGCTGCGCCTTCCGCGCCGGCGACGCCGGCGATGGTCGCCTCCGCGCCGGACGGCGACGACGGGCCGCCCGCCTGGGTCGACGAGGAAATTCCCGATGAGGCCGAGGGCGGCTATGTGCCCGACAGCGGCTTTTTCTCCGACCCCGACGACGATTTCGAAACCCTGGCCGCCGCGCCCGCGCCGTCTTCCAGCGCGCCGGCGGCGCGCCGCCGCGAGCCGGCCGCCGCGCCGCGCCGCCGTGGCGCGCGCTCCGCGCTGGCCGACATGACGCCGGCCGCCTGGCCCGAACTCGCGGCGCGCCTGCCGGTTACCGGCCTGGCGGCCGAGCTGGCCCGCCAGAGCGAATGGGCGGGCCTGCAGGGCGACACCATCGTGCTGCGCGTCGCGGTCAAGACGCTGGCCGAGAGCGAGAGCCGGGTTCGCCTGCAGACCGTGCTGTGCGAGCATTTCGGCCAAAGCGTGCGGCTGGACGTGGACGTGGGCGCCACCGGCGAGGCCACCGCGCACGCGGTGGCCCAGGCCGAGCGCGCCGCGCGCCAGCAGGCGGCCGAAGAGGCCGTGGCCGCCGATCCCTTCGTCCAGGCCCTGGTGGCCGATTTCGGCGGCCGGGTCGTGCCCGGCTCCGTCCGCCACGTCGATCCTCCCGCCGCCTGAGCGCGGCTTGCCGCCTATACCCGAATTCACACTCTCCCTTCACGAGGAAGCACCCATCATGATGAAAGGACAACTCGCCGGCCTGATGCGCCAGGCCCAGCAGATGCAGGAAAACATGAAGAAGGCGCAGGACGCGCTGGCCGAGATCCTGGTCGAGGGCGCCTCGGGCGGCGGCCTGGTCAAGGTCACCATGACCTGCCGCCACGACGTCAAGCGCGTGGCCATCGACCCGTCCCTGCTGGGCGACGACAAGGACATGCTCGAAGACCTGGTGGCGGCCGCCTTCAACGACGCCCTGCGCAAGGCCGAAGCCACGGCCCAGGAGAAGATGGTGTCGGTGACCGCCGGCATGCCGCTGCCTCCCGGCATGAAGTTCCCGTTCTGACACCGTTCCGCCGGCGCCCGCCTTTTCCCACCGCTCCATGGACGCACAGCTGCCCGAACCCGAACCGCTGGTTTCGCTGATCGAGGCCCTCAGGCGCCTGCCCGGCGTCGGGGCGCGTTCGGCCCGGCGCATGGCCTACCACCTGCTCCAGCACGACCTGCAGGGCGCCGACATGCTCGGGCGCGCGCTGGCCGGCGCCGTGCGCAACCTGCGGCATTGCGCCCGCTGCAACGGCTTCACCGAAGAAGAGATCTGCGCCACCTGCGCCAATCCCAAGCGCGACGCCACCCAGCTCTGCATCGTGGAAACGCCGGCCGACCAGAACATGATCGAGTCCAGCCACGGCTACCGCGGCCTGTACTACGTGCTGATGGGCCGCGTGGCGCCGCTGGAGGGCATCGGTCCGCGCGAGCTGGATTTCGAGCGCGTGATCCGGCGCGCCACCGACGGCGTGGTGCAGGAGGTCATCCTGGCCACCAGCTTCACCGCCGAGGGCGAAACCACCGCCCATTTCCTGGGCGAGGCGCTGGCCGAGCGCGGCTTGCGCGTCACGCGCCTGGCGCGCGGCGTGCCGGCCGGCAGCGAACTCGAATACGTGGACGCGGGCACCATCGCCTGGGCCCTGATGGAACGCCGCAGCACCTAGGGGCGACACGCCCTGGCAGGGCCGCGGCAACGCACCGCGCCCGAATCCGACAAAGAGAGGAAGACAAGCAATGTCAGCGCTGACTGGCCTGAAAGTCCTGGAACTGGGCACGCTCATCGCGGGCCCCTTCGCCGCGCGCATCTTCGGCGAGTTCGGCGCCGACGTCATCAAGGTCGAAACCCCGCACGGCCCCGACGGCAAGGGCGGCGGCGACCCCATCCGCAGCTGGCGCCACCTGCACGAAGGCAATTCCCTGTGGTGGACCGTGCAGGCCCGCAACAAACGCTCCATCGCCCTCAACCTCAAGGATCCGCGCGCCCGGGAGATCGCGCGCCGGCTGGCCCTGGAGGCCGATGTGGTGGTCGAGAACTACCGGCCCGGCGTGCTGGAGAAGTGGGGGCTGGGCTACGAACAGCTCCGCGCCGTCAACCCCGCGCTCATCATGGTGCGCCTGTCGGGCTACGGACAGACCGGGCCCATGAAAGACCAGCCGGGCTTCGGCGCCATCGGCGAATCCATGGGCGGCCTGCGCTACGTCTCGGGCCATCCCGACCGCCCGCCGCTGCGGGTGGGCATTTCCATCGGCGATTCCATCGCGGCGCTGCATGGCGTGATCGGCGCCATGATGGCGCTGCGGCACCGCGACGCCACCGGCGGGCGGTGGAACGGCAAGACCGGCGAGGAATGCCGGGCCGGCCAGGGCCAGATGGTGGACGTGGCGCTGTACGAGGCGGTGTTCAACCTCATGGAAAGCCTGGTGCCGGAATACGACGTGGCGGGCGTGGTGCGCGAGCGCACCGGCGGCGCGCTGCCCGGCATCGTGCCGTCCAACACCTACACCACGCGCGACGGGCAGAACATCGTCATCGCCGGCAACGGCGACGCGATCTTCCACCGGCTGATGCGCGCCATCGGCCGCGACGACCTGGCCGAAGACCCCGAGCTGGTGCGCAACGACGGCCGCGCCCGGCGGGTGGAGGAGATCGACGGCGCCATCCAGCAATGGTGCGGCGGGCGCGGCATCGACGAGGCGCTGGCCGCGCTCAAGCAGGCCGACGTGCCGGTGGGCAAGATCTACAGCGTGGCCGACATGTTCTCCGATCCGCAGTTCCTCGCGCGCCGCATGATCGAGCAGCATCATTTCGCCGACGGCTCGCCCGTGAAGCTGCCGGCGGTGGTGCCCAAATTGTCCGAAACGCCAGGCGGCACGCGCTGGATCGGCCCCCGCTTAGGGGAACATACCGAGGAAGTCCTGAAATCGCTGGGGTATGATGCAGCGGCTATCGACGAGCTGGCCCAGACCGGCGCCATCGGTAGGCCCGTCGGCTGAAACGCCGCTTGCCCGGCGCCGGGGCGGCAACGGCCCCGCCGACCAGATTCGCCGCGCCGCGCGCGGCTACCAAGGAGACGACAGATGTCATTTACCCGCCGTGAAGTGCTCAAGATGGCCGGCGCAGCCGGCGTCATGGGCATGGCTCCCGCCATCGTGCGCGCCCAGAAGCTGGAAAAGACCAAGGTCCAGATCGCCGTGGGCGGCAAGGCGCTCATCTACTACCTGCCGCTGACCATCGCCGAAGTGCGCGGCTATTTCAAGGACGAGGGCCTGGACGTCAGCATCGCCGACTTCGCCGGCGGCTCCAAGGCCCTGCAGGCCGTGGTCGGCGGCAGCGCCGACGTGGTGTCGGGCGCCTTCGAGCACACCCTGGCCATGCAGGCCAAGGGCCAGGCCTACCGCGCCTTCGTGCTGCAAGGCCGCGCGCCCATGATCGGCGTGGGCGTGTCCAAGAAGAACATGCCCGGCTACAAGGGCCCGGCCGACCTGAAAGGCAAGAAAATCGGCGTCACCGCGCCGGGCTCCTCCACCAACATGGTGGTGAGCTTCTTCTTGGCCAAGCACGGCCTGAAGGCTTCCGACGTGTCCATCATCGGCGTGGGCGCGGGCGCCGGCGCCGTGACGGCGCTGCGCAGCGGCCAGATCGACGCCATCTCCAACACGGACCCCGTGGTGTCCATGCTGGAAATGCCGGGCGACATCCAGGTCATCGTGGACACGCGCACGCTCAAGGACACGCAGGACATCTTCGGCGGCAACATGCCGGCGGGCTGCCTCTATGCGCCGCAGTCCTTCGTCGAGGCCAATCCCAACACGGTGCAGGCCCTCACCAACGCCATGGTGCGCGCCGACAAGTGGATCCAGAAGGCCGGCGCCGAGGAAATCGCCAAGGTCGTGCCGCAGAACTACCTGCTGGGCGACCCGGCGGTGTACAAGACCGCCATCTCCAAGAGCATGGAAGGCCTGTCGCCCGACGGCATCATTCCCGAGGACGGCGCGGCCACGGCGCTCAAGGCCCTGGCGGCTTTCACGCCCGGCTTCGACGCTTCCAAGATCGACGCCGCCAAGGTCTGGACCAACGAATTCGCGCGCCGCGCCAACGAGAAGTATCCCAATGGCTGAAGCCGCACTGTCGCTGGAAAACATTACCTGCACCTTTGTCTCTCGCGATGACCGCAGCCAGCGCTATACCGCGGTCCACGACACCACCCTGGCGATCGCCCCTGGCGAATTCGTCTCGGTGGTGGGCCCCACCGGCTGCGGCAAGTCCACCCTGCTCAACGTCAGCGCCGGCCTGCTCCAGCCCTCCTCGGGGCTGGTGCGGGTATTCGGCGAGCCGCTCAGCAGCATCAACGCGCGCGCCGGCTACATGTTCCAGGGCGAGGCGCTGCTGCCCTGGCGCAGCGCCCTGGACAACGTCATCGCCGGCCTGGAGTTCGCCGGCGTGGCGCGCGCCGAGGCGCTGGAGCGCGGCCGCGACTGGCTGCGCCGCGTGGGGCTGGGCGGCTTCGAGAACCGCTATCCGCACCAGATGTCCGGCGGCATGCGCAAGCGCGCCATGCTGGCCCAGACGCTGATCCGCGATCCCGACATCATCCTGATGGACGAGCCGTTTTCGGCGCTGGACATCCAGACGCGCCAGCTCATGGAAAACGAGGTGCTCGACCTCTGGATGGCCAAGCGCAAGGCGGTGCTGTTCATCACCCATGACCTGGACGAGGCCATCGCCATGAGCGACCGCGTGGTCGTGCTCTCGGCCGGCCCCGGCACCCATCCCATCGGGGAGTTCCATATCGACCTGCCGCGTCCGCGCGACGTGGCCGAAGTGCGCACCCATCCGCGTTTCGTGGAGCTGCATGCCGCCATCTGGGCGGTGCTGCGCGAAGAGGTGCTCAAAGGCTATGCCCAACAGAAGCGAGTCTGATTCATGCTGAAATCGATCAAAACCGGCTCCGCCAGCCTGCGCTTCTGGCAACTCCTGCTGTTGGTGGTCATCCTGGGCGTCTGGCACGTGGCTTCCAAGGATCCCAAGGTCGCGTTCTTTTTCGGGCAGCCGCTGGAAGTCTGGGGGCGCATCTGGGCCTGGTTCGTCACCAGCCGCGACATCTACACCCACTTGTGGGTGACGCTCAGCGAGACGGTGCTGGCCTTCTTCATCGGCACCATCACCGGCCTGGGCTGCGGCCTCTGGCTGGGCCTGTCGCCGGGCGCCAGCGCGGTGCTCGATCCCTACATCAAGGCCGCCAACTCCATGCCGCGCGTCATCCTGGCGCCCATCTTCGGCATGTGGTTCGGCCTGGGCATCTGGTCCAAGGTCGCGCTGGCTGTCACGCTGGTGTTCTTCATCGTGTTCTTCAACGTGTACCAGGGCGTGCGCGAAGTCAGCCCCACGCTGCTGGACAACGCCCGCATGCTGGGCGCGCGCCGCCGCCAGCTCCTGCGCCACGTCTACCTGCCCTCGGCGACGAGCTGGGTGTTCTCCAGCCTGCATACGTCGGTGGGCCTGGCCTTCGTGGGCGCGGTGGTGGGCGAGTACCTGGGCTCGGCCAGCGGCGTGGGCTATCTCATCCTGCAGGCCGAAGGCACGTTCGACGTGAACACCGTGTTCGCCGGCATCGTGGTTCTGACCGCATTCGCGCTGGTGCTGGACTACATCGTCGGGCTGGGCGAAAAGCGCCTCATGAAGTGGCAGCCCCGCACGGGCGAAACCGAGAAGATCTAGCGGGGCGCGGCGTCCTGCCGCGCGGGGGCGGTCATGCGGCGTTCTACCGGCACAGCGGCAGGCGCAGCGTCCAGCCCGCCGCATCGCGCTTGAGCGTCGCGCCGCTCGCCGCCGCCAGCAGTTCCACGTCTTCCCGGCCGACGGCGGGCTCGCGCCGGTCGCCGCCGGCCCTGCAGGAGGCGCGCAGCAATCCGGCTGCCGGCGCGCTCAGCTCCAGCTCGGCGTCTTCGGGCAGCGATTGCAGCAGATGCAGCAGCCAGGCCAGCGCCATATAGCGCGAGGCGTACTCCGGAAGCTCGGCGTGCGCGGCGCCGCGGGGCCAGTCGATATGCTGGCGCGATAGCAGCTGGTGCGAACATAGCAGCTTGCGGCAATCTTCGAGCAGGCGCTCCATGGTGGTGCGCGCGCCCTGGTCGGCCAGCCATTGGTCCAGCCCGCGGATGACGGCGACGCTGTCTTCCAGCATGGACGACAGCTCGCCCGCCAGTCGCTGCGAGCGCTGGGCCACGGCCTCCGCGCTTGCGCCCTCGGGCGCCTGGCGCAGCATGGCGGCCGCCAGCGTGCCGTTGGACAGCGGCCCCAGGATCTCGTGGCGCAGCACCGGGAAGACCTGGCCCAGCACCTTGAACCGCGCGCCCTCGGCCGCCAGCAGGCGCAGGGATGCGTCTTCGCGGCGGGCGGTTGCGGGCGGCCGGGGGGCGCTCATGGCGATGGCATTCACGCCGGCGCGCGCAGCAGGGCGAGCAGCGCGTCCGGATCGGCCGGTTTTTCCAGCCAGCCGTCGAACAGGCCGGCCGCCTCGTCGCGCCGTTCCTGGCGGGACAGGCCGCTCAGCGCATAGATGCGCAGCGGCGCGCCGTTTTCGCGCAGGCGGCGCGCCAGTTCGTAGCCGTCCATGTCGGGCAGCAGAATGTCGGCGACCACGGCGTGCGGCGCGAAGTCGCCCACGGTTTCCAGCGCCTGGGCGGCCGTGCCCGCCCAACGGGCCTGCACGCCCGACAGGCCGAGGAATTCGGCCAGCAGCTCCGCGCTCACTTCGTTGTCGTCGACCAGCAGGACGCGCATGGGGGGCTCGGTTTCCAAGAATCGCTCCAGCAATCAGGCGCAGCCGCCGGCGGACTCGCCGCGCGGCAGGGTAACGGTAAAGGCCACCAGGCCGTCGCGGCACTCGACCTCCAGCGTTCCGCCGTGGTCGCGGACCACCTGGTCGGCAATGTACAGGCCCAGCCCCAGCCCGCTGCGGTTGCGCGACTGGCCCAGCGACTCCGGCTTGAAAGGCGTGAACAAGTGCGCCATCACCTCGTCGGGAATGGGGCCGCCATGGTTGACCACGCTCAGGCGCACGCCATCGTCCATGGCATGCGCCCGGACCCGGATGGGCTGGCGCGGCGCGCCGTGCTGGCGCGCGTTGCTCAGGAGATTGGTGACGACCTGCGCGATACGGTCGGTGTCGGCCATGAGCGTCAGGCCGGGCGCGATCTCGGGTTCGATGAGCAGGCCGGGATAGGCCTGCCGCTTTTCCTCGATGAGGCCGCGCAGCAGCTCGGTCAGGTCGCATGGCCGCTTCTCGATGCCCAGGCCCAGGCCGCCCTGCAGGCGCGACAGGTCCAGCACCTGCGAGATCAGGCGCTGCATGCGGCCGCTCGAATAGCGGATGCGCTCCCCCATGCGCGCGCCGCCGTCGGTGCGCGACAGCAGCGTGGCCGCCATGGATATGGATTGCAGCGGGTCGCGCAGATCGTGTCCCAGCATCGCGAGCAGCGCGGTGCGGGCCCGGTCCACGTCGGCGGCGCGGCTGGTGGCGATGTGCGACAGCTCGTCGCGCAGATTGTCGGCCGCGGCCAGCTCCTCGGGCAGCCATGGCGCGCAGGTATTGCGCACGCCTTCGCGCCAGGATTCGAAAGACCCGCCCGGCGTCGGGCGCGGGCCGGACGGCCCCGCGGCATGCGGCGGTTCGGGCGCGCTGCCCCAGGCGCCGGTGTCGAACCGTTCCTTGCGCAGCCAGATCAGCCAACCCTTGTTCATGGGATCGAACTTGCAGGCCAGCAGGCCGGCATAGGGCACCAGATCGGTCTGGAGCGCGGGATAGTCGCGCGCGATGCACGGCGTGTGCACCAGGCGCTGGCCGCTCTGGTCCAGCGCGCAGAGGATGCCCGCGAGTTCGCCGCGCGGGGCGATGCCGCCGAACACGGTGACGCTGTTGCCCCACAGGCAGAGCGCGGCATCGCAAGGCAGCAGCGAGGCCGGCGTTTCTGCGCCTTCGGCCAGCGCGTCGCGCACGTTCTCGGTGTTGGAGACGCGCTCCGCCAGCCTGCTCACCAGCCCGTCGGTGCGTTGCGAATACCGCGAGCGTTCGCGGCCCTCGATGGTTGCCAGCGACGCCGACAGCACCTGGGCCAGCGCCTCGCAGGCCAGGCGCGCGGGGTGCGGCAGGGCCCGCGGCTGGCGGTGGTGGCAGGCGATCATGCCCCACAGCCTCCCGTCTATCGCCAGCGACAGGCTCATCGATGCCCGCACGCCCATGTTGTCCATGTATTCCAGGTGCACCGGCGACACGCTGCGCAGGACGCAGAAGCTCATGTCCAGCGGCGGCGCGCCCGGCTCGCCGAGCACGCGCACGGGCTGGTATTGCGCGTCGTGGATCAGGCGCAGGATGTTGGCGGCGTAGCGCCGGCGGGCCTGCGCGGGAATGTCGCCGGCGGGGTAGCGCCGGCCCGTCCAGTCATCGAGCGCGGGGTTGCGCGCCTCCACGACGATTTCGCCGCTGTCGTCGGGATGGAAGCGGCAGGCCATGACCCGGTCGTAGCCGGTGGCGTGCCGGACTTCCCGCACCGCGCGTTCCAGCAGGCCGGCGACGTCCTGCTGATGCCGGATCCGTTCCAGGGCGCGGTAGATCGCGGCAGGTTCCACCGAGGCGGTGCACGGGCCGCGCGCTTCCAGTTCCACGGTCAGCAGGCCCTGCGCGTTGCGGTGGAAGATGGCGTCGTGGACGACGCCGCCGATCGCCAGCGTCACGGGGTCGAAGGGGGATTCTCCGTCCCGCAGGCTGCGCGCGAGCGCGTCTTCCAGGACGGGCGGCAGGGCCCCGGACGGGCAGGGCCGGCCGGGCGCGAGGCCGGCATCCAGCGCCCCGGCGGCGTTCTCGCTGGCGTAGCGCAACACGCCGTCGGCGTCGAACGCAAGCAGCAGGCCCCGAGGCTGGATCGCGCCCGGGATGTGGACGGGATCACGTTCACAATTGGCGAGCGTGACCGCGGGAGGAGAGGGGGTGGGCGCTGTCATTCTGGGAGAAGGAAGGCGGCGCTGTCTGATGTCATTATGTCAAAATTGTCAGCGTTCTTGTAAGAATGTGCGCTTCCTTTGCAGGGCCGCCCGTGCCCCCTGTGCGGCCAGGCGCGCAGCGCGGCTGCGCGCCGCCCGCCGCGCCTGCGGGCGGCGTCAGCCCCGCTGGGCCTCGATCAGGCCGTCCAGCTTTTCGGCGTCGGCCACGAACTGGCGTATGCCTTCGGAAAGCTTGTCGGTGGCCATGGCGTCCTGGTTCAGCAGGGTGCGGAAACTGACCTCGTCGGCGGGAACGCGTTCGATGTCCGCGGGCAGCCGGTCGGGGCTGAGCTGCGCGGGGGCGTCTCCCTCGGTGTCGGCCAGCTTGCGCAGCAGCTCGGGGCTGATGGTGAGCAGGTCGCAGCCCGACAGCGCCAGGATCTGGCCCACGTTGCGGAAGCTGGCGCCCATGATCTCGGTTTCGATGCCGAAGCGCTTGTAATAGTGGTAGATACGGGTCACGGACTGCACGCCCGGGTCGTTGGCGCCGGCATGCTCGTCCTCGGCCCAGGCGGCGCCGGCCGCCTTCTTGTGCCAGTCGTAGATGCGGCCCACGAAGGGCGAGATCAGCTGCGCGCCGGCATCGGCGCAGGCCACGGCCTGCGGCAGCGAGAACAGCAGCGTGAGGTTGCAGTGCACACCTTCGGCCTGCAGCGCGCGGGCGGCCTGTATGCCTTCCCAGGTGGAGGCGATCTTGATGAGCACGCGCTCGCGCGGCACGCCGGCGGCTTCGTAGAGGGCGACCAGGGCGCGGGCGCGCTCGATGGTGCCGCGCGTGTCGAAGGAAAGGCGCGCGTCCACTTCCGTGGACACCCGGCCCGGCACGATGTCGAGAATGGCCCGCCCGAAAGCCACCAGCAGCCGGTCCATGAGCTCGGCGGTGGAGGCGCCCCGGTGGTCGCGCGCGGTCTGCTCCAGCAGCGGGCGGTAGGCTTCCTGCTGCACGGCCTTGAGAATAAGGGACGGGTTGGTGGTGGCGTCGGTGGGACGCAGGGCCTTCATGGCCTCGAAATCGCCCGTGTCGGCGACGACGGTGGTGTGGTTGCGCAGGGCGTCTAACTGGCTGGGCATACGGTACGGCTCCGGTGCTGCTCACGGCGGGTTGAACGGAAAGAGAACCAAGCGTATCACCGCCTTGCCGCCCGCGCTGCCCGTTCTATGGCCGAGGCCGCCGCCAACCGGCCGGATCGCCCGTTCCGGCCTTGCCTGGCGCGGTTTTCCGGGGAAAATGGCCGCTCAAGGTATAATTCGAAGGTTTGATTATCGATTCTGAAAACCGGGGTTTACTGTGCTGCCGCAACTTTTTCCCGAGGGGATCAACCGCTTCCCTCCTGCAATTCTGGCTCTGGCGGACGGTACCATCTTTCGAGGCGTGTCGATCGGTGCGCCTGGCCATACTGTCGCCGAGGTGGTGTTCAACACCGCCATGACCGGGTACCAGGAAATTCTCACCGATCCCAGCTACAGCGGCCAGATGGTCACGCTGACCTATCCGCACATCGGCAATACCGGCGTCAACAAGGAAGACGTGGAGTCCCGCCGCGTTTATGCCGCCGGCCTGGTGGTGCGCGACTGCCCCGCCCGCGTGTCGAATTTCCGCGCCACGCAGTCCCTGCCCGAGTATCTGGCCGAGCAGGGCATCGTCGCCATTTCCGGCATCGACACCCGCAAGCTCACGCGCATCCTGCGCGAGAAGGGCGCCCAGGGCGCCTGCATTCTGGTCGGCACCGACGCCGAGCGCGCCGTCGAACTGGCGCAGGGCTTTCCCGGCATGGCGGGCCAGGACCTGGCCAAGGTCGTGTCCATCAAGGAAAACCTCGACTGGCAGGAAGGCACCTGGCAGCTGGGCCAGGGCTACGGCTCGCCCGAGCAGTCGCGCTTCCATGTCGTGGCCTATGACTACGGCGTGAAGAGCAACATCCTGCGCCTGCTGGCCGACCGCGGCTGCCGCATCACGCTGGTGCCGGCCGAGACGCCCGCCGACGAAGTCTTCAAGCTCCAGCCCGACGGCGTGTTCCTGTCCAACGGCCCCGGCGATCCCGAGCCCTGCGACTACGCCATCGAGGCCACCCGCGCCTTCATCGACCGCAAGCTGCCGCTCTTCGGCATCTGCCTGGGCCATCAGCTCATGGGCCTGGCCGTCGGCGGCAAGACCATCAAGATGAAGACCGGCCACCACGGCGCCAACCACCCCGTGCAGGACGTGGACACCAAGCGGGTGTACATCACCAGCCAGAACCACGGCTTCGCGGTGGATCCGGCCAGCCTGCCGGCCAACGCGCGCGTCACCCACATCTCGCTGTTCGACGGCACGCTGCAGGGCTTCGAGCTCACCGACCGTCCGGCATTCTGCTTCCAGGGCCACCCGGAAGCCAGCCCTGGCCCGCACGACATCATCGAACTGTTCGACAAGTTCATCACCCTGATGGCCGGCCAAAAGTAAAGACTGCATCATGCCCAAGCGTACAGACATAAAAAGCATTCTCATCATCGGCGCCGGCCCCATCATCATCGGGCAGGCGTGCGAATTCGACTATTCCGGCGCGCAGGCGTGCAAGGCGCTCAAGGCCGAGGGCTATCGCACCATCCTGGTGAACAGCAACCCGGCCACCATCATGACCGACCCGGAAACGGCCGACGTCACGTACATCGAGCCCATCACCTGGCAGGCCGTCGAGAAGATCATCGAGCGCGAGAAGCCCGATGCGCTGCTGCCCACCATGGGCGGCCAGACCGCGCTGAACTGCGCGCTGGACCTCGCCCACCACGGCGTGCTGAAGAAGCACAACGTGGAGCTCATCGGCGCCAACGAGCACGCCATCGAGAAGGCCGAAGACCGCCAGAAGTTCAAGCAGGCCATGACCGACATCGGCCTGGAATCGGCCAAGTCGGGCGTGGCCCACACCATGGACGAGGCCTGGGACGTCCAGCGTCGCATCGCCGCCGAGCTCGGCACCTCGGGCTTTCCCGTCGTGATCCGGCCCAGCTTCACGCTGGGCGGCACGGGCGGCGGCATCGCCTACAACGCCGAGGAATTCGAAACCATCTGCCGCCGCGGCCTCGAAGCCTCGCCCACCAGCGAGCTGCTGATCGAGGAATCGCTGCTGGGCTGGAAGGAATTCGAAATGGAAGTGGTCCGCGACAAGGCGGACAACTGCATCATCGTGTGCTCCATCGAGAACCTCGACCCCATGGGCGTGCACACGGGCGACTCCATCACCGTGGCGCCGGCGCAGACGCTGACCGACAAGGAATACCAGATCATGCGCGACGCATCGATCGCGGTATTGCGCGAGATCGGCGTGGACACCGGCGGCTCCAACGTGCAGTTCGCCGTCAATCCCAAGAACGGCCGCATGATCGTCATCGAGATGAACCCGCGCGTGTCGCGTTCGTCCGCCCTGGCCTCCAAGGCCACGGGCTTTCCCATCGCCAAGGTCGCCGCGCGCCTGGCCGTGGGCTACACGCTCGATGAACTCAAGAACGAAATCACCGGCGGCGCCACGCCCGCCTCGTTCGAGCCCTCCATCGACTACGTCGTCACCAAGGTGCCGCGCTTCGCGTTCGAGAAGTTCCCGCAGGCCGACGCGCGCCTGACCACGCAGATGAAGTCCGTGGGCGAAGTCATGGCCATCGGCCGCACCTTCCAGGAATCCTTCCAGAAGGCCCTGCGCGGCCTGGAAGTGGGCGTGGACGGCCTGAACCAGAAAACCACCGACCGCGAGAAGCTGCAGGTGGAGCTGGGCGAGCCCGGCCCCGAGCGCATCTGGTACGTGGGCGACGCCTTCGCGCAAGGCTTCTCCCTCGAAGAAGTGCACAACATCACGCACATCGACCCGTGGTTCCTGTCGCAGATCAAGGAAATCGTCGACATCGAGCTGGCGCTCGAGCAGAAGACGCTGGCCGACCTCGACTACGCCACGCTGTGGGAGCTCAAGCGCCGCGGCTTCTCCGACCGCCGCCTCGCCTTCCTGCTGGATTCCTCCGAATCCGAAGTGCGCAAGCTGCGTCACCAGCTGAACGTGCGCCCCGTATACAAGCGCGTGGACACCTGCGCGGCCGAGTTCGCCACCCGCACCGCCTACATGTACTCCACCTACGAGGAGGAGTGCGAGGCCGCGCCCACCGACCGCAAGAAGATCGTGGTGCTGGGCGGCGGGCCGAACCGCATCGGCCAGGGCATCGAGTTCGACTATTGCTGCGTGCATGCCGCGCTGGCGCTGCGCGAAGATGGCTATGAAACCATCATGGTCAACTGCAACCCGGAGACGGTGTCCACCGACTACGACACCTCCGACCGCCTCTACTTCGAGCCGCTGACGCTCGAAGACGTGCTGGAGATCGTCCACAAGGAAAACCCCGTGGGCATGATCGTCCAGTACGGCGGCCAGACGCCGCTGAAGCTGGCCCGCGCGCTGGAAGCCAACGGCGTGCCCATCATCGGCACCAGCCCCGAATCCATCGACGTGGCCGAAGACCGCGAGCGCTTCCAGAAGCTGCTCAACAAGCTCGGCCTGCGCCAGCCGCCCAACCGCACCGCCCGCACCGAGGGCGAGGCCCTGGCCCACGCCGCCGAGATCGGCTATCCGCTGGTGGTGCGCCCCAGCTACGTGCTGGGCGGCCGCGCCATGGAAATCGTGCATGAGCAGCAGGATCTCGAACGCTACATGCGCGAGGCCGTGAAGGTCAGCAACGATTCCCCCGTGCTGCTCGACCGCTTCCTGAACAACGCCACCGAAGTCGACGTGGACTGCCTGGCCGACGGCGAAACCGTCTTCATCGGCGGCGTCATGGAACACATCGAGCAGGCCGGCGTGCACTCCGGCGACTCGGCCTGCAGCCTGCCGCCGTATTCGCTGTCGGCCGACGTCATCGCCGAGATCAAGCGCCAGACCTCCATGATGGCCAAGGCGCTGAACGTCTGCGGCCTCATGAACGTGCAGTTCGCCATCCAGGGCGGCGACGTCTACGTGCTGGAAGTCAATCCGCGCGCCTCGCGCACGGTGCCCTACGTGTCCAAGGCCACGGGCCTGCAGCTTGCCAAGATCGCCGCCCGCGCCATGGCGGGCCGCACGCTGGCCGACCAGGGCGTCTCCAAGGAAGTGGTGCCCTCGTACTTCTCGGTCAAGGAAGCCGTGTTCCCCTTCGTGAAGTTCCCGGGCGTGGACACCATCCTGGGACCCGAAATGAAGTCCACCGGCGAGGTCATGGGCGTGGGCCAGAGCTTCGGCGAAGCTTTCGTGAAGTCCCAGCTGGCCGCGGGCGTGCGCCTGCCCGAATCGGGCACGGTGTTCATCAGCGTGAAGAACCAGGACAAGCCCCGTGCGGTGGAAGTCGCCCGCGGCCTGCATGCCCTGGGCTTCAAGCTGGTGGCCACGCGCGGCACGGCCGCCGAGATCGAGGCCGCCGGCATCCCCGTGCAGACGGTCAACAAGGTCACCGAAGGCCGTCCGCACATCGTGGACATGGTGAAGAACGGCGAAATCGCGCTGGTTATCAATACGGTCGAGGAGCGCCGCAACGCCATCGCCGATTCGCGCACCATCCGCACGCAGGCGCTGGCCGCGCGCGTCACTTTCTTCACCACCATCGCCGGCGCCCGCGCGGCCGTGGAGGGCATGCAATATCTGCGTCAGGGGCTGGGCCTGCAGGTGTATCCGCTGCAGGAACTGCACGCCGGGCTCGCAGCGCAGTAAAGGCAAGGGGCGCGCCCGCGCGCCCCTTGCTCAGTACCGGAGGTATGCAATGAAGTGGTTCATCCTGGCGTTGTTCGCCGTATGCGCAACAGTCGTGCATTTCCGTGGCCGCGTCAGGCACAGGTTTTCGCGGCAGGCGCTGGATCATTCCACGTTCACGGCGCCCCTGAACTGCTTCATGTACGCCTTTTCCGGCGTGCCCAACAAGCCCTATCTTTCCCTGGACGCCTTCCCGGAGCTGAAGGTGCTGCTGGAGCGCTGCGACGACATCCGCGCGGAAGCCATGCGCCTGTATGGCGACGGCCACATCAAGGCTTCCAGCAAGTACAACGACGCGGGCTTCAACTCGTTCTTCAAGAGCGGCTGGAAGCGCTTCTACCTGAAGTGGTACGACGCCGACCACCCCTCGGCCAACGAGCTCTGCCCCATCACGACCCGGCTGCTGGCCGACATTCCCACCATCAAGGCGGCCATGTTCGCGGCCCTGCCTCCCGGCAGCCGGTTGCCCCGCCACCGCGATCCCTACGCGGGCTCGCTGCGCTTTCACATGGGCCTCATCACGCCCAACAGCCCCGATTGCTACATCAACGTCGACGGGCAGGACTACTACTGGCGCGATGGCGAGGCGGTGGTCTTCGACGAAACCTTCATCCACTACGCCGAAAACAAGACCGACCAGAACCGCATCATCCTGTTCGCCGACGTCGAGCGTCCCATGCGCTACCGCTGGGCGCAGGCTTTCAATCGCAAGGTGGGCGGCTTCCTGCTGCGCGCGGCGGCCTCTCCCAACCAGGAAGGCGACGCCACTGGCGGCATCAACCGCATCTTCGGCGCGGTGTACGCCGTGCGGCGTTTCGGCAAGTCGCTCAAGAAAAAGAGCAAGCCCCTGTATTACCTGTCGAAATGGGCGCTCGTGGCGGCCATTTTTGCGCTGATCTTTCTTTGAACCCGGCGCGGCCGCGTTCCCGGCGGCAAACCACCGGCCGGTTGCGGCCGGCCGTCCGCGCCTGCAGCTGCCTACTTCTTGGAGCCCGGCATGCAACGAGTTTTCATCACCGGCGCCAGCAGCGGGCTCGGCCGCGCCCTGGCCGAACGCTACGCGGCGGCCGGCGCCACGCTGGGCTTGCTGGGCAGGCGGCAGGAGGCGCTGGCCGAACTGGCGGACCGCCTGCCGGGCGCGCACCGCTGCTACGCCGTGGACGTGCGCGACCGCCAGGCGCTGCACGCGGCGGCCAGGGATTTCCTGGCCTTCTGCCAGGGCAGGGTGGACGTGGTGATCGCCAGCGCCGGCATCAGTGCGGGCACGCTGACCGGCCATGAAGAAGATTACGAGGTGTTCAAGGCCATCGTCGACACCAACCTGCTGGCCACGGTGGCGACCTTCGAGCCTTTCGTGGAGCCGATGCGGGCCGCCGGCTCGGGCACGCTGGTCGGCATCGCCAGCGTGGCCGGCATACGCGGCCTGCCGGGCGCGGGCGCCTATAGCGCCTCGAAATCGGCGGTCATCACCTATTGCGAAAGCCTGCGGCTGGAGCTGGCCGGGGCCGGCATCAAGGTGGTCACCATCGCGCCCGGGTACATCCGCACGGCCATGACCGCGCGCAATCCCTACTCGATGCCTTTCCTGATGGACGCCGGCGATTTCGCACGGCGCGCGGCGGCGGCGATCGGGCGGGGCGTTTCGTACACGGTGATTCCCTGGCAGATGGGCGTGGTGGCCAGGCTGATGCGCCTGCTGCCCAATGCCCTCTACGACCGGCTGGCGCGCAACGCGCCGCGCAAGCCGCGCAGCGCCACGCGCCAGGGTTGACACGCTAGGGCACGACGTCGTCGGCCGGGGCGCCCGCCACGTGCGCGACGTCGCCCCAGTCCAGCACCCGCCAGCGGCGGTCTTTCACGCCCACCCGATTGATGCTCACGTTGAGCAAGGCGGCATCGCGCGGGCCGTCGAGCGGCACGCCGCTGGCGTGGCGCCAGATGATGTCCAGCACCCCGCCGTGGGTGAATGCCAGGATGCGCTCGCCGGCGTGGCGGCTGGCCACGTCGTCCACGGTGGCGACGATGCGCGCCTGGAACTGGCCCAAGGTCTCGCCGCCGTCCAGCGCGCGCAGCGGGTCGCGGCTTTTCCAGGCGGCCGCGGCTTCCGGCGCCAGCACGTCGATGCGGTCCATCTCCAGCCCTTCGAGCACGCCGAAGCCGCGCTCGCGGATGCCCGGCTCCACCCGCACGCGCAGCCCCAGCAGCTCGGCTACCGGCCGCGCGGTGTCGTGGGCCCGCTGCAGGTCGCTGGTGTAGAGCGCATGGAACGGCGTTTCCCGCGCTTGCGCGCCGAGGCGCGCGGCCAGCATCCCGGCCTGTTCGCGGCCAGAATCGTTCAGGGGAATGTCCTGCCAGCCCTGCAGGCGCCGCTGGCGGTTCCAGTCGGTTTCGCCGTGGCGGATGAACCAGATTTCAGTCATGGAAATGAATCGGATGGATGAAAAATGCGGGCGGCGCGCGGCGGGCGGGCCTCATTCCCGTTCCAGGGGATGGGGCCCGCCGGGCGCCTCCGGCGCGATGGGCGCGCGCGGTTTCCAGATGGCCTGGATGATGGAGCTTAACGCGACCAGGGCCGGCTCGCCAGCGCGCTCCGGGGGCTGGATGAAACCCAGGGTGGCGTCGGCCCGCGTCTGGCCCCATACCGTGAAATCGCCGCTGGCCGCGCCGGCCAGCGCCGTCTCCTCGCGCAGCAGGGCGCATCCGGCGCCCGCGCGCACCAGCGCGTCGAGGTTGGCCTGGTCGTCGTTCTGCATCACGATGCGGGGCGCGAGTCCGTGGCGCTCGAACATGTCGCGCAGCAGCAGGTGCGTGTGGCTGCCGGGCGGCCCGTCCAGCCAAGGAAGCTGCGCCACTTCGCGCCAGCCGCCGCGCTTGAGCACGGCCGCGTGCTCCTTGGCCAGCGCGATGCGGTAGCGCACGCTGCGCAGCGGCGTCCACAGCACGCCGCGCGGCGGATGCGCGGCAATGGTGAGCGCGGCCGGCAGGCGGCCGGTGCTGACCTGTTCGGCCAGCGTGGCGGCGGGCAGGGTCTGGGTCTTGAGTTCGATGAGCGGCAGCCGCTGCGTGACCGCCGCCGCCAGCTCGCCCAGCCGGAGAAAATCCGGCTGTTCGCTCGGCATGCCCAGTTCGATCTGGCCCTGCAGGCTGCCTTGGAGCTGCTGCGCCTCGGCCTTGAACTGCGCGCCCAGCACCAGCAGCGATTCGGCGGTGGGCAGCAGGATCTCGCCCGCCTTGGCCAGCGTGAGCCGGCCGCCGCTGCGGTCGAACAGCGCCACCCCCAGGCTTTGCTCCAGCGCCTTGATCTGCGCCGTCACCGCGGGCTGCGTCAGCGAAAGCGCCTCGGCAGCCTTGGTCAGGCTGCCTACGCGCGCGACCGTGACGAAGGCGCGGATCTGGTAGATTTCCATCGGCCCGCGCGGCTCAGGCCGCCAGCAGGCGCACCTGGGTCGGCTCCAGTCCGACCGATACCGGCGCGCCCACGGGGAAGGGCGACAGACCGGCCAGATGCGACTGGTCGGCCGTGAGCCGCTGCTCGCCCACCTGCACCTGGTAGCGCGTGAACTCGCCCAGGAACTCGCTGCTGGCCACCACGCCGGGCAGCCACACGTAGCGCGCGTCGCCCAGCCCGTCGGCCATTTCGATCTGCACGGTGTGCGGCCGGAAGCTCGCGGCCAGGCGCGCGCCGGCCGGCGCTTCGCCGGTCAGCGGCAGGTGCAGGTCGCCCACGCCGTCCACGGCCAGCACCAGGCTGCTGCTGCGGCGCTCGCGCACGTCGCCTTCCAGCACGTTCATGGTGCCCACGAAATTGGCCACGAAGCGGTTGACAGGATAGTCGAACAGGGTGCTGGGCGTGCCGATCTGCTGCACCACGCCGTGGTCCAGCACCGCCATGCGGTCGGCGGTGGTCATGGCTTCTTCCTGGTCGTGCGTGACGAAAATGGTGGTGATGCCCAGGCGGCGCTGCAGGCTGAGCAGGTCCTGGCGCATCTGCACGCGCAGCTTCTTGTCCAGGTTCGACAGCGGCTCGTCCAGCAGCAGCACCTGCGGCTCGATCACGATGGTGCGCGCCAGCGCCACGCGCTGCTGCTGCCCGCCCGACAACTGGTTGGGGCGGCGCTTGCCGTACTGGCCCAGCCCCACCAGTTCGAGCGCGGCCTCGACACGGCTGCGGATCTCGTTGCGCGGCAGGCGCCGCTCGACCAGTCCGAACGCCACGTTGTCCCAGACCGTCATGTGCGGCCAGAGCGCATAGTTCTGGAACACCATGCCGATGTTGCGGTTCCAGGGCGGCGTGCCGCTGATGTCCTTGCCGTCGACCAGCAGTTGGCCGTGCGTGTGCCGGTTGAAGCCCGCGATCAGGCGCAGCAGGGTGGACTTGCCCGATCCGGACGGCCCCAGCAGGGCGAAGAACTCTCCCGGCTCGATGCTGATGTTCACGTCCTTGAGCACTTCCGTCTTGCCATAGGACAGCCGGATATTCCGGCACTCGACGCTGACCTTCTTCATGCGCTTTCCTCTTCGTTGCGGGCTGGGCGCTGGCGCGCCTGCGCGCGCTCCACCAGCAGGTGCGATACGTAGGTGCCGACGGCCACCGCGGCCACGGCCAGCACGCCCAGCGCGGCGCCGGGGCCGCGGCCGGCCGCGCTCTGCATGTACAGATAAATGCCATAGCTCATGGGAGCCTGGCTATCCCGGGTAACCAGCATGATGGTGGCCGACAGCTCCACGGCCGCCGTGACGAAGCTGGTGACGAACCCCGCCAGCATGCCGCCCGCCATCAGCGGCACCACCACGCGCCGGATGGTGGACAGGCGCGTGGCGCCCACCGATTGCGCGGCTTCTTCGAGCGACACGTTGATCTGCTGCAGCGCGGCCACGCAGGAACGCAGCGCGTAGGGCAGGCGCCGCACGGAATAGGCGAGCATGATGATGATCCACGACGAGGTCAGCAGCGTGCCGGCGCCCGGCAGTTCCACGCCGCGGAAGGTGCGCAGGTAGCCGATGGCCAGCACGATGCCGGGAATCGCCAGCGCCGCCGAGGCCATGAAGTCCAGCCATTGGCGCGCGGGCAGGCGGGTGCGCAGCATCAGGTAGGCGATGGCCGTGCCCAGCGCCACGTCCAGGCCGGCCGCCAGGCCGCAGTAGAGCAGCGTGTTGGCGATCATGCCGCGCGATTCGGAAAACACCGCCGCGTAGTGGGCCAGCGTGTAGCCGTCGGGCAGCGGCGCGTAGCTCCAGACGCTGGCCAGCGAAAGCAGCAGCACGCCCAGGTGGGGCGAGAGCACCAGCAGCAGCACCAGGATGATCCAGGCATAGGCCAGCACGCTTTCGACGGGCCGCAGGCGGCGCTTCTGGATGGAATTGCCGCCCTTTTGCAGCGTGGAATAGTCGCGTCCCTTGAGCACCCGGGCCGACAGCCAGAGCGCCAGGATCGAAAAGCCGATCATGATGACGCTGATCACATAGCCCAGCGGATCTTCCAGCCCGACCTGGGTGATGCGCAGGTAGGCCTGCGGCGCCAGCATGTTGGTGATGCCCAGCACCAGCGGCGTGCCCAGGTCGTCGAACACTTTCACGAACACCAGCGAGGCGCCGGCGATGTAGCCGGGCAGCGCGAGCGGGAAGATGACGCGGTAGAACAGCCGGAAGCCGCGCGAGCCCAGGTTGAAGGCCGCTTCCTCCATGGAGCCGTCGATGTTGCGCAGCGCCACCACCAGGTTCATGAGGATGAACGGGAAATAGTGCAGCACTTCGACGAAGATGACGCCGTTGAGCCCTTCCATGAAAGGCACGGTGATGCCGAACCCGTCGTCCAGCAGCAGGTTCACGCTGCCCGAGCGGCCGAACAGGAGCTGCATGGCCACCGCGCCCACGAAGGGCGGCATGATGAGCGGCAGCACGCCCAGGGTCTGGATCAGCAGCGCGCCGCGGAAGTCGAAGCGCACGGTGAAGTATGCCAGCGGCACGGCGATGAGCGAGGCCAGCAGCGCCGACCAGCCCGCCACGTACAGGCTGTTGAAGAACGCTTCGCGCATCAGGGGCTGGTTGAAGAAGGCGCCGAAATGGCCCGTGGTCAGGCTGCCGTCCGCGTTGACGAAAGCGCTGTAGAACACGGTGCCGACCGGCACCGCCAGGAACAGCAGCAGAAAGCCGAACACCAGCAGCGCCGTCAGCACGGGGCCGGCGGACAGGCGCGAATAGCCCGAATGATTCATCGAGATTCCCGTAATGCGTGTCAGGAAAAGCGCGGGGCGCGGCGGACCGGCCGCGGGCCCCGCGCGGCGGGGTGCGGCCTACAGCGACATGGCCTCGCGGGCGAGCCTGGCGGCTTCCTCGTAGTTGGCCTTGGCCTTGCCGTTCCATTCGCCTTCGAGCTGCGTGATCTTCTGGTTCACGGCAGCGTCTTTCTTATTGCCGCCGAAGATCGCGAGGAACTGCGGGTCGGCGGCCTGCTTGCCGTCGATCAGCGGGGTCCAGGCCAGCTTGCGCGCGCGCTCGAGCAGCTCGGCGGCCTTGCCGGAGCGGGCCTTTTCGCCGAGCCTGGCCTCGGCGTCGTAGATGGCCTTGGTGGCCGTCTGCAGCTCTTTCAGGCGGAACGTGACGGTCTGGTCATAGAGCGACTGCACCACGTAATAGCGCGACTGCGAGAGCTCGGCGTCGAAATGCACCTTGCTGCGCCTGGCGATCTCGGACGGATCGGGATAGCCCTCCGGAATCTTGCCGGCCAATTGCGAATACGGCAGCACGGGCAGGCGCGAGATCCTGGGCTCCAGCAGCAGCTCCTGGCCGGCCTTGCTGAGCGTGAACGCGATGAACTTCTTGCCTTCCTCGGTGTTCTTCGCGCCGTCGATCAGGGCGATGTTGGCCGGCACGATGGCGGTTTCCTCGGGGTACACGAAATCGACGGGAAACTTGGAATACTTGCTCGACAGGCCGAAGAAGTCGATCACCGGCCCCGCGCCGAACTGGCCGTTGTTCACGCCGTCGGGCACGCCGAAAGAGCGCTCCGTGATGGCGCTGGCGTTGCCCGACATGCGCAGCAGCGTGCGCCAGCCCTCGTCCCAGCCCTCGCCCTGCAGGATGGTTTCCACCGTGAGGTGCATGGTGCCCGAGCGCGACGGCGAGGTGGTGCCCACGTGGCCGAACCATTCGGATGCCAGCAGGTCTTTCCATTGCCGGGGGGCGGGCAGCTTGTGCGCCTTGATGTAGCGCGTGTTGTACATGATGCCGTAGCCCGCCAGCGCCTGCCCCAGGTACATGCCGCCGGGGTCGTTGACGGGATAGCTGCCGATCTTGTCGGGCACGTCCTTGTTGGCCAGGCTGGAAGCGTTGGCCAGCAGCTTGTCGCGGCCCAGCACTTCGAAGGCGTCGGGCGCGCTGGCCCAGAACACTTCCGGCCGCTGGCCCGCCGGCGTCTCGCGCACGTAGGCGATTCCCGACACCGTGTTCTTGTTGAGGATTTCCAGCTTGATGTCGGGGTTGGTCTTCTCGAAGGCCGTCTTGTAGGCCTGGGTGAGATCCTTGGGGAAGGAGGTAATGACCGTGACGGTGCCGGCCAGGGCGGGCGCGCAGGCCGCCAGCAGCGCCCCCGCAAGGGCAGTGCGCATCGCAAGCATGGTTTGTCTCCGTAGTGTTTGAATTGTCCGGAGACGGTAACGGCCTATTGCCAGGCCGTCCAATCACAAATTTTGATACGGGCCATCACCGGGCTAGGCCGTGGCCGAGATTCCGCCGCCGGCGGCGGCCGCCGCGGCCTTGGCCTGCATGGCCATGATCTTCTGGATCTGGCCCATGATCTGGACGGCCTGCGCATTCAGCGCCTGGATCTGCTGCGCCTTCTGCTCGGCCGGCAGCCCGCTGGACTGCACCTTGGCGATCTGCTGCTGGATGCGCTTGAGCTGGCGCTGCAACTCCTTGATCTGGCGCGTGTATTCGTCTTCGTTGTCGCTGGAGGAGGTTTCCTGCGCGCCGCCCACGCTCGGGCCGCCGCCCGCGCCCTTGGCGTTCACCCGCAGGGCGCCCGTTGCGGAAACCGCGACCGTTTCCTGGGAACCGCCCTCGTCCTGGCTGCCGCGCTTGGCGTCTTTCTCGGCCTGGATCTTCTGGGCCCAGAGGTCGTAGAGGGCGGTCCGGGCATTGCCGCTGATGGAATCGATGGCCAAGATGGCTCCCTGAGGCGAATTCGTTACATCCCAGAATACGGCGGGTCCGGCGGGAACTTAAGCGTTGCCGCGCCTTCCCGGCCGCCATTACACCCATTACACTTGCGCCCGCCCATTCAACGCATTCCTCCTGGGGAATCCATGTCCAATTCCTATTTCCCGCGCTGGCGCCTGGCCGACGACGCCGAGCCCGGCGTCATCATCGCGCCCGACGAAAGGCTGAGCTGGCCCAAGAACATCGCCATGGGCGCGCAGCACGTGGTCGCCATGTTCGGCTCCACGGTGCTGGCGCCCCTGCTCATGGGTTTCGATCCCAACGTCGCCATCCTGATGTCGGGCATCGGCACGCTGATCTTCTTCCTCTTCGTGGGCGGGCGCGTGCCCAGCTACCTGGGGTCGAGCTTTGCCTTCATCGGCGGCGTGATCGCGGTCACCGGCTACGCCGGCAGCGGAGCCAACCCCAACATCGGCGTGGCGCTGGGCGCCATCATCGCCTGCGGCCTGGCCTACACGCTGATCGGCGCGGTCGTGTGGTTCGTCAACGCCCGGGCGGGCGGGGGCGCGCAATGGATCGAAACCCTGATGCCGCCGGTGGTGACCGGCGCCGTGGTCGCCGTCATCGGCCTGAACCTCGCGCCCATCGCCGCCAAGAGCGCCATGGGCAAATCCGGCTTCGACACCGCCATGGCCGTGGTCACCGTGCTGTGCGTGGGCGGCATCGCCGTCTACACCCGGGGCATGCTGCAGCGCCTGCTCATCCTGGTGGGCCTGGTGCTGGCCTGCGTGATCTACGCCGCCTGCGCCAACGGCCTGGGCCTGGGCCAGCCCATGGACTTCTCCGGCGTGGCTTCGGCGGCCTGGTTCGGCCTGCCGCAATTCGCGGCCCCGGTGTTCAAGGCCGAGGCCATGGGCCTGATCGTGCCCGTGGCCATCATCCTGGTGGCCGAGAACCTGGGCCACGTGAAGGCGGTCAGCGCCATGACCGGCCAGGATCTCGACCGCTACCTGGGCCGCGCCTTCGTGGGCGACGGCGTGGCCACCATGGTCTCGGGCGCGGTGGGCGGCACCGGCGTCACCACCTACGCCGAGAACATCGGCGTCATGGCCGTCACCCGCATCTATTCCACGCTGGTCTTCGTGGTGGCCGCGCTGATCGCCGTCGCGCTGGGCTTTTCGCCCAAGTTCGGGGCGCTCATCCAGACCATTCCCCAGCCGGTGCTGGGCGGCATGTCGGTGGTGGTCTTCGGCCTCATCGCCGTGGCCGGCGCCCGCATCTGGGTGGTGAACCAGGTCGATTTCAGCGACAACCGCAATCTCATCGTGGCGGCCGTCACCCTGGTGCTGGGCGCGGGCGACTTCACCGTCAAACTGGGCAGTTTCACGCTGGGCGGCATCGGCACGGCCACCTTCGGAGCCATCATCCTGTACGCCCTGCTGCGCCAGCGGCGCTAGCCGCGGCCGGGGCCTGGCCGCCCCGCTGTTGCGAAACGGCGTGTTTTCGCGGTTTACCGCCGGGAAATGCGCCGAAAACGACGTTTTCTCCGGCGGCTTGCAATTCCCGCCGAGTTTGCCCACAATAGGCACTTGATTGCCCCGGTTCCGACCCGAGCCGGGGTTTTGTTTTGGTCGCAGTTTGCGCCGCGAGATTCCGGCGGGCGATCAGAGCGGGCCTGTCGGACCCCATCGGGTTCGGCACAGCCCGCCCCGATCTTCCGTCCGGTTGCTCACGCCTCCGCCTCGCGCGGCCGGCCGGGCGTCCACGGCGACCTTCACCGGGAACGCTCCCTAGGGGGCGTTTTCTACTTTTGTTTGGGAAACGACATGTCTGCCATACCTTTGACCGTGCGCGGGGCCGAGCGCTTGAAAGAAGAGCTCCAGCGGCTGAAAACCGTGGAACGTCCTGCCGTTATCAACGCCATCGCCGAAGCCCGTGCCCAGGGCGATCTGTCGGAAAACGCCGAATACGACGCCGCTCGCGAACGCCAGGCGTTTATCGAGGGACGCATCGCTGAACTCGAAGGCACGCTTTCCAACGCGCATCTGATCGACCCCGCGGCCCTGGACGCCGACGGCCGCGCCGTGTTCGGCGCCACCGTCGACATCGAAGACCTCGATTCGGGCGACCGCGTCACCTACCAGATCGTGGGCGACGTGGAAGCCGACATCAAGTCGAACCTGATCTCCGTGTCGAGCCCCGTGGCCCGCGCGCTGATCGGCAAGAGCGAAGGCGACGTCGTCGAGGTCAAGGCCCCGGCCGGCGTGCGCGAGTATGAAGTCCTGAGCGTGCGCTACATCTGAAGCCGCGCCATCCGCAGTAACAGCAAGCAAAACACCATCGCCGGAGCCGGGTTTCGACGGCAAGCCGTCCCAGAGCAACCGCGGACCGCATGGTGGGCCGGGCGCGTAAAGCGCCCGTTTTTGTGCCTGGCGCCCGGGCGGGGCGCTGGCGTGTGACGATTACTTCTTGATGGAACGGCGGCTGGTGCCGCTGCGGGCGCCGGCGCGCAGGCTGAGCGCGCTTCCGGTGCGGCGCGGAATGCCGTGCGCGCTGCCGGCAACCTTGCGGGTGCTGGGGCGCATGGGCTTGCCGGCCTTGTTGAGGGCGCTGCGGGGTACGCGCGCCGCGGGCTCGGCGGCGTCGCGCGGCTCGGCGCGGCGAGGGCGCTTGGACAGGGTCTTGCCCTCGGCGGCCATCTTCTTGGGGGTGTGCGGCTCGGAGGCGCGCCGCTTGGCCGGGCGCTCGGGCTCGCCGCCGGCCAGGCTGGCCGAGGCCAGGTTGCCCGGCAGAGGGCGGAAGAGAATGAGCGTCTTGCCCAGGTGATGCACCGGCGCGCAGGACAGCGCGTCGCAGATCGAGGACAGCATGGCCTCGCGCGCCTCGCGGTCTTCGCCGCCCGCGCGGACCTTGATCAGGCCGTGCGAGGCGAGGGCGCGGTCGATTTCTTTCATGACCGCTTCGGTCAGGCCGTTGTCGCCGATCAGGACGACGGGGCGCAAGGCGTGAGCGGCCGACCGCAGGTCGCTGCGCTCACGAGAGGTGAGTTCTAATATAGGCATGCGTGGAATTGTACGGTAATGGCCAAAAAGAAATTCTCCAAAGACTGGATTCACCAGCACATCAACGACCCCTATGTGAAGCTCGCGCAACAGAAGGGCTACCGGGCCCGCGCGGCCTTCAAGCTGATCGAGATCCTGGACGCCGAAAAGCTCATGCGTCGCGGCGACCTGGTGGTGGACCTGGGGTCCGCGCCGGGCAGCTGGTCGCAGGTGGCGCGCGAGCGGCTGGCCGGCCCCGGCGGAGTGGTGGACGGGCGCATCATCGCCCTGGACATCCTGCCCATGGAGCCCGTGGCGGGCGTCGAATTCATCCAGGGCGACTTCCGCGAAGATGACATTTTGAAACAACTAGAAGAACGGGTCGGGGCGCAGGCGGTAGACCTTGTAATTTCGGACATGGCCCCCAATCTGTCCGGAGTGGGCTCCGCCGACTCCGCGCGCATCCAGCACGTTTGCGAGCTGGCCCTGGAATTCGCGTGCGCCCACCTCAAGCCCAACGGGGCGCTGATCGTCAAGGCCTTCCACGGCAGCGGCTTTTCGCAGATCGTGCAGTCCTACAAGCAGCGCTTCAAGCGGGTGGTCGAGCGCAAGCCGAAGGCCTCGCGGGACAAATCCTCGGAAACCTTCCTGGTGGCGCGCGATCTGAAATAGTGTCCGCCGGGAGCGCAGCGCCCTCGGCGCCCGATCCCTTCCGGCGCTGCGCCGGCTTGCGAGACCACAGACTGGAAAAACCGAGAATCAGAAGTAACTTACAGACGCCCAAGCTGCCGGGACGCAATTTGGTCTGACAGGGTAGAATGGGTCATTGACATACTTGTGACTGTGCCATACGCGGGTGGCGGTCGCCGGTCGGAATCGAAAGCAGGAGATCGACCTTGAACAACTCTTTTTCCAAAGTCGCTGTCTGGATGGTGATAGCCCTGGTGCTGTTCACCGTCTTCAAGCAGTTCGACGGACGCACCCAGACGCAGGACGGCGTCACGTACACCCAGTTCATGGATGACGCCAAGGCTGGCCGCATCCGCAAGGTGGACGTGCAGGGCGACGTGCTGTATGTCACCCCCGATGCCGGCCGTCCGTACACCCTGACCTCGCCTGGCGACCTGTGGATGGTTTCCGATCTGCTCAAGTATGGCGTGCAGGTGTCCGGCAAGCCTCGCGAAGAGCAGTCGCTGCTCATGAGCATCTTCGTTTCCTGGTTCCCGATGCTGCTGTTGATCGGGGTATGGGTATTCTTCATGAGGCAGATGCAGGGGGGCGGCCGGGGCGGCGCATTCAGCTTCGGCAAGTCGCGCGCCCGCATGCTCGACGAGAACACCAACCAGGTCACCTTCGCCGACGTCGCCGGCTGCGACGAAGCCAAGGAAGACGTGCAGGAACTGGTCGATTTTCTGCGCGACCCCAGCAAGTTCCAGAAGCTCGGCGGCCGCATTCCGCGCGGCGTGCTGATGGTGGGCTCGCCCGGCACCGGCAAGACGCTGCTGGCCAAGGCCATCGCCGGCGAGGCCAAAGTGCCGTTCTTCAGCATTTCCGGCTCCGATTTCGTGGAAATGTTCGTGGGCGTGGGCGCGGCCCGCGTGCGCGACATGTTCGAGAACGCCAAGAAGCACGCGCCCTGCATCATCTTCATCGATGAAATCGACGCGGTCGGCCGCCAGCGTGGCGCCGGCCTGGGCGGCGGCAACGACGAGCGCGAACAGACCCTGAACCAGATGCTGGTCGAGATGGACGGCTTCGAGTCCGGCCAGGGCGTCATCGTCATCGCCGCCACCAACCGCCCCGACGTACTCGACCCGGCGCTGCTGCGCCCGGGCCGCTTCGACCGCCAGGTCGTGGTGCCGCTGCCCGACATCCGCGGCCGCGAGCAGATCCTCAAGGTGCACATGCGCAAAGTGCCGCTGTCGCCCAACGTGGACGCCACCATCCTGGCCCGCGGCACGCCCGGCTTCTCCGGCGCCGACCTGGCCAACCTCGTGAACGAGGCGGCGCTGTTCGCCGCACGCCGCAATGGCCGCACCGTCGACATGTCCGACTTCGAGAAGGCCAAGGACAAGATCATCATGGGCGCGGAACGCCGCTCCATCGTGATGCCCGAGGAAGAGCGCAAGAACACCGCCTACCACGAGTCCGGCCACGCCATCGTGGCGCGCATGCTGCCCAAGACCGACCCGGTGCACAAGGTCACCATCATCCCGCGCGGCCGCGCGCTGGGCGTGACCATGCAGCTGCCCGAGACGGACCGCTACAGCATGGACAAGACCCGCCTGCTGTCGACCATCGCCGTGCTCTTTGGCGGACGCATCGCCGAAGAAATCTTCATGAACCAGATGACCACCGGCGCCTCCAACGACTTCGAGCGGGCCACGTCCATCGCGCGCGACATCGTCACGCGCTATGGCATGACCGACGAGCTGGGCCCCATGGTGTACGCCGAGAACGAAGGCGAGGTGTTCCTGGGACGCAGCGTCACCAAGACCACGCACGTGTCCGAAGCCACCATGCAGAAGGTGGACTCCGAGATCCGCCGCATCATCGACGAGCAGTACGCCGTGGCGCGCAAGATCCTGGAAGACAACCGAGACAAGGTCGAGGCCATGACCGCCGCGCTGCTCGAATGGGAAACCATCGACGCCGACCAGATCGACGACATCATCGCCGGCCGTCCGCCGCGTCCTCCCAAGACGCCGCAAGGCCCATCCGACACGTCCGATACGCCGCCCACCGGGCTGGCTGCCGGCGGCAACACGGCCGCCGCCGTCTGAGGCCCGCCGTCCTGAGTCATGGCGAATAACTTCCTGTGCGGGCGCTTCGAGTTCGACCTCGAGCGCCCGCTGGTCATGGGCATCGTCAACGTCACGCCGGATTCCTTTTCCGACGGCGGCAGGCACAACGACCCGGACGCCGCGGTGGCGCATGCGCGCCGCCTGATCGACGAAGGGGCTCACATACTCGACCTGGGCGGCGAATCCACCCGGCCCGGTGCCGAGCCGGTTTCGGCGCAGGACGAGCTGGCCCGCCTGCTGCCGGTGGTGGAGGCCCTGCGCGACTGCGGCGTGCCCCTGTCCATCGACACCTTCAAACCCGAGGTCATGCGCGCCACGCTGGACGCCGGCGCCGACATGATCAATGACATCTACGGCTTTCGCCAGCCCGGAGCCATCGAGGCGGTGGCCCAGTCGCGCTGCGGCCTGTGCGTGATGCACATGAAAGGCGAGCCCCGCACCATGCAGGCCGAGCCGCCGGAGTACAGCGACGTCATCGGCGAGATCGGCCTGTTCCTGGGATCGCGGGCGCAAAAGCTGCGCGCCGCGTGGGTGGACCCGCGCCGCATCGTGCTCGACCCCGGCTTCGGCTTCGGCAAGACCGCCGACCAGAATTTCCAGTTGCTGCGCCGGCTGTCCAGCCTGCGCAGCGCCGGCTATCCGCTGCTGATCGGCCTGTCGCGCAAGACCATGATAGGCCAGGCCACCGGCAGGCCCGTGGGCGACCGGCTGCCGGGCAGCATTGCCGCCGCCCTGGCCTGCGTGGCCCGCGGCGCCTCGATCGTGCGGGTGCACGATGTGGCCGCCACGGTGGACGCGCTCAAGGTCTGGCAGGCGGCCGAACAAGGAGCAATCAATCCATGAGTGAACGCAAGTATTTCGGCACCGACGGCGTGCGCGGCGAAGTGGGCGGCCCGGTGATCAACGCGGCCTTCGCGCTGCGGCTGGGCTACGCGGCAGGCAAGGTGCTGGCCCGCAGCTACAAGGACAAGGCGCGCGGCGCCGGCCGGCCGCAGGTGGTCATCGGCAAGGACACCCGCATCTCCGGCTACATGCTCGAGTCGGCGCTGGAAGCCGGGCTGTCGGCCGCGGGCGTGGACGTGGTGCTGGCCGGCCCCGTTCCCACCCCGGCCGTGGCCTACCTGACGCGCGCGCTGCGCCTGGTGGCCGGCATCGTCATCAGCGCCTCGCACAACCCCTACCAGGACAACGGCATCAAGTTCTTCTCGGCGCAGGGCATGAAGCTGCCCGACGAGCTCGAAGCCGAGATCGAGGCCGCGCTCGACGAAGAGCTGGGCTGCGTGAGTTCCGAGGGGCTGGGGCGCGCGCGCCGCATGAACGACGCGCAGGGCCGCTACATTGAGTTCTGCAAGAGCACCTTCCCCAACGATCTCGACCTGAACGGCCTGAGCATCGTGGTGGACGCCGCCCACGGCGCGGCCTACAACATCGCCCCCCACGTGTTCCGCGAGCTGGGCGCCGACGTGCACGCCATCGGCGTGCACCCCGATGGCTTCAACATCAACAAGGGCGTGGGCGCGCTGCACCCCGACCAGCTCGCCAGGGAAGTGAAGGCGCGCGGCGCCCAGCTCGGCATCGCCCTGGACGGCGACGCCGACCGGCTGCAGATGGTCGACGGCGACGGCCGCATCTACAACGGCGACGAACTGCTCTACGCCATCCTGCGCGAGCGCATGCAGCGCGGCACGGTCGAGGGCGTGGTCGGCACGCTGATGACCAACTTCGGCTTCGAGCGCGCGCTGGAGCGCCTGGGCGTGGGCTTTGCCCGGGCCAACGTGGGCGATCGCTACGTGCTGGAGCAGATGCAGGCGCGCGGCTGGCTGTACGGCGGCGAAAGCTCCGGGCACCTGCTGTGCCTGGACTGCCACACCACCGGCGACGGCATCATCGCCGCCCTGCAGGTGCTCACGGCCCTGCGCCGCAACGACGCCACGCTGGCCGACTGGGTGAGCGACCTGCGCATGTATCCGCAGAAAATGATCAACGTGCCGCTCGCGCCCGGCCTGGACTGGAAAACGCACCCGGGCCTGGCGGCGGCGCGCGAGGCCGTGGAGGCGGAGCTGGGCGGGCGCGGCCGCATCCTCATCCGCGCTTCGGGCACCGAGCCCAAGCTGCGCGTCATGGTCGAGGCCGAGGACGAGGCCCTGGCCGTTTCGTCGGCCGAACGCCTGGCCGCCAGCCTGGGATGAACCCGCCGCGCCGCGCATGACCGAAGGCCATTCGCCGGCGACGGCGAATGGCCTTTGCACAGGAATCCGCACTGTTCTGTCGCGCTTTGTAATGTTTTGTCGGGATGGCTGTCAGGCCCCTGGGTTCGTCCGAACTACACTTCATAGTCACGTAACATATTGGTCAAGTCATTGACATACAGGGCGTCCACACTGGCCGGACACTCTAGGAGCATCGCGCAATGCTGGAATTAGCACGCACCAATCCGGACCGCAACTCGGCAGAACGGTGGGCGGACCACGCCTCACGGGTTCTGGTCGTCGGGCTGGCGCGCACCGCCGACGAGATCGAACAGATCCAGCGTCTGCGCTACGAAGTCTTCACCGAGGACATGGGGGCGGTTTTCCCCGATGCCCACGACGGCATCGAGCGCGACCGTTTCGACCCTTTCTGCGAGCACCTGATGGTGCGCGAACTCGATACCGGCCGGGTGGTGGGCACCTACCGCATTCTCACCCCGGAAAAGGCCCGCGAGGCGGGCGGCTACTACTCGCAGTCGGAATTCGACCTTTCCGGCCTGGGCGCCATCCGCGACGAACTGGTGGAAGTGGGGCGCTCGTGCACCCATGCCGATCACCGCAACGGCGCGGTCATCATGTTGCTGTGGTCGGGGCTGGCCGAATACCTGCGGCGCGGCGGCTACCAGTACGTGCTGGGCTGCGCCAGCGTCAGCCTGCGCGACGACGGCGTCACCGCCGCCGAGGTCTGGCGCACCGTGCTGCCCCAGCTGCCCCGCGTCGGCGAGCCCTGCGTCAAGCCGCTGCACCGCTATCCGGTGGAAAAGCTCAACAGCACCCTGCCGGCGCGGGTGCCGCCGCTGATCAAGGGCTATCTCAAGCTGGGCGCCACGGTGTGCGGCGAGCCCGCCTGGGACCCGGACTTCAACGCCGCCGACTTCCCCGTGCTGCTCCGCATGGACGGCATGGACGAGCGCTACCGGCGCCATTTCGGCCTGCCCGCCGTCACTCCGAACTCGCGCTAGACCCTGCCATGCGCCGCCTGCTCCGTCGTGTAAAGATCAGATTGATACGGCGGGCGACGCGGCCCGTGCGCCTGGAATTGCGCCGGTTGCAGCGCCAGGCGGACTTCCTGCCTTTTTGAACGAATGCGCGCGTCCGGCGGGCGAGGCGTCAGAACTCCAGCAGCTCGAACGAGAAACCCACCTTCGACCACTCCGCCTCCTCGGCGCGCAGGGTGAAGTCGGTAAGCGGGTGCTCGCTCAGCCATTGGCGGTCCACCCGCACCACGATAGAGCGGTTGCGCACCGATGCCGACAGCGGCAGCGGCTCGATTTCTTCGCGCCGGCGGAACAGCAGCACGGCCAGCCTCAGGCTCAGGATGGCCACCCATTGGCCCTGCGTGCGCACCAGGTTTTCCAGCTTGCCCAGCTTGCCCTGGTGGGCGAGCGCCAGCATGGCCAGCAGTTGCTGGTCGGCGCGGGAGAAGCCGGGCATGTCGGCGTTCTCCAGCACGTAGGCCGTGTGCTTGTGATAGGCGTTATGGGCGATCGAAAGCCCCACTTCGTGCAAATCGGCCGCCCAGCCCAGCGCGGCGTGCAGCTCGGCGCGCTCGGAGCCCTCGGGCATCATGGCGTCGAACAGCGTGAGCGCGGCGTGCCGCACGCGGCGCGCCTGGATCACGTCGATGTGATAGCGCTTCATGAACTGCCGCACCGATTCGTCGCGCTTGTCGTGCTCGTCGTCCCGGCCCAGCAGGTCGTACAGCACGCCCAGGCGCAGCGCCCCGTCGCCCGTGTGCATCACGTCGATGCCCAGCTCGTCGAAGAGCGCGCTCATGATCGCCAGCCCGCCGGGCAGCACGTCGGCCCGCTCGATCTTGATGCCGGGCAGCTCCGAAGGAATGACCCGCCCCGAGCGGATGATGCGGTCTTTCAGCTTGGCCATGCCGGCGCGGGTGATGCCGCGGTCGGAAAACCGGCATTCGGTGAGAATGGCGAACAGCGCCTTGGCCGTGCCCGAAGAGCCGTAGGCTTCTTTCCAGCCCATCTTGCGGTACTGCTTGGCGATCACCTCGATTTCCCGGCGCGCCGCCAGCTCGGCCAGCTTCATCTGGTGCGCGTCCACCACGCCGTCGGGAAAGAACTGGCGGCTGTAGCTCACGCAGCCCATATAGAGCGAGGACATCAGACCGGGTTCCAGCCCCTTGCCGATGATGACCTCGGTGGAGCCGCCGCCGATGTCGATCACCAGGCGCTTGTTGGGCGAGGGCGGCAGCGTGTGGATCACGCCGGTGTAGATCAGGCGGGCCTCTTCGCGGCCGGCGATCACTTCGATGGGGAATCCCAGCGCCTTTTCGGCGCGCGGCAGGAAGTCGGAGGTATTGCGCGCCACGCGGAAGGTATTGGTGGCCACGGCCCGCACCCGGTTGGGATGGAAGCTGCGCAGGCGGTCGCCGAAGCGTTCCAGCACCAATATCGCACGGTCGATGGCTTCGTCGCTCAGACGCTTGTTGGCGTCCAGCCCGGCGGCCAGGCGCACGGTTTCCTTGAGGCGGTCGATCTGGTAGATCTGCGGGGTGCCGTCCTGCTGGACGATGCGCCCGATGGAGAGGCGAAAGCTGTTGGACCCCAGGTCCACCGCGGCCAGTAATTGATCCATGCGGCTCGTGAAATAGGCGTGAAGGTGGGCTGATTATAGATATCCCATGTGACAGCGCCGCCCGGGCGGGGTTTTCGCTTATGAAACAGCGGCTTGCCGGTTACGGGCGCGCATGCCGCCTGTGTCATGTGTCCCGGTTTTGGCGTATCTTATGTCGTGCCGCATGTCATAGAACCGTCACGCTATTGCCGTAAAACTTGCCGCTTTCTCGCCCCGTATGGAATCCGGAATGACTTCTCGCCCGCCCGCCGAGCCCGCGCTGCTGAACCGCGAGCTTTCGCTGCTGAAATTCAACGAACGCGTGCTGGCGATGGCGGAGAACCCCTCGACGCCGCTGCTGGAACGGCTGCGCTACGTGTGCATCGTCAGTTCCAACCTGGACGAGTTCTTCGAGATCCGGATATCCAGCCTGAAGGAGCAGCAGCGCCAATCGCCCAATCTCGTGGGGCCGGACGGCATGACGCCGGACCAGTCCTTCGACGCGGTGCAAAAGGCGGTGCACGAACTGGTGGCGCGCCAGTACGCGCTGCTCAACGACGCCATCCTGCCCGCGCTGCACGCCGAGGGCGTGGTGCTGCACCATGCCTCCGAATGGAACGCCGAGCAGCAGGAATGGGCGCGCGAGGTGTTCAGCCGCGACGTCATGCCGCTGCTCACGCCCATCGGGCTCGATCCGGCGCACCCGTTTCCGCGCGTCTACAACAAGAGCCTGAACTTCATCGTGTCGCTCTCGGGCGCCGACGCGTTCGGCCGCCAGGCATCCATCGCCATCGTGCAGGCGCCGCGCGCCTTGCCCCGCCTGATCAAGATGCCCGAGGCGCTGTCCGGCCATCCCGAGGGCTACATCCTGCTCACCTCGCTGCTGCGGGCGTTCGTGGGAGAGCTCTTCCCGGGCCTGGAAATGCTGGGCTGCTACCAGTGGCGCGTCACGCGCAACAGCGACCTCTTCGTGGACGAGGAAGAAGTCACCAACCTGCGCCACGCCCTGCAGGGCGAGCTGTCGCAGCGCAATTTCGGCGCGGCCGTGCGCCTGGAAATCGACAAGCTCACGCCAGTGGAACTGGAAACCTTCCTGCAGCGGGAGTTCTCGCTGCAGCCCGCCGACACCTACCGCGTGTCGGGGCCGGTGAACCTGAGCCGCCTGATGCAGCTGTGCAACGCCACAGCACGGCCCGATCTGCTGTTTCCCGACTACCGCGCGCCGGTGCCGGCGCCCTTCGACCGGGTGGGCGACAAGCCGGCCGAGCTGTTCGCCGCGGTGGCCGAGCAGGACAGGTTGCTGCACCATCCCTACCAGTCGTTTCAGCCCATCATCGATTTCCTGACGGCCGCCGCGCTGGACCCGGACGTCATGGCCATCAAGCAGACCATCTACCGCACCGGCGAGGATTCCGAGCTGATGAAGATCCTGCTGGCCGCGGCGCGGGCCGGCAAGGAAGTGACGGTGGTGGTGGAGCTGATGGCGCGCTTCGACGAGCAGACCAACATCAACTGGGCGGCCCGCCTCGAGGAGGTGGGGGCGCACGTGGTGTACGGCGTGGTGGCGCACAAGACCCACGCCAAGATGGCCCTGGTGCTGCGCCGCGAAAAAGGCCGGCTGCGCCGCTATGCGCACCTCGGCACGGGCAACTACCATCCCCGCACGGCGCGGCTCTACACCGACTTCGGCCTGCTGACCGCCGACCCCCGCCTGTGCGAAGACATGGACAAGGTGTTCACCCAGCTCACCGGCCTGGGCGCCCGCCGCTCGCTCAAGGCGCTGCTGCAGTCGCCCTTCACGCTGCACGACGGCATGGTCGCGGCCATCCGCGCCGAGGCGCGCGCCGCCAAGGCCGGCAAGCGCGCGCGCATCATGGCCAAGATGAACTCGCTGCTCGAAGAGCGCGTCATCGAGGAGCTCTACAAGGCCAGCCAGGCCGGCGTGAAAATCGACCTCATCGTGCGCGGCGTATGCGCGCTGCGCGCCGGCGTGCCGGGCCTGTCCGAGAACATCCGCGTGCGCTCCATCGTGGGGCGCTTCCTGGAACACTCCCGGGTCTTCTACTTCTACGCGGACGGCGCCGAAACCGTATACCTCTCCTCGGCCGACTGGATGGACCGCAACTTCTTTCGCCGCGTCGAAGTCGCCTTTCCCATCTACGACAAGTCGCTCAAGAAGCGCGTCATCGACGAAGCCTTCACCTACGCCCTGCGCGACAACCAGCTCGCCTGGCAGCAACAGCCCAATGGCGACTACGTCCGCGTCCGCAGCCGCCGCGAACCCTTCAACCTGCACCAGTTTCTGATGCAGAAACTCGGCACCTGAGCCCGAAGGACGCGGCGAATAAGGGGACGGGTTCCGCCGCGCGCCGCGAGCCGCCCGCCCCAAGCCGGGCGCCGCGGATCCGGCTTCGCCGGTCCGCAGGCGCGCCCCCTCGAGGGGGAAGCGCCGCAGGCGCTTCGGGGGTGGTCCTACATGACTGTCACTATCCTGTCACGTTGAGCTCCTAAGATGCGTGGGTCGCAGAAAGGCGGGCGGCCAAACAGCCCGTCCGGACTCCTCCAACGAGCACAGAAGGAACCCCTGATGTTCAAACGCGTCTTCAAACAAGTTTCCGTGGGCGTCGCGCTGAGCGCCGCCGTGTTCGCGGCCCAGGCCGCCAACGTCACCGGCGCGGGCGCCTCCTTCCCGTATCCCGTCTACGCCAAGTGGGCCTCCGACTACAAGGCGGCCACCGGCAATGCCGTGAACTACCAGTCCATCGGCTCGGGCGGCGGCCAGCAGCAGATCATCGCCAAGACCGTGGACTTCGGCGCCTCGGACGATCCCATGAAGGCCGACGCCCTCGACAAGAACGGCCTGCTGCAGTTCCCGGCCGTGATCGGCGGCACCGTGGCCGTGGTGAACATCGACGGCGTGGAGCCCGGCAAGCTGAAGCTCTCGGGCAAGGTCCTGGCCGACATCTTCCTGGGCAAGGTCAAGAAGTGGAACGACAACGCCATCACGGCGCTCAACCCCGGCCTGAAGCTGCCCGCCGCCGACATCGTGGTGGTGCATCGCTCCGACGGTTCGGGCACCACCTTCGGCTGGACCAACTACCTGTCCAAGGTTTCGCCCGAGTGGAAAGAGCAGGTGGGCGAGGGCAAGGCCGTGAAGTGGCCCACCGGCCAGGGCGGCAAGGGCAACGAAGGCGTGGCCGCCTACGTGGGCCAGCTCAAGAACTCCATCGGCTACGTGGAATACGCCTACGCCAAGCAGAACAAGCTGGCGTGGACGCAGCTCCAGAACAAGGACGGCAAGTTCGTGCAGCCCGAGCAGAAGGCGTTCGCCGCCGCGGCCGCCAACGCCGACTGGAAGAGCGCGCCGGGCATGGGCGTGGTGCTGACCAACGAGCCGGGCGCCGATTCGTGGCCCGTGACCGCCGCCACCTTCATCCTGGTGCACAAGGTGCAGGACAAGCCGGCGCAGGGCAAGGCGGTGCTGGAGTTCTTCGACTGGGCGTTCAAGAACGGCGCCAAGTCGGCCGAGGCCCTGGACTACGTGCCGCTGCCGGAGTCGGTCACCAAGGAAATCCGCGGCGCCTGGGGCGAGATCAAGTCCGCCGACGGCAAGCCCGTCTGGCAATAAAGCGTGCCGGCGCGGGGCGCCATGCCTCGCGCCGTCCGCCTTGCGGCCGGCCCGCCCCGCGTCGCCGGCCTTGCCCGAGCAGAACGAACCCCTGTTTTCCCGAGGAAAGTCCATCCATGAGCGCGGTAATGGATAATAGTGTGCCGCTTTCGCCTTCCGGGGCGGACTCCGTGACTACCGGCACGCCTTCGCCTATGAAGCAAAGCAAAAACGCGCTGATGGATGCGCTGTTCAAGAATCTCACCCGCCTGTTCGCCTTCCTGGTGTTCATCCTGCTGGCGGCCATCATGGTGTCGCTCGTCTACGGCAGCCGTGAAACCCTGGCCAAGTACGGGCTCTCGTTCCTGTGGCTGAACGACTGGGATCCGGTCAAGCAGAGCTACGGCGCGGTGGTTCCCATCATCGGAACCCTGCTCACCTCGGCCATCGCGCTCATCATCGCCGTGCCCGTGTCCTTCGGCATCGCCATCTTCCTGACCGAGCTGTCGCCGGCCTGGCTGCGCCGGCCGCTGGGCACCGCCGTCGAAATGCTGGCCGCCATTCCCTCCATCATCTACGGCATGTGGGGCCTGTTCGTATTCGTGCCGGTGTTCCAGCAGCACGTGCAGCCGTTCCTCATCGCCACGCTGGGCAGCGTGCCCGTGATCGGCGGCCTGTTCGCCGGGCCGCCTTTCGGCATCGGCATCTTCACCGCGGGCCTGATCCTGTCCATCATGATTATTCCCTTCATTGCCGCGGTGATGCGCGACGTGTTCGAGCTGGTGCCCGCCATGCTCAAGGAATCCGCCTACGGCCTGGGCAGCACGACCTGGGAAGTGATGTGGCGCGTGGTGCTGCCCTTCACCAAGTCGGGCGTCATCGGCGGCATCATGCTGGGCCTGGGCCGCGCGCTGGGCGAAACCATGGCGGTCACCTTCGTGATCGGCAACGCCTTCAAGTGGTCCGGCTCGCTCTTCTCGCCGGGCAACTCCATTGCTTCCGCGCTCGCCAACGAATTCAACGAAGCGGGCGGCATCCAGAAATCCGCGCTGCTGGAACTGGGCCTGATCCTGTTCCTCATCACCACCGTGGTGCTGGCGCTGTCGAAAATGCTGCTGGTCCGCCTGGCGGCCGGCGAAGGCCGCAAGACCTGAGGCTCCAAGGAAAAAACATGGCTGTTTCCGTCCTCAACATGCAGAACGGCATCTATCGCCGGCGCCGAATCGTCAACCGCGTCATGCTGGGCATCTCGCTGGGCACGCTGGCCTTCGGCCTGTTCTGGCTCTTCTGGATCATCCTCACGCTGCTCGTGAAGGGCGCGCCGGCGCTGTCGCTGACGCTGTTCACCGAAATCACGCCGCCGCCGGGTCAGCAGGGCGGCCTGCTCAACGCCGTGATCGGCAGCCTGCTCATGGCGGGCGTGGGCACCCTGATCGGCACGCCGGTGGGCATCCTGGCGGGCACCTACCTCGCCGAATACGGCCAGCGCGGCTGGCTCGCGCCGGCCACGCGTTTTCTCAACGACGTGCTGCTGTCGGCGCCGTCCATCATCATCGGCCTCTTCATCTACGCCATCTACGTGGCGCAGGTGGGCCACTATTCCGGATGGGCCGGCGCCCTGGCGCTGTCCATCCTGGTGATTCCGGTGGTGGTGCGAACCACCGACAACATGCTGCTGCTGGTGCCCAACAGCCTGCGCGAGGCCGCCGCGGCGCTGGGCTGCCCGAAGTGGCGCATGATCACCATGGTGTGCTATCGCGCCGCCAAGACCGGCATCATCACCGGAGTGCTGCTCGCCATCGCCCGCATTTCCGGCGAAACCGCGCCGCTGCTTTTTACCGCGCTGTCCAACCAGTTCATGTCGCTGAACATGAACGCGCCGATGGCGAACCTGCCCGTGGTCATCTACCAGTACGCGGCCAGCCCCTTCAAGGACTGGAACAACCTGGCCTGGGCCGGCGCCACGCTGATCACCCTGCTGGTGCTGGGCATCAACATCGTCGCCCGCAACATGTTCCGCAAGTAAAGGCCGCTACGCCGGCGCCGCTTTGGAGCCGGCTTCAGGAAAACCCAATGGAAAACACCGCCGCCGCCGTCAAGAACAAGATCGAGGTCAAGAACCTCAACTTCTACTACGGCAAGTTCCATGCCATCCGCAATGTGAACATGTCGATCCAGGAAAAGAAGGTCACCGCCTTCATCGGCCCTTCGGGCTGTGGCAAGTCCACGCTGCTGCGCACCTTCAACCGCATGTTCGAGCTGTACCCCGGCCAGCGAGCCGAGGGCGAAATCATCCTCGACGGCGAAAACCTGCTCACCTCGAAGAAAGACATCTCGCTTATCCGCGCCAAGGTGGGCATGGTGTTCCAGAAGCCCACGCCGTTTCCCATGAGCATCTACGACAACATCGCCTTCGGCGTGCGCCTGTTCGAGCGCCTGTCCAAGGGCGAGATGGACGAGCGCGTGGAGTGGGCGCTGAGCAAGGCCGCGCTGTGGAATGAAGTGAAAGACAAACTGCACCAGAGCGGCAACAGCCTGTCCGGCGGCCAGCAGCAGCGCCTGTGCATCGCGCGCGGCGTGGCCATCAAGCCCGAAGTCCTGCTGCTGGACGAGCCGTGTTCGGCGCTGGACCCGATCTCCACTGCCAAGATCGAAGAGCTGATCGCCGAACTCAAGAACGAGTACACCGTGGTCATCGTGACGCACAACATGCAGCAGGCCGCGCGCTGCTCGGACTTCACCGCCTACATGTACCTGGGCGAGCTGGTGGAGTACGGACAGACCGACCAGATCTTCGTGAAGCCCGCTCGCAAGGAAACCGAAGACTACATCACCGGCCGCTTCGGCTGAGGCGACGGGCTTCCGGGCCTCAGTCGCCCTGGGCGGGCAGGGGCTCGTCTGCCGCATGCGCGGCCGCCGCCCGCCGCGCCGGGATCAGCATCACCAGGATCGCCGCCAGCGCCGCCGCGCAGGAAAACACGACGAAATTCCACGCCAGCGGCAGCTTCAGGCTGGCGAGATAGCCGCCCACGATCGGCCCGCTCATGGCGCCGATGCGCGCGAAACTCAGCGCCCAGCCAGTCGCCGCGCCGCGCGCGTGCGCCGGATAGTAGCCCGCCAGGTAGCCGGTGAGAATCAGCGAAGACGAAATGCTGCCCACGCCGGCCAGCGCCACCCACAGATAATTCACGGCCAGCGAATTGCGGTAGGTCAGGCAGTAAATGCCCGCCGCGCCCACCAGGAAAAACAGCGACACGATGCGGCGCGGCTCGCTCTTGTCGGCAAACCGGCCCAGCACCAGACCGCCCACCGCCGAGGCCAGGCTGAAGACGAGCAGGAACGAGATGCTCGAACCCAGGTCGTAGCCGTTCTTGCGCATGATCTGCGGCAGCCAGGTGTTCAGCCCATACACCAGCATCATCCCCAGGAACAGCGCGCCCCAGAAACACAGCGTGGCCCGCAATTGGCGCGGAGCGAACACCGCCGCCAGCACATCGCGCCACGTCGCCTTCTCGCCCTCCACCTCGCGCGGCCGGAACGGCTCCAGCGAGGCGATGCCCAGGCGCGCGGCCTGCGCGCGGGCGCCGGCCTCGTCGCCCTTGGACAAGAGATACTCCAGCGATTCGGGCAGCAGGCGCGCCAGCAGCGGCAGCAGCACCAGCGGCAGGGCGCCCGCCGCAATGACGGCGCGCCAGCCCCAATGGGCCAGCAGGGCCATGGCCACGGCCGCCGAGCACAGGATGCCCAGCGAATACCCCGAGTACATCACCCCGTAATTGAAGCCGCGGCGCGGCGGCGGCGAGTACTCGATCGTCAGCGCCGCCGCCACCGGGATCACCCCGCCCAGCCCCAGGCCGCCCAGGAACCGGAACGCCGCGAACCAGGCCGGCGTCGGCGCCCAGGCCGCGCCCACCATGGTGAGCGAGAACAGCCCCACGCATCCCAGCAGCATGCGCCGCCGCCCCAGCAGATCGCTCAGCGTGCCCACCGCGAACGAACCCACGAACATGCCCGCCAGCGCATAGCTGCCCAGCATGCCCAGTTCCAGCGGGGTCAGGTTCCATTCCCTGTACTCCGCCAGCGCCGGCAGCACCGCGCCCATCACGCCCACGTCGTAGCCTTCGAACAGAATGGCCAGCCAGCAGACGAGCAACACGGTATAGGTAGTGCGGCCCGGCGTACCCCAGGCTGGCGCGGCGGATGCGTGAGACATGATTTTCCCGATGAACGATTGTGATTGTGTATACGCCTCGCAGCCGATGCTAACGGCCTGTGGCGGCACGCCCCAGGCGGGCGGCTTTTTAATTTAGGCTTGAAATATATAGGCGTCAATCGGTAACTGCTCGCATGCCATCGCCCCGGCGGGCAGGCCGGATCTGTTATAGTGGCGACCCTTCGGGGCGTAGCGCAGCCTGGTAGCGCATCTGCTTTGGGAGCAGAGGGTCGCGAGTTCGAATCCCGCCGCCCCGACCAATAAAATCAAAGGGTTAGCTCAATGTCGTTGAGCTGGCCCTTTTTCTTTGCCCGGCTTATGGGACAACCTATGGGACAACGAACTTGCAGTGGGCCGTGAGCAAATCCATGTGGGCATTGAGGCAAGAATGCGCAGTCGGTCGCAATAGCGTATTTCGCCGCCTGTCTTCTCTCTCCTGGGTTCGAGTTGAGGCGGGCCCATTCCTCTGAGCCTGTGTGCGCTTGGGGCATGGTCGGCGCCAACTTGCTTGGTCGCTCGGTTCCGGCGGGCAAAGATTTTCGCCCGAACTCTGACCGGGCCAGGATCAGACCTCGCGTGGGGTCGAGATTCACGGCGCTACCTCGAAGCCGGCAACATTCAAGCCGGATCGGCGGGCAGGGCAGGGATAAAGTCGCTCGCTCGCAGTTCTTCGGCAATCAGCCGGGCTATCCAGATTTTCCTCTCGGAAGACATACGCCCCTTGATCGCGGCAACGCTGATGGCAGCTTGGCTGCCCGTCGCAATCTCGAAGCGCATATGCGTGACGACCTGGGGATGGGTGTCGTTCTGGCCGCGCGCCGTGATGAGCCCGGCATTGATGAAGGCGGTATCCGCTGCACTGCGAGTCCCGCGACCCCTGAATAGACGCGCAGTACCGTTCGCGTCGGCAATGGAGCGCAGAGCCCTCCCGAGCTGGTCATTACTGTCGTCCACCGCAAGGCCCATGGTCAGGTTATACAGCAGGCAATTAGCGATCGCCTGCCGCGCGTCAGCGGGGGCTTGGTCGAAGCGCAGCCTCATGGCCCATTCGGAGAGTTCACGGGAAAGCGATTGTTGATGAGTCATTGTCCGTTTTCCTTAGTCGCAGCTTATCCGTAACGACCACCGCTGATATGAACTACCTCGCCAGACATGAAACCTGCTTGGGCCGATGCCAGAAACGCCACCAAAGCCGCAAGCGCCTTGAGTTCGCTTTCGTTTTTTAAGTTCAGGAACGGCCGACTGAAGTTTGCGAATACCGAATACTCTGCGATGGCCTCGTGCTTGCTGTCGTACAGGCTGCGCCATATGGCATTGCGCAGGCGCTGCTGGTTGTCGGTCTTCCCCGACGCTGTCCGCCAGGCCCTCGACGACAATCCGATGCTGATGCCGTCGAGCGGATTCCGAGGCACGCCAGGCATCGTGGTCCGCAAGAGCGACGTCTTGGCCAAGCATTGAGAGGCATGCCCCAAGGTGAGCAACTGGCCGAGGTGCCGGGGTCCGTCCATTTCCCATGGCAGAAATGAAGGCATGCGCTACCTGCCCATGCTCTCGTGGCGCGCGACGAACGGGCGTCCATCCCTTGCAGATCCATGGCGCGCGCAACGGCGGCTTCATCGATTCCAGTCCCGCGGGCCGCGCTCGTGGGCAGGGCCATGGAAAGCGTGCTATTGCTCGCGACCCGCGGTCGATGTTCTGATGGGGCATGGGCCGCGTTTCGTGTTTCCGTGGGCGCCGCGCCGTGGATGTCAATTGTTGTTACCCACGCCCGGGGGGCCTGCCCGGAGGTGCGCGTATCGTTCTGCAACATTGCGCGGCGATGTGCAACGCAGACGCATGCGCGCGGATGCAGCTACCGACCAGTTGGTCGCTAGTTGACTTAGGTCAATCCCTTTTGGCGCGCCACGCGACACCATAGGGTCGTCACGTTTGTCAGCAACGCCTCGCGAAGGAGTATGCCGTGTCAGAGCCGGCGGATGCCGCCCCTCCCGATTCCATCGACGCGCACGCGCATGCGCTCTGGGCACGCGCCTGGACGTCGCTTTCGCCGGAATCGGCCACGCTGGCCATGGTGGACTGGCTGAGCCACCTGGCGCGCTCGCCCGGCAAGCGCCTGCAATTGACGAAGCTGGCGATCGACCAGGCGCAGGAGCTTTCCGACTATCTGCGCGAATATGCGCACGTGGGCCCGCTGAAGGGGCCGGCGCATATCGAACCGCCCATCCTGGACCGTCGTTTCCGCGATCCCGCATGGCGGCAATGGCCTTTCAGTCTGCTGCACCAGAGTTTCCTCATGACGCAGCACTGGTGGGAGGCGGCGACCAGCGATATCTGGGGGCTGTCGCGGCATCACCAGAAAGTCGTTGCCTTTACGGCCCGGCAGTGGCTGGATATTTTCTCGCCCGGCAACCTGCTGGCGACCAACCCGGTGGCGCTGCGGCGCACGGTGGAGGAAGCCGGCATGAATCTCGTGCGCGGCATGAACAATCTGCTGGAAGACATACAGCGGCGCGCCGCAGGCCTGCCGCCCGCCGGGACGGAGCGCTTCGTCGTGGGAAAGGACGTGGCGGTGACGCCGGGCAAGGTGGTGCTGCGCAATCCGGTCATGGAGCTGATCCAGTACGGCCCGGCCACCTCCAGGGTGCATCCGGAGCCCATACTGGTCGTGCCGGCGTGGATCATGAAGTACTACATCCTGGATCTGTCGCCGTCGAACTCGCTGATCCGGTATCTGGTGGCGCAAGGCTATACCGTGTTCTGCATATCATGGAAGAATCCAAGCTATGCCGAGCGGAACTTCGGCATGGACGAATACATGGAGCATGGCGTTCATGCCGCGCTCGATGCCATCCGGGCCATCGTGCCGGACCGGAAGATTCATGCCACGGGTTACTGCCTGGGCGGCACGCTGCTGGCCATCGCGGCCGCGGCCATGGTGCGCGACGGCCAGGCCGGGCGCCTGGCGTCGCTGAGCTTGTTCACGGCGCAAACGGATTTCAGCGAGCCGGGTGAGCTGGGCCTGTTCATCGACGAGAGCCAGGTCAGCCTGCTGGAGGCGCAGATGGCGGAGTCGGGCTATCTGCGGGCGGATCAGATGGTGGCGGCGTTCCAGATGCTGCGTTCCTATGACCTTCTGTGGTCGCGGCTGGTGGAAGAGTATCTGTTGGGCGAGCGCCGCCCCATGAATGATCTGATGGCGTGGAACGCCGACGCCACGCGCATGCCGGCGCGGATGCATTCTCAGTATCTGCGCCGGCTGTTTCTCGACAACGACCTGGCCAACGGCCGCTATCCGGTGGGAGACAGGCCGGTGACGCTGAGCACGCTGGATCTGCCCACGTTCTGCGTGGGCACCGTGAAGGATCACGTCGCGCCGTGGCGGTCGGTGTACAAGCTGCATCACCTGTCTCCCGCAGAAATCACTTTCGTGCTTACGACCGGCGGGCACAACGCCGGCATCATCAGCGAGCCCGGGCATCCGCGCAGGCAGTACCAGATCGCGACGCGTCCGCGCGGCGGCGGCTATGTGTCGCCGGACGAGTGGGCCGCCAAGGTCAAGGTCCACCGCGGTTCGTGGTGGGAAGCCTGGGCTGCCTGGCTCAAGAGCCGCTCGGGGGCCCCGGTCAAGCCGCCTGCGCTTGGAGCGGCTGCGCGCGGCTATGCGCCGCTCTGCGATGCCCCCGGGCTGTACGTCAAGGAGAAGTAGCCATGCCGTCGCCATACGCCAGAAACGGGCCGGCGGCCGACGTGGCCATACCCTCCCGCCGCCTCCTGCGGGAGCAATCCGATTGCTAAGGAGTTTCCATGGCTACCAACAACGCTTTTCCCTTCGACCTGCTGAGGGCCAACATCGAGCTGCATCTCCGCGTTGCACAGTTGCTGCACGAAAACAGCCAGCGATGGCTGGGGCTGGCCTCCCGCGTCAGCCAGGAAGGCGCGGGCGAATACAAGGCCGAGATCGAGAACCTGGGGCAGACCTCGACGTGGCAGACGCTGCTCGCGCTGCCGGCCGAGGCGTTCTGGCGCCAGGTGCAGCAGCGTTTCGCGGACGCGCAGAACGCCACCCAGATCGCGATCGAGAACCAGGCGGCGTTCACGCAGGGCCTGCAGCAGGCGATCCAGTCCTGGCAGAAATCCTCGATAGGCGGCATCGAGCCCGGCGGCGCCAAGCTTCCGTTCCTCGACTACTTCGGAAACTGGGGCGCCCAATGGGCTCCGGCCGAGGGCGGAGCGGCCAAGAAGAAAGGGGACGCCCATGTCGGCTAAACACACTGCGCTGGTAACGGGCGGCATGAGCGGGCTGGGCGAAGCCATCGCGCTCCGGCTGCACGACGCGGGCCACGAGGTGATCGTCACCCACAGCAAGGCCAATACGCGCGCCGAAGAATGGCTGCGGCAGCAGGCCGGGCGCGGTTACGCGTTCCGGGCCTACGGGACCGATGTCTCGGACTTCGACTCGTGCCAGGAGATGGCGGCGCGCATCCACGCCGATGGCCTGGCGGTCGACATCCTGATCAACGACGCCGGCATTACCCGCGACGGCAGCTTCCGGAAAATGAGCAAGGAGAGCTGGGACGCGGTGCTGCGCACCAACCTCGACTCCATGTTCAACGTGACCAAGCCGTTCGTCGAGGGCATGGTGCAGCGGGGCTGGGGCCGCATCGTCAACATCTCGTCCGTCAATGGCAGCAAGGGGCAATTCGGCCAGACGAACTACTCGGCGTCCAAGGCGGGAATCCACGGCTTCACCAAGTCGCTCGCGCTGGAGCTGGCGAGCAAGGGCGTCACGGTCAATACCGTGTCGCCGGGCTATCTCGAGACGCAGATGGTCGCCAAGATTCCCAGGGACATCCTGGAGTCGCAGATCATTTCGCAGATTCCGGTGGGCAGGCTGGGCCAGCCCGCGGAAATCGCCGAGCTGGTCGCGTTCCTCTGCAGCGACGCCGCGGCCTTCATGACGGGCAGCAACCTGGCCATGAACGGCGGACAGCACATGTATTGAAGCGGGGCGGGGCGGCCGCTGCGGTCGGCCCCGGCCCGCGTTGGGCACGACGTGCAAGGAGTATTGCCATGAAGTATTCGTTCTCGGGCGTGTCGGCGCTGGTCACCGGCGCCGCGTCCGGCATCGGGGAGGCCACCGCCCGCCTGCTGGCCGCCAACGGCCTGTCGGTGGTCGTCTCGGACCGGGATGCCGCCGCGGTGCGGCGCGTGGTCGACGATATCGTCGCGGCGGGCGGCAAGGCGGCGGCCAACGTCGCCGACGTGTCCAGGCCCGGCGAGGTGGAGGCGGCCGTCGATTGCGCGGTGAAGCATTTCGGGGCGCTGCACTTCGCGGTCAACAATGCCGGTGTCGGCGGGGATTCGGGCCCGGCGGGCGAGATGGCGCTCGACGTCTGGCAACGCGTCATCGACATCAATCTCAATGGCGTGGCGTACGGCCTGCGCTACGAGATTCCGGCCATTCTCGCCGCCGGCGGCGGGGCGATCGTCAATATGTCCTCGATCCTGGGGCTGGTCGGCGCCGGCCATGCGCCCGCCTACAACGCGTCCAAGCATGGCGTTACGGGCCTGACGCGCTCCGCGGCGCTGGCCTACTCGGCCAAGGGCATCCGCGTCAATTCCATCCATCCGGGCTACGTGGACACGCCGCTGCTTGGCCGCTACGATGCCGCCACCCGCGCGGGACTGGTCAGCCAGCATCCTATCGGCCGCCTCGGAAGCGCCGGGGAAATCGCCCATGCGATTGCATTCCTGCTGTCCGACGGCGCGAGTTTCATTACCGGCAGCGCCCTGGTCGCGGACGGCGGCTACACCGCGCAATAGGCATCCGGATATGCCGGGGCCCGGCGGCCGGCCAGGCCCGCCTGGGCCAGTGCGCGAACAGCTCCAGGCAGAAGTCCACGAAAATCCGCCCCAGGCCGGGGTGGGCGGCGCCCCGGCGCTGGCGGCGGCCTGGACGCTGGCCGGCGCGGGCGTGCTCGCGCAATTGGCTTTCTGGATGGGCGCGGCGTCCGGGTTGACACGCCCGAGGGCGCTATTGCGATGACGACGCGGCTTCCTGCTGCCCGCTGCGCACGTTGCGGACCGCGCCGCTGTCCACCGCCCCGGCCTGGTTGCCCCAGCTAGCGCGCACGAAGGTCGCGATGTCGGCAACCTGCTGGTCCGTCAGCCGCCAGCCGAAGGCCGGCATGGTGAAGGTGGAAGGCCGCGTGGCGGTGGCCGGCACCTCGTGGCCCTGGAGCACGATGCCTATCACGTTGCGCGGGTCGGCCGCGAGCACGGCGCTGTTGCCCGCCAGGGCCGGGAACACCTGCGCATAGCCCTTGCCGTCGGAACGGTGGCACGCGGCGCAATTGTCCAGGTACAGGGCGGCGCCGCGCGCGCGCGCGTCGCCCTTCCACAGGGCGTTGGCGGTGTCCGGGCTGGCGGCGTAGGCGGGGTCGCCGCGGCCCGGTTCGCGCGGCGACAGGGCCTTCAGGTACACGGCGATGGCCCGCAGATCCCGGTCGCTCAGGTATTGCGTGCTGTGGCGGATGACGTCGCTCATGCCGCCGAAGACGGCGGTCTGGTTGTTGCGCCCGGTCTTCAGCAGATCGACGATGTCCTGTTCCGACCAGCGGCCCAGGCCGTCGGCGGCTTCGCCGCGCAGGCTCTTGGCGATCCAGCCGTCGATGGGGGCGTCGCCGCCGCTCAGGTAGACGGGGTCGCTGTCGGTGAGGGCCTTTTCCTGCATGGTGAAGGCGCGCGGCGTATGGCACGAGCCGCAGTGTCCCAGGCCCTCGACCAGGTAGGCGCCGCGCAGCTTGGGGTCGGCCTGCGGCGAGACGGCGTCGGCCTTGGCCTGGACCTCGTCGGCGTCGGGCGCGAACAGCATGCGCCAGACGGCCAGCGGCCAGCGCATGGAAAGCGGCCACGGGATGTCGTTGTCGGGCACCGCATGCTCCACCGGTGCGACGCCTTTCATGAAGTAGGCGTACAGGTCGCGCATGTCCTGCTCGCTCAGCCGGGCATAGGACGGGTAGGGCATGGCGGGGTAGAGGCTGCCCCGGTCGCGCGATACGCCCTCGCGCACGGCCCGGTCGAAGTCTTCGAAGCTGTAGCCGCCGATGCCGGTCTTGGCGTCGGGCGTGATGTTGGTGGAGTACAGCGTGCCGATGGGCGAGGCCATCGGCAGGCCGCCCGCGTAAGGCTTGCCGCCCGGGGCGGTGTGGCAGGCCACGCAGTCTCCCATGCGCGCCAGGTAGGCGCCGCGCACCAGCGGGTCGCTGGAAGTGGCCCCGTCGTTGGCGGGCGGGGGCGCATGCGGCGCAGCGGAGATCATGGGCTGCGGCCCCGTCTGGCCCTGCGGCGCGGGCACGTTGCTCGCGCCGCCGGCCGCGGGGCCCGGCATTCTCGCCCAGGTCAGGCCCGCGGCGGCGCAAAGGGCCGCCGCGCCCGCCGCGCCCAGGGCGGCCAGCGGCCGGGCCCACGGATGCGCGGCGCGGCCGTCGCGTGCTTGCATCATGGTCCGCTCCTCATGCCTTCAGCAGCGCGCCGGGGCGCTTCAGGTACTGTTCGCGGATGGCCCTGGCCGACCAGTACGCGAGCGCGGCCACCAGCCCCGTGGGGTTGTAGCCCAGCCCTTGCGGAAAGGCCGAGGCCCCCAGCACGAAGACGTTGTGCACGTCCCAGCACTGCAGATAGCGGTTGACCACACTGGTGCGCGGATCAACGCCCATGATGGCGCCGCCGTTCAAGTGGGTGGTCTGGTAGCTGGAGGTGTCGAAACGGGCGCCTTCCTGCTTGCCCGACACGCCGATGGCCTTGCCCCCCATGGCGCGCGCGATGGCGGCCATTTTCTCCTGCATGAACAGGTTCATCTTGATGTCGTTGGGCTGCCAGTCGAAGGTCATGCGCAGCAGCGGATCGCCACAGGCGTCCTTGTAGGTGGGGTCCAGGCTGAGGTAGTTGGCCCGGTAGCTCTGGTGCGCGCCGTGCGCGTCCATGGAGACGTGGTGCTCGTAGTAGTCGGCCATGGCTTTCTTCCAGCCGCTGCCCCAGCCGGGCGTGCCGGGCGGCGCGACCGAGGCGGAGATCGGCTTGGTGCCTGCTTGGTTGACCCAGAACGGCGAACCGCCGACAAAGCCTGCCGGCCCGTGGTCGAAGTTGTCGGCGTTGAAATCATCGACCGCGATGCCGTTGCCGCCCGCGCCCATGAAGGGATTGGTGTAGTGCTGGTCCTTGCCGAAGAAGACCTTGATGGTGGCCATGTTCTGGTAGGCGAAATTGCGGCCCACCACGCCGGTGCCGGTGTCCGGGTCGTAGGGCTTGCCCACGCCGGACAGCAGCAGCATGCGCACGTTGTTGAACTGGAACATGCACACCGCCACGATGTCGGCGGGCTGCACCACTTCCTGCCCGGCCGCGTCCACGTAGGTCACGCCGGTGGCGGTCTTGCCGTCGGGCGCCAGGTTGATGCGCCGGACCTGGCAATGGGTGCGCAGCTCGAAGCGCGGCTCCAGCCGCAGCGCGGGCAGGATGTTCACGTTGGGCGATGCCTTGGAATACATATAACAGGCATAGCCGCTACAGAAACCGCAGAAATTGCAGGGCCCCATCTGCGCGCCGTAGGGGTTGGTGTAGGGGCCCGAGGTATTGGCCGAAGGCATGTTGTAGGGGTGGTAGCCCACCGCTTCGGCCGCCTTGCCGAACAGCATGGCCGACACCGAGTTCTTCTGCGCCGGCAGCGGAAAGTCGCTGGAGCGGTCGGGCGCGAAAGGATTGCCGCCCTTGCCTTCGCCCACCTTTTTGCCGTTGACGGTCCAGGCCGTGCCCGACGTGCCGAAGACTTTCTCGGCGAAATCGAAGTGAGGCTCCAACTCTTCGTACGTGGCGCCGAAGTCCTGGATGGTCATGCCTTCGGGGATGAAGTCCTTGCCGTAGCGTTCTTCGTAGTGGCTGCGCATGCGCAGCTCCATGGGGTCGACCCGGAAGTGCACGCCGGACCAGTGCAGGCCGGCTCCGCCCACGCCGTTGCCCGGCAGGAAGGCCCCGAGCTGGCGGTTGGGCAGGGCGGTGTCCTTGCTGGTGTGGCGGATGGTCACGGTTTCCTTGGATACGTCCACGAACAGCTTCTTGCGCGAGTTGTACGTGAGTTCGTCCATGGTCTGCGGGTAGACGCCGTCGGGATAGGTGTCGCGCATGGGGCCGCGCTCCAGCGCCACCACCGACAGGCCGGCCTCGGTGAGTTCCTTGGCCATGATGGCGCCCGTCCAGCCGAAGCCCAGCACCACCACGTCGGTCTTTTTCAGGGTCGTGGCCATGGGCTATCCTCTTGCGCCGCGTATGGAAACCGGGGGTTGGGGGTACTTCTCGTCGCGCTCGATCCAGTCCATGAAGTCGGCGCGCGCGCCGGGAAAATTGATGAGCTTCCAACCCGCCATGCCTTTGTTGCCGCCGTGCATGGGATCGCTGAAAAAGCCCTCCCGCGTGTTGGTCCAGAGCATGGAGAAGAACGTGGACGAGGGCAGGTGCTCGAAACCGTCTATGCCTTTTTCCATGGCGGCCAGCGCCTGGTCCTGCTCTTGCGGACCCAGTTCGGCAAATGCCTTGCCCAGCTTCCGGGCGCACCACCGATCGGCCGCCGCGATGCCCAGGCGATACACCTCGCGGGGACTGAGCTTGAGCTGATAGCCCATTTCTCTGGGCGCATCGGGCGCGAAGGGGCCTTGCATGTACCACAGGCCGCCGGCCGCGTATGCGGTTCCCATCTGGCGGTCGATGAACTCGGGCACGCCCGCTTCCAGCGCGCCCGGGCCCAGTTCGTCCTTGGGGATCAGGCGGGCCGCCGCGGCCTGGAGAAAGCGGTATTCCTCGGTGGTGAAGAACCGGGGCTGGTATTTGGCGGCATTGGCCAGGGAGGGATCCACCGCCGGTCCGGGAACTTCGGGCAGGGGGGCGGGGACTGGCGCTGCGAGGGCGCCGCCCGAGGCGGCCAGCGCCGTGGCGGGGATGAGCGGAAGCGACTTTCTGAAAAAGGCGCGGCGCCCCGGGTTACCTATGCTGTCATTGTCATTCATGGCGGAGATGGCGCAAGACAGACACTCATTCCGCTGCTGCGGAATCAGCGACAGGACCGCTTCACTATATACCACCCGGCCCGCAGCGCAATGCGTTATGGCCCGCGCGGGCCGTGCCGGCGGTCCGTTCTTTGTTGCGTTGCCGCCACCTCATGCATCTTTGGCGATGCGCGCCGGGCGCATCGCCAGGGCGCTATTCCGGCTTGATTCCCGCCGCCTTGATTACGCCCGCATTGCGTTCGAGTTCCTGCTTCACGCGGGCGCGGAACGCCTGCGCGTCGGCATAGAAGGGATCGAAGCCCAGATCGCGCATCTTCTGCGGCGTATCCGCGTCGGCCAGCATGGCCTTCACTTCCCGCGACAGGCGTTCGACGACGGGGGCGGGCGTGCCGCGCGGCGCGGCGATGCCGTACCACGTGATGAAGTCATAGCCCGCGACGCCGGACTCCATGACGGTGGGCACTTGCGGCAGCAGCCGGGCGCGTTCGGCGCCCGTGACGGCAAGCGCGCGGACCTTGTCCGCGCGGATCTGCGGCAAGGCCGCGACCAGGGTGTCGATGGACAGCGGGATCTGGTTGCCGATCAGGTCCGTCATGGCCGGCGCGCTGCCGCGATAGGGCACGTGCAGCAGTTTCGCGCCCGTGCGCTGCGCCAGGAATTCGCCGGCCAGGTGGGGCGTGGACGCCGTGCCGAAAGAGCCGAAGCTCAACGGCCCGGCGGCGGACTGCTTGACGATGTCCGCTACGTTGGACAGGCCGGTCTGCGGGTTGGTGAGGATCACGAACGGCGCGCTGCCCGCGATGGCGACGTATTCATAGCTCTTGATCGGGTCATAGCCCAGATTGGGGTAGAGCAGCGAATTGGTGGTGAAGGTGGGCGCGCCCGTGATGAGCAGCGTGTAGCCGTCGGGCGCCGCGCGCGCCACGGCCGCAGCGCCGATGCCGGTATTGGCTCCCGGGCGGTTCTCCACGACCACGCTCTGGCCCAGCCGGTCGCCCAGTTTGGCGGCGAACAGGCGCGCCAGCACGTCGGTGGAGCCGCCGGGCGGAAAGGGCACGATGAGCGTGACGGGCTTTGCCGGCCAGCCGGACTGGGCGTGGCCGTGCGCGGGCGCCATGGCCACGGCTGCCATGGCGGCGAGGGCCAGGCGTTGGAAAAATCTGCGCAACATTGGACTGCTCTCCCCTTGAGAAGCGGAGCCGGGCTCCGCGTGTGGAAATCTTCGCCGGCGGTGCGGCGCTCAGGCCATGCCCGCGGGCGCCCTGCGCCAGCATTCCGTGGCCTGCTCGAAGGCGTGCGCCAGGCGCAGTACGCCCAGCTCATCGCGATAGCGGCCCACGATCTGGATGCCCACGGGCAGCCCGTCGGGCGTGAAGCCGCATGGCACCGAGATCGCCGGATGCCCGGTCAGCGAGAGGTAATAGCCGGAGCGCATCCAGTCGATGTAGTTCCCCATGGGCACGCCATCGATCTCGCGCACATAGGGTTCGTCGACCGGGAAGGGGGCAACCTGGCTGACCGCGCCGACGAGATAGTCGTGGTCCTGCATGAAGGCATGCATGCGAGCGAAGAGCGCCGCGCGGTCGCGCTCGGCCTGCGCGAGCGCGGCGCCCGATTGCTGCAGGCCCAGCTCGATGTTCCAGACGACGGTGTCTTTCATGCGCGCGCGCTCGCGCGCCAGGGCCTGGCCCTGCGTAGTGGCGAAAGCCAGCCCGCGCAAGGCGTGGAAGGCGCTGTCGGCGCCGGTGAAATCGGGGCAGGCCTCGACAATCTCGCAGCCCAGCGAGGCGAAGACCCCCAATCGGCCGTCGAGCACCTGGCGCACGCGCGGTTCGGTGGGCAGGCCGCCCCAGTCGGGGGCGTAGGCCACGCGCGTGCCGGCGAAATCGCGTTCCAGCGCGCCCAGAAAGCGTGCCGGGTCCTGGTCGATGGAAAGCGGATCTCGCGCATCGGGGCCGGCCATCGCGGCGAGATACAGGGCGGCGTCGGCAACGGTGCGGGCCATGGGCCCGGCGACCGTCAGCGTGTTGTAGGCGGCCGCATTGGGCCACAGGGGCACGCGGCCCGGCGAGGGGCGCAGGCCCACGACGTTGCAGAAGCTGGCCGGATTGCGCAGCGAGCCGCCCATGTCGGTGCCGTCGGCCAGGGGCAGCAGCCGGCAGGCCAGCGCGGCGGCCGCGCCGCCGCTGCTGCCGCCCGCGGTGCGGGAAGGATCATAGGGGTTGTGCGTGGCGCCGAATACCGGGTTGTAGGTCTGCGAGCCGGCGCCGAATTCGGGCATGTTGGTCTTGCCCAGGGTAATGGCGCCGGCGGCGCGCTGGCGCGCGACAATCAGGCTGGACTGCGCGGGAACGAAGCCGGCGTGGATGGGCGAACCCCAGGTCGTGCGCATGCCTTCCGTGAGAAAGCAGTCTTTGTGCGCGACGGGCAGGCCATGGAGCAGGCCCAGCGCCCGGCCGGCGGCCTGGGCTTGGTCGGCGGCGCGCGCTTGCGCCAGGGCGCCCTCGGGATCCACCGTCACCACGGCATTGACGGCGGAATTGCGCTGCGCGATCGATTCCAGATGGGCTTCGGTCAGTTCGCGGGCGCTCAGCCGTCCCGCGGCGATCTCGGCGCGCATCTGGGTCGCCGTCATGCTGCACAGGGTTTGCCAGCTCATGGATGTCCTCGGCTAGAGTTTTTCGGCACTTGTATTGCAATACAATACATAGTACTGTTAATCAATATTTAACCGTCCGGACGCCAGGCGCCGCAATCCGGGTAAACGAGGCACTCCCATGACCGACAGACTGGAAGACGATCCGCCCGAGGGCGGCGGGCCGCGCGATCCGCTCTACATTGCTTCCCTGCCCAAGGCGATGCGGGTGCTCGAGGCGTTTCGGAACACGCGCGAATCCCTGGGGCTGACCGAGATCGGGCAGATTACCGGGCTGGGCAAAAGCGCGGCGCAGCGTTTCACGCACACCTGGGAGCGCATGGGCTACCTCGGGAAAGACCCGCAGACCCGGCGCTACGTGCTGACGCCGCGCGTCGTGGAGCTGGGCTATTTCTTCCTGCGCAGCGACCGGCTGGTGTCGCGGGCGGCGCCGCATCTGGTGGCATTGCGCGAGCGCTGCGGGCTGGCGGTGAACATGAGCGTGCTCGACGGCGGCGACATGATCTATCTGCTGCGCCTGCCGAGCCGCCAGCTCACGCTGGCGGAAATGCTGCCCGGGCGGCGCATGCCGGCCTGGTGCAACAGCGCGGGCCGCATGCTGCTGTCGCAGCGCGGCGATGACGCGGTGCGCGAGTATCTGGAGCGGGCCGACATCCAGCCCTATACCGTGCGCACAGTGACCGACCGCGCCGCGCTGGCGGGCGAAATCGCGCGGGCGCGCGAGCAGGGGTATGCGCTTGCCGAAGACCAGGTCCTGCTCAACCAGATCGGGGCGGCCGTGCTGCTGCGCGACGAGCCCGGGCTGCCGCGCGCGGCCATCAATGTCACGGCGGCGACCGACGCCTATCCCCCGCAACGCATGGCCAGGGAGATCGTGCCGCAACTGCTGAACACGGCCTACGGCATTTCGGGAGGGTGAAGCCGCCGCGTCCGCGGCGGTTTTTTCCGCAGGTGTTGTTTTGCCGTGACAACGGCGGATGACGCGCATCAAGCCGGCCCCTGAATTCCGCTTTGCCGCCGCGCCTCAAGCTAAGATCGCGTTTTCTTACTTAATGATAAATTTTGATGCATTCAGTTGAGCTCCGCAGAATATGTGCCCGTGGCGACTTCGGTGCCCGCGGATGAAGGATTCTTCAGGCATCACGGTCTTTGGGCTCCGGGGGTTCGCGCCTTTCGCAAGCTCAGGTTCAACACCAAGGCGGCCCTGATCTCGCTGGTGTTCCTGGCGCCGATGCTGGCCCTGGTGAGCTGGCTGCTGCACAGCCAGTACGAGCGGACCATGCAGGAACGCATGAACGCCACGCGGCAGCACGTGGAGATCGCCTACGGGCTGCTGCAATACGCGCACGGCATGGAGGCGGCGGGCAAGCTCACCCGCGAGGCCGCGCAGACGCTGGCGATTTCGCTGCTGGAGCCGCTGCGCTACGAGCAGGGCGAGTACTTCTGGATCAACGACGTCCGGCAGCGCATGGTCATGCACCCGGTGAATCCGCAACTCAACGGGCGCGACATGAGCGGGTATACGGATCCCCGGGGCGAGCACGTCTTCAGGCGCTTCGCCGAGACGGGCAGCGGGGGCGGGCAGGGGTTCGTGAGCTACCAATGGGCCAAACCCAATCACCCGGACGCCGAGGACAAGATCTCGTACGTGCGCGGCTTCGAGCCCTGGGGCTGGGTGCTCGGTTCGGGCGTGTACGTGCACGATGTCTGGGAAAACGTGCGGTCGCTGATCGCCTGGACCGCCTTCTGGGTCTTGCTGACCGTGGCCGTCGGCGCCTATCTGTTCCTGAGTTTCTACCACGTGATGAACGGCGGTCTGAAAGAGACGCGCCGCCATCTGCACGCCATGGCCACGGGCGACCTCACCACTTCTCCGAGCCCCTGGGGCAAGGACGAGGCGGCCGAGCTGATGCTGGACCTGCTGGCCATGCAGAACGCGCTGCGCACCATGGTGGTGCATGTGCGCGAATCCAGCGACGAGATCCTGTATTCCGCCCGGGAAATCGCCGCCGGCGCGAACGATCTGTCGTCGCGGACCGAGCATGCGGCGGGCGACCTGGAAGCATCGGCGGCCGCGATGGAGGAGATCACCTCGACCATCAGCCACAACACGCAGCACACCGGCGCAGCGGCCAGGATGGCGCTGCAGAACGCCCAGGTGGCCACCGACGGCGGCCGCGTGATGCGCGAAGTGGTGGGCACCATGGAACAGATACGCGACTCGTCGAACAAGATCGCCGAGATCGCCGGCACCATCGACGGCATTGCGTTCCAGACCAACATCCTGGCGCTCAACGCCGCCGTGGAATCGGCGCGCGCTGGGGAGCAGGGCCGGGGCTTCGCGGTCGTCGCGGCCGAGGTGCGCGCTCTTGCGCTGCGCACGGCCGCCGCCGCGAAGGAAGTGAGCAAGCTCATTTCCGAAAGCGTGTCCAAGGTGGCCAGCGGCGTGTCGGTCGTGACCGAGGCCGGCACCATGATCAACGACATCGAGCAGTCGTCGCAGCAGGTCAATCGCCTGCTCGGCGAGATCGCGAACGGCGCGCGCGAGCAGGACATCGGCGTGCGCCAGATCAGCCAGGCGGTCAACGAGCTCGATCGCATGACGCAGCAGAACGCCGCGCTGGTCGAGCAGACCGCGGCGGCCGCGATGTCCATGGAGCGGCAGGCGGCCCAGCTGGCGGGGGAGGTGGCGCGTTTCCTGCTGCCGGACCACGCGCAGGCGGTCGCGAGGTAGTTCGGGGATGCCGGCCGGCGCCCCGCCGGCCCTTTCCTCGCGGGCGCGCCATCGGATAAGCTGGGGGCCTTGCGCGGCCGCGGCGGCCAGGGGGCTGCCCCGGCGCCGCGCATTGTCGGGAGGCCTTATGCTCTGGCGTTTTTCCGCGAACCACAGCCATCTCTATCCCGGCGCCCTGTTGAGCTGCCTGGAACCGCGGGGCGAGGCGAGGCTGTCGCCCGGCGACGAGGTGCTGGTGGCCTTCACCGACGGCATGGCGGCCATGGGCACGCTGGCCGCCGTGACGCCGCATTCGGCCGTCCTCAGCATGCCGGCGTACCTGACGCAGCGCGGCACCTGGGTGTCCGAGCGCGTCTGGGGGCTGGCGCCGTCGGGCGAGCCGGGCCTGGTCCGCGTGCGCAAGCGGTTGTCGCGCGCCTGATCCTCCCGGCGCGGGCCGGCCGCGCCTCGCCGGCCGCGCCTGGCCGGCCGCGCCTCGCCGGCCGCGCCGCACGTCGCGTTAGCCCGCTGCGGCCAGCACCTGCCGCGCCACGTCGATGAGCGTCCGGCCGCTCTGCATGGCGGCGCGCTGCAGCCAGGCGTGCGCGTCGGGTTCGGACAGGCGCCGGGTCCGCATGAGCAGGCGCTTGGCGCGCAGCAGGTCTTTCTGGTCGTCCAGCGCGGCGCGGGCCTGCGCCAGCGCCTCGTCGGCCTTCTGCATTTGTTCGCGTTGCGCCTGCAGGATGTCGAGTATGGACCGCTCGATCTCGCCGCCCACGCCGCCGGGCGGCGGCGCATCCAGCGCCCGGCCCTGCACGCTGAAGAGCATCGCGGGCGCCATGCCTCTGGCCTGCTTTTCCAGGCGTTCGCGCAGCAGTCCGTGGTTGCGCAGATCGCGGCGGGTCTGGCCGATGCGCTGCCGGCATTCCTCGGCCAGCAGGTCCGTCAGCCCGGATGCGATGGGGCGCATGGCGTCGATGCGCGCGGTGCACACGTCGAACCATACGGCGCCCAGCGCGGGATCGACGGGATGGCGTTCGCCGGCGCGGCGGGCCATGTCGCGCATGCGCGCCACGGCGGCATCGTGCCGGCGCGCCTGCCGCCAGGCCCGCTGGATGCCCGACGGCGCATGGCGCTCGAAGGTGTCGAAGCTGCGCTGCTGGTCGCCGACCAGGCCGTCCAGGCGCGCCTGGCGCGCTTCGTCGAAGTAGCCCGCGGCGTAGCCCGTGACGCCGAGGGCGCGCTCCTGGCCGGCCAGTTCCTTGCCCTGCATGAAGTTGAGCAGGGCCACCAGCAGCCGGGTGATGCCGGCGTCCAGCGAGGCGTCCGCCGCCTCGAACACCACGGCCAGCAGGCTGGAGATGAGGCGGGTATAGGCCGCGCTCGCCGCCTCGGCGTCGATGCGCTGGCGCCGCACGCGCCAGCGCAGGTCGGGCAGTTCGTCCAGCCGGTACAGCGCATAGGCAATGGCGTCGTACAGCCGGGCCTTGCCGCCTTCCTGCTCCATGCCGTCCAGGAAGCCGCGCACGGCGCGTTCGCATTCGTCCGCGGCGTCGCAGAGGCCGCCCAGGTGCGTCAGCAGCGTGTCCTGCCGCAGGCACAGGTACAGGTTGGAGTAGCCGCGCTCCTTCTGCAGGGCGTGGACGAGCTCGCTCAGCAGCGCCACGAAATCGCTGATGCGCGCGAGCTGCTCAAGGGCCAGCAGCTCGGACTGGCGCGCCGCCGCGAGAAACCTGAGCGCGGGCCCGGCCCTGGTCATGGCAGGCTCCGGCGCGGGCTCATGCCCGCGCGGCGCGCGCGGGCGCAGGGAGGCTGGCAGCGGCGACGCCGAAACGGCTGCAGGCCGCCACGTCGCCGATGACCAGGATGGCGGGGCTGCGCAGGCCCTGGCAGCTCGCGTCGGCCTGCATGCGCGCCAGCGTCGAGCGGATTTCGCGCTGGCCGGGCAGCGATGCGCGCTCGATCATGGCGACCGCGGTGTCGCCGGGCAGGCCGCCTTCCAGCAGACCCGCGGCGGTCGCGGGCAGTCTGGCCACGCCCATGTAGACCACCAGGGTCGTGCCCGAGCGGGCGAGGGCGGCCCAGTCGGGCGCGCCGCCGTCTTCGGTGTGCGCGGTGACCAGGGTCACGCCGCGCGCCACGCCGCGCAGCGTGAGGGGGATGCCGATCGCGGTCGCGGCGGCCAGGCCCGCGGTGATGCCGTTGACGATCTCGCACGGCACCCCGCGCGCGGCCAGCCAGGCGGCTTCCTCGCCGCCTCGGCCGAAGATGCAAGGGTCGCCGCCCTTCAGGCGGGCGACTTTCCGGCCCTGGCGCGCATAGCGCAGCATGAGGCGCTGGATGAAATCCTGCGGCGTGGAGCGGCATCCGCCGCGCTTGCCCACCGGGATGACGCGCGCCTGCGGGCAATGCGCCAGCACCTCGGGGTTGACCAGATCGTCGGCCAGGACGATTTCGGCCTGCCGCAGGGCCTTGACGGCCTTGATCGTGAGCAGTTCGGGGTCGCCGGGACCGGCGCCGATGAGAAACACGGGGTGGATCATGATGCGGGCTTCCCCTGGCATGGCTTGAGAGATCAGAAAGCGACTTCGACGGCGTCGCCGTTCAGGCGCGCCGGCCATGCGGCGATGCGCTGTTCGGGGAACTCCACGCAGGAGCCGTCGCTCAGCCGGAAATGCTGCTTGTAGAGCGGCGCGGCCACTACCTTCTCGCCGCCCAGGCTGCACACGATGCCGCGTCCGACCACGTTGGCGCCGGATTTCGGATCGCGGTTGCCCACGGCGTAAACGGCCTCCTCGCCGGGCAGGTAGAAGAGCGCCACCTGTTCGCCGTCCAGCCAGGCCACCACGCCGGAATGGGCGACCAGGTCCGAGCGCCGGCAGACGACGCGCCAGCAGGGTTCGCGCAGGGCATCCATCAGTGTTCCTCCAGTGCTGCGGCGAGCGGGGCCTCGTCCGCGTTCGCGGGGCGGCGCTGGCCGCGTTCCTCGACGAAGCGGATATCGGGGTCGGCGCGCCGGTCGTTGACGAAAGTCCGGAAGCGCTTGAGCTTTTCGGGGTCGGCCAGGGCGTTGGCCCATTCGCATTCGTAGCGGTCCACCACGGCCTGCATCTGCGCCTCCAGTTCGGCGCACAGGCCGAGGCTGTCGTCCAGCACCACGGCCTTGAGGTAGTCGAGCCCGCCTTCGAGCGATTCGCGCCAGACCGAGGTGCGCTGCAGCTTGTCGGCGGTGCGGATGTAGAACATCAGCAGCCGGTCGATGATACGGACCAGGGTGTCGTCGTCCAGGTCGGTGGCGAACAGCTCGGCGTGGCGCGGCCGCATGCCGCCATTGCCGCACACGTACAGGTTCCAGCCGTTCTCCGTGGCGATCACGCCAATGTCCTTGCTCTGCGCTTCGGCGCATTCGCGCGTGCAGCCCGACACGGCGAACTTCAGCTTGTGCGGCGAGCGCAGGCCCTTGTAGCGGTTCTCCAGGCGCAGCGCCATGGCGACGCTGTCCTGCACGCCGTAGCGGCACCAGGTGCTGCCTACGCAGGACTTCACCGTGCGGGTCGATTTGCCGTAGGCATGCCCCGTCTCGAAGCCCGCGGCGATAAGCTCGGCCCAGATGTCGGGCAGTTCGTGCAATTGCGCGCCGAAGAGGTCGATGCGCTGGCCGCCGGTGATCTTGGTGTAGAGCTTGTACTTGCGGGCCACCTGGCCAATGGCGATCAGGCCCTCGGGCGTGATCTCGCCGCCGGGGATGCGGGGCACCACGGAGTAGGTGCCGTTCTTCTGCATGTTGGCCATGAAGGTGTCGTTCGTGTCCTGCAAGGGCACCAGCGACGGATCCTGGATGGGCCGGTTCCAGCACGAGGCCAGAATCGAGGCCACCGCGGGCTTGCAGATGTCGCAGCCCAGCGCGCCCCTGCCATGGCGTGCCAGCAGTTCCTCGAAGGTTTCCAGGCCTTCGACGCGCACCAGCGCATACAGCTCCTGCCGCGTATAGGCGAAGTGTTCGCACAGGCTCTTGTCCACCTGCACGCCGCGCCCGGCAAGCTCGTGCTCGACCACCTGCTTGAGCAGCGCGGCGCAGCCGCCGCAGCCGGTTGAGGCGCGGGTGCATGCCTTGACGCCCGCAAGGTCGGCGCAGCCGCCGTCGATGGCGGCGCAGACGGCGCCCTTGCTGACGTTGTGACAGGAGCAGATGGTGGCCGTGGCGGGCAGCGCGGCGGGGCCCAGCGCGGGCGCTTCGCCGCCCGCGGGCAGGATCAGGCTGGCCGGGTCGGCCGGCGCGGCCAGTCCGTTCTGCGCGTATTGCAGCAGCGTGTCGTAATAGCTGTTGTCGCCCACCAGCACGGCGCCCAGCACCTGTTTGCCATCGGCCGACACCACCAGCCGGCGGTAGCTGGCGCTGGCCTCGTCGATGTAGCGGTAGCTGCGCGAGCCGGGCGTGCGACCGTGCGCGTCGCCGATCGATCCCACGTCCACGCCCAGCAGCTTGAGCTTGGTGGACATGTCGGCGCCGGCGAAGGGCTCGCCGGCCTGGCCGCAGAGTGCCGCGGCCGCGCTGCGCGCCATCTGGTAGCCGGGCGCGACCAGCCCATAGACCACGCCATTGAAGAGGGCGCATTCGCCGATGGCATAGATGTCGGGATCGCTGGTGCGGCAGTTTTCGTCGATGAGCACGCCGCCGCGGGCGCCCAGCGCCAGGCCCGCGCTGCGCGCCAGCCCGTCGCGCGGACGGATGCCCGCGGAAAACACCACCATGTCCGTTTCCAGCGCCTCGCCGTCGACGAAATGCATGCGGTAGCGGTAATGCGAGCCCGGCTTGATGGACTCCGTGGAGCGCGACAGGTGTACGCGCACGCCGAGCGCCTCGATGCGGGCCTTGAGCGCTTCGCCGCCCTGCTCGTCGAGCTGCACCGGCATGAGCCGCGGCGCGAATTCCACCACGTGCGCTTCCAGCCCGAGGGCTTTCAGCGCATTGGCCGCTTCCAGCCCCAGCAGTCCGCCGCCCACCACCACGCCGCGCCGGGCGCCCTGTGCCGCTTCCTCGCGGATGCGGTCCAGGTCGTCCAGCGTGCGGTAGACCAGGGGCTGCTCCGGCGCGCCGGAGATCGGCGGCACGAAGGGGAAGGAGCCGGTGGCCAGCACCAGCTTGTCGTAGGGATAGCGGCCGCTTTCGGTGACCACTTCGCGGCTGCGCCGGTCGATGCCGGTCACGCGCTCGCCCAGCCGCAGCGTGACCTCCGGCCGCGCGTAGACCGAGCCGTCGCCCAGCGCCATGGACTCGGCGTCGCGGCCGGCCAGGTATTCCGACAGGTGCACGCGGTCGTAGGCGCGCCGGCTCTCTTCGCCGAAGACGAGCACCTGCCAGCGGGCGAGCGCGCCGCGCGAGGCAAGCTGTTCAACGAAGTGGTGGCCGACCATGCCGTTGCCGATCACGATCAGGCGGGGCGGAGACGTAGTTGCGGCGGTCATCGGTTGTCCATTGCGTGTGACGGCATTCCGGAAAGCAAAAAGCGCCCTGGACCTCAGGGTGGGGTCGGGGCGCCTTTGCCGGGGACTGCACGGGTTGTCTTGGGGGCGGACGGCTGTCCGCCCTGCCAGGAGTCAAGCAAGGTCCGTGCCAGGTCCGGATGTACGGGTCTGGCGCCGGAACAGCCGGGACGACGGCCGGCGCGGGGCGCCCGCGCGCCGCACAATGCTGGTGCGCCGCGCACCAGCGTGGGACGCGTCATGCTCCAAGAGGAGGAATGCGGGCCGCGCCATGCGCAAGGCCCGGCCCGCATCCGCCCGCGGCCGGCGTTGCGGGTTTCCCCCGGGCTTGTGACGGCGCGCGGGCCGGTGCTAGCATCGGCACGTGACCACGTGGTCACATCGAGGGCGAGCCTCATGACCATCGGGATAGCAGCGGCGGGAAACGCCGCCGGCGCGGCGGTATATGACGCGGTGCTGGGCGCCGAATTGCTCGGCCGCGGCGCCATCGGCGGCTTTGCCGTCATGGCGGTCTGCGGCGCGGCGGGCGCGGCGGAGTACCGGGTGACGCAACGCGGAGGCGTGACGGCGCTGGACGTGCCGCCTTCGTGGCGCGACGCGCGCGTGGCGGCCGTCATTTCCAGCGGCCCGGACCGCCCCGAGCCGCTGACGCAGTTCCTGGCGGGCGCCGGCGGCGTGGGCCTGGTCACGGGCCATCGCCTGCCCAACCTGCCCGGCGAGGACGGCGTCGCGCTCAACCAGGCCGTGCTGGCGCGCATGGCGGGCGGGACGCATCCCCAGGACGCGGTCGACGCGGTGCTGGACGCGCACCCGGAATGGGACGCCGGCCTCATCGCCATCGACATGCGCGGACGGCTCGGCATGGGCAACAGCGCGCGGGTGCGACGCCGCGACGATCTGGGCCTGGCGCGGCGCGAGATTCCGCCCGCCACCCTGGGCCTGCTGCACAACTCCATCCATGCGCGGGGCGACCTGGCCGCCGACCTGGCGGACCTTGCCTGGTCGAGGCTGCTGGGCGGCCCGGCGGCGCTGCGCCTGCTCGTCTTGAAGCAGGCGGCCGACCTGGCGCCCGCCGAACGCGATTGCGTGCACGTGGACGGCGCGGGCGTCATCGTGCGGCTCGAAACCGCCAACCCCCGCCTGGCCTCGCTCAACCGGCGCGGCACGGCGGTATATCTCGGCACCGAGGTGCGCTGCGGCGGCCGCCGCATCGGCACGGCGACTACCGAACTGTATGCCGAGCTGCGCGCGGGGCAGGCGCTGCCGGGCGCGGAGCCGGGCCAGCACATGCTGCTGGCGAGGATGGACCATGTCCAGGCGTGAACAGACCGAGCGCCAGATCATGCGGGCGCTCGAGGCCCAGATACGCGAAACCGGCATGGCCGGGGTGGGCGTGAACGCCATCGCCAAGCGCGCGGGCGTGAGCAAGGAGCTGATCTACCGCTATTTCGACGGGCTGCCCGGCCTGCTGCTGGCCTGGATGCGCGAGCAGGATTACTGGACCGGCCGTTCGGGCCTGCTGCAGGCGGACGAATCCAGTTCCCGCGCGCCGGCCGACCTGATTCTCTCGATGTTGCGCGCGCAGATCGACGCCCTGGGCGGCAACGAGACGCTGCGCGAAATCCGTCTCTGGGAACTGGTGGAGCGCAACGAAGTGACGGCACGGCTCGCCGATCGCCGCGAGCGGGCGGCGCGCGCCTTCATCGACCGGGTCGACGGCCTGACGGGCGAGGCGGACGTGCCCGCCCAGGTCAGCATCATGCTGGCGGGCGTGCTGTACCTGATGCTGCGCGCCAAGACCGAGAGCCATTTCCTGGGCGTGCCGCTGCGCACGGACGAAGGCTGGGCGCGCCTGTACGCCGCGCTGCAGAGCATGGTCGGCCACTTGCCCGAGGAGCTGCGGCGCACGCCGCTGTGCGAGCTGGAGGCGCGGCGGGCGGCGCGGCCATCGCGGGGCCCGCGCGGCGGCCGGGAACGGGCGGCCGAAGGGCGCGGGCCCGCAACTCCAACCGGCGAGGCAGCCGGGCACAACGATACGAGGGAGCCATCATGAAGCTGAAATCGAAATTGCGCCGGGGAGCCAGGCACCTCCTGCTGTCCGTGGCGGTGGCGGGCGCGTCGCTGGCCGCGCCGGCGTCCATGGCCGAAACCGTGACGGCGGTCATGCAGTCGGGTCTGCGCGTGCTGGACCCCATTCTCACCACAGCCTTCATGACGCGGGATCATGCCTACATGATCTACGACACGCTGCTGGGGCTGGACGAGCATTTCAAGGTGCAGCCGCAGATGGCGAGCTGGACGGTGGGCGACGACGGCAAGACCTATACCTTCGCCTTGCGCGACGGCCTGAAATGGCACGACGGCAAGCCCGTCACCTCGGAAGACTGCATTGCTTCCATCAGGCGCTGGGCCGCCGTGGACGCCACGGGACAGGTGCTGATGACGCTGGTGCAGGACATGGCGGCGGTCGACGACCGGCATTTCCGCATCGTGCTCAAACAGCCCACGCCGCTGCTGCTGGAGGGCCTGTCCAAGATCAGTTCGCGTCCCGCTTTCATGATGCCCAGGCGCATCGCCGAGACGCCCGCGTCCCAGCCCATCGGCGAATACATTGGCTCGGGCCCGTTCCGCTTCGTGGCGTCCGAATTCAGGCCGGGCCTGAAAGTGGTCTACGAGAAGAACAAGGACTACGTGCCGCGCAGCGAACCGCCGAGCTGGACGGCGGGCGGCAAGGTGGCCAACGTGGACCGCGTCGAATGGGTGGCCATGCCGGACCAGATGACCGCCATCAACGCCTTGCAGAACGGCGAGGTGGATTTCATCCAGCAAGTGCCGTTCGACCTGCTGCCCATGGTGGAAAACCAGGACGGCCTGAAGGTCGAGGTGCTGGACAAGCTGGGCGCCTGGACCTATTTCCGCATGAATCACCTCTATCCGCCGTTCGACAACAGGCTGGTGCGGCAGGCGGCCATTGCGGCGGTCAGCCAGGAAGACGTGCTCAAGGCGCTGGTGGGCGATCCCAAGTACTACAAGACCTGCGCCGCCGTCATGGGCTGCGGCAATCCCTATGGCGACAATTACGGCGAGGACTGGGTGGTGCCGGCGCGCCTGGACAAGGCCCGGGCGCTGCTCAAGGAGGCCGGATACGACGGCACGCCGGTAATCGTCCTGCAGCCCACCGACATCGCCATGCTGTCGGCCCAGCCCGTGGTGGTGGGCGCGGCGCTGCGCAAGGCAGGCTTCAACGTCACGATGAAAGCCATGGATTGGCAGACGCTGGTCACGCAGCAAGGCAACCAGAATCCGCCGCAGGAAGGCGGCTGGAACCTGTTTTCCACCTACAGCATCCTGGCCAGCAGCGGCGACCCCTTCGGCAACACGACCCTGGCGTCCAATGGCCGCAAGGCCTGGGCCGGCTGGCCCGACGTGCCCGCGATCGAGGCGCTGCGCCTGAAGTTCGCGCAGGCTTCCGATCCGGCCGAGCGCAAGCGGATCGCCGCCGAAATCCAGAAGCTCGCCATCGACGAGGGCGTGGTGGCGCCGCTGGGGCAGTTCCAGATTCCGGCTGCCTACAGCACCCGGCTGTCGGGCATTCTGCAGGCGCCGGTCACGCTGTTCTGGCATCTGAAAAAGGCGGAAAAATGACCCGGTCCGAGGTTTTCGATTACCTGATCCGGGGCGCCGAGGTGGTGGACGGCACGGGCGCGCCGCGCTACGAGGCCGACATCGCCATCGCGGGCGGGCGCATTGCGCGCATCGGCGATCTTTCCGGCGCGCGGGCGCGCGAGGAAATCGACGCGCGCGGGCTGACCGCGACGCCCGGATTCATCGACGCCCACACCCACGACGACCGGGCCATGCTCTCCGACGGCGACATGGCGCCCAAGGTCAGCCAGGGCGTGACCACCGTCATCGGCGGGAACTGCGGCATCTCGCTCGCGCCCATGCCCCAGCCGGCGCGCGCGCCGGTGCCGCCGCTGGACCTGCTGGACGCCGGCGGGCAGTGGTTCCGCTATGCGCGCTTCGCCGACTACCTGGACGCGCTGCGCGCGCAGCCCGCCGCCACCAACTGCGCCATGCTGGTGGGCCACACCACGCTGCGCGTGATCGAGATGGACGACGTGGGCCGGCCCGCCCGCGCGGCGGAAATCGCGCGCATGCGGGCCCGCGTGGACGAAGCGCTGCAGGAAGGCGCCATCGGCGTGTCCACCGGACTGGCCTATGCGCCCTCGGCCGCCGCCACCACCGAAGAAGTCATCGAGGTCTGCCGGCCGCTGAGCGGGCGCCAGGGCCTGTACTGCACGCACATGCGCGACGAGGGCGACAGCGTCATGGCGTCGCTGGAGGAAACCTTCCGCATCGGCCGCGAGCTGGGCGTGCCGGTGGTGATCTCGCATCACAAGGTGGTGGGCGCGGCCAACCGTGGCCGTTCGGCGCAGACGCTGGCCCGCATCCGCGAGCAGATGGGCCGTCAGCCGGTATGCCTGGATTGCTATCCGTACAACGCCTCGTCCACCATTCTGTCGCACGATCTGGTCGACGGCGCCGCGCGGGTCATCGTGACCTGGTCCAAGGCCATGCCTCAGTTCGCGGGCCGCGACCTGGACGAGGTCGCGCGCGAGCTGGGTTGCCCGCTGGCGCAGGCGGTGGACCGTCTGCAGCCGGCCGGCGCCATCTACTTCCGCATGGACGAGGAAGACGTGCGGCGCATTCTGCGGTTCGACGAAACCATGATCGGATCGGACGGGCTGCCGCACGACGAGAAGCCGCATCCGCGCCTGTGGGGCACGTTTCCGCGGGTGCTGGGCCACTACGGCCGCGGGCTGGGGCTCTTCGCCCTGGAGCAGGCCGTGCACAAGATGACCGGGCTCACCGCCGCCCGTTTCGGGCTGGCCGGCCGCGGCGAGCTGCGCGAGGGCGCGCATGCCGACGTGGTGCTGCTGGACGCCGGGGAAGTGGCCGACCGCGCGACCTTCGCGCAGCCGGTCGCGCCGTCGATCGGCATCCACGCCGTGTGGACCAACGGCCAGCCCGTCTGGCGCGAGGGGCGTTCCACCGGCGCGCGGCCGGGGCAGGTGCTGCGGCGCGTGCCGCGCTAGGACGTCCCGGTTCCGGTCCCGGCTCGCGCGCCCGGCGCCCCTAGAAGCTGCCTTTCAGCCCGACCAGCACGCCGCGTCCGCCTTCGGGCGCCACGTCGCGCAGCACCGAGGTGGCGTAGCGGATGTCCTGGTTGGTCAGGTTGACGCCGCGCACATAGGCTTCCCAGCGGGTGGCGCCCGCCTTGAAACGGTAGCCGGCATGCGCGTCCAGACTGTAGTAGGCGGGCGTACTGTCGTCCTCATCGGGATGGCGGTGCTGGGCGAACGCCCGCGTGACCGACACGCCCGCGCTCCAGGGGCCCTGGCCCCAGTCCAGCCCGGCGCTCAGGCGCAGGGGCGCGATGCGCGGCAGCGGCTCGCCGGTGTCCGCGTTGCGGGCATGGGTGTAGTCGCCCGCAAGCTTGAGGTCCAGCGTGTGGCCGCCGGCGGCATACACGCGCGTGCTGCTTTCGGCCTCGACGCCGTAGAAGTCGGCGGGCACGCCGCGGTAGACGGCTTCGGGCAGCGCATCGTCGCTGTCCGCGCCTACCACGTCGCCGTCGTCGTTGCGCAGCCGGCCCGTGTTCAGCTCGGCAAGATAATTGGCGAAATGGCTGTAGAACACGCTGACGCCGCCCTTGTCCGCGCCGCGCGCCCAGCGCAGTCCGAGGTCGCCCGACCAGGCGCGCTCCTTGGACAGGTCCTGGCTGCCCACGAGGTACTGGCCCGTGGCCTCGTGCGGGCCGTTGGCGTAGAGCTCATAAAAGGTGGGCGCGCGTTCGGTATAGGCGGCATTGGCGGCCAGCGACCAGACCGGATCCAGCTGGTACACCGTGCCCAGCGATATGCTCGCGGCGTTGAACGTGCGTCCGGCGCTGTCCTGAAAGCGTGCGTTGCCGCCGGCCGAGGGCGACAGCCGCGTATGCTCCAGGCGCGCGCCGGCGCTCAGGCTCCAGCGCGGATCGACCTGCCAGGTTTCCACGTCGAAGAGCGCCAGGCTGTCGGTGTCCACCGTGGGCACCAGCGCCTCGTCGCCCAGCGCCGAAAAGCGCGACTGCCCGCCTTGCAGGCCGATGACGCCGCGCACCGGACCCAGCTCGGCATGCTGGGCTTCCAGCCTGGCCTCATAGCCGCGGTTCTTGAAGATGGTGCCGGTTTCCCCGTCTTCGATTTCCTTGTGCTGGTAGTCGGTGTAGCCGGCGCTGAGGCGCACGCGGGTAAAGATGCCGTCCAGGTCGCGCAGCTCGGTGGCGGCGTTGACCCGCTGCTGGCGCAGGCGGATGCGCACGTCGGGCTCGGCCACCGAGCCGTAGTCGGAGTCATAGCCGCTGACCGACACGCCCGCGTAGCCGCGGTCGCTGGTCCAGCCCATGCCCAGCGCGCCGCCGCTGTCGCGGCCGTCGCTGTTGGGCAGCCGGCCGTGGGGCGAGGCCGCGTCCGGATCGGCGGCCCGCGCGCGGGCCGAGCGCGCATCGCCGGGAATGCGCAGCTCGCTGGTTTCGCGGCCGAACACGTCGGCGTGCACGGCGAACGTGCCGTCGCCGCCTTCCACGCGCGCGCTGCCGCTGCGCGAGGTGTTGGCGCCGCCATATTCGCCCTGTATCTGGCCCTGCACTCCCTGGATGGGTTCGGTGGGGATGCGGTTGTCGATGGTGTTGACCACGCCGCCGATGGCGTTGCCGCCGTAGAGCAGGGCGGCCGGCCCGCGCAGGATTTCCACGCGGTCGGCCGCCTGCGGGTCGGTGGGCACCTGGTGGTCGTAGGAAAGCGAGGACGCGTCCAGCGCGCCTACGCCGTTGTTCAGCAGCCGGATGCGGTCGCCGTCCATGCCGCGGATGATGGGCCGGCCCACCATCGGGCCGTAGCTGGTGGCGGCCACCCCGGGCAGGCCGTTGAGCGTGGCGCCCAGGGTGTCGCCGCGGCGCAGGTCCAGGTCGGCGCCTTCGAGCACGGTGGAGGGCGTGGCGAGGGCCGGCTCGCCGAGCGGATTGCCCGTCACGACGACCGGGGCGAGCGTGGCGGCGGGCGCGCCGGCAGGCTGGGCCAGGGCGGCGGGGCAGAACGGCAGGGCGGCCAGGGCCAGGGAAAGCGGCCGCAGGGCGGCGGGCAGGCGCGAGCGCGCGCCGCGCCGGAAGTGGATTTTTTGCATGGCGTGAATCGGGAAAATGGGATGCGGGCGCGCAAGGAGCGCGCGGCTGATGTCAGCGGCTGGCGCAGGCGCGCGGCGGCGCGCGCGAGCGGAACCAGTGCGCGCTGCGCGCGGCGGGGCCGGGCGCGAGCGCCAGGCGCGGCGCCGGTTGCGCGGCCGGATCCGGCGGCGCGGGGGGCGCCATGGGCGCCAGCGCGGCGTCCCAGAGGTCCAGCGCGTTGCAGAGGTCGCAGCCGCCGTGCGCCGCGCCATCGCCGTGCCCGCCGGGCCGGACGTCTTCGGGTTTGCCGGCCTGCGAGCCGGACAGGTGCGACAGCGCGTGCCAGGTGGCGGCCTGGGGCATGCCGGCCGCGGACGCCAGCACCCACAGCAGGCCCAGCAGCGCCAGCCAGGACGGGGCGGCGCGCGGACGGCGGCGGGGGCGTTGCGTGGGACGCATGGCGTGCGGACGGAAAAGCCGGAAAGAAAAACTGGAACGATATAGTATTTCAAAATTTCAACGCCGTCGCGCACGGCAACTGTGCTGCTTTCCTGCCCGAAAAACTGTGCTGTCCGCCGGTCCTGTATCCCTTCTATATTGACGGCCTGTGTATCTGTTGCGCGCCGCGTCCGGCGGACCGGCGCGCAAGGCGAATCGGGGGTTTTTCGAGCATGAGCAAGTCCAAGCAGCGCAACGTGCCCGGCGTGCGGCCCTATGGCGGGCCGGCGGGCGGCTGGGGGGCGCTGCGCGCGACCGCGCAGGCCGTCCGGCAGCAGATGGACACTTTCGAGGCGCCCGTCGTGCTGCTGCGCACGAACCAGCCTACGGGTTTCGACTGTCCGGGCTGCGCCTGGCCCGACAAGGAGCACCGCTCCACGTTCCAGTTCTGCGAGAACGGCGCCAAGGCCGTTACCTGGGAGGCCACCAACAAGCGCGTAACGCCGGAGTTCTTCGAGCGGCACACCGTGTCCGAGCTGCTGGGCTATTCCGACTACGAGCTGGAGAACTTCGGCCGGCTCACGCACCCCATGGCGTACGACCCGGTCACGGACAAATTCCGCGCGGTGCAATGGGAAGAGGCTTTCGGCCGCATCGGCAAGGCCATGCGCGGCTTGGCGTCGCCCGACCAGGTGGAGTTCTACACCTCGGGCCGGGCGTCCAACGAAGCGGCCTATCTGCTCCAGCTCTTCGCGCGCGAGTACGGCACCAACAACTTTCCCGACTGCTCCAACATGTGCCACGAGGCCACCAGCGTGGGGCTGCCGCAATCCATCGGCATCGGCAAGGGCACGGTGTCGCTGGCGGATTTCGACCAGACCGAGCTTGTCATTTCCATCGGCCACAATCCGGGCACCAACCATCCGCGCATGATGGGAACGCTGCACGAAGTTGCCCGGCGCAAAGTGCCCATCATCGTGTTCAACCCCATGCGCGAGCGGGCGCTGGAGCGTTTTGCCGATCCGCAGGACGTGCTGGAGATGGCCACGCTGGGCTCGACGGACATCGCCTCCACGTACTACCAGGTGCGCGCCGGCGGCGACGCGGCGGCGCTCAAGGGCATCATGAAGGCGGTGCTGGCGCTCGAAGACGAGCGCGGCGGCGTGCTCGACCGCGAATTCATCGCCCGGCACACCCGGGGGTTCGAGGCGCTGGAGGCCGACCTGCGGGCGACCGGCTGGGCCGACATCGAATACGAAAGCGGGCTGGCGCGGGCCGACCTGGAGCAGGTGGCGCAGGCCTATGCCGCGTCCAACGCCACCATCATCACCTACGGCATGGGCATCACGCAGCACAACATGGGCACGGCCAACGTGCGGCTCATCGCCGACCTGCTGCTGCTGCGCGGCAACATCGGCAAGCCCGGCGCCGGCATCTGCCCCTTGCGCGGCCATTCCAACGTGCAGGGCAACCGCACCGTGGGCATTACCGAGAAGCCGTCGGCGCAGTTCCTGGCCAGCCTGCAGGCCGTCTTCGGCTTCCGGCCGCCGAGCGCGCACGGTCACGACGCCGTGAAGGCCATGGAAGCAATGATCGCCGGCACGGCGCGCGCGCTCATTTGCCTGGGCGGGAATTTCGCCGTGGCGCTGCCCGACCCCGAGCGCTGCTTTCCCGCCATGAAGAACCTGGACCTCAGCGTGCACGTGGGCACCAAGCTCAACCGCTCGCATCTGCTGGTGGCGCGCGAAACCTACCTGTTCCCGTGCCTGGGCCGCACCGAGCTGGACTTGCAGGACTCGGGGCCCCAGTCGATCACGGTCGAAGACTCCATGTCCATGGTGCACGCCTCGGCGGGGCGGCTGAAGCCCGCCTCGCCTTACCTGCGGTCGGAGTGCGCCATCATCGCCGGCATGGCGGGCGCGGCGCTGCCCGACAGCAAAGTTCCCTGGACGGAACTGGTGGCCGACTACGACCGCATCCGCGACCTCATCGAGCGGACCATACCCGGCTTCGAGGGCTACAACCGGCGCATCCGGGTGCCGGGCGGTTTCCGCATGCCGCTGCCGCCCACCGGGCGCGTCTGGCCCACGCCGTCGGGCAAGGCGGAATTCTCGGTGTTTCCGGGTGTGCGCGAGCGCTACGAGCCCTGGGACCCGGGCTGTCTGCGGCTCATGACCATCCGCAGCCACGACCAGTACAACACCACGATCTACGGCATGGACGACCGCTATCGCGGCGTGTTCGGGCGGCGCGACGTGCTGTTCATGAATGCGCAGGACCTGGCCGACCTCGGCCTGGCGCACGGCGACCTGGTGGACGTGGAAACCGTCGCCGCGGGCCGGACGCTGCGCATGGAAGGGCTCACGGCGGTGCAGTACGGCATTTCGCGCGGATCGGCGGCTGCCTACTATCCGGAGGCCAACGTGCTGGCGCCGCTGGACTACATCGACGAGGAGAGCGGCACGCCTTCGTACAAGTCCATTCCCGTACGGGTGCGCCGGGCCGCGGCGCAGGCCCGCTAGATGCCGGCGGGCGCGGCGCTGTCCATTCGCGTCACCGATGGAACAATCTGTTCCGGGCCGAAACCGTGGTTTTACGCGCGATGCGCGGGACCGGGGCGGGCGCGGCTGGGTAGAATCTGGCCTTCTTCCGTCGTTCTAGAGGCTTTCACCGCCATGAGCAATGCTTACCTCGAGGCGCTCAAAAAGCGCCGCACGCAATACGCCCTGGGCCGCAACGTACCGCTCTCCAAGGAAGAGCTCACGACCCTGATCCAGGAAGCCATCAAGCACAGCCCCTCGTCCTTCAATTCGCAGAGCTCGCGCGCCCTGGTGCTGTTTGGCGCCGAAAGCGAGAAACTCTGGGCCATGGCCACGGATGAAGTGCGCAAGGTCGCGCCGGCCGAGGGCTTCGAGAAGACCGAAGCCAAGCTCAAGAGCTTTGCCGCGGGCGTGGGCACGGTGCTGTTCTTCGAAGACCAGGACGTGGTGCGCAGCCTGCAGGAAAAATTCCCGCTGTACGCCGACAACTTCCCCGTCTGGTCCGAGCAAGCCGGCGGCATGGCCCAGCTTTCGGTATGGACGGCGCTGGCCAACGCGGGCGTGGGCGCCAGCCTGCAGCACTACAACCCGCTCATCGACGCCGCCGTGGCGCGCGAGTGGAACATCCCGGCATTCTGGAAGCTGCGCGCGCAGATGCCTTTCGGCTCGAACGAGGCGGGCTTCGGCGAGAAGGCCTTCATGGACGACGCCGAGCGCTTCCGCGTGGCCGGCTGAACCCGTCCATGCCTGCAAGCCGCGCGCCCCAGCCGGGGCCCGCGGCTTTTTTCATTGCCGTCCCCCGGCGGGCAGCGCGCGCACCGGGCCGGCCGCCGACACGGACGGCTCGGCCTCCACGGGATGCGCCGTCAGCGCGCCGGCGCCCAGGCGCGCCATTTTGTCGGCCATCTTTTCGTACTTGCGCAACAGCCGCCGCCGGTTGAGCGCCTTGCTCCAAGCATAGACAGGCAGGAACTGCTTGGGACCGTAGCCGTCCACGAGAAACAGGCCGGCGTGTCCATCGGCGTTGCGGCCGACCACGATGTTGCGGGCGCTCACGTCGTTGAAGATCACGTGCGCGTCGGCCAGCGCCAGGAAAAACTGGTGCACCTGCTGGCGCAACTGCGGGCCGTAGCCCTGCGCCGCCACCACTTGCTGCAGGGTGGGAGCCAGTTCGCCACGCTCGTCCACGATTTTTTCCACCACCAGGCCCAGGCCCGCGCTGGTGTTCACCACGCCGCAGATGCGCGACAGCAGCGCATTGCCCTGCGGCATGCCGCTGTGCGCGCTGGTCGCCAGGTATTCCGACAGTTCGGCGATGAAAATGCGGTAGGCCTGCTCGCGCTGGAACTGTTTGTGCCATGCCTGGCGACGCCCCGGCTCGCGGGCCCGCGCATGGTTGATGACCTTGATGAGCAGCGCCGGATTGCGTGGATGTTCGTACACGTCGCGCTCGCTGCCGGCCGCCACGCGGTGCGCCTGGGCCAGGTCGATGATGTCGAATACGCCGGGCGGACGCGGCGTCAGGCGCACGGCCGCGCCCTCGACGCCGGGCGCGGGCGTCAGGGAGGGCACGGCAATGCCCTCGAAGGTTTGATCGGAAATCGGCAGGGAAGCGAGGCGCATGATCAGGAAGTCGTTGCGCGGTGCGCGGCGCCATGCGGCGGACGGAGCTCGTCCAGCCATTTGCGGTAGACCTTCTCGGTGTTTTCCGCCAGCGCCGCCAGCGAGAACTGGCCTCCTTCGCGCACCAGGCGTTCGCCGGCCCTGCCCATCGAGGCGCGCAGCCGGGGATCCTCGATCAGGCGGCGCAGCACGTCGCGCAGCGCCGGAATGTCCATGGGCGGCACCAGGATGCCGGTTTCGCCGTTTCTCAGCATCTCGCTCACCCCGCCCACGTCCACGCCCACCACGGGCAGGCCGCAGGCGGCCGCCTCGACGAACACCGTGCCCGAGGCTTCTTTCAGGGTGGGCAGGGCGAAAATGTCGCTGCCCGCCAGGATATTGGGCACGTCGTCGCGAAAGCCCAGCATGTGGATCCGGTCCTGCAGGCCGATCTCGGCGATGAGCGCCTGCAATTGCTCGAAGAGCGGCGAACCATTGCCCACCAGCACCAGGTGAATGCGGGGATTTTCCAGCATCAGCGGGCGCAGGGCCTCGATCAGCTCGCGGTGGCCCTTGGTGGCGCGCAGGATGGCCACGCAGCACACCACCACGTCCTGCTCCGACAGGCCGAGCTCGGCGCGCAGCGTGGATTGCAGTCCGGCCGGCGGCAGCTTGATCGGCGAGTACACCGTTTCCACGCGCTCGCGCGGCACGCCGCGCTCGATGAGATATTCGCGCACGTGATTGCTCACGGTGATGAGGCGGTGGGGCACCCACGTGTAGGCCAGCATGGAATTGACGCGGTTGCTCAGATGGCGCGTGCGCACCACCAGCGGCGCGTTGCCCAGCGACCGCGCGCCGATGCCCGCCAGCAGGGTGTCGATGCGGCTGTGCGTGTTGAGCACGTCGAAACCGCCTTCGCGCAGGATGCGCCGCACCTTGGGCGCGCCCTTGATCAGATTGAGCAGTCCGCCCATCTGCACGGTATGCACCTTGAAGCCGGCATCGCCCGCGCGCCGCACGAGCTGCGCCTCGGGACGGCAGATCAGTTCAAGGTGGTGGCCGCGATCGCGCATGGCGATCATTTCTTTGAGAATGCGCTGTTCCTGGCCGCCGAAGCCGATGGCGGCTTCGGCATGCGCGATGCGCAAGGGCTGCGTCACGTGGTTTCCGGATATCAAAACAGAGAGGCGCTCGTGGCGCCCGGCAGAGGATCGTGAAATTTTTGTGAATTTTCTGGTTGCAACAATACAGCCATATGTGCTTGTCAAGCAATCGCGGAAAAGACTTTTGCCGAAAATGGATCAAATCAGAAAAGGCCGCAGCATTGCCAGACAAGTCCTGTAACAGGGGCCGCTAGCATTGATTCCTGTCATGGCGCGCCGGCTGCCTGCCGGCCCGGCGCGCCGTCTTTTTCCCCATCCCGGATTTCGCGGCCTTTTCTTCATGTCGAACAATGCCTGCCGGACCTCCTTGTCCGCGCTTTATCTGTATACGTACGAGCCGGGGCGGGGCCGCGGGCCCTGCCTGGTCGAAGCGGGCAACGCCCGCGACACGCCGGCCCATTTGCGCGGCTGCCTGCCTCCCTATCGCCTGGAAACGCTGCAGCCCTCCGCTGTCCTGCGCCGTCTGCATGCGGCCGGCTGGAACGTGGACAGCGACGCCTATGGCCAGAAAATCGCCGTCCTGGGAAACCAGCGCCTGCGCTTGTGCGCCGGCGCAGCCACGCCCTTCGGCGCCCTGGAGGCGTCCGACTGCCGCTACCTCGACGCGCTGCTCGCCGCGCGCGCCGGGCAAGAGCGCGCATGATGCACGGAAGGCCGTTGCGCATTCTCCACTCCGAAGCCGCCACCACGTTCGGCGGGCAGGAGCATCGCATCCTCAAGGAAATGATCGCCATGCGCGATCGCGGGCACCACATGGAAGCCGTCTGCCAGCCGGGCAGCATGCTGGCCGGGCGCCTGCGTGCGGCGGGTTTCACGGTGCACCCGCATCCCATGGACGGCGTGGCCAACTACGTCCGCGCGCTGCTGGGCTTGCGGCGCATGCTTGCGCGCGGCCGATTCGATGTCCTCAATACGCACAGCCGGCGCGACACGGTCATCGCCGCGGCGGCCGGCCGCCTGGCCCGGGTGCCGCTCATCGTGCGCACGCGGCATCTGGCCCGGCCGGTCGGCTCGCGCTGGACCTACACGGGCCTGCCGCACAAAGTTGTCGCCGTGAGCGAGCACGTGGCCGGCCTGCTGCGCGCGCGCGGCGTGCGTTCCGGCGACGTGCGCACGGTGCCGGACGGCATCGATCCCGTGTCGCGCCCCGCGCATTCCACGCTGCGCGCCGAACTCGGCATTGCGCCGCATGCGCTGGTGGTGGGCTGCGTGGCGCATCTGCGGCCACAGAAGGGCCAGGCGCTGCTGGTGGCCGCCATGGCGCGGCTGCCGCATGCCGACGCGCATCTGGTGCTCGCAGGCGCGGGCTCGCAGCAGGCCGCGCTGCGGGCCCGGGCGTGCGCGCTGGGCTGCGGCGGGCGCGTGCATTTTCTCGGGCATCGCGCCGATATTTCCAACGTGCTGGCGGGGTGCGACATCTTCGCGCTGCCCACGGCGAGCGAGGCCCTGGGCACGGCGTTCATCGAGGCTTCGGCTCACGGCCTGCCGGTGGTGGGCACGCGCGTGGGCGGCGTGCCCGAAGTGGTGGCGCACGGCCAGACCGGCCTGCTGGTGCCGCCGGGCGACGTGGCCGCCCTGGCTGCCGCGCTGGGCCGCCTGGCGGCCGATCCTCCGCTGCGCCTGGCCATGGGGCGGGCGGGCGAAGCCCGCATCCGGGGCGACGCCCGCTTCAGTTCCGCGGGCATGGCGGCCGGCATGGAGGCGGCCTATCTCGCCTGGCTCGCCGGCCCCGGCGCGGGCCGCCCGTAGCCGCGCGGTCAACGATTACGAAAGCGGCCCCGCCTGCGGCAGCCGGCGCTGCTCGCGCGCTTCCGGCAAGGCGCGCAGCCAGGGCGTGCAGGCCGAGGCGAGCGGCGTGGCCTGGCGCGCGCGGATCGGCTGCCAGGCCACGCCGGAGCTGAGCATTGCGCTCAAGGTGAACAACCTGTTCGACAAGAAGCGCTGCGTGTCCTTGTACGACACGGCCGCGCGCAACAGCCACGATGGCGATCCGCGCGACGTGATGCTGACGCTGCGCCATGCGCCCAGGCCATAGGGAAACGGAACGGGCGCGCCGAGGGACACGGCGCGCCGGCGCGGGTCAGCCGCCGTTCTTGCCGTCGGCGGCGCGCAACATGCCGTAGAGCTTGTCTTTGAGGTGCAGCTTTTCTTTCTTCAGCACTTCGACTTCATTGCCCGAGGACGGCACGATGCCGGCCTCCCGGTTCTGGATTTCCTGATCCAATGCGTTGTGGCGCTGGAAAAGCGCGGCAAAGTGCGCGTTTTCGGCTTTCAGCTGGGTAATGAGGTGACGATATTCAGGGAACATAACGGCCTCTTAAAAAACCAGGGTGTGGGCTGAAAAAAAGCCGGGGCGCGGGACCCCGGAGCACCCATCACATCCCAACCGCCGCCGCTTGTCAACCGCGGCGCGCCGGTTTGCAAAAGATTGAAAAAAGCGCCGGAACGCGGCTCCGGCGCCGCAAAGACGCCGCGGGGCGCTTGGCCGGCGCGGGGTTCCGGCCGCCGTCACGCGGCCAGCGCCTCGTCCTTCCAACGCTGCTTGTCGCGCAGCGGCGGCGTGCCGAACAGGCGGCTGTATTCGCGGCTGAACTGCGAAGAGCTTTCGTAGCCGACCGCGCGCGCGGCCAGCGCCACGCCGGCATCCGCCGTCAGCATGAGGCGGCGCGCTTCCTGCAGGCGCAGCTGCTTCTGGTACTGCAGCGGGCTCATGGCGGTGGCCTGCTTGAAGTGATGGTGCAGCGAGGAAACGCTCATGTGCACGTCGCGCGCGATGTCTTCCACGCGCAGCGGCTTGGCGTAGTGGTCGCGCAGGATGCGGATGGCCTTGGCCACGCGGTTGAGCTGGCTGTCCTGCAGCACGGTCAGGCGCAGGGCCGCGCCCTGGCCGTTCATGAGCAGCCGGTAAAGCAGTTCGCGCTTGACCATGGGCCCCAGGATGGGAATGTCGCGCGGCGTGTCCAGCAGGCGCAGCATGCGCAGCACCACGTCCAGCATCGCGCCGCCTAGCGGATTCACGCACAGCGCGCGCGGCGCCTCGGCCGGCGCCAGGGGCGGCAGGTTCGCGTCGCTGATGAGCGCGGTGATTTCCTCCGGGTTCAGCTCCAGGCGCAGGCCCAGGTAGGGCAGGTCCGGGCTGGCCACCGACACCTTGGCCACCACCGGCAGGTCCACGGAAGAAACCAGGTAGTGGAAAGGATCGTATTCGTAGACGTCATCGCCGATGAAAAGTCGCTTGGACCCCTGGGCGATCACCGCCAGCGCGGCGTTCTGCATGGTGGGCTTGGGGCCGGTGGGCTGCACCAGCCGGTGCAGGTACAAGCCTTCTATGGGGGTTTCCAGGGAGCCGTCCACGCCGGCGGTCATGCGCTGGAGCAGGGCGAGCAGTTCGCGGCGCGCGGGTTCGAACGCCTGGTCCAGGGCGAGCGCGGCGGCGGGCGGGGGAAAGGATTCGGGCTGTGCGGCAGACATGGGGAGCGATGAAAGAAGAAAAACCGCTCGGAGAAACAGGCGCATCCAGTGTAGTGCCAGTCGGCCCGCTGCCCGCATGGTGTGCCGGGCCGGTGCAGGATCAGGCAGAAAATGCGCAGGATCGGGCGTGCCGCCGGCGCCGGAGGATCGGGCAAGAAAAGGGCAGGATCGAGTATCGCGGCGGAGGGTGGGGCGGACGCATACTGTGGGCGTCATTCTGGCGCGGCGGCCGCCGCCCGACCCGTCCCCATTCTATTTTTCGGAGCCCTCCTATGCGCTACAAGAAACTCGGAAACACCGGCCTGTTCGTCTCGGAACTGTGCCTGGGCACCATGACCTTCGGCGGCGAAGGCGAACTCTGGAGCAAGATCGGCCGGCTGCAGCAGCAGGAAGCCACCGCCCTCGTGGGGCGCGCGCTGGAGGCCGGCGTCAATTTCGTCGACACGGCCGACGTCTATTCGGAGGGCCGCTCCGAGATCATGACCGGACAGGCGCTGCGCGAGCTCGGCGTGGCGCGCGACGACGTGGTGCTGGCTACCAAGGTGTCGGGCCAGACCGGGCCGGGCCCCAACGCGCGCGGCAATTCGCGCCGGCACATCATGGAGGGCGTCAAGCAGAGCCTGGCGCGCCTGCAGACGGACTACATTGACCTCTACCAGATCCACGGGTTCGACCCGGCCACGCCCATCGAGGAAACCGTGGCGGCGCTGGACGACCTGGTCCGCCAAGGCCACGTCCGCTACGTGGGGGTGTCGAACTGGGCGGCCTGGCAGATCATGAAGGCGCTGGGCATCGCCGAGCGCAGGGGCTGGGCCGGGTTCGCGTCGCTGCAGGCGTACTACACACTGGCCGGCCGCGACCTGGAGCGCGAACTGGCGCCCATGCTGCGCAGCGAGGGTCTGGGCCTGATGGTGTGGAGCCCGCTGGCCGGCGGGCTGCTCAGCGGCAAATACGGCCGCGAGGGCGGCGGCGAGGCCGGCGCGCGGCGCGCGGTCTTCGACTTCCCGCCGGTGGACCGCGAGCGCGCCTACGACTGCATCGACGCCATGCGCGTCATCGCCGACGGCCGGGGCGTGTCGGTGGCCCAGGTGGCGCTGGCGTGGCTGCTGCACCAGCCCGTGGTGACCAGCGTGATCGTGGGCGCCAAGCGTCCCGGGCAGCTCGACGACAACCTGGCCGCCGCCTCGGTCCGGCTGTCGGCCGAGGAGCTGGCCAGCCTGGACGCGGCCAGCGCGCTGCCGTCCGAATATCCGGGATGGATGCTGGAGCGCCAGGGCGAGTACCGGCGCGAGCAATTGCGCCTGGCAGGACAGGACTGATCCGCCATATGGCGGATCGCGCCAGCCCGTCCCGGGAGGACTAGAATGGCCGTGTCCGGTCTTTCGGCCGGCCAGAGCCATTCGTTCGTCTGCGTCCAAGGGTTCGCGCGTGACCATTCCGCATCATCTTCGCCGTCTCACGGCGGTGCAGCGCACGCCGGAAGCAAACCGGCAGCTTGCGTATGTCCTGACATTTATCGCCGGCGCCGTGAACGCCGGCGGTTTCCTGGCGGTGCAGCAGTACACCTCGCACATGTCCGGCATCGTCTCCCTCATGGCCGACCATCTGGCGCTGGGCGGCATCGTGGTGGCGATGCAGGGGCTGGCCGCGCTGCTGTCCTTCCTCGCGGGCGCGGCGTCCTCGGCGTTCCTCATCAACTTCGGCCGCCGCTCCCGGCTGGCGAGCGAGTTCGCCATGCCGCTGCTCCTGGAGGCGCTGCTGCTCGTCTGCTTCGGGCTGCTGGGCGCCAATCTCGAATTGCTGCGCTGGTTGTACGTGCCGACCACCGTCATGGTGCTCTGCTACATCATGGGCCTGCAGAACGCCATGATCACCAAGGTGTCCAAGGCCGAGATCCGCACCACCCACGTCACCGGCATGGTCACCGACATCGGCATCGAGCTGGGCAAGCTCTTCTACTGGAACCTCGCGCCGGCCGAGGCCGTGGGGCTGCCGCCGGTGCGCGCCGACCGCGCCAAGCTGCGCGTGCTCATCACGCTGGTGTCGCTCTTCTTCGTGGGGGGCGTGGCCGGCGCCTATTCCTTCTTCCACTTCGGCTTCGGTTCCACGCTGCCGCTGGCGGCCGTGCTCATGATGCTGGCCGTCATGCCCATCGCCGACGACATCCGCAGCTTCCTGCTGCGTCAGTAGCCCCGCCGCGCTTGCCCGCCTACGTCGCCTCGGCCGGCGCGGGCTGGGGCGGCATGGCGCCGCGTATCGACTGCAGCAGCACGCGCTTGTTTTCGCGGCTGCGATAGGCGTGTTCGCGCATCAGGCTTTCGGCGCGCGCGGCTTCGCGCTGCTCGATGGCGCGCAGCAGGTCTTCATGGTCGGTCTGCGCCCGCAGCACGAAAGGCGTTTCCAGCAGCGAGGGCGTGGAGGGCAGGGTAAGCGCGGCCGGGCCCGCGAGCGGCGTCTTGTTGTTGTGTTCCAGCGCCGAGAGCAGCGCCCGGTTTCCGGCGGCCGTCCAGAGAATCTCGTGGAAGCGCTGGTTGATGCGGCCCCAGGCGCGCGCGTCCACCGTGGTGTTGGGATCGCGGCGCGCGGGCGCCAGCAGGCGCCAGCCTTCTTCCACCGCCTGCGATAGTTGCGCCAGCACCTCCGGCGAGGCGCCGCGCTCGGCCAGCAGCCGCGCCGCCATGCCTTCCAGCACGCCGCGCACGTCCACCGCGTCGGCGATTTCCTCCACCGTGAACGCCCGCACGCGAAAACCCCGCGACGGCAGGCGTTCCAGCAGACCTTCTTTTTCCAGTTCCGTGAGCGCAATGCGCAGCGGCGTGCGCGACACGCCCAGCCTGGCGGAAAACTGCAGCTCCACCACGCGCTCGCCGGGCTGCAAGGCACCGGAAAGCACCATGTCGCGGAGTTCGGAAATCACTTTGTCGATCTGGGCGGCCATGTGGGAATGCGCAATAACGGGGGAGCGGCCAGTGTAACCAGAAAATTGCATGCAATGAGTACAAAAAAATTGTCTACCTTCTTGCGATAGATCAAAATTGCATGCAATAATTTCCAAAACGGCCTGTGAGAGGCCGAATAAATCCAGAAATGCATGCAACGCAGCGACGCATTGCATGCCAAATGGAAGGAGACGACATGAAGCTGGCAAGCTTCGTCCATGAGGGCGCGCCCGGCTGGGGCGTGGTGCAGGACGACGGCGTGCTGTCCCTGACGCACGCCTGGCCCGATCTGCGCGCGGCGCTGGCCGCCGGGGCCGAACGCATCGCACAGGCGGTCCGGCAGGGCGGCGCGCGGGTGCCGGCGCAAGGGCTGCAATGGCTGCCGCCCCTGGCCCCGGGCGCCAAGATTCTCTGCGTGGGGCTGAACTACGGCCGTCACGTTGCCGAAGCGGGCAGGGAACTCCCCGCCCATCCCTCGGTGTTCCCGCGCTATGCCGACAGTTTCGTCGGCCAGGGCGAGCCGCTCTGGAAACCGGCCGCCTCGGACCGCTACGACTACGAAGGCGAGCTGGCCGTGGTGATCGGCCGCGGCGGGCGGCACATCCCGGAGCGGGAAGCCGCCGCCCACGTGGCCGGCTACACCTGTATGGCCGAAAACTCCGTGCGGGACTTCCAGAAACACAACACGCAGGTCACGCCGGGCAAGAACTTCGAGCGCAGCGGCGCGCTGGGGCCATGGATCACCACCGCCGACGAGGCGGGCGATCCGCGGCGGCTGGAAGTCATTTCGCGGCTCAACGGCGAAACCATGCAGCGCGGCTCGGTAGCGGACCTGATTTTTCCCATCGCCCGTCTCATCGCCTACCTGAGCGCATTCACGCCCCTGTCGCCCGGCGACATCATCGCCACGGGCACGCCCGAGGGCGTGGGCGCCAGCCGCAAGCCGCCGCGCTTCCTGCGCGCCGGCGACGTGCTGGAAATCGACATCCCCGGCGTGGGCTGTTTGCGCAACGCCGTGGCGGACGAACCCTCGCCCGCGGGAGGCATCCATGTCTGAAGGCATTCTCTATCTGACCGAGCGCGACGTGGTGGACGCGCTGGACATGCCGGGCGCCATCGACGCCCTGCACGAAATCCTGCTGGAGCAGGGCCGCGAGCGCGCCCGCAATGTGCCCAAGGCGCTGGCGACCTGGGGCCAGGGCAGTTCCATGCATGCGTTGGGCTCGCTCATGACGGGCGGGGGCGGATACGCGGGCTTCAAGACCTGGCTGCACGTGCCGGGCGGCGGCGGCTCGCTCTACACCCTGTTCGATGCCGACAGCGGCGCGCCCCGGGCCATCATCGAGGCGCGCGCGCTCGGCATGCTGCGCACCGCCGCCGTCGGCGGCGTGGCGACGCGGCTGCTGGCGCCGCCCGGATCCCGGACGGCCGCCCTCATCGGCACGGGCCCGCAGGCCGTGACCCAGCTGGCGGCGCTGGCCGCCGCCCGGCCCCTGACCCGAGTGCGCGTCTACAGCCCCACGCCGGAAAAGCGGCAGGCCTTCGTGCAGGCGGTCGCGGGCCGCTACGCCTTCGCCGTGCAAGCCGCGGACAGCCTGGACGAGGCGCTGGCCGGCGCCGAGATCGTGACGCTGATCACGCGGGCGGCCGAACCCTTCGTGGACGCGGCGGCCCTGCACGATTGCCGGCACCTGAATGCCCTGGGCGCCATCCTGCCCGCCAAGGCCGAGTTCGCGCAGGACGTTTTCGGGCTGGCCGACCTGGTGGCGGTGGACGATCTGGAGAACGCGCGCCGCGGGTCGCGCGAGCTGCGCGAGCGCTACGGCGCGGACGCGTCCTGGGACGACGTGCCGGCGCTCTGCGACCTGCTGGCCCAGGGGAAGAGCCGGCCGCGCGGCGCGCGGCTCACGATCTTCAAGGGCATGGGCATGGGGCTGTCCGATCTCGCGCTGGCGCGCCGCGTATACGAGCACGCGCGCGCCCGGGGCGCCGGCATCGCGCTGCCCGCGCAGACGCGGGAAAACCTGCTCCTGGCGCCCTGAGCCGGGATTCATGCAACCGGGCCGGCGCGCCGGCCCCACTGGAGACCAGACCATGTTTGTCGATGTAAGCGGGGCCTGTCCCCGGCAGCAATCCATGTGGCCGTCCATCGTCATTCCCAAAGAGGACATCGACCGGGAAATCGCCCGCCTGTCCGACGCGCCCCGGCCCGACAACGGCCGCCGCGCCTCTCTCATCGTGCATCCGCAGGCCGTCGCGCCCGGCCTGGGGCTGGCGCCCGGCACCGACGTGACCATCAACGTCCTCAATCCGGGCGAGAGCACATTCAACCTGCGCAAGAACTCCAACATGCTGGAGATCAGCATCGCCGGCGAGGGCGTGGCCACCGTGGCCGGCCGCGACATCCGCGTGCGCCACTGGGACGTGTGGAACACGCCCGCCATGCAGGTCCATTCCTATCGCAACGAAGGCAAGACCCCGTGGGTGAGGCTTTCGTACTCCAACGCGCCGCTGCTGGAGAAGATGGAAATCCATTACGTGGAGGAGTTCGAGGGCGACACGCCGCCCGCCGACGCCCGCACGCGGCCGATACCGGCGCGCGAGCCCGGCGCGGCGCGCGCGCGCGACCTGGCCCTGCGCGAGCAGATCACGCCCGAGGGCGCCTGGCTGCTCGGCTACGAATGGCTCATCGACATCGACGTGGTGGAGTCGCGCGCCCTGCACTGGCCCTGGGAACTCGTGTCGCGCCGCCTGCCCTCGGTGGAAGACATCGCGCGCGGCTACAACGGCCGCCGGCTCTTCGTGCTCTACAACCCGGCCACCGAGCGCCGCATCGGGACCACGCACAGCTTCTTCGCCACCATCTCGTCCTCGCCGCCGGACAACCATCACGTGCCGCACCGCCACAGTTCCTCGGCCATCAATTACTACCTGCGCGGCAACGGCTACAGCAAGGTCGACGGCCGGCGGCTCGACTGGAAGGCGGGCGACCTGATCCTGTCGGCGCCGGGCTGGGCCATGCATTCGCATCATTCGGGCACCGAGACCACTTCGGCCCTCACGGTGCAGGACCATCCGCTGCAGATCGCCATGGAATCGCTGATCTGGCAGGAACGCATGCAGGAACCCATTCTGGCGCTGGGCAGCCAGCGCGGTTTCGAGAGCAACCGCGCGCAACTGGCCGCGGCTTCATGAGGCCGACGCGCATGAAGCCGGCGCTTTCCGGCCGCCATCCGAACCGCCCGGGGCCGGCGCCCAGCCCCTTTCAGTGTTAACCGGCATCGAACCATGATGATAGACACCACCGACACGCAAGCCCTGCGCGCACGGCTGCGCGACTTCTACGAAGACTATGCCTATTGCCTGGACGAAGACAGGCTCGAAGACTGGCCGGGCTTCTTCACCGAAGACTGCCACTATCGCGTGCTGTCGCGCGAGAACCATGACGCCGGCCTGCCGCTGGGCCTGATCTACTGCATGAACCGCAACATGCTGCGGGACCGGGTGACGGCGCTGCGCGAGACCACCATGTTCGAGCCGCGCGCGCTGCGTCACTTCATCAGCGGCGTGCGCGTCATGGAAGTGCAGGGCGACCACCTCGTGGCCCAGGCCAATTTCGCCGTCATGGAGTCGCTGTCCGACCGCGAACCCACGCTCAACATGGTGGGCCGGTATCTCGACGTGGTGCGCGTGCAAGACGGCGGCTTCGCGCTGAGCCGGCGCGACTGCGTTTACGACAACTACCGCGTGCGCACGTCGCTCATCGTTCCCATCTGAACCGCATCGAGGAAATACCCATGACCTGTCCCGACACCGCCGTGCCGCAGGCGCCCGAAGCGGCGCCCGTTTCCATCGCGCGCCGCTGGCCCGAGGAAGGCTGCACGCGCATCCCCAACTGGGTCTATACCGATCCGGCCATCTTCCAGAAGGAAATGGACGTGTTCTTCGCCGGCAAGACCTGGAACTACGTGGGGCTCGACTGCGAAGTGCCCGAGCCCGGCTGCTACAAGCGCAACTGGATAGGCAACCGCCCCGTCATCATGGTGCGCGCCGCCAACGGCGAGATCAACGTGCTGGAAAACCGCTGCGCCCACCGCGGCGCGCAGATCTGCTGGCAGAACACCGGCAAGGTCGCCGATTTCACCTGCCCGTACCACCAATGGAACTACGATCTGGACGGCAATCTGCAGGGCGTGCCGTTCCGGCGCGGCGCCATGGGCAAGGGCGGCATGCCGCGCGACTTCGATCCGCGCCAGCACGGCATACGCAAGTTGCGCAGCGTGAACCGGGGCGGATCGGTGTGGGCCACGTTCAGCGAAGACGCGCCCGGTTTCGAGGAATACTGCGGCCCCGAGGTGCTGGCCGAGATCGATCACATGCTGCCGGGCAAGAAACTCAAGCTGCTGGGCTACAGCCGCCAGCTCATTCCCAGCAACTGGAAGATGTACCTCGAAAACCTGAAAGATCCCTATCACGCGACCCTGCTGCACACCTTCTACATCACGTTCGGGCTGTGGCGCGCGGATTCGCGCTCGGAATGCATCCCCACCGGCGGCGGCGCGCACAGCGTGATGGTTTCGCACAACGAGGGCAAGAAGAAGACCGAAGCGACCGCCGAGATGAGCCGCTTCCGCGACGACCTGGAGCTGCGCGACCTTGAAACCGTGACGCCGCGCGCCGAGTTCAACCGCGGGCGCGTCGGCGGGGCGTGGGTGTTTCCGGCGGCGCAGTTCGGCATCCAGGCCAATTCGCTCAAGACCCGGCACGTCATTCCGCGCAGCCCCACCGAGCACGAGCTCGTGTTCACCTATTACGGCTACGAGGACGACGACGAGGAAATGACGCGCCTGCGGCTCAAGCACGCCAATCTGCTGGGGCCGGCCGGCTTCGTCTCCATGGACGACAGCGAAATGCTCAACCAGGTGCAGATCGGCGTTTCAGGCTATCCGGAAGCGCGCGGCATCGTGGAAATGGGCGGCCGCGACACCGGGCCCGCTGACTACATGGTGACGGAAGTGCTCATCCGCGCCTTCTACGACTACTACCGCAAAGCAATGGGGCTGTAATCATGGAAACCTGGAAACCCGTGGCCCGGGTGGACGACATCTCCCCCGATACCGGCACGCTGCGCGTGGTGCACGAAGGAGAGGGCGTCTGCCTCTACGACCTGCAAGGCGAGATCTGCGCCACGCAGGACCGCTGCCCACACGGCAACGCCAGCCTGGCGGACGGCTATCTCGAGAACGGCGCCATCGAATGCCCGCTGCACCAGGGCGTATTCGACGTCCGCACCGGCAAGCCCCAATGCCCGCCCGTCACCACCGACCTGCGGCGCTACGAAGTGCGCGTCGAGGCCGGCACCGTTTATCTCAAGGCGGAGGAGGCATGAGCCCGCCGGGCCGCCCCAAGGGCGAATACCGGAGCGCGCAGCGCGAAGGCGGTCCTATCCGTCCGCCGCAAGCCGGCGCCATCGTGGTGGCCGGCGCCGGCCAGGCGGGCGGCCATGCCGCCGTCGCCCTGCGCCAGCACGGCTACGCGGGGCGCGTGCTGCTGGTGGGCGCGGAGCCGCACGCCCCCTACGAACGGCCGCCCTTGAGCAAGGCCGTGCTCGGCGGACAGGCCGCGCCCGAGAGCACGGAGCTGTTTTCCGCGCAGAAGCTGCGCGAGCTGGACATCGAATTCCGCCCGGGCGTCGCGGTCCGGCGGCTCAGGCTGGACGCGCGGCGCGTGGAGCTGTCCGGCGGCGGCAGCGCCGCCTACGACAGCCTGCTGCTGTGCACCGGCGGCCGCCCGGTCGTGCCCTTGCTGCCGGGGGCCGAGGGGCCCGGCGTCTACGTGCTGCGCACGCGCGACGATGCGCTGAAGCTGCGCGCGGCGCTGGGACCGGGACGGCGGCTGCTGGTCGTGGGGGGCGGGTGGATCGGGCTGGAGGTGGCGGCCACGGCCCGCCAGGCCGGCTGCGAGGTAACGGTGCTGGAGCAGGCCGGCCGGCTCTGCGCCCGCAGCGTGCCTGCCGGCATTGCCGCGAGCCTGGCGGCCCTGCATGCCGCCCAGGGCGTGGCCGTGCGCACCGGCGTGCGGCTGGCGCGCATCGAGCATGGCCCGGCTGCCGTGCTGGAAGACGGCGAGCGCCTGGCCGCCGACGCCATCCTGCTGGGCGTGGGGCTGCGGCCCAACGACGAGCTGGCCCGGGCGGCGGGCATCGCCTGCGAGGCGGGCATCCTGGTCGACGCGTATTGCCGCACCTCGGCGCCCGGCGTCTACGCGGCGGGCGACGTGGCCGTGATGCGGCTGCCGCGCGCCGGGGGCGCGGTGCGCCTGGAATCCTGGCAGAACGCGCAGGACCAGGGCACGGCGGCGGCCCGGGCGGCGCTGGGCGCGGGGGAACCCTATCGTCCGTCCGGCGCGGTGTGGTCCGAGCAATTCGACAGCATGATCCAGATCGTGGGCTTTCCCGCCGCGGGCGTGCGCGAGGTGCTGCGGCCCGGCGCGGGCGGGCGCGGCCTGCTGTCGATCGCCCTGGACGCCGAAGGCCGCATGGCGGGCGGCGTGGCCGTGGATGCGGGGCGGGACTTCCGCCAACTGCGCGTCTGGTATCAGGACGAGGCCCCGCTGGACGAGGTCCGTCTGCGCAACGCGGAGCTGCCCCTGGCGGCGGCCCGCAACGAAAAGGAGCGGGCATGAATGTCATATCGGATGCGGCCCTGCGCGCGCGGGCCGGCTGCGAAGCCGCGGTGCTGGCGTTTTTCCATGCGCTGGATACGCGGCGCCACGAGGACGTGGCCGCGCTGATGACGCCGGACGGCGTATGGCTGAGACAGGGCAAGACCCTGAAAGGCCGCGCGGAAATCCTCGAAGCATTGCAGGCGCGTCCCGCCGGGCGCGGCACCTGCCACGTGGTCGCCAACGCCCGGCTGGCGGCGCTGGACGGCGGCCGGGCGGAGCTGGCCTATTTCCTGCTGGCCTACGAGAGCCTGGCGGACCAGGACGGCGGCGCGCCGCGCCTGGCCGCCATCCGCGATTGCGTGGACCGGCTGGCGCTGACGGACGAAGGCTGGCGCATCGCCGACAAGCGCAGCCGCCGCCATCTTCCGCCGCAGTAGCGGCGCCCGACGTGGAGATTCCCATGGACACCCGCACCATTGCCGCCCTGGCTTCGCGCCTGGACCAGGCCGAGCGCGAGCGCAAGCAGATCCGCCAGCTTTCGCTGGAACATCCCGACATGACGATCGCAGACGCCTACGCCGTGCAGCGCGAATGGGTGGCGCAGAAACTGCGCGCCGGCCGGCGCGTGATCGGCCACAAGATCGGCCTTACATCGCGCGCCATGCAGCTTTCTTCGCAGATCGACGAGCCCGATTACGGCACGCTGCTCGACGACATGCTGTACGCCGACGGGGCCGCCATCGAGCGCGGCCGCTATATCGTGCCGCGCGTGGAGGTGGAGCTGGCCTTCATCCTCGACCGCCCGCTGCGCGGGCCGGGCGTGACGCTGTTCGACGTGCTGGACGCGGTGCGCTACGTTACGCCGGCGCTGGAGATCATCGATGCGCGTTCGCAACAGATCGACCCCGACACACAGCGGCCCCGCAAAGTGGTGGACACCATTGCCGACAACGCCGCCAATGCCGGGCTGGTGCTGGGCGGCCGGCCGGTGGGGCCGCGCGAAACGGACCTGCGCTGGGCCGGAGCCATCATGTCGCGCAATGCGGTCATCGAGGAAACGGGCCTGGCCGCGGGCGTGCTGAACCACCCCGCCAACGGCGTGGCCTGGCTCGCCAACAAGCTGGGCGAGCACGGCGTGGCGCTGGAGCCGGGCCAGATCATCCTGGGCGGCTCGTTCACGCGCCCCGTCTATGCCCAACGCGGCGACACCTTCAGCGTGGACTACGGACCGCTGGGCACCGTAGCCTGTCATTTCGTTTGAGCGCCCAGGAGCATTCCAGCAGGAGAGATCCCCTTTTTCATCCGGGTGCGCCCCATACAACAACAAGCGGGCCGGACGCGCCGACCCGGCACCTACCACCTCAGGAGACAACATCATGAAATCCCGCAATCTCATGTCATGCGCGGCCGCCGCGCTCTGCGCCGCCCTGGCCGGGCCGGCGCAGGCGGAGCCGGCGTCCTGGCCCACCCACGCCATTACCCTGGTCGTGCCGTTCGCCCCGGGAGGCGGCGGCGATACGCTGGCCCGCCTCGTGGCCGAGCCGCTGGCCCGCGAGCTGGGCCAGTCCGTGATCGTGGAGAACCGCCCCGGCGCGGGCGGCAACATCGGCACCGCCATGGTCGCGCGCGCCGCGCCGGACGGCTACACGCTGGCCTACGGCACCAACGGCACCCAGGCGATCAACCACTGGCTGTACAAGACGCCGGGCTACAAGCCGGGCGACTTCGAGCCCATTTCGCGCTTCACCACCATTGCCGCCGTGCTGGTGGTCAACGCCGCCGACGAGCGTTTCAAGACCCTGGACCAGCTTCTGGGCTATGCGCGCAAGCACCCGGGCGAACTGACCTGCGGCTCGGCCGGCAACGGCACCTCGTCGCACCTGGCCTGTGAGCTGCTCAACCAGATGGCCGGCGTGAAGATCATGCACGTTCCCTACAAGGGAGGCGGGGCCGCCATGACCGACCTGCTGGGCGGGCGCATTTCGCTGCTCATCGACGTGATGCCCAACGTGGCGGGCCAGATCGACGCGGGCAAACTGCGCGCGCTGGGCGTGACCACGCCGCGGCGGGTTGCCTCGCAACCCGCCATTCCCACCATCGGCGAGGCCGGGGTCAAGGGTTACGAGTTCTTCGCCTGGGACGGACTCTACGCGCCCAAGGGCACGCCGCCGGCCATCCTGGACAAGCTGAACGCGGCCGTGCAGCGCGCGCTGCAGCGCCCCGAAGTGCGCCAGGCGCTGGAGTCGCGCGGCGCGGAGCCCGCGCCCACGTCGCGCCAGAACCTGGCCGAGTTCGGCGCCGAGGAATACGGCCGGCTGGGCAAGGTGGTGAAGACGGCGGGCGCTTCCATAGACTGAGCCGGGGCCGGTCCATGCCGGGTCTACAATGCCCACTCGCCGGGCGCGCCGCGCGCCCGGCCGCGAACGAGGAGGAGCAGACCCGGTATGGACGCGGAATTCTGGCTGGAGCGCTGGCGCGAGGGGCGCACGCATTTTCATCAGGCGCGGGTGACCCCGCTGTTGCAGAAATACTGGCCTGCGCTGCAAGTGCCTGCGGGCGGCAAGGTGCTGGTGCCTCTGTGCGGCAAGTCGCTGGACATGGCCTGGATCGCCTCGCAGGGCCATCCGGTGCTGGGCGTGGAGCTGGCCGAGCTTGCCGTGACCCAGTTCTTCGACGAGCACGGCCTGTCGCCCTCGGTGCGCGAATCGGCCTACGGCAGGCATTACGAGGCCGGCAATATCGAAATCATCTGCGGCGACATCTTCGGGCTCGACAGGGCGGCGCTGTCGCAATGCGCGGGCGCCTACGATCGCGCGGCGCCTGGTGGCGCTGCCGGCCGAGATGCGGGCGCGCTATGCGCGCCACGTCTACGGCCAGCTCGGCGCCGGCTGGCGCGGGCTGCTCATCACCCTGGACTACCCGCAGGCGGAAATGGAAGGCCCGCCGTTCTCGGTGCCCGACGACGAGGTGCGGCGCCTGTACGAAGGCGTGGCCCCGGCGCGCCTCATCGACCGGCGCGGCATCCTGGAGAAGGAGCCGAAGTTCGCCGAGCGCGGCGTCACGCGCCTGGATACGCTGGTGTACCGCCTGGGCGAGCCGGACGCGGCCTGACGCGTCAGGTCATGAGCCAGCCACCGGCCACGTCCAGAACCTGGCCGGTCACGAAGCGGGCCTCGTCCGAGGCGAAGAACAGGCAGGCGTCGGCCACCTCTTCGGGCGTGCCCAGCCGGCGCATCGCGGTCACGCGCGTAACCGCGTCGTTGATCTCCTGGGGCACGGTCTTCAGCAGGGGCGTGCTGATCCGGCCGGGCGCGATGGCGTTGACCGTGACCTCGTACTCGCCCAGCTCGGCCGCCCAATGGCGCGTCAGGCCGATCAGTCCGGCCTTGGTGGCGGCGTAGTGGGCGGCGACGATGTCGCAATACGCCTTGCCCGCCACCGAAGACATATTGATGATCCGGCCGCGCCGCTCGCGCACCATGCCGGGCGAGGCCAGCCGGGTAAGATAGAAGGCGCTGTTCAGGTTGACGGACACCACGCGGTCCCATTCCTGCGGCGGCATTTCCCACACCTTCAGCGCCCGGCCCGCGGTCTTGGGGGAAATGCCGACGTTGTTGACCAGGATGCCGGGCTCGCCCAGCGTGCGCGCGATGAGGTCGTAGGCGGCCTGGCAGGCGTCGAAGCGCGATACGTCGGCCTGGGCGAAGCAGGCGTCGCGGCCCTGGGCCCGCAGCGATGCCTCCAGCCGGCCGCCGGCCTGGGCGTCGAAGTCGATGAGGCCCACGCGCGCGCCTTCGGCCGCCAGGGCCCGGGCGATGGCCGAGCCGATGCCGCCGGCCGCGCCGGTCACCAGCGCGGTCTGGCCTGTGAAACGAGCGTTCATTCTTTCACCTTCAACATGATTTTTCCGATGTGGCGGCTGCTCTCCATGAGCTCGTGGGCCCGCGCGGCCTCGGCCAGCGGGAACACCGCATGGATCCGCGGCAGGCATTTGCCCTGTTCCATCAGCGGCAGCACCCTGGCGCGCAGCGCGTCGGCGATGGCGGCCTTGTCTTCGTCCGGGCGCGGGCGCAGCGTGGAGCCGGTAAACGTCAGCCGTTTGGTCATGATGGGCATGGCGTCGATCTCGGCCTTGCTGCCCTCCAGGAACGCGACCTGCACCAGCCGCCCGTTGACGGCCAGCAGGCGCAGGTTCTTGTTGATGTAGGCGCCGCCCACCATGTCCAGGATGACGTCCACGCCCTTGCCGCCGGTGGCGTCGCGGATCGCGCTTTCGTAATCGGTGTCGCGGTAGATCAGCGCATGCTGCGCGCCCGCCTCCAGGCAGGCCTGCGCCTTTTCGGCATTTCCCACCGTGGTCCAGACTTCGGCGCCGAACTCGCGCGCGAGCTGGATGGCGGTCAGGCCGATGCCGCTGGAGCCGCCGTGCACCAGGAATTTCTCGCCCGCCCGCAGGCCGGCGCGGTCGAACACATTGGTCCAGACCGTGAAATAGTTTTCGGGGATGGCGGCCGCCGTCAGCAGGTCCAGTCCGCGCGGCACCGGCAGGCAATGGCGTTCGTCGGCCAGGCAATACTGCGCGTAGCCGCCGCCCGGCGTGAGCGCGCAGACCGCGTCGCCGACCTTCCATTGACGGGCTTCGGGGCCGGCGGCCGCCACCGTGCCCGACACCTCCAGGCCCAGGTAGGGAGAGGCGCCGGGCGGGGGCGGGTAGGCGCCGGCGCGTTGCAGCACCTCGGGGCGGTTCACGCCCGCGCAGGCGACTTCGATCAGCACCTGGCGCCCGGTGGGCGCGGGCATGTCGCGCTCGGCCAGGCGCATGCAGCCGGGCGCGCCGCCCTGGCCGTGGTCGATGTATATGCAGCGTCGGGCAGGCATGGTCGTCCTTGGATTCAGTGGCCGAGATAGGCCTTCTTGACGTGAGGGTCGGACAGCAGCTCCGCGCCCGTGCCGCTGCGCACGATGGCGCCGTTCTCCAGCACGTAGCCGCGGTCGGCCAGCCGCAGCGTGCGGAACACGTTCTGCTCCACCAGCAGCACGGTCATGCCGCGCCCGGTGATGTTGCGGATGGTTTCGAACATCTGCTGCACCAGCAGCGGCGACAGGCCCAGCGAGGGTTCGTCAAAGACCAGCAGCCGGGGGTCGGCCATCATGCCGCGAGCAATGGCCACCATCTGCTGTTCGCCGCCGGACAGCGATCCGGCGTATTGTTTGAGGCGCTCCTTCACGCGGGGAAACAGACCCAGCACTTCTTCGAGCTTGCGTTCGACTTGCGGGCGGGCGGCGCGCTTGTACGCGCCCATCAGCAGGTTGTCCCTGACCGTGAAATGCGGAAAAAGCTGCCGTCCCTCGGGAATCATGGTGATGCCCGCGTCCACGATGTCGTACGGCTTGCGGTTGGTGAGGTCGCGCCCCTCGAACTCCACCGTGCCGCCCGTGGCCGGAATCACGCCGCACAGCGTCTTGAGCGTGGTGGTCTTGCCCGCGCCGTTGGCGCCGATCAGCGTCACGATCTCGCCGGCGCGCACCTCGAAGTCCAGGCCGTTCAGCACCTGGCTCTTGCCGTAGCCCGCGCAGAGGTTCGATACCTTAAGCATCCTGGTACTCCTTGCCCAAATAGGCTTCGATCACGGCGGGGTTCTCCACCACTTCCCGCGGCGTGCCGCTGACCAGCACCGCGCCTTCGTTGAGCACGATGATGCGGTCGGACAGCGCCATGGTGGCTTGCATCATGTGCTCGATCAGCAGCACCGACACGCCGGAATCGCGGATGCGCCGGATCATCTGGATGGATTTCTCGATGTCGGTGGGGTTCAGGCCCGCCATCACCTCGTCCAGCAGCAGGATGCGCGGCCGGATCGCCAGGGCGCGCGCCACCTCCAGGCGCTTCATGCCGCCCACGGTGAGGCTGCGGGCCTCGGCGTTGAGGTACTTCGTCAGGTCGGTCTGCTCGGCCACCTTGAGCGCGATCTGCTCGGCCTCGTCGCGGTCGGTGGTGCGGATGAAGGCGCCCAGCATGATGTTCTCCAGCACCGAGAGGCCGGTGAACGGCTTGGCGATCTGGAACGTGCGGCCCAGGCCGCGGTGCGCGAACTGGTCGGGCGACTTGCAGCTCACCCAGGTGCCGCTGGCGTCCAGCATGCTGACCGCGCCCTTGTCGGGCGAGAGAAAGCCGGAAAGCAGGTTGAACACCGTGGTCTTGCCTGCGCCGTTGGGCCCGATCAGCCCGAGGATCTCGTTCTGGTTCAGCGTGAGGGATACGTTGTCGGTGGCGCGCAGGCCGCCGAAACTCTTGAACAGCCCTTCGGCCTTCAGCACCGGCTTGCCGGCCGCGGCGGCCGGGCGCAGCGGCTGCACGTCGGCCAGCGCGGCCGCCGGCCTGCGCGAACCGAGATAGGGCAGGCGGGCCAGCCAGCGCTCGATGGCCGGGCCGAACGCGCCGGCAAGCCCGCGCGGAATGGTCAGCACCACGATCACCAGGATCAGCCCGTAGATCAGCCCGTGCATGCCGTTGCCCACGCTGCTCAGCCAGCCGCGCGCCAGCTCGGCGATGGGCAGTACGAGAAAGGTGCCGGCGATGGGGCCGGCCACCGTGCCCAGGCCGCCGATCAGCGCGAACATCGCGATCTGCACCGAGAGCTCCAGCGAGAAGGCCGAGCTGGGATCGACGAAGGTCAGGTAGGTGATGTGGAAGGCGCCGACGATGCTGGTGAGCACGGCGGACACCACCGCCGCGGCGATCTTCATGCGTACGGTGTGTATGCCCACCGCCAGGGCCGCGTCTTCGCGTTCGCGGATGGCGATCAGGTAGTGCCCCATGCGCGACTTGCGTATGTACCACGACACCCAGGTCACCAGCACGAAGAGCGCGAAGGCGATGATGACGTAGTTGATCTTTTCGCGGAACACGATCCACGTCCAGCCGATATTCAGCGGCAGGCTGATGCCGCTGGAGCCGCCGGTCCAGCTCTCCTCGTGGATCACAAGCAGGCGCACCACTTCCAGGATGGCGATGGTGGCCAGCGCGAAAAACGGCCCGCGCAGCCGCAGCGTGGGGTAGCTGATGACGATGGCCACCACGGCGGAGATCGCCGCGCCCGCGATCATGCCGAACCACGGCGAGATGCCGAAGTTCTGCGTGAGCAGCGTGGCCGTGTAGCCGCCGATGCCGTAGAACACGGCATGGCCCAGCGAGAGCTGGCCCGCGTAGCCGCCCACGACGTTCCAGGCCACGGACAGCGCCGAGAACACGAACAGCAGCACGAACAGGTTGGTCCAGAAAGGCGTGCCCATGGCCAGGGGCACGAGGAACATCACGATCAGCAGGACGAGGCTGACGTAGGTCTTGGGATGTCGGAAATCGGGAAACACGTCTGGCTCCTTGTTGTGCGGGTCACTCGGTGCCGACGCCGAACAGGCCGGTCGGACGCAGGACAAGGATCAAGAGGAAGATCCCGAAGTAAACGACTTCTTTCAGGTCGGGGGCGATGTAGTAGCCGGCCAGCGTGTCCACGATGCCGATGATCATGGAGCCGGCCACCGCGCCGTAGAGGCTGCCCAGCCCGCCCAGCACCACGATTACGAAGGCCGTCAGCACGAAATACGTGCCCACTGTGGGGAACACCGGGTATTGCGGCGCCAGCAGCCCGGCGGCCACGCCCACGAAGGCGGTGCCCAGGCCGAAGGCGATGGCATAGACGCTGTTGACGTTCACGCCCATGAGCGTGGCGGCGTAGCGGTGCTGGGCCACGGCGCGCAGCGCGCGGCCCAGATAGGTGCGGTGCATGAACACGTGCAGCAGCGCCGCGAGTCCGATGCCGACCACGAAGGTGATGACCTGGCCGGTCACCATCGAGTACGGGCCCACGTCGATCGCGCCCGTGCCCAGGTCCGCCGGGGCCCGGAAGACGTTGGCGCCGAACACCACCAGCGCGAGGTTGAGCAGAATGGTGGAGATGCCGACGGTGGCGAAGATCTGGATGTGCTGGTCCGCGTGCAGCAGCGGCTGGATGACCGCCCGCTGCGTCAGCACGCCCAGCGCGAACAGGATGACGGCAACCGGGATCAGCCCGGCATAGGGATGGACGCCGAAATGGGCGGCGATCAGGTAGACCAGGTACATCCCCACCATCAGGAACTCGCCGTGCGCGAAATTCACCACGCGCACGACGCCGAAGATCAGCGTCAGGCCCAGGCTGATGATGGTGTAGGCGCCGCCCAGCAACAGGCCGTTGATGACCAGTTGAATAAAGATATCCATGGTGCAGTCTTCTAATGTGAACAGGCCCCGGGGCGGGGCATGCGGGCGGCGGGCCGCTCCGGCATGCCCCGGTCGGCGCCGGACGCCCCCGAGCGTCCGGCGCGGGCAATGCGGCAATGCGCCTACTTGTTGAAGACGGGCTTGCCGAGCGCGAGGTTCTCAGGGGCGATGGTGACCAGCTTGCCGTCCTGCCACTGCATCACGTAGAAGGTGGAGGCGTTGTTCTGGCCGTCTTCCCCGAAGTCGAAGCCCCAGCCGTTGGCAGTCTGGCCGGCGGGCTTCTTGTAGGCGAGCACGGCCGCGCGGATCTTGTCCTTGTCGGTGGACTTGGCGTTGGCCATGGCTTCGAAAAAAGCCTTGGCGCCCACGTAGTTGGTGAGGCTGTGGCCCGATTGCGGATCGGACTTGTAGGCGGTCTTGTAGGCCTGCAGGAACTTGTCCAGCCCGGGCGCGCCGGCGGGGTTGATGGAAGCCTGCGGGAAGTCCAGGTCGAACACCCCGTTCATGTCGGCGCCCACGGCCTTGGCCGTATCCGCCAGCGAGTAGCCGCCGCCCGCGCCCACCACGACCTTGGGCTTGAAGCCGGACGAGCGCGCCTGGCGGAAATACAGGATGGCGTCGTTCTGGTAGGCGGTCTGCAGCACCACGTTCACCTTGGACCCTTTCAGGCGCAGGATGAGCGAGGACAGGTCCACCGTCTTGGCGGAGTAGGGCAGGACTTCGGCCACGGTGTAGCCAAGCTCTTCGGCGCGCTTTTTCTCGGTGGCCGCCACATCGGTGCCGTAAGGGCCGTCTTCGTGGATGATGCCGATGCGGATGTCCTTGGGATCCAGGCCCATGCCCGGCGCGATCATGTCGTGCAGCGCGTTCACCACGGCCACGCCGTACAGGCCGGTGTTGGGGTTGCTGCGGAACAGGTACTTATAGCCGCGCGTGGTGATCTTGTGCGCGGTGGCGCCCAGCTCGAAATAGGGCACGCCGGCCAGTTCGGTGACGGGGGAGGCCGCATAGGAAATACCGGAGGCATAGCTGCCGAACACCGCCGCCACATTGGACGAAATGAGCCGCTTGGTTTCCGACACGGCCTGGGTGGGATCCACCGCGTCGGCTTTGACGATTTCGATCTTCTCCCCGTTGATGCCGCCCGCGGCGTTGATTTCGTTGACCGCCAGCTCCAGGCCCCGGTAGCTCTCCTGGCCCAGCAGCGCCAGCGCTCCGCTGAACGGAAAGAGGGCGCCCACCTTTACGTCGGCGGCGGCCGAACCGGCCGCCAATGCGCCGCACATCCCCAGCGCCAAAGCAAGTTTGTTGAACTTGAACACTGTCTACGCTCCTTTGTGATTGGTGTGCGGACTCTGGTCCGTCTGTTTTTGGAAATATATGATATATGGCCTGGCGGGGTACGAAACCTCGAATTGGATTCTAGTGGCGGGGCTTGCGGGCCGAATCGGGGATTTCCCTCAAGCCGCATGAATAAAGCCTTAGCGCGCAGCGGGCAGACCTGTGAGGCATGTATTTCACGGCTTGCCGACACGACGGAAAATTCATTCGCTTGACGATGGCGGCGCGATTTTTATCATATATCGTATATGATTGGCCGGCGCCCATACACCACAATCGAGGAGACACGCGCATGTTCGAGGAAGTGGATTTCACCGGCAGAAAAGTGCTCATCACGGCCGGCGCCGACGGGTTGGGCCTGGAAATGGCCAAGGTGTTCCGGCATGCGGGCGCCTCGGTATTCGTCTGCGACGTCAACCAGGAGCGCCTGGACGCGCTGCCCGCTGAATTGCCCGGCGTGCATGCCATGAAGGCCGACGTATCCGACGAGGCCGGCGTCGACGCGCTTTTCGAAGCCGTCTCGAACACCCTGGGCGGCCTGGACGTGCTCATCAATAATGCCGGCATTGCGGGCCCCACGGGTTTCGTCGAAACCCTGAGCAAGGCCGATTGGGACCGCACGCTGGCGGTGAACATCACCGGCCAGTTCCTGTGCGCGCGCCGCGCCATTCCCATGCTCAAGCAGTCCCGCGCGGGCGTCATGATCAATATGTCGTCGGCGGCCGGCCATCTCGGTTTCGCCGGCCGTTCTGTGTATTCGGCTTCCAAGTGGGCGGTCATCGGTTTCACGAAATCGCTGGCCATCGAGCTGGGGCCGCACGGCATCCGCGTCAATGCGATCCTGCCGGGTGCGGTGGAAGGGCCGCGCATCCGCGCGGTCATCGCCGCCAAGGCGGCGACCCTGGGCCGGCCGGTCGAGGAAATCGCCGCCCAGTACGAAAACCAGGCGGCGCTGGGCCGCATGGTGACGGCGCGCGACATCGCCAACATGGCGCTGTTCAACGCCAGCGAGGCCGCGCGCAGCGTGAGCGGGCAGGCCATCGTGGTCGACGGCTTCACGCAGAAGCTCTGCTGATGGGCGCCGGGCAGCGGCCGTGCGCCGCCATCATCGGTTGCGGCCTGATCGGCCAGGGCTGGGCCATCGTATTCGCCCGCATGGGCTGGGAGGCGCGGCTGTACGACCCCGCCGACGGCGCCGCCGAGCGGGCGCGCGAACTCGTGCTGCGGCAGCTGGGCGAGCTCGAGGCGCAGGGCATGGTGGACGACGCCCGCGCCGCCGGAGCGCGGGTAGGCGTGGCCGCCACCCTGCGGGCCGCATTGCGCGGGGCGGCCTACGTGCAGGAGAACTCCCCCGAAAAGGTGGAAGTCAAGCGCGAGCTTTTCTCCCGCCTGGACGCCGAGGCCGATCCCGACGCCGTGATCGGCAGCTCCACGTCCAGCATTCCGGCCAGCGCCTTCACCGGGCACCTGGCCGGGCGCGGCCGCTGCCTGGTGGCGCATCCGGTGAATCCGCCCTACCTGATCCCCGTGGTGGAGATCTGCCCCGCGCCATGGACCGATCCGCGGGCCGTGGCGCGCGCCGCCGACATCATGCGCGCCATCGGCCAGAAGCCCGTGACCCTGCGCCGCGAAATCGAGGGCTTCATTCTCAACCGCCTGCAGGGCGCGCTGCTGCACGAAGCCTTCCGGCTCGCCGGCGCGGGCATCGCGAGCGCCGAAGACATCGACACCACGGTCAAGGACGGCCTGGGCCTGCGCTGGTCTTTCATGGGGCCGTTCGAAACCATAGACCTCAACGCACCGGGCGGCATCGCCGATTACTGCGAACGCTACGGCGGGCTGTACCGCGGTATCGGCGCGTCGCAGGGCGAGTGCGTGCCCTGGGAGGGCGAGCTCGTCCAGACCCTGGCGCGCGAACGCCGCGCGCTGCTGCCCGAGGAAGACCTGGCCCGGCGCCGCTTCTGGCGCGACGAAAAACTCATGCGCCTGATGCGCCACAAACAAAGCAACGGAGACGAGAATGGCTAAAGCCAGACAGAAGGTCATCATCACTTGCGCCGTGACGGGCGCGATCCACACGCCCAGCATGTCGCCGCACCTGCCGGTGACGGCCGACGAGATCGCCGAGGCGGCCATCGGCGCGGCCCGGGCCGGCGCGGCCGTGCTGCACCTGCACGCGCGCGATCCGCAGACGGGCAAGCCCTCGCAAGACCCGGCGCTGTTCAAGCCGTTCCTGGAGCGCATCAAGAGCGAAACCGACGCCGTCATCAACATCACCACCGGCGGCAGTCCGCACATGACGGTGGAAGAACGCATGCGCCCGGCCACCACCTTCAAGCCGGAGCTGGCCTCGCTCAACATGGGGTCGATGAACTTTGGCCTCTTCCCCATGCTGAACCGCTTCAAGGAGTTCAAGCACGACTGGGAGCGCGAGCACCTGGAGAACAGCCGCTCGCTGATCTTCCGCAACACCTACCAGGACATCGAGTCGATTCTCGCGCTGGGCAACGCCAACGGCACCCGCTTCGAGTTCGAGTGCTACGACATCAGCCACCTGTACAACCTGGCGCACTTCGTCGACCGCGGCCTGGTGAAGTCGCCGCCCTTCATTCAGTCGGTGTTCGGCATCCTGGGCGGCATCGGCCCGCACCCGGAAGACCTGATGCACATGAAGCGTACGGCCGATCGCCTGTTCGGCTCGGAATACGAGTGGTCCATCCTGGGAGCGGGGCGCAACCAGATGCCGCTGGCGACCATCGGCGCGGCCATGGGGTCCAACGTGCGCGTGGGGCTGGAGGACTCGCTGTGGATCGGCCCCGGCCAGCTCGCGGAGTCGAACCGCGTGCAGGTCGAACGCATTCGCAGCATCATCGAGGCGCTCAACCTGGAGGTGGCGACGCCGGACGAGGCCCGCGCCAAGCTGGGCCTGAAAGGCAAGGACAACGTGGCGTTCTGAAAAGGGGGCAGGCGCGGCCGGCTTAGGCGCGGCCGGCTCAGGCGCGGCCGGCTCAGGCGCGGCGCCGCAGGGCGTTGGCCAGCTCGGCGACCGTCAGCCGCCGGTCGAAATTGGCGGCGTGGCGGGCCTTGAGCGTGAGGCTGGCCGCGGTTTCGAGCACCCCGTCGTCGAAAGGCTGGGCGCCCAGCTCACGCAGGCTGCGCGGCAGGCCGACGGCCCCGTACCACTGCGTGAGGGTTTGCAGCATGTCGTCGTCGCGCCGTTCCAGATCGAGCTGTACCAGCAGGCCCAGCGCCACCTGCAGCCCGTGCAGCGCGGCGGCCACGCCGGGAATGCGCGGCAGGCCGCGCGTAAGGGCGTGGGCGATGGACAGGCCGCCGCTTTCGAACCCGAGTCCGCTCATGAGGATCATGGCTTCCACCACCCGCTCGAAGGCGGGCGTGGGCCGGCCGGTGCCGGCCGCGTCCAGGGCCGCCGCCCCATCGGCCAGCAGTACGCGCAGGCAGCCGTCGGCAATGCATTGCGCCGTGAGCGGCGGCGCCGCGTCGTACATATTGAGCCCGCCGTTGCGCGCGCATTGCCCGGCCTCGAACTTCTTGGAAACGGCGTCGCCCAGGCCGGCGCGGAAGAAATGCGCCGGCGCGGTGGCGATGACCGCCGTGTCCACCAGCACGATGGTGGGATTGAACAGCATGTGCTCGACGGCGAGGAGCTGGTGATGCGCGTCGTAGAGCACGTAGTTCTTGCTGGTGGGCGCGTCGTTGGATGCCACCGTGGGCACGGTGAGCAGATGGCGGTGCACCGACTTGGCCACCGCCTTGCCCGCGTCCAGCGCCTTGCCGCCGCCCACGGCGATCACCATGTCGGGCGCCGCCCGCGCGGCCTGCGCGCGCAGCGATTGCACCTGGTCCGGCGTGAGGTCGCCTTCCACGAAGAGAGGCGTCAGGCCCACCTGCCGCGACGCGCAGAGGCTTTCGATCTTCGGGCCCAGCATGCCGTGCACGTGGCGGTCGATGACCAGCGCGGCGCGGGGGCCGAACAGCGCCGCGTAATCGCCCAGCGATTCCAGCGCGCCGGGGCCCTGCACATAGCGGCCCGGGCCGCCGAAGATCTTCAGCATGCTTGCTCCCTATTTGTTGCGTGCGCCTGGCGGGCGGTAGTCGAGTTCTTTTTCGCGCTCCACCAGCCAGTCGATCATGATCTTGCCGCCCCATACCAGATCGGCCTGGATGGCCTTGGCGGCGGCCTCGGAATCGCGCGCGGCCAACGCCTCCAGCACGGCCTCGTGGCGGTGCTGCCCCTGGGAGTAGTCCAGCCCCGCGGTCTTGACGTGGAACACCTTCAGGATGGGCCCGGTAATGACCCAGAACGATTCCACGGTGTTGCGCAAAATGGGCTTGTTGCTGGCTTCCAGGATGGCGAAATGAAACTTGCGGTTGAGGTAGCTGGCGCGCTTGGGGTCGGTGGACGTGCAGGAAATGAATTCCTGCTGCAGCGCGATCAGGTTGTCGAGCTGCTTGCGCGTGATGTTCTTGGCGGCCTCGGCCGCGCCCATGCCTTCGAGGTGGAAGCGGATCTGCTGGATTTCGCGCAGCTTCTCGGAGTTGACGTAGGGCACGTACACCGCGGTGGCGGCCTGCATTTCCAGCCCCTGTTCGCTGATGAGGCGGAAGATGGCCTCGCGCACGGGCGTGATGGACACGCCCATTTCCTGGGCCAGTTCGCCGATGATGAGGCGCTCGCCGGGCTCGTACTGCCCGTTGATGAGGGCGTTGCGGATTTCGTTGTAGACCCTGACGGACAGGTTCTCTTTCTTGACCGGTTTGAGACTGGGCATGGCGGTAAAGGCTGGCGGGTAGGGAGTCCGGGAACGGATTCTAGCCCGTCGTAGCCTGGGCGAAGCGATGAATATATATTATATATCATATATTATTGGAGAAAACGGCGGCGCCGGAAACGGCGGGCCCGGTTTCGGACGAAAAGCCAGGGCCGCGCGGCGCGCGATATCCTGCCCTGTCGCAAGATAAAGAGGAGCATCCACTCATGAAGGAAATCAGCGGCAACACCCGGCTGTTCGGCATCCTGGCCGATCCCATCTATCACGTGAAAACGCCCCAGCGCCTGAACGAGCATTTCGCGCGCATCGGTTTCGACGGCGTGTGCGTGCCGTTGCATGCGCGGCCCGACAACCTGGCGGCGGTGGTGGCCGGCCTGCGGGCGCTGGAAAACCTGGGCGGCTTCGTCGTCACCATGCCGCACAAGTCCGCCATCCTGGCGCTGGTGGACGAGGTGTCGCCGGTGGCGCAGAAAATCGGCGCGGCCAACGTGGTGCGGCGCAAACCGGACGGCCGCCTGGTGGCGGACATGCTGGACGGCGAGGGTTTCGTGCGCGGCCTGCGCGAGGCGGGCATCGATCCCGCCGGCAAGAGCGCCTATCTGGCCGGCGCCGGAGGCGCGGCCAACGCCATCGGCTTCGCGCTGGCGCAGGCGGGCGTGTCGCGGCTCACCATCGCCAACCGCACCACGGCCAAGGCCGAAGACCTGAAGGCCCGCATCCTGTCGCTGCATCCGCAGGCGCGCATTGACATCGGCGGCCCCGATCCTGCCGGGCACGACCTGGTCGTCAATGGCACCTCGCTGGGCATGAAGGAAAACGATCCGCTGCCGCTGGACGCCAGCCGCCTGGCACCCGACCAGATCGTATGCGAAGTCATCATGCAGCCGCAGGACACGCCGCTGCTGCGCGCCGCCCAGGCGCGCGGCTGCCGCATCCACTATGGCGCTCCCATGCTGGCCTGCCAGATCGCGCTGATGGCGGAAACCATGGGCGTGAAGCCGCGCGACGCTTCCGGAACCGCGAGATGAGCGACTTCGATTTCATCATCGCCGGCGGGGGCACCGCCGGCTGCATCCTGGCCAACCGCCTGAGCGCGAGCGGCCGGCACCGGGTCCTGATGCTGGAGGCCGGCCACGAGGCCCGCAGCATGTGGATCTCGATTCCGGCGGGCTTCTCCAAGCTGCTGGTCAATCCGGAATACAACTGGCGCTTCGCCACCGAGCCCGAAGACAACACGCTGGGCCGCGTGATTTCCGTGCCGCGCGGCAAGGGCCTGGGAGGATCGTCCCTCATCAACGGCATGATCTACGTGCGCGGCCTGCCCTCCGACTACGACGCCTGGGAGGCGGCGGGCGCCGCGGGCTGGGGCTTTCGCAGCGTGGAGCGCGTATTCCGCAAGATCGAGAACTACGAGGCTGGCGACGAAACCCGGGGCAAGCAGGGGCCCATGTACCTGGAAGAGGTTTCGGAGCGCTTTCCGGTTTCGGATGCCTATGTGCAGGCCGCGCAGCAGGCCGGCCTGCCCTGGAACCCCGATTACAACAGCGGCGTACAGGAAGGGGTGGGCTATTACCAGGTGCTGCAGCGCCATGGCCGGCGCTGGAGCGTGGTGGACGGCTACCTCAGGCCCGCCTCGGGGCGCGCCAATCTCAAGATCGAATGCGGCGCGCACGTCACCCGGCTCGTGTTCGAGGGCAGGCGCTGCGTGGGCGTGGCCTACCGCAAGAACGGCGAGGAGCACGTCGTGCGCGCGGGCCGCGAAACCCTGGTCTGCCTGGGCGCGGTGCAGTCGCCGCAATTGCTGGAGCTTTCCGGCGTGGGCGACCCCGACCGCTTGCGCGCGCATGGCATCGCGATCGTGCATGCGCGGCCCGGCGTGGGCGAGAATTACATCGACCACTTCGCCACCCGCATGAACTGGCGGGTCAAAGGCGCCGTCACCCTCAACGAGATGTCGCGCGGCTGGCGCCTGGCGCGCCAGGTGGCGCGCTACTACCTGCGCCGCAAGGGCATCCTCACGCTGGGCACGGGCCTGGTGCACAGCTTCGTGAAGAGTTCGCCGGGGCTGCCGGCGGCCGACGTGCAGTATTTCTTCGTGCACGCCAGCTACGCCAACGCCGCCGAGCGCATCCTGGACCGCCACCCCGGCATGACCCTGGGCGTGGCCCAGCTTCGCCCCGAATCCGCAGGCAGCATCCACATCCGGTCGGCCGATCCCATGGCGGCGCCGGTCATCCGGCCCAACTTCCTGTCCGCCCAGGTCGACCGCGACAGTCTCATCGGCGGCATGCGGATGGCGCGCCACATCGTCGGGCAGCCCGCCTTGCGGCCCTACATCGCGTCCGAGACCAGTCCGGGCATGGAGGTCCAGACCGACGAGCAATGGCTGGATTTCGCGCGGCGCAACGGCCAGACCATCTACCACCCCATCGGCACCTGCCGCATGGGCGCCGACCCGGCCGCCGTGACCGACCCGCGGCTGCGGGTCCATGGCCTGGAGGGCCTGCGCGTGGTCGACGCCTCGGTCATGCCCAGGATGGTGTCGGGCAATACCCAGGCCGCCGTCATGATGGTGGCCGAGCGCGGCGCGGAGATGATCCTGGAAGACGCGGGCTGAACGCCGCGGCTATGATGCTGGCCGGGCATTTTCGTCATTTTCCAGGGAGCCGCCTTGAACCACGACTCTTCGCGCCTGGTGCGCATCGACCCCACGCAAATGCAGAACGCCGAGCCCGGAAAGCCGCGCCGCCCCATTTCGGGCGACGCCGCTTTCCTTGCCGTTACCGCCTTCGAGGGCCATGGCGGCAAGGCCGAGGCCGGCGTCTGGGAAAGCTCGGCCGGCAGCTTCCAGGCCAATACCGCGGGCTACATCGAGTTCGGCTACATCGTCGCCGGCGAAGCCCGGCTGGTGGACCCGGACGGCACCGTGCACGAACTGAGGCCCGGCTCCGCCTTCGTCATGCCGGACGGCTACACCGGCCGCTGGGAAGTGGACCGCTCCGTGCGCAAGATCTACTTCATCGCGCGGCGGTAGCCCCAGGGCGACCCGGATCCTACTGCGCACGCAGGCCCAGCTCGGCCACGAACTTCTTTTCCTCGGCGACCTGGCGCACGGCAAACGCTGTGTAGGCTTCGCTGTCCATCAGCATGTGGGGCTGGTCGGCGTTGTCCAGCGCGCGGTTGTATTCCGGGTCGCGCGACGCGCGATGAAACGCCGTCTGCAGCGTTTTCACGACAGCGGGATCCATGCCCCTGGGGCCGGCGATGCCTACCGGGTTGGAGGCGACGATGTCGTAGCCCAGCTCGACCAGCGTGGGCGCCCGCGGCACGCGGCGGGCCCGCTCGCGGGCGATCACCGCCAGCAGCCGCGCCTTGCCGGTGTCTATCATCGGCCCCCAGCCCGCGTCGGCCACCATCTGGATGTGCCCGCCCAGCAGCGCGGTGGTTTCCTCGGCCGCGCCCTTGAACGGGATGAAGTTGAAGCGCGCGCCCGTCAGGCGCGACAGGCGCTCGATGGCGATGCGCCCGGACCCGCCCGCTCCGGTTCCGCCGTAGCTGATCGCATCGGGACGCGCGCGGGCGTCGGCGATCAGGTCGGCCAGCGAGTTCCAGGGAGCGTCCTGGCGCACCACGATGCCATACGAATAGGCGGTCATGCAGGCGATATAGGTGAAGTCGCGCAGCGGATCGTAGTTGACCGGCTGCAGAAAAGGGTAGCGGAACAGCGTGCCCACCACCACCGAAACCGTATAGCCGTCGGGCGCGGCGGAATGCGCCATGGCGGCCGGGCCCAGTGTCCCGCCCGCGCCGGGACGGTTGGCGACGACGACGGGCTGTCCCAGTTCGCGCGCGGCCGCGACCGACAGCGCGCGCATCTGCGTATCGGTTGCGCCGCCGGCGGGAAAAGGCACGATGAGCGTCACCGGTCGCTCGGGAAAGCCGGCGGCGCGCGACGCCTGCGGCAGGGCGAGGGCGGCGGGCAGGCCCAGGCCGAGTTTGAGCAGCGAGCGGCGTCTGGGCGACGGCGGGCGATGGAAGGGTTGCGTCATGGGTGTCTCCGTCCTTGTCTTGGTGGGAATTGACGCGCGGCGCCTGCATGTCCCTACAGGGCGATGCCGCGCGCGGCCAGGCTGGCGATTTCGGCGGGCGGATAGCCCGCCTCGCGCAGAACCTGTTCGGTATGCTCACCCGGCTCGGGGGCCTGGCGGCGGATGGCGAATTCGAATCCCGACATCTTGACGGGGCAGGCGATATGAAGGACCGCGCCGTGGCGGGGATGCTCGGTGCGGCGCAGCATCCCGCGCGCCACCACCTGCGGCTGCGCCAGGCTCTCGGCCAGGGTCAGCACCGGAGAGACGCAGCAGTCCGTTCCCTCGAAAAGGGATGCCCAGTGGGCCAGCGGACGGGAACCGATGATGGCGGCCAGTGCGGCCCGCAGTGCCGGCTGGCGTGCGGGATCGCGATGGCCGGCCAGCAGGTCGGGGCGCTCCAGCCGGCGGCACAGCGCCTCCCAGAATTTGGGCTCCAGCGCGGCCACGGCCAGCCAGCGGCCATCGCGGGTGCGGTACTGGCCATAGCACGCCAGCCCGCCCGACAGCGCGTCGGTGCCCGGGGGGCGGGTGCCGCCGCTGGCGTTCAGCGTGGCCAGCGACACCACGTTGCCGGCCAGCAAGCCGTCGGCGATGGCGATGTCCACATGGCGACCGATTCCGGTGCGCCGGGCATCGAACAGGGCGGCGAGCACGCCCATGACGGCGGTCAGCGATCCGCCCAGCACGTCGGCCACCGGCAGATTCGACAGCGCGGGCTCGCCCGATGCGCCGGCCATCTGCTCCGCCACGCCCGTGCACGAGGCGTAATTGAGGTCGTGCCCGGCTTCTCCGCTGCGCGGGCCGTCCTGGCCGTAGCCGCTGATGCTGCAATACACCAGGCGCGGATTCTCCGCCGCGAGCGTGGCGTAGTCGGCGCCCAGGCGGGCGGCCACGCCCGGGCGGAAGCTTTCGATCAGCACGTCCGCGCCGCGCGCCAGCGCAGCCAGCGCCTTCCTGCCGTCCGGCTGCTTCAGGTCCAGCCGCACGCCGCGTTTGTTGCGGTTGCAGGCGGCGCGCAGGGCCGGGGGCGCGTAGTCGCCGGCCTGCGTGTCTTCGATCTTGACGACGTCGGCGCCCAGGTCCGCGAGATACTGCGCGGCCAGCGGGCCGGGCAGCAGCCTGGAAAGATCCAGGATCCGCACGCCGGCGAGCGGCGCGGTGTTCGGCGTATCCAAAGAGGGGCTCCCGCAAATACGAAGGGGGCCGCACAGGGCGGGTTCGAGCCAGTCTAGATGCGGGGCCGCGGCCGACCAATGGCGAAATCGTTGATTCGGCTTGGCGGGAATGCTCACCGCCGCCGTTTCGCCCGGCGCGGGCATTGGCTACCATGGCCGCCAACGGGTCGCGGGAGATCGTGATGACGCACCACACCATTGCAATCGGCCACCTGGCGCAGATCCTGCACGGCGCGCGCAGCCGGGGCGTGGACGTGAACCACGTGCTGGAACGGGCGGAGGTGTCGCCGGCCCTGCTGCAGTCGCCCATGGCGCGGGTGTCGCAGGCGCAGTTCGCGCGCATCCTGCGCCGGTTGCGCCTGGCCACCCGCGACGACTTCATGGGCCTGGGCACGCGCCCCGTTCCCCTGGGCGCGTTCGCGCTGGCCTGCGGCGTCGCGCAACGCGAGCCTTGCATCGGACGCGCCCTGCGCGCGGCCTTCCGCCTCTATCACGGCCTGCTGCCCGATTTCACGGCCCGGCTCTGCGTCTCGGACGGGCTGGCGCGCATCGTTCTGGACACGCGCGCCGCGCCCGGCCCGGCGCGCTGGTACGGCGAGCGCACCTTTCTTTTCTTCACGCTGGGAGTGGCGAACTGGCTGGCCGCGCGCCGCATTCCCATCCTGGGCGTGGACTACCGCAACGGCGAGCGCAGCGCCGACGCGCATCGCCTCTTCTACGCGCCGGTGCGCTACGGCCAGCCCGAAACCGGGCTCAGGCTGCAGGCGCGCTGGCTGGACCTGCCCGTGGTGCAGGACGCGCGGAGCCTGCGCGAGTTTCTCGCCAATGCGCCGTTCGACCTGTTGGTGAAGTTCCAGGACCGCACCACGCTCACCGAGCGCATCCGGCGCTTGCTGCGCAACGACCTTTCGGGCGAGCTGCCTTCGCTTGCGCGCATCAGCGCGCAGCTAGCCATGACGCCGCAGACGCTGCGCCGCCGCCTGCGCGAGGAAGGGCAGGGCTTCCAGGCGCTGAAAGACGATCTGCGCCGCGATGCGGCCATCGAGTACCTGGGCCGTCCGGAACTGTCGCTGGTGGACATCGCCGAGCGCCTCGGCTTCTCGGAGTGCAGCACCTTCAACCGGGCCTTCAAGAAATGGACCGGCGTGGCGCCCGGCGAATACCGCCGCAGCCGCATGCGCAATCCGCAGCCGGATGCGCATGACACTTTCCGCCAATGCGTTTGACGCCTGCGGCCATTGCCCGCCGGGCCGCGCGGCGCGAAGCTGTGCCCACCGGCCGCGGCCCGCCCGCAACGGGCGCCGGCGCCGAGGCGGTTTCACACCACAGGAGAGGCAAACATGAATCGGAACGTACTCGTGGCCGGCGTCGGCATGATTCCGTTCAGCAAGCCCGGGGCAAGCGAGCCCTATCCGGCCATGGGCGCGCGCGCGGCCCGCGCGGCGCTGGACGACGCCGGCGTGCCGTACGGCGATGTGCAGCAGGCCTATGCGGCCTACGTGTACGGCGACTCGACTTGCGGGCAGGCGGCGGTGTACGGCCTGGGCCTGACCGGCATTCCGGTCTTCAACGTCAACAACAATTGCGCCAGCGGCTCCTCGGCGCTTTTCCTGGCGCGCCAGGCCGTTCAGAGCGGGGCCGTCGATTGCGCGCTGGCGCTGGGCTTCGAGCAGATGTCGCCCGGGGCCCTGAAAAGCATGTACGAAGACCGGCCGTCGCCGCTGGCGGGCTTCATCGAATCGATGCGCGCCATCCAGGGCTACGATGCCGACAGGCCGCGCGCGGCGCAGTTCTTCGGCGGTGCGGGACGCGACTACATGAAGCAGCACGGCATCCGGCCCGACACGTTCGCGCGCATTTCGGTCAAGGCCCGGCAGCATGCGGCGCGCAATCCGTATGCGGTGTTCCGCCAGACCGTGACGCTGGAGGAAGTGCTGGCTTCGCCCATGATCTTCGAGCCGCTGACCCGCCTGCAATGCTGCCCGCCGACCTGCGGCGCGGCGGCCGCGTTGCTGTGCTCCGAGGATTTCGCGCGCCGGCGCGGCATCGCGCCCGCGGTGCGCATCGCCGCGCAATCCATGACCACCGACACCGCGCCGGCGTTCGAGTCGGCAGACATGCGCAAGCTCGTGGGGTACGACATGACCCGCGCCGCGGCCGACCAGGTATTCGAGGCATCGGGGGTGGACCCGGCCGACATCGATGTGGTGGAGCTGCACGACTGCTTCACCGCCAACGAGCTGCTCACATATGAGGGACTGCGCCTCACGCCGGAAGGCACGGCGGAGAAATTCATTCTCGAAGGCGGCAACACCTATGGCGGCCAGGTGGTGACCAACCCCTCCGGCGGGCTGCTTTCCAAGGGGCATCCGCTGGGCGCGACCGGCCTGGCCCAGTGCGCCGAGCTGGTGTGGCAATTGCGCGGCCAGGCCGACCTGCGCCAGGTGGAAGGCGCCAGGCTGGCGCTGCAGCACAACCTCGGGCTGGGCGGCGCGTGCGTGGTCACGCTGTACCAGGCCGCCTGAAGCAAGACCGCGCCGGCGCGGCCGGGGCGGGCCATGAACGGAACAAAGGAGACAGAAGCCATGGGTACGCTGGATGGAAAAGTGGCGCTGGTGTCGGGATCGGGACGGGGCATCGGGCGGGAGATCGCGCTGAAGCTGGCCGGGGAAGGCGCGCGCGTGGTGGTCAACGACCTCGATGACGGGCCGGCCGAGGAAACCGCCGCGCTGATCCGCGGCGCGGGAGGACAGGCCTGCGTATGCGCGGGCAGCGTGATCGAGGCGGATTTCGCGCAGCGGTACGTGGATACCGCCATCGAGGCATACGGCGGCCTGGACATCATCGTGAACAACGCCGGCTACACCTGGGACAACGTGATCCAGAAAATGAGCGACGAACAATGGGACGCCATGCTCGCCGTGCACCTGACCGCGCCCTTCCGCATTCTGCGGGCGGCCTCGGGGTTCATCCGCGAGGCGGCCAAGACCGAGGCGGCGCAGGGCAGGGAGGTATTCCGCAAGGTGGTGAACATCTCGTCCACCTCGGGCGTCATGGGCAATGCGGGCCAGGCCAACTACGCGGCCGCCAAGGCGGGCGTTAACGGCCTGACCCGCGCCCTGGCGAAGGAATGGGGGCGCTACAAGGTCAACGTGAACAGCGTGGCCTTCGGCCTGATCCGCACCCGCCTCACCGAGTCGGCCGCGGACGACGATGCCTCGCTCGACATTGCCGGGCGGCGGATCAAGGTGGGGGTGAATCCGGAGGTGCTGAAGAACGCCGAACGCCTCGTTCCCATCGGCCGCGCCGGCACGCCGGCCGAGGCGGCGGGCGCGGTCTATCTATTCTGCCTGCCCGAATCGAACTACGTCAGCGGCCAGGTCCTGGTCGTGGGCGGCGGCCGGCCTTGATCGCGGGAGGACCCATGGACACGCCGAGCCCCGCCTGGATGGACGCCGACCTGCGGCTTTTCCAGGATTCCATCCGCCGCCTTTTCGAGAAGGAGTTCGCACCGCACGAGGAAAAGTGGCGCAAGCAGCAGCACGCCGACCGCGATGTCTGGCGGCGCGCAGGCAGCCTGGGCCTGCTGTGCGTCAGCATCCCCGAAGCCTATGGCGGCGGCGGAGGCAACTTCGCGCACGAGGCCATCGTGGCCTCCGAGCAGGCGCGCGCCATGGTGCACGGATTCAGCAACAACGTGCACAGCGCGATCCTGGCGCACTACATCCTGAACTACGGCACCCAGGACCAGAAGCGGCGCTGGCTGCCCCGCATGGCGACGGGCGAGCTGGTGGGCGCCATCGCCATGAGCGAGCCGGGCGCGGGGTCCGACCTCAAGAGCGTGCGCACCACCGCCATGCGCGACGGCGGCGACTATGTGCTTAACGGCTCCAAGACCTTCATCACCAACGGCCTGCACGCGGACCTGATCTGCGTGGTCGCCAAGACCGATCCTTCGGCCGGGGCGCGCGGCGTGTCGCTGCTGATGGTCGAGACGCGCGATCTGCCGGGCTTTCGCCGCGGCCGCCTGCTGGAGAAGCTGGGCCAGAAGAGCCAGGACACCGCCGAGCTGTTCTTCGACGGCGCAAGAGTGCCCGCCGGCAACCTGCTGGGCGGCGAAGAAGGGCGCGGCTTCGGCCAGCTGATGCAGCAATTGCCGCGCGAGCGCCTGCTGATCGCCGTGGGCGCCGCGGCGACCATGCGGCGCGCCATCGACGAAACCGTGGCCTACGCGGGCAGCCGGGAAGTGTTCGGCCAGCCGCTCATGGCGCTGCAGAACACGCGGTTCAAGCTGGCGGAATGCGAAACCGTGGCCACTGTCGCCGCGCGCTTCGTCGACGACTGCATCGCCCGCCAGCTGGCGGGCACGCTGGACCTGCCTACCGCGGCCATGGCGAAGTGGTGGGTTACCCAGATGAACTGCCAGGTCATCGACGAGTGCCTGCAATTGCACGGCGGCTACGGCTACATGCTGGAGTACCCCATCGCGCGCATGTACGCCGACGCGCGCGTGGGCAAGATCTATGGCGGATCGAACGAGATCATGAAAGAGATCATCGCGCGCGGCATGGCGGCCTGAGCCGCCGCGCGCGTTGCGCCCCGGACACGGAGGAGACATGCGGCAATCGCACTACGCGTTCTGGCCCAAGGGGTTGCCCCGGGAAATCCCGGCGCCCCGGACGACCCTGTATTTCAACCTGGAGGTTTCGGCGGCGCGCTATCCCGACAAGGCCGCCATCGTGTTCTACGACGCCGAGGTGAGCTACGCCCGGCTCAAGCGCGAGGCGGACGCGCTCGCGGGGTATCTGCAGCGGTGCGCCGGCGTGGGGCGCGGCGACCGCGTGCTGCTCTTCAGCCAGAACTGCCCGCAGTTCGTCATTGCCTTCTACGCCATCCTGCGCGCCGACGCGGTGGCGGTTCCGGTCAATGCCATGAGCACGCCCGACGAACTGGCGCACTACCTGGAAGACAGCGGCGCGCGCGTGGCCTTCGCCAGCCAGGAGCTGTGCCCGCGGCTCGCCGGATTCGCCGCGGACGGGCGGCTGGAGCGCGTGATCGTCCACACCTATTCGGATTATCTGGACGGCGCACGCACGGATCACGAGCCGCCGGACTGGATCCGCGCGCCTCGCCAGGACACCGGACTGCCCGATGCCGTGCCCTGGTACGGCGCGCTCGCCGTGGGCGCGCAGCCGGAGCCCGCCCGCGCCCAGGCGGACGATCTCTGCCTGCTGCCCTACACCTCCGGCACCACCGGCCGGCCCAAGGGCTGCCGCCACACGCACGCCACGCTGGGCGCGGCGCTGGCCGGGTCGCAGTTGTGGCGTGGCCTGCACGCCGAATCCGTCATCCTGGGCGTGGCGCCCATGTTCCATATGCTGGGCATGCAGAACTGCATGAACCTGCCCATTCTGTTGGGTGCGACCGTGGTGGTGCTGCCGCGCTGGGACCGTGAGGCGGCAGCCAGGCTGATGGCCGAGCGGCGCGTCAGCGTCTGGTCGGCCGCGCCCGCCATGGTGGTGGACTTCTTCGCGCAGCCCGGCATCGGCGGCTTCGATCTGTCCAGCCTGGCGCTGCTGTGCGGCGGCGGCGCGCCGATGCCGCAAGCCGTGCATGCCATGCTGGCCGACCGCTACGGCATCGTCTTCAACGAGGCATACGGCCTGACCGAAACCGCGGCATTCCTGCACTGCAATCCGCTGGCGCGCGGCAAGCGCCAGTGCATCGGCGTGCCCACCTTCGGCGTGGACACCCGCGTGATCGACCCCGGCACACTGCAGGAGCTGCCGGACGGCGAAGTCGGCGAACTGGTCACGCGCGGCAGCCAGGTCATGCTGGGCTACTGGCGGCAGCCGCAAGCCGACCAGGAGGCGTTCGTCAGCCTGGAGGGCCGGCGCTATTTCCGCACCGGCGACCTGGGGCGGGTGGACGAAGACGGGTACTTCTTCGTGACCGACCGCCTCAAGCGCATGATCAACGCCTCGGGCTACAAGGTCTGGCCCGCCGAAGTCGAAAACGCGCTGTACGAGCATCCCGCCGTGCACGAGGCTTGCGTGATCGGCGTGCCGGACTCCTGCCGCGGCGAGACGGTCAAGGCGCTGCTCGTGCTGCGGCCGCAGGCCGGCGAGCAGACCAGCGAAGCGGCCGTCATCGCCTGGGCGCGGCAACGCATGGCCGCCTATAAGGTTCCGCGCATCGTCGAGTTCGTCGAGTCGCTGCCCAAATCGAATACGGGCAAGATCCTGTGGCGTCAACTGCAGGAGGAGGCGGGCCGCAGCCCGTGACGAGCCGCGCGGCGGACTGCCGGTCTGTGCGCCTGGCTCCAGGCGCATTCGAGCGCCCGCGATGCGGGCGCATTTTTTTTATGCCCGCCGGCGGGATACGCTGTTACGCAAATCGTGTTGACACTAAAGTTTCAGGAAAATATATTGATGAAATCAAAGTTTCATAAAACCGCGTCCATGACATCGACTTTGCAGGAACGCATCCTGGCCTTGCAGGACTCCTTCACGGAAAGCGAGCAGCGGCTGGCGCGCGCCACGCTGGAGTGCCTGGGCAATATCGCCGCCTACTCGGGCGCCGAGCTGGCGCAGAAGGCGGGCGTGTCCAAGGCGACCGCCGGGCGGTTTTTCCGGCGGTTGGGCTATGAGAACTTCAACGAGGTGCGCGCGCAGGCCCGGGACGAGGCCGGCCGCGGCTCGCCGCTGTACGAGCTGGCCGGGGTGCGCCCGCCGGATGCTTCCGGCGATGCGCTCGCGGCGCATCTGGCCAACGACCTGCGCAATCTGGCCCAGACCTTCGAGCGGCTGGACAGCGCCGACGTGGACCTGGCGGTGTCGTTGCTGGCCGGCGCGCGGCGCGTGTGGATCGCAGGCTTTCGCAACGGCCGGGTGCTGGCGCAATATGCCTGGGCCCTGCTGACGCAATTGCGCGACGGCGTCTCGCTCGCGCCGGGAGCCGGGCTGAACCTGGCCGAAGACATGGCCGACCTGGCCAAGGGCGACGTGCTTCTCGTCATGGATTTCCGCCGCCGCGTCACCTTGCTCAAACCCATCGTGGAGCACGCCAACCGCGTGGGCGCCAAGGTGGTGGTCATGACGGATCCCACCGCCACCGAGCTGCCCGCGCGCGCCGACGTGGCGCTGCGCTGCGTGAACACCGGCTCGGCGGTTTTCGATTCCTATGTGGCGGCCCTGAGCCTGCTCAACCATATCTGCTCGGCGCTGGCTCGCGCGCTGGGCGGCGCGGCGCGCCAGCGCCTGGCCAATATCGAGCGGCTGCATGATCTGTACGGCGATCTGCAGCGTTGAAACCATCGCAACCAGGAGATTGAAGTGGCAGAGATCCTTCCCCGCGTCCGGCTAGGCTGGACTTCCAATCCGGCGTTCGACGCCGCCCAGCCCTACGGCCCCGCCCAGCAGGCGGTGCTGGGCGGCGCGGCCTACGCGCTCGCGCAGGCGGAGATCGCGCGCTGGCCGGGCTACGCCCCGACGCCGCTTTACGCCCTGGACGGCCTGGCGCGGGCGGCGGGCGTGGCCGGCATGCTGTACAAGCAGGAGGCGGGCCGCTTCGGCCTGGGCAGCTTCAAGGCGCTGGGCGGCGCGTATGCGGTGAGCCGGCTGCTGCTGCGCGAACTGGGATCCCGGCTTGGCCGCGACGACCTGACCGTGGACGATCTGCTCTCCGGCGAGCATCGCGAACACACGCAGGCCATTACCGTCACTTGCGCCACCGACGGCAACCACGGGCGCTCGGTGGCCTGGGGCGCGCAACGCTTCGGATGCCGTTGCGTCATCTACGTGCACGCCACGGTGAGCGAAGGACGCAAGCAGGCCATCGAAAGCTATGGCGCTCAGGTGGTGCGCACGGCGGGCAATTACGACGACTCGGTGCGCGAAGCCGCGGCCGATGCCGCGCGCCTGGGCCGCTTCGTGGTCTCCGACACTTCCTACCCGGGCTACATGGACGTGCCGAAGGACGTGATGCAGGGCTACGCCGTCATGGCCGACGAGGCTTTGAGCCAGATCCGGGCCGGCGGCGGGCCTCTGCCCACGCACGTTTTCCTGCAAGGCGGCGTGGGCGGCCTGGCGGCGGCCGTATGCGCCCATTTCTGGGAAACGCTGGGGCCGCAGCGGCCGCGCTTCATCGTGGTCGAGCCCGACCGCGCGGCATGCCTTTTCGAAAGCGCCAAGGCGGGCAGGCCCGTGGCGGTGCAAGGCGACCTGGATACTGTCATGGCCGGGCTGGCCTGCGGCGAGGTGTCGCTGCTGGCGTGGGAAATCCTGCGGCCGGGGGCCCAGGCGTTTCTTACCGTGGACGACGAGGCCGCGCTGGACACGGTGCGCCTGCTGGCGTCCGGACGCTACGGCGACACGCCGCTGGTGGCGGGCGAATCCGCGGTGGCGGGCCTGACGGGCTGCCTGGCGGCGCTGGCCGACGACGCGGCGCGGCAGGCGCTGGGCCTGGACGGCTCCAGCCGCGTCCTGTTCTTCGGCAGCGAAGGCGCCACCGATCCCGGGCTTTACCGCCGCATCGTGGGCAGGCAACCCGAAGAAATCGGAGCGCCGGCATGACGGCCGGCGCGCAGCCGCGCATCGACCTGCCCCGTCTGCTGGACCGCATCGCCCGGCTGGGGCAGGTGGGCGCGATCGAAGGCGGGGGCGTCAGCCGCCTCGCGCTGTCCGAGGAAGACAGGCTGGGGCGCGACCTGGTGTGCGGATGGATGCGGGAACTCGGCCTGGCGGTCAGCGTGGACCGGATCGGCAATGTGGTGGGCGTGCGCGCGGGCCGCGAAGCGGGCCCGCCGGTGATGACGGGCTCTCACATCGACACGGTCCGCACCGGCGGCCGCTATGACGGCAACCTGGGCGTGCTGGCGGGACTGGAGGTGATGGCCGCCCTGGACGATGCGGGCATCGTCACCCGCCGGCCGCTGGCCGTGGCCTTCTTCACCAACGAGGAAGGCGCGCGTTTCGCGCCCGACATGATGGGCAGCCTGGTGTTCCAGGGCGGCCTGGCGCTGGAGGACGCGCTGGCCACGGTGGGCGTGGACGGCACCACCGTCGGCGAGAACCTGCGCCGCATCGGCTACGACGGACCGGCGCCCGTGGGCGGAAACCGCGTGCATGCCTTTGTCGAACTGCACGTGGAGCAGGGCCCCGTGCTGGAGCACGAGGGCGACACCATCGGCGCCGTCACGGGCGTGCAGGGCATCCACTGGATCGAGTTCACGGTCGAAGGCGTGTCCAACCATGCCGGCACCACGCCCATGGCGCTGCGCCGCGATGCGGGCCTGGTGGCGGCGCGCATTGCGTGTTTCGCGCGGGATCTCGCCCGCCGCTCGGGCGGCGCGCAGCTCGCCACCGTGGGGCAGGTGAATCTGTTTCCGAATCTCGTCAATGTCATTCCCAGCCGCGCGGTGTTCACGCTGGACCTGCGCAATACCGACGGCGCGGCGCTGCGGGCCGCGATCGAGGCGTGCCTGGCCTATGCGCGGCAGGCGGCGCGGGAAGAGGGCGTGCGCGTGAGCCATCGCGTGCTGGCCGACTTCGAGCCGGTGGAGTTCGACGAGGCGGTGGTGGCGCGGGTGGAGGCCATTGCGCGGCGGCGCGGGCTGCGCGTGCGCCGCATGCCCAGCGGCGCGGGACACGACGCCCAGATGCTGGCGCGCATGTGCCCCACGGGCATGGTGTTCGTGCCCAGCGTGGGCGGGCTGTCGCACAACGTCAAGGAATACACGCACGACAGGGACATCGAGGCGGGCGCCGGCGTGCTGCTCGATCTGATGCTCGAACTTTCGGAACAATAGACTGGAGACTGGAATCATGTCACGTTTCATCAATGTGGCCGCGGCGCAATTGGGGCCCGTGCAGCGCAGCGACACGCGCCGCCAGGTCGTGCAGCGCCTCGTCGAGCATCTGCGCCAGGCCCATGCCATGGGCTGCCGGCTTGTCGTGTTTCCCGAGCTGGCGCTCACCACCTTCTTTCCGCGCTGGTACATGGAAGATCCGGCCGAGCTGGACGCCTTCTACGAAAGCGAAATGCCCGGGGCGGAAACGCGGCCGCTCTTCGAGACGGCCGCCAGGCTGGGCGTGGGCTTCTACCTGGGCTATGCGGAACTGGCTTTCGAACGGGGCGCGAAGCACCGCTACAACACCTCCATCCTGGTGGACCAGCAGGGCCGCATCGTGGGCAAGTACCGGAAGGTGCATCTGCCCGGCCATGCCGGGCACGAGCCATGGCGGGCCTTCCAGCACCTCGAAAAGCATTACTTCGAGCCGGGCGAATCGTTCGACGTGTGGCGCGCGTTCGGCGGCGTGATGGGCATGGCGTTGTGCAACGACCGGCGCTGGTCCGAGACCTATCGCGTGATGGGCCTGCAAGGCGTGGAAATGATCCTGCTGGGCTACAACACGCCGGTGCACAATCCGCCGGCTCCCGAGCACGACGATCTGTCCATGTTCCACAACCACCTCGTCATGCAGGCGGGCGCCTACCAGAACGGCACCTGGGTGGTGGGCGTGGCCAAGGCGGGCAAGGAAGAGGGCTGCGAAATGATAGGCGGAAGCTGCATCATCGCGCCGTCGGGCGAAATCGTCGCCGCGTGCTCCACGAAAGGCGACGAACTCGCGGTGGCGCGTTGCGACCTGGATCTCTGCCTCTCGTATAAGCGCACCACGTTCAACTTCGAGCGGCACCGCAGGCCGGAAGCCTATGGGCTGATCACGCAACGCAGAGGCGCCGTCGAACCCGCGCCGCAGGCGGCGGTCCCCGCCTAGCCTGCGGCGCGCCATCGCGGCGGGCCTGTCCGGCCGGCCGCATTCCATTCCGGCGTTTTCCTTTTCATAACAACAGTATGCGGGCGCCGCCGGCGCCTGCAGGGAAGCGCTCGGTCCAATCCAGACCCCCAAGGTGAAAAAAATGAGCCATTCAGTCGAAAGCATCGCGGCCTCTCCCATGGCCGCGGACACGGATCCGCGGGCGGCGCGCGACGACGCCCTGTATCGCAAGGTGGCGTGGCGGCTGCTGCCCTTCCTGATGATCTGCTATATCGCCGCATTCCTGGACCGCGTAAATGTCGGGTTCGCCAAGCTCCAGATGCTGGACGACCTGAAATTCAGCGAAACGGTGTACGGCCTGGGCGCGGGCATTTTCTTTATCGGCTATTTTCTTTTCGAGGTGCCGAGCAATGTGCTCATGCACCGCATCGGCGCGCGCAAGACGCTGGCGCGCATCATGATTCTCTGGGGCCTGATCTCGGCGGCGATGGCGCTCACGCGCACGCCCACGCAGTTCTACATCCTGCGCTTTCTGCTGGGCGCGGCCGAGGCGGGCTTCTATCCCGGCATCATCCTCTACCTGACATACTGGTTTCCCTCGCACCGGCGCGGCCAGATCGTGGCCGTGTTCATGACCGCCGTGCCGTTCGCCGGCATCCTGGGCGGGCCGCTGTCGGGCTGGGTCATGGAGGCTTTCCACAGCCATCGCGGCCTGGCGGGCTGGCAATGGATGTTCATCATCGAGGCGGTGCCCTCCGTGCTGCTCGGGCTGGCCGTGTTCTGGTACCTGGACGATCGCATCGAAGACGCGCGCTGGCTGGATCCCGGCGACAAGCGGCGCCTGGCCGAGAACCTGGCGGGCGAAGCGTCGGCCAAGACCGAGCACGGCTCGCTGCTCACGCTCTTCAAGGACCGCCGCGTGCTGCACATGGCGCTCATCTGCTATTGCACCGTGTCCAGCCTGTCCGGGCTGGCCTTCTGGATTCCCTCGGTAATCCGCTCCACGGGCGTGTCGTCGCTGCTCGAGATCGGGCTGCTTACCGCCGTGCCCAATATTTGCGCCGTGGTGTCGATGGTGCTGGTCTGCCGCCATTCGGACGCCACGCGCGAGCGGCGCTGGCACATGATCGCGCCGTTCCTGGTCGGCGGCGCGGGCCTGGCGCTGAGTACGCTGTTCAGCCACAACCCGCCGCTGGCCGTGGCGATGCTGTCGGTGGCGGCGGCCGGCTGCATGGTGTGCTCCCCGCTGTTCTGGAGCCTGCCCACCGCGTTTCTCGAAGGACGCAGCGCGGCGGCGGGGATTGCGGGCATCAATGCGTTTGCCGGCCTGGCCGCCTTCATCAGCCCCTATGTCATCGGCTGGATCAAGGATCTCACCGGGTCTACCGACTGGGGCATGTACTTCCTGGCGAGTTTCACGGTGCTGGGGGCGGCGCTGGTCTACCGCGTGCCCAGGGAATTGGTCAATCGCTGACGACAACGCGGCCCCTTCCGGGGCCGCTTCAAACTACCGGGAGTTCCCATGACGATGGATGTAGTGGCCCTGACCCAGGCCATGGTGCGCACGCCCAGCCTGTCCGGCGAGGAGGGCGGCATGGCGCGGCTGGTTGCCCAGGCCATGCGCGAAGCGGGTTTCGACGAGGTGACGACGGACGCCAACGGTTCGGTGGTGGGCTATGCCGGGCCCGCGCAGGCAGACGTGGCCTTGCTGTTCGACGGTCATATGGACGTGGTGCCGGTCACCGGCCATTGGCGTTTCGACCCTTATGGCGGCGTGATCCACGGGGGCCGCCTGTACGGCAGGGGAAGCGCCGACATGAAAGGCGGTATCGCGGCGGCCATTTGCGGCGTGGCCGCGGCGGCGCGCCAGGGCTTGCGGCGCAGGATCGCCGTGTCGGCGAGCGTGCTGGAGGAAGTCATCGAAGGCCATGCGCTGGCCCGGGTGCTGGACGCCGTGCAGCCTGGGGCCGTCGTGATCTGCGAGCCGTCGGGCCTGCGGATCAAGGCGGGCCAGAAAGGCCGCATGGAGGTGCTGCTCACGCTGCACGGCAAGCCGGCCCATGCGGCGACGCCGCAAGTGGGGCGCAACCCCCTGCATGCGGCGGCGCGGGCCCTGCTCGCCCTCGAATCTCTGCCCCTGCCTTCCGACCCGGTGCTGGGGCCGGCCCTGCTGGTGCCGGTGGACGCGGTGTCGCAGCCGTATCCCTCGATATCGATGGTTCCGGGCGGCGTGACGCTGCGTTTCGACCGCCGCACCCTCGCGGGAGAAACCGAGCACGACGTGCTCGGCCCGATCAGGCTGTGCCTGGAGCGGGTGGGGGTGCGCGATTACACGCTGGAAATCAGCGCCGATCCGGTGCGCGCCTTTACAGGGGAGTCGGCGGCGCCGCCGCGCTGGCTGCCGGCATGGCGCTGTCCCGACGATGCGCCCGTGCTCGCGGCGCTGCGCGGGGCCGCGAGAGAGTGCGGCAGGGACGACGCGGTGGGCTGTTGGCCTTTTTGCACCAACGGCTCGGAGTCGGCGGGGCGGCGCGGCATTCCCACGGTGGGCCTGGGGCCGGGCAACGAGGAAGACGCGCACACCATAGACGAGTCCGTCGCGGTCGAGCAGCTCGTGGGCGCGCGCGATATCTACCTGGCGCTGGCCCGCCGGATGGGCGCTTGATCGCCTGGGGCGATTCCGAGGCGCTCGGCGAAGGTCCGGCCGGCATACGCGCGGCGTAACAGCTCGAATTCCCGCCTGCCGCGGCGCCAGTTCTTCCAGCAGAGGGTCCAGCGATTGCGCCGCGCCGATAGGGCTGCGCCCGGGCGGGCCGCGGTCCTCGGGGCTATCATCCCGTTTTTGGCCATATCCGCACCAGGAGTTTTCCGCATGACCGCGAACGCCGCGCCGCCCGCCACGCCCGCCCGGGTGGACGTCATTTCCATCCAGTCGCAGGTCGTCTACGGCTGCGTGGGCAACAATGCCGCGCTGCCGGTGCTGCGCGAGGCGGGCTACCGCGCCGTGGCCGTGCCCACGGTGGTGCTGAGCAATACGCCGCACTATCCCAGCCTGTACGGCGGCGCGGTGCCCGCCGAATGGTTCGAGGGCCTGCTCCAGGGGCTGTGGGACCGGGGTGTCGTCGCGCAGGCGCGCGCCATCGTTTGCGGCTACCTGGGCAATCCGGCGCAGGCGGACCTGCTGGCCCGGTGGCTGCCCCGCGTGCGGCAGGCCAGGCCCGGCCTGCCCGTGTTCATCGACCCGGTCCTGGGCGACAGCAACGACGGCCTGTACGTGGATGCGGGGCTGGTGGAGCAATACCGCAAGCTGCTCGTGCCGCTGGCCGACGGCATGACGCCCAACCATTTCGAACTGGAAACGCTGGCCGGCCGTCCGCTCGCCACGCTGGACGAGGTGATCGCCGCGGCGCGCGGACTCATCGCGCAGGGTCCGCGCTGGGTGGTGGCGACCAGCGCCGCGCCGCGGGCCTCGGCGCAAGGCGCGCTGCAGCTCGTGGTGGTGACGCGCGATGACGCCGTCGTGGTGTCGCATCCGGAAATCGCCATTCCGCCTTCGGTGCACGGCACGGGCGACGTGTTCATGGCGGCCATGGCGGCCGGCGTGCTGGACGGGCTGGAACTGGCCGAGGCGGCCCGCCGCGCGGCCGCCCGCGTCACGCGCGCGCTGGCGCGCACGCGCGAACTGGGCTGGGAAGAACTGGCCGCCGACGCATAGCGGCTCCGCCGCGCCGGCCGCGCCCGGGATGCCCGGGGCAGGCGCCGCGCGGCCGCGCAACCTCAAGGCACCAGCGACAGGCCGACGCGGAATTGCGATTCGTTGCGCTGGTTGTAGCCCAGCAGCGTTTCGCCGTAGCCGTTGAAGTACTGCAGGTGCAGGTAGCCGTTCATGTTGAGCCAGGTGCGCTTGAGCGGCCAGGCGAAATCCAGCTGGGTGGTGCGGCGCCGCTGGTCGCCCTGGCGGTACATGGCCGAAACCACCGCGCCGTTGTCCTGCGCCCAGCGCAGCTGCCAGTCCACGTGCCCGGCGTAGTCGGAATAGTCGCTGTTCTCGTCGCCGACGCTGAAGTACGCCTTGACGCGCGGCGCGAAGGTCAGCGTGCTGCCGCCGTCGAAGCGGTAGTGGAAGCGCGGTTCGATGTAGCCGTCGTTCAAGGAGCGCGAATCGTCGCCGTCTTTGCCGTTGGAGTTGTGCTCCACGCCGGTGTTCAGGCCGAAGCGCCAGTTCTGGCCGGGCGAGGTCCAGATGTTGTCCGACAGCCAGAACGCGCTGGGGTTGAACGTGGTGTCGATGAAGGGCATGGAATCGCTTTCCAGGTCCCACAGCGAGATCTGCGTGTAGCCGAGGTAGAAGTTCTCGCTCCAGTCGGCCGGACGGTCGCCGGGCGGGCTGAACAGGCGGTACTTGGCGCTGATCTGGAAGCGCGCGGTGGTCTTGTCGCGGGTGCCGATGTCGAAATACACGGGCTTGTATTCGGAGATGGCGCTGCGGAAGCGGTCGAACGCGGATTCGGGCGGAACGGCGGGCGCCGCCGCCACGGCCGCGGGCGCCGGGCCGCCGTCGGGCGAGGCGCCGACCTCGGAAACCACGGCCGGCGGCAGCGGCTGGCCGGTGCGGGCGTCCACCACCGGACCCTGCGCGGGCGTGCTGGCCACGGTGCCGGTTTCGCGGCCGGTGGCGTCCAGCGCCATCATCGCGGGCTGGCCCTCGATGGAAACGGCCTGCAGGCCGTTGACCGTGGCGGGCACCACGGCCGTCCAGGCCACGCGCGCGAAATTGTTTACCGGCACGCTGTAGCTGGCCTTGCCGCCGCGCAGCTTGGCCAGGCTGCGCACGATCTGGCCGTCCGAGCCGCGCCACTGCAGCACCAGCTCGGGCGGCGCTTCCCAGTTGGCGCGGGCCGAGCCTTCATTGAAGTACACGGCTTCGATGGTCACGGCCTCGCCGGGCGCGGCCGACGGGCGGTCCAGGCGGTAGGAGACGCCGGCGTCGGCCGGGGCCGCCAGGCCGAGGGCCAGGGCGGCGGCCAGGCCGCCGAGCGGGAAAGACAGGCGCGGATTGGCGCGGAGAACGCGGATGACAGCCATGATCGCGGGTTTAGATTGGGACGAAGAACTGTAACATCGACCCCCCGCTACCGTTTGTAAAAACCCCGGCGCGCCTGTAGAAAACGTCACATTTCTATGGCGCGCAGGCAACACCCGCGACCGCCGCTATTCCCCGAACCTGATGCCCTGCGCCAGCGGCAGCGTGCGTGAATAATTGATGGTGTTGGTGGCGCGCCGCATGTAGTTGCGCCATGCGTCCGAGCCCGATTCGCGGCCGCCGCCCGTTTCCTTCTCGCCGCCGAACGCGCCGCCGATCTCCGCGCCCGAGGTGCCGATGTTCACGTTGGCGATGCCGCAGTCCGAGCCGGCCGCCGACAGGAAGGTTTCGGCCTCGCGCAGGTCGTTGGTGAAGATCGCCGAGGACAGGCCCTGGGGCACGCCGTTCTGCATGGCCAGCGCCTGGCTGAAGTCGGTATAGCGCATGACGTACAGAATGGGCGCGAACGTTTCGTGGCACACCACGTCGGTCTGGCCGGGCATTTCGGCGATGGCGGGCCGCACGTACCAGGCGTCGGGATACTGGTCTGCCAGGACGCGCTCTCCGCCCGTGACCGTGCCGCCCTGCTCGCGGGCCGCCTTGAGCGCGGCCTGCATGGCGTCGAATGCGCCGCGGTCGATGAGCGGGCCGACCAGGGTGGAGGCTTCCAGCGGGTTGCCGATGGGCGCGCTGGCGTAGGCCAGGCGCAGGCGGCGCAGCAGCTCGTCGGCCACGCTCTCGTGCACGATGAGGCGGCGCGTGGTGGTGCAGCGCTGGCCCGCCGTGCCGATGGCGCCGAACACGATGCCGCGCGCGGCCATGTCCAGGTCGGCGGTGGGGCCCACGATGACGGCGTTGTTGCCGCCCAGCTCCAGCAGCACGCGGCCGAAGCGCTGCGCCACGCGCGGGCCAACCTGCCGGCCCATGCGCGTGGAGCCCGTGGCCGACACCAGCGCCACCGCATGCGAGTCGACCAGCGCCTCGCCCACTTCGCGCCCGCCGATCAGCAGTTCGGTCAGGCCAGGCGGCGCGTCGCCGTAGCGCTGCGCCGCCTGCGCGAACAGGGCCTGGCAGGCCAGCGCCGTGAGAGGCGTTTTCTCGGACGGCTTCCAGACCACGGCATTGCCGCAGACCAGCGCCAGCGCGGCATTCCATGACCACACCGCCACCGGAAAATTAAAGGCGCTGATGACGCCCACCACGCCCAGGGGATGCCAGGTTTCCATCATGCGGTGGCCCGGCCGCTCGGAAGCGATGGTCAATCCGTACAGCTGCCGCGACAGGCCCACCGCGAAATCGCAGATGTCGATCATTTCCTGCACCTCGCCTTCGCCCTCGGCGAGGATCTTGCCCGCCTCCAGGCTCACGAGGCGGCCCAGCGCGCGCTTGTGCTCGCGCAGCACCTCCCCGAAGAGGCGCACCAGTTCGCCCCGGCGCGGGGCCGGCGCGTCGCGCCACGCCAGGCTGGCCTGGCGCGCGCGCGTGATCGCGGCATGCGCCTGAGCCACGGTGTGCTCATGCACCCGCGCCAGTTCGGCGCCGTCGATGGGACTGCGGGCGGAAAGCGAGCCGCCGCTCAGCGCCTCCGGCTTCAGGCCGAGCGCGCGCAGGATGTCTTGAGGCTTGTCCATGGCAAGTGGCTCCCTAGGGTTATGCCTAAGTGGAGAGGTTGGAAAAAAATTTACTATACGAAACTCCATTGTGAAACGCGAAACCTTTTTGCCGCCGCCCCGTGCCGGCGGCGCCAGGGAGTGTCCGTGGCAGAACCCTTGCTGTCAGTGCAGGCCGTCACCAAGACCTATCGCCGCGACGGGCAGCCGCCGCACCTGGCGCTGGCCGGCATCGACTGCGCACTGGACCGCGGCGAGGTGATGGTGGTGGTCGGCCCCTCGGGCTCGGGCAAGAGCACCTTGCTGCGCACGATCAACGGCCTGGAAAGCATAGACAGCGGCAGCATCCGCGTGGACGGCGTGTCCATCACCGATCCCGCCACCGATCTCAACACCTGGCGCACCGAGGTCGGCATGGTGTTCCAGCATTTCAATCTCTTCCAGCACCGCAACGCCCTGGACAACGTGGCCCTGCCGCAGCGCGTGGTGCGCGGCCGCAGCCGCGCCCAGGCCGAGCGCTACGCGCGCGAACTGCTGGGGCGGGTGGGCATGGCGGACTACGCCGACCGCTACCCCAGCCAGCTGTCCGGCGGGCAGCAGCAGCGTGTTGCGATCGCGCGCGCGCTCGCCATGGATCCCAAGCTCATGCTGTTCGACGAGGCCACCTCGGCGCTCGATCCCGAAACCGTGGGCGGCATTCTCGAACTCATGCGCGCCCTGGCGCGCGACGGCATGACCATGGCCGTGGTCACCCACGAAATGGGCTTTGCCCGCGACGTGGCCGACCGGGCGCTCTTCATGGACGGCGGCCGCGTGGTGGAAGCGGGCACGCCGGAAGACGTCTTCGTCCATCCGCGGCACGAACGCACCCGGGCATTCCTGGAAAAGATTCTGTAGTCCGGATCCCGTGGTTCGGATCCTGTAGTTCGCGGCACCTGGCATCGCAGCGGCACGGCAGCAAACCAGGCAGGGCGGTTCCGGACGCCGTCCGCGCCTCCGATATCGTCCGGAAACGTGGTTTCATTCACCGCAAGGGGTCTCAAATGCTGAAGATCAGACTATGGCTGGGCGCGGCAGGGCTGGCGCTGGCGGCTTGCGCCGTCGCGGCGCCGGCGCAGGCCGACGAGCTGTCGGACATCATCAAGCGCGGCGAGCTGCGCGTGGCCGTGCAGACGTCCGGCCCGCTCATGAGTTTCATGGACAAGTCGGGCAAGCGCACGGGCCTGGCCGTCGAAGTCGCGCGGCGCATGGCCGACGACCTCGGCGTGAAGCTGGTGCTGCAGGACTACGAATGGAAGGGGCTCATTCCCGCGCTGCTGTCCGGCAAGGCCGACATGGTGGCCGCCGACATGACGCCCACGCCGCAGCGCGCGGCCCAGGTGCTGTTCTCGGTGCCCATGTTCTACGCCGAAACCGTGGCCGTGGTGCCCAAGGACTCGCCGTACAAAACCTACGCCGAGCTAGACAAGGAGGGAGTGACGGTGGGCGTGCTGGGCGCGAGCACCTACGCCGAGGTGGGCAAGAAGATGCTGCCCAAGGCCACTATGAAGGAATTCTCGGGCGGCAGCGCGCCCGTGGGCCAGGCGCTGTCCAGCGGCCGGCTGGACGCGGGCATCATGGCGCTCACCACCGCCAACCAGTTCATCGCCGACTTCGGCAACCTGCGCGTGCTCGAGGGCATCATGGTGCGCGAGCCGCTGGCCTTCGCTGTGGCGCCCAACGCCTTCCGCCTGAAGTTCTGGCTCGACAACTGGCAGTCGCTCAAGACCGCCGACAACTCCCTGCCCGAAATGGTGAAGTACTGGTACTCCACCGACTGGAAGAAAGACCACTGACGGGGCCGGCGCGCGCATGGACTGGCTGCTCGACTACTACAACTGGCGCATCGTCGGCCAGTACACGGGCCAATTCGCCGAAGGCCTCGCCAACACCCTGATCGCCGCGGGCGCCAGCCTGGCGCTCGCGGTGCTGGCGGGCATCCCCCTGGCCCTGGCGCGCATGTCCGAGCGCGCGCCGGTCTGGCGTCCGGTGGCGGGCTACGTGCAGTTCGTGCGCGCCACGCCGCTGCTGGTGCAGATCTACCTGGTCTATTACGCCGTGCCCGCGCTCGTGCCCGGCGCCAAGGCCTGGAGCGAGATGGCGCTGGGCATTATCGCGCTGACGCTGCACCACGCGGCCTACATGAGCGAGATCATCCGCGTCGGCATCCAGTCGGTGCCGCGCGGGCAGATCGAAGGCGCCAAGGCCTGCGGCATGGACTACCGGCAGCGGCTGCGCTACGTGGTGCTGCCGCAGGCTTTCGCCAACATCCTGCCGCCGCTGCTGGGGCAGACCGCCGTGCTCATCAAGGACACCTCGCTGCTGTCGCTCATCACCGTGTTCGAACTGGTGGCCGCGGGCGTGCAGATGAACAGCGACCGCATCGTGCCCAACGAGGCCTTCCTCACCATCGCGGCGGGCTATCTGATGATCTATTGCGTCATGCTGCTGCTGTCCAGGGGCGTGAGCCTCTGGCTCGCCGGCCCGGCCTGGAGCGCCAAGTGAGCACCCTGGACGCCTACCTCTCCACCGCCGGCGTGGTCATGCCCTTTCTGCTCAAGGGCTTCTGGGAGACGCTGAAGATCTCCTTCGTCGCCATTATCGCGGGCTCGCTGCTGGGCTTTGTGATCGGGGTGATCCGCAGCTACCGCATCCGCGTGGCGCACCAGCTGCTGGGGCTGTACATCCACGTGCTGCGCGGCACGCCGTTCCTGGTGCAGCTCTACATTTTCTATTTCGTGCTGCCCAGCTCCGGCATCGAAATGCTGCACTGGGACTCGGGCACGGCGGCCTTCGTCTCGCTGTCGGTGTACACCTCGTGCTACGTGGCCGAGATCGTCATGGGCGCCATCCAGGCGGTGCCGCGCGGGCAGACCGAGGGCGCCATGACGCTGGGCTTGCGGCCGCTGCAGATCCTGCGGCTGGTCATCCTGCCGCAGGCCATGCGCCTCATCGTGCAGCCCATGAGCGGGGTATACGTCATGCTCATCAAGAGCACGGCCATCCTCTCGGTGGTGGGCATTACCGAACTCACGCGCCAGGGCGAAGTGTTCATCATCACTTTTCCGGCCCATTCGCTCTTCATCTACGCGCTGATCGCCGCCATCTATTTCGTCTACTGCTACCCGCTGCTGCGCCTGGCCAACTGGCTGGAGAAGCGGCTGACGGGCCGCATGCAGGCCGCTTCCCTGCATTAGAGGGCGTATCGCCACGCTCCAGGTCCCGTTTCCACCGAACCCCGCCATGCCCTCCGAATACGTCGACACCTACTACCAGCGCACCCTGGCCGACCGCGACACCTACTACCCGCCGCTGGCCGGCGCCGCGTCCACCGACATCTGTGTGGTGGGGGGCGGGCTGGCGGGCCTGTCCGCCGCCCTGGAACTCGCCCGCCGGGGACGCGACGTGACCCTGCTGGAGGCCCGGCGCATCGCCTGGGGAGCGTCGGGCCGCAATGGCGGCTCGGTGTCGCCCGCGTTTTCGGCGGGCGCCGACGCCATCATCGCGCGCGTCGGCCCCGAGCACTACCGCCAGCTTTACCGCCTGTCGATGGAGGGCGTGGAAATCATCCGCGAGAACATCCGCAGCCTGGGCATTGCCGACGCCCACAAAGTGGACGGCAGGCTGCGCGTGGTGCGCTACGAGGCCACCGAGGCGCTGCAGCGCTTCTGCGAAGCCCAGCAGCGCGATTTCGGGCGGGAAGTGCGGTTCCTGACCCGCGCCCAGGTGCGCGAGCGCCTGGTGTCCGACGCGTATTTCCAGGGCGTGGAAGACCCGGCTTCGTTCCATTTCCACCCCCTCAATTATGCGCGGGCCCTGGCCCGCGAATGCGCGCGCCTGGGCGTGCGCATCCACGAAGACAGCGCCGTCTCGCAGGCCGGCCTCGACGGCGCGGTCAAGCGCCTGCGCACCGCCGGCGGGGAAATCGAGGCGCGCTGTGTGGTGCTGGCCATGGGCGGCTACACCGGGCCGGTCGTGCCCGGGCTGCGCCGCGCCATGCTGCCCATCGCCACCTACATCATGCTGACCGAGCCCCTGGGCGACCGGGTGCGCCAGGCCATCCGCACCGCGGCCGCCATCGGCGACGACCGCCGCGCCGGCAATTACTATCGCGTCCTCGATGGCGGACGCATCGGCTGGGGCAGTAGAATCACCACCCGCGTCGACGACCCGCCCGATCTCGCCGAGTCGCTGCGCCGGGAGCTGCTTTCCGTCTATCCGCAATTGCAGGGGCTGCGGGTCGAGACGGCCTGGTCCGGCCGCATGGCCTACGCCCGGCATCTCATGCCGCAGATCGGCAAGCTGGCGCCCGACGTGTGGTACTGCACCGCCTTCGGCGGCCACGGCATGAACACCACGGCCATCGGCGGGCGGGTGGTTGCCGAGGGCATTGCCGGCGACAGCGGACGCTACCGGCTTTTCGAGCCGTTCGGGCTGGCCTGGAACGGCGGGGCGCTGGGCACGGCGGCGGTCCAGCTCACGTATTGGTCGTACCAGGCGCGCGACTGGTGGCGGGAACGGCGCTCGCGCATATGACAGGATGTACAGATGCGAGCCACCAAACAGAGCGTACTGGCACAACGGCTGCGGGCCCTGCGCCAGGCGCGCCGCTGGACGCTGAAACAGGCGGCCGAGGCCACGGGCGTGTCCGCGTCCACCCTGTCCAAGATCGAAAACAGTCTGCTTTCTCCCACCTACGACAACCTCATCAAGATCGCCGCCGGCCTGGGCCTGGACGTGGCCGAGCTGTTCACGCCTTCCGACGCCCACATGGGCACCGGCCGGCGCAGCCTCAGCCGCCGGGGAGAAGGCCGCCAGTACGAAACGCCGTATTACGACCACCGGCTCCTGTGCACTGCGCTCTCGCACAAGCGCATGATGCCGTTCCACACCCGCATCAAGGCGCGCTCCTTCGACGAATTCCATGACTGGAGCCGCCACAACGGCGAAGAATTCGTCTACGTCCTGAGCGGCGAAGTCGAGCTCCACACCGAGTTCTACCAGCCCGCCCGCCTCGCCGCCGGCGAGAGCTTCTACATCGACAGCCGCATGGGCCATCGGGTCATCAGCGTGAGCGAGCAGGACGCCATGGTGCTGTGGATCTCCACCCATGCCGACCTGGGCGAACACTGAGCCGCCGGGCTTTTCCCCCGCCGCGCACAACAGGGTAAAATTCGCGGCCCGGACCCGTTTTCGGGCGCCGGTCACCATCGCGCGGCAGTAGCTCAGCTGGATAGAGCACGGGCCTTCTAAGCCTGAGGTCGGGGGTTCGAGCCCCTCCTGCCGCGCCAGGATTGCTCATGGAATCAAGCGTTTATGCGGATTTGGCGGTCGCTAACGTGGCAATTATTAGAATTTTTTCGCCAGCGTCAGAACTTTACTCTGTAGCAGAAGCTCGTTTGATGCGCCGTCGGTCATAGTGTCGATGGGTTGTCGCCGGGTTGGCGTGCGCGGCGAAGTCGTAGGCGTCGGCATCGCGCCTGGCGAGTTTGCTTGTGATCGCTGCCGGCCGAACGTCTTGCAGATTGAAGTACATCGGTTGGCTGGTCAGCGTCCTTTCGCTAACTTCATCGCCATGCGGCTTGATCCATGCCAGCATTGCGTCCTTCCAGCTAGAGGCCCAGCCCCGTCGCGTGTAGCTTTCGGTGCTTCTGGTCGGGGCGAAGAGGTAGGGGCTATCGGGGTCGTCGCGGTCCAATGCCCTTTGAACGACGCCATGCAGCCGCTTGGACTACAGGCGCTCTTTCTCGGTCCAGGCCCAGGCCAGTATCGGCGCAAAATGAGGTGTCTGGACGTTAGAACCGATCCCTCAAGACCCACATGAAACCGTCGTTGTTTTCCTGGATCAGTTCTAACGCAGCGCGGCGAAAGCGCATATAAATCAAGACGTTAATAATTGAAAGCACGGGCCTTCCAAGCCTGAGGTCGGGGGTTCGAGCCCCTCCTGCCGCGCCCCCCCATTGCGCCGCGTTGCCGGCGGCGCGCATTCCACCCCAGCCTTTCCCTGCGCCGAGAACTTCCCGCGGCGGGCTTGCCATGCGCATTCCGTGGTAGTAACCTACGTTATTATTTTCCGGATGCCGCCATGTCCACCGACACCGCTCCCGATGGCGCGACCGCGCCGCCCGCCGAGCAGGCGTCTTCGTTCGACCCCTTCGAGCAGGCGATGCGCGACCTGTCGCGCCGGCTGGGATCGAAAGGCAGGGGGCCCTTGCAGCAGTCGGTGTTTTCGCGGCTGCTGCAATACACGGCGCTGCGGCTGACGGACAGGCTGGACGAACCGCTGCGCGAGCACGGCCTGAATTCCACGCTGTGGACGGCGCTGGTCATCATCTACAGCAGCCCCGAGCACGAAATGATGCCGTCCGCGCTCAGCGACTTTCTCAATGCGTCGCGCACCCATGTCACGCGGATCTCCAGGGAACTGGCGGAGCAGGGCTATCTGCAGCGCGTGGCCAGCGCGCAGGACGGGCGCCAGGTGCTGCTGCAGCTCACCGCCCAGGGCCGGCAGTTCGTCGAGGAGTACCTGCCGCGCCGCCGCGCGCAGCTCTCGCGCACGTTCGCCGTCTTCGACGCCGCCGAGCTGGCGCAGTTCGAGGCCCTGACGCGCAAGCTGTTGCGCGCCGTGGATTAGGGGCTGCGCACCCCGGGCGCCGGGTTTCCGGTTTCACGCAACGCTTTCCCGGGTCCCGGCCATTCTGATAGTAACGTAGGTTATTAATATCCCTCTTGCCGCCGCCATGGATGCCCAACGCTCTCCGCCCGCCGCCGAACCGCATCGGTGGATGATCACGGTGTCGATCATGATGGCGACCGTCATGCAGACGCTGGACAGCACCATCGCCAACGTCGCGCTGCCGCACATGGCGGGCGGGCTGTCGGCGTCGCAGAGCCAGATCACCTGGGTGCTGACCTCGTACATCGTGGCCGCCGCGATCGCCACGCCGGTCACGGGCTGGCTGACGGGGCGCTACGGCCGCTCGCGCGTGTTCCTGGTGTCCATCGCCGGCTTCACGATCGCGTCGCTGCTGTGCGGCGCGGCGGCGAACCTGGCGGCCATCGTGGCGGCGCGCCTGCTGCAAGGCGCGTTCGGCGCGGCGCTGGTGCCGCTCTCGCAGTCGGTGATGCTGGACATCAATCCGCCGGAGCGCCATGCGCGCGCCATGGCGACCTGGGGCATGGGCGTGATGCTCGGCCCCATCCTGGGGCCCACGCTGGGCGGCTGGCTGACCGACAACATGAGCTGGCGCTGGGTGTTTCTCATCAACCTGCCGATCGGGCTGCTGTCTTTCGCCGGCGTCTGGTTCTACCTGCGCGACGAGGCGGCGCCGCGCAAGGCGGGCTTCGACGGGTTCGGCTTCGCGACGCTGGCCGTCTTCGTCGCCATGCTGCAGCTCGTGCTGGACCGCGGCGAGCAGGTGGATTGGTTCGAGTCGCTGGAGATACGCGCCTACGCGGTGTGCGCCGTGATCTCGCTGACGTTTTTCGTGATCCATACCGCCACCGCGGGCGCGGGTTCGTTCCTGAACGTGCAACTGCTGCGCGACCGCAACTTCGTGACCGGCACCGCGTTTTACTTCCTGCTGGGATTGCTGCTGTACGCTACCCGCGCGTTGCTGCCGCCCATGCTGCAGACGCTGCTGGGCTACCCCGTCATCACCACGGGGCTGGTGACCGCGCCCAGCGGCCTGGGCACCATGGTGTCGATGCTGATTGCCGGGCGCATCGTGGGCCGGGTGGACGAGCGGCTCATCATCGCGCTGGGCATGGGGCTGACCGCGCTGTCGCTGTGGCAGCTTGCCAACCTGTCGCCCGTGCTCTCCGAATGGCACATCGTGTGGCCCGGATTCATCCAGGGGCTGGGATTGGGGTTTTCTTCCGTGCCGCTCACCACCCTGACGTTCTCCACCCTGGAGCGTGCGCTGCGGCCGGAGGGCACGGCCATCTACAGCCTGTCGCGCAACATGGGCAGCAGCATCGGCATCTCGGCCATGCAGGCCCTGCTGACGCGCAACACCGCCGCCATGCACAGTTCGCTGGCGGCATACGTGACGGCGGGCGCGCTGCTGACCCGGCCGGACGGCTTCGACCGGGTGTTCGACCTGCACTCGCTGGCCGGCCTGGCGCGGCTGGACGAGGTGCTGCAGAACCAGGCGGCGTTCATCGCTTACCTGGACGATTACCGGCTGATGATGTGGCTGACGCTGGCGACGCTGCCTTGTCTGCTGCTGATGCGCGTCCGCCGGCGCGCGCCAATGCGGGAAGAAGAAACTCCCGCGCCGATGGAGGCCGACTGAACGTTGCGTTCGCCCGGGTATGATCTGCGCATCATCTCTCCACTGGCATGGGCGGCGCCCGGCATTTCATTCGGAAGAAAGCATGCGCAACGTTTCCTGGGCCCGGTTGGTCCCTGAACTGCTGGTCGGCGATATGTCGGCGAGCCTGTCGTTCTGGACGGGGCTCGGCTTTTCGGTTCTGTACCGGCGCGAGGAAGAGGGGTTTGCCTACCTGGACTTGGACGGCGCCCAGATCATGCTGGAAGAAGTGCGCGCCAACCGGACCTGGGTCACCGGTCCGCTGCAACGTCCATACGGCCGGGGCATTAATTTCCAGATTGCGGTGCCGGCCATCGAACCGCTGGTCGAGGCGCTGCGGTCGCAGGGATGGCCGTTGTTCCTGGCGCCCGAAGAGCGGTGGTACCGCGCGGACGGGATCGAATTCGGCGTGCGCCAGTTCTTGGCGCAGGATCCCGACGGCTACCTGCTTCGGTTTTCCGCGTCGATTGGCCAGCGGCCCTGGGCGGGTTGATGCGCGGTTGATTCTCGCCATGGCCTTGCGCGAATGCCTGCATGGGCGCAAGGGGATATCTACGTTCCGGCGCTGCGCCGGAACAATAACGAGGGCGTCACGGTCGCGACAACAACCTGCGCGCCGCCCACCTGTATGTGCTGGCGACCGAGGCGCTTTTGCCGGGACGCAGCCATGACCTGCGGCCATCATGTCCCTGGTTTCCGAGGCGCCGGAGGACAGCGAGTTCCACAAGGCGAGGCTGGGCCGCATTCCCGGGCTGTTGCACATCACAGTGAACACGCAGGGAGCTGGCCGCGGGCGCCCGCCTCAACCGAACAGGCCCGACCGTTCCTTGAGCAGCTCCAGCAGCGTCAGGGCGGCCAGGAGCAGGGCGGGCGCAAGAAAGAAGAGCGCAGCCCAGCCGAAGCGCCGCGCCGCGGGTTTCTTCCGGCGCAGCAGCAGGAACACCGCAAGGGACAGCGCGCCCCACACCGCCAGGAAAGCCGCGAGCGCCGTGACCACGAGGTGGCCCAGGCTGCCCACGTCCGCCCGGCACACGGCCGGAACCAGGGCAAGCGACAGTGCGCACGGCGTGGTCTTTTTCATGGGTTTCGATGCGTATGGCGGAAAGCCTGGCATCTTAGGGAGTTTGCGGGCCGCGCGCCAGCGCGGCTGGGACGGCGGCCCGGGCCGGCGCCCGGGATCTGGTGGATGCTGGCACGATGAGGGACCGGCGGGGCGCCGCCGTGGGAGGGCGCTTACTTCACCACGCCGCACACGATGCGCGCGCCGCCGCCGCCCAGTTTTTCAGGGTGGTCGCTGTGGTTGTCGCCGCCCGCATGGATCATGAGGGCGTGGCCGGCGAATTCCGAGGCTTTCAGGCGCGGCGCCAGCACCGGGTAGGTGGCGCTGCCGTCGGCCGCCACATACAGGGCGGGCAGGTCGCCCTTGTGGCCGGTCTTGTCGTAGGGGCCCTTGTGGGCGTTGGTCTTATCCGGATCCCAGTGGCCGCCGGCCGCGCCGGCGGGGGTGGGCTTGCCGTCCACGTCGGCGGTGTCGCACGAAGGCTTGGCGTGCAGGTGAAAGCCGTGAATGCCGGGCGGCAGGCCTTCGAGCTTGGGCGTAAGCAGGGCGCCGTAGGGCGTCTGTTCGATGTTGACGGTGCCCGCGGATTTCTCCACGCCCTTGAGGCTGACGAAGGACATCTCCACGGTGACCGGCTTGGCCGCCAGGGCGGCGGCGGAAAAGGCCATCAAGGCGCCGGAAATCAGAATTCGCATGGCTGTGCTCCTGTTGGGAAGGCGGTCCCGGCGGCGCGTTCGGGCGTTCCGCTCGGCCGTAACGGCAAGTGTATCGGCGCGGACGGCGCCGTGGCGCACGCGCGCCGGGCGAATGGTGAACGGATGTGTGGCCGTGCTTCCGTTTGCGTCCGGCCGCGCCGCCGGTTGCGGCGACGCCACGGTCGCGCGGGAGTTTTCCGGAATCTTCCTATGTGAATGTCGTTGTGGGAGACGCACCATACCGTCCACGCGAACGCTCCCGTCCGTGGAGCGCCCACCCAAGCACCCAGTATCCCGCATCCCGCGCCCGCGTTCCCGCCGGCGCCTCGCGCCCGGCCGGTACACGCATGAGGAGGTAGCAGGGCAATGACCAGCCGATTTATCCGCGTGCTCGTCGCGGACGATCACCCCATCGTGGCCTCGGGAGTCAGCCACGAACTCGAGCGCGACCCGGCCATCGACCTGATGGGCTGCGCCAGCAACTCCACCGAGCTCGTCGCCCGCCTGGAGGCGCAGCATTGCCACGTGGTCATCGCCGACTACGTCATGCCGGGCGGCCGGTACGGAGACGGCCTGAGCCTCATCGCGCTGCTCAGGCGGCGCTTTCCGCAGACCGGGCTGGCGGTGCTCACGGTGGTGGACAACGCCACGCTGCTGCGCTCCCTGCTGGCCTACGAAGGGCTCTGCCTGTTGAGCAAGCTGGACGCCGCCAGCCACATCCTCCATGCCGTGCGCACCCTGCACGAGGGCGGCGTCTACCATTCCCCCTCCATCCGCAAGATGATCGCCAGCCTCGACCTGCCGGGCAACGCCGTCAGCCTGACGCGCCGCGAGGCCGAGGTGATCCGTCTTTTCTGTTCCGGTGCCACCATTACCGAAATCTCCCGCATGTCGCACCGCAGCGTGCAGACCGTGAGCTCGCAGAAGCGCAGCGCCATGCGCAAGCTCGGCCTGTCGCGCGACGCCGACCTGATCCGCCACGGCTTCGAGGCCATGCGCATCCACGCCGCCGAAGGCGCGCGCGCCCGACGCCGGCTGAGCTGTCCCGCTCCGCCGCCCGTTTCGCTTTCTCCGCGTTCCGGTGGCCGGTCACCGGACAGTTTTCGCACGTGTGTGCGTTTCGGCGTCGCGCCTGGCGGTACTATCGAAAGCACGCCTGTGCTGGACGCGCGCACGGCGACAAAAACGATACGCACCGAGGAGAGACAACGTGGACAAACAAGCGGCCGGGCGCTGGTATTTCGGCTGGAACATCGTGGCGGCGGCCACGGTGCTGACCTTGCTGACGGTCGGCCTGCGCATGGGCATCGGCCCGTTCTTCCTGCCCATGGCCGAGAGCCTGGGCTTTTCCCGCAGCCTGCTGTCGGCCATCGTGGCCGTGGGCATGCTGTGCTACGGGCTCGCCATGCCGCTGGCCGGCCACCTCGTGAACGTGCGCGGCACGCGGTTCGTGCTGCTGGCCGGCACCGCCATCGTGGTGCTTTCCTCCATCTGGACGGCGTTTGCCCGCGGGCCCGTCGAGTTCCTGCTTTCCTTCGGCGTGGCGCTTTCCGTGGGGCTGGCCTTCACCAGCCCGGTGGCGCTTACTCCCGTCATCAGCCGCTGGTTCACCCGCCAGCGCGGCATGGCGCTGTTCTTTCTTTCCACCGGTTCCATGGCCGGCATCGCGCTCATGACGCCCACGCTCGCCTTCGCGATTTCGGCGGCCGGCTGGCAGGGAACCCTGCTGGGCTTTGCCGCGATATTCGCGCTCTTCACGGTGCCGGTGGCGTTGTTCGTCGTGCGCGACCAGGCGCCGGAGCATACCGATCTGCTACCCGGCGACGCTTCCCGGCGCAGGGCGGCCACGGCGGAGGCCGCGTCCCGCGCGCCCGCCATGGCGCTGCCGCAGGCGGTGCGCAGCATGCCCTTCTGGAAGATCGCGCTGGGGCTTTTCGCCTGTGGCTTCAGCATGAACCTGCTGGGCACGCACGGCATGCCCATGCTGATGGACCACGGCTTCGACGCCACCACCAGTTCGCTGGGCATCGGCCTGATCGGGCTGGTGGCGATTTTCAGCACGCTGGTGCTGGGCCGCATGTCGGACCAGCTCGAGCGGCGCAATATCCTCGCCGCGATCTATCTGGTCCGCGGTCTGGGATTCTTCGCCCTGGCGGCCGTCGGCACGCATTGGGAGCTGTACCTGGCCGCCACCATCGGCGGCGTGGTGTGGGCCGGCAGCATCGCCCTGTCATCGGCCATCCTGGCCGACGTGTATGGCGTGCGGCTGGTGGGCGTGCTGTACGGCCTGGCGTACCTGGGGCACCAGGTCGGCGGCATGATCAGCTCCTGGCTGGGCGGCTGGGCCTACGAAGCATTCGGCACGCACTGGATCGCCTTCGGCGCCGCCGGCGCGCTGCTGGTGCTGGCCGCTCTCGTATCCCTGCGCCTGCCGGTGCGCGGCCTGCCGCGGCAAGCCGCGGCGGCATGAGTATTCGCGGGCGGCCGCCCGGCGCCTCAGGCGGTGTTGCGGTCTTTCAGCAGCGAAACGAGTTCGGGCACGTAGCGCTGGCCGCCGCCCTGTTCCACGGCCTCGTCGTAGGTGCGCAGCACCGCCTCGCCGATATGGTCCACCGCGCCGGTCTCCGCCGCCATGGTGGTGTAGTACGACAGGTCTTTCTGCGCGTTGGACATGAAGAACTTCAGCGAGGACGCGTCCTGCTCCAGCAGATAGGGCTTCAGGCGTTCCAGCGCCACGCCGCCGCCGCCGCCCTTGCCCAGCACGTCGGCGAAGACGGCGGGGTCGATGCCTGCGCGCAGCGCGCAGGCGGCCGCCTCGGCCAGCAGCGCGATGGTGCCCAGCGACACGTAGTTGTGCAGCAGCTTCATGCGGTGTCCGGCGCCCACCGGGCCGGCGTGCGTGATGTTCTCGGCGAAGCAGGCCAGAATGGGCCGGCACTGCTCGAACAGGCCGGCGTCGCCGCCCACCAGCAGGTTGAGCCGGCCTTCGGCCGCTTCCTTGGGCGTGCGCGTCATGGGCGCATCCAGGAACCGGCCGCCCCGGGCCTCCACTTCCCGGGCCACCTTGAGGGTGGAAGAGGGGATGGCGGTGGAGCAGTCGATGACCACGGCGCCCGGACGCAGGCCTTGCAGCACGCCGCCCGGCGAGAGCAGCACGGCCTCGACCTGCGGGCTGCCCGTCACGCACAGGATGATGATGTCGGATTGCGCCGCCAGCGTCGCGCCGTCGGCGCAGCTGCGGGCGCCCGCCGCCTTCAGCGCGTCCAGGGGCTGGTTGCCCGGGTGCTCCAGCACCGTCAGCTCATGCCCGTGCCTGACCAGGTTGCTCGCGATGCCGTGGCCCATGAGGCCGATGCCCGCCATGCCGATTCTTGCCATCTTCCACTGCTCCTGCCTTGTAGGTTGTGTTGTGGCGTAGATGTTACTCCCAAGCCGGACCGGCCGCGGACCGTCCGCCCCGCGACCGTGCGGGCGCGGCCACGGTCCTGGCCGGGTCCCGCTTTGCGATACTAGGACCGACGCAATTTCCCTTTCCGAGCCATGACAGAACCGATTCCCGAGGGCTACGCGCCCTGGCGCCCCGGCAGTCCCTACATGAACCACCTGGCCGACCTCGGCGCCCTGTACCGCCGCGCCTCGGACGGCGTGCTGGCGCTGCGCATCGCCCAGCCGCACATGAACACGCACGGCATCGCCCACGGCGGCCTGCTCGCCACGCTGGCCGACAGCGCGCTGGGGCTGGCCATCAACGAGCAGACTGGCCTGTCCATCGTGACGGTGCAGATGTCGGTGGAATACCTGAACGCCGTGCGGCCCGGCGACTGGCTGGAGGCGCACGTGCAGATCGACAAGCAAGGCAGGCGCCTGGTCTACGCCACCTGCCTGCTGCGCGTGGGCGGGCGCGTCATGCTCAAGGCCAATGCGGTTTTTGCCGTGCGGGCCGCGCCGGTGCCGGCCTCCGACGCCTGAGGCCGCCCGCGCCGCCTACAGGTACGGCGTGGCCAGCCAGATCACCTTGTTGCGCAGCCGCTTGAGGAAGGGCGCCGACAGCAGGTTCTCCAGCGTTTCGCGGCGCGCGTTGGCGATCAGGCCGTCGATCCGCGCGCCGATCCAGCGCGCCAGTTCCGGGTCGTAGATCTCGGTGTCCAGCTCGAAATTCAGGCGCAGGCTGCGCGGATCCAGGTTGGAAGACCCCACGTAGGCCCAGGCGTCGTCCACCGTCATGAGCTTGGAATGATCGAAGGCCCCGCGGGCGCGCCAGACCCGGCAGCCCGTGTGGATCACCTGGTCGAGCTGCGCGGTCATGGCGTAGTCGACCAGGCGCAGATTGTTCTTGCCGGGAATCACGATGTCCACCTGCACGCCCCGGCGCGCCGCCGTGGCCAGCGCCCCGATCAGGGTCTGGTCCGGCAGGAAATACGGCGACTGGATGCGCACGCGCCGCTGCGCCACCGCCAGCGCGCCCAGCAGCATATTGTGCGTGCTGCCGATGGCCCGGTCCGGGCCCGACGGCACGCAGCGCATCGGCACGCTGCCCGCCGGCGCCGTCGCGTGCGGATCGAACCAGGGCCGCGCGGGCAGCGATTCGTGGGTGGTGAAATTCCAGTCGTGCGCGAAGACCGACATCAGCTGCGTTACGATCGGCCCTTCCAGCCGGAAATGCGTGTCCGCGTTGACGCGCTGGCCCGCCACCGCGCTCACGAATGCCGCCCGCACGTTCATGCCGCCGGTAAAGCCCACCCGGCCATCCACCACCAGCACCTTGCGGTGGCTGCGCAGGTTCGCGTAGGGCATGCGCATCACGCCCAGCGGATTCGTCATGAAGCGCGCCACCGGCACGCCGCCCCGGGCCAGCATGCGCACGATGGGCGGGCGCGAATACTTGGCGCCGATGGCGTCGATCAGCACCCGCACCTGCACGCCGCGCGCATGCGCCTCGATCAGCGCCTGCGCCATTTCGCGCCCGATCACGTCGTTGTCGAAGATATAGCTCTGCATGGCGATGGCGTGCCGCGCGCCGCGTATGGCCAGCAGCATCGCCGGATACGCCTCGTCGCCGCCGGCCAGCGGCCGCACCGTGTTGCCGCCCAGCAGGCGGAACCGGCTCACCCGGTCGCCCAGCACCTTGAGCGAGGCGAACTGCGGACCCGAGATCGGCGCCACGTCCACGGGCGGCGTCTCGACCTGGTCGGCGTCGATCACCATGGCTTCGTCGCGCTGCTGCGACACCCGCGTCTTGCGGATGCGGTTGATGCCCGCTACGAAATAGAAAAGCGCGCCGAACAGCGGCGAAAACAGCGCCACCCCTACCCATCCGATAGCCGCGCGCACATCCTGCTTCGTCATCGCCGCGTGCACCGCCGCGCCCGTTCCCGCCACCACGCTGACTGCGAAGATCAGATGAGGCCAATACTCGATGAGCAGCGCGTGCAGGCGATCCATGGCGGCGAAAGCGGACAGGCTCCGAAAAGCGGGGGGTGAAGGGCAAGCGCAAGAATAGCAAGGAAGCGCCGGCTTTCAAGCCGGGCTTCCACACCTGGGAAAAAACATGCTAATATTTGACTTCTTTGCTGCTTCCGCTTCGCACGAAGCCGCCAGCCGCGTGCCCGATACCCTATCTGGCACGCAGGCCCGAAAAAGGGAAAACGGCAAACCGCAGCGGTGGCTGTAGCTCAGTTGGTAGAGTCCCGGATTGTGATTCCGGTTGTCGTGGGTTCGAGTCCCATCAGCCACCCCATAGAATTCAATGAAATCAGGCGCTTAGGTTAATTCCGAAGCGCCTTTTTCTTTGCCTGATGGTGGCAGGAACACCGATTGGTGACATCAGGCGCTCTTCATCTTCACGACTCGACGCCGGTCGTACCCGTGCATTGGAGACCCCGAAGGCACTCCTGCGCCATTGTCCTGGCGTGTTCTCGCTGCGCAGCCTCATCCGCAACGTGCCGGTCCTGGATTCAGTGCCTGTCAGCCTCGACGGTTCTTTCCGTCGTAAACAGCCTGCTGTATTGCGCCGCGCGCACCCTCCGCGAGGCCGCGCTGGCTGGCGATCTGCCATTGCGCCTGAGGGGCGCATTCGCGGCCAGCCCCCGCGTGGCGCCGCTGGCCGCTTTCGCGTGTTCGGCGTCCATCTTCATCGCGCTCACGCTCGACGGGCAATTTGTCTTTAAGCTTGCGACCGCTGTTGCCACGATCGGCGCACTAACCGTCTGGTTGATGATCTTCCTGGCTTCTTTTCGCCTGGCTTCCCGGCGCGAGACGGCGGGTAGCCTGCCGCCCCTGACACGATGGAAAGCCGTGCTCGGGGCGAGCATCACGGTGGCTATCTTCGTCTCGCTGCAATTCTTCGAGCTTTTCAGCTCCTCGCTTCAATTGGGTCTGCCCGCCGTCATCTTGGTGGGCGGCGCGACGCTGCTGGCAAAACGCTCAAAGCCCGAATGGCGTGAGGTCGCCGCTCAAGATTCGGGGCTTTCGCGTTGAAACCGCACAGGCGGTCCGGCGCGAGCGCAAAATACGCTGGGTATCGGCCGCGCCTCAGGCATGCCAGCGCTCGGTTGCCCTGGCGCGCGAGTTGCCTGCCAAGAGCCATGTGGTCACTGACGCGCAGGCAGCCAAGGGTTGCGCGCACTTAGCGCCGCGACAGCCGCGCGATCCGCACGCCGTTGAAGCGCATCCATTCGCCGATCAGGGGGCTGGCCAGCACGGAGTACTCGGCCGCGCGCTGGCCGGCCAGGCGGTCGCCGGAGCTGGGCAGGCCGGGGTGGCACATGATCAGGTCGCCGTCCAGCGCGTGATACAGCCAGTGATGCAACAGGGCCGCGTAGCGGCGCACGCCGCCGTCCAGGCCGTAGACGCCCAGCATGCGGCGGTTGGTGCGCCAGCCGTCGCGGTGCGCGGCGCGGCGCAGCGCGGCCGCGCCCAGTGCGCCGATGAGGTGCGCCTTGGCGGCGTCGCGCAGCGGAATGCCGTCCAGGATGCCGGGAGCGGTGTGTCGCAGCCAGGGCCGCTGGGGGCCGTAGCGCCGCCGCAGGAAGTCCAGCAGGCGCGGCAGCACGCCGGGCAGCTGGTGCACGTGCTGGTGCCCGTCGACGTAGTCGGGCGCGCGTCCCAGGGTGCGCTCGAAGGCGTCGAACTGGCGCGCCAGCTGCGTGTCGATCCAGGCGCCGTCGAGACGGCCGGTATAGGCCCGGGCGATCAGCGCCGGCAGGGGCATGACGGCGGTCCGGCCCGCGGCGTCGAAGGCTTCGGTGAGGTTCAGGTGTACGCCCAGGTCTGCGTCGATGCCGGCCAGGGCTGGGGCGTCGGCGGCAAAGGCGGGGCCGAGCGCGAGGCAGCTCACCGCGCTGAGCCGGCCCATTGCGGCGAGCTGCAGCATGCCGGCGTCGATGCCGGGAGTCATGCCGAAGTCGTCTGCGCACACCACGATGTGTTTCCAGCCTTGGCGGGACCCCGGCTTGCGCGCGCCATGATGCGGACCCGCGCCGCCGCGCTGAGGCGGGCGGGGCGGATCGCGCGCGTCGTCCGAGGC
>NZ_CALSFU010000006.1 GCF_943737005.1 Achromobacter sp. Marseille-Q4962 | reverse complement strand
GGGCATGGCCGCGCCCCGCGCGGCGGGCCGGGCCTGCGGCCCGCGCCGACTAGCGCCCGGCTGCCGGGCCGCGCGCTCCGTGGCCGCCCGGCAGCCCAGGGCCGCATAGCACGCCCTGCCGCCACCTTCCCGACGATTCATCCGCCGGCCCCGCGCCGCGCGGCAGGAGCCTTTCATGCTGCAACATCCCGAACGCAAGTACCGCCCCATCATTCCCTTCGCCCGCGACTACGCCGAACGGCGCTGGCCCGCGCGCCGCCACGACACGGCGCCGGTGTGGATGAGCACCGACATGCGCGACGGCAACCAGGCGCTCATCGAACCCATGGACGCCGCGCGCAAGCTGCGCTGCTTCGAGCAACTGGTGGCCCTGGGCCTGAAGGAAATCGAAGTGGCGTTTCCCTCGGCTTCCGACACGGACTTCAACTTCACCCGCAAGCTGATCGAGGAAGACCGCGTCCCCCAGGACGTGACCATCGAGGTGCTTACCCAGTCGCGGCCCGATCTCATCGCGCGCACCTTCGAGGCGCTGCGCGGCGCGCGGCGCGCCATCGTGCACCTGTACAACCCCATCGCCCCGCAATGGCGGCGCATTGTGTTCGGCATGACCCGGGCCGAGATCAAGGAAATCGCGCTGGCCGGCACGCGCCAGATCCGCGAGCTGGCCGAGGCCGATCCGGGCACGGAATGGATCTACGAATACTCGCCCGAAACCTTCAGCCTGGCCGAGCCCGAATTCGCCCTGGAGGTGTGCGATGCCGTCAGCGCCATCTGGGAGCCCACGCCGCAACGCAAGATGATCGTCAACCTGCCGTCCACGGTGGAGTGCTGCACGGCCAACGTGTATGCGGACCAGATCGAGTGGATGCACCGCCGCCTGGCCCGGCGCGACAGCATCGTGCTCAGCGTGCATCCGCACAATGACCGGGGCACGGCGGTGGCGTCGGCCGAGCTGGCCGTGCTGGCCGGCGCCGAGCGCGTGGAAGGCTGCCTGTTCGGCAACGGCGAGCGCACCGGCAACGTGGACCTGGTGACGCTGGCGCTGAACCTGGAGCGCATGGGCGTGGCCAGCGGGCTGGATTTCTCCGACATGGCCGCCGTGCGCGCCTGCGTGGAAGCGTGCAACCGGCTGCCGGTGGATGTGTTCCACCCCTATGCGTTCACCTGGCCAGCGCCAGCAGCCCTTCCTGCAGGTGGCGCAAGCCGCGGCTGAGAGGTTTGTCGCGCCGCACGACCAGCGCCAGCTCGCGCGCCAGCCTGGGCGCGAGCGGCCGCACGGCCAGGGACTCGCGGCGGCCGGCCCCGCTGACCGCCAAGCGGGGCAGCACGGCGCAGCCCAGCCCGGCCGCCACGATCTCCTTCATGGCCTCGGTACTGCCCAGTTCCATGCTGGGGCGGCAGGCCACGCCGGCCGCCTCGAACCAGCCGTCGACCAGGGTGCGCGTGCGCGCGCCGGGCTCGAACAGCACCAAAGGCCGGCCGGCCAGCGACCGGGGCGTCGCCGGCTCCGGCGCCAGGCCCGCTTCGCCCGCCGGGAAAATGGCGACGAACTCGTCTTCCATGAGCGGCGTGACCTGGAACATGCGGCCCGGCGCGGGCAGGGTCACCAGCCCGATGTCGAGCTGGTTGTTTTCCAGCGCGCGCAGCACGTCGGCCGTATTGCCCGTGCTGGCGACCACGTCCAGCGCGGGAAACCGCCGCCGCAGCGCCGCCAGCGGGGAGGGCAGCAGATAAGCGCAGGCCGTGGCCCCGCAGCCCAGCCGCAGCCGCCCCGACACCTGCGACGCATGCGCGTTCACGGCCTGTTCGGCCCGCGCCAGCGCCGCGTCGATGACGCGGATGTGCGTCAGCAGTTCGGCGCCGGCCGCCGTGGGACCGGCGCGCCGCCCCACCCGTTCGACCAGTTTCAGGCCATAGCGGCGCTCCAACTGCCGCACCTGCAGGCTCACGGCCGGCTGCGTGAGGCCGTTGCGCTCGGCGGCCGCCGAGAAACTGCCCAGTTCGATCACCTGCGCGAAGACGCGCAGATGGTCCAGATTCAAGCCTCGCATGCCGTGCTCCGGCCCGCCCGGCGCGGCGGGCGGAATATCAAAGTTTTCGTTATGAAAATGATAATAAACCAAAGCTTCTTTAATACCCGGAGTTGCGCGACACTTGCTCGTTCCTGTCCCTTTCCCGCGCAGCATCCATGTCCGCCTCCGCCCCCGCTCCCACCGTCCTCATCCGCGACAGCGTCGATGCCGACCTGCCCGCCATCAAGGCCATATACGCCTACCACGTGGAGCACGGCACGGCCTCGTTCGAGCTCGAGCCGCCCTCCATCCAGGAAATGCGCCAGCGCCGCGCCGGCGTGCTGGAAAAAGACATGCCCTATCTGGTGGCGGAAATCGGCGGCGAAGTGGTGGGCTATGCCTACGTCACGCCCTACCGCCCCCGCCCCGCCTACCGCCACACGGTCGAAGACTCGGTCTACGTCAAGGCGGGCCGCGCGGGCCTGGGCATCGGCGGCAAGCTGCTGTCGGCCCTGATCGAACGCTGCACCGCCGCTGGCTGGCGGCAGATGCTGGCCGTGGTGGGCGACAGCCGCAACGCCGCCTCGCTCGCCCTGCACGCGAGCCGGGGCTTCCATCCGGCGGGCACGCTGCGCTCCGTGGGCCACAAGCACGGCCAATGGCGCGACACGGTGCTGATGCAGCGCGCGCTGGGCGAGGGAGACGCCACTCCCCCGCAGCGCCCATGATCTCCCCGCGCGCCGTCGCCTGTCTGGGCCTGGCGCAGCTGATCGGCTGGGGCGTCACCTTCTACCTGATCGGCGCGCTGGGGCCGTCCATGGCGGCGGACCTGGGTTGGGAACCCGCGCTGGTGTATGGCGGCTTCTCGGCCGCGATCGTGGTCATGGCGGCGAGTTCGCCGCTGGCCGGACGGGCAGTGGACCGCTGGGGCGGGCGCCGCGTCATGCCGGCCGGCGCGGCGCTGTCGGCGGCCGGCTGCGCCGCGCTGGCCGCCGCGCACCACCCCGCGCCCTATTTCGCCGCCTGGGCGCTGCTGGGCGTGGGTATGCGGCTGTGCCTGTACGACGCGGCCTTTGCCTCGCTGGCGCGCGCCGTCGGACCGCAGGCGCGCCGGCCCATGGCGCAGATCACGCTGTTCGGCGGACTGGCCTCCACCCTCATGTGGCCAGCGGGCCATGCCCTGGCGGCCTGGCTGGGCTGGCGCGGCGCGGCCCTGGCCTATGCCGGCCTGGCCCTGCTCACGCTGCCGCTGTACCTGGCGCTGCCGCGCCGCCGCTATGCCCAGGCGCCCGCCGCGGGCGGCGACGGGCTGGGGCTGGCGCGCGATCCCGGCGCGCAGCGGGTGGCGGGCGTGCTCTACGCCGCGCTCGCCATGCTGACCACCTTCCTGGCCGCGGGCAACGCCGCGCATCTCATCGCCATTCTGCAAGGGCTGGGGCTGGGCGCGGCGGCGGCGGTGAGCATCGCCGCCCTGTGGGGCGTCGGCCAGTTCGCCGCCCGCCTGGCCGACGTGGCGCTGGGCGGCCGGCTGCATCCGCTCGCGCTGAACCTGGCCGTCTGCGCCGCGCTGCCCGCCTGTTTCGCGCTGGCGCTGACGGCGGACGGACGGCCGGCGGCCGCGGGCGCCTATGCGCTGCTCTATGGGGCCTGCAACGGCCTGCTGACCATCGCGCGCGGCACCCTGCCGCTGGCCCTGTTCGGCTTTCGCGGCTACGGCGCGCGGGCGGGCCGGCTGCTGATTCCCAGTTTCCTGCTGACGGCGGCCGCGCCGGTCGCCTATGCCGAGCTGATCCGCCTGGGCGGAGCCCACGCGGCGCTGCGCGTGTCCGCCGGGCTGGCCGCGGCCATGCTGGCGGCCGCCTGGCTGCTGTGGCGCCGGTTCGCGCCCGCGCACGCCAGCCGCCAGGCGGCGCGGTAGGCGGCGGTCAGCCGCCGGTCTTGCCGGCCTGCCACTTTTCCCAGCCGGCCAGGCGCAGCTTGCAGGCCGGGCACGCGCCGCAGCCGTACCCCCAGGCATGGCGCGCGCCGCGCTCGCCCAGGTAGCAGGTGTGGCTGTCCTCGACCACGATTTCCACCAGCGCCTGGCCGCCCAGCGTCTTGGCCAGCGCCCAGGTCTCGGCCTTGTCTATCCACATCAGCGGGGTTTCGATGGTGACGCGCGCGCCCAGGCCGAGGCCCAGCGCCACCTGCTGCGCCTTGATCGTGTCGTCGCGGCAGTCGGGGTAGCCGGAGAAATCGGTTTCGCACATGCCGCCCACCAGCACGTCGAGCTGGCGGCGGTAGCCCAGCGCGGCGGCCAGGGTCAGGAACAGCAGGTTGCGTCCGGGCACGAAGGTGTTGGGCAGGCCGTTGGCCTGCATCTCGATTTCGCGCTCGCTGGTCATGGCCGTGTCGCCCACCTGGCCCAGCACCTTGAGGTCGAGCAGGTGGTCTTCGCCCAGGCGCGCGGCCCATTGCGGAAAGCGCGCCCGCAGCGAGGCCAGCACCTGCCGGCGCGCATCGAGCTCGATGCGGTGGCGCTGGCCGTAGTCGAAGGCCACGGTTTCCACATGGGCATAGCGCTCCAGCGCCCAGGCCAGGCAGGTGGTGGAGTCCTGGCCGCCCGAGAACAACACGAGCGCGCGGCGTTGATGGTTTTGCATAAAGGGGGGTTACGGAAATGCGAAGGCGGCAAGCGCCGATATCGGCAATGTAACGCAGCGGCGGGCGTTTTCCGCGCGCAAGCCCTGCGTACAATCGTCGGGTCGTTTTTCCGTTTGCCGCACCCGAAGCCAATACCGCACCCCTTCCTGCCATTTCTTTCCCGACGGATTCCCGCCCGATGAAAGCCCTACGCCCGCAGTCCGCTTCCGACGAACCCTTGCGTCACGACATCCGGCTGCTGGGCCGGCTGCTGGGCGAAGTCATCGCGGAATGCGAAGGCAAGCGCGTGTTCGACACCATCGAAACCCTGCGCCGCACCGCCGTGAAGTTCCGCCGCGAGGGCCGGCAGGCCGACGGCAAGCTCCTGGAGAAGCGCGTGCAGCGCCTGCGCGGCAGCGATCCCAATTCCGTGGCGCGCGCCTTCAGCTATTTCCTGCACCTGTCGAATATCGCCGAAGACCGCGACCAGAACCGCAGCCAGCGCGCGCGGGCGCTGGCCGACGACGCGCCGGCGCGCGGCAGCCTGCGCGAAGCCGTCCAGACCCTGGCCGGCCAGGGCGTGAGCCTGGCGCGCGTGCGCCGCCTGCTGGCCGAAGCCTGCGTGATGCCGGTGCTCACCGCCCACCCCACCGAGGTGCAGCGCAAGAGCACGCTGGACGTGCACCGCGAGATCGCCGCCGCGCTGGCGCAGCGCGGCGGGCCGCTCACGCCGTCCGAACTGGCCGAGCTGGACGCCGCCCTGCTGGGCCGGGTGGCCACGCTGTGGCAGACGCGCATGCTGCGCTACACGCGGCTCACCGTGGCAGACGAAATCGAGAACGCGCTCTCGTACTACCGCAGCACGTTCCTGCAGGTCATCCCGCGCCTGTATGCCGACCTCTCGCGCCTGGTCAACCGCGAACAGCCCGCCCGCCCCTTCGCCGCGCCGCCGGCGCCGCTGGAGCCCTTTCTGCGCATGGGAAGCTGGATCGGCGGAGACCGCGACGGCAATCCCAATGTGGACGCCGGCACGCTGGAGCGCGCGCTGCTGCGCCAGGCCACGGTGCTGTTCGAACACTATCTGCAGGAGGTGCATGCCCTGGGCGCGGAGCTGTCCGTCACCACCCTGCTCATCGGCGCCGACCCGGCCCTGCTCGCGCTGGCCGAGGGCAGCGGCGACGACTCGCCCCACCGCAGCGACGAGCCCTACCGCCGCGCGCTGGTCGGCGTGTACGCGAGGCTTGCCGCCACGGCGAAGCGGCTGACCGGACAGGACCTGGCACGGCGCAGCACGGTCGAGGCCCGGCCTTACGACGCGCCCGGCGAGTTCGCCGCCGACCTGGCCGTGATCGCGGCCTCGCTGGCGGCCCACCATGGCGCGCCCATTGCCCGGCTGCGGCTGGCCGGCCTGCAGCAATCGGTGGCGGTGTTCGGCTTTCATCTCGCCACCGTGGACCTGCGCCAGAGCTCCGACGTGCACGAGCGCGCGCTGGCCGAGCTGTTCGCGCGCGCCGGCGCGCAACGCGACGGCGCGCCGCTGGACTACCTGGCGCTGCCCGAGGACGAGCGCGTGGCGCTGCTGCGGGCCGAGCTGGCGCAGGCCCGGCCCCTGGCCTCGCCCTGGATCGCCTACAGCGAGGAAACCACCCGCGAGCTGGCCGTGCTGCGCGCGGCCGCCGAAGGACGCGCCCGCTACGGCAGGCAGGCGGTGCGCCAGACCATTGTTTCGCACACCGAGACGCTGAGCGACCTGCTCGAAGTCATGGTGCTGCAGAAAGAGGCCGGGCTCATCGCGCCGGCCGGCCAGGAGATTCCGCCCGAAGACGGGCTGATGGTGGTGCCGCTCTTCGAAACCATACCCGACCTGCAGCGCGGCCCGGAGATCATGGCCGCCTGGCTGGACCTGCCCGAAATCCGCGAGCGCATCCTGCGCGCCCAGGGCGGCACGCAGGAAGTCATGCTGGGCTATTCCGACAGCAACAAGGACGGCGGCTACCTCACCTCGAACTGGTCGCTGTACCAGGCCGAACGCGCGCTGGTGCCGGTCTTCTCGGCGCGCGGCGTGCGGCTGCGGCTTTTCCACGGCCGCGGCGGATCGGTGGGCCGCGGCGGCGGCTCCAGCTTCGACGCCATCCTGGCCCAGCCGCCGGGCACGGTGGCCGGGCAGATCCGCCTCACGGAACAGGGCGAGGTCATCCAGAGCAAGTACAAGGACGCCGAGGTGGGCCGCTGGCACCTGGAGCTGCTGGTGGCCGCCACGCTGGAATCCAGCCTCGCCCCGCGCGCCGAGGCCGACAGCGCGGAAGACGCCCACATGGCGCGCCACGGCGACGCCATGGCCTATATGTCGGAAGTGGCCCAGCGCACGTACCGCGGGCTGGTCTACGACACGCCGGGCTTCGCCGACTATTTCTTCGCCGCCACGCCCATCAGCGAAATCGCCGGCCTGAACATCGGCTCGCGTCCCGCCTCGCGCAAGAAGGGGCAGCGCATCGAAGACCTGCGCGCCATTCCGTGGGGATTTTCCTGGGCCCAGTGCCGGCTCATGCTCACGGGCTGGTACGGCATGGGCTCGGCCATCGAAGCCTATCTGGAAGAAGGTGCGGCCGGCTCAGGTGCGGCCGGCTCAGGTGCGGCCGGCGTGCCCCGTTCGCGCCGCGCCCGCCTGGACCAGTTGCGCGAAATGGCCCGCGACTGGCCCGGCTTCCGCACCCTGCTCTCCAACATGGAAATGGTGCTGGCCAAGTCCGACCTCGCCATCGCGGCGCGCTATGCGCAGCTGGTGCCGCGCCGCGCCCTGCGCGAGCGCGTCTTCGGCGCCATCAGCGCCGAGCATGCGCGCACGCTGGCGATGCTCAAGCTGCTGACGCGGCGCGAACTGCTGGCCGACAACCCCTCGCTGCAAGCCTCGCTGCGCGAGCGCTTCGCGTATATCGATCCGCTCAATTACCTGCAGATCGAGCTCATCCGCCGCCACCGCGCCACGCTGCGCCGGCCCGACGCCGCGCCCGACGAACGCGTGCAGCGCGCCATCCACCTCACCATCAACGGCATCGCCGCCGGCCTGCGCAACTCGGGCTGAACGCGGCAGGGCGACCCGTTTCCGGCACGGCCGCCGCCCCGGTTCCACCGGGGCTTGGCCCGCCCACCACCGTCCACGCAGCGGACAGGCTTCCGGGCGATTTGTCCACCCCTGGCCACTTTTAGTACTATCCCTGACATAAATTCTATATACGCACAAACGTTCGCATATAGAACAAATAATTTTCTGGCCCCGCGCACAGAAGGCACGCACGGAAGAGACGCCTGCAACAGATGCCCGGTTTCCCGTTCCGCCCGTCGCCGCATGCCGTGGCCTGGCTCTAGCGAACCGTCATGGAAACTCCCCTCAAGAATCTGGCCGTCGTCGGCGCGGGCGCAATGGGCAGCGGCATCGCCGCCCTGTTCGCCTCGAAGGGACTGCAGGTCGTCCTGATCGACCCGGTGGAAGGCGCCCTGCTGCGCGCCCTGGCCGTCATCGAACGGCAGCTCACGGTCTACGCGCCGGACGGCATCCGGCAGGCGCTCGCGCGCATCCGCACCTCGCCCGACCTGCAGGCCGCCGCCGGCAGCGAACTGGTGATCGAAGCGGTGCCCGAGAAGCTGGAGCTCAAGCGCGACATCTTTTCCCGGCTGGACGCCATCTGCGGCCCGCGGACCCTCTTCGCCACCAACACCTCCGGCCTGTCCATCAACGCCATCGCCAGCGCGGTTTCGCGTCGCGACCGCTTCGTGGGCACGCACTTCTTCACGCCGGCCGACGTGATTCCTCTGGTGGAAGTGGTGCGCAACGACGACACCTCGCCCGAAACCGTGGACCGCGTCATGGCGGCGCTGCGTTTCGCCGGCAAGCGCCCGGTGCTGGTGCGCCGGGACATCCCCGGCTTCATCGCCAACCGCATCCAGCACGCCCTGGCGCGCGAGGCGATCTCGCTGCTGGAGAAGGGCGTGGCCAGCGCCGAGGACATCGACGAAGTGGTCAAGTGGAGCCTCGGCATCCGGCTGGCGCTGTCCGGCCCGCTGGAGCAACGCGACATGAACGGCATCGACGTGCACTACGCCATCGCCAGCTACCTCTACAAAGACCTGGAAAACCGCCAGGAGCCCTCGGCGCTGTTGAAGCAGAAGGTCGAAAGCGGCCAGATCGGCGCCAAAAGCGGCCAGGGCTTCTACACCTGGAGCCCCGAGCGCCGCGAGCGGGTGCTGCGCGAGAAAAGCGCGGCGCTGGCCGAACTGGCCGAGTGGCTGCAGCGCAAGGCCGGCTGAACGCGGCCGCGCCCCAGGCACAGACCGCGAGCATTCATTTCCTACAAAGGCGCGGGGCACCGCCACCGCGCCGCCCGGCCAGGCCATCCGGCCCGGCCCCGTCCACGCAAAGAAACCGACCGTCCGCCGCGCGGCCCCGCCGCGCCCGGACCCAGAGAGAAACACGCCTTACCGGAGTTTGTTGGAGGCAACATGAATAGACTGGCTTCATTTTTCACGGAGCTGATGCGCAAGTATCTGCCCGATCCCTTTGTGTTCGCGATCGGGCTGACGCTGCTGACCGTGCTGCTGGCCATGGGCATCGAGGGCCAGAGCCTTTCGGCCATTACCACCGCCTGGGGCAAGGGCTTCTGGAGCCTGCTGGCCTTCACCACGCAGATGGCGGTGATCCTGGCCATGGGCTACGTACTGGCCACCGCGCCGCTTACCGACCGCCTGCTGGACCGCATCGTGAGCCACGTGCACCGTCCGCGCACGGCCATCATCGTGGCCACGCTGGTCGGCGGCATCGGCAGCTACCTGAACTGGGGCTTCGGGCTGGTGATCGGCGGCATCGTCGCCAAGAAGCTCGCGCTCAAGGTCAAAGGCGTGCACTACCCGCTGATCATCGCCGCGGCCTACAGCGGCTTCACCATGTACGGCCTGGGCCTGTCGGCCAGCATCCCGGTGCTGATCGCCACGCCCAATCACCCCACCGCCGCCCAGATGGGCATCGTGCCGCTGACGGAGACGATCTTCTCGGCGCCCATGCTGCTGACCAGTCTGGTCATCATCGTGACGCTGCCGCTGCTCAACGCCTGGCTGCATCCCAGGCAGGGCGAGAAAGTGGTGGAAGTGGACCCCGCCATCGACCGCGACGCGGCCGCCGCCAACGCCGGCGAGGACCTGCTCGAGAAGAACACCATTGCCTCGCGGCTGAACAACAGCCGCATCCTGAGCCTGCTGATCGGCCTGATGGGCGTGGGCTACGTCGTGCTGCACTTCTCCAATGGCGGCGCGCTGGATCTGAACCTCATCAATTTCATCATCCTGTTCCTGGGCATCCTGCTGCTGGGCACGCCGGCCGCCTACGTGGCCAAGCTCACCGAAGGCATCAAGACCATCTCCGGCATCATCCTGCAGTACCCGTTCTACGCCGGCATCATGGCCATCATGGCCGCCTCGGGCCTGGTGACCACCATCTCCAAGGTCTTCGTGGACGTGGCCACGCCCGCCACGCTGCCCTTCTGGGGCCTGGTGAGCTCCTTCGTCATCAACTTCTTCGCGCCCTCGGCCGGCGGCCACTGGGTGATCCAGGGTCCGTTCATGATCGACGCCGCCAAGGAAATCGGCAGCGCCATCAACCAGACCTCCATGGCCGTCATGCTGGGCAACGCCTGGAACGATCTCGTGCAGCCCTTCTGGATCCTGCCCGCGCTGGCGCTTTCCAAGCTGAAGCTGCGCGACGTGATGGGCTATACCGTCATCATGATGCTGTGGGTGGGGCTGATCCACATCACGGCGGTGCTGGCCTGGGGGTATGCCACGCATTGAGGGGCCCGCCCCCGAAGCGCCTTCGGCGGCGCCCTGCCCGGGGGAGGGCGCCGGAAGGCGGAAGGGCCGCGTTCTCTTGGGTGTTTGAATTCTGGGAAAGGAAAGCGACATGAGCAAACCTGCTGCGTATCTGGTGACGGGCGGAAGCGCCGGGATCGGGGCGGCGATTGTGCGGATGCTGCTCGATGCGGGGCATCGGGTGGTGAATATCGACTACAAGCTGCCGGAGAATCCGCCGGAAGGTCTGGTGTCGTACCAGGCGGACCTGACGGACGAGGCGCGCACGAAGGAAGTGGCGCGGGAAGTGACCGGGGCCTACAACATCGTGGGCCTGGTGAACAACGCGGGCGCTACGCGCCCGGGCACGGCCGACACAGCCACGCTGGCCGACCTGGACTACGTGGTCAACCTGCATCTGCGCACGGCGCTGATCCTGGTGCAGGCGGTGCTGCCGGCGATGCGCGAGGCGGGTTTCGGCCGCATCGTGAACATGTCTTCGCGCGCGGCGCTGGGCAAGCCGGACCGCGTGGTCTATTCGGCCACCAAGGCCGGGCTGGTGGGGCTGACGCGCACGCTGGCCATGGAGCTGGGCGGCGACGGCATCACCGTCAACGCCATCGGCCCCGGCCCCATCGCCACCGAGCTGTTCACCAAGAGCAACCCGGCCGGCGCCCCGCAGACCGAGCGCATCATCAAGAGCATCGTGGTCAAGCGCCTGGGCACGCCCGAAGACGTGGCGCGCGCCGCCATGTTCTTCCTGTCGCCCGACAACGGCTTCGTGACCGGCCAGATGCTGTATGTGTGCGGCGGCACGACCCTGGGCGTGGCCCCCATCTGAGGCCCGCGGCCATGACTGCCCGCCCGAACGCCTCCGCGCGCCGCCTAGCGGCGCAGCAGCGCGTGGTTGACCTGGTCGGCCGCGCGGCGCAGCGGCGGCAGAAAGGCCCGCAGCATTTCCTCGCGCGTGTAGCGGTTGGAATGGCCGCTGACGTTCATGGCCGCGATCACGCGGCCGCTGCGGTCGACGATGGGCACGGCCACCGATTGCAGGCCGGGCTCCAGCTCCTGCGCCACGCAGGCGTAGCCGTCGGCCCGCACCTGCGCCAGGATGCGCTTGAGCTGCGCGGCGTCGGTCACGGTGTCGGGCGTCAGCTTTTCGATGGCGCTTTGCGCCAGCACGCGGTCGAGCTCGGCTTCGGGAAGGCCGGCCAGCAGCACGCGGCCCATGGACGTGACCCAGGCCGGCAGGCGGCTGCCCACGGCCAGGTTGATGGTCATGACCTTGTGCGTGGACAGGCGCAGGATGTAGACGATGTCGGCGCCGTCCAGCACGGACACCGAGCACGATTCGCGCGTCTGCTCGGCCACCTCTTCCATGTACGGCAGCGCCAGGTTCCACAGCGGCGTGCCCGACAGGTAGGCGTAGCCCAGCTCCAGGATGCGCGGGGTGAGCGCGAACTTGCGGTCCGCGACCGTGACGTAGCCCAGGTGCGCCAGCGTCAGCAGGATGCGGCGCGCGCCGGCGCGCGTGAGCCCGGCGACGGCCGCCACTTCGGACAGCGTCATCTCGGAGCGGCCGGGGCCGAAGGCGCGTATCACGGACAGGCCGCGCGCGAACGATTGCACGTAGCTGTCGCTGGGTTGCAGGGAAGGCTCGGTCATCCGGAATGTGCGCAAAACAGAGGAAACACGCCCGTCTATCGCGGGCTGGGGACTGCAGGCGGGCAACCGCCAAACCGTGGACGATCGGGGAAGCCGGCGATTGACGCTCCCTGCTCGCCATGAAACGATGTTCTTCAGAAGAACGGAAGTTCTAAAGAAGAACAAATTATGACACGCCACCTATGAGCGAACACCATGATTTCTAAGCTTGTTGCAAGTGCGGCCGCCGCCCTGGCCGACGTGCCCGACGGCGCCACCGTCATGATCGGCGGGTTCGGCACCGCGGGCCAGCCCATGGAGCTGATCGACGCCCTGCTCGAACAGGGCGCCAAGGATCTCACCATTATCAACAACAACGCCGGCAACGGCACCACCGGCCTGGCCGCCCTGCTGGGCGCCAACCGCGTGCGCAAGATCATCTGCTCTTTCCCGCGCCAGGTGGATTCGCAGATTTTCGACGGCCTGTACCGCAGCGGCAAGATCGAGCTCGAACTGGTGCCGCAGGGCAACCTGGCCGAGCGCATCCGCGCCGCCGGCGCCGGCATCGGCGCGTTCTACACGCCCACCGGCTACGGCACGCCGCTGGCCGAGGGCAAAGAAGTGCGCGAAATCAACGGCCGCCACTACGTGCTGGAGTATCCCCTGCACGCCGACTACGCGCTGATCAAGGCGGAGCGCGGCGACCGCTGGGGCAACCTGGTCTACCGCAAGACGGCCCGCAACTTCGGCCCCATCATGGCCAGCGCCGCGCGCGTGGCCGTGGCGCAGGTGCGCGAGGTGGTGGAACTGGGCGAGCTGGATCCCGAAAACGTGGTCACGCCCGGCATTTTCGTGCAACGCGTGGTGCAGATCGGCGCCACCCCGGCCGCCAAGGAGCAGCAATGAGCAACAAACTGACCCGCGACGAAATCGCCGCCCGCGTCGCCCAGGACATTCCCGAAGGCGCCTACGTGAACCTGGGCATCGGCCTGCCCACGCTGGTGGCCAACCACCTGCCGGCCGGCCGCGAAGTCATCCTGCACACCGAGAACGGCATGCTGGGCATGGGCCCCGCCCCCGCCAAGGGGCAGGAAGACTATGACCTCATCAACGCCGGCAAGCAGCCCGTGACCGAACTGCCGGGCTGCTCGTTCTTCCACCACGCCGACTCCTTCGCCATGATGCGCGGCGGCCATCTGGACATCTGCGTGCTGGGCGCCTTCCAGGTTTCGCAGCACGGCGATCTGGCCAACTGGCACACCGGCGCGCCCGACGCCATCCCGGCCGTGGGCGGCGCCATGGACCTGGCCATCGGCGCGAAATCGGTGTTCGTGATGATGGAGCTGCTCACCCGCGACGGCCAGAGCAAGCTGGTCCAGACCTGCTCCTATCCCCTCACCGGCGTGCGCTGCGTCTCGCGCGTGTACACCGACGTGGCGGTGTTCGACATCCGCGCCGACGGCGTCACCGTCATCGACATGTTCGGCGACATGACCGCCGACGAGCTGCTTCGCCTGACCGGCCTGCCGCTCAAATTCTCCAACTGACCGCACCATCCCTCGCCCCGCCCGCCGCGGGGCGCTTCTTTCACAGGAGACGACCCTCATGCTGTTCATGGTCCAAATGCAAGTGAATCTTCCGCCCGACATGCCCGCCGAGCGGGCCGACAAGCTCAAGGCCGACGAAAAGGCCCTGGCGCAGAAACTGCAGCGCGACGGCAAGTGGAAGAACCTCTGGCGCGTGGCCGGCCGCTACGCCAACGTGAGCATCTTCGACGTGGAAAGCAACGACGAGCTGCATACGCTGCTGTCCTCGCTGCCGCTCTTCCCCTACATGGATATCCAGGTCACCGCGCTGGCGCGCCACCCCTCCGCCCTCTGACCGCACAGGAGCCCCGCATGCCGTACATCATCGAAACCTTCGACAAGCCCGGCCACCAGGACGTCCGCCAGCGGCACCGCGCGGAGCACCTGGCGTTCCTGGAAGCCAACAAGCAGTTGTTGCTGGCTTGCGGGGCCAAGCTGCACGACGACGGCAAGGACGCCGGCGGCGGCCTGTACGTCGTGGACCTCGACACGCGCGAGGCGGCGCAGCAGTTCATCGACGCCGACCCGTTCTCCAAGGCCGGGCTCTTCGAGCGCGTCAGCATCACGCGCTGGCGCAAGGCCTACGTGGACGGCGCCTGCTATCTGTAATCCCGGGGCGGCCGGCTGGCCGCCCCATCCGCATCAGGAATTCCCCATGTCTTACGCCGATCTCAGCCAGGCCAGGCTGTATTACGTTATCGATGGCCCCGCCGACGCGCCGGCGCTCGTGCTCTCCAATTCGCTGGGCACCTGCGCCGACATGTGGGCGCGCCAGGTTCCCGAACTGAGCAAGCATTTCCGCGTGCTGCGCTACGACACGCGCGGCCACGGCAAGTCTTCGGCGCCCGCCGGCGAATACACCTTCGCCCAGCTCGGCAACGACGTGGCGGAACTGCTCGCACACCTGGGCATCGCGCGCGCGCACTTCTGCGGCCTGTCCATGGGCGGCCCCACCGGCATGTGGCTGGCCCTGGAGCGCCCCGAGCTGATCGACAGGCTCGTCCTGTGCAACACCGCCGCCCGCATCGGCACGGCCGAAGGCTGGAGCGCGCGCATCGCCGCCGTCGGCGAGCAGACGCTCGAGAAAATGGCGCCCACGCTGGTGGAGCGCTGGCTCACCGACGGCTACCGCGCCGCCGAGCCGGGCCTGACCCAAGTCCTGGTCGACATGCTGCGCCGCACGCCCGACGCCGGCTACCAGGGCAACTGCGCCGCTCTGCGCGACGCCGACCTGCGCGACCGCGTGAGCGGCATCCAGGCGCCCACTCTGGTCATCTCCGGCACCCACGACCTGGCCGCCACGCCCGCCCAGGGCCGCGAACTGGCCGAGGCCATTCCCGGCGCCCGCTACGTGGAGCTGGACGTCTCCCACATTTCCAATTGGGAACAGCCCGAGGCGTTCACCCGCGAAGTGCTGGGCTTCCTGACGGAGTAACGCCATGCAGCGCTGGAAACACCGCCCCGAGGGCTCCAACTGGGGCGACTTCGGCCCCGACGACCAGCTCGGCCGGCTCAACCTCATTACCGAGGAGCAGGTGCTCAAGGGCGCCCGCGAGATCCGCGCCGGCAAGACTTTCTGCCTGTCGCTGCCCCTGGACCTGCCGGGCGGCAACGTGCTCAACCCGCGCCGCCATCCGCCGCAGCTCAGTCCGACGCGGCTGCAGGACACGCCCTATCTGAACTTCCCCCTGCGCAACGTCAACCCCGATGCGGTGGACGTGCTCAGCGACGACCAGGTGCTGCTGTCCATGCAGTACTCGACCCAATGGGACGCGCTGGCCCACGTGGGCGCCCTGTTCGACGCCGACGGCGACGGCCGCGCCGAGCTGCGCTACTACAACGGCTATCAGGCCGGCGTGGATATCGTGGGGCCGGCCGACGCCGAACACGCCGGCTGCGGCTGCGGCAGCGGCGGCGCGTCGGCCGCGCTGAAGCTGGGGGTGGAAAACCTGGCGCAAAAAGGCATGCAGGGCCGCGCCGTGCTGGTGGACCTGCTGCGCCATTACGGCGAGGGCCGCACGCTGGTGGGCAAGGCCGAACTCGCCCGCGCCATGGAAGCGGACGGCATCGAGGTGGAGCCCGGCGACATGCTGGTGCTGCGCACCGGCTACGCCGAGGCCGTGGTCGCCATGAACGGCAAGCCCGACGCCGAGACGCTGCACCATTACGGCGCCGCCCTGGACGGCACCGACGAGGCCCTGCTGCAGTGGATCACCGACAGCGGCATCGCCGCGATCTGCGCCGACAACTATGCGGTCGAGGCGTACCCCGCCCGCGAGAAGACCGGCCAGCGCCCCATGCTGCCGCTGCACCACCACTGCCTGTTCAAGCTCGGCCTGCCGCTGGCCGAGCTCTGGTACCTGAAGGACCTGGCCGAATGGCTGCACGCCAACGGCCGCCATCGCTTCATGCTGACCGCGCCGCCGCTGCGCCTGCCGCACGCGATCGGGTCGCCGGTGACGCCCATCGCCACCGTCTGACGGCGCGCCCTCGTCCGTCTGCGCGCAGACGGACGAGGGCGCACGCGGGCCGGACGTTCAGCCCTTCAGGCAGGTGCTCATGAAAGTCTTGCGCTTGTCGCCCGTGAGCTTTTGCTCGCCAGCCTTGGCGTTGCAGTCCTTCATTTTCTGCTGCTGGGGCGTGAGGGACTTGGCGGGCGCCTCGCCCTTCAGGCAACTGCTCATGAAAGTCTTGCGGTCGTCGCCCTTCTTGCCCTCGGCCGCCTTGTTGCACTCCGTCATGCGCTGCTGCTGCGCGGTGGGCGCCTTGGCGGGTTGGGCGGCCGTCTGCGCCAGCGCTGCGCCGCCGAATCCCACGGAAAGCGCGAAAGCCAGAGCCAGCTTGCGATTGCAGGAAAGCATGGGGTTTCTCCCTTGAACGCGCCCGCCCGCGCCGCACGGCCGGGCATAGGCTGGATCGATGCGCCGGCCTCTTGCCGGCGTAACGATCATCTGACAATCGGCAACGCCGCGCAAGCGGCGAAAGGCCAGGAATTGCAAGGACTTGCAGCCGGCTGCATTCAGCTCGCAGACAGTTGCGTGCCGGCCCGTTGCGGCCGGGCGCGGATTCGGGTGAGATAGGCGGCAACGCGGCCGCCGCGCCGCCCTCCGGGAGATCCCCATGAGAACCGCCATGGTCGTCCTGGCGCTGCTGGCCGCGCTCGCCGGCCCTCTCCACGCGCAAAGCCTGGCCTACGGCGTCACGCTGGGCAACCTGCAGGCCGTGCGCGACGCCTCCCGCAACGAATCCGTCATCACGGCGGTGCTGGCCAACCAGAGCGGCCGCGACATCCGCAACGTGCGGGTGACGCTGGTGCTGTACGACGCCGCCGGCCGCGAGGTCGGCCGCGTGCACGAAGACCGACTCGGGCCGATGGCCGACGGCGAAATCAAGCAGCTCAAGGCCGTGACGCCACTGGAATTCTCCCGCGTCACCGCCCTGGACGTGCAGGCCGATTGAGGCCCCGCGGGCGGGCCAAAACCCTGACGCATGCAGGGTTTAGCGGGGGGTGCGGCAGGGCAAGTGTGGGAAAATTCTGATCAGTCGACGCGATCAACCGGGGGCTTCCGCAGAAGCCCCTTGTTGTATCCGCCGTCCGCACGGCCCGCCATCCGAGACGGGCCCCGATATAGGAAGGCACATCATGTTCCCCAAAAGACTCTCAGAAGGCTATCAATCGTTCCTGGAAGGCCGCTTTCCTTCCGAACGCAGCCGCTACGAAAAACTCGCCGAGTCCGGCCAGAGCCCCGAAATCCTCATCATCGGCTGCTGCGATTCGCGCGTGTCGCCCGAGGTGATCTTCGACGCGGGCCCGGGCGAGATGTTCGTGGTGCGCAACGTGGCCAACCTGGTTCCGCCCTGCGACCCGGATTCCGAGTCCTCCTATCACGGCACCAGCGCGGCCATCGAGTTCGCGGTCAATGCGCTGAACGTCAAGCACATCGTCGTGCTGGGCCACGCCTCCTGTGGCGGCATCCGCGCCTTCTACGACGACGCCAAGCCCCTCACCAAGATCGACTTCATCGGCAAGTGGATGTCGCAGATCGCGCCCGTGGCCGAGCGCCTGGGCCCCGGCACCGGCGACCGCAACGCCAACATCAAGCGCCTGGAGCTCGCCGTCATCGAGCACAGCCTGCAAAACCTCATGACCTTCCCCGCCATCCGCCGCCGCGTGGAGAAAGGCGAGCTGGAACTGCACGGCACCTACTTCGGCGTCGCCACCGGCGTGCTGTTCCTGCGCGATCCCAAGACCGGCGAATTCCACCCCTGCCTGGAAACCGGCGCCCCCGCCTGAGGCGGACAGGCCGTCAGGGCCTGGCCTGCTGCGCGGCTCCCCGCGCCAGCCGTTCATAGTTGTTCTTGAGGATGATGCCGGCGTAGTACACGTGCTCGCGCATCAGATCCTCCGCGCGCGCGCCATCGCGCGCGACGATGGCGTCCACGATGCGGTGGTGGTCGTCGTGCGAACGCAGGATGATGCCGTGGTCGTCCCACAGGATGATGCGGTCCGAGGCATACGGAATGGCCTGCGCCTGCGCGGCGAAACGCTGCACCCAGGGATTGCCGGCCGCTTCCAGGATGCGGTTGTGCAGCGTGATGTTCACCCGCTGGTACGGCAGGTGGTCTTCCGGCAGCAGCACGCCCTTGCCCAGGATGCGGTCGCCCTCGTCCAGGCAGTTGCGCAGCACCGCCACCGTATCGTGCGTCAGGCCCCGCAGCGCGGCCTGGCGGCAGGCCAGCCCTTCCAGCACGGCCCTCACCTCGTATGCCGCCACGATCTCGCCCAGGTCGTAGGCCCGCACCGTGTAGCCGCGCTTGGGCAGGTGGTCGAGCAGCCCTTCATTGCCCAGCGTGGCCAGCGCCGCCCTCACGGGGGTGCGCGACACGCCCAGCATCTCCGCCAGCGGGATCTCTTCCAGCCGCGAGCCGGGGCTGAATTTCCCGTGCAGCACCCAGTCGCGCAAAGTGTCGGTAACGTGTTGCGATAGCGTGTCCATGGGCATCATTGTATACATGATGAATCCATGAGCAACGAAACCGGAACTGTCACTCCGGAAAAAGGCTGATAAATCCACTTGTCGCGGGTAAACCCGGATATCTCCTCATCATCCATGTATACATAATCGTCGAAAAATAGCGATGCCCGACCGAAAAACGCGGGCAGCGGAGGAGACGAGATGGTCAATGTATCCAAGGATGCGGCCGGGACGCGGCTGGCCCTGGTCACGGGCGGCGGGGGCGGCATCGGCGCCGCCGTTTGCCGGGAGCTGGCGCAGTCCGGCTACCGCGTCGTGGTTTCCGACCTGGACGCGCACCGCGCGGCCGCCGTGGCGGCCGGGCTGGGCGCGCCGCATGCCGCCCACGCCTTCGACGTAAGCGACGAAGCGGCCGTGGAGAACGCCTTCGACGACATCGAGCGCCGCCACGGGCCGGTTGCCGTCCTGGTCAGCGCGGCCGGCCTGCTGCTGTTCCAGGCCGACGGCGAACGCCCGCTCATCAAGAACACCACGCTCGACATCTGGGAGCGCAGCTTCGCCGTGAACGCGCGCGGCGTGTTCCTGTGCGGCCGGGCCTACCTGCGCCGCCGCGAGGCGCGGCCCCTGGCCCACGGCCGCGTCGTCACCTTCACGTCCGTGGCCGCCCAGCTGGGCGGCTACCGCTCCAGCGCTTCCTATATCGCGGCCAAGTCGGCCGTGCTGGGCCTGACCAAGGCCATGGCGCGCGAGTCCGCGCACCTCGGCATCACGGTCAACGGGGTCGCGCCCGGCCTCATCGACACCGACATGCTGCGCAGCACCGTCACCAGCAGCGGCGCGCTGGAGGCCGCGGCGCGGGCCATCCCCCTGGGCCGCATCGGCGCGGCGCAGGACGTGGCGGCGGCGGTGCGCTTCCTGGCTTCCGAAGAGGCCGGGTACATCACCGGCAGCATCATCGACGTCAACGGCGGCTACCGCATGCAGTAACGGCGCGGCCCTTCATACGAGACAAGCGCCACGGACGAGGGCGCACATCCATCACGGGAGACAGACCATGAAGCATTTCCGCCGCCATGCGGCCGCCGTGCTTTGCGCCCTGGCGTTCGGCGCCCAGGCGCAGAACGAGCCGGGCATCACCGGCAAGACCATCAGGATCGGCCTGTTCGCGCCGCTTTCGGGCAGCGGCATGGCCTACGGGTTCGACGTGCTGAACGCCGCCAGAATGTGGTACGACAAGGTCAACCGCGAAGGCGGCGTCAACGGGCGCCGCATCGAGCTGGTCATCGAAGACGACCGCTGCAACGCCAACGACCTGGTGGCCGCCGTGAAGAAGCTCGCCGAACAGGACAAGGTGTTCCTGCTCAACGGCGGTTCGTGCTCGGCCGCGGTGGTGGCCGCGCGCGAATACGTGGAACGCGAGAAAGTGCCGCTCGTCATGCTCAACGCCTCCGGCGACGGCGCGCTGTACCCGCCGTCCCCATACATCTACGGCGCATTCTCGATCTCGCAGCACGCCGTGGGCGGCTCCATGGTGCAGTTCGCCGCCGAACGCCTCAAGGCGAAGAAAATCGGCTACATCAACCACGACGACGCCTACGGCGGCTGGAACCTGGAGGCGGCGCGCGCCCAGGCCGCCCACCTTGGCGGCGTGGACCTGCAGGTGCAGTCGGTGAACCCCAACATCACCGACGTCACCGCCCCCATGCTCAAGATACGCGCCGCCAACCCCGACGTGCTGCTGCTCACGACCTACGCGCGCCCCGCCGCGCTCATCATCAAGAAGGCGCACGAACTGGGCTGGAGCAAGCCCATCGTGCTGGCCGTCAACGGCACGGCCGACCTCAAGCAGCTCGTGGAAAACGTGGGCGCCAAGGACGCCTTCAAGAACGTGTACATCCAGGACGTGCTGGCCGACCTGCCGGGCAGCCCCAAGCTGCGCTGGGTGTACGACATGTATCGCGAGGCGTATCCGGACCTCGCCGCCAAGCCCGGCCATCCGCAGACCTACATGCCCTACGGCATCCCGCCGGCCATGGCGGTGGTCAACGCGCTCAGGGCCGCCGGCCCCGAGCCCACCCGCGCGAAGGTGCTCCAGGCCCTGGAATCCATGAAATTCGACTCGGGCGTCATGGCCGGCCCCATCGAGTTCGGCCCCCGGGACCGGGCCGCGCAGGAAGCCGCCATCTACATCAAATTCGACGGCACGAACATGACCCTGGTGCCCGGCGCGTTCAAGAGCGTCTGGCAATACAAGCAATAGCGCCGCCGCGCGCAACGGGCCGGCCGGAGAACATCATGAGCCTTGCCGAAATCTGGTTGTTCCTGCAGCAGGGGGTGCTGTCGGGCATGGTGACGGGCAGCGTGTATGCGCTGCTGGCGATCGCCGTGGTCATCATCTTCAAGACCACCGACGTGCCCAACTTCGCCCAGGGGGAGATCTTCATGCTGGGCGGCTACGTCGCGCTCTTTCTCACGCTGGTGCTGGGATGGCCCTATCTTGCCGTCATCCCCGTCACGCTGGCGCTGGTGGCCGCCGTGTCGGGCCTGTTCCAGCGCATCGTCATGGAGCGCGTCCTCGCCTCGCGCGGCGTGGGCGTGCAGCTCGTCATCGCCACCCTGGGCCTGGCCTACGCGCTAAAGGGGCTGGTGCGCCAGACCGGGCTGGGCGACACCCCGCGCTCGCTGCCGCCCCTGGCCCCGACCGACGCCGTCGTCATCGGCGACGCCGTTCTCACCCGCCTGGACCTGGTGATCTTCGCGGTGGCCGTGGGCGCGATGCTGCTGCTGTGGCTCATGTTCGCCCATACCCGCGTGGGCAAGGCCATGCGCGCGGTGGGCATGAATCCCAAGGCGGCCCGCCTGGCGGGCGTGAACCTGGCGCGGATCCGCGCCCTGGTGTGGAGCCTGTCGGGACTGATCTCGGCCGTGGCCGCGCTGCTCATCACGCCCAAGATCCTGATCACGCCGGACATCGGCCATATCGCGATTCTCGCGTATGCCGCGGCCATCGTGGGCGGCATCAGCAGCCTGCCGGGCGCGGTGGCGGGCGGCTTCGTGATCGGCGTGGCCGAGAACCTGGTGGGCCTGTTCATTTCGACCAACGCCATCGTGGTGGCGCCGTTCGTGGCCATCATGGTGGTGCTGCTGTTGCGCCCGCAGGGGCTGCTGGGCGGCAGGCTGCAGGTGAAGAAAGTATGACCAAGCCCATCGACCGCATCCTGCTGGCGTTCCTGGCGGCGGGGCTGGCCGCGCTGCCTTTCGTGGGCACCGGCTACGTCATCTACGTGGCGAACCTGCTGCTGGTATTCGTGGTGCTGGCGCTGGGGCTGCACGTGGTCATCGGCGAAACCGGGCAGTTCGCCCTCTCGCACGCCGCGTTCTACGGCGTGGGCATCTACACCGCCGGCCTCATCAACAACGCCTGGCATCCGCCTTTCTTCCTGTCCATTGCCGCCGGCGGCCTGCTGGCGGCCGCGCTGGGCTATGTCATCGGCGCGCTGTCGCTGCGCATGCGCGACATCTATCTCGCCCTGTCCACCTTCGCCTTCGGCGAGGCGATGCAGTGGGTGTTCCTGAACTGGCAGTCCGTCACCAACGGCTCCAACGGCTACCGGCTCTCGCCCGCCTCGCTCTTCGGCTACGAGCTGGTGTCCGACATCCGGGCCTATCCGTTCGTGGCGCTGATCGCCGCCCTGCTGCTCTGGGCCACGGTAGCCCTGTCGCGCTCGCAGTTCGGGTCGGCCTTGCGCGCCGTGCGCGAAAGCGAGGTCGCCGCGCAGGCCATGGGCATCGACGTCAACGCCGTCAAGCGCGCCGCGTTCACGCTGTCGGCCGCCTACGCCGGCATCGCCGGCGGCATGTACACCACTTTCGCGTCTTTCATCCACCCCGAGAGCCTGGGCTTCCAGACCACCATCCTCATTCTCACCATGGTCGTGGTCGGCGGCATCGGTTCGGTGCGCGGCGCGGTCGCCGGCGCGCTGATCTTCGGCCTGATCTCCGAACTGCTGCGCCAAGCGCTCTCGTTCCAGGAAATCATCTACGGCGTGATTCTCATGGGCTTCATGATGTTCGCGCCCAAAGGGCTGTTCGCGGACCGGGCCCGCGCCAAGCGTCCGGCAGCCGGGCCGGCCGCGGCTCCGGCGCGCCGGCAGAGGAGAATTGCATGAACCCGTCGGAGCATGCCAGGAGCGGATACGGGAACACGCCGCGCGAAAGCGCGGCGGCGGGCGGCCATCCCTATCTCGACGTGCGCGGACTCACCGTGCGCTTCGGCGGCCTGACCGCCATCGACGGCCTGTCGCTGCAAGTGCGGCGGGGCGCCATCCACGCGCTGATCGGCCCGAACGGCGCGGGCAAGTCCACGACCTTCAACTGCATTTCGCGCTATTACCAGCCCAGCGGCGGCAGCATCTGGTTCGACGGCGCCGACATCACACGCCGCAAGCCCCACGAGATGGCGGCGCTGGGCATTGCGCGCACCTTCCAGAACCTGGAGCTGTTCGGCGCGCTCACGGTGCGCGAAAACGCGCTGCTGGGCGCCTACGCGCACGGCGCGGCGGGGTGGCGGCGCGCGCTGCGCCCGGCGGGCGCCGAGCAGCGCGAGCGCGTTGAGCACCTGCTCGAGCGCGTGGGCCTGGCCGACCACCTGGACACGCCCGCCTGCAGCCTGGATTTCGGCCGCCAGAAGATGCTGGAGCTGGCGCGCGCGCTGGCCATCTCCCCGCGCCTGCTGCTGCTGGACGAGCCCGCGGCCGGCCTGCGCAATCGCGAAATCGAAGTGCTCGACCGGCTGCTCAAGGAGCTCTGCGCGAACGAAGGCATCACGGTGCTGCTGGTGGAACACGTCATGCAGCTGGTGATGTCCATTTCCGACCGCATTACCGTCATGTCCTTCGGCGAGAAGATCGCGGAAGGGTCGCCCGCCCAGGTGCGCCAAGACCCGCGCGTCATCGAGGCCTATCTGGGCAAGGGAGCCGCCGATGCCTGATGTCCTGCTTGAAATCGACGCCGTATCGGCCGCCTACGGCAACATCCAGGCCCTGCGGGACGTATCGCTCGCGGTGCCGGACGGCGCCATCGTGGCGCTGCTGGGCGCCAACGGCGCGGGCAAGTCCACCACCCTGAACGTCGTATCGCGCCTGGTGCCGCCCACGGCGGGCAGCGTGCGCCTGGCCGGCGAGCCCATCCACCGCCTGCCGGCCGACGCGGTCGTCGGCCGCGGCATCGTGCAGGTGCCGGAGGGGCGCGAAATCTTCCGCGACATGAGCGTGCGCGAAAACCTGGAAATGGGCGCCTACCTGCGCGCCGACCGCGCGGCCGCCCGCGCGGACCTGGACAGCGTATGCGACCTTTTTCCGCGGCTGCGCGAACGCCTGGAACAGAAGGCCGCCACGCTGTCCGGCGGCGAACAGCAGATGCTGGCCACGGCGCGCGCCATGATGGCGCGCCCGCGCATGATCCTGCTCGACGAGCCGTCGATGGGGCTGTCCCCCATCGTCGTCGAGCAGATCTTCGACATCGTGCTGCGGCTGAACCGGGAACAAGGCATCACCATCCTGCTGGTGGAGCAGAACGTGAAGCTCGCGCTGTCCGTATCGAGTTACGCCTACATCCTGGAAAACGGCGAAATCGCCCTGGAGGGAGACTCCGGGGCGCTGGCCCGGGACGAAGGCGTGCGACGCGCCTATCTGGGCGCCTGACTTCGGGAACATGCCATGACTTTGCACCTGCAGGACAAGCTCGTACTGGTGACCGGCGCGGGGCGCGGCCTGGGCGCCGCCATCGCCCGCGGATTCGCGCGCCAGGGCGCGCGTGTCATCGTGGCCGACCTGGACGCCGCGCTGGCCGCGGCCTCGGCCAGCGCCATCCGCGACGAAGGCGGCCAGGCCTGGGACACCCGCCTGGACGTCACCGACGCCGCCGCCGCGCGCGCGCTGGCGGCCGACACCAGGCAGCGCCACGGCGCGCTTGCCGTCCTGGTCAACAACGCCGGCATTTCCGCGCGCGCGCCTTTCGACGATCCGCGGACGCCCGAGATCTGGAACCGCGTAATGGCCGTGAACCTCCAGGGCGCGTTCAACGTGACCCATGCCTATGTCGAGCAGCTCAAGACCTCGCGCGGCGCCATCGTCAACCTGTGCTCCATCGTCGCCTACGGCTGCGGCATTTCCACGGCCGGCTATGTGGTGTCCAAGGGCGGCATGCGGTCGTTCACCGAGGTGCTGGCGCGCGACCTCGGGCGACACGGCGTGCGCGTCAATGCGGTGGCGCCCGGCCTGATGGAAACCGATATGACGGCGGGCCAGCGCGCCCAGGCGCACGGCACCGACTGGTATATGGACCGCGCGCCGCTGGGGCGCGCCGGACGGGCCGAGGAAATCGCGGGGCCGGTGCTGTTCCTGGCCTCGGACCTGGCCAGTTACGTGAACGGCGCGGTGCTGCCGGTGGACGGCGGCTACCTCGCCGTCTAGGGCGTGCCGCCCCCAAGAACCTCTACACAGGGAAGGAGAAGCCATGAATCCGGCCACGGCTTTGGTAACGGGCGGAGCGAGCGGCATGGGGCTGGCGATCGCCGCCCGCCTGGCGCGCGACGGGTTCCGCGTGGTCATCGCGGACCGCAACGGGCCCCTGGCCCGGCAGGAGGCCGAACGGCTGCGCGCCCAGGGTCTGGACGTCGCCGAACGCGTGGCGGACCTTGCCGACGAAGCCGCCGCCCGCGCGCTCGTGCGCGAACAGCCGCCGCTGGCGGCGCTGATCAACAACGCGGGGATCTTCGACGAGCGCGCCTTTTTCGACGTAGCCAGCGACGACTACCGGCGCATGTACGAGGTGAACCTGCTGGCGGCGGCCACGCTCACGCAGGAAGCGGCCCGAACCATGCGGCCCGGCGCCAAGATCGTCAATGTCGCCTCCCGCGCCTGCCTGGGCGCGCGCAACCATCCGCACTATGTGGCCTCCAAGGCGGCGCTGGTGGGCTATACGCGCGCCGCCGCCATGGAGCTCGCGCCGCGCGGCATTCTCGTCAACGCCGTGGCGCCCGGCCTCATCGACACGCCCTTGCTGCGCAACCTCACGCCGCAACGGCTCGCCGCCCAGCTCGCGCTGCAGCCCACCGGGCGGGCCGGCAGCGTGGAAGACGTCGCCAACGCGGTGTCCTTCCTGGCCGCCCCCCACATGGATTTCATTGCGGGGCAAGTGCTGTTCTTGGACGGCGGCAAGTCGCTGGGCGGGTCCGGCATATGAACGCCATGGACGCGATGCACTGGGATCACGAAACGGACGTCGTCGTCGCCGGCTCCGGCGCGGGCGGCATGACGGCGGCGCTGACCGCGCACGAGGCCGGCCTGGACGTCCTGCTCGTGGAAAAGACCGACCGGATCGGCGGCTCCACCGCGATTTCCGGCGGCGCGCTGTGGATACCGCTCAATTCGCAGACCGAGGCAGCCGGCCACCCCGATTCGTTCGAGCAGGTCTGGCGCTACCTGGAACAGACGGTGGGCGCGGCCTCGTCCGACGCGATGAAGCGCGCCTACCTCGACGCCGCGCCCCGCATGCTGGACGATCTTGCCGCGCGCGGCCTGCTGCACGCCGCCGCGCGCACCGCCTCGCCCGACTACTACCCCGACCTGCCGGGCGCCGCGCTGGGGGGCCGCTCGCTCGATCCCGTGGAGTTCGACGGGCGCAAGCTGGGCCGGCACTTCGGCGTCCTGCGCGATCCGCTCAGGGAATTCACGGTGGCGGGCGGCATGATGGTCAACGTCACGGACGTGCGCCACCTGCTGGCCGCCGCCCGCTCGCTGGAATCCTTGCGGCATGCGCTGAAGCTGCTGCTGCGGCATGCCGGCGACCGGCTGCGCGGCTACCACCGCGGCACACGCCTGCTGCTGGGCAACGCGCTGGCCGCGCAGTTGTTCCACGGCATCGTGACGCGCGGCATTCCGTACTGGCTGCGCGCGCCGGCCCGCGAACTGGTGCGCGACAGCGACGGCCGGGCGGCCGGCCTGGTCGTCGTGCGCGAGGGCAGGCCGCTGCGGATCCGCGCCCGCCGCGGCGTGGTCGTGGCCACGGGCGGATTTCCGTGGGACGCCGGCCGCCGGGCGCAGACCTACCCGCAGCCCACCGGCCCCTGGTCGATGGCGCCGCGCGACAATGCCGGCGACGGCATCCGCCTGGCCGAAGCCGCGGGCGCGGCGCTGGGCGAGGGCTACGCCAGCCCGGCGTTCTGGGCCCCGGTATCGGTGCTGGAACGGCCGGACGGCTCGCGGCTGAACTACCCTCACCTGGTGTGGGACCGCGCCAAGCCCGGCCTCATCGCCGTCAACGACGCCGGCGAGCGCTTCGTGAACGAGTCGGCGTCCTATCATGAGTTCGTGCTCGCCATGCACCGCGGCCGGCCGCCCGCCATCCCGGCCTTCCTGCTGTGCGATCAGCGCTTCATCGACACCTGGGGCCTGGGGCTGGCGCTGCCGGGCGGCCGGCCGCGCCGCCATCTCATCGAGGCGGGCTACCTGCTGCGCGGCGCCACCCTGCAAGACTTGGCCGCCACGATGGGCGTGCCCGGCGAGGCCCTGCGCAACACCGTGGCGCGCTACAACGTCCATGCCGCCCGGGGCGCGGATCCCGATTTCGGCAAGGGCGGCAACGCCTACAACCGCTACCTGGGCGACCCGGAGCACCGGCCCAACCCCTGCCTGGCGCCGCTGGGCGCCGGCCCCTACTATGCCGTAAAGGTCTATGCCGGCGACATCGGCACCGCGCTGGGCGTGCAGGCCAACGAAAACGCCCAGGCCCTGGACGCCTCGGGCCGCCCCATCCCCGGCCTGTACGTGGCCGGCAACGACATGCAGTCCGTCATGGGCGGCGCCTATCCCGGCCCCGGCATCACGCTCGGCCCCGCCCTGACCTTCGGATGGCTGGCGGGACGCCATCTGGCCCGATCCGAAAACGTGCGCGAAACTCTCCAAACCTCCTGACCGCCCTACCCGACCATGAAAATCCATTTCTCGCCCGCCTCCCCCTTTGTACGCAAGTGCATGGCGGCCGCCCACGAACTGGGCCTGGCCGACCGCATCGAGCGGCTGCCGAGCGCCGCCGGCCCCGTGGACCGCGACGCCTCGATCATCGTCAGCAACCCCCTGGGCCAGGTGCCCACGTTCTTCACGGACGACGGACAGGTGCTGTACGACAGCCGGGTCATCTGCGAATACCTGGACGACCTGGCCCAGGGGTCGCTCTTTCCGCGCGGGCAGACACGCTGGCGCACGCTGACCGAGCACGCCCTGGCCGACGGCATGCTGGGCGCGGCGCTGCTGGCGCGCTACGAAACCGCGCTGCGGCCCGAAGCCCTGCGCTGGGACGCCTGGTACGAAGGGCAGATGGGCAAGGTGCGCGACGGGCTGCGCCAGCTCGAAACGCGCGCGGCCGACCTGCACGGCCGGGTCGACATCGGCACGCTTGCCGTCGGCTGCGCCCTGGGCTACCTGGATTTCCGCTACCCCGCGTTCGACTGGCGCGGCGGCCATCCGGCACTGGCGCGCTGGTTCGAGACGTTCAATCAGCGGCCTTCCATGCAGGCCACGCTGCCCCACGCCTGAACGGCGGCGGCACGGCGGGCGGAAAGCGGCGGACCGAGCGGGGGGCTTAACGCGGCCCGGCCCGCCTGCTACCCTGACAGGCAGGCGCAACGCACAGGGAGCACAGCATGGTCTTGACCGCGCTTTCCCCCATCCCCCGCATCGCCCCCGCCGTCCTGCCCCGGCTGGCCGCGGCCCAAGACGCCCGCGCCGCGGCAGAGGCCGGCGCGCCGTCCGCGCAACGCGGCGCCGGGCGCATCCGCCATCCGGCCCGCGCACAGCCGGCCTGGCGCGCCGAGCGCGCCGGCGCGGCCGACGGCCCGGGGGCTGCCGCGCACGCCGGGGCTCCGCTCGCGTCCGCCTCCGCCCGGGCCGCGATTCCGCTGGCCCCCGCGCTCGACGCGCTGCGCGACGATTATGCCGATACGCGCCTGCGCCGGGCGGTGGAAGAAGCCGCGCAGGCGCAGCGCGCCCACGCCGCCAACGACCTCGGCACGCTGGAAGGGCTGGCGCCGCTGCAGCCCTACCGGGTCGCCATGGCCAATCCGCCGGTGCTGCAAATGGCAACGGCCGCCCTGAAGGCGGCCGGCGCGGACGTGGCGGCGGTGGCGAATGTCGGCGCGCTCGAGAACGTAACCGACGAGGCGCGCCATCGCGCGCCCGCGAACTCTCGTCTTCGCCCCTGAACGCCCGGCGGTCTCCACCGGGGGATCGCGCGCGCCGCGCGCATCCGCGGCGCGCGTCGCTTGGTCAGTGGAAGAACTCCGCGATCATCGTCGCGCCCAGGAAGGTGCCCGCGTTGGCGGCCAGCGACACCACCACGATTTTCCAGCCCAGCTTGCGGAAAGCCGGCAGGTCTTTGAGGATGGACAAGCCCGCCATGGCCAGGATGACCGTCGTAAAAGGCAGGAAGTTCACCTTGTTGACCAGCGCGATGACCTGGTCGGAATACGGCAGCACACCCGGGCAGCCGGCCGTCATGGCCAGCACGGAGAGCACGAACACCGCGGGCAGCCTGGGCGCCAGGCGCAGCAGCAGGTCGGTGATGACCACCAGCAGCACGATGATGGCCATGCCGGGCAGCGCATCCAGGACCGGCACCTTGTAGCCGAGCTGGTTGCCCACCAGCGTGAAGAGGCCGCACACCACGTAGGCCGTGAGGCGGTCGCCGAAGCCCAGTTTCACCGCATGCGCCGCCGCCCCGGCGCCGGCATCCGCGGCGGCGGCCGACTGCGCCTTGCCGCGCGAAAAGCGGCCCAGCACCGGCTCCAGCCGGCCATAGAGCCAGATCGTGGTGGGCAGCGAAATGAAAAGCGTGAAGTACACGCCCACCACGGTCGTGAGCAGATTGGCGGCAGCGGCCAGGGCCGCGACCTGGTGCGCCATGTCGGGCGTCTGCTGCGAAGCAATGGCCCCCACGCCCGCCGCCATCATGCTGCCCGAGCCCACGCCGGCGCCCATGGCGAGCGAACGCGGGTCGAAAATGCCCAGGCTGGTGATGAAACCGGCCAGCAGGGCCACGAACAGCGCGCCGATGACCGTGCCCGTGATGTACTCGGCCATGACGCCGCGGCCTTCGGGCGAATTCATGCCGAAGCGTTCGCCGATGATGGCCAGGCTGGGCTCGCGGCCCACCGAGAAAGTGGCGCCGATGGCCTCGCGCTTGATGCCCAGCAGCAGCGCCAGCGGCAGGCCGATGGCCATGGTGCCGAAGAAATGGCCGAACTCCTGGAACACCAGCGCCCAGCCGGCCTCGCGGACCTGGGGCAGCGCCCCCCCGACCATCAGACCCAGCTTGGCGAGGAACGGCAGCAGCGCGTATGGCAGGTAGCCGCTGATGCGCGCCTGCATGGCGGTATCCACGCCCATGCCGGCGGGCAGGCGCTGGCCGAAGGCCGCCACCACCGCGCCGACGAAAATCGCCCACAGCATGGGCTGCAGCACAATCTTGCCCGGCCCCACGGTAAACGAAACGCTGCCGATGGCCTCGGCAATCGCCACCACCAGCAAAATGGCGGCAAGCATGCGCAGGCGGCTGGATAGCGGCATGGAAGGCGCGGCCAGGCCCAGGCTGGCGTGAGACATCGGATTCCCCTGTATGCGTGAATGAAATGAATGGCGCGCGGGGGCCGGCGGCGGCCCCGGGCGGGCAACGGGCGGGCGGCATGGAGCATGCGCGGCCCGGCGCCGGTACGCGACGCGCCGGCTGCGCAATTTTCGCCCAGGGGCCCGCCGCGCAACCATGACAGCCAGATGGCATTAGCGTTGCGTAAAATGCAACAGAAGAACACTTTACCGGCAAATTCTGCATGTTCAGCCCGCCGGAGCCCCGCACCGGAGATTCCCATGGACGAAACGCTCGACGCCCGCCGCACCCACTATTTCATGCAGGTCATGAGCCGGGGCTCGGTGCGCGGGGCGGCCGAGGCGCTGGACATGGACCCGTCCGCCGTCAGCCGGGCCATCGTCGCCCTGGAGCGGGACTGCGGCATCGCCCTGTTCGAGCGGCGCGGGCGGGGCGTGGCGCCCACCGAGGCCGGCCATATCCTGGCGCGCTACGTGAAGCGCCAGCAAGATATCCAGGAGAGCTTCTTCTCCGAGATCGACAGCCTGCGCAAGGCCGAACGGGGCCATATCGACCTGGCGCTGGGCGAGGGCTTCGTGGAGCTCATGTTCGACCGCGTGCTGCCCGGCTACTGGCGCAGCCACCCCGAAGTCACGCTGGACATCGACGTGGCCCGCACCACCGACATCGTGCAGCGCCTCCTGGACGACCGCGCTTACATCGGCCTGGTGTTCCAGCCGCCCAGCGATGCGCGCCTGCGCACGCACTACAGCCGGCCCGAGCCCATCCGCGCCATCGTGCGCCAGGACCACCCGCTCACCCGCCTGGGCCGTCCGCTGCGGCTGGCCGACCTCGCCGTCTATCCGGGCGCCGCCATGCAGGAGGGTTTCGGGGTGCGCCAGCACGTGCAGGCGGCGGAGATCAGCGAGCAGGTGCGGCTGCCCAACGTGCTCACCACTTCGTCGTTCAAGGCGCTGTGGCAGTTCGCCGCCGCCGGCATCGGCTACGCGCTCACCCCGCCCATCGCCGTGGCCGTGGACCTGCAGGCGCGGCAGCTGGCCAGCCTGCCGCTGGCCAATCCCATTCTCAACCAGGGCAGCCTGCAGGTGCTCAGCCGAGCCGGCCGTCATGTGTCCCCGGCCGCGCGAGAACTGCTGGACCACATTGTGCGCGGCATCGGCGGGGCCGGCGCATGACCTTATTACGAGAATGACTTAGACGCCCACGCGCCCTCGCTGTTACGGTTATGAATCCCGCCTGCCCGCCCGGGCGCCGCACGGCGGACTTGCGCGTTGCGCCCCAGCCGGGCCGCGCGCCGACCAGACATCAAGGGCAGTAGACATGTACGTGTATGACCCCGTCGACCAGCAGCTCGTCGAGGAGCGCGTGGCGCAGTTCAGAGACCAGACGCGCCGCTTTCTCGACGGGCAGCTCAGCGAGGACGAATTCCGCACCCTGCGCCTGCAGAACGGACTGTATATCCAGCGCCATGCGCCCATGCTGCGCATCGCCATACCCTACGGCATGCTGGCCTCGCGCCAGCTGCGCACGCTGGCGCACATCGCGCGCAAATGGGACCGCGGCTACGGCCACTTCAGCACGCGCCAGAACATGCAGTTCAACTGGCCGCGCCTCGAAGACGTGCCCGACATCCTGGCCGAGCTGGCCACGGTGCAGATGCATTCCATCCAGACCAGCGGCAACTGCATCCGCAACACGACGACCGACCACTTCGCCGGCGTGGCGCCCGACGAGCTGGTCAACCCGCTGGTGTGGTGCGAGATCATCCGCCAATGGTCCACGCTGCACCCCGAATTCGCCTTCCTGCCGCGCAAGTTCAAGATCGCCGTCAGCGGCGCGGTGCAAGACCGCGCCGCCGTGGGCGTGCACGACATCGGCCTGCAGGCCGTGGAGCGCGACGGCGAAGTGGGCTTTCGCGTCTGGGTGGGCGGCGGCCTGGGCCGCACGCCTATTACCGGCAAGCTCATCAAGCCCTTCGTGGCCTGGGCCGACCTGCTCACCTACCTGCAGGCCGTGCTGCGCGTCTACAACCTGCACGGCCGGCGCGACAACAAGTTCAAGGCCCGCATCAAGATCCTGGTCAAGGAACTGACGCCCGAGGTCTTCGCCGAGCAGGTCGAAGAGCAGTGGCAGCTCACGCGCGGCGGCCCCGACACCCTCACGCAGGCCTTCGTGGACGAGATCGCCGGCCGCTTCACCTGGCCGCAGTACGACCCGGCCGCCGCGCAGCAAGCCGCGCAGGCCGAGACGGAGCAGGCGGCGCTCGCCGCGGCCGACAAGCGCTACGCGCGCTGGCTGCGCACCAACGTGCACGCCCACCGGCAGCCCGGCTACGCCGCCGTCACGCTGTCGCTCAAGCCCACCGGCTCGCCGCCCGGCGACATCACGGCCGACCAGATGGACGCCGTGGCCGCACTGGCCGACGAATACGGCTTCGGCGAAATGCGCGTCTCCCACGAGCAGAACCTGATCCTGCCCGACGTGCGCCGCGCGCGGCTGCCCGAACTCTGGCGCAAGCTCGAGGCCCTCAATCTCGCCACGCCCAACATCGGGCTGCTCACCAACATCATCGCCTGTCCCGGCGGCGACTTCTGCGCGCTGGCCAACGCGGTTTCGATTCCGGTGGCCGAAGCCATCCAGCGCCGGTTCGACGACCTGGACTACCTGTTCGAGATCGGCGAACTGGACCTCAACATCTCGGGCTGCATCAACTCCTGCGGCCACCACCACGTCGGCCACATCGGCATCCTGGGCGTGGACAAGGCCGGCGAGGAGTGGTACCAGGTCACCCTGGGCGGCCGCCAGAGCGGCGCGGCGCACCCGCTGCCCGACCTCGAATCCCTGAACGGCGGCGGCGCGGCGATAGGCCGCATCATCGGCCCCTCCTTCGCGCGCGACCAGGTGCCCGACGTGGTCGAGCGCCTGATCCGCACCTACCTCGCGCTGCGCGACAGCGAAGAAGAACGCTTCATCGACGTGGTGGACCGCGTCGGCATCGATCCCTTCAAGCGCGACGTATACGCCGACCCGGCCGTGGCCCGGCCCGCACAGCCCCAGGAGGCCGTCCATGCCTGAAGTCTATGCCCACGACGCCCCCGGCCCGCACCTGATCCGCGGCGGTGCGCTGCAGCAGGACACGGCCCGGCGCTTCACGCCCGAGCCCGAAGTGCCCGCCGAAGGACAGCTGCCCGACGACCAGCCCGGCTGGATCGTGCCGCTCAAGACCTGGAAGTCCTCGCGCGCGGCGCTGCGCCGGCACCGGCATCCGGTGGCCATCCTGCTGGAGCCCGATGCCGACCTGCGCGAGCTGGCCGACGACGACGGCAAGCTCGATCCGCAGGGCATCGCCTTCATCGCCATCGACTTTCCCGTCTACACGGACGGCCGCGGCTACTCGCTTGCGCAACTGCTGCGCAAGCGCTATGGCTGGAAAGGCGAGCTGCGCGCCGTGGGCGACGTCATGATCGACACCATCCACTACCAGGCGCGCGTGGGTTTCGACAGTTTCCTGGTCAAGCCGGGGCACGATCCGCACAAGGCGCTCAACGCCTTCAAGACCTTCACGGTGCACTACCAGAAGAGCTACCCCGCTCCCTGAGCCCCGGGCGGGCCGGTCGGCGTCCCTCGCCCGCCGCCCGGCTGGGCCCGATGCCGGCGCGAGCCGCCGGCGTATCAGCCCGGCGATGGCGCGCTGGCGCGCCGCCTGCATGCGGCCGATCAGGCTGGACACGCTGACCCGTCAGCCGCGGATAGCCGGTGGCGTCGCGGCCCGCCCCGCTCGTGCGTGGGCAAGGCGCTGAAAAACGCCGTGCGCGGCGCCGCGCTGAAGGGGGACGACATGAGCACCCGCGAACGCCCCGAAACCCGCCTTTGCGGCCACCACCTGGCCGGCATCAGCTACCGGGACAAAGACCTCGTGAGCGAGCGGATCGGCAAGAAAACCTTTACCGAAGTCATGATCCTGCAGATCCCGGGACGCGAGGCGCGGCCCGTGGATCCGCGCATCGCGGACACGGTGCTCATCAGATGGAACCCGGCCTCACGCCCGGCGCCATCGCCGCGGCATTCCCGGCGTCGGACGAGGCGTCCTGCGCGACGGACAGGGAACGGCGGGCTGACGGGCAAGTACGCCCGACGCGCAGGATCACCAGGACGTGGAGTACGCGCCCGGAAACTGCCTGGCGACAAAGGCCTTCACCTCGTCGGACTGGTACGCCTTGATGAAGCGCGCGATGCGCGGATCGTTCTTGTTGTCTTCGCGGGCGGCGATGACCACCGGCGCGAAGGGCGCGTCCTTGCTTTCCAGCGCGAGCGCGTCCTTGGCGGGCGACAGGCCGGCGGGAATGGCGTAGGCCGAATTCACCGCCGCCGCGTCCACGTCCTTGAGCGAGTGCGGCAGCTGGGCGGCCTCGATCTCGACGAACTTCAGCTTCTTGGGGTTCTCGGCCACGTCGAACAGCGACGCGTTGACGGTCACGCCCGGCTTGAGCGTGATGAGCTTGGCGGCCTGCAGCACCAGCAAGGCGCGCGCGCCGTTGGTGGGATCGTTGGGAATGGCCACCTTGGCGCCCTGGGGCAGCTCGTCCAGCGACTTCACGCGCCTGGAGTAGATGCCCATCTGCTGCACCACGGCGGTGGCCACGGGCACCAGGTGGTAGCCGCGCGCCTGGTTCTGCGCGTCCAGGAAAGGCTTGTGCTGGTAAATGTTGAGATCCAGCTCCTTGGCGTCCAGCGCCGCGTTGGGCTGGATGAAATCGCTGAACTCCACCAGCTTCACCTTCAGGCCGTCGCGCGCGGCCACTTCGCGCGCCACCTCGCCGATCTGCGCGTGCGGCCCCACCGTCACCCCCACCTTGAGTTCGGCATCCTGCGCGTGGGCGGCGGCGGCAAAGCCCAGGAAAGCGGCGGAAAGGACCAGGAAGCGGCGTAGACGCATGCTGTACTCGCAAAGAGAAAGTCGAGCAGCGATTCTAGTGACCGCCCATCAAAACCAGAAGCGATGAATTTTCATATTGATATGCGGATTTGCATATATAGCGGCGCGCCATGACAGCCCGCCGCGATCGCGACACAATAGCGCCTGATTTTCACCACGCCATCCCGCCATGACAGCCAGCCCCGAACTCCATCCGCACGCGCGCGCCCTGCTCTCCGACCACTACGCCGCCGTGGACGCCGATCTGCCCGCTCTGCTGGACCTGCTCTTTGCCCGCAGCGCGGGCGAAGACTGGCACAAGGCCGGCACGTTCAAACACCACCTGCTGGGCGTCTACCGCACCCTGGCGCTGTGGAACCAGCCGCGCGAAGTGCGGCTGCTGGGGCTCTTCCACAGCGTGTACGGCAACGAATACGTGGACCTCACCCTGTTCGACCGCGAGCGCGAACGCAGCGCGCTGCGCGCATGCCTGGGCGACGAGGCGGAAGAATGGGTCAGCCTGTTCTGCGCCATGCCGCGCACCCGCTTCGTGCAGGCCGTGCTCGCCGGCCAGGGCGCCGGCCCGCAGGGCATGCGGCTGGAAGCCGCGGACGGTCAGGTCTTCACGCTCACGCCGCGCCAGGTGGCGGCCTTCATCGTGGTCTCGGCCGCCGACATCGGCGAACAATGGCACAGCTGGCAGGACGAGATCTTCGCCGGCTATCCGCAGCAGCAACGGCGCGAGCTGCGGCCGCACTGGGCCGCCTCGATCTGGCCCGGCCCGCTCAAGCCGCCGGCCAACATCCTGTCCATGCTCTCGCGCCTGCTGGCGCCCCTGTCGGCCATGCCCGCCGATACCGGCATCCCGGTTCCGCCCGCCTTCGACGCCTGCCGCGCCACGCTCGGCCCGCGCGATGAAGCCGCCGCCTCGGCGCTCTACTGGCAGGTCATCACGCGCATGCACCCGCTCACCGAAATGGACAGCGCGCGCCACATGCTGGAAGCCGCCGTGGCGCACAACCCCTGGGTGGGCGAGCCCCGGCTGCTGCTGGCCCAGCTCGCGCTCACGGCCGGCGACTTCGAAGCCGCCGAAGCCCACGCGGCCGCGGGGCTGGCCGCGCTGCAGGCCTGGGGCACGGCCTGGGACAAGCGCATCGAATGGGCGGGCTGGATGGCGTGGGCGCGCATCGAGCTGCAGAACGCGCGTGCCCGGCGGTGGCCGGAAAACCTGGGCGGCCTGAACGGCCTGGGGCTGGTGGAGTAGGCCCGAATGGCAAGACGCCCGCGATGTCGCGGGCGCCGCCTTTTTATTTCATGCCTTCCCAGTGCGGACCGGGCACGTGGATGTCGAAGAGCTCCAGCACGCGTGCCACGGTGTGGTCCACCATTTCCTCGATACTGGCGGGCCGATGGTAAAACGCCGGCAGCGGCGGAAACACGATGCCGCCCATTTCGGTAATGGCCGTCATGTTGCGCAGGTGCGCCAGGTTGAACGGCGTTTCACGCACCATGAGCACCAGCCGGCGGCGCTCCTTGAGCGTCACGTCGGCCGCGCGCGTGATGAGATTGTCGGAAAGCCCGTGCGCCACCGCCGCCAGCGTGCGCATGGAGCAGGGCACGATCACCATGCCCGCGGTCTGGAACGCGCCGCTGGCCAGCGTGGCGCCCACGTCGCGCACGCTGTGCACGTGGTCGGCCAGGGCGTGAACCTCCTGGCGGCCGATGCCGAGCTCGTGCTTGATGTTCAGCACGCCCGACGCCGACACCACCAGATGCGATTCCACGTCGTCCACCCCGCGCAGCGCCTGCAGCATGCGCACCGCGTACAGGGCGCCGGTGGCGCCGGTGATGCCGACGACCAGCCGCTTCATTGCGGCCTCAGGCCGTGGCGCCGGACTGGTCCAGCAGCGTCTTCAGCTCGCCGGACTCGTTCATCTCGTTCATGATGTCCGAGCCGCCGATGAATTCGCCGGAAATGTAGAGCTGCGGAATGGTGGGCCAGTTGGAGTATTCCTTGATGCCCTGGCGGACTTCCTCGTCTTCCAGCACGTTGACGGTGACGAGCTTCTTCACGCCACAGCTCTTCAGGATCTGGATGGCGCGGCCGGAAAAACCGCATTGCGGGAATTGGGCGGTGCCCTTCATGAACAGCACCACGGGGTGCTGGGTCACGGTTTCGCGGATGAATTCTTGAACGTCGCTCATGGTGGTCTCTTGGACGGGCCTAACGGAATACGCCCATTATAGGGATTGCGGCGGATGCGCCCCCCATTACCCCGCCGCCGCGCCGGGAAAAGCCCGCGCCAGCGCACCGGCCCGGACGCCGCCGGAAATCCGCTCGATGCCGGCCAGGTCGCGGCGGCTCTCCACCCGCTCGAAACCGGCCCGCGCCAGCAGACCGCGCACCGCCGCCGCCTGGTCCCAGCCGTGCTCCATCCAGAGCGCGCCGCCCGGCCGCAGAAACGCCGGCGCGCCCGCCACAATGCGCGCCAGATCGGACAGGCCGTCCGCGCCGTCGGTCAGCGCGCCGCGCGGCTCGAAACGCACGTCGCCCTGCGCGAGATGCGGGTCGCCGCTGGCGACGTAGGGCGGGTTCGACACGATGAGGTCGAACCCCTCGCCGGCCGGCACCGCGGCGTACCAGCTTCCCGCCGCGAAACGCACCGAGGCCGCCAGTTCCCAGGCATTGCCCGCCGCCACCTTCAGCGCCGCCTCGCTCACGTCGGTAGCCGTGACGCGCGCATCGGGACGCGCCAGCGCAATCGAAATCGCAATCGCGCCGCTGCCCGTGCCCAGGTCCAGCACCGCGGGCGCCGACAGGCCGGCAATCGCCGCCAGCGCCGTCTCCACCAGCACCTCCGTATCGGGCCGGGGAATCAGCACGTCGGGCGACACCCGGAAGCGGTGCCCCATGAACTCGCGGTGTCCCAGCAGATACGCCATGGGCTCGCCCGCCAGCCGGCGCGCGGCCAGCGCCTCATAGGCCCGGGCCGCCGCCGGGTCGAGCGGATCGGCGTCGTGCGCCAGCAGCCAGGCGCGCGGCTTACGCAGCACGTGCTCCAGCAGCATGCGCACCTCCAGCCGGGGCAGGCGGGCGTCGGCCAGCAGGTCCTTGATTTGCGCCATGGGCATGACCTCGGATGCGCCGGGCCTCAAGCCTCGTCGCCCAGCGCGGCAAGCTGCTCGGCCTGGTGCTCGGCAATCAGCGCGCCCGTGAGCTCGTCCAGGTCGCCTTCCATGATCTGCTGCAGCTTGTACAGCGTCAGGTTGATGCGGTGATCGGTGACGCGGCCCTGCGGATAGTTGTAGGTGCGGATGCGCTCGGAGCGGTCGCCCGAGCCGATCAGGCTCTTGCGCTCGGCCGCCTCCTTGCTCTGGCGCTCGCGCATCTCCTTGTCTTTCAGGCGCGCGGCCAGCACCTGCATGGCTTTGTCCTTGTTGCGGTGCTGCGAGCGATCGTCCTGGCACTCCACCACCAGTCCGGTGGGCAAGTGCGTGATGCGCACCGCCGAATCGGTCTTGTTGATGTGCTGGCCGCCCGCCCCGCTGGCGCGGAACGTGTCGATGCGCAAGTCGTTCGGATTGATGACGATGTCCGACATCTCGTCGGCCTCCGGCATGATGGCCACCGTGCAGGCCGAGGTATGGATGCGGCCCTGCGCCTCGGTGGCCGGCACGCGCTGCACGCGGTGCGCGCCCGACTCGAACTTCAGCCGCCCGTACACGCCGTCGCCGTCGATGCGTGCGATCACTTCCTTGTAGCCGCCCAGCTCCGACGGGCTTTCCGACATCAGCTCCACGCGCCAGCCGCGCTGCTCCGCATAGCGCGTATACATGCGCAGCAGATCGCCGGAAAACAGCGCGCTTTCGTCGCCGCCCGTGCCCGCGCGGATTTCCAGGAACACACTGCGGCCGTCGTTGGGGTCGCGCGGCAGCAGCAGCACCTGCAGCTCCGCTTCCAGCGTTTCCAGGCGCGCGCGCCCGGTCTTGAGCTCCTCCTCCGCCATGGCCTTCATTTCCGGGTCCGACAGCATCTCCTGCGCGGCGGCCAGGTCGTCCTCGGTCCGTGTGAACGCCTTGAACGCTTCCACCACCGGCTCCAGCTCGGAGCGCTCGCGCGACAGCTTGCGGAAACGGTCCATGTCGGCGGCGGTTTCCGGTTCGGCCAACAGGGCGTCGACCTCGATCAAGCGGTGGCACAAGTGCTCCAGCCGGCTGCGCATGGAAGATTTCATGGAATCGGGAACAGAGAAAAAGAAGGTAAGCGGAAAGCGGGCGCCCAAAACGCGAACGCCCGCCGGGAGGCGGGACGCGGGACAGGATCGCTAACGGCGGGAATCGCGGCCGGGGAACAGGCGCGGCATCCAGGCAAGCAGCTGCTTGCGGTCCTCGCCTTCGCTGCGGTTGAGCGCCGCCAGCGGGCCGTGCAGGTACTTCTGGGTCAGGCCGTGCGCAAGCTGCTCCAGCACGGCCTCGGGAGATTCGCCGCGCGCCAGCAGCCGGCGCGCGCGCTCGAGCTCGGCGGCGCGCACGTCTTCGGCGGCCTGGTGCAGACCCTGGATCACGGGCACCACCTCGCGCGACTGCATCCAGTGCATGAAACCCTGCACACGGGTCTCGATGATGGCCTCGGCCTGAACCACCGCCGCGCGGCGCGCGTCGGTGCCGGTCTGCACCAGGCGGCCCAGGTCATCCACGGAATAGAGATAGACGTCGTCCAGGCGGCCGACCTCGGGCTCGATGTCGCGCGGCACCGCCAGGTCGATCATCACCATGGGACGGTGGCGGCGCAGCCGCGTGGCCCGCTCCACCATCCCCAGCCCGAGGATGGGCAGCGAGCTCGCCGTACAGGACACGATGACGTCGAACTCCGACAGCCGCTCGGTAAGGTCCGACAACTTCATGGTGTTGGCCGAGAAGCGGTTGGCCAGCAGCTCGGCCCGCTCCACGGTGCGGTTGGCCACCACCATGCTGCGCGGCCGCTGCGCGGCGAAGTGCGTGGCGCACAGCTCGATCATCTCGCCCGCGCCGATGAACAGCGTGCGGGCCTGGCCCAGGTCGCCGAACACGCGCTCGGCCAGCCGCACGGCCGCCGCCGCCATCGACACCGAATGCGCGCCGATGGCCGTCTGCGAACGCACTTCCTTGGCCACGGAGAACGTGCGCTGGAACATCTGGTGCAGCAGCGTGCCCAGCGCGCCGGCCTCGCCGGCCGCGCGCACCGCGTCCTTCATCTGCCCCAGGATCTGCGGCTCGCCCAGCACCATGGAATCCAGCCCGCTCGCCACGCGGAACGCATGGCGCACGGCCTCGTCCTGCTGGTGGCGGTAAAGATGGGGATTCAGCGCGCCGGCATCCAGGTGATTGTGCTCGGCCAGCCACACCGGCAGCCGCTCGGCCACCTCGCCTTCGGCCGCGCAATAGATCTCGGTGCGATTACAGGTAGAGAGAATCGCCGCTTCGCGGACCGAGCCGCCGAACGCCGCGCGCAGGCCCTCCAGCGCCGGCTTGACCAGATTGACGGGCATGGACACGCGTTCGCGTACCGAAACCGGCGCGGACGTGTGATTCAGACCGAAGGCAAGAACGGCTACCGACATGGGCAGGATTTGTAACAAGTCGACTGCTTGCGATTATACTCCCACGGGTTATCCCCAGCGTAGCGCCCGGTCCCACCGCGACCCTGCGTCGCACCCTGCCGTTCCTTTCTTCCAACACGGGTGCGCCCCCGATTCCGGCTCCGGCCGGCGACGCGCTCTGCGCCACCAACACGCCCGGCCCCGCCATCCTGGGGCGATGCGCAATCCATGCGCAATCCGCTGCCAGCCCTGCGCAATCTTTGCCCAACTCCCCGCCTTTTTTCACATCCGCGCCAAAAAAGTCGCAGATTTCCGCCTGCCCGCGTGCACGGCCTCAAAATTTTGTGTATAGTTGCGGACTTCGTTGGCCTGGTAGCTCAGTCGGTAGAGCAGAGGATTGAAAATCCTTGTGTCGGTGGTTCGATTCCGCCCCAGGCCACCACGAATTCGATGCCCAGCTCTTTTAGCTGGGCATTTTCATTTGTGCGTCAAGGCGTCGATCCGGCAGCCTGCCATCCGGCCATGGTCATCGCGTGTCGATGCAGCCCAATAATGCCCTTGCGGGCTCGGGCGGAAAGGCTCGAATGCCCTTTCTTGCCGGGTCCGCCCTCGCCGGGCGTCACACACTCTCCCGCCGCTTCAAATAGCGTTGCGGCGTATCGCCCAGCGTTTCCCTGAACATCGAAATGAATGCGCTGGCGCTCCGGTAGCCGAGTTCACTGGCGACCGTCGACACCGACACGCCCTGGGCAAGGCGGGCGATGGTTTCCACCAGGCGCAATTGCTGCCGCCATTGCCCGAAACTCAAGCCCGTTTCTTCGCGGAACAGCCGGGTCAAGGTTCGCGTGCTTGCGCCTACGTGCTCGCTCCACTGGTCGATCGTGTCGTTGTTTTCCGGGTTCACCCCCACCCAGTTCGTCGACGGATTGCAGACCCCGAACACGTTGAACCTGGCGAGCTGGCGGGTCGATCCCTACATGATCGACAGCATTACCGTGCTGCGCGGCCCTACCTCCGCGCTGTACGGCGCGGGCGATCCGGGCTTCAACTATTACGACAAGAAGCAATGGTCGGTCGGCCATCAGCTCGAGCACCAGGCGGATTCGGTATGGACGCTGCGCCAAGACGCCACGCTCATGCGCCTGACGCTCGACAAAGCCTCGGTGTGGGGAGGCGGCTTCGACGGCGACAGCATGACCGGCATGACCCGCTATGCCGGCCTTTTCCAGATGGACTACAACCGCTTCAACCTGGACAACCAGGCGCAGGCGAAAATCAGGACCGGGCCAGTGGATCACACGGTGCTGCTCGGCTTCGAGTTCAACCGGCAGACCACCACGGACAGCGAGGTGCGTGCGCGCGGCATCGAACTGAACGCAACGGGCAAGCTGACGCCCAACCTGTCCCTCATCGCGGCGTATGCATTCCAGAACGTAAAAAACGTGAAAGCCGGGGACGAGACGCCCGGAAAATGGCCGGTCGATATCCCGCGCCCGCGCCAGATGGCCTCTATGACACCGGCGACTGGCGCTTTGCGCTGAGCGGAACGAACCTGTTCAATCGCCACGACATCAGCGGCTGCCAGGCGTATTCGGTCTGCATGTACGGCAACGAACGCACCGTCATGGCCACGGCAACCTATAGGTGGCGCCCGTCCGGCGGCATCGAAAATGCCCGCGCCGGGTCTGCGAGCGGGATCTATACTTGCCAGACCGCCCCCGCCGATGCGACGCGCCATCGTCCCGGGCGTTCCGCGCCGCGCGTCGGAACGTCTATTGCGCAGGCCCAGCAGGCCTGCGCGCGGGAGACACACATGACACGCAAATACATCGATTGCCGCGAGTATCCCAGCGAAATGAATTGCTCGGTGGCGCTGGCGGCGGATTCCGAAAGCGAGCTGCTGGAGGCGGCCGTACAGCACGCCACCACCGTGCACAAGCACGCGGATACGCCGGAATTGCGGGCGCAGCTGAAGTCGCTGTTCCATGATGGCACGCCGCCGGTTGAAACGCCGCGCCACGCCTGAGCCATTGCTGTGCGAGCGCCGGCCCGGCCAACCTGGTCTTCGATCGGGCTCTGTCTGGCCGGCCGGCGCTTGCGGCTTCATCCCGGCCGGAAACGCCTGCTTTCTCGCGCCGTCTTTCGCGCTTCCGGGGCCTTGCGCCCCGCCATACGTCTCGAAACATCCTCTAACCGCTCTTGCCAGCCCGCGCCGTTACGATGCTCCGTTGTCCGGCATTGCCCGTTCCATGCACCGACAGGGAGTGGAGATGCGCCCAGCATTCGGCAAGGTCAAGACCCGGCTGCTTGCCGGGATCGGTTCGATACTCGCGGCCTGCAGCGCTGCGGTCTATGGTCTATACGTCAAGGTGTCGCCGCCGCCTCCGCTGGCGCGCTATGAGGCGGGCAGCCCGATCGAGGCGGGCCAGTGGCAGGTGGTGCCGCGGCGCGCCTGGGTGAGCCGCGACAAGGTCTATGGCGTGTCGCCCGGGCCGGGCCAGCAGATGCTGGTGGTGGAGGTGGATCTCGGCAACCGCACGCGGGCGTCGAGCAGCGACTATGCGGACGTGCTGCGCCCGCATGCCGTGCCGGGCCTGGCGCCCGGCGCTCCCACGGTGGCGCAGACGCGCGACCCGCGGCTTTCGCCGCTGTTGCATCCGGGGCTGGCCGAGCGCGTGGCGTACATCTGGGTGATGGCCGATTCGGCCGCGCCGCCGGCGACGCTGACGGCGGACGTGGTGGCCAAGACGTATAAGCCCCGGGACAACTTGTACGGCGTACCCGGCTGGTACAACCCGGCCGTGGTCGGCCGCCTGGCGCTGCCGCTGGGCGCTTCCTTCGCGCCAGGCGGCGCGGACGCGGCGCGCGCCCCATGAAACGCCGTCTTGCCACGCTGGTGCTGCTGGCTGCGGCGGCCGCGGTGCTGCTTGCCATGCAACGCCATTCGCCGCGCTATGACGAGCTGACCGGCCCGATTCCCGTTTCGGGGCGCATGGGAGAGCCAGTGCGCACGCGGCTGTTCGACGCCAGGGTCGAGCGCGTGGCGTTCGCGCGGCAGGTGGTGTACCGGCGCTTCGGCAGTCCGGTCATGCGCAGTACCTCGGGGCTATGGGCCATTGTGACCGTGGAACTCGCTGCGCGCGCGAAGTCGGTGGCGGTCGGCCAGGCGGCCTGGGAAGGGCCGACGGGTCTGCTCTATCAGCAGACGGACCGGCTGGATTTCTCGCCCGGCCAGCCGCCGCACGCGCTGGACCCCGGCCTGCCCAGGCAGGGGCGCTTCGTATTCGAGATACGGCCAGACCAGGCGGGCGGCGCCACGCTGCGGCTGTCGGAACGCTTCTCGCCGCGTCTGGATTCCGAAGCCCGCATCGCATTGGACACCCTGCCACGAAACCCCGACGGCTCCCTCGCCATCGCCGACACCCTGGACTTGAGCGCCGCTTCCGGAGGCCGGCCATGAGCATCGCCCGGCCGCCCGAAGATGCTCATGCCGAAGCCCGCCAGGGCGCAGGCCGCTCACCGGACGTCGCCCGGCCGCCCGAAGATGCCCATGCCGAAGCCCGCCAGGGCGCAAGCCCGCCGGAACGTGCGCTGCGCGATGATCCGCCCTCCGCCGGGGAGCGGCTGTGGCGGCGGCGCAGCCTGGCGTTGCTGGCGGTGCTGCTGCCGCTGACGATTGCCGTCACCGCGTACGACAGCGTGCGGCAATGGTGGACGGGCCGCGACCTGTTCGCCCGCGAAGCCGCAGGCGACGCGCCGGCCGGGTTCGGCGGCCTGCGCTGGCAGTTGACGGGGTTGCGCATGGCGCCGGCCCCGGCCGGCGGGCGCATTCCGGCCGATGCCATGGCCGTGGTGGCGCAGTTCAGCGTGCAGGCGACGGGCGCGCAGCCGGCCCGCGCGCCGCTGGAATGCGTGGTTTCGCTGGAAGACGGGGAGGGCCGCCGCTGGACGCCCACGCTGGCGCTGCCGTTGCCGCGCGCGAGCGAACGGGAGTGCAACGCGGCGATCCGCGCGGCGGCAAAGGAAGGCGGCACACAGCGCGTCCAGCATGCCTTTCTGGTGCCGCGTGAAGTGGCCGCCACGCTGCGGCCCGCGATAAGCCTCGCGTCGCAGCGGCCGTACTATCTGCGCTTCGCGCGGCGCCCGGAGCTGGTGCAGGCGCAATAAAAACAAAGGCGTCTGCGCGTCAGGCGGGCTCGCTGCGGGGCGCGTCGGGCGCAACAGCCGCAGAAGCCGCTGCCGGCCGCGCGAATGCGGTTTCCAGGATGGCCGCCAGGAAGCAGATGCGCAGCGGCTCGATCAGAATGCCGGTGGAGGAATCGCGGAACGGACTGCCGAACAGCAGGCTCAGGCCATGGGCCAGCACCTGCCAGGTATCGAGATCATGCGGTCCGATGAGGCGGCTGGCGGCCAGCCACAGCCAGGCGCTGCCCCATTCGATCAGACGGTATCCCAGGATCAGCGTCACCAGTAGCACCACCCCGGCGTTCAGCGTGAGCCGCACGCCGTTGGCGATCGGCAGGTAGCGCGAGCGGTAGCCGCCGATGAAGTGGGCGACGAAGTCGCGCAGGAATTTCGGGATGGCGCGGTAGCGCTCGCCGAAGCGCTCGACGCGGCGGTGGATGCGCAGCAGCTGCTGTTCGTCCCGCACATCGTAGCCGTAGACGAGCGCGGCCATCGCCAGCCAGACCACGGGCAGCAGCGCGTAGAAAAACAGATTCGCCAGCAGGACGCCCGGCGTGTCCGCCGCCGCCTCGGCCGGCGCCATGCCGGCCGCCCACGCGGACGAAACCGGCTCGGCCAGCGCTTCCAGCAAGCCGCGCAGGCTCTGCCAGATGCCGAGCTGGGCGATCCATTGCCAGGCCTGGTCTTTCCAGCGGCTGATGACATACAGGCCGACCAGGATCCAGTTGGTTTCGCACACCACGACCACGATCTGCCACACCGGGCGGCCGGTGGCCTGGCGCAGCCGCGTGGCCGCCTTGCGCACCAGCCACGACACCGCCACCGACACCAGCAGCCAGCGCGAATCCAGCGCATCCAGGATGAGGCCGTGCGTGCCGAAGGGATCGAGGTCCAGCGCCAGGCGCGAATACTGGCGCACGGTGTCGCCCAGGAATCCCCAGGCGGCGTAATAGGCGAAGAAAGGCAGCAGCGCGATCGTGACGGCGGACATCAGCCCCCGGAATCCCGGCTTTTCGGCACCGCTTCCGCCTCGCGCCGCCGCCTGCGCCGCCCGCAGGGCCGGCAAGCCGGGCAGCAGCACCTGGAACAGGGTCACGGTAATCACGAGCTGGGCCAGCGCGACCAGCGTGAGCACGGCAAGCCCGGCCAGGTGGTTGAGAAAGCCGACGCGCACCGCCGCCTGCAGCAGCAGGCCGTGGACGAGCACGCCGGCCAGCACCAGGGCCGCGAGTTGCGGCCAGAAGCGTCGCCACAGGCGAAACGTCAGAACGAACGGCGCAGCGATTCCCGGCATCCCGGCCTCCCGTCGCAGGAAGGGTCATGCTAGCAAGCCGGGCGGCACGGCTTTGTATCGTTTTCCTTCGGGATGTCAGGCCGGACCGCCACGGCGCGCGTGACGGGCGGCCGCGGGCTGACGTATTATTGTTATGTTATAACGTATTGAAATTGCCAAGCCATTTGCGGCTTAGGCCCAACCTCCCGCCTCCCGTTCTCCATGCCCGCCGCCTCCTGTTGATTCTCTCTTCTTCGCAAGGAACCCCCATGAAAGTGCTTGCCTCGCTGAAGGACGCGAAGACGCGCCATCGCGATTGCCAGGTCGTGCGCCGCCGCGGCCGGATCTACGTCATCTGCAAATCCAACCCGCGCTTCAAGGCGCGCCAGGGCGGCATCAAGCGCGGCAAGGCATGAGCGCTGCCCGGCCATTCCACGACGCGGACCGCGCGGGCCGCCACGGCCCGCGCGGTCCGGTGACGCGCCGCCTCGATGTGGCGGTCGTGGGCGCGGGCGCGGCCGGCATCGGCATGGCGCTGGCCTTGCGGAAGGTGCCGGGGCTGCGCTTCGGCGTGCTGGAAGCCGGCCGCGTGGGCGAGTCGTTCCGGCGCTGGCCGGCGCAGACGCGCTTCATCACGCCTTCTTTCCACAGCAATCCCTTCGGCCTGGCCGATCTCAACGCGGTCAACGAGCCCAGCTCGCCGGCGATCTACACCGGCGCCGAGCATCCCAGCGGCGCGCAATATGCCGATTACCTGGCTTTTCTGGCGCAGGAACACGATCTGCCGGTGGTCTGCGACTGCAAAGTCGAGTCCGTGGCCGCGCTGCCGGGCGGCGGCTTCATCCTGTCCACAGCGCAGGGCCGCCTGGAAGCCGGGTTCCTGATCTGGGCCACGGGCGAATACCAGTTTCCCGACCTGTCGCCCTTTCCCGGCGCGCGCGATTGCCTGCACTATGCCCAGGTCGCCGACTGGCAGGCGGTTCCGGGTCGCGGCCATGTCGTCATCGGCGGCTACGAAAGCGGAGTGGACGCCGCGGTGAACCTGGCGCGGCTGGGCCGCGCGGTGCGCCTGCTGGCGCGCAAGTCCACCTGGGATCCGCGGGGCCCCTACGACCCCAGCCTGTCGCTCTCGCCCTATAGCCGGCAGCGCCTTTACGAAGCGGTGGATTCCAGGCGCCTGGAAATCGTTTTCGGCGTGGACGTCATGGCCGTCACGCGCGCAAGCGCCGGGGGTTATCGCGTCCACGCAGGCGACGGACGCTTTTGGGACACGGCGCAGCCTCCCGTGCTGGGCACCGGCTTTATCGGCGGAGGCGGCGCGCGGCAGATCGCCGATCTCTGGGAATGGGACGACGCCGGCCGCGTCGTGCTGACCGAGGCCGACGAATCCACCCGCACCCCCGGCCTGTTCCTGGCCGGGCCGCAGGTGCGCCACGACCAGCGCATCTACTGCTTCATCTACAAGTTCCGCCAGCGCTTCGGCCTGATTGCCCAGGGCATCGCGCAATGCCTGGGACGCGACGCCAGCGCGCTGGCCGCCGGCGCGGGCGCGTGGGGCCCGTTCGGCAACAGCGAATGCTGCGAGGGCTGCGCATGCTGACCCCGGCCGCCGCCCCCGCGCCCTCGGCCCGCGTCTCGCTGCTGCTGGCCGGCGGCATGCTCGCGGGCGCGGCGCTGGGCCACGCCTCTCCCGCGGCCGGCGCCGCCCTGGGCGCGCGGGTCGACGCCACGCTGCTGGCGCTGGTGGGGCTGCTGTGCTTCGGCGTGCGTTTCGGCGCCATCGTGCGCGCCTGGGGCAGCCTGCGCGTCATCGGCCTGATCCTGGCCGCGAATTTCGTGCTCGTTCCGTTCATCGGCTACGCCGTCGCGTCCCTGCTGCTGCCGGCGCATCCGTGGCTCATGATCGGCCTCGCGATTTACTTCATGGCGCCCTGCACCGACTGGTTCCTGGGTTTCACCCGCCTGGCGGGCGGCAACGTCGCCCTGGGCGCAGCGCTCATTCCCATCAACATGGCGGCGCAGATCGCCCTGTATCCGGCCTACCTGCACCTGTTCGCCGGCCATGCGGCGCAAGTGGAGCCAGGCACGCTGGGCGATGCGCTCGCGCAGGGGTTCCTCGCGCCGCTCGCCGCCGCCGTGGCCGCGCATGGCGTGCTGCGGCAATGGCTGGGCGCCCCGCGGTTCGACAAGCTGCTGCATGCGCTGGACCGGGCCACGCCCTGGGTGATCGCGCTGCTGGTCATGGAAATTTTCGCGGCCCACGTCGCGGTCATGCTGGAGCACCGCGCCGTCTTCGCCTGGCTGCTGCTGGCGGTTTTCGTGTTTTTCGCGTGCACCTTCCTGCTGGGCGAGGGCCTGAGCCGCCTGGCCGGCCTGGCCTACCCGGACCACGCCCTGCTGACCATGAGCCTGGCGGCGCGCAACGCGCCGCTGATGCTGGCCGTGACCATGGCGGCGCTGCCGGGCCGGCCGCTGGTCTACGCGGCGCTGGTCATCGGCATGCTGGTGGAGTTTCCGCACCTGGTGGCGCTGCGCCGCCTGCTGCTGCGCCGCCTCGGGCGGGAAAGCACAGCGGCCGGACTGCTCTTTATTAAAAATAAGTCTCATTTATAATCAGGACTTCCCCTTTCGGGAGTCGTCCATGCAGCACGCTTCCCCGGCCGGCGCGCCCGCGGCCCCGCCATCGGTGCTTTCCAACCCGGTCAGCGACACCCTGCGCATTCCGCTGGCCGCCCGCGCCTTCGGCGACGCCATGTTTCCCGCCCTCGCCGTCAACGACGCCGCCGCCCGGCAGGCATTGCGGCGCCTGGGCGACGACGGCCAGCGCTGGCTGCGCGACCGCCAGAGCGTCTACGGCGTGCTGGCGCGCACCCGTGCCTTCCAGGACCTGGCGCAGGCCTATCTGGCGCGCGAACCCGCGGGCTGCCTCGTCAACCTGGGCTGCGGGCTCAGCGATTACTTCCAATGGCTCGACAACGGCCAGGCGCGCATGGTCGACGCCGATCTGCCGGAAGTGATCGCGCTGCGCCGCGAATGGCTCGGCCAGCCCGGACCGCGCCGCACGCTGGCGGAATTGGATCTCTGCCAGCCCGGCTGGTGGGACCGCCTCGGCCTGCCATCCGGGCCGGGCCAGGCGCCGGTGTTCCTGATGAGCGAGGGCGTGCTGATGTACCTCCAGCCGCAAGCGGTGTCCGCCATTCTCGCCGAGGTCGGCGAGCGCGCGCCGGCCGGCTCGGTATTCGCCTTCGACGCCATGTGCTGGCTGGCCGCCGGACGGGCGCGCCGCCATCCTTCCGTGCGGCACACGCGGGCGGAGTTCGGCTGGGGCCCGCGCCGCCTGGCCGACCTGACACGCCCGCATCCGCGCCTGCGCATGGCCGCGGCCCGCAAGGTCATGGAAGGCTATGGGTTTCCCTATTCCGCCTTCGGGCCGCTGTTCCGCCTGGTCTGCGGCGTGCCTTTCTATGCCGTGTATGAACTGCATGCGCGCGACGGCGCATCGTGAGGATTCCGCCATGAACCACATCATCCGCACCGAACAGGGCCTGCAGGCGCAGGTCGGCGCGCGGCCGGCCGTGGCCGACCTGAAAGTCATCGACCACCTTGATGCCTGGGCGCGGCGCTGGCTGGCCGCATCGCCGCTGGCCTTCGCCGCGTTCTGCGACGAGCGGGGCGTGGACGCGACCCTCGCGGGCGGCGCGGCCGGTTTCGCGCGCGCGGACACGCCGGGCCGGCTCAGCCTGCCCTGGCGTCTGGTCGACGACCCGGACCTTGCCGCGCCGGGCCGCGGCGCGGGCCTGCTGTTCCTGATTCCCGGCCTGGGCGAAACCTTGCGCATCAACGGCGTGGTGGCCCATGCGACGGGAGACGAGATCTTGGTCGATGTCCACGAGTGCTATGCGCATTGCGCCAAGGCGCTCCTGCGCTCGGATTTCTGGCGCACGGAAACCGCGCAGGCGCCGCAAGAAGGTGCGGGGTTGGACAGCCATGATTTCATCTCCGCCGCCCGCTTCCTGGGGCTGGCAACGGCGGATGCCCGCAACCGCGCCGACCTCAGCCCGAAGGGCGATCCGGCGGGAATGCTGGCGCGTCCCTTCGACGGCGGCATACGCTACGCGGACCGCCCCGGCAACCGGCGCATGGACAGCCTGTACAACCTGCTCGCCCGCCCCCGGGCGGCGGCGCTGCTGCTGGCGCCCGGCAGCACGCTGGTGGCCCGCGCACAGGGACGGACGGAGATCACGGCCGATCCCGCCGTGCTGGCGGAGTTCGCCGTGCAGGGCAAGACGCCGCGGCTGGCCGTGAGCCTGTATGCGCCTCGCATCGCGCTGCGCGAAAGCGCGGCGCTGGCGCGGGCGCGGCTGTGGGATGCGCCCGCGCCAGCGCCGGACATCGACCCGGCCGCCGTTTTCGCGGCCCACGTGAAGCTCAATCGCGGCGGGGGATGGCGGGCGGCGCTGGCGCGCGGAATGGTTTCCGTGCCCGGACTGATGCGCAAAGGGCTGGAGGAAGACTACAAGCGCAATCTCTATTGAGCCGGAATGCGGCGGGCGGGATGCCGCCAGGAGCCGGTCCCGGGTTTTCCCGCATCTCCGCGGCCGGTTTGCGTACACTGGGGGCCTTCGGGCGCGACGGGGCGGAAACACGCTCTCGCTTCGCCTCCCGGCATCCCGTCCGCATACGCTGAACCGCCGCAATGATCACCGCCACCCTCAAGCCAGGAAATCCCGCCGATTCCTCCGTCCTGCTGCCCGTCCTGTCGCTGATCGGCGCCATGGCTTCGCTGTGCGTGGGCACCTCGTTCGCCAAGTCGCTGTTTCCGCAGGTGGGCGCGCAAGGCACCACGGCCTATCGCATCCTGGTGGGCGCAGTCATCTTGCTGGCGTTCTGGCGGCCGTGGCGCTTTCCACTGAAGCGCCGCGACGCCGCCAAGATCGCGGTGTACGGCGTGACCCTGGCCTGTATGAACCTGAGCTTCTACATGGCCCTGCGCACGCTGCCGCTGGGCGTGGCGATCGCCATCGAGTTCACCGGGCCGCTGACGCTGGCCGTCGCCATGTCGCGGCGCGCCATCGACTTCGTGTGGATCGCCTGCGCGGCGGCGGGGCTGGTGCTGCTCGTGCCCACCGGGCAATCCGCCCATGGCCTGGACCCGGTGGGCATTGCCTATGCCCTGGGCGCGGCGGTGTGCTGGGCGCTGTATATCGTCTTCGGCAAGATCGCGGGCAATGTGCATGGCGGCCAGGCAACCTCGCTGGGCCTGACGGCCGCGGCGCTGGTGGCCGTGCCGGTGGGCGCGGCGCACGCGGGCGCGGCGCTGCTCGACCCCGGCCTGCTGCTGGCCGGCATCGGCGTGGGCGTGCTTTCCAGCGCCTTGCCCTATTCGCTGGAAATGATCGCGCTGAAGCGGCTGCCCAAGAAGACCTTCGGCGTGCTGTTGAGCATGGAGCCCGCGATGGGCGCGCTGGCTGGCGTGGTCGTGCTGCACGAGCACCTGTCGTCCACGCAGTGGCTGGCCATCGGCGGCATCATCGCGGCCTCGGCCGGCTGCGCGGCCACGGCGCGGCGCCAGGCCCGAAAATAACAGGGCGGCCGGGCCTGCGCGGGGTTCAGCCGCGCGCGGCCCGCAGCCAGCGCAGGCCCGCCGTGGTGCTGTCCGCGGGTCGGTATTCGCAGCCTATCCAGCCGCTGTATTCGAGTTCGCGCAGCACGCCGAAAATCCAGCCGTAGTCGAGTTCGCCTCGGTCGGGCTCCTGGCGCAGCGGCACGCCGGCGATCTGCAGGTGGCCCACCCGGCCCGTGGGCAGGTATTCGCGCAGCCGCGTCGTGACATCGCCTTCGACGATCTGGCAGTGGTACAGGTCCATCTGCACCTTGAGGTTCGGCGCGCCGACTTCCTGCACGATGGCGTGCGCGTCCTGCTGGCGGTTCAGGAAATAGCCCGGGATGTCGCGCGTATTGATGGGCTCGATCAGCACCGTGACGCAGGCCGAGGCCGCCTGGGCGGCGGCCCAGGCCAGGTTTTCGAGATAGCAGTCGCGCATGGCGGCGCGCGAGTCGTCGGGGCCCGCCAGCCCCGCCATGACGTGCACGCGGGGGCACGACAGGGCGGTGGCGTAGGCCAGGGCCTGGTCGATGCCGGCCCGGAACTCCGATTGCCGGCCGGGCAGGGCCGCCAGCCCCCGCTCGCCGCGCGCGGCCACCCCGGCCGGCGCATTGAAGAGCACCTGTTTCAGGCCGTTGGCCTCCAGGCGCTCCCGCACGAAAGCCGCGGGCGCCTCGTAGGGAAACATGCATTCCACGCCCTCGAAACCGTCGGCGGCGGCGGCCGCGTACCGGTCCAGGAACGCGTGCTCCGGGTACAGCATGGACAGGTTGGCGGCGAACTTCAGCATGGCGGACTCCGGCGAGGGTGTGTGACGCCATCAAGCATAGCGGCAAACACCGGCTTCGCGCTCGGGCTCAGTATGTGAGACGCATGCCCAGCAGCACGCTGCGGCCCGGCAGCGGCGCCACCGACGAAATGAACGACGCATGGTTGTACGCCAGCCGGTTCAGCAGGTTGGTGCCGCGCAGATAGACCTCATATCCCGTTGCGCCCGCCTTGCCGCGATAGGCCACCACGGCGTTCACCATGTTGTAGCCGGGCGTGCGGTCTTCGTAGGCGGCGATGTCTTTCTGCGAGAACACGCGGGCGTATTCGATGCTGCCGGACCAGGCGTCCCACTTCACGTTGCCGCGCAGGCCGGCGCGGGCGGCCGGAATGCGCGGCAGGTCGCCCTCCCCGCCCGTCAGGCGGCCGCGCACGTAGTCGCCGAACAGCGCGGCCGAGAACACGGGGGTGAACTGGTGGCGCAGCTCGCCTTCGACCCCGGTGAACTCGGCATCGCGCTGGGCGTACTGGATGAGGCGGAAGTCTTCGTAGCGGTCCAGCGTGTCGGCGTAGATGTAGTTCTTCACGCGGTTGTGGAACACGCTGGCGCTGAAGGTGGTGTCGCCCGCATGCTTGCGCAGCGTCAGGTCGATGTTGCGGGAGGTTTCGCGGCCCAGGCCGGGATCGCCGATCTCGTAGGTGTTGGTGGCCAGGTGCACGCCGCGCGCGTAGAGCTCCTGCGCCGTGGGCAGGCGCTGCGAGCGCGACAGCGACAGCGCCACCGAGTACTGGGGCGCGAAGTTCCAGATGGCCGCCGCCGACAGCGAAGCGCCCGACAGGCTGCTGCGCCGCTGGCCGCCTTCGGGAGACACGCGCTGCCAGTCCTGTCGGGCGCCGAGCTCGAAACGCCAGTCGTCGAGCTTGTACTCTTCGAGCAGGAAAACGCCGTGCGCGCGCGTCTTGCTGCGCGGCAGGAAAGCCTCCTCGCCGTCGGCGCGGAAGTCGCTGTACGAAGTCTGCATGCCGACAACGCCGCGCCAGCCCGCCACGGACTTGTGCTGCAGCTCCAGGCGCAGATCGTAGCCGCGGTTCTTGAAGCGCGTGCCGACCTCGCCGCCTTCGATCTCCTTGTGCTGGTAGTCGGTGTAGCCGCCGCGCAGGCGGATCTTCTCGAAACCGGCGAACGGGTCGGCGTATTCGGCGCGCAGGTCGGTGCGGTTGCTGCGCAGCTTCACGTAGGGCACGCCATGGCCTTCCTCGTGGCCGTGGTGATCGTGGTGCTCGTGCTCGTCGTGGCCGTGGCCGCCGCAATGCAGGTGCGTGCCGTGCGGATGGCAGCTTTCGTACTCGTGGTTGTGGCCCGGCAGGCCGTATTCGCTTTCGAGATGGGTGAAGGCCACGCCCACGTAGCCGCGCGGCGCCACCCAGGACATGCCCACCGACCCCTGGGTGGATTCGCTGTAGGAGCCTTCCAGCTTGCCGCCCGGCCAATGGGGCACGTCGTAGTCGCTGGTGCGGCGCTTCATGCCCTCCACGCGCACCGCGAAAGCGTCCTGCCCCGCCGTGACGCCAACCGCCCCGGCGCGCTCGCGGGTGCCGGTGGCGCCGCGGATCTCCGCTTCGGCCTCGATGCCTTTTTCGGGCACATAGGTGGGAATCTTGCGGTCGACCACGTTGACCACGCCGCCGATGGCCCCGCCGCCGTAGAGCAGCGCGGCCGGCCCGCGCAGCACCTCGATGCGTTCGGCCAGCAGCGGTTCGGTGGTGACGGCATGGTCGGGCGAAATGGCCGAGGCGTCCATGAGCTCGGAGCCGTCGGACAGCACCTTGACACGCGGCGCGGTCTGGCCCCGGATGACCGGGCGGCTGGCGCCCGCGCCGAAGGTGTCGCTGTGCACGCCGGGCAGCCCGTCCAGCGTGTCGCCGAGGGTGCCGGCGCGCTTTTCGACCAGTTCGCTGCCTTCGAGTACGGAAGCGGGCTGTGCGGTGCTGTTCAGGTCCAGCCCCAGGGGGTTGGCCGAGACAGTGATGGGCGCAAGCGCGGCGGGTGCGCCGGCGCGGCGGGTGTCGGCGTCTTCGGCCTGCGCGGCCGACCCGAGCAGCAGCACCGCCATGGCGGCCGGCCGGAGTCGCGCTGCGCGGGACCGCGCGCGGCGGTCGTGCATGACGTGGGGGCGGCGGTGGGAAGCGATCCCGGACATACGGTTTCCTTGAAAACGTTATATCATTACAAAATTGGATATGGATGATATAACGTTTCAATATCGGCCGGCAATGCCGTAATTGCCGCAATCCGCGACCGGACCCCGCGACCGGACCCCGCGTATCATAGGCACGCCGCCGCCATCCGCCGCCGCGGCAGGATCCCGCCGCCATGAGCTTCGCCCGCCTGCCTCCGCCCCCCACGCTTACCGATACCGTCGCCAAGCGCCTGCTGGCGGAGATCGACGCCGGCCGCGTGCGGCCCGGCGAGAAGCTTCCGACCGAGCTGCGGCTGGCCGAACAGTTCGGCGTGAGCCGCACGGTGATCCGCGAGGCCGTGTCCCGCCTGCGCCAGGACGGCGTGGTGGAGGCGCGCCAAGGCAGCGGCGTGTACGTGGCCGCCGGAGGCGGCAAGCGGCCGCTGCGCATCGACGCGGCCGAGCTCGGCTCGCTGCGGGCGGTGCTGCACATCGTGGACCTGCGCCGCGCGCTGGAGACCGAGGCCGCCGGCCAGGCCGCCCTGCACCGCAGCGAAGCGGACATGTCCGACATCGACGCCGCCCTGGCGGAACTGGACCGCGCCGTGCAGGACGGCGGAGACGGCGTGCGCGAAGACGTGGCGTTCCACCGCCGCATCGCGCACGCCTCGGGCAACCCGTATTTCCTGGCCACGCTGAATTTCGTGAGCCAGTACCTCGAAGCCGCCACCCGCGTCACGCGCGGCAACGAAGCGCGGCGTCCCGACCTGATGCGCGCGGTGCAGGACGAACACCGCGCCATCGTGGAAGCGATACGCGCCGGGAACGCCGAGGGCGCACGCGCGGCGGCACGCCGCCATATGGAAAACGCCGCCGGCCGGCTGCGCCAGGCGCACGAGGCCGCGCCCGGCAGGCCGCGCGCGGCAGGCTGAGGCCGGCGCTCAGCGCAGGCGCCGCACCGTGCTGTTGACGTAGACCGGGCCCTGGACGTGATGGCCCGTCATGACGTTGGTCTGGTAGCGCTGCATCGTCCCGTCCAGCGAGCCCGGGTCCAGCACCGCCCGCATGGTGGCGAAACCCGCCGAATCGACGCGGCCGGGCGCCTTGCCTGTGGCGTAGAAACGGCGCTTGCCCGCATCGAGCGGCGCCTGCAGCACGCCTCCGCTGGCGGTGACGTCCAGCACCAGCTTGCCGTCGCGCAAACGCGCCGAGCCATACGCGCCCAGCTCGGCGTCGTCGAGCAGCAGGCTGCCCGCAAGCGCGTAGTCGCCCGAGGGCAGCGGCTGTGCGTAAAGACGCAGCACGTATGATGGTTCGCCGTTGCCGTCATCCACCGTCCAGCGGTACTCGCCCGCAGGCCACGCCGCGGCCTGCACGCTCGCGGCGGACGCCGCCGCGGTTGCCGGCCCAGCCGGCGCGCCGGCCAGCAAGGCGCACCAGCATATGGCGAGGCAGGCCCGGATGATCGAGTTATTCATAATCGTCTCCTTGAATCAATCGATGGCTGTCAGCGCCCCGCACCGCCGCCCGCCCGCGCGGTCCTCCGGGAGCGGGGAAGCCGCTGACGGTTCCTTCCCGGAAGAAGCCCGCGCGGCGGACGGCCGGGCGCTCGGTTTCAGTACTTGACCCGCACATTCAGCATGACGCTGCGCGGCTCGCCGTAGGCGTTGCCCATGTCCGCGTTGCCCAGCCGCTGGTAATAGACCTTGTCGAACAGGTTGTTCACGTTCAGGCCCAGCGAAACGTGGTCGCTCATGCGGTAGCCAATGCGCGCATTCCAGATGGCGTATCCGCCCTGCGAAACGCGAACCGCGCTGCCGCTGACCGGCCCCTGCATCGCGCTTTCGGTGTAGATGCCGCTCTGCAGATTGACGCCGCCGCCCACCGACCAGCGGTTCCATTCGCCCGGTAGGCGGTAGGTCGTCCAAAGCCGGAACAGGTGCTTGGGCGTGAAGGTGCGGAACGAAGCGCCCTGGCTGCTGCTGTCGCGCAGATAGCGCGTGGTGTTGAAGGTGTAGCCGGCGGCAACTTCCCAGCCGGGCGCAAGCCGGCCCGAGACTTCAGCCTCCACGCCCTGGCTGCGCACCTTGCCGCTGGATTCGTAGCAGCAGTCGCCGGTTTCCGGGTAGTCGGGGTCGCGCTGCGCGCGGTTGCGCTCGATGATGCGAAAGACCGCCAGCGAGGTGTTGAGCCGGCCGTCCAGCCATTCGCTTTTCAGCCCTGCTTCGTAGTTGGCGCCCACCACGGGCGGCAGCGCGCGGTCGTCGGCGGTGCGCAGGTCGCTCTGCACGCGGAAGATGTCGGCGTAGCTGGCGTAGGCCGTCCAGTGCGGGTCGATGTCGTACACCAGGCCGGCGTAGGGCGTCATGCGCCCATGCTCGCTGACGGCGGGGCTGGCCGCGCCGGTGACGAGATTGTCGGTCTGCGTGCGCCACCAGCTCATGCGCGATCCCAGCACCAGCGTGAGCGGGTCCGCCACTTTCAGGCGCGCCATGGCGTAGATGCCGGACTGGCGCGTCTTCACTTCGCTCTTGCTGTCCCACTGCGGGTCGGCAGGCTCCGGATAATCGGCCGGGTCGAAGTCGAACACATCCACCGGCCGGGTCGCGAAACCGGGCAGCGCATAAGTGTTGTAGGCGCGGGCGCGACGGTCGTACCAGTTGCCGCCCAATACAAGTTCGTGGCGGCGGCCCAGCGCCTCGAACGCCCCCGACACCATCAGGTCGATGCCCAACTGCTGGTTGCGGTACTGGTTGCCGCCGCCGTAGAGACGCGGGCCGAGCCCGGTCTGGCGGTCCACCCCGCCGCGCACGTAGGCATATTTGAGCTTGCTGGTTTCTTCGGCGCGGTTCACGTTAAGCTGCACGGTCCAGTCCTGCGAGAGGCGATGGCGCAGCTCCGCGAACACCTGGGTGTTCTCGAAGTCCCACCGGTTCCAGTCGGCGCCCAGGTAGGTGCTGCGCTTGCGGTCCAGCGGGCCGCCGTCGGCGTAGCGCGGCTGGTGCATCATGTAGGGCAGCCAGTCGCGCTTCTGGTAGCTGCCGCCCAGGGTAAGCAGCGTGTCGGCGCCCAGGTCCGCTTCCACGATGCCGTAGTAGACCTGCTTCTGCGATTGGGCGACGTCGTAGAAATACTTGCGGTCCTCGTATGCCGTAGCCACGCGGCCGCGCACCGAACCCGAGTCATTGAGCGGCGCGGACAGGTCCAGCTCGCCGCGATAGTTGTCCCACGACCCCGCGCTGGCCGATCCGCTGAACTGCAGGTCGCGCGTGGGACGCTTGCGCACGAGGTTGATGACGCCGCCCGGCTGCCCCGCGCCGTTGAAGAGGCCCGCCGCGCCGCGCAGCAGCTCCACGTGGTCGAACATGAGCAGGTCGGGCTGAGCCCATGAAGCGCCGCCCGTCTGCATGGGCACGCCGTCGTACTGGAAATACTCGATCTGGAAGCCGCGCGAATAGAACTGCGGAATGGCCGCGGTGGCGGCCAGGTCGATGGTGATGCCCGGCATCTGCGCCATGGCGTCTTCCAGCGAAGCGAGGTTCTGGTCCTCCATGCGCTGGCGCGTGATGACGGACACCGATTGCGGGATCTCCCGCATCGGCAGCGGCAGCTTGCCGCCCACGGTGGCGCTGGGCGCGGTGTACGAGCCGCTGCCTTCGGTCACGCCCTCGGCCTGGCCCTGCACCAGCACGGGCGCGAGCACGGCCGCCAGGCCCTGGTCCGCGTCGTCCTGCGCCACGCGGGTTCCGGATTGCGACTGCGCGTGCGCGGCCGCGCACAGGGCAAGCAGCGCCGCGCCGCAGGCCCGGGCGCCGGACGCGGGCCCGCCGCGCCGCCGCCGGCGCGGGCGGGCGCTCCTCTTTTCGATACTCAAGATTTCCCTCCGGTCTACAACCGTTTAATAAGATTGATAATCATCTTCAACGGTCAGGAGCGGAGCAACCGGAAAGGCTTTCGATTTCGGAATTAAGGCTTTCGATTTCTGGCGCGGCGCTCGCGCGCGGCATCAGCAATAGGCACTGGGGCTGGCGCCGAACCGGCGCTTGAAGGCCACCGAGAAATGCGCGGGTCCGTACCCTACGTGCCAGGCGGCCTCGGATACGCTGAGGCCGCCATTGAGGATGAGCTCGCGCGCGCGCAGCAGGCGGGCCTCCTGCAGAGAACGCGCCATGCTGACGCCGAATTCGCGCCGGTAGGCCTCGTCGAGGCGGCGCGTGTGCAGCCCGAGCGAGCGCGCCAGCTCGGCGGCCGAGGGCGGCTGGCGCAGGTCGGAGAGCAGGCAACGGCGGGCCTCGTGGGCGGCGTCGCGCTCGCGGGCCGCCATGCCCGCGGGCGCCGGCGGCGCCTCGCGTCCGGCCTGGACCTGGGCCAGCGCCAGCGCCGCCAGCTCCAGCCCCTTGGCGGCCAGGTAGAGGCTGCGCGCCGCGCCCTGATAGGCGCAGACCCGTAGCTGGTCGGCAACGCGCCGCGCCTCGGGGCCAGCCGGGCCGTACCACAGCGCCGGACCTTCCGCCCCTGCCGGCCGGCCCAGGCGCGCCAGCATGCCCGGTTCCACGCCCAGCTCGGTCCACATTGAGGCCGCCGGCAGAGTCACCATCGCGTAGCGCTGGTCCACGCCCTCGGAAAAGGCATCCGCGCCCCACACCGGCCTCGCGCTCCAGACCAGGCACAGCGCGGGGCCGGACAGCCGCAGAAGCGGCGCGTCCTCGATGCGGCTGTCCACCCTGCCGTCGAGGAAGATCACTTTCAGTCCCTGGTAGAACGGCTCTTCGCGCCACTGCGTGGCCGCAGGGCGGAATACCCCGGCGCGCACGGCCAGGCCGCCAGGCACACTGAAGGCGGCGTCGACGCGGCTGTGCGCCGCCGGGCGTTGCGCAGGCATGGCAGGCTCCAATTTATTGAGAATAATTATTATTCAATAAAATGGCGCGCCGCTCAAACCGCGCGTTCAGGCGCCCGGCCGCTCCCAGCGCCGCTGGATGGCTTTGGCGGCCACCACGCCGTCGGCCATGGACGTGACCACGCAAGGGTGCATGCGGTTGGCCACTTCGCCGATGGCGTAGATGTCCGGCAGGCTGGTCTGGGCGGTGGCGAAATCGGTGCGGATGTAGCCGCGTTCGTCGCGCGCGAGCTTCAGGCTGTCGGCGAAATCGGCCTGCGGCTCCCAGCCGTAGAACACCAGGATCAGGTCGTAGCGGCGGCCATCGACGCTGCGCGCGGCGGGATCGACCTGGTAGGGCCCCACGCGCACGCCCTGGGCGCCCGCCCGCATCACCCATTGCTGCTGGGCGCGCACGCTGCGGGCGTAGAGATGCACTTCGCGCGCGCCCCGGTTGCGCACGTAGACGTAGTTCTCGAAGGCGTTGTCGCCGCCGCCCAGCACCGCCACCGACAGGCCGGAATAGTCCTGCGCCACGATGGGAGAGCCGGGCCCGATGAGCACGCCCGGCCAGCGCTCGCCTGCCGGATATCCCGGCAGGCCCTTGGCGCGCACGCCCGAGGCGATGACCAGGGCGCGAGCGCGCGCCAGCGCCGGGCCGGCGCCCCCGCCGTCGAGCGCCACCTCCACGCCGCCCTTGCACGGACGCACGCCGGTGGCGCGGGTGCCCAGCCGCAGCGGCACGCCCGCCGCGCGCACGCTGGCCTCGATGTTGTCGGCCACCTGCTGGCCGGTGGCGCCGGGCAGGGCCGCGATCCAGTCGTCGGCGAACGGGTTGTCCCGCGTCAGCCCGCCGGGCCGCGCGGCGGCCTCCACCAGCAGCGGCGACAGGCCCAGCCGGGCCAGCCAGATCGCGCAGGACGCCCCCGCCGGGCCGCCGCCTACAATGACCGCATCGTGCATTTCGTGCATTTCACCCCTTGCATCTCGCCCCGGCCGCCCCGGCGGCCGGACATGGCGGAATTGTAGCCAGCGGCGGCCGCGCGCCCGGCCGCCTTACAATCCTGCCTGTCCCACCCTGGTTTTCATCATGCCTACACGCCGCATCATTCTTTCCGGACTGGCGCTCGACGCCCGCATCGGCATCCTCGAACACGAGCTGCGCGCCACGCAGCCGCTGCACGTGGACGCCGAGTTCGACGTGGACATCGCGCGCCCCGTGGACGACCACGACATCCACAGCGTGCTGGACTACCGCCGGCTGCGCGAGGCCATCGTGCAGGAATGCACCCAGGCGCACGTGAACCTCATCGAGACACTGTCCGAACAGGTGGCGGCGCGCCTGCTGGCCGACTTCCCGGAAATCCGCGCGCTGCGCCTGCGCATCAGCAAGCCCATGGCCTTCTCGGACTGCGCCGCGGTAGGCGTGGAAATCCAGCTCGCGCGCTAGGACGCGCCGACTCTTCCGCATCGAGCCGCCATGAACGACATCGCTACTCCCGACACACTCGCCCCGGCCGGCCTCGGCCGGGACGGCGCCGCCCCCGGCGCCCGCGCCCAGGAAAAGGCCCGCCACGAGGGCAACAAGCTCACCAAGCGGCTGGCCCGCGAAACCACGCGCGCCATCGCCGACTACAACATGATCGAGGCGGGCGACCGCGTCATGGTGTGCCTGTCGGGGGGCAAGGATTCCTACTCGCTGCTGGACATCCTCATGCAGCTCCAGAAGCGCGCGCCCTTCCCCTTCGAGCTGGTCGCGGTGAACCTGGACCAGAAGCAGCCCGGTTTCCCGGCCGACGTGCTGCCGGACTACCTGCGCGGGCTGGGCGTGCCCTTCCACATCGAGACACAGGACACGTATTCCATCGTCACGCGGGTGCTCGAAGAGGGCAAGACCATGTGCTCGCTCTGTTCGCGGCTGCGGCGCGGCATTCTGTACCGCGTCGCCTCGGAGCTGGGCGCCACCAAGATCGCGCTGGGCCACCACCGCGACGACATCCTCGCCACGTTCTTCCTGAACCTGTTCTACGGCGGGCGCGCCAAGGGCATGCCGCCCAAGCTGGTGTCCGACGACGGCCGCCACACGGTGATCCGGCCCCTGGCCTATGTGCCCGAGGCCGACCTCGTCGCCTACGCCGAACTCAAGCAGTTCCCCATCATTCCGTGCAACCTGTGCGGTTCCCAGGAGAACCTCAAGCGCAAGGAAGTGGGCCGCATGATCCAGGAGTGGGACCGCAAGCACCCCGGGCGCTCCTGGAATGTGTTCAACGCGCTGTCGCGCGTGGTGCCCTCGCACCTCATGGACCGCGACCTGTTCGATTTCGTGAACCTCAGGCCGGACGGCAAGCCCGACGCCAACGGCGACACGGCCTTCGACGAGGTGGATCCGTCGGCCGACGCCTGCGGCCCGGCCGCCCCCGCCGAAGGCGGGGGCATTGCCGAGCAGAAGCTGGTGTTCCGGCGCGGCTAGGGCGATCAGGCGTTGAGCACGCGCACGGGCTTGCCGTCGCGCCAGGCGCGCACGGCTTCCAGCGCGTTGCGATAGAACGCCTGGAAGTTCTCGCGGCTGACATAGCCCAGGTGGGGGGTGAGGATGACGTTGTCGAGGTCGCGCACCGGGTCGGTGGGCGAAAGCGGTTCCTCGGGATAGACGTCCAGCCCCGCGCCCGCGATGCGGAACTTCACCAGCGCGTCCATCAGCGCGTCCTGGTCGACCAGCCCGGCGCGCGAGGTATTCACCAGGTAGGCCGTGGGCTTCATGGCCGCCAGGGCGGCGGCGTCCACCACGTGGCGCGTGCGTTCGCTCAGGATGAGGTGCAGGCTGACGACGTCGGAGGTGGAAAAAAGCTCGTGCTTGTCGACGCGGGCCACGCCCGCCTCGCGCGCGCGCTCGTCGGTCAGGTTGGGGCTCCAGGCCACCACGTCCATGCCGAAGGCCAGGCCCACCTTGGCCACCGCCGTGCCCAGCTTGCCCAGCCCCACCACGCCCAGGCGCTTGCCGGCCAGGGGCTCGGGCATGTCGGTCTGCCACATGCCCCGGCGCATGGCCGCGTCTTCGGCGGGCAGGTGCTTGAACAGGCCCAGGATGTGCGCCCAGGCGAGTTCCGCCGTGGCCGTGTTGGCGTCGGGGCTGCCCGGCGCGCCGCTGACGACGATGCCGCGCTCGGCGCAAGCCTGCATGTCGATGGCATTGTTGCGCATGCCCGTGGTGACGAGCAGGCGCAGATTGGGCAGCGCGCGCACGCGCGCGGCCGGGAACGGCGTGCGCTCGCGCATGGCGACGATCACGTCGAAGGGCGCCAGCAGGCTGTCCGCCTGGCCGGGCGGCAGCGCGTTGTTGAATATCTCCACCTCGGCATCGCTGCCCAGCGAGGTCCAGTCCGCATAGCGGCGGGCCACGTCGTGGTAGTCGTCCAGTATCGCGATCTTCAATGCTGTCTCCAGGAAAGCCGGCCCTTGCCCGCCAGCCGCCCTGGCCGGCTCCGCGCGCCGGTCAGTTCAAACGCGCCTTGATCTGGTCCAGCGGCAGCGCGCCGCTCACGCGCGATCCGTCGGCGAAAAACAGCGTGGGCGTGCCGCGCACCATGAGCCGCTGGCCCAGGGCCAGCAGCTTGTCCTCGGGCGCGTCGCACTGGGCCGTGGCGGGACGCTTGCCGCGCAGCATCCAGTCGTCCCAGGCCTGGCCAGGGTTGTCGGCACACCACACGTCGCGCACCTTCGTCTTGGAGTCGGGCGAAAGAATGGGGTAGAGGAACGTGTAGATGGTGACGTCGCTCACGTCTTCGAGCGTCTTGCGCAACTGCTTGCAGTAGCCGCAGTTCGGATCCTCGAAAATGGCCACTTTGCGCGCGCCGTTGCCCTTGACCTGCTTGATGGCCAGGTCCAGGGGCAGGTCGGCGAAGGACACCGCCGACAGCCGTTCCAGCGACTCGCGGGTCACGTCGCGGCGCGTCATGGCGTCGATGAGGGTGCCGTCCATGACCCAGGTGACTTTCTCGTCGGTGTAGATCAGGTCCATGCCCAGCTGCACTTCGAAAAGCCCGTAGGGCGTGCGGCGCACGGCCGTCACCGCCATGCCCGGAAAGCGCTGGCCGAGCCGCTCCTTGACGGCCTCGCTCGCCGGATCGGCCGGGGCGACCTGCGAAGTGGAGACGCTCTTGGCGTCGCGGGACGCGGGGGCCTGGGTGGTGGAATAGACCTTGTCCTCCCCGGCCGCCTGCGCGGCCGGAAACGGCGCGGCGGCGGCGGCCGCAATGAGGCTGGCCGCCAGCAGGGAAGAAATGCGCGGTTTCATGCAAGCTCCTGTACGTATTGCGGTGTTCCGCAGGCAAGCGTAACCGATCCGCGGAATCGCCGTCGCCGGCCGCCTCGCCCGCGGTCCGCCTCGCCCGCGGTCCGCCTCGCCCGCGGTCCGCCTCAGTTAGCCGAAGCGCCCGCGATGAGCCGGCGCTTGACGAACGGCGCCTGCTCGACCCAGTGCATGCCGGCGTTGCGCAGCCAGGCCAGCGGCGCAGCCCGGGAGCCGAACAGCTTGTGCAACCCGTCGGTGGCCAGCCGCATGGCGAGCACGGGCTCGGCGCGCGCGCGCTGGTATCGGTGCAGCACCCGCAGGTCGCCCGCCTTGCGGTAGGGTTCGCGCCCGGCCACGATGCGCGCCAGCGCCTCCACGTCGCCCAGGCCCAGGTTCAACCCCTGCCCGGCCAGCGGATGCAGGCGGTGGGCGGCGTCGCCCGCCAGGGCGATGCCGGGCGCCGCCATCTGCGCGCGCTCGAGTGTGAGCGGAAACCCATGCAACGGGCTGCGCACCCGCAGCCCGCCCAGGCGTCCGTGCGTGGCCTGCTCCAGCAGGGTTTCGAGGCGGGCGCGCTGGGCATCGGCCGGCAGGGCCAGCAATTCGGCGGCCAGGGCGCTGCGCATGGACCACACCATGGAAACCTGCGGACCGCCGGCCGTGTCGGGCATGGGCAGCAGCGCCAGCACGCCGTCGTCGCGGAACCACTGGATGGCCGCGCCCTGGTGCGGCCGCCCGGCGTCGAGGTGAGCCACCAGGCCCGTGTCTTCATACGACACCGCCTCGTGCTTCAGCCCCGCGGCCTCGCGCAGCGGCGAGGCCGCGCCGTCCGCGCCGACGAAAAGCTCGGCCTCGATGCGGCCCGAATTCGCGGTTTCGACGGCGCCTTCGGCATAGCCCGCGCAGCGGTCTTCCAGCCACGGGATGCCGAACATGCGCACGGCCTGGATCAGCACCCGCTCGATCTCGCCGGATTCGACGATCCAGGCCAGTTGGGGCAGCGCCGCCTGCCAGGCGTTCAGGCGCACCAGGCCGTCGCCGTCGCCATGGATTTCCATGGATTGCACGGACGCGATCCGGGCGGCGGGCAGGGCGTCCCAGACGCCCAGCCCGGCCAGGAAGCGCTGGCTGGCCGGCGAAATCGCATAGACGCGCGGATGGTACTGGTTGGGGTCGGCCGGCGGCACGGCCGCGCGCGGGGCCAGCACGGCGACGCGCTGGCCCCGGCGGGCGAGCGCCAGGGCGGTGGACAGGCCGACGATGCCGGCGCCGCAGACGACGATCTGGTAGTTCATCTTGCAGAAGGCTCCCCTGCCTGCCTGGGCCACAGCAGCCACATCTGGCCGCGCTGCTTCATGCGCCCGGCCATCTGGCCGGCCTCGTCGCCGTAGCCCCAATAGAAGTCGGCGCGCGCCGCGCCGCGGATGGCCGTGCCGGTGTCCTGCGCCAGCACCAGTCGCTGCAGCGGACGGTCGGACGCGGGATACGTGGTGGACAGGAACACCGGCGTGCCCAGGGGCACGAAGCTGGTGTCCACGGCCACCGAGCGCTGCGGCGCCAGCGGGATGCCGTAGGCGCCCTTGGGTCCGAGCTCGGGGTCCGTCACCGCTTCTTCGCGGAAAAACACCACGGCCGGATTGGCGTTCAGCATTTCCTGCACGCGCCGGGGATTGCGCTGCGCCCAGGCGCGGATGTTCTGCATGGAAGCCTGGTCGGGCGGCAGCTCGCCCCGGTCGATCAGCCAGCGGCCGATGGAGACGTAGGGCTGGCCGTTGTGGTCGGCGTAGGCCACGCGGATGGTCGAGCCGGCGTCGGGGCCGTCGGTCAGCAGCACGCGGCCCGAGCCCTGCACTTGCAGGAAGAAGTTGTCCACGGGGTCGTTTACCCAGACCACCACGGGCGGCCGGCGGCTGGAGGATTCGATGGCGGCGCGGGTGTCGTAGGGAACCACGCGCTTGCCGTCCAGCTTGCCGCGCACGCGCTTGCCCGCCAGCTCGGGATACACCGAACCCAGGTCGACGGTCAGCAGGTCGTGCGGCACGCCGTACAGCGGCCATTGGTAGGGCCCGCCCTGCCGGCGCGAACCGCGCACCAGCGGCTCGTAGTAGCCGGTGACGGTATTGACCGCGGGCTTGCCGTCGGTTCCCGCCAGACGCCAGGGCTGCAGGTAGGTCTGCAGGAAGCGGCGCACCGCCGCGCCGTCGCCGGGGGCCGGCGCGCGCGCGGGGTCGACCGCGGCCGCACAGACCGGCTGCCAGGCCCGCGGCGTGGCGCGGGCGGGCGCGGCCAGGTTGCCCGAAGTGGGACGCATCAGGCCGCGGCAGTCGCGCAGGAAGAGCGGCCAGAAACGGGACAGGTCATCGCTGGTCCAGCCGGGCAGCTCGGACCAGTTCACGGGCTTGTACCGGCCCGCCAGGGTGCGCGGCGCGGTGTCGGGCAGGGCCGACAGCGGCGGCACCACCAGCGGCCCTTCGGCGGCGGGCGCGCCGGGGCCGGGCTGGCCGGGCTCGGGCGGGATTTCCGTCAGGGAGGAACACGCCGCCAGCACGAGCGGCAGCATGGACAGGCTGAGAAGGCGCTTCATTGAAGATGAACGAACGGACGGGGTGCGACAGGCCATTCAGTGCAGGGTGCGCGGCATGGCCAGGACGAATTCGGGAATCGGCACTTCGAACGGGATGCCGTTCTCGCCGACGCAATGATAGGTGCCGCGCATGGTGCCGACCGGCGTGGGCAGCGGACAGCCGCTGGTGTATTCGAACGTTTCCCCCGGCGCCAGCAGCGGCTGCTGGCCCACCACGCCCAGGCCGCGGACTTCCTGCACGCGCTGGTTGCCGTCGGTGATGATCCAGTGCCGGCTGATGACCTGCGCGGGATGCTCGCCGGTGTTGGTGATGCGGACGGTATAGGCAAAGACGAACTGGTGCTCGCCGGGATCGGACTGGTCGGGGACGTAGCGAGGCGTGACGGAGACGCTGAGGTCGTAGGGTTTCACAGTCCTTTCCTGGGTGACGGGAGCGGGCGCCGGCCCCGGGGCGCCCCGGAGGCGGGACGCCGTTGCCGGCGCCGTTGCCGGACATGCCGGCCGGAGCCTTGCCCGGCGTTGCGGCTCAAACTGCAATAATGGCACATTATGCCCTCCCCGATCCCGAACATCATGTCCCGTTCCCAGGCCTCCACCCGCATCACTCCCAGCATCCTGTCGGCCGACTTCGCCCGCCTCGGCGAGGAAGTGCGCAACGTCGTCGCCGCCGGCGCCGACTGGATCCACTTCGACGTCATGGACAACCACTACGTTCCGAACCTGACGATCGGGCCCATGGTGTGCTCGGCCATCCGCCCGCACGTCGAGGTGCCCATCGACGTCCACCTGATGGTCGAGCCGGTGGACCCGCTGGTGCCCATGTTCGCCCAGGCCGGCGCCGACTACATCAGCTTCCATCCCGAGGCCAGCCGCCACGTGGACCGCACGCTGTCGCTGATCCGCGAACAGGGCTGTAAAGCCGGGCTGGTGTTCAACCCGGCCACGCCGCTTTCCTACCTGGACTATGTCATGGACAAGATCGACCTGGTGCTCATCATGTCGGTCAACCCGGGCTTCGGCGGCCAGAGCTTCCTGCCCTCGGCCCTGACCAAGCTGCGCGAGGCCCGCGCCCGCATCGACGCCTGGACCCGCGCCGGCGGCCAGGAAATCCTGCTGCAGGTCGACGGCGGCGTGAAAATCGACAACATCGCCGAGATCCGCCGCGCCGGCGCCGACACCTTCGTGGCCGGCTCCGCCATCTTCGGCAAGCCGGACTACGCCGGCATCATCAAGTCCATGCGCGAACAGATCGCCCTGGGCGAAACCCTCTCGGCCTGACCATGCACACGACCGTCTTCCGCGCCGCCCTCCTCGACCTGGACGGCACCCTGCTCGACTCCATTCCCGACCTTGCCTTCGCCGCCAACGCCATGCGCGTGGAGCTGGGCATGGCCCCGCTGCGCGAGGACGTGGTGGCCACCTTCGTGGGCAAGGGCGTGGACAATCTCGTGCGCCGCAGCCTGGCCGGCAACCTGGAAGGCGCCGATCCCGCGCCGCCCGAATTCGCGCGGGCGCGCGACGCGTTCTACCGTCACTACCATCTCGTCAACGGCGAAAAAGCCATGGTCTACCCCGGCGTGCTGGAGGGCCTGAAGCATCTGCGCGGCCAGGACCTCAAGCTGGCCGTCGTGACCAACAAGCCCACCGAATTCACGCTGCCGCTGCTGCAGCGCACCGGGCTGGCGGGCTTCTTCGAGGCGGTGGTGTGCGGCGACACCTGCCCGCGCCGCAAGCCCGACCCCGACCAGATCCTGCACGCCTGCGAGCTGCTGGGCGTGCGGCCCGCCGAGGCGGTCACCATCGGCGACTCCATCAACGACGCCCAGGCCGGCCGCAGCGCCGGCACCCAGGTGCTGGTGGTGCCTTACGGCTACAACGAAGGCCGCGACGTGCGGGAACTGGATGCCGATGGTATAGTTGACACGCTTGTCGACGCCGCCCAATGGGTTGCGCTCTGGAACCAGAACCGCAACGCCGCCAAGGCGCGCTCCTGACGGGCGCCGCAAGAACACATTGCACCCCCTCATACGAACATCGCACGGCAACCATCCATGTCCGCTTCCCTCCAGAACCAGATGCTCGGCGCCTCGTGGCGCTGGTGGCGTTTGTCTTCCGGGTGGCGATGATTCCCTTCCCGGCCCTGGACGCATAGCCGCCTAGCGCCGAAGCTGTCTGAAACAGCGCCAAGCCCGGAACCAGCAACCTGGACCGGGCTTTTTCGTTGCATGCCCGGTCCCCCGCAAATCACAGCAAGCCACGAGATCCGACATGACCGAAATCGAATTCAAGGCCCTCGCCGCCCAAGGCTACAACCGCATTCCCCTGGTGGCGGAAACCTACGCCGACCTGGACACTCCCCTGGGCATCTACCTCAAGCTCGCCCATGCCGGCCCCCACGCGGGCCGCATGACCTGCCTGATGGAATCCGTGGTGGGCGGCGAGCGCTTCGGCCGCTACTCGTTCATCGGCCTGCCCGCCCGCACCGTGATCCGCGCCAGCGGCACCCTCACCGAAGTGCTGGTCGACGGCAAGGTCGCCGAAACCCACGAGGGCGACCCGCTGGCCTTCATCGAGCAATACCAGTCCCGCTTCAAGGTGGCGCTGCGTCCGGGCATGCCGCGCTTCTGCGGCGGCCTGGCGGGCTACTTCGGCTACGACACCGTGCGCCACATCGAGCCCTGCCTCGGCCCGGCCGTCAAGCCGTTTCCCGCCGGCATGGAAGGCGGCACGCCCGACCTGATGCTGATGCACGTGGACGAGCTGGTCATCGTCGACAACCTGGCCGGCCGCATCTACCTCATGGTGTACGCCGACCCTGCCCAGCCCGAGGCCTACAGCCGCGCCCAGCAGCGCCTGCACGACCTGCGCGCCCGCCTGCGCCGCCCCGTGGACATTCCCTACAGCCACGCCAGCATGCAGACCGAGGAGCGGCGCGACTTCAAGAAAGAGGACTACCTCGCCGCCGTGCGCCGGGCCAAGGAACACATCGCCGCCGGCGACCTCATGCAGGTGCAGATCGGCCAGGTCATCGCCAAGCCCTTCCGCGACTCGCCCCTCTCCCTCTACCGCGCCCTGCGGTCCCTCAACCCCTCCCCCTATATGTACTTCTGGAACTTCGGCGACTTCCAGGTGGTGGGCGCCTCGCCGGAGATCCTGGTGCGCCAGGAGCGCGTGGTGGAGAACGGCGAGGAAAAATCCCAGATCACCATCCGTCCCCTGGCCGGCACGCGCAAGCGCGGCGGCACGCCCGAGGAAGACGCCGCCCTGGCCGCGGAGCTGCGGGCCGATCCCAAGGAAATCGCCGAGCACGTCATGCTGATCGACCTGGCCCGCAACGACGTGGGCCGCGTGGCGCGGGTGGGCTCGGTGAAAGTCAGCGACACCATGGTCATCGAGCGCTACTCGCACGTCATGCACCTGGTGTCCAACGTCACCGGCGACCTGAACCCGGGCATGAGCAGCATGGACGTGCTGCGCGCGGCCTTCCCCGCCGGCACGCTCACCGGCGCGCCCAAGGTCGAGGCCATGAAGATCATCGACGAGCTCGAGCCCGTGCGCCGCGGCATCTACGGCGGCGCGGCCGGCTACCTCAGCTACGGCGGCGAAATGGACGTGGCCATCGCCATCCGCACCGGCGTCATCAAGGACGGCACCCTGTACGTGCAAGCCGCCGCCGGCATCGTGGCCGACTCCAACCCCGAAGCCGAATGGGCCGAAACCGAGGCCAAGGCCCGCGCCGTGCTGCGCGCCGCCGAACAGGTGCAGCACGGGCTGGACGAGCCGATCTGAGGCGCGCCTGCCCGCCGGCGGCCTTTCCATCACGCTCGGCCGGTTCGCGCATCGGGCGCCGCGCATCCCTGGCGGGACCATGCGGCCCGGGCGGCCGGGCCGGCGCAGGTTCAGCCTTGCAGATAGACCATCTGCGTGTGCATGTACTCGTACAGCCCATGCTTGCCGTCCGCGCCGCCGATGCCGGATTTGCGCACGCCGGCGTGGAACCCCTGCATGGCCTCGAAGTTCTCGCGGTTGATGTAGGTTTCGCCGAAGTCGATGTTGCGCACGGCGTGCATGGCCTGGGCCAGGTCCCGCGTGTACACGGACGACGTGAGGCCGTACTCGCAATCGTTGGCCAGGGCGATGGCCTCGTCCAGGTCGTCCACTACCTGGATGGGCAGCACGGGCCCGAAAATCTCTTCGCGCATGATGGGCATGTCGGCCCGGCAGTCGGCCAGCACGGTGGGCAGGTAGTGGAAGCCCTGGCCGAGGTCGGCGCGCGCGCCGCCGGTGACGATTCGGGCGCCCTGCGCCACCGCGGCCTCCACCTTGGCCGCCACCTTGTCCAGCGCCTGCCGGTTGATGAGCGGTCCCATGTCGAGATCCCGGCTGGCGCCAGGGTCGCCAAAGCGCGTCTGCGCCATGGCGGAGGCGATGCGGTCGATGAACGCGTCGGCGATGCGGCGCTCGACGTACACACGCTCGGCGCAATTGCATACCTGGCCGGTGTTGATGACGCGCGAGGCGCGGATGGCGTTGACGGCCAGGTCGAGGTCGGCGTCGGCCAGCACGATGGCCGGCGCCTTGCCGCCCAGTTCCAGGTTGAGCTTGGTGAGGTTGCCGGCGGCAGCGGCCATGATGCGCGAGCCGGTTTCGACGCTGCCGGTGAAGCTGATCATGTCCACGCCGGGATGCGCGCTGAGCGCCGCGCCCACGCGGCCGCCGCCATGCACCACGTTGAACACGCCCGCCGGCAGGTCGGCCTGCGCCGCCAGCTCGGCGAAGGCGTGGCAGTTGTTCGGCGTTTCTTCGCTGGGCTTGATGACGATGGTGTTGCCCGTTACCAGCGCGGGCGCCATCTTGCGCGCAATCAGGAAGAACGGAAAGTTCCAGGGCAGGATGCCGGCCACCACGCCCATGGGTTTGCGGAACAGGAAAATGTGCTCGCCCGGCCTGTCGCTGGCGACGATTTCCCCCTCGATGCGGCGGGCCCATTCGGCCATGTAGTCCAGGTAGTCCGCGGTGAAGTTGACCTCCACCTCGGCCAGCGGCGCGGTCTTGCCCTGCTCCTGCACGATCGTGCGGGCCAGTTGCGGCGCATTGGCGCGGATGCGCTGGGCGATCTTGCGCAGGTAGCCCGCGCGCTCGATGGCGGGGCGGGCTGCCCACGCCTTCTGCGCCGCGCGCGCCGCCTCCAGCGCCTGCCCGGCCTGTTCGGCGGAAGAATCCGGCACGCGCGACAGCAGCGTTCCGTTGGCGGGGTTGACGACGTCGAGATACTGGGCGGCGGGCTCGAAGCGGCCGTTGATGAAATTCGGGTGCAGCGGTACGGAGGCGGTCATCGCGGTTTCCTGGTGAAAGCGTGAGTCGAAGGGCGCAAGCGGCCGGCGTCAGTAGGTGCGCGGCGAGGCGCCGTCCGCGGGTTCGCCGCGGTGGACGGCCAGGTTGTCGCGCGCGGCGCGGCAAAGCAGGCTGATGTCTATGCCCACGGCAATGAAGCGGCAGCCCCAGTCGCGGTAGCGGCGCGCGTCTTCGGGGTCGGGCGCCAGGATGCCGCAGGCCTTGCCCGCGGCGTTGGCGGCCTCGATGACGCCGCGGATGCAGGCCTGCACTTCCGGATGGCCGGGATTGCCGGGATGGCCGAGGTTGATGGACAAATCGGCGGGGCCGATGAAAACGGCGTCCACGCCTTGCGTTGCCGCGATCCCGGCGGCCTGCCCGGCCCCCGCGCGCGATTCGATCTGCACGATCAGGCACAGCGATTCGTGCGCGGTCCGCAGGTAGTCGGGCACGCCGTCCCAGCGCGTGGCCCGCGCCAGCCCGCCGCCGACGCCGCGCACGCCATGCGGCGGATAGCGCATGGCCCGAACGATCTCCTCGGCCTGGGCCGCGCTTTCCACCATGGGAATCATCAGCGTCTGCGCGCCGATGTCGAGCAGTTGCTTGATCAACGCCTTGTCGTCGCTGACGGCCCGGACGACGGGCGCGCTGTCGCAGGCGGCCAGCGCCTGCAGCTGCGCCAGGATGGTGGGCACCGTGTTGGGTGCGTGCTCGCCGTCGATCAGCATCCAGTCGTAGCCCGTGGACGCCACGATTTCCGCGGCATAGGGGTGGGCCATGCCGGCCCAGGCGCCGTATTGCAGCTCTCCCAGGCGGGCCTTGAAGCGGTTTTTCGGCATCATCATGCGAGTCTCCGGCGGTTCCGCCGGCCGCCGAAGCGGGCGCCGGAACCGTGCATATCGGTCAATGGGTGTAGGGGCGGTGGAGCGGGCAGTCGGGGTTGAGCGCGACGCCGAAACCAGGCTGGTCGAGCGCCGAGACGCGCATGCGGCCGTTCTGCGGAACCGGCTCGCCCAGCAACTGCGGGTGGAACATCGGCACCACCTCGTCGGCCTGGGGCGCCATCATCAGGAATTCCGCGAACGGGCTGTTCTGCCGCGTGGCGACGAAGTGGTAGCTGTAGACCGAGGAGCCGTGCGGAATCACGAGCGCGTTGTGGGCGTCGGCCAGGGCCGAGATTTTCAATAGCTCCGTCAGGCCGCCGCACCAGCCCACGTCGGGCTGGATGATGTCGCAGCAACCCATCTCCAGCAACATGCGGAACCCCCAGCGGGTGGCCTCGTGCTCGCCGGTGGTGACCAGCATGCCCGGCGGCGCATTGCGGCGCAGCGCGGCGTAGCCCCAATAGTCGTCGGGCGGCAGGGCCTCTTCGATCCACTTCAGGCCGAACTCGCGCGCGCCGTGGGCGAGCCGGGTCGCGTAGTTGAGATCGAGCGACATCCAGCAGTCGAACATCAGCCAGAAATCGTCGCCGACGCGCTCGCGCATTTCGGCCAGTTTTTCCAGGTTGCGGCGCAGGCCCGCTTCGCCCTCGGCCGGCCCGTGCTGCAGGGGCATCTTGCCGCCGATGAAGCCCAGCTTCCTGGCCAGGTCGGGCCGCGCGCCCGTTGCGTAGAACTGCAGCTCGTCCCGCACCGCGCCGCCCAGCAACTGGTGCACGGGCTCGCCGCGCACCTTGCCCAGCAGATCCCACAGCGCCAGGTCCACGCCGGAGAGGGTGTTGATGGCGATGCCCTTGCGCCCGTAGTACATCGTGGCGTTGAACATCTGGTCCCAGATCAGTTCGATGTCGGTGACGCGCGCGCCTTCGACGAAGCGGGCCAGGTGTTTCTCGACGATGTAGGCCGCGGGCTCGCCGCCGGTGGTCACGGCAAAGCCCACGGTGCCGTCGTCGGCCTCGACCTCGACCACCAGCGTGCCCAGCACGTTTATGCCGAACGCCCTGCGGCTCTGCCGATATTGCGGGTATTTGCTCATCGGCGTGGCGATGTGGTCGTCGATCCAGTGGCCGTCGCCCTGGTCGTGATAATCGGCGCCGCCGCCGCGCAGGGTGTAGGCTCGGACGTGCTTGATGCGAGGAATGTTCATGAAATCTCCTGAATGGGAATCGAGAGGGCGGGGCCTCAGGCCAGAACCGCCTGCTTGGCGTTCAGGCGCAGCCGGATGCCGGCGACCAGCGCCGCCGCGACCACCGTCAGGGCCGCGAGCAGGTACAGGCCCGCCGAGGCGGAGGCGAACGTCTTTTCCGCCCAGGTTTTCAGCACCGGCGCGATGAAGCCGCCCACCGCGCCCAGCGAATTGATCAGGGCGATGCCCCCGGCCGCCGCGCTGCCCGAGAGAAAACGCGAGGGAAAGGTCCAGAACACCGGCTGGACCGAAATGAAGCCGGCGGCGGCCACGCACAGCGCCGCCATCGCGAAGAACGGCGACGACAGGGCAACCGAGCAGGCGATGCCGACGGCGCATGCGGCCAGGGTCAGCGCCGCGACCCGCGCATGCTGTCCGGTGCGGTCGGCCAGGGCGGGAATCTTCCATGCCGCCAGCACGGCGCACAGCCACGGAATGGCGGCCACCAGGCCCACCATGAAGCCCACCTGGCGGCCCATGAGTCCGGCCACCTGGGTGGGCAGGTAGAAGACCACGCCGTACACGCTGGCCTGGATCAGCAGGTAGATCGCGCCGAGGTACAGCACACGGGGCTGGAGCATCAGCGCCAGCAGGCTGCCATGCGCCTGCTTCTGCCGCTCTTCCTGGTCGAGCACGGACTGCAGCTCGCCGCGCTGCTGCGCCGAGAGCCATTTCGCGTCGGCAGGCCGGTTGTCGAGATAGAAGTACGCCCACACGCCCACGGCGCTGGCCATCAGGCCCTCCACCATGAACATCCATTGCCAGCCGTGCAGCCCCCACGCGCCGTCGAACTCCAGCAGCAGGCCCGACAGCGGGCTGCCGAAGATGAAGGCGAGCGGCGCGCCGAAGTAGAAGAACCCCATGGCCCTGGCCCGTGTGGCGGCGGGGAACCAGTAGGTCAGGTAGAGGATCACGCCGGGAAAGAAGCCGGCCTCGGCCACGCCCAGCAGGAAGCGCAGCACATAGAACGTGGTTTCGTCGTGGGCGTACATCATCGCCGCCGAGATCAGCCCCCAAGACACCATGATGCGGCACATCCACATCCGCGCGCCCACGCGGTGCATGATCAGGTTGCTGGGCACTTCGAGCAGCGCGTACCCCACGAAGAACACGCCGGCACCGAAGGCGAAAGCCGCATCGCCGATTCCCGTGTCGGCCTGGAAGGCCGCCTTGGCGAAGCCCACGTTGGCCCGGTCCAGGAAGGCCAGGACGTACATCAGCAGCAAAAAAGGCAGCAGGCGCCACGACACCTTGGCAAGCGTGGCGGAAGATACGTTGGTCGGCATGGTCTGTCTCCTTTCTTTTTTGGGGCGGCGTCCGGCCACGCGCCATCGGCGCGCGCCGACGGCGCGTGCGAAACCGCGCGCATCGCGCTGCGGGCAATGCGGGAAAGCGGTGCTTTGCTGCGGGGAACTAGGCGCGGCGCGGTTGCGGCGCGCGCGGCGCGGGGCCGGCGGGTAATGATCCGATGCTGGACATGCTGTCTCCTGGCGGCGAAGGCGGTTCGCGCGCTGTTATGTGCCCACATCGTAGTGGTGTATGTTGATGCCCTTCCAATCGTTTTTTTGCACATACCGATACCTTGCAGGTATCGAAGGAACGAGCGTGGCTTCCGACGCCCCCATGCCCTTGCGCAGCCTGTTCAACCGCCTGCGTTACCGCCATCTGCTGATGCTGGTGACGCTGGGCTCCAGCGAAAACCTGCACCGCGCCTCGCAGGCGCTGGGCATCTCGCAGCCCGCGGCCACGCGCATGCTGCGCGACATCGAGGCGATGTTCGGCTGCGAGCTCTTCGAGCGGCTGCCCAAGGGCACGCGCCCCACGACGCTGGGCCGCGAGCTGCTGCGGTTCGCCCAGGCCTCGCTGACCAGCCTGGACCGATGCGCCGAAGAGCTGGCCGCCCGGCAGCAGGGAGGCTACGGCTACCTGTCCATCGGCACCATCGTGGGCGCCGCGCCCGGCCTGGTCATGGACGCCATCGCGCAGACCAAGGCGCGCTATCCGCAACTGCGCATCCGCATCATGGGAGACACCAGCGACCAGGTCATTTCCCTGCTCGAGCAGCGACGCATCGACATCGCCATCGCCCGGCGCAGCGACGCCACCGACGACGCCCACTACAGCTTCCAGCCGCTGGGCAACGAGCGCCTGCTGGTGGTGGTGCGGCGCGACCATACGCTGGCCCGGCGGCGCAAGCTGGCGCTGGAAGAGCTGGTGCGCGACTGGCCCTGGATCCTGCAGCCCATGAGCAGCCCCGCCCGGCTGGCGTTCGAGCAGACCCGGCAGGCCCAGCAATTGCCGCCCCCGCAGGACGTGACCGAATGCAGCTCGGTGTATTCGATGCAGCAGCTCATCCAGCTCACCGACGCGGTCATGGTGCTCTCCGAGAGCGCCCTGCGCGACTATCTGGAAATGAAATTGGTGGTGGCGCTGCCCGTGGCCATACCCGCCGAGCTGGCGCCGTTCGGCATCATCCTGCGCAAGAACGAAACCATGACGCGCGAACAGGCCCGCTTCGTCGACCTGCTGCAGAAGCTGGCGCGCAGCGCGGCCCCGGGCTGAAGGGAATACGCGGCCGGCCCGATCCGCACCTGTTTTTCCATTCGACAAAGCCGCGCGGCGCAAGGTAGAATTCCCGGCAAGCCAGTCGCGGCGCAGTCCGCCCGGCCCTTTTGAAATCCGCTCGTCTATCCCATGATTCGCACCGTTTCGATCCTCGCAGCACAGTGGTGGCGCTTCCGCTAGGAAGCGGCACGTTGTTGCGGTTCGAAACTGCACCTTGCCGCCGTCGCCGGTGGCAGGTTTCGAAATCAGTCTATTCCCCCCCCGGCATGGCGGCTCCGACAAACAGGAGATTGCCCGTGCTTTCCGCAGATTCCCTCTTCAGGCCCAGCGCATCGGCACTGCCGAGGCCGGCGCATTCCCCATTGCCCGCGTTCCCCTTCGCCGGGGCCTGAGCGCCTCGCCATCCCCCCATTCCCATTGAGGTTGCAACGACATGCTGCTGATGATCGACAACTACGACTCCTTCACCTACAACCTGGTGCAGTACTTCGGCGAGCTCGGCGAGGACGTGCGCGTGGCGCGCAATGACCAGATCACGCTCGACGAAATCGAGGCGCTGAATCCCGACCGCATCTGCGTTTCGCCCGGCCCCTGCTCGCCGGCCGAGGCGGGCATCTCGGTGCCGGTGATCCGGGCCTATGCGGGCAGGAAGCCCATCCTCGGCGTATGCCTGGGCCACCAGGCCATCGGCGCGGCCTATGGCGGCAGGATTGTGCGGGCGCAGCAAATCATGCACGGCAAAACGGTGGCCATCACGCACCGGGGCTCCGACCTCTTCACCGGCCTGCCCAGCCCCTACACCGCGATCCGCTACAACTCGCTGACCATCGACCCGGACACGCTGCCCGCATGCCTGGAAGTGACGGCCACCGCCCCGGACGGCGACATCATGGGCGTGCGCCACAAGACCCTGCCCATTTACGGGGTACAGTTTCATCCCGAGTCGGTGCTCAGCGAACACGGCCATGCCCTGCTGCGCAATTTCCTGAACCTGGCCTGAATAAGGACGCATCGTGACCATTTCCCCCACCGAAGCCTTGACGCGCTGCATCGAACACCGCGAAATCTTCCACGATGAAATGCTGCACCTGATGCGCATGCTGATGCGCGGCGAAATGACGCCGCAGATCGCCAGCGCGCTGCTCATGGGCCTGCGCGTCAAGAAAGAAACCATCGGCGAGATCACCGCGGCCGCCCAGGTCATGCGCGAATTCGCCACGCCGGTGATCACGCCCAATCCGCAGGATCTGCTCGACATGTGCGGCACGGGCGGCGACGGCAGCCACACCTTCAATATTTCCACCACCGCGATGTTCGTGGCCGCGGCCGCGGGCGTGCCCATCGCCAAGCACGGCAATCGCAGCGCCTCGTCCTCCAGCGGCAGCGCGGACGTGCTGGAGGCGTTGGGCGCCAACCTGGCGCTCACGCCCGACGAGGTAGCCGAGTGCATCTCGGCCACGGGCATCGGATTCATGTTCGCGCCCGCCCACCACGGCGCCATGAAAAACGTGGCCGCCATCCGCAAAGAACTGGCGGTGCGCACCATCTTCAACATCCTGGGCCCGCTCACCAATCCGGCCGGCGCGGCCAACCAGCTCATGGGCGTGTTCCACCCCGACCTGGTCGGCATCCAGGTGCGCGTGCTGGAGCGCCTGGGCTCGCGCCACGTGCTGGTGGTGCACGGCAAGGACGGCATGGACGAGGCATCGCTGGGCGCGGCCACCATGGTGGGCGAGCTGAAGGATGGAGAAGTCAGGGAATACGAGATCCATCCCGAAGACTACGGGCTATCCATGATGTCCAACCGCAGCATCAAGGTGTCCAATCGCGAACAATCGCGCGAACTTGTCATCGAGGCGCTGGACAATGTCGAGGGAGCCGCCCGCGACATCGTCGCCCTCAATGCGGGTCTCGCCATCTACGCTGGCAACAAGGCCGATTCCATTCCCGGGGCCTTGGCGCTAGCATTTGAAATGATTTCCACCGGCGCGGCGCGCGCCAAGCTGGAGGAATTCTGCGCTTATACCCGGAAATTCCAGAAATGAACGATATTCTCGCGAAGATCCTCGCCATCAAGGCCGAGGAAGTCGCTGCCGCCCGCCAGATGCGCAGCGAGGCCGAAGTCCTGCGCGAGGCGCAGGCGCGCCAGGACGTGCGCGGCTTCGCCCAGGCCATCGAAGACAAGATCTCCCAGGGCAAGCCCGGCGTGATCGCCGAAATCAAGAAAGCCTCGCCGTCCAAGGGCGTGCTGCGCGAAAGCTTCAACCCGGCCGAGATCGCCGCGTCGTATGCCGCCAACGGCGCGGCCTGCCTCTCGGTGCTCACCGACGTGCAGTTTTTCCAAGGCTCGCACGACCACCTGCGCCAGGCGCGCGCGGCCTGCCCGCTGCCCGTGCTGCGCAAGGATTTCGTGATCGACCCCTACCAGATCATTTCCGCCCGCGCCATGGGCGCCGATTGCGTGCTGCTCATCGTGGCCGCGCTCAGCCCCGGCCAGCTGCGCGAGATGGAAAGCCTGGCCATGGAGCTGGGCATGGATGTGCTGGTCGAAGTGCACGACGCCCGCGAACTGGACGTGGCGCTCACGCTCAAGACGCCGCTCCTGGGCATCAACAACCGCAACCTGCGCACGTTCGAAACCAGCCTGAAAAATACCCTGGACCTGCTGCCGGCCGTGCCGGCCGGCAAGCGCGTGGTCACCGAAAGCGGCATTCTCAAGCCCGAAGACGTGCGGCTCATGCGCGAACACGGCGTGCACGCCTTCCTGGTGGGCGAGGCATTCATGCGCGCGGAAGATCCAGGCGCGGAACTCGCCCGCCTGATCGCGTAGCGGCCGACGCGCCCGCGGCCCGCCTCAGCGCTCCCGGGCCAGGCCCAGGGCGGCAGCGCGGCGGTACAAGGTGCTGCGGTGCACGCCCAGGGCGCGCGCGGCGGCGCTGACGTTGCCGCCGTGCGCCTGCAGCGCCTGGCGGATGGCGCTGGCTTCCATTTCTTTCAGGTTCGGCGCGGCGGGCGGCGGCGCGGCGCGCAGTTCCGCCGGCAGCATATCGCGCGTGGCCGCGCCGCCCGGGCCGGCCAGCACGCGCAGCGTGCGCAATACCGCCGCCATCTGCCGGTAATTTCCCGGCCAGCGGTAGGCCGCCAGCAGGTCTTCGATATCCGGCGGCAGGGCCGGCGCGGGCCCCGGCCCGCCGTGCAGGCTCTCCCACCATTGGCGCAGCAGCCCGCGCAGGTCGGCGCGGGTGCGCAGGGGCGGCAGCTCCACGGTGTACTCGGCGATGCGGAAATACAGGTCGGAACGCACCGGCGCATCGGGGCTGCCTTGCGCCAGCGGCCGGTGCGTGGCGCACACCAGCGCGAAATCCACCGCCACGGGACGCGCCGCGCCCAGCGGCGAGACTTCGCGCGTCTGCAGCACGCGCAACAGGCGCGCTTGCAGCGCCAGCGGCATGTCGCCGATTTCGTCCAGGAACAGCATGCCGCCGTGCGCCTGCCGCAGCAGCCCCTTATTGCCCTGTCGGCGCGCGCCGGTGAAGGCGCCGTCCTCGTAGCCGAACAGTTCGGATTCGATCAGGCTCTCGGGCAGCGCGGCGCAGTTCACGGCCACGAACGGGCCCTGCGCCCGCCGGCTGCGTGCATGCAGCGCGCGGGCAAAGACTTCCTTGCCGACGCCGGTTTCGCCCTGCAGCAGGATGGAAACGCCCGCATCGCACAGATGCACGGCGCGCGCCAGCGCCTCCAGGGCGGGCGCGTCGAAACTCGCCAGGGGCATGCCGTTGCGTGGCGCCGCGGGCGGCGCGGCCGGCTCGCGCGGCGGCGCCGGCGCGCGCTCGCTGGGCCAGCGCAGGCGCGCATGGAACACGGCGCCCCGGTGCGCGCGCAGCCTGCCGCCCGAAACCGGGCAGCGCGCCAGATCGCCCTCGAAAAGATCGCCGTAGCGGTACACGCCCAGCGCCGTGGGCGGCAGATCGAGCGCCTGCAGGGCGATCCGGTTTGCCGCCACCAGTAGGCCGTCGTGAAAAGCGAGCAAAGCTTCGCCTGGAGCGCCCAGCCCGGCTGGCCGGGCGTGCAGCGCCAGCACGGCGCATTCGGAGTGCGCGTCGAGGAACAGCCTGTGCTCGACCCGGTCCGCCGCGGCCTGCACGCAGGCCAGCACGTCGGGCCGCGCGGCGCCGGCCTGGCTGGAGAGGTCCAGCACGCCCAGCGGCCGGCCGGCGCCGTCCATGATCGGCACGGCAGCGCAGGTGAGGATGCGGTTGGGCTCGAAATAATGCTCGGCGCCATGCACGGCGATGGCGCGGCCCTCGACCAGCGCGGTGCCGATGGCGTTGGTGCCGGCGGCGGCCTCGTCCCAGGATGCGCCCGGCATGAGCGCCACGCGCGAGGCCCGCTGCGCAAAGCCGGCGTCGCCTTCGGTATCGAGCACCAGCCCCTGCGCGTCGCACAGGATGACCAGGCCGCCGCTGGCTCCGGCCTGCCGCTGCAGGGCGGACATGGCCGGCGCGGCCAGCCGGCGCAGGGCCTCGTTGCGCTCGCGCGCTTCGCGCAGCTCGGCCTGGGTCATGAGTTCGGCGCGCCGCGCGCCGCGCATGTCGAAGCCCCGTTCGGCGCAGCGCCGCCACGAGCGCAGGATGGGTTCGGCCACCAGGCCGCCGGGCACGGCGCCCTGCGTATGGAAAAGCTGTCGCGCCTGCGACAGCCACGGCGGAGAGTGGGACTGGGCCATGCATGTCTCCTGGGACGGCGTTCTGCGACACCTGTTCCGCGACAGCGTCGCAAAAAGCGACACCAGCGGGCGCGTGGAAGCCTACTTTCGCACGCGCCCATGCGGCTGTCCAGCCGCCCACGGACATGGCATGCGTTTTGCTTCGTGACAGTCAGGCGGGCGCTCGCCGCCGCCCCATTCCAACCATATCGGAGACAAACGCCATGGACATCGCAACCCGCGTCACGCCCGGCACCTACGGCACCCCCATCGACATCAAGGAGCAATACGAGAATTTCATCGACGGACGCTGGCAACCGCCGGCCAGCGGCCAGTATTTTGACAACGTGACCCCGATTACCGGCGAAACGCTGAACCGCAGCGCCCGCTCGAACGAGCGCGACGTCGAGCTGGCGCTGGACGCCGCGCACCGCGCCGCACCCAAATGGGCGGCCACCCCGCCCGCCGAGCGCGCGCGCCTGCTGCTGCGCATCGCCGACATCATGGAAGCCAACCTGGAGCGGCTGGCCGCCGTGGAAACCTGGGACAACGGCAAGCCCATCCGCGAAGCCCGCGCGGCCGACATTCCCCTGGCCATCGACCACTTCCGCTACTTCGCCTCGGCCATCCGCAGCCAGGAAGGCAGCCTCTCGGAAATCGACGCCGACACCGTGGCCTATCATTTCCACGAGCCGCTGGGCGTGGTGGGCCAGATCATTCCCTGGAACTTCCCCATCCTCATGGCCGCATGGAAGGTGGCTCCCGCGCTGGCCGCCGGCAATTGCGTGGTGCTCAAGCCCGCCGAGCAGACGCCGCTGGGCATCATGGTGCTGGCCGAGCTGATCGCCGACGTGCTGCCCGCGGGCGTGCTCAACATCGTCACGGGCTTCGGGCTGGAAGCGGGCAAGCCGCTGGCCTCCAGCAAACGCGTCGCCAAGGTCGCGTTCACGGGCGAAACCACCACGGGCCGCCTCATCATGCAGTACGCGTCGCAGAACATCATTCCGGTCACGCTGGAGCTGGGCGGCAAGTCGCCCAACATCTTCTTCGACGACCTGGGCGCCGAGGACGACGACTTCTTCGACAAGGCCATCGAGGGCTTCGTGATGTTCGCGCTGAACCAGGGCGAGGTCTGCACCTGCCCGAGCCGCGCGCTGATCCAGGAATCGCTGTACGACCGCTTCATGGAGCGGGCGCTGGCGCGGGTGGCGGCCATCAAGCAGGGCAACCCGCTCGACGCCGACACCATGCTGGGCGCGCAGGCGTCCACCGAACAGCTCGAGAAGATCCTGTCGTACCTGGACATCGGCAAGCAGGAAGGCGCGGAGGTGCTGGCCGGCGGCGAACGGGCGCGGCTGCCCGGCGCGCTGGAGAACGGCTATTACGTGCAGCCCACGGTCTTCAAGGGGCACAACAGAATGCGCGTGTTCCAGGAAGAAATCTTCGGGCCGGTGGTGGCCGTGACCACCTTCAAGGATGCCGACGAGGCCCTGGCCATTGCCAACGACACGCTCTACGGCCTGGGCGCGGGCGTGTGGTCGCGCGATATCAACACCTGCTATCGCATGGGCCGCAGCATCAAGGCGGGACGGGTGTGGACCAACTGCTATCACGCCTACCCGGCCCATGCGGCGTTCGGCGGATACAAGCAATCGGGCATCGGGCGCGAAACGCACAAGATGATGCTCAACCACTACCAGCAGACCAAGAACCTGCTGGTCAGCTACTCGCCGAAGAAGCTGGGCTTCTTCTGAGCGGGCGCGTGCCGGGCGCTTCGGGGCTGCCCCGCGGCGCCCGGCCGGGAGAACGAGCATGGCAGAACACACGCCGCGCGTGGTGGCCACCGACGAGGCGCGCCGCCTCATCAAGACCCTGCGCGCCAAGCACGGTCCGCTGATGTTCCACCAGTCGGGCGGCTGCTGCGACGGCAGCTCGCCCATGTGCTATGCGCAGGGCGAGTTCCTGGTCGGCGGCTCGGACGTGCTCCTGGGCGAGCTGGAGGGCTGCCCGTTCTACATGGGCGAAGACCAGTTCGCCTACTGGGAGCACACGCAGCTCATCATCGACGCCGTGCCGGGCCGCGGCGGCGCGTTTTCGCTGGACAGCGCCGAGGGCATGCGCTTTCTGCTGCGCTCGCGCCTGTACACCGACGAAGAATGGGCACGGGTGGCGCCCGTGAGCCGGGCCGGCTAGGCCCGGTGCGCGCGGCGGGTGGCGGCCGCGCGCCGGCTCCGGGGGCTGGGGCGCGTCAACCCTGGGCGCCCGGCTTTGCGCCGTCCCCGGGCCGGGCACCGGGCGCGGCCTGGCCAGACTGTTTCCACTGGAACGACACGCGCCGGATGCGGGCGGCGCGGAACTGGGTGATGGAGCGGCCGCCCGGCATGGGCGCGCCGCGCAGGGAACTGCTGGCGTTCTTCATTGCAATACGGAAGGTTGGGAAAAAATCAGCTCGCCCGGGCGGCGGGCGCCCAGGCGGTGGCGGGCGAAGCCCGGCGGGTCCAGTCCAGGGCGTCTTCCAGGCGGTCGTTGCCCCAGAACATTTCGCCGTCCACGAAAAACGTCGGCGCGCCGAAGATGCCCAGGTTGCGCGCCCGGTCCACCTGCCGGCGCAGCGTTTCCTTGACGCCCTCGCTCTTGGCGCGGGCGATGAGCCCGTCGGCGTCCAGGGAGAGGTCGAGCAGCAGCTCGCGCACCACGTCTTCGGACTGGATCTCGCGGTCGTGCTGGAAATTGGCGCGGAACACCGCCAGGCAGAAGTCGCGCCCCCAGGATTCGTCCTGCCCCAGGATGGCAATGCGGGCGGGCAGCACGCTCATGCGCGGAAACAGCCGCGGGCGGCGGTAGACGACGCCGTACTTCTCGGCCAGGCGCGCAATGTCGCGCATCATGTACGCCCCCTTGCCGGGAAACAGCCGGAACGGCGAGTCGTTCCAGCCCTGGGCCTGGAAAATCGGGCCCAGCAGGAACGGACGCAGGTCCACCGTCACGCCCGACTTGCGCGCCAGGTCGCCGATGCGCTCCATGGCCAGGTAGCTGTAGGGGCTCGCGAAGTCGAACCACATCTCGATGCGGGGCGCGAGGGGCAGCGGTGCATTCATGGACAAAGCTCCAGGTGGCCGGCGGGCTGGGAAACGAGGGCGACCTGCGCGTCGGGCAGGCCGCTGAGCACGACGTCGCAGTCGCTGCCGACAGTCAGCGCCTGGCCCGCGCGCAGCACGCTGTCGTCGGCGCGCTGGTATTCCGACACCCAGAGCAGGCCGGCCCGGCACTGGATGCGCGTGCCGGCGGCGCGCCGCAGCCGCACCACCGATCTGCCGTTCAGATGCAGTGACATTCCTTCGGAGCAAGAGAGCTGGATCATGGCGCGCCTCCGGCCGCATTGACGGCCCCGGCGGCGGACGGCGCGGGCCATTCCGCACCGTTTCCGTCGCATGAGTGATATTGAACGCCCGGCGGGCTATATTGCTCAAGCGACATTTGCGCGCGCATCGCATGAGTAACAGGAATGTCATACCCCCTCGCCAAGCTGCCTCCGCTGGATCTGGTCAAAGGCTTCGTCGCCGTGGGGCGTCACATGAGCATTACGCAAGCGGCCCGCGACCTGCACGTGACCCAGTCGGCCGTCAGCCGGCAGATCCGGGCCCTGGAGGCGCATCTGGGCGTCGCGCTGCTGGTGCGCGGCTTCCGCAGCGTGACCTTCACGCCCGAAGGCGCGCAGCTGTTCCGCATGGCCGACGCCTGGCTGGGCGAGCTGGGGGAACTGGCGCAGGAGCTGCGTGCGCCCCAGCGGCGCACGCCGGTCACCATTACCACCACCATCGGCGTCGCCTCGCTCTGGTTGCTGCCCCGGCTGGGCGGTTTCCAGGCCGCCCACCCGGACATCGACGTGCGGGTGGCGGCCGACAACCGGGTGCTGGACATCGACCGCGAGAGCGTGGACATCGCCATCCGCTACAGCCCGCGGGAGGCCGTGCCCGAAGACGCCGTCTGGCTGTTCGGCGAATCCGTGGTGCCGGTGGCGCACCCCATGCTGAACGTGCGCGCCCTGAACGCGGCCGAACTCGCGCGGCACGTGCTGCTGGAATTCGACGACCCCACCCGGCCCTGGCTGCAGTGGCAGGAGTGGCTGGCCGCGCGGCGCCTGGGCCGGGCGCGGCCCAAGAGCATGCTGCGGTTCAACCAGTATGACCAGATCGTGCACGCCGCGCTGGCCGGCCACGGCATCGCGCTCGGCCGGCTCGCCCTCATCGCCCCCATGCTGGCGGACCGCCGGCTGGTCGTCGTGGGCGACCCCGCCGACGCCGCCGAACACGCTTACTGGCTCGTGCGCAATGCCCGGCGCAGCGCGCCGGACACCGCCGTGGTGCTGCAATGGCTGCTCGAACAAGGACAGGCAACGGCGCGCGACCTGCCGCGCGCGCCGGCGTAGCCGCGCCGGCCCCGGAACCCGAGCGCGGGCCGGCGCTTTTTTCAGCGCCGGCTGGCCCCCGGGATCAGTCCACCCGCACGCCGGCCTGCCCCGCCCGCATTTCGCCCACCACGGCCGCCTGCGCGAAGCCCTGGTCGCGGAAAACGGCCAGCACCGCCTCGGCCGACTCGGGCGCGCAGGCCACGAGCAGGCCGCCCGAGGTCTGGGGATCGGTGAGCAGCGCCCTTTCGGTGTCGCCCACGCCCGGCCCCAGCCTGACGGACTCGCCGTACGACTTCCAGTTGCGCCCCGACGCGCCGGTCATGACGCCTTCGGCGGCCAGCGCCTGCACGCCGGGCAGCCACGGCAGGGAATCCAGCCGCAGGCAGGCCGACAGGCCCGCGCCGCGCGCCATTTCGAGGGCGTGGCCGAGCAGGCCGAAGCCGGTGACGTCGGTGATGGCGTGCACGCCGTCCATGGCGGCCAGCGCGGCGCCCGGGCGGTTCAGGCGCGTGGTGGTTTCCAGCATGAGGCGGTAGCCCGCCTCGTCGAGCCGGTTTTTCTTCAGCGCGGCCGACATGATGCCCACGCCCAGCGGCTTGCCCAGGATGAGCACGTCGCCGGCGCGCGCGTCGGCGTTGCGCTTGAGCCGGCCGGGGTGCACCAGGCCCATGGCGGCCAGGCCGTAGATGGGCTCGACCGAGTCGATGCTGTGGCCGCCCGCCACCGGGATGCCGGCGTCGGCGCACACGGATTCGCCGCCGCGCAGGATGTCGGCGATGACGCCGTGCGGCAGCACGTTGATGGGCATGCCCACGATGGCCAGCGCCATGATGGGCGTGCCGCCCATGGCATAGACGTCCGACAGCGCGTTGGTTGCGGCGATGCGGCCGAAGTCGTAGGGATCGTCCACGATGGGCATGAAGAAATCGGTGGTGGCGATGAGCGCCTGCTCGTCGTTGAGCCGGTACACCGCGGCGTCGTCCGCCGTCTCGGTGCCCACCATCAGGTTCGGATAGCTGGCCGCAGGCCCGAAACGCGCCAGCAGCTCCGACAGCACGCCCGGCGCGATCTTGCAGCCGCAGCCGCCGCCGTGCGACAGCGAAGTCAGGCGCGGCGTCGCCGACGCTGCATCCTCGGTCATTTCGTTCTCCCGTATATGAACCGGGAAAAGAATAGCATCGTGACCGGACGCCGTGACCAGACACCGTGACCAGACACCGTGACCGGACGCCGCGACCGCCAGCCCCGGCCGCCGGCGCGGATGGCGGAAGGCAGCAGGAGTCGAACCTACCTGGGAGCGTCTGACGCCCCCAACTGGGTTTGAAGCCCAGCCGTGCCACCGGACACGAATGCCTTCCGTGCGATGCCTCGCGGGGAGGCAAAGGCCCGCCTATGATACCGGGTCAGTCCCCCGCGTAGGCGGTTTCGTTGCGCAGCACGTGCGCGTCGCGCAACCGGCGCGTGTAGCCCACGCGGTCGAAGTGCTCAAGTATCTGGATGGCGCGCTTGCGGCCCAGGCCCGTGGCGTCGCGGAACGCCGCGGCATTCAGGCCGCCGGGGCGCGCGGCCAGCCCGGCGGCCAGCTCCGCCAGGCGGCGCAGCGTGTCGCGCGGATAGAACAGGTCGCGCACCACCTGTCCCACTTCGCCCCGGCGCAGCAGCTTGCGCAGGAGCTGGCGCACGCGCTCTTCGGGCACGTCCTGCATGCGCGCCAGGTCGCGCACCCAGGGCGGATCGTAGCCGCCCTCGGCCAGCAGCGGCAGCAGCCGGCGCGCCAGCGCATCTTCTTCGGGCGACAGCGTGCTGGCGTGGCCCGGCAGGTGCAGCCAGGGGCCGTTGCGCGCCACGCGCCCTTCGTCGCGCAGCGCGTCGAGCAGCGCGTTCCACAGGGCGTCGCAGGCGCTGGGCAGCGCCATGCGCCGCAGGCGGCCGGCGCTGGGCCCCGGCTCGTCCGGCGCGCCCTGGTGGAAGGCCGCCAGCGCCGCCTCCACGTGCCGGCGCAGCGCCTGCCAATGGCCGGCGTCGATGAGGATGCGCGGCGCCTGCGGATTGCGCGGCGTCAGCCAGAGGGCGCCCGGCGGCGCCTGCAGGCCCTGCGCAGGCATGCCGGCCAGACGCTGCAAGGCGGCTTCGTCCAGTCCTTGCGGAGCCTGGGCCAGCAAGGGCCCGAGGCCGCCGCCGGCAAGCATCGCGGCCACCGCCTGCAGCCACAGCAGGCGGGCCGGCGCGCGGCGCTTGCGGTCGGGCGCGTTGGGGTCCAGCACCTGTCCCCCGCCCACGGTGCGCGTGGCCTGGGCGTTGCGCACGATGTAGCGGTCGCCCGCCATGGCGCAGACGGGCTCGTCGAACACGAGCTGGACCCAGCCCTGTTCGCCGGGCGCCAGCGATTCCGCCGACAAGGGCACGGCATGCGCCAGGTAGCGCGCCGCGCCGATGTGCACGTGCAGGGGCGACCAGGCCCGCACCGGGCCGTCGGCCGATGGCAGCAGCGCGAGCGCCGCGTCGATGTGGCGCGAGGGCAGGAAGCAGCGCGCGTCGGCCACCCAGTCGCCGCGCGCCACTTCCTCGCGCGACACGCCGGCCAGGTTCAGCGCGCAGCGCTGGCCCGCCGCGCCGGTTTCGCTGGGCCGGTTCTGCGCATGAATGCCGCGCACCCGCACCCGCTTGCCGGCCGGCATGAGGCGCAGGTCGGCGCCTTCGTCGGCCGCGCGGGCCACGCCCGCGTGCGCGGTGCCCGTGACCACGGTGCCGTGGCCGGACAGCGTGAACACGCGGTCCACCGCCAGCCGGAACAGCCCGCCGGCTTCGCGCGCGGGCTGCGCCTGGGCCGCGCCGTGCAGGTGCGCCCTGAGCGCGGACACGCCCTCGTCGCCGTCGCGCGCGGCGCACACGGCATAGACGGGCGCGTCCGCAAGAAAGGTGCCGGCCGCCAGGGCGGCGATCTGGGCGCGCGCCGCGTCCAGTTGCGCGGCGTCGGCGCGGTCGGCCTTGGTGAGCGCCACCGCGCCGCGCGTCACGCCCAGCAGCGACAGAATGGCCAGGTGCTCGCGCGTCTGCGGCATGACGCCGTCGTCGGCCGCCACCACCAGCAGGCCGAAATCGATGCCCGTGGCGCCGGCCGCCATGGTGTGCACCAGTTTTTCGTGGCCGGGCACGTCGATGAAGCCCAGCACGTCGCCATTGGGCAACGGCGTGTAGGCATAGCCCAGTTCGATGGAAATGCCGCGCGCCTTTTCTTCCTTGAGCCTGTCGGTATCCACGCCGGTCAGGGCGCGCACCAGCGTGGTCTTGCCGTGGTCGATGTGCCCGGCGGTGCCGACGATCATGCGGATTCTCCGCCCGCGCCGGCCATGGCCGCGAGCTGCTCGCCGAAAGCCGGCGCATCTCGCGCCTCCAGGCAGCGCAGGTCGAGCCAGAGCGCGTCGTCGGCGATGCGGCCGATGACGGGTCGCGGCAGCGCGCGCAGCCGCGCCTCCAGGCGGTCGAGATGACGGCCCGGCCTGCCCTTGCCCGCGTAGCGCGCCGCCAGGCCGTAGCTCGGCAACTGGTCCACCGGCAGCGCGCCGCTGCCGATCTGGCTGAACATGGGCATGGCCTCGACCTGGTAGGCGGGGCCGGCCGCCTGCGCCAGCTGCGGGCGCAGCTCCTCGGCCAGCGCCTGGATGTCGCGCTGCGGCCGGGTCAGCAGGCGCAGCGCCGTCAGGCGCTCGGCCAGGAACTCGGGCGCGCGGTACAGCGACAGCACCGGCTCCAGCGCGGCCAGCGTCAGCTTGCCGACGCGCAGCGCGCGCTTGAGCGGGTTCTTCTTGATCTTGCGGATGAGGTCGGCGCGCCCCACCAGCAGGCCCGCCTGCGGGCCGCCCAGCAGCTTGTCGCCGCTGAAGGTGACCAGGTCGGCGCCCGCCTCGATGGTTTCGCGCACGGTGTCTTCGCGCGGCAGGCCGTAGCGGGTCAGATCGACCAGGGTGCCGCTGCCCAGGTCCACCGTAGCCGGCAGGCCGCGCGCATGCGCCATGCCCGCCACCTCCGCCACGCTCACGCTCTTGGTGAAGCCGGTGACGGCGTAGTTGCTGCAATGCACCTTCATGAGCATGGCCGTGCGCGGGCCGATGGCGTTCTGGTAGTCGGCCGCGTGCGTGCGGTTGGTGGTGCCCACCTCGACCAGCCGTGCGCCGGCGCGCTTCATGATGTCGGGGATACGGAACGCGCCGCCGATTTCCACCAGTTCGCCGCGCGACACCACCACCTCGCGGCGGTCGGCCAGGGCATTGAGCATGAGCAGCACGGCGGCCGCGTTGTTGTTGACCACGGTGGCGGCCTCGGCGCCGGTCAGCTCGCAGAGCAGCGGCTCGATGAGGTCGTCGCGGTCGCCGCGGTCGCCCGTCTCAAGGTCGAATTCCAGGTTGGCGGGCGCGGCCAGGGCGCGCGCCACCGAGGCCACGGCCTCGTCGGGCAGCAGCGCGCGGCCGAGATTGGTGTGCAGCACCGTGCCGGTCAGGTTGTAGACCTCGCGCAGGCGCGGCCGGGCCGCCTCGGCCAGCGCGCCGGCGACCTGCGCGGCCACCGCCGCCTCGTCCAGCGCATGGCGGTCCACGCCGCCCGACAGCGCGCGTTCGCGCAGGCCGGCCAGATGGCGCCGCAAGGCCTCCACCACCTGGGTGCGGCCATGGGCGTCCAGCGCGGCGCGCATGGCAGGCGCGTTCAGCAGGCGGTCCAGCGAAGGAATGTCGGAAACCGCCGCGGGCGCGGCGGACAGTTCGCCGGCCATCAGGTTTCCTCCGCGGCGCCGTGCCAGAGCAGAGGATTGCCGCTGGCGCGCGCATAGCCCGCCTCGCCCACCAGCACGTCCAGCATGAGGCTGGCGAGATCGTCGGCCACCGGCTCCACGTCGAGATCCTTGTCCTGGTAGAAGATTTTGCGGTAGGTGTGGCAGCGGTCGCAGGTTTCCGCCTTGATGGCCTCGGAGCGGCCCTCGATGGCCTGGTAGGCCACGGTTTCCATGTCTTCGCAATGCGAGCACTTGACGCGCACCATGTGCCACTGCGTGGCGCACAGGCTGCAGCACAGGTAGCGGTAGCCCTCGAACTGCCCGCCCACGCGCACCACGCTGGCCACCGGCAGGCTGCCGCAGACCGGGCACACGCCGAAGGGGCTGGCCACTGGCAGCTGTTTTTCGTCGAAACGGCTGGCCAGGCTGGTCCAGTACACCTGCAAGGCCGCCATGACGAAGGGCGCGGCGGCGCTGTCCACGCCTTCGTCCTGCTCGGCCAGCACGGCGTCGGCCAGGTCTTCGATGGCCTGGGGACGATCTTGCAGCGCGCGGCGCAGGCTGGCGCAGACCTCGCGCGCCTCGGCGGGCGTGTCCGCGGCCGCGGACACCTCATCGAGCAACTGCCGCAGCATGCCGCGCCAGGCCGGGTCGCGCTCCCAGCCCACCGCCTGCAGCGGCGGCATGCCGTGGGCCTGGGCGAGCGAAATGCGCTCCCCGGAGGCGCCGGGCGGGTCGGCGTCCGCCAGGGCGCGGTGCTGGGCCTCCACCAGGGTGGCCATCAGCCGCAGGTAGTCGCCCACCGGGCTGTCGGCCGCGAGCCGGCGCAGGCGCGCGGCGCGCGCCGCGAAGACCGTGCCGCGCTCGGGCAGCGCGATGCGGGGAATGGCGTTGTGATCGAGCGTCTCGATCTCGCCGCGCGGAAGAATTCGCTGCAATGGCGTCTCCTGAAAAACAAACACGGCTGCCTGCCCCTGGCCGGGGCAGGCAGCCGCGCGATCCGGCCGTGCGCGGGCGGGCGCGCCCGCGGGCCGGTCCGGTTACTTGCGTATCTGTTCGCGGAACCAGGCGCGATGGTGCTTCCAGGCCCATCCCGCCGTCACGAACCCGCGCAGCATGGCCGTAAGCGAACCCTTGACCCAGATCGCGGCGTAAATATGCACAATGATCGCGCAAATCAGCACCAGCGCACAAACGGCGTGCAGCACGGAAGCGGCCCGGATGACTCCGATGGGGAAATAGAACGCGAAATACTCGCGCCAGATCACGATGCCGCTCGCGAAAAGCCCCAGCATGCACAGCACCAGCACGAAGAACAGCAGCTTCTGGCCGGCGTTGTACTTGCCCACCTCGGGCAGCCTGTCTTCGCGGTTGTCCATGACGTCGTCGAGCTGGCGCAGCCACTGCCGGTCGTTCTTGGTGAGCAGGTTGTGCCGCCACATGTGGATGGCGAAGACGAAGAAGCAGACGAACATCACCAGGCCGATGAACGGATGCAGGATGCGCGTCCAGGGGCCGCCTCCGAAGAGGTTGGTGAGCCAGTACAGCGACGGATGGAAGAGCGCCAGGCCGGACAGCGCGAGCAGGATGAACGTGAGCGCGATGATCCAGTGGTTGGTGCGCTCGCCCGGCGTGTAGCGCCGGATGCGGCGATAGCGGTTGATGTCACTCATGGCGCGCCTCCTCTTCGGCCCTGCGCTCGTCTTCTTCGCCGACCTCGTTGCGGCCCACGCGGGCGTAGTGGAAGAAGCCGGCCAGGGCCGTCAGCGCCATGACCGCCACGCCCAGGGGCTTGGCGATGCCCTTCCACAGCGACACCAGCGGGCTGATCTGCGGGTCCTTCGGCAGGCCGTGATACAGCTCCGGCTGGTCGGCGTGGTGCAGCACGTACATGACGTGCGTGCCGCCCACGCCCTGCGGGTCGTACAGCCCGGCGTGCTCGAAGCCCCGGGACTTCAGGTCTTCGATGCGCTCGGCCGCGTGCTGCTTCATGTCTTCCTTGGTGCCGAACACGATGGCGCCGGTGGGACAGGTCTTGACGCAGGCCGGCTCCTGGCCCACCGCCACGCGGTCGGAACACAGGGTGCACTTGTAGGCCTTGTGATCCTTCTTGGAAATGCGCGGGACGTTGAACGGGCAGCCGGTGATGCAGTAGCCGCAGCCGATGCAGTTCTCCTCGTGGAAATCCACGATGCCGTTGTTGTACTGGATGATGGCGCCCGGCGAGGGACAGGCCTTCAGGCAGCCCGGATCCTCGCAGTGCATGCAGCCGTCCTTGCGGATCAGCCACTCCAGGTCGCCCTGCGGGTTCTCGTACTCCGAGAAGCGCATGACGGTCCAGGAATGCTCGGTCAGGTCGGACGGGTTGTCGTAGACGCCTACGTTGACGCCGACCTCGTCGCGCAGGTCGTTCCATTCCATACAGGCGGCCTGGCAGGCCTTGCAGCCGATGCACTTGGAGACGTCGATCAGCTTGGCCACCGAGCCGCCGGACGGTTCCCGCACGCCGGGCGGAGGCGTGGTGGTGGCGGAGCGCCGCTTGATGTCCAGGGATTGCAATGACATATCAGTTCTCCATAACGCCGCGCGGTGATCGCGCCGCTCGAGACCGGCGCAGCTCCGCGGGGCCGCGCGGAGCCGGCTTCGCCGGGCCGCAGCGGCGCCCCCTCGAGGGGGAGGCGCGCAGCGCCTCGGGGGTGGTCTTCGTCCTCATGCCTTCTCGACCTTCACCAGGAACGACTTGAATTCCGGCGTCTGGGAATTCCCGTCGCCCACGAACGGCGTCAGGGTATTGGCGATGAAGCCCGGCTTGGCGACGCCCACGAAGCCCCAGTGGATCGGGATGCCCACGTGGTGCACCGGCTTGCCTTCCACGGTCAGCGGCTTGATGCGCTTGGTGACCAGCGCCACGGCCTTGATGTAGCCGCGGTTGGACGACACCTTGACGCGCGCGCCGTTGGCGATGCCGAGCTCCTGGGCCAGCGCCTCGCCGATCTCCACGAACTGCTCGGGCTGGAGAATGGCGTTGATGCGAACGTTCTTGGTCCAGTAGTGGAAGTGCTCCGTGAGGCGGTACGTGGTGCCCACGTAGGGGAAGTCCTGCACCTTGCCCATGGCGGCCAGGTCGTCCTTGAACACGCGGGCAGCCGGGTTGCTGGTGACGCCCTTGGCGTCCGGATACAGCGGGTTGTAGCCCAGCGGCGTCTCGAACGGCTCGTAGTGCTCGGGGAACGGCCCCTCGGCCATGCCGGCGCGCGCGAAGAAACGCGCCACACCCTCGGGGTTCATGATGAACGGCCCCATGCCGGCTTCGGGATTCTCGTCCAGCTTGAAGTCGGGAACGTCGGCGCCCGCCCAGGACTTGCCGTTCCAGTACACCACGCTGCGGCGCGGGTTGAACGGCTTGCCGGAGAGATCGCAGGAGGCCCGGTTGTACAGGATGCGGCGGTTGGCCGGCCAGGCCCAGGCCCAGTTCAGGGTCTGGCCGATGCCGGTGGGATCGCTGTTGTCGCGCCGCGCCATCAGGTTGCCCGTGGGCCCCCAGCAGCCGGCGTAGATCCAGCAGCCGCTGGCCGTGGAGCCGTCGTCGCGCAGCTCGGCAAAGCCCGCCAGCTGCTCGCCGGCCTTGCGGATGATGCGGGTCGGATCCTTGGGGTCGGCCAGATCGACCAGCGCCTTGCCGGAGTATTCCTTGGCCAGTTCCTCGGCCGTGGGGCTTTCCGGGTTGCTATAGGGCCAGTCCAGGTTGACGATGGGATCCGGGTAGGTGCCGCCCTCTTCCTGGTACATCTTGCGCAGGCGCGTGAAGAGCAGCGACATGATCTCGATGTCGCTCTTGGCCTCGCCCGGCGGCTCCGCGCCCTTCCAGTGCCATTGCAGCCAGCGGCCCGAGTTCACCAGCGCGCCGTCCTCCTCGGCGAAACAGGTGGTGGGCAGGCGGAACACCTCGGTCTGGATCTTGGACGGATCCACGTCGTTGGACTCGCCCGCGTTGCGCCAGAATTCCGAGGTCTCGGTGGCCAGCGGGTCCATGATGACGAGGTATTTGAGCTTGGAGAACCCTTCCAGCAGCTTGCCCTTGTCTGGCGCGGCGGCCAGCGGGTTGAAGCCCTGCGCGAGGTAGCCGTTGATCTTGCCCTGGCGCATCAGCTCGTACACCTGCAGCATGTCGTAGAGCTTGTCCAGTTTGGGCAGGTAGTCGTAGCACCAGTTGTTCTCGGCGGTGGCCGCGCGGCCCCACCACGACTTCATCAGGCTGACGTGGAACTTGCCGTAGTTCTGCCAGTAGCTGAGCTGGTTGGGACGCAGCGGCTTCTGCGTGCGCGTGGCAATGTACCCGGCGTAGTCCTGCTCCGGCTCGTTGGGCAGCGTGAGGTAGCCCGTCAGCAGGTTGGACATCAGCCCCAGGTCGGTCAGGCCCTGGATGTTGGAGTGGCCGCGCAGCGCGTTCATGCCGCCGCCCGCCACGCCGATATTGCCCAGCAGCAACTGCACCATCGCGCCCGTGCGGATGATCTGCGAGCCGATGGAATGCTGCGTCCAGCCCAGCGCGTACAGGATGGTGGCGACGCGGTCTTTGGTGGCCGTGGACGCCAGCAGCTCGCACACCTTGAGGAACTTGTCGCGCGGCGTGCCGCAGACGCGCTCGACCATCTCCTCGGTGTAGCGCGAGTAGTGCTTCTTCAGGAGCTGGTACACCGTGCGCGGATGCTGCAGGGTGGGGTCGGTCTTGACGTAGCCGTCCTCGCCGCGCTCGTAGTCCCAGCTGGACTTGTCGTAGCTGCGTTTCTCGGCGTTGTAGCCCGAGTACAGCCCCGCGTCGAACGCGAAGTCCTCGCGCACGATGAACGAGAAGTCCGTGTAGTTGCGCACGTACTCATGCTGGATCTTGTCGTTTTCCAGCAGGTAGCGGATGACCCCGCCCAGGAAGATGATGTCGGTGCCGGTGCGTATGGGCGCGTAGAAGTCCGCCACGGATGCCGAGCGCGTGAAGCGCGGATCCACGACGATCAGCTTCGCCTTGTTGTGGGCCTTGGCCTCCGTGACCCACTTGAAACCGCAAGGGTGGGCCTCGGCGGCATTGCCGCCCATGATGAGCACTACGTCCGCGTTCTTGATGTCGACCCAATGGTTCGTCATCGCTCCACGGCCAAACGTCGGGGCAAGACCTGCCACCGTCGGGCCATGTCAGACACGAGCCTGGTTGTCGAATGCAAGCATCCCCATGCTGCGCACGGTCTTGTGCGTGATGTACCCCACCTCGTTGCTGCTGGCCGAGGCGGCCAGCATGCCGGTGGTGAGCCAGCGGTTGACCGTCTTGCCGTCCGCGGTCTTCTGCTCGAAGTTCGCGTCGCGGTCGGCCTTCATGAGTTTGGTGATGCGGGTCAGGGCTTCGTCCCACGACATGCGCACCCACTTGTCGGAACCGGGCGCCCGGTATTCCGGGTATTTGAGCCGGTTCGGGCTGTGGATGAAGTCGATCAGGGCGGCGCCCTTCGGACAGAGCGTGCCCCGGTTCACCGGGTGGTCGGGGTCGCCTTCGATGTGCACGATGCTGGCGCGGGCGTTCTTGGCGCCGTCGCCCAGGCCGTACATCAGCACGCCACAGGCAACCGAACAGTAGGGACAGGTATTGCGCGTTTCCGTCATGCGCGCGAGCTTGTACTGGCGGACCTCGGCCATGGCCGTGCCGGGAGCCGCTCCCAGCAATGCCAGGCTGGACCCCGCCAGCGTCGCACCCGTCACCTTGAAGAACTGGCGGCGGTTCATGTTGACCATGAATCACTCCTCTCCTGGTGGGACTCGGAAGGCGGGCATCCGGATGAAAAGCCCTACACTTTCCAAGGATTTATTACGGAGTATAGGCGTAGCGCACGGGGCGCGCCAATCCGCCGCAGCCCCAGGGTTCGAGATGGAAATGACACCTATTCCGAAGCCGCCGCAAACGCGCCGCGGACCGCTACCATAGGCTTTTTTCACTTGCCGCGATTACGCCATGGACGATGCTTTCAGCCACCAACTGTCGATGACCATCCTGATGACGCCGGACATGGCGAATTTCTCGGGCAATGTGCACGGCGGAACCATCCTCAAGTATCTGGATCAGGTGGCCTATGCCTGCGCCAGCCGCTACGCGGGGCATTACGTGGTCACCCTTTCGGTGGACCAGGTGGTGTTCCGCGAGCCCATCCATGTGGGCGAGCTGGTGACCTTCCTGGCCGCGGTGAACTTCACCGGCCGCACCTCGATGGAAATCGGCATCAAGGTGGTCACCGAAGACATCCGCAAGAAATTGGTGCGCCACACAAACAGCTGCTACTTCACCATGGTGGCGGTGGACGAAGACGGCAAGCCCGCCGAGGTGCCGCCGCTGCAGCCGGCCACGCTGGAGGAAAAGCAGCGCTTCGAGGCGGCGCGCCTGCGCCGCGAGCTGCGTCAGGAAATGGAGCGGCGGCACGCGGCCATCAAACGCAAGACCACGCACGAGGGCTGAGGCGGCCGCCTGCGCGAGCCGCCGCTTCAGACGCGCTCGGCCGACGGCGGCAGGGGCTGGGCGGCGGGCGACTCGTCCGCGCGGTCGCGGCCCAGCATGCGCCGGATGCCCAGCCATTGCTGCGACCAGAAGCCCTGGCCGTAGTCGCGCCCGCCGCGCTCCGGCAGCTGGTCGTGGATGCCGGTAGGCCCGTAGCCCACGCCGAAGCGCGCGGTGCGGAACAGCACGTCCCACACGGGAAACAGCGCCGCGAAGTTGTAGCCGCCGGCCGGGCCGGGGCGGGAGGCGTCGTAGGCGATGGAATGGTGGTGGCGATGAAAGCGCGGGCTGACCAGCAGGCGCTCGCCCACCGCGCCGAAATGCAGTCGCAGGTTGGCGTGCGACAGGCTCTGCGCCAGCTGGGTGATGGCCACCACCGCCACGAACTGCGCGGGCGGCACGCCCACGAGCTGCGACACCAGCACCACCACGGCGTCGCGCAGCAGGTCGTCGAGCAGGTGGTTGCGGTCATCGCTCCACATGGTCATCTGGCGCTGGCTGTGGTGCACGGCGTGCAGGGCCCAGAGCCAGCCGTAACGGTGCTGGGCGCGGTGGTAGAAGTAATCCACCGCGTCGAACACGAGCAGGTACATGGCCAGGCTGACCCAGGCGTTGTCGGTCACGCCGGGCCAGATATGGTCCAGCGGCTGCGGCGCGAACCCCCACACATGGAGCTGGCCGAACACGCTGTCCCAGAGCGGATCCACCAGGAAGAACAGGGCGAGGCGGAACGCGCCCAGGCGGTGGATGAGGGTGTAGAGGATGTCGATGCCGATCTGGCGACGGTCGGTGACGGGCTCGACCGGGCGCAGCCGCTGCAGCGGGCCGAACACCAGCACGATGACGGCGATCTGCGCCGCGCCCACCAGCAGCCACATGGTGGCGTCGTAAGCGTCTTCGATGTAGTTGCTCAGCCCCAGGTGGAACAGCGCGGGCTGCACCAGGGTTTCAAACAGCCATTGCTGGCACTGGCCGAAGAGTTGACTCAGCGTATCCATATCAGCGGTGCTTGGCGATCCAGTCGCGGTAGGCCGGATGCGTGTCCAGGGTGGCGAAACAGAACCCCTTGCCCTGCAGGCCGACGATGAGGGGTTCGAGCACGGCGGGCGCCCAGGGATCCTGGCGCGACCAGATGCCCAGGTGCGCCAGCAGGATATCACCCGGCCGGATATTGCGCAGCGCCTGCTCCAGCAGGCGCGAATTGGGGAACTTGTCGCTGGGCAGCTCGTCGCCCAGGAAGCCGGCGCTGGACCAGCCGACGTGCTCGTAGCCGCACTCGCGCGCGGCCGCCAGCAGCGCCGGCGAGGTCTTGCCGCCCGGCGCGCGGTAGAGCGGCAGCATGGCGCGGCCCGTCATCTGCCGGAAGCGCTCGGCCGAACGCCTGATCTCGCCGCAATACTGCGCCGCGGTGTAGGTGTCGCGCTTGCCGGCATCGGGCCCGGCGCTGGGCTTGACGCGGAAGCGGCCGCCGGGCAGGTCGCCCTGCCAATAGACATGGTCGTAGGTGTGCGAGCCGAAGACGTGGCCTTCGGCGGCGCGCGCCTTCCACCAGGGCGCCCACTGGTCGTCCAGGCTGCTGCCGTTGGTGAGCGTGCGCTCGTTGGCCAGGAAGAACGTGACCTTGACGTGATGGCGGGCCAGCACGTCGGCCACCAGCGGCGCCACGCCCATGTGGCCGGTGTCGAAGGTGAGGTACACCGGCTTGTCGCAGACCGCCGGCGCGGCCGCCGCGACGGACGGCAGCGCCAGGGCCAGGCAGAGGATGGCGCCGGCGCGCCTAGCGGGTCGCCACATGGTTCAGCGTCCAGACGCCGTGGGGCGATTTGCCCACATTCACCTGGTTCACCACTTTCTTCTGGGCCAGGTCCACCACGGTCAGCTTGCGCGCCCAGCGCGAGGTGACCAGCAGAGTCTTGCCGTCGGCCAGGATGTCCATGCAGTCCGGCCCGCCCGGCACCGCGAACGTGTCGGTGACGGCCAGGGTCTGCATGTCGATGCGGCTGATGGAATTGGCGGTGCGGTTGCTCACGAACAGGTGGCGGTGGTCGCCCTGCGCGCGGAAAGCGTGCGCGCCGGGCGCCGTCTTGATGCGCGCCTTGAGCCTGGCCGGCCCGTTGCCGACGTCGTAGGCCTCGACGTAGGAGTCGCCGGTCAGCGCCACGAGCAGCGTTTTCTGGTCGGGCGTGAGGAAGACGTCGGCCGGCGTCTTGCCCACCTGCACCGTCCACTTCGGCGTCTGCGTGTGCAGGTCGATGGCGATGAGCTGGTCGCTGTCCTGCAGCGTGACGTAGGCCGTGGTGCTCTTGGCGTCGATCATGATGTGGCTGGGCGTCTTGCCCGCCGGAATGCGCTTGACCAGCTTGAGGTCGAAGCCTTTCTCGCGCGGCAGCCATTCATAGATGTCGATGTGGTCCAGCCGGTTGGCGGCCGTCACGAACCACTTCATGTCGGGCGAGAACTGGAGCTGGTACGGATCGACGATGCCGGTCAGGGTGCGCTGCACCTCGCCGGTCTTGGGGTCCATGAGCGTGATGGAATCGCCCGTGGCGTTGGCCACCATGAGCGACTTCTCGTCGGGAGTGAGGTACAGGTGGTGCGGTTCCTTGCCCGTGGGCACGCGCCGCAGTTCCTTGTACGTCGCCGGGTCGATGATGCTGACGCTGGCGTCCAGGGAGTTGAGTACGAAAATGGGGGCAGACGCCGCCGCGGCGCTCAGCGCCATCCCCACGCCCAGCAGGGCGTAGCGGGCAAAACGCAAGGGATTCAATTTCAAGGTCCGGCAAAAGGGATCGGCGATGATCCGAGTGCCCGCCATTTTGGCATAGCCGCCTGTCAAAAAGGCAACAGCGCGGGCGCCGGAAACAAACTTCACGAGCTGTTGCGGGACCGCAACAGAAGCCGCGCCGCGCGCCCTGCCCCAGCAGGGGTGGAGCGCCCGGCGCGCCGGTCATATACTGGCTTGGCCCGGCTTTCCTTTTTGCGAAGGAGAAGCATCATGTACAGGCATCTGCTCATTGCCGTCGACGGCTCGCTGCTGTCGGAATCGGCGTTCCATCGCGGCCTCGTTTTCGCCAAGGAAATAGGGGCCCGCATCACGGTGCTGCGGGTCATTCCCGAAGATCCTCTCGCGATCTACCAGGGAGAGATGCTGGCGGTGTCGGAAAGACAGCTCGCCGGCCACGCCCGACAGAATGCGCAAAGCTACCTGGACGGCCTCGAATTGGAAGCGCGCCACGCGCTGGTGCCCTGCACGCCCGTCATCGCGGTCAACGACCATCCGCACGCCGCCATCGTGGAAACCGCCCAGAAAGAAGGCTGCGACCTCATCGTCATGGGGTCGCACGGCCGCCACGGCATGGCGGGTTTCCTGCTGGGCAGCGAAACGCAGCGCGTGCTGGCGCACACCCGCCTGCCCGTGCTGGTGCTGCGCGACGGGAACGCGCGCGCCTGAGCCGGCCGGGCCGCTTTCCCGCCGCCGCAATGCTCAGGCGGCCGCCGCGAGGGGATGCTGGAAGGTGAAGCTGTCGGCGTACATGTGGTCCAGGCTCGCGCCGCGCTGCGCGAACAGGTGCCTGGCCTCCTGGATCATGCCGGGCGCGCCGCACAGGTAGAACGCGTGCTCGGAGAGGTCTTCGTGGTCTTCCAGCACGGCATGCTGCACGTGGCCGCGCCGCCCGCGCCAGCCGTCCGCCGGCCGGGACAGCACCGGCACGAAATTGAACTCGTACAGGCGCGGCGCCCAGCTCTCGATCTGCTCGCGCAGGTACAGGTCGGCCTCGGTGCGCATGCCCCAGTACAGCGTGATGGGCGGGCAGTCTTCACTGTCGAGCAGCGATTCGAGGATGGCCTTGATGGGCGCGATGCCCGTGCCGGTGGCCATCATTATCATCGGCCGCCAGTCTTCCTCGTGGTAGCTGAACACGCCCAGCGGCGCCTCGATCTCCACCGCCGCGCCGGGCCGGGCCTGGCCCAGCCAGCGGTCGGTATAGAAGCCGCCCGGAATGCGGCGCACGTGGAAATCCAGCCGCCCGACGCCGGACGCGGAAGCCATGGAGAAGCTGCGGGTCTGTCCACCGGGCAGCACCACGTTCATGTACTGCCCCGGCACGTATTCCAGGTCTTCGGGCACGTCCAGGGTCAGGTGAATCACATCGTCGCACAGCGGCTCGATGGCGCGCACCGTCGCCGGCAGCCGTCGCGGCTCGGGGAAATCCCGCCTGCCGCTCGCCGCGCTGATGCACAGGTCGGACAGCGGCCGGGCCTGGCAGGCCAGCGCGTAGCCCTGCTGCGCTTCTTCCTCGGTGAGCGCCATGGGGAACTCTTCGTAATCCACCGCGCCGGATTCCAGCTTGATGCGGCAGGTGCCGCAACCGCCGAAAGTACATTCGTGCGGCAGCCGCACGTCCGCCCGCCCGGCGGCCTGCAGCACGGATTCCCCCGGCTCCACGGAAAAGGACTGGTCGCTGCCCAGTATCTGCACACGGTATGCCATATTGATTCCTGCCTGCTGCGCGCGGCGGGCGGAGCCTTGCAGAGGCCCGGCCCGCCGGCCGGTTCATTTCTTGATGTCGGCCTGCACGGTCACTTTCATGCCGCGCGGCTCCAGCAGCTCGGCCAGCGCGGCGAGCGCCGCCAGGCCGGCCTTGGTGTCCTGCTCGCCGTTGCCGCCGCTCAGGCCCACGCCGCCGATGACCTCGTCATCGACCACGATGGGAAACCCGCCGACGAACACCGCGAACCGGCCCTCGAAGCTCCACTGGATGCCGAAGGCCTCGTTGCCCGGCAGGGCCGGCCCGTTGGGCGGGGTGTTGAACAGATGCGTGGAACGCTTGTGGCCGGCCGCGGTGAATGCCTTGTTCCAGGCGATCTGCGGTCCGGTGATGCGCGCGCCGTCCATGCGCTCCAGCGCAATGGGATAGCCGCCGTCATCGACGATGCAAATGGACTCCAGCACCCCGATCTCCTGCGATTTGGCGATGGCGGCGCGCACCATCACGCGCGCCTCTTCGAGTTCCAGCCGGTAAACCTGTTTCATGGATAGCCTCTTGGGAATGTCAGGGAAGACACGGGCCCGGGACGTGTCGGCACGCCCTAGCCCGCGCGGTAGACGGTCTTGATCTGCGTGTAGAACTCCAGCCCCACGCGGCCCGACTCGCGGAAAGTGGACGTGCTGGAATGCTTGAGGCCGCCGAACGGGGCATTGATGAGATTGCCCGTGGTGGTGCGGTTGATCTTCACCGTGCCCGCCTGGATGTCGCGCGCGAAGCGGTGGGCATGGCGCGCGTCGGTCGTGGCGATGGCGGCCGACAGGCCGTATTCCGTGTCGTTGGCTTTGGCGATGGCGTCTTCGTAGCCGTCCACCTCGATCAGGGCCAGCACGGGGCCGAAGATTTCCTCGCGCGCGATACGCATCTGCTGCGTCACGTCCGTGAAAAGCGCCGGCGTTACGTAGTAGCCCTTGCCGTAGGCCCCTTCCACGAGCCGGTCGCCACCATGCAGGTGGGTGGCCTCCTGCTTGCCGATGGCCACGTAGCTCAGCACATTGTCCAACTGCTGGCGCGTGGCCAACGGGCCCAGGTCGAAGCTGCCTTCCAGCCCGTTGCCGATGGTGAGCGACTTCATGCGCGCCAGCAGCTTCTCGGTGTAGGCCGGCAGCACGCGCTTGTCCACCAGCACCCGGCTGGTGCCGGTGCAGGCCTGGCCGCTGAGCGAGAATCCGCCTTTGATCGCCAGGTCCACGGCGCGCTCCAGGTCGGCGTCGGCCAGCACGATGAGCGGGTTCTTGCCGCCCAGCTCCATCTGGGTACGGGTCGTCAGCCCGGCGGCGCGGTGGATCTGCTCGCCCGCGGCCGTGGAGCCGGTAAAGGAAATGGCGCGCACTTCCGGCGCGGCTGTCAGCGCCTGGCCCACGGCCGAGGCCGGCCCGGTAATGAAATTCAGCACGCCGGCCGGCAGCCCCGCCTGCAGCAACGCCTCGGCCAGGCGCAGGCCGGAAAGCGGCGCATCGGACGAGGGCTTGAACACCACCGTGTTGCCGGTGATGAGGGCCGGCGCGATCTTGCGGGCGGGAATCGAAATCGGGAAATTCCAGGGCGAGATCACCGTCACCACGCCCAGCGGCTCGCGCTGGGTGTAGACCACCATGTCGGGATCGTCGTTGACGAAAGTCTCGCCGGTAAAAGACTGGCCCTCCACGGCATAGAAACGCAGCGTCTGGGCCGAGCGCATCACCTCGTCCCTGGCCAGATTCAGGCCCTTGCCTTCTTCGCGCGTGAGTTCGCGGCCGAATGCCTCGGCATGGTCCTCCAGGTACTGGGCGGCGCGCAACAGGATGGCGGCGCGCTTGCTGACCGGGGTGTCGCGCCAGGCGGCAAAGGCAGCCTGGGCGGCCTGCACGGCGCGGCGCGCGTCCTCGGCGCCGGACACCTGGAAATGGCCCACGACGTCGCCGGTGTCGGCCGGGTTGACGTTGGGCGCGGTCTTGCCCGAGGCGCAAGCGACCCATTCGCCGCCTATGTGGTTCAGAAATACCTGTTGCGAGAGATCGTCCACGGAATGCTTCCTTTGCCGGCGCGGCCGGCGGTGCGGCGTCTGAGAATCGTGCTAATGAACATTGTATACTTTAATCCGTATGGCGCGATCCGTATTAACCCCCGGTTCCGCAGGGCCGGGGCCATGAAAAAAGGGGCCGCGAGGGGCCCCTTTGCCGTGCCCGCGCCGCCTAGCTCCAGATGAGCACCGCGCATATCGTGGAAATGACCAGCGCCACGACCACCGGCAGCAGCAGCGCCCGCACCAGCGACAGCACGTGCACGCGCGCAAAGCCCGCCACCGCGATCAGCGAAGACCAGGCGATCAGCGTGCCGCCGCCCGTCCACACCGCGCCCATCTGGCCCACGGCGGCCAGGGTGGCCGGGTCCACGCCCACCACCGGCCCCAGCGCCCCGGACAGCGTGCCCGTCAGCGGCAGGCCGGCGAAGCCCGAGCCGTCGATGCCCGTGATCATGCCCACCAGAAGCACGCCGAAGGCCACCAGGAAATGGTTTTCGGGAATGAAGTGCTGCGCCGCCGAGATGATCTCGAACAGCAGGCCCGGCGCCTGCGCCTGCGGCACGCCCAGAATCTGCGCCGCCGTCTCGTTGGCGCCCACGAAGAAAAAGCCCGCGATCGGCAGCACCGAGCCCATGGCCTTGAAGGCGAACACGAACCCGTCGGTGACGTGCTCGGGGCAGACGTCCAGCATGCGGCGCGGGCCTTCGGCCGCCAGCGTCACCAGCATCATCAGCACGAAAGCCACGCCGCCCACCAGGGCCGCCGCGTCGCCGCCGCGCAGCGCCGGCAGCGAGGGAAAGAGGCGCGGCAGCACCATCACGGCGATCACGCCCAGGAAGGCCAGCGGCGTCACCACGGCGAACAGGCGCGACCAGCGCACCCGGCGGCGCTCCTCGTCGGAACAGGGCGCGGCCGGCGGCAGCGCATGATCGGGCCCGGCCGTGCCGCGGGCGAGTTCCGCCTTGTCGAAAGAGCCGGAATGCTCGATGCGCTCCAGGCTGCCGTCCTGCGCGCGGGCCTGCCAGGCCCTCAGCAGCCCGGCGTCGGCCGGCACGATCTGGCGCCGCACCAGCAGGTAGGCGATGACCAGCGCCACCCCGCCCGTGATGAGCGACAGCACCAGCGCGCGATCGGCCACGGTGGCCGCGCTGACCGCCGCGCCGGCCGCCTTGGCGCTGATGCCGGGGGCCACCCCGATGACGTAATCGGACGAAAGCGCCATGCCTTGCCCCGCGATGGCGATGGCCATGGCGCCGGCCAGCGGCGGCAGCCCTGCGGCGATCGCCGCCGGCAGCAGGATGGCCGACACCAGCGGCACCGCGGGCGTGGGCCAGAAAAAGAGGGAGATCACATAGGTACAGACGACGATGATGAGAAACGAGGAATGCCCGCTGCGCATCACCTTGCGAAAGGGCTGCACCATCCGCACGTCGGCCTGCAGCGTCTTGAGCGAATTGAGCAAGGCGGTCATGAACGTGATGACCAGGAAGATGTTGAAGAGCTCCTTGGCGGCCACGAAGCTGGCCGAGAAAATGCCGATCAGGCCGCTGATGGGGTTGCCGGTAATGGCAAACACCACCAGAAACGTGCCGATCACCGACGGCACCACGACATTGGCGCGCAGAATCATCGTGAGAATGATCACGATCACGCTGAGCAGATAGACCCAATGCGCCACATTGAGTACGACGTCCGATTGCATGCGGTTCCCCTTGTATTGTGACATCCGAAATCGTCACATTGGTATACTATATTTCGTAGGGCGCTATACCAATCGAAATATGCATGCCCTAGGGAAAGCGATAAGCCTAAAAAACCCACGATTATTCAGGAGCTTGTCGGGGTTTACCCGGAAATTCCCTGACCTGTCGATAGCCGGACTGAATTTCTAGATAGACTATCGTATACATATTGAGACAAACCTATGCCGGCTCTCCCCCCTCCCGATCTCTGGCACTACGCCACCATGGCCGTGGTGGTGTTCGGCGCGGCCATCGCCCAGGGCGTGGGAGGCATCGGCTTCGCCATGTTCGCCGCGCCCGTGGCGGCGCTGTTCTTCCCCCAGCTCGCCCCCGGGCCGCTGCTCACGCTGGGCGGCTTCATCTCCCTGCTCACCGCGCTGCGCGAGCGCGCCGCCATCCACTGGCCCTCGGTCAGCTACGCGCTGGCCGGCCGGGCCGTGGGCACGCTGCTCGCCATCTACGCCATGACGCGGTTCCCGCCCCAGGCGCTGGGCGCGCTGTTCGCGGTGCTGGTGCTGGCCGCCGTGGCGCTGAGCGCGGCCGGGCTGCGTTTCGAGGCCAGCCCGGCGCGCGTCTCGGGCGCGGGCGTGGCCTCGGGACTCATGGGCACCATGACCTCGGTGGGCGCGCCGCCCATCGCCATCGTGCTGCAGCACGCCGCGCCGCCGCGCCTGCGGGCCACGCTGGGCATGGTGCTCTTCCTGGGATCGATTTTCTCGCTGTCCATGCTGGCGCTGGCCAACCGCTATACGGCGCATCACGCCGGACTGGCGCTCAGCCTGGCTCCCTTTCTGCTGGCCGGTTTCGCGGTCTCCAACCGGCTCCGCCACCGCCTGCCGCCGCACGCGGTGCGCGCCATCCTGCTTGCCGTGTGCGCGCTGAGCGCCATCGGGGTGCTTGTCAAAGCCTTCTGGGGCGCATGATGGGGCAAACACCCATCGGCGCTGCTACACCCGGTAATACAATGGAGACTGTATTCATTACGCCATGTCGCCCCCATGACCTCCGCCACCGATAGCCTGCATGCCGAGACGAAATCCGCGCCGCTCAAGATCGGCGAGCAGCATCCCCAGCTTTTCGCGGTCATCCGCGACAAGCTGCGCGAACGCATCCTGAGCGGCGAATTCACGCCGGGAGACCGCCTGGTCGAAGGGCGGCTCTCGGAAGAGATGGGCGTGTCGCGCATTCCCGTGCGGGAGGCGCTGCGCGCGCTGGCCGCCGAGGGCCTGGTCACCATCGAGCCGCGCCGCGGCGCGTCGGTGTCGGTGCTGTCGGAAGCGGCCGCCTACGACATGGTGGAAGTGCGGGCCACGCTGGAGGGCCTGAACGCCAAGCTCGCGGCCCAGCGGCGCGACGAAAAGACAGTGGAGCGGCTGCAGGCCTTCCTGCGCGAGGGCACGCAGGCGGTCAGCAGCGGACAGCTCGACAAGTTCCAGGCGCTGAATTCCCAATTCCACGAAATGCTCGCCACCGTGGCCGGCAACGCGGTGCTGACCGACCTCATGCGTTCGCTGCGCGACCGCACGGCGCTGGTGTTCGCGCCGAGCAATATGCACCGCGCCCGGCAGAACTGGGACGAGCATGCGCAGATCCTGAACGCGGTCATCGCGGGCAACGGCGACCTGGCGGCCCTGCTGGCCAGCCAGCACGTGCACAACGCCGCCAAGGCTTACACCGAAGCCAAGCAGCAGTCGCAGTCGCGGGCGTCGGCCGCTTGATCCGGCGGCCGGCGATCCGGCGGCCGGCGATCCGGCGGCCGGCGGTCCGGCGGCCGGCGCCCCCGAGACCCGGCCGCGCCCGCGCTCAGGCGGATTCGGCCGGCGATTCCGCAGCCGGCGATCCGGCGGCCGGCGCGCCGGCGGTCCCGCGCGGCGCCACGCCCACTACGATGCCCTTGCCGTTTTCCACCACCCACGACACCTTGATGTCGCCTTTCACGAAGGTCTGGCAGGCCATGCGGTAGCCGGCCTCGAAGTCTTCGGGCCGCAGGTGCTTGCGCTCCTTGGGCTTGATGGCGTCGGTGTTTTCCAGCCCGTCTTCGATGCGGCACTTGCAGGTGCCGCACAGACCTCCGCCGCACTTGAACGGAATGCCTCCCTGCTCCCTGAGCGACACGCGCAACAGGTTGCTGTTCTCGGGCGCGGTGGCAACCTTGCCGCCGTTGGAAATGAATGTGATGTGGACCATCTTGTCTGGATCCCGCTTTCAGGCTCCGCCGGCGGCCGCTTCGGCGGCGCGCAGCGTGAGCCGGGTTTCGATGCTGCCGAACCGGGTCAGGTGGTCCAGCTCCTTGCGCGCCGCCTCGATGGAATCGAATTTCTCCAGGAACTTGGTAGGCACGCGGTTCACCACGTGCGGCGGCGTTTCTTCCGTGACGACCACCCGCGTCTCGCCCCGCAGCCGGGCGATGCTGTAGACCGCCAGCCGGCGGCCGTAGAAGTGATAGTCGTAGGTTTCGACGATTTCCACCTCCGGCCCGCATTCGGTGCGGAACACGCCGGGTTTGGTGGTCAGGATGACGAATGCGGATTCCATCGGCTCACTCCTGGTCCTGAACCAGCTCGATGTCGCTGTTGAGCCAGAGCTGGCAGGCAAGCCGGTAGCCCTGCTCGATGCGGTCGCCGAGCTGCTTTTTTTCCTTCCAGTTCACCGGAGGCAGGTGTTCCGCGCCGGCCAGCACGCGGCAGGCGCACTTGGCGCACTTGCCCATGCCGCACTCGTAGCGCAGGTGGGGATAGGGAAACTGCTTGATGCCGGCGCGCACCACCAGGTTGGTGTTTTCCTTCACCTCCTCGGTGTAGGTCTGGCCGCCTTTGTGAAATACGACGATAGGCATGGTGTGCGTTCCGAAGTCGCCCCGGCGCGAACCGGGGCGACGGCTCCTGTGTGTCCTCTCCGGGGCCCCGTTCAGGCGGCCAGGCCCAGCTCGGGCAGCGAGATTTCCTTCTGCACATAGTCGTTGTAGAGCGCCGTGGTGTAGAGCAGGCGCATCTGGGCGCCGATTTCGCAGATCTTCAGGCAGCGCTGCTGCAGCTCCACCGTGTTGGCGTGCTCCAGCACGATCTGGTAGCCGCGCTCGCCGTGAATCTCGTCGGACACGATGTGCAGGTCGAAAAACTCCACCTCTTCGTCGGTGAAGCCATACTTCTCGCGCAGCGTGGGCGTCTGCTTGCGGTAGATGGAGGGCACCTGCGATTCCAGGCCGACCACCAGGCCCGCGACGGCCACGATGGGGTCTTCGCGCATGGCGACCGCATAGCACCAGCTCTGCAGCCCGCGCGTGGTGGGCGACATGTTGTCCGGGTCCACGACGCGCTCGCGCGTGGTGCCGCAGGCTTCCGCGAAGCGGATCAGCAGGTCCGTGTGGCGGTCGCCGCCGATTTCTTCCTCGTACATATTGGCGAGCAGGAAATCCTTGGCCTCGGTGTAGCTGTCGGGGGTGCGGGCGTACAGGTAGCCTAGGTAGTCGGCGAAGGGACCGACGTAGTGATAATGGTTTTCCGCCCAGCGGGCCAGGTGCTCGCGGCTCAGCTTGCCTTCGGCCCAGGCAATGCTGAAAGGCGAGGCATTGGCGCTCTTGCCCTTGATGGCGTTTTCCAACGCCGTGCGGAATTCGTCTCGGTTCATCAGTTCAGCCATGTCGCGCTCCAGATCCAGAGGGAGGAATGCCAGGCTCTCATAGCCCGACCATGCTGAACATTGTATACCGTCTACCATTTTTGACTGCTAGGGTATTCCCGCCCATGGAGAGCGGGGCCGGAAATATAGGGATATGTTCAAGCAAATCAATGACTTGTCGGCGCAGATCGGGGCTGGTGCGTATTCGGGTTTTCCCGTACAATGAATACACTTTCAAGGCAATACGGAAATACCATGAACACCCCCCAATCCAACCGCCATCCCCTCGGAGAAGCCCGTATCGGCCAGCAACTGCTGGCGCACTATGCCCGCCGCGATGCGGTGCGTCATGCCACGCCGCTGCTGCCCTCGTCGTGGGCCGAGCTGCTCGCCCCCTTCCGCAGCGCCCGCCTGCGCCCCCAGCGCGCGGCCCCGGCCGCCCCCCGCGCCAGCGAGGACACGGCCTGCCAGGCGGGCTGATTCCGTCTGATTTCGCCTGGCGCGGCCCGCGCCAGGACGGAAAACGCCGTTAATGGAACGGCCGCGGCGCGTTTCCAGGCGCGCATTTAGGTATTTGTCAGCTAGCCTCTCCTAGGCTGATCGGACCGGACCGCAGAACGTCCCGGGCCCGATGGCCCGCAACCAGAACAGTCCAGGAGACAATCCATGACAGCCCCCGCCGAAGACAGGCGCCGGCGCTTCCTGCGCCAGGCCTGCGCCCTGGGAGCCGCCGGCTCGCTCGCCGGCCGCGCCGCCGCCGCGCTGGCCGCCCCTTCCACCATCACCCTGCCTTTCGCCAATGGCGAGCGCGAGCTGGTCGCCTATCCGCAAAAACGGCCGCTGATCCGCCTCACCGCGCGCCCGCCGCAACTCGAGACGCCCTTTTCCGTTTTCGCCGAAGACGTCATCACGCCCAACGATGCGTTCTTCGTGCGTTATCACCTCGCCAACATTCCCACCCAGGTCGATCCAGCCGCCTACCGGCTGCGCGTTACCGGCCTGGTGGATGCGCCGCTGGAACTGACGCTGGACCAGCTCAAGAAGGATTTCGGCCCGCCCGTCGAGCTGGTGGCGGTGGCGCAATGCTCGGGCAACAGCCGGGGCTTCTTCGAGCCCCGCGTGGCGGGCGGCCAGCTGGCCAACGGGGCCATGGGCAATGCGCGCTGGCAGGGCGTGCCGCTCAAGCGCGTGCTCGAAAAGGCCGGCATCCGCGCCCAGGCCAGGCAGATCACGTTCGAGGGCCTGGACCGGCCGGTGCTGCCGGCTACGCCGGAGTTCGTCAAGGCCCTGGACGCCGCGCACGCGATGGACGGCGAGGTGATGCTGGCCTGGTCCATGAACGGCGCGGACCTGCCCATGCTCAACGGCTATCCGGTGCGGCTCGTGGTGCCCGGCTATTACGGCACCTATTGGGTCAAGCATCTGGCCGACATCAAGGTGCTGGACCGCGAGTTCGACGGCTTCTGGATGCAGAAAGCCTACCGCATCCCCGACAACGACTGCGCCTGTACCCCGCCGGGCAAGGCGCCGGAAAAGACCCGGCCCATCGGCCGCTTCAATGTGCGCAGCTTCATCACCAGCCTGCAGGACGGCGGCCGCCTGCCGGCCGGCAGGCGCAGCACGGTGCGCGGCATCGCCTTCGACGGCGGTCAGGGCATCCGCGAGGTGCAGTTCTCGGCCGACGGCGGCAAGTCCTGGAAGGCGGCCACGCTGGGCCAGGACCTGGGCCGCTATTCGTTCCGCGAATGGCGGATCGACCTCACGCCCGCGGCCGGCCGGCACACGCTGCTGGTGCGCGCCACCAGCAATGGCGGCGAGACCCAGCCCATGCAGCCCGCCTGGAACCCGGCCGGCTACATGCGCAACGTGGTCGAAGCCATCCACGTCACCGCCGCCTGAGGAGAGCGCCATGCCTACCGCCTTTCCGCGCCTGGCCGCCGCCCTCGCCCTGGCCGGCGCCTGTGCCGCCCCCGCCCTTGCGCTGGAGATCGACCTGCCCAAGGAAACCGCCACGCTGCACGCCGCCTCGGGCGCCCAGAACGCCGCCCAGTGCTACATGTGCCATTCGGTGGACTACATCTCCTCGCAGCCGCCCATGCCCGCCGGATTCTGGGAAGCCGAAGTCAAGAAAATGGTGCAGACCTACGGCGCGCCCATCACGGCCGAGCAGATCCCGCTGATCGTGCGGTACCTGGACGAGGCCTATCCCCCGCAGAAGAAGTAAGACTCCGGCCGGGTGGCCCGGGGGCGGGAACTTTGGGCGTACCATTGAGCGGACCCCGGCGCGGCAGCGCCGGGGGACGTTTCAAGAGGTCTACATGCTCTCACCCGTCTCGGCCAGTACCGACCTGCCTGCCGACCCGCCGGCCCCGCCCGAGCCCGTGCTCCAAGTCAGCACCCTTTCGCCGTTCGCGTTCCCGGCGTTCCGCACCATCTGGATCGCCAATCTCTTTGCCAACCTGGGCACCTGGGCCCAGTCCGTGGCGGCCGCGTGGATCATCACCACCCAGCAGAGCAGCCCGCTGATGGTGGCCATGATCCAGGTCGCGGCGGCCCTGCCGCTGGTCGCCCTGTCCATCGTCACCGGCGTGGTGGCCGACAACCACGACCGCCGCAAAGTCATGCTGCTGGGCATGCTGCTGGAGCTGACGGGCGGGGTTTTCATCACCCTCCTCGCCTTTGCCGGGCTGCTGCATCCGATCACGCTGATCGCCTCGGTGTTCTGCATCGCCATCGGCAGCGCCATCGTCACGCCGGCCTGGCAGGCCGCGGTGGGCGAGCAGGTGCCCAAGGCCCACGTGGGCAGCGCGGTGCTGCTCAACAGCGTCAACTTCAACGTGGCGCGGGCGGTGGGGCCGGCCATCGGCGGCCTGCTGCTGGGCGCCATGGGCGCGCCCTGGGTGTTCCTGCTCAATTGCGTCTGCTACGGCGGCCTGGTCTGGGCCATCTGGCGCTGGAAGCGCGACGTGCCCGCGCGGCGGCTGCCGCCCGAAGGCCTGTTCGAAGGCGTGGTCGCCGCGCTGCGCTACACCCAGCATTCCACCGTGACACGCATCGTGATGCTGCGCTCGTTCGCCTTCGGCCTTTCGGCCAGCGCGCTCTGGGCGCTGCTGCCGCTGCTGGCGCACGAGCACAAAGGCGGCAACGCCCTGCTGTACGGCTACATGCTGGGCGCCCTGGGCGTGGGCGCCATCCTGGGCAGCGCGGTGGTGCGCCGCGTGCAGGCCGCCTGGGGCGCGGGCGGCCTGATCAGCGGCGCGGCCACGCTGCTTGCCGTGTGCCTGCTCATCCTGGGCCTCACCGGCACGCTGTGGCTGGCGTTTCCGGCGCTGCTGCTGGCGGGCGGCTGCTGGATCGGGGTGCTCGCCACCTACAACACCACCGTGCAGATGCTGGTGCCCGACTGGGTCAAGGCGCGTTCGCTGGCGCTCTACCAGACGGCGATCTTCGGCGGGCTGGCGGCGGGCTCGTTCATGTGGGGCCACTTCGCCGGCACCATGGGCGTGTCCGGCGCGCTGGCGGCCGCCGGCATCATGCTCGGCATCACCGTCGCCCTGCTGTACCGCTCGCGCCTGCCCGAACACGTGGATGCGCAATCGCTGGCCCGTGCCGACAGCGCCGAGCCGGCGCTGGCCCAGGCGGGCTTCAATACGCAGCACGGCTCGGTGCTGGTGGCGGTGGAGTACCTGATCGCCCACGAAAAGCTGGGCGACCTCATCAAGACGGCGCGCCCGCTGCGGCTGCTGCGGCTGCGTAACGGCGCCCAGCAGTGGCAGCTTTTCCGCGACCTGGAGCGCGAGGGCGTCTGGCGCGAGGTGTTCCTGGTCGAAAGCTGGATGCAATACCTGCGCATGATCGACCGCATGACGCTGGCCGACAAAATGGTGCTGGACCAGGTCCGGGCCCTGCATGGCGGCGAGGCCCCGCCGGTCGTGTCGCGCAACATCAGCTACCTGGCCATGAACGCCGCCCAGGGATTTTCGCTGCGGCGGCGCCCCGATCCCCCCTGACGAGCCGGGGCCCCCTCATGCTCATGTCCCTGCTCGGCAAATGGCGCGGCCGGCCACGCGGTTCCGGCCGGCCAGGCCGCGCGCGCCGCATGGGCGCGAGGCCCGGGGATCAGGCGGCGGGCTCGGGCTCCCAGCCGCCCGCCGTGCGGCGCATGCGCGGCGACTCGAAGGCGCAGGCCAGGGGCAGCGGCCGGCCCGCCTCGTCGACCAGCCGCTCGCGCCACCTCTGCCCCTGCTGCATGGCCACCACGATGCCGGCCACGCGCGCCTCGCACCGCGCAAGCAGCGCCAGCGCCGAGGCCATGGTCTGGCCCGTGCTGACGGCGTCGTCCACCACCAGCACGCGGCGGCCGCGCAGGCAGCCGGCCAGGTTGGGGTCCACGTACAGGCGCTTGCCGGCACCGGGCGTGGTCAGCGAATGCACCGGCACGGACAGCGACTCGTCGTACCAGTATTTGCGCGAGTAGCCGAAGGGGATATAGCGGCTGAACCCCAGCGCGCGCGCCACCAGCGGCGCGAACGCCAGGCCCAGCGTGGGCAGGCCCACCACCAGCTCCGCACCGAAGGCGCGGGCGCGCTGCGCCATGAAGCCGGCCAGCGTTTCCACCACGTCCAGGCTGGCGTGGTTGGCGATCAGCGAGGCCACGCAGCGGCCGGCGTCGCCCGGCACGCCGCGCAGCGGCAGCACCAGGTAGCGCCCATCGGGCAGGCGGGCCGGATAAGCCCGCGCATAAGGCGGATTGGCCGGCACGCGCAGCGTCCCGGCGGTTTCGATGGCCTGCCAATATTCGGTGGTGGGGTCGAACGGCAGGCCGGCGGCGTCCGGCGTCGGCGACACGGTCATGCGCTGCGTCTCCCGGCCGTCAGCCCGCCGGCGCCAGGAACGCCTCGGCCAGCCGCACCCAGTAGCTGGCCGTGACCGGCAGAATGGCGTCGTTGAAGTCGTAGCCCGGGTTGTGCACCATGCAGCCTCCCTCGCCCTCGCCGTTGCCCACAATGAAATAGCTGCCCGGCGCTTCCTGCAGCATGAAGGCGAAATCGTCGCTGGCCTGCAGCGGCTCCAGGTCGGGAATCAGCCAGTCCTCGCCCAGCCAGCGGCGCGCCACCTCTTCGGCAAAGGCGGTGGCCTCGCGGTCGTTGACCACCGGCGGATAGCGCCAGCGGTAGTCCACTTCCACGGTGGCGCGGTGCACCGCCGCCTGCGCCGTGGCGATGGCGGTAATGCGCTCGCGCAACAGGGCGCGGGTCTCGGCGCGCCGCGCGCGCACGGTCAGGCGCAGCTCCACCGATTGCGGAATCACGTTGGGCGCGTCGCCGCCATGAATGGCGCCGATGGTCACCACGGCCATGTCGTTCGGGTCGATCTCGCGCGACACGATGGTCTGCAGGGCCAGCACGATGCCGGCCGCCGCCACCACCGGGTCGACCGCCGCGTGCGGCATCGCGCCATGCCCGCCCACGCCGCGCACGGTGATGATCACCGTGTCCGAGGAACTGTACATGGCGCCGGCCCGGAAACCGAAACGCCCGGCCGGATAGCCCGGCTCGTTATGGAAGCTGTAGACCGCATCGCAGGGAAAGCGCTGGAAGAGGCCGTCCTCGATCATGCGCTGCGCCCCGCCGTGGCCTTCCTCGGCTGGCTGAAAAATCAGGTTGAGCGCGCCCTCGAAGCGCGCGCGCCCGGCCAGCGCGCGCGCGGCGGCCAGCAGCGTGGCGGTGTGGCCGTCGTGGCCGCAAGCGTGCATCTTGCCCGCCAGGCGGCTCGCATAGGGCAGCCCGGTCGTCTCCTGGATCGGCAGGGCGTCCATGTCGGCACGCAGGCCCAGCCGGCGTCCGCCCGCGCCGCGCCGCAACGTGCCCACCACGCCCGTGCCGCCCAGGCCGCGGTGCACCTCGTAGCCCCAGGCGGCCAGGCGCTCGGCCACCAGGTCGCCGGTGGCATGCTCCTCGTAGGCCAGCTCCGGGTGGGCGTGGATGCGATGCCGCAGCGCCACCATCTCGTCCTGGATGGCGCGGATTTCCGGCAGCACCGGGTCTTGTTCGTCCTGCTTCATGGCCGTGTCACTCCTGCCGGATGTGGGCGCGCTCGACGATGCGCGCATAGACCGCCTGCTCCTTGCCCAGGAACGCCCGGAACGCCTCGGGCGTGCCGGCTCCTGGCAGCGCCCCGCCCTCGGCCAGCCGCTGCCGCACGTCCTCCATGCGCAACACCGCGTTCAGCTCGCGGTTGAGCGTCTGCACCACCCCGGGCGGCGTGCCCGCCGGCACGAAGACGCCGGTCCAGGTGTTGAGCTCGAAGCCCTTGAGTTCCGGCGTCTCGCCGAAGGCCGGCACGTCCGGCAGCGAAGGCACGCGCGCAGCCGAGGTCACGCCCAGCGCGCGCAGCTTGCCCTGGCGCACCAGCGGCGTGGCGCTGGTGGTCACCAGCAGCCCCAGGTCCACCTGTCCGCCCAGCACGTCGTTGGTGATCTGCGCGCCGCCGCGGTACGGGACGTGGACCAGCTTCACGCCCGCCTGGTCCTGCATGACTTCCATCGCCAGATGCAGCACGGTGCCCACGCCCGAGGTCGCGTAGGTCAGCGAGCCGGGCTGCGACCGCGCCAGCCCGATCAGGCCGGCCACGTCGCCGGCCGGCAGCCCGGGACGCGCCAGCAGCACCACCGGCGCGGTGGTTATCAGCGCCACCGGCGCCAGGTCTTTCTCGGCGTCGTACTTCACGGCCGGATTGACCAGCCCGGCCACGCTGATGGGGCCGTCGAAACCCATGACCAGGGTATAGCCGTCTGCCGGCGCGTGCGCCGCCCGCGCCACGCCCAGCACGCCGCCGGCCCCGGCGAGGTTGTCCACGATGACCGCCTGCCCGATGCGCTCGGAGAGCTTTTGCGCGATCAGGCGCGCCGTCGTGTCCACGTTGCCGCCGGGACTCACCGGCACAATCAGGGTCAGGGGACGCGCCTGCGGCCACTGGGCGGCGGCGGGCGCGGCGATACAGAACGCGGCCGCCAGGGCGGCGGCGGAAGCAAGCAGTCGTTTGAGCATGATAAGCGTCGGGTGCGTATGCGCGGCAAGGCGCGCCGCGGCGGTGACCGGCGCCATGGTACGCAGCCGCGCTTCATAACTGAAATGGTATATTTTTATAGATTCATCAGATAAATCTATGACCGATCCCGCCCCGGCGGCTCCCCTGCGCCAGCCCACCCTGCGCCAGTTGCGCGCCTTCAAAGAGGTGGCGCGCCACGCCAGCTTCAGCCGCGCCGCCGAGGCGCTCGCCCTCAGCCAGCCGGCGCTGTCGGCCGCCATCCGCGAACTGGAAGCCCTGGTGGGCGCGGCGCTGTTTCACCGCACCACGCATCAGGTGCGGCTCACCCCCGCCGGCCAGGCCGCCCGCGCGCAGATCGAATGGATGCTCAACAGCTACGGCCACGGCACCGAAGACCTGCGCCGCCTGCTCGGCGCCCAGGCCGCCACGGTGCGCATCGGCTGCATCCCGTCCACCATGCACCTGCTGGCGCCCGCCGTGGCGCAATGGCGGCTGCGCCACCCCGAGATCGCGCTGGTCCTGAGCGACCATCTCAACGACGAACTCATGGCCGCGCTGGCCAATGGCGAACTGGACATCGGGCTGGGGCTCGACTTCGGCCTGGCCCGGGGCGTGACCGCCCGCTTCGTGGCCGAGGACGAACTGGTGGCGGTGCTGCCGGAAGCGCATCGCCTGTCGCGCCGCCCCGCCCTCGCCTGGCGCGACCTGCGGCACGAGCCGCTGGCCGTGCTCTCGCGCGGCAGCACCTACGAAATGATCGTCGCCACCCTGCGCCAGCAGGGCGCGGATCTGGCGGCGGCCGACACGCTGAACTACACCGACACGCTCTACAGCCTGGTGCGCGCCGGGCTGCGGGTCGGGCTGATCTCCCGGCTGTACACCCAGGGCCAGCGGCTGGACGGGCTGTCCGTCGCGCCGCTGACCCGGCCCCGCCTCGCCCGCCGCATCTGCCTCATGATGCGGGCACCGGCCTCGCAGTCGCGCGCCGCCGTGCGCGACTGCGAGGCCGGACTGGCCGAACTGCTGCGCGCGCCCTGAAAGCGGGGCGCGCGCGCCGTCCGGGGCGGGCCGCAATTCAGGGATGACGGACCACGTCTTGGGAAAACAGTCCTAGAATGTGGTACCGATGTCCGGTTCCCCACCGTCGTCCCGATCCGCGGCCGCTGCGCCCCCAGCCCCTCGCCCTCCATGTTTTCTTTCGCCCGACACACCGTCTACCCGCCCGGCCAGGGCCTGCCCGCCGCCGAGCGCGCCGGCGCCCTCATGGCCGTCATGCTGGCCGTCTGCATGGCCAGCCTCGACACCGCCATCGCCAACACCGCCCTGCCCACCATCGCGCGCGACCTGAACGCCAGCGACGCGGGGTCGATCTGGGTCATCAGCGGCTATCAGCTCGCCATGGTGGCGGGGCTGCTGCCCGCCGCGGCGCTGGGCGAGATCCTCGGCCACCGCCGCGTGTACATGGCGGGCCTGGCGCTCTTCACCCTGGCCTCGCTGGCCTGCGGGCTCGCGCCGACGCTGCCCGCGCTGGTGGCGGCGCGCATCGCCCAGGGCCTGGGCGCGGCGGGCGTGATGAGCGTCAACGCGGCGCTGCTGCGCTTCATCTTCCCGGCTTCCGTACTGGGGCGCGGCATGGGGCTGAACGCCATGGTGGTGGGCCTGTCGTTCGCCGCCGGCCCGACCGCGGCCTCGGCCATCCTGATGCTGGGCAGCTGGCACTGGCTGTTTCTCGTCAACGTGCCGCTGGGCCTGCTGGCGGGCGCGCTGGGCCTGCGCGGCCTGCCGGAAACCACGCGCGCGCCGCACGGGTTCGACAGGCTGGCCGCGTTGCTGTGCGCGGCCGCGCTGGGCCTGCTGGTGCTGGGCGCCAACGAGGCCGCGCACCATGCTCCCTGGCAGCGCCTGCTGCTCGAATGGGGCGGCGCGGCCATCGCGCTGTGGCTGCTGATGCGCCGCCAGGCCGGCCACCCCGCCCCCATCCTCGCGGTCGACCTGCTGCGCCGCCCGCTCTTCGCCCTGTCGGCCGCCACCGCGGTGTGCGCCTTCGCCGCCCAGGGGCTGGCCTTCGTATCGCTGCCGTTCCTGCTGCAGGCGGTGCTGGGCTACACGCAGGTGCACACGGGGTTCCTCATCACGCCATGGCCCGTGGTGGTGGCCTTCATGGCGCCCATCGCCGGCCGGATGTCCGACCGCTACCCGGCGGGCATGCTGGGCGGAATCGGGCTGGCGCTGCTGGCCCTGGGCATGATCTCGCTGGCCCTGTTGCCCGCGGCGCCCTCGGCATGGGAGATCGGCTGGCGCATGGCGCTGTGCGGCGCGGGCTTCGGCTTTTTCCAGTCGCCCAACCTGCGCGCCATCATGACTTCCGCGCCGGCCTCGCGCGCCGGCGGCGCCAGCGGCATGATCGGCACGGTGCGGCTGCTGGGGCAGGCCTCGGGCGCGGCCCTGGTGGCCGCCTGCTTCCAGCTCTCCACCGCCAACGGCGCCGTGCTGGCGCTGTGGCTGGGCGCGCTGTGCGCGGCGCTGGCGAGCATCGCCAGTTTCATGCGCCTGCGCTTCGGCGCCGCGCCGGCCTGCCAGCGCCAGGAGCCCTGCGCCCGCCGCGCCTAGGCTGTGCTGCCCCCCGCCTGGCGCCGCCCCACGTTCCAGCCGTGCGCGGCGCCGGTGGGCGCGCCTCAGGAAGCGGCGACCTGCACAGGGCCCGCCGCCTGCCGCCCATGCCGCACCACCCGCGCCGGCGGTTCGCCGCCGATCCAGTACGCCAGCTCCGACGGATGGGCGATGTCCCAGGCGACGAAGTCGGCGAACTTGCCCACTTCCAGGCTGCCGTGCGTGCCGCCCAGCCCCAGGGCGCGCGCGCCGTTCAGGGTGGCGCCGGCCAGCGCCTCTTCCGGCGTCAGCCTGAAGAGCGTGCAGGCCATGCTCAGCATCAGGCGCAGCGACAGCACCGGCGAAGTGCCGGGATTCGAATCGGTGGACAAGGCAATGGGCACGCCGTGCCGGCGCAGCAGGTCCACCGGCGGCATGCGAGTCTCGCGCAGCGCGTAATACGCGCCGGGCAGCAGCACCGCCACCGTGCCGGCGCGCGCCATGGCGCGGACGTCGTCCTCTTCGAGATATTCGAGATGGTCGGCCGACAGCGCGCCGTGGCGCGCGGCCAGCGCCGCGCCATGCAGCGGCGAGAGCTGCTCGGCGTGCAGCTTCACCGGCAGGCCCAGCCGGGACGCGCATTCGAACACCCGTTCGACCTGCGCCGGCGAAAAAGCCAGGTGTTCGCAGAAGGCGTCCACCGCGTCCGCCAGCCCCTCGCTCGCCAGGGCGGGCAGGATGCTGCCGCATACCAGGTCGATGTAGGCGTCGGGCCGGCCCGCGTACTCCGGCGGCAGGGCGTGCGCCGCGAGACAGGTCGTGCGCACCGTGAGCGGCAGCTCGCGGCCCAGCCGGCGCGCCACGCGCAGCATCTTGCGCTCGTTGGGCAGGTCCAGCCCGTAGCCCGACTTGATCTCCAGCGTGGTCACGCCGTCGGCCAGCAGGCGCAGCGCGCGCCGGCGCGCCGAGGCATAGAGCGCATTCTCGTCGGCCTCGCGGGTGGCCCGCACCGTGCTCAGGATTCCGCCGCCCTGCGCCGCGATGGTTGCGTAGTCCACGCCTTGCAGCCGCTGCTCGAACTCGCGGCTGCGGTTGCCGCCGAACACCAGGTGCGTGTGGCAATCCACCAGGCCCGGCGTCACCCAGGCGCCGCCGAGGTCGTGCTCCACCGCGCCGGCCGCCGGCGGCTGGGCGGCGCGTGGCCCGATCCAGGCGATGCGTTCCCCTTCGGCGAGGATGGCGGCGTTCTCGATCAGGCCGTAGCGGCCCTGCGCCAGCGTGGCCACGTGGCAATTGCGCCAGAGCTGCAGCATGTCAGTGTTCCTCCGCGCTGGGCAGCAGCCCGGCGGGCATGAGCCGGCTGAGTTCGCGGCCGGCGATCAGCGCGCTGGCCGCGGCGATGTCGGGCGCGAAGAAGCGGTCTTTTTCATAATGGGCCACCCGGCTGCGCAACAGCGCGCGCGCCTACTCCAGCGCGGGCGAGGTCTTCAGGCCGGCGCGGAAATCCAGGCCCTGGCATGCGCCCAGCCATTCGATGGCCAGAATGTCGCGCACGTTGCCGGCCATGTCCCACAGGCGCTTGCCGGCGTTGGGCGCCATGGAGACGTGGTCTTCCTGGTTGGCCGAGGTGGGCAGGCTGTCCACGCTGGCCGGGTGGGCCAGCGCCTTGTTTTCGCTGGCCAGCGCGGCCGCCGTGACCTGCGCGATCATGAAGCCGGAATTCACGCCGCCGTTGTCCACCAGGAACGGCGGCAGCTGCGACATGTGCTTGTCCATCATGAGCGAGATGCGGCGCTCGGACAGCGCGCCCGTCTCGGCGATGGCCAGGGCGAGGTTGTCGGCCGCCATGGCCACCGGCTCGGCATGGAAGTTTCCGCCGGAGAGCACGTCGTCGTCCGCGGCGTACACCAGGGGGTTGTCGGATACGGCATTGGCTTCGGTGCGCAGCACCGCGGCGGCGTGGCGGATCTGGGTCAGGCAGGCCCCCATGACCTGCGGCTGGCAGCGCAGCGAGTACGGATCCTGCACCTTGCCGCAGTCGGCGTGGGAGCGCCCGACCTCGCTGTCCGCGCCCAGCAGGGCGCGGAAGGCCGCGGCCACGTCGATCTGCCCCGCTTGCCCGCGCACCTCGTGGATGCGCGCGTCGAAGGGCACGCGCGAGCCCAGCAGGGCTTCCACGCTGAGGCTGCCGCACACCAGGGCCGCGGCCAGCAGGTCTTCGGCCTCGAACAGTCCGCGCAGCGCATAGGCGGTGGACACCTGCGTGCCGTTGAGCAGCGCCAGGCCCTCCTTGGCCTCCAGCGCCAGCGGCTCCAGGCCCGCCCGCGCCAGGGCGGCCGGCCCATCCAGCCAGACGCCCTCGTGGCGGGCGCGGTTCTCGCCCAGCAGCAGCAGCGACATGTGCGCCAGCGGTGCGAGGTCGCCGGAGGCGCCTACCGAGCCCTTCAGCGGAATGTGAGGATGGACGCCGGCATTGACCAGCGCCACGAGGTGATCGATGACCCGGCGGCGGATGCCGGAATAGCCGCGCGCGAGGCTGTTGATCTTGAGCACCATGACGAGGCGCACCATGGCGTCGTCCAGCGGCTCGCCCACGCCGGCCGCGTGCGACAGCACCAGGGAGCGCTGCAGCGCCTGCAGGTCGCCGGGCGCGATGCGGGTGGACGCCAGCAGGCCGAAGCCCGTGTTGATGCCGTAGGCGGTGCGGTCCTCCGCGACAATGCGTTCCACGCAGGCCACGCTGTCGTCGATGGCGCGGGCGGCGCCGGCGTCGAGCACGATCCGCACCGGCTCCTGGTAGACCCGTCGCAGGTCGGCCAGCGTCAGGCGGCCGGGAATCAGATGCAAGTCCATTGCTTCGCTCCTTATGCGTCCAGCGGTTTGGCGTGGGCAGGCTCCACGCGGGCGGCCCTGGCCGCGCGCCGGCCGAATACGTAGTACAGCGCGGCGGGCACGATCAGGCCGATGAGCCACGAGATGTCCACGCCGTCCAGGTGGCGCACCATGGGGCCCGTGTAGAGCTTGGTCGAGATGAAGGGCATCTGCACCAGCACCCCGATGGCGTAGACCAGGATGCCGGCGAGGTTCCAGCGTCCGTAACGCCCGTCGGGATCGTTGAGCGCGGCCACGTCGCAGCGCTCCTTGCTGATGAAGTAATAATCGACCAGATTCACCGCGCTCCAGGGCGTGAAGAACGCCAGCAGGAACAGGATGAACGACTTGAATGCGCCCAGGAAGCCGTGCTGCCCCACCAGCGCCACCGCCATGGCCGCGCCCACGATGCCCAGCACGAACACCAGGCGCTGCCGGGGGGAATACTGCGCCTGGCCGCGGAATCCGCTGATGATGGTGGCGATGCACATGAAGCTGCCGTAGGAATTCAGCGTGGAGATGGTCACCTTGCCAAAGGCCACGCTGAAATACAAGAGCGCCGCCGTGGCGCCGGTGCCGCCCAGCCCGACGATATAGGCCACCTCGCGGCCGGCGAACCGGCCGTCCGCCATGGCCGCGGCGAACACGCCCAGCACCATGGCCGCCTGCGCGCCGAGCACCGAGCCCAGGCCCACGGCGAGGAAAGTCTTCACCGGCGAGGTGCGGCTGGGCAGGTAGCGGGAATAGTCCGCCACGTAGGGGCCATAGGCGATCTGCCACGAGGCGGCCAGCGACACCGCCAGCAGGAACGACGCCCACTCGAAGCGCCGGATCCGCAGCAGCTCGCCCACGTCGCCGATCGTCATGATGCGGGCGAACAGGTAGACAAAGGCCACGATGCCGAGCACGCTGGCCACCCGCCCCACCATGTGGATGACACGGTAGCCCAGCTGGGCCGCCACCACGATGACGGCGGCGAACGCCAGGATGCCCACGCTGTCGCTCACGCCCACCAGCTGCCCGATGGCCTGCCCCGAGAGCACCATGCCGGTGGCCGTGAACCCCAGGTACATGACACAGACGAGCGCGATGGGTATCGCCGCGCCATAGACGCCGAACTGCACCCGGCTGGAGATCATCTGCGGCAGCCCCAGCCTGGGCCCCTGGGCCGCATGCAGCGCCATGACGGCGCCGCCCAGCAGTTGCCCGATGAGCAGGCCGATGAGCGACCAGAACACGTCGCCGCCCAGCACCACGGCCAGGGCCCCGGTGACGATGGCCGTGATCTGCAGATTGGCCCCCAGCCAGAGCGTGAACTGGCTGTAGAGGCTGCCATGGCGTTCCGCTTCCGGGATGAAATCGATGGAACGCCGTTCGACCAGTTCGCCCGGGCCGGCTTCGCTTGCCGAAATCATAGTGTGTCTCCCGCGCGCCTGGACGCGCCTGTTCGGTTCGATGGCCGGCGGGCCGGCTCAGCGGTTGCGGTTGATCATGGGCAGGTTCAGGCCCTGCTCGCGGGCGCACTCGAGAGCGATGTCGTAGCCCGCGTCGGCATGGCGCATGACGCCCGTGGCCGGATCGTTGGTCAGCACGCGCGCGATGCGGCGGGCGGCCGCTTCGGTGCCATCGCAGACAATGACCATGCCCGCGTGCTGCGAGAACCCCATGCCCACGCCGCCGCCGTGATGCAGCGACACCCAGGTCGCGCCGCTTGCGGTGTTGAGCAGCGCATTGAGCAGGGGCCAGTCCGACACGGCGTCGGAACCGTCGCGCATGGATTCGGTTTCGCGGTTGGGGCTGGCCACCGAACCGGAATCGAGATGGTCGCGGCCGATGACGATGGGCGCCGACAGTTCGCCGCTGCGCACCATTTCGTTGAACGCCAGCCCCAGGCGGGCGCGCTGCCCCAGCCCCACCCAGCAGATGCGGGCGGGCAGGCCCTGGAAGCTGATGCGTTCACGCGCCATGTCCAGCCAGCGGTGCAGGTGGGCGTCGTCGGGGATGAGCTCCTTGACCTTGGCGTCGGTCTTGTAGATGTCTTCGGGGTCGCCCGACAGCGCCGCCCAGCGGAACGGCCCGATGCCGCGGCAGAACAGCGGCCGGATGTAGGCGGGCACGAAGCCGGGAAAGTCGAAAGCGTTCTCCACGCCCTCTTCCTTGGCCATCTGGCGGATGTTGTTGCCGTAGTCGAAGGTGGGCACGCCCTGTTTCTGGAAATCCAGCATGGCGCGCACATGGCGCGCCATGGACTGCCTGGCGGCCTTCACTACCGCCGCCGGTTCCTGCTGCGCGCGGGCGCGGTACTGCTCCCAGCTCCAGCCCGCGGGCAGGTAGCCGTTGAGCGGATCGTGCGCGCTGGTCTGGTCGGTGACCATGTCGGGGCGCACCCCGCGCCGCACCAGTTCGGGCAGCACCTCCGCCGCGTTGGCGCACAGCGCCACCGACACCGCCCGGCCTTCGCGCGTGTAGCGCCCGATGCGCGCCAGCGCGTCGTCCAGGTCGGTCGCCTGCTCGTCCACGTAGCGGGTGCGCAGGCGGAAATCGATGCGGCTCTGCTGGCATTCGATGTTGAGCGAGCAGGCCCCGGCCAGGGTGGCGGCCAGCGGCTGGGCGCCACCCATGCCGCCCAGTCCCGCGGTCAGCACCCAGCGGCCGGAGAGGTTGCCGCCATAGTGCTGGCGGCCGGCTTCCACGAAGGTTTCGTAGGTGCCCTGCACGATGCCCTGGCTGCCGATGTAGATCCAGCTGCCGGCCGTCATCTGGCCGTACATCGCCAGGCCGCGGGCGTCCAGCTCGTTGAAGTGTTCCCAGGTCGCCCACTTGGGCACCAGATTGGAATTGGCGATCAGCACGCGGGGCGCGTCGGCGTGGGTCTTGAAAACCCCCACGGGCTTGCCCGACTGCACCAGCAGGGTTTCGTCGTCTTCGAGCTCCCTGAGCGTGGCCACGATCTGGTCGTAGCAATCCCAGTCGCGGGCGGCGCGGCCGATGCCGCCGTAGACCACCAGTTCCTTGGGGTTTTCCGCCACGTCGGGGTCGAGATTGTTCATGAGCATGCGCAGCGGCGCTTCGGTAAGCCAGCTCTTGGCGGACAGCGTGCTGCCGCGCGGCGCACGGATGACGGTGTCTCGGTAGAGATTCGGTTTGTGCATGGGGGATCTCCGGAATCGGGTTCGATGCGCGCCGCGCAAAACGCAGCCTGTGGCCAAATCATAGGATGCCTATGGTTGTATATACAAGTACGCGGCGCGTGTTTTTTTGCTAGGGATTTCCCTCACCCGATCGGAGAAAAAGCAGGCGCGGGCCCGCCGCGTTCAGCGGGGCGCGATCTCGACGAGGCAGGCGTCCAGCCCCGACGGCGCCTCGATTTCATAGGCCGCGAGCGCCGCCGGGCCGTCCAGGCGCAGGCAGTCGTGGCGGCCCGGCGCCACGTGCGCCACGCCGTCGCGCAGCAGCCTCAGCGGGCCGGCGCCGGCATTGAACAGCAGCACGGTGGAAGCGGCGCTGTGGAACGCGCCGAAAGCCCGCCCGGCGAGCCATTGCAGCCGCACGCTATACCGCTCGGGCCGGTAGATGAGATTGAAATCGCGGATGGGACCGCCGGGCAGCCTGCATTCGACGCGGGCGTCGCCGGAAAACGCATAGGGCGCGCCCGGGCCGAGCACGGGCTGCGCCTGCCCGTCCACGGTGAGCTGCATGCCCTGGCCCTCCAGCACCGCGATGATGCGCTGGCACCCCGCGAACGACGAAAAGCCCCCGTCCCGCGCCACCTCGGCGATGGACAGGCGCCAGCCGAAGTCCAGGCCCGGCGCGGGCTCGCGCGCCACTTCCCGGGTAACGCCGCCGCCGTTGCGCCAGGGCATGCGGATGTGGTCCTGTGCGCGCAGCAATCGCGCCGATACCGCGCTCATGTCGTGAACTTCCCTTCAAGGCGGTGGCGCGAGCCGGGATGGATGAGCCGCGCCAGCGTGACGGCGCGTTCGCCCGACCAGGTGCGCCGGCGGATGAGCAGGCAGGGCTCTTCGCGTTCGATCTGCAGGAGCTGGCATTCGCGCGGCCGCGCGAGAATGGCCTCCACCACGTGCTCGCCCTGCGTGAGGGGCGCGACGCGGCTCAGGTACTCGTAGGGCGTGCCGCGGGTGAAGTCCTGCTCGAGATAGCCGGGCGCGACCTCGGCGTTGACGTAGCGGTCTTCGAGCTGGATGGGCACGTCGTCTTCGTAGTGCACGATGATCGAGTGGAACACGGGCTGGCCCGGCCGCAGGTCCAGCGCCAGGGCCTGCTCGGCCCCGGCCGGCTCTTCGGCGAGCTTGATCACGCGGCTGTGATGGCGGTGATTGCGCGCGGCGATCTCGTCGGCGATGTTGTGCACCTCGAACAGCGCCGAGCGCGCCTTGGGCGGCGCCACGAAGGTTCCCACGCCCTGCATCCGCACCAGCAGGCCCTCGGCCGTGAGTTCGCGCAGCGCCCGGTTGATCGTCATCCGGCTGAAGCCGAATTCCTCCACCAGCTCGCTTTCCGAGGGCACGCGGTAATGCGCCGGCCAGGCGCCGGTGCGCACCTGATGGGCGATCATCTGCTTGACCTTGGCGTACAGCGGCGCGGGCGCGGCGCTGTCCGGCACGGACAATCGGGAAGGCGGCACGGGAATCCTCTACCTATCGGACGCGGAGGGCTTGAATTATAGAGATATGTACAGACAACCGCCGCTCCGCCTGGACCCGGGCGCGCGCCTTCCGTATACTCCCCCCCTGTATACAGGGAGATCGCCTTGCCGCATTCCGACGCCGAGAAGAAAAAGGTCTGCGCCCGGCTGCGCCGCATCCAGGGCCAGGCCCAGGCGCTGGAGCGCGCGGTCATCGCCGGCACCGACTGCGGGGCGCTGCTGCAGCAGCTCGCCGCCCTGCGCGGCGCCGCCACGGGCCTCATGGCCGAAGTCATGGAAAGCCACTTGCGGGAAACCTTCTTGCAGTCGTCCCGCGGCGAGCCTCACAATCCCGGTATCGACCCGGAGGCCGAGATCGCGCTGCTGATGCGCCTTGTCCGTTCCTATCTCAAGTAAACCCTCGTGGAGCCTTGCTATGAAATCCCGCGCCGCCGTCGCATTCGGGCCCGGAAAGCCCCTGGAAATCGTTGACATCGACGTCGCCCCGCCCCGCCGCGGCGAAGTGCTGGTGCGCATCACGCATACCGGCGTCTGCCACACCGACGCGTTCACGCTGAGCGGCGACGACCCCGAAGGCCTCTTTCCCGCCGTGCTGGGCCACGAAGGCGCCGGCGTGGTGGTCGAGATCGGCGAAGGCGTCACCTCGCTGCAGCCCGGCGACCACGTCATCCCGCTCTACACGGCCGAATGCCGCGAGTGCAAGTTCTGCCTGTCCGGCAAGACCAACCTGTGCCAGAAGGTGCGCGCCACCCAGGGCAAGGGCGTCATGCCCGACGGCACCTCGCGCTTCAGCTACGAAGGCAAGCCGCTCTACCACTACATGGGCTGCTCCACCTTCAGCGAATACACCGTGGTCAACGAAATCTCGCTGGCCAAGATCAACCCCGCCGCCCCGCACGAGAAAGTCTGTCTGCTGGGCTGCGGCGTCACCACCGGCATCGGCGCCGTGCACAACACGGCCAAGGTCAAGGAAGGCGACACCGTCGCCGTGTTCGGCCTGGGCGGCATCGGCCTGGCCGTGGTGCAGGGCGCGGTGCAGGCCAAGGCCGGCCGCATCATCGCCATCGACACCAACCCCAACAAGTTCATCCTGGCCAAGGCCATGGGCGCGACCGACTGCGTCAACCCCAAGGACCACGACCGCCCCATCCAGGACGTCATCGTCGACATGACGGACGGCGGCGTGGACTTCTCCTTCGAGTGCATCGGCAACGTGCACGTGATGCGCGCGGCGCTGGAGTGCTGCCACAAGGGCTGGGGCGAGAGCATCATCATCGGCGTGGCGGGCGCGGGCCAGGAGATCAGCACGCGGCCCTTCCAGCTCGTGACGGGCCGCGTCTGGCGCGGCTCGGCCTTCGGCGGCGTCAAGGGCCGCACCCAGCTTCCCGGCATGGTGGAAGACGCCATGAACGGCAAGATCGACCTCGACCCCTTCGTCACGCACACGCTGCCGCTGGAGCGCATCAACGAGGCCTTCGACCTGATGCACGAGGGCAAGTCCATCCGCACGGTCATCCACTACTGACGCCATCCGCCGGGAACCGCCTCATGGAAAGCTCCGCCAGCTGGGTGCTCTGGGCCGCGCTGTCGGCGGTCTTCGCCGCCCTGACCGCCATCTTCGCCAAGATCGGCATCGAGGGCGTCGATGCCGACCTCGCCACCCTGATCCGCACCTTCATCATTCTGTTCGTGCTGGCGGCCTTCATCGCCGCCACCGGCAAGTGGAGCAACCCCCTCGCCCTCTCCGGACGCACCTGGACCTTTCTCGGGCTGTCGGCGCTGGCCACGGGTGCGTCCTGGGTCTGCTATTTCCGCGCGCTGCAGCTGGGCGAGGCATCCAAGGTAGCGCCCATCGACAAGCTCAGCGTGGTGCTCGTCGCGCTCTTTGCCGTGGCCTTCCTGGGCGAGCGCCCCGCGCCGAAGGACTGGGCCGGCATCGCGCTGGTGGCGGCCGGCGTGCTGCTGCTGGCGCTGCGGCGCTGAGCCGCCGGCCGCGTCCTCAGGCGCGCGCGGCCCCGCGAAGCCGCACGCACATCAGGCTCAGTATCTCGAACAGGATCTGCGCCCCCGCGTGCGCGGTGTTGGCCGTGGCGTCGTAGGCGGGCGCGACCTCCACCACGTCGCCGCCCACGATGTCCATGCCCGCCAGGCCGCGCAGCATGGCCAGGGCCTCCCGGGCCGTGACGCCGCCCACCTCCGGCGTGCCGGTGCCCGGCGCGTACGCCGGGTCCAGGCAGTCGATGTCGAAACTCACGTACACCGGCGCATCGCCCACCACCTCGCGCGCCTTCGCCACGACGGCGTCCACGCCCAGGCGTGGAATGTCTTCCGCATGCACCACCGTCATGCCCGAGGCGTATGAAAACTCCCACAGGTACTCCGCCGCGCCGCGGATGCCGATCTGGATGGTGCGGGTCGGGTCCAGCACGCCATCCAGCACGGCCTGCCGGAACGGGCCGCCATGGTGAAAGCGCGTGCCGTCGAACGGCCCGCCCGTATCGCAATGCGCATCGAAATGCACCAGCGCCAGGGGCCGGTCCCGGCCGAGCGCGCGCAGAATGGGCCGGGTGATGGAGTGGTCGCCTCCCACGGACAGCGGCATCACGCCGGCGCGCGCCAGGCGCGCATAGGCGGCTTCTATGTCTTCGTGCGACTGCTCCAGGCTGTAGCGGCTGCGCATGGGCACGTCGCCGATGTCGGCCACCCGCAACTCGCGCGTGGGCGCGCATCGCAGCGCGTGGTTGTAGGGGCCGATGCGCTCGATGGCGCGCAGCGCGCGCGGGCCGAAGCGACAGCCGCTGCGATTGCTCGCGCCCAGGTCCATGGGTACGCCAAGCAGCGCCACCTGCAGGTCCGCGAAGTCGGGCGCGTCCCAGGACACCGCGCGCGCCGGCGCGCCGAGCAGCGTGGGCAGGCCGGCGTAGGGCGCGCTGCGCGTACCGTCCGGACCGATGACGTCGGCCGCCACCGCACGGAAATGCGGATCGTGGATGACGGCTTCGTTCTCGCCGCCGAACCGCGCGCGCAGCTTGGCCAGTTTCTCGGGGGTGAATGCCATGACAGCTCCTTCATTGGAATGGGCCGGCGCGCGGCCCGGATGCCAGCGCCTGGCCGGCGGCGGACGCGCCGGCCGGCTGCTCCCGCCCCAGCAGGCTGATGAGCGCGAAGCTCGCCAGACTGACCGCCAGGCTGGCGTAGATGGGCGTATTGGCGTCCAGGCCGTCGCGCGCCATGAAGAACAAGGCGGCCGCGCAACCCAGCACCATGGCCCAGATGGCCGCCGCCGTGGTGGCGCGGCGCCAGTAGATGGCTCCCAGCAGCGGCACCAGCATGCCGCCGACCAGCAGGTTGTAGGCGCAGGTCAGCGCGCTCAGCACGTCGTCCACCGCCAGCGCGATGCCCAGCGTGGCGCAGCCGGCCAGCAGCGTGAAGCCCCGGTGCGCGCGCAGGCTCTCGAAGCGCCGCCCGCCCCGCAGCGCCGGCAGCAGGTCTTCGGCCAGCACCGTGGCCACGGCCAGCATGGCCGCGCTGGCGGTGGACATCATGGCCGCCAGCGCGGCGGCCATGACCAGGCCGCGCAGGCCCTCAGGCAGGCCCGCGCGCACCATGGCGGCGAACGCATTGTTGGGGTTGTCGAGCTCGGGCAGCAGCACGCGGGCCGACATGCCGATGGCCGCGCCCACCAGTCCGTAAACGATGCAGTACACCCCCGCCGCCGTGCCGGCCGCCTGCGCCACGCGCGCGCTGCGGGCGGTGAACACGCGCTGCCATATCTCCTGGCCGATCAGGATGCCCAGGAAATACACCATGAAGTAGGTGACGATCGTGCCCATACCGATATGGGTCAGCTCGAAGCTGGAAGCGGGCAGGCGCGCCACCAGCGCGTCCCAGCCGCCCGCGCGGTGCAGGCAGATGGGCAGCAGCACGAACATGAGGCCCACGGTCTTGATGAGAAACTGCACGATGTCCGTCAGCGTCAGCGACCACATGCCGCCCACGGCCGAATACACCACCACCACGCCGCCGCCGGCCAGCACCGCCAGCCAGAACGGCAGGTCGAACATCACCTGCATGACGGTGCCGATGGCGATGACGGAGGTGGCCGCCAGCATCAGCGCATACGCCATCATGACCAGGGCGCTCACCCGCTTGGCGTTCGCGTTGTAGCGCTGCTCCAGCACCTGCGTCACCGTGTAGATGCGCAGCCGCATCAGCGGCTTGGCCAGCAGCAGGTTGAGCACGATGATGCCCGCGCCCAGCGCCGCGCACAGCCAGAAACCCGAGATGCCGTACACATAGCCCAGCCTGACCGTGCCCACGGTGCTCGCGCCGCCCAGCACCGTGGCCGCCATGGTGCCCATGTAGAAGGCCGGCCCCAGGTTGCGCCCCGCCACCAGAAAGTCTTCCTGCGTGCGGGCGCGCCGCATGCCGTACCACCCGAGCAGCAGCATTGCCGCGAAGTACGCCGCGACCACGCCGGTATCCAGAATCATGTCTCTTCCCCTTCTGGTCGATGCGGGCCGCGCCGGCGGCGAGGTCCGCGCCACCTTCCGTGGCCGATACGGTGAAGCGCATGAAAGTGAATCTGGCGCAGCGCCGTCCCGGGGGCCCGGATGTGGACGATTACGAATCGCCCGCGCCGACCGGAATCGAACGGCGCGGGCCGGTGAATAATAGAAAGCGCGGTGTCCGCGTTCCATATCGAATCCATGCGACAAACATTGATTCAGACCAATGTTTATTGAGTGATAACCCTATGCTCTCCACCGTTTCCGACCTGGACCTGCGCCTGATCCGCGTTTTCCTGGCCATCGTCGACGCCGGCGGCATCTCGGCTGCGCAAGAGCTGCTGGGCGTGGGGCAGTCCACCATCAGCAGCCAGCTCGCCACGCTGGAAACCCGGCTCGGCTACCGCCTGTGCGAACGCGGACGCGGCGGCTTCCGGCTCAACGCGCGCGGCCAGCGCTTCGCGGCCCTGGCGCGGCGCACCCTGGCCGCCCTGGACGATTTCGGGGCCGAGGCCCGCAACATGCACCGCCAGCTGGTGGGCAGGCTGAAGCTCGGCCTCATCGGCAACGCCACCCTGGCGCAGAACGCGCGCATCGCGCGCGCCATCCAGCGCTTCCGGCGGCGCGACGAAGCGGTGCGCCTGTCCGTGGTGCTGCGCGGTCCGCGCGAGCTGGAAGAAATGCTGCTCAGGAACGACATCCAGGTGGCGCTGGGCTATTTCCTGCACCGCGTGCCCACCCTCGACTACACGCCGCTGTTCACGGAGCGGCAGGTCGCCTATTGCGGCGCCGCGCACCCGCTGGCGGCGCGGGCCGGGCGGGTCACCGCCGAGGAGGCCGCGGCCGCCGACTGGACCTGGCGCACCTATCCCCTGCCCGAGGCGCCGCACGCGGCGCGGCCGCTGCGCGTCACGTCGGAGGCGGACAACATGGAAGCCGCCGCCATCCTGATTCTTTCCGGCGCGCACCTGGGCTATCTGCCGGAACACTACGCGGCGCCCTATGTCGAATCGGGGCTGCTGCACGCGCTGGATCCCGGGCGCTTCCGCTACGACGTGGAGATCAGCCTCGTGGCGCGCCGCCGCGCCCTGCTGGACGACATCACCGCGGCGTTCCTGGAAGACCTGCGCGCAGCCGCGACCCCGCCGGACGCCGTGTGAACACGGCTAGAATCGGAACATTCCTAATCTTCGCCGCCCTCATGACCGCCGCCCCCAACACTACCGGCCCGCTGCAGGACGCCGTGGCCGATGCCATCCGCACCGCCACGCAAGGCGCCGGCCGCGTGAACATCCTGGTGGCGGGCAAGACCGGCGTGGGCAAGAGCACGCTCATCAACGCGGTGTTCCGCGGCGAACTTGCCCGCACCGGCGCCGGCAAGCCGGTCACCCAGACCACGCAGGAATACACCCGGCCCGGCCATCCGCTGACCATCATCGACACGCGCGGCCTGGAGGTCGGCGACTACGGGCGCTCCCGCGCCGAACTGGCGGCGCTCATCCGCGAGCGGGCCGCCAGCGCCGACCAGGACCGCCACCTGCACGTGGCCTGGCTCTGCATCCAGGACAGCGTACACCGCGTCGAAGACGCCGAGATCGAGCTGTGCGGCATGCTGGCCGATGCCGGCATCCCGGTCATCGCCATTCTCACCAAGGCGCGCCGCAATACGCCCTTCGCCGACACCGCGCGCGCCCTGCTGCCGCGCGCCAAGGACGTGGTGGCGGTGCGCGCGCTGCCCGAATGGATAGACGAGCTGCAGGCCGAGCTTCCACCCATGGGCCTGGACCGGCTCATCGAAGTCACGGCGCAGTACATCCCGGAAGCCCAGCAGCGCGCCTACGCCAATGCGCTCTCCACCCGCAACAAGCAGGCCCTGGAAGTAAAAAAAAAGCGGGCTGAGATCGAAGTGAACGTCGCCGCGGGCCTGGCCGCCTCGGCCGCCGCCGCGCCCATTCCTTTTTCGGACGCTTTCGCGCTGGTGCCCATCCAGGTCGGCATGATCGCCAAGATCGGCATCACCTTCGGCATGGAGATCAGCACCGCCGCCCTCACCACGCTGGTGACCTCCACCCTGGGCAGTTCGGCCGCCACGCTGGCGGGCCGCTCGGTGGTGTCGGGCCTGCTCAAGCTGATTCCCGGCGCGGGCAGCGCGGTGGGCGGCACCATCGCCGCCACCACGGCGGCCGCCATCACCAAGCTGCTGGGCAACGCCTACGTGACGGTGCTTTATGACTTCTGCCTGCGCCATCCGGGGCAGGACATCGACATCGCTTTCATCAAACGGGCGCTGCGGGAACGCGTCAGGCTCTGATCCGAACCGGCCCCGTTTTTCTTGCTCCCTTGCGGCCGCCAAACGGGCGAAATCGGGGCCGCCAGCCGCGCTGATCGGCCCGCTGCAAGCCGCGCCGGCCCACTACGCTGGCGGTCGCGCCGTCTGGCGCGCCTGTCACGACCCCGAAGGGAGCGCCCATGCTCAAATCCATCCGCAACCGCCTCGTCGTCATCTGCGTGGCGATCACCATTCTTTCCATGCTGTCCCTGTCGCTCGCCACGCTGTGGGTCGCGCGCCGCAACACCTATGCCCAGCTCGACCACGGCATCGGCCAGATCGCCCAGAACCACGCCAGCGAACTGGCCGCCTGGGTGCGCGACAAGCAGCGCATCACCTCCTCGCTGAACCTGGCCGTCGACCAGCCCGATGAACAGGCCCATCTCATGGCCGCGGCCGCCAAGCAGGCCGGCGGCTTCGACGACGCCTACATCGTCTACGCCGACAAGCGCATCGTGTTCAACCATGCCATGCCCGAAGGCTACGACGGCACCGCGCGCCCCTGGTACCGGCAGGCGGTGCAGGCCAGCGGCCCGGCCATCACGCCCATCTACACCGACGCCTCCACCGGCAGGCTCTGCGTGAGCTTCGTCGAGGCGGCGCGCCGCAACGGCCGCGTCGTGGCCGCGTTCGGCACGGACATGTTCCTGGACAGCATGGCCAAGATGGTGGCCGGCATCCAGGCCACGCCCAAGAGCTTCGCCTTCCTGCTCGACGAAAAGGGACAGATTCTCGCGCATCCCGACGCCAAGCTGGCGCTCAAGCCCGTTACGGAGATCGACCCCGGCCTCAGCCTCGACATGCTGCGCGGGCTGGCGCAGACCGAGGGCTCGCTTGAGCACGAGATCGGCGGCGCCGCCCGGTTTCTCTACGCCCGCCCGGTGGCGGGCACGCCGTGGACGCTGGTCATCGCCATCGACCGCGCCGAGGCCGTCGCGCCCATTACCGAGATGATGCTGATCGCGGCGTCCATTACCGTGGCCGCGCTGCTTGCCGCCATCGCGCTGCTCGCCGCGGCCGTGCGCCGGCAGCTGCGCGGACTGCCGCAGGTGCAGCACGCGCTGGAAGACATCGCCAGCGGCGACGGCGACCTGACCCGCCGCCTGCCCGAGGCGGGCCAGGACGAACTGGCCCAGATCGGCCGGGCCTTCAACCGCTTCGCCGACAAGATCGCCACCATCCTGCTCGAGATCCGCCACGCCTCCGAATCCGTGCGCCAGGCCAGCCTGGAAATCGCCAGCGGCAACCACGATCTCTCCGACCGCACCGCGCAGCAGGCCAGTTCGCTGGAACAGACCGCCGCCGCCATGGAGGAAATCACCTCCACGGTGCAGCACAGCGCCGACAACGCCAGCCAGGCGGCCCAGCTGGCTTCCGACGCCTCGCGGGTGGCGGGCGAAGGCGGCAGCGTCATGCAGCGAGTGGTGCACACCATGGAAGACATCGACGCCTCGGCGCGCAAGATCTTCGACATCATCGGCGTCATCGACGGCATCGCCTTCCAGACCAATATCCTCGCGCTCAACGCGGCCGTCGAAGCCGCGCGCGCGGGCGAGCAGGGACGCGGCTTCGCGGTGGTGGCCGGAGAAGTGCGCACGCTGGCCCAGCGCAGCGCCACCGCCGCGCGCGAAATCAAGGCGCTCATCGAATCGTCGGTGGAACAGATCCGCAGCGGCAATGCCCTGGTGCGCCAGGCCGGCTCGACCATGGACCAGGTCGTGGGCAGCGTGCAGCGGGTTGCCGGCATCGTGCGCGAGATCGACCTCGCCAGCCAGGAGCAACGCACCGGCATCTCCGAAGTGGGCAATGCCGTGAGCCTGATGGACAACGCCACACAGCAGAACGCGGCCCTGGTGGAAGAGGCCGCCGCCGCGGCCCAGACCCTGCAGGAACAGGCCGCGCATCTGGCGGCGCTGGTGCGCGGATTCAAGCTGCAGGCCGGGGCCCCGGCGCCGCGCCCGGCCGCAGCGGGCGCCGTCCGGCCGGCCCTCGCGCCGGCCTGAGGCGCTGCGCCCGGCGCACCCTCGTGCGCCGGGCGTCTCGCTCAATCGATCTTGTAGTCCATCCAGGAGGCCACCATGTCGCGCAGCCCCCCTTCCTCGTGGAACTGGTCCCTGCCGCCCTCGGCCTTGTTGCGGCCGAGCTCCAGGATGTACAGGTAGTCCGAGATCTCCGCGCAGCGCCGCACGTTCTGGTCCACCAGCACCACGGTCATGCCCTCGTCGGCAAAGCCGCGGATCAGCGCGTAGAGCTCCTTGGAGATCTTGGGCGCCAGCATGGCGGTGGGCTCGTCCAGCAGGATGACCTCGGGTTCGTTGAGCAGGGCCCGGCCGAACTCGACGAAGCGCTGCTGGCCGCCGCTCATGCTGGAAACGGGGTCATTGCGCTTCTGGGCCAGGATGGGAAAGCGCGCGTATACGCTGTCGATGCGCCTGCGCACCCGCGCCTTGTCGCGGCGGAACGGCCAGCAGCCCAGCAGCAGGTTGTCTTCCACCGACAGTTCGCCGAACAGGCTGCGGTGCTGCGGCACGAACGCCACGCCGCTTTCTGCGCGCTGGTGCGCGGGCTGCCGGCTGATGTCGCGCCCGTCCAGCGTGATGCGGCCGCCGCGCAGCGGCAGGAAACCGAACAGCGTCTTGAGCACGGTGGACTTGCCCGCGCCGTTGGGGCCGATGATGCCCGTGACCTGGCCGCGCCGCGCCTGGATGCTGACGCCGTTCAGGATGGTGATGTCGCCGTGGTAGGCCACGGTGACGTTGTCCAGCGCGAGTACCGGCTGCGTATTCATGGCTCAGGCTCCCAGGTAGGCTTCCACCACGCGCTCGTCGTTGCGCACCACGTCCGCGTCCCCCTCGCAGAGAATCGCGCCTTCGTTCATCACGATGATGTGATGCGATAGCTGGTAGATCGACGTCAGGTCGTGCGACACCAGCACGACCGAGCAGTCGTGCTCGGTGGGCACCTCGCGGATGATGGAGATCAGCAGCTGCGCCAGCGACGGGTTGACGCCGGCGAACGGCTCGTCGAGCAGGATGACCTTGGGCCGCGCCACCATGATGCGCGCAAGCTCCAGCAGCTTCTGCTGCCCGCCCGACAGTTCCTCGGCATGGTTGTGGCGCAGGCGGTACAGCTCCACCTTGTGCAGCCAGTACTCGGACTGGCTCTGGCGCTCCTCGGCCGAGCGCGGGGTCTGCTGCTGGGCCACGTCCAGGTTGTCCAGCAGGCTCAGGTGAGCGAACACGCGCGGCACCTGGAAGGTGCGGCCCACGCCCCGGCGGGCGATTTCGTGCGTGGGCAGCCCGCCGATGGGCTGGCCGTCCAGCTCGATGCGGCCTTCGTCGGGCACGTACAGGCCATTGATGCAATTCAGCAGCGTGGTCTTGCCCGAACCGTTCATGCCGATGATGCCCAGGATGGCGCGGCGCGGCACGTGCAGGTCCACGCCCTGCAGCGCGGTCAGGCCGCCGAAGCGTTTTTTCAGGTTCGTCACTCGCAGCATGGGTGGCTCCGTCTCAACGCAGCACGCGCTGGCCGAACAGGCCGGTCGGGCGCGCGAAGATCATGCCCACCATCAGCGCGAAGCCCAGGATGGTGGCGATGGAAGGGTTGAAGAACACCACCGAAACCTGCTCGGTGACGCCGAACAGCAGCGCGCCCACCAGCGCTCCCACCGGATGCCCCAGCCCGCCGAGCACGATGACGATGAAGCCGATCAGCGTGTAGTCGTTGCCCATGAAAGGCGAGAACGAGGGAAACACCAGGGCGACCAGCACGCCGGTCACGCCGGCCAGCCCGATGCCCAGGCCGAAGGCAACGGCCGACAGCCGCTCGGCGTTGATGCCCACGATGCGCACGGCATCGCGGTTCATGATGATGGCGCGCAGCGCCTTTCCCACCTGCGTGCGGTACAGGAACCAGGCCAGCGCGCCGATCGTGGCCAGCGCGATCGCCAGCGCGAGCAGCCGCACCGACGGAATCAGCACCGGCCCGAACTTCAGGAACACGGGCTCGATGCTGAAGGGCAGCGTGCGGGCGTCGGCGTCGAAAACCAGCAGCATCAGCGCGCCCAGCATGATGGACACGCCGAACATCAGCAGCAGGGAGCTGAGCTCGGGGTCATCCGAGCGCGACAGGCGCGGGATCAGGACGTAATAGAGCGCGTAGCCCGCCGCGAAGAACACCAGGAAGGCGAGCGGCAGCGCCGCCACCGGATTGACGCCCGCCTGCTCCATGAGGAAATAGGCGAAATAGGCCCCCAGCACGAGGAACTCGCCATGGGCGAAGTTCACGACGCGCAGCACGCCGAACACCACATTGAGACCGACGCCGATCAGGCCGTAGATGGCGCCGAGTATGAGGCCGTTTATCAGGCCCTGGATGAGAAGTCCGCTCATGCCGCATTCCCCTTTTCTGTCTTGGCGGATTCAGGCGATGTATTGCCGCAGCCTGGGATAGCGCTTCAGCAGGCTGCCCAGGATGCCGCGCGGCAGGAACAGCATGAGAAGCACGATCACCAGCCCCAGCAGCAGCAGGTTCAGCACCGGGAATTTCTGCCAGATCAGGTGGTCGATGCCCAGCAGCGCCAGGGTGCCGGCCACCGGGCCGAGAATGGTGCCGAAGCCGCCGGCCATGGCGTAGATGATGCTCTTGGCCGTGACCAGCACATGGAAGGCGTATTCGGGATCGACGACGTTGGTGTACCAGGCCTCCACCCCGCCCGCCAGCGCGGGAAAGAGCGCAGCCAGCATCCACGCCTTCAGCCGGGTGCGCGGCACGTGGACGCCCACGCAGGCGGCCGCCATGTCGTCGTCGCGGATGGCCTTGAGGGCCTTGCCCAGCGGCGACACCGACAGCCAGGTCACCGTGGCCAGGCAGGCGGCCATGACCGCCAGCATGGCGTAGTAGCTGTGCGTGGGATTGTTGGCATTGGACAGGATCAGGCCCATGCTGCCGCCCGTGTAGGCGTCGGGCAGGTTGGAGATCAACAGGCGCACGATGCTCGCCAGCGCCAGGCTGACAATGCCGAAGTACACGCCGCGCAGGCGCAGCGTGGGCGCGAACAGCAGCGAGAGCAGCACCCCGGCGACGCCGGCCGCGGCCAGCGAGGGCAGGATGGGCCACTGCAGCACCTTGTAGCAGACGCCCGTGCCGTAGGCGCCCACGCCGTAGAACACCACGTAGCCGAACGGCAGGTAGCCCGTGAATCCCACGCAGATATTCATGGCGCTGGCCATGGTGATCCACAGCATCAGGTAGAACGCGAACGACACGTTCGAGGTGGCGCCCGGCACCAGGGCCAGGGCGGCGCACAGCGCCAGGAAGATGCCGATGGCGATGCGGATGCGCAGGCGCGCGATGCGCTGGTCGTGTTCGCGGGCCGGCAGGCCGGTCGCCGCGACGGGGCTGCTGCTCATGGTTTTCCTCCGGGTGGATGGGGAAAAACGGCCGTCACTTGCGTAACGGATTATGCGCAGTTCAGCCCGGAAAAACCATAACTAAAGGTTAAGTGTTTACCCTGGATTTCGGCGAGAAAGTCTCACGCAGCACCGCCTGGAGCTCCTCGACGAACTCGCCGGCAATGCGCGACAGCGGACGATTGCTGGTGTGGATGGCGCTGATGTGCAGGGGAATGTTCTCGGCCAGCGGCACGATGGCCACCTCGGGCCAGATGTTGTGCATGACGGTGAATTCGTCGATGACGGCAATGCCGGCGCCGGCATTGACCAGCGCGCAGGCCAGGTGGCTCCAGGGCACGTCCGCGCACATCTTCACCGGCAGGCCGGCCTGTTCGAAGGCATTGAGGGCCAGCATGCCGTAGGGCATGCGGGTGCCGACCACGATGAGCGGGTGCGGCGACAGGTCCGCCAGGCTCACCGACGCCCGCCCGGCCAGCGGATGGCCACGCGGAATGGCCGCCACCATGCGCCCCGTGTGCAGGGGGATATTGGTGAGAAAAGGGTGGTCGGCCTGCATGACGACCAGCCCCAGCTCGGCCTCGCCGTGGAGCACGTCGGGCAGCATCTGCGTCAGGGCGGTGGCGTTGAGCCGCAGCAGCACGTCGGGATGGCGCTGCTGGAAGCGGGCCACGGCCCGGGGCACCAGGTACTGGGTGAGGCTGGGAATGGACGTCAGCCGCAGCACGCCCGAGCCATGGCTGGACAGCGCCTCGGCCAGGTCGTTGACGCGCTGCATCATCCGCTGCGCGCGGTCGATCTCCTCGAACAGGCTGTGGACCTGGCGCGTGGGCTGCAGCCGCCCGCGCACCCGCTCGAACAGCTCCAGGCCGAGCTGCTTTTCCGTGTGCGCCAGCATGCGGCTCACGGCGGGCTGGCTGATGCCCAGCAGCCGGGCCGCGCCGCTGATCGAGCCGGCGGTAACGATGGCCCAGAGCATTTCGGTCTGCCGGTAATTGAGTTTGTTCAAGGCGTGCACTCCATACCTTTTTGTTATACGCTATTTGCGCGATTGCGCAAATCGTGCGCAATACGACTTGCGGTTGGCCTGTAGCGGCGACTGTCGGCATTTCCCATCCCTGCAATCCCAGGAGTCTTCCCATGCTCAGAAGTCAGTGGTTATCCCGCCTGTCCGCCATCATGCTGGCGGCCGCGGCGCTGGCGCCGGCCCCCGGCTCGGCGCAGTCCTCCGACACAATCCGGATCGGCATGACCGTCTCGTCCACCGGCAGTTTCGCCCTTGCCTCCCAGTCGGGCGTGCGCGGCGTGGAACTGTGGGTCCATGACGTCAACAAGCGGGGCGGCATCGAGTTCGGCGGCAAGAAACACCCGGTCGAACTCGTCAAGCTCGACGACCGCAGCGACAAGCAGATGGTCACCCGCGTCTACGAACGCCTGATTGTCGATGAAAAAGTCGATCTGGTGTTCGCCCCCTTCGGCTCCACGCTGACGGCCGCCGCCGCCACCGTCACCGAACGCCTGGGCAAGTACATGATGGTCTGGTCCGCCGCCAGCGACGACCTGTACAGGCAGGGATTCAAGTACATGGTCTCGGGCACGCAGATGCCGGTGTCGGCCATGCTCAAGGCGCCCACCGAGCTGGCCGCCCGCCTCGGCGTGAAGAAAGTCGCGCTGCTGTATTCCGACGAGCCGTTCCCCGCGGGCCTGGCCGCCGGCGGCCGCGAGCAGGCCAAGCGGCTCGGCCTGCAGCTCGTCATGGACGAGAAGTACCCGAAAGGCCAGAAAGACTTCAGCACCCTGCTGCAGAAAGCCAAGGCCGCCGGCGCCGAAGCGCTGATTCCGACCTCGTACGAAGGCGACCTCATCAGCATGACGCGCCAGATGAAGCAGCTCGACATCAACTTTCCGTACACCTTCATGGTGTATGCCTCCACGCCGCAGTTCCAGGCCATCGGCGCCGACGCCGACTACATCTTCAGCCACACCAACTACCACCCCGCCATCAACTGGAAAGTCAACGCGGGCATGACGCGCGAGCAGTTCGCCCGGGCCTACGACGCGCTGTTCCCCAAGGCCGAGTTCCCGCCCGACTTCCAGACCGCGCTCGCCTACGGCGCAGGCGCGCTGACCGAAGAGATCATCAAGAAGGCTGGCTCCACCGACGCCGCGGCGCTCAAGCAGGCCTCCATGGACCTCTCCGACAAGCTCACCGTGATGGCCGGCCCCTATGCCATCGACGAGACGGGCAAGCAGCTCAAGATGCCTTTCCCGGTCGTGCAGCTGCTGCCGGGCAAGAAAATGGCGCCCGTGTGGCCCGAGGACGTCGCCACGGCCAAGGCGGTCTATCCCGCGCCGGCCTGGAACCGGCGCTGATCCGCAAGGCCCCGGCGCAGGCGCCTGACCCGGGACGCGGCGCCGGGGCATTTACACCACCATCGAGGAAGACATGGCAGAACTCGCATTTTCCAGCCTGGCATCGCTGGCCGCAGGGCTGGAAGCCCGCCGCTACAGCGCCGTGGAGCTGGCGCAGCATTACCTGGCGCGCATCGCGCGCGCCAACGCGGCGCTGGGCGCCTACGTCGAAGTGGACGAAGCCCGCACCCTGGCGCTTGCGCAGGCCGCCGACCTGCGGCGCGCGCACGACTGTCTCCTCGGCCCCCTGGACGGCCTGCCCATCGCCATCAAGGATCTCTGCGAAATGCGCGGCCGCGTCACCACGGCCGGCTCCCTGGCCTGGCGCGGACGCCGCAGCCCGCTGACGGCCACCGTGGTCGAGCGCCTGCTCGCCGCCGGCATGGTGCCGCTGGGCAAGACGCACATGGTGGAATTCGCCTTCGGCGGCTGGGGCACGAACCCCCTGATGGGCACGCCGCGCAACCCCTGGGATCTCGGGGCGCACCGCATTCCCGGCGGCTCGTCCAGCGGCTCGGGCGTCGCGGTCGCGGCCGGGCTGGCTCCCGCCGCGATCGGGTCCGACACCGGCGGCTCGGTCCGCATTCCGGCCGCGCTCAACGGCGTCACCGGGCTGAAGACCACCTGCGGCTTTATCAGCCGCCACGGCGCGGTGCCGCTGTCGGCCACGCTCGACTCCATCGGCCCCCTCACCCGCGACGCGCGCGACGCGGCCCTGCTGACGCAGGCGCTGGCCGGGCCCGACGAACACGACCCCGCCACGCTCGCCGCGCCCCGCTTCGACGCCGCGCTTCCGCGCCCGGGCGCCCGCCCCCTGCAAGGCGTGCGCATCGCCGTGCTGCCCGAAACCCAGTACCCCATGCCCGTCGCGCCCGCGGTGGCCGCCGCCCTGCAGGCCGCCCGCCGCGTGCTGCAAGACCTGGGCGCGCAAGTGGAAGAGGTCCACGTGCCCTTCGATTTCCACGGTCTGATGCTCAGCAACGGCCGCATCATCGCCGCCGAAGCCTACGCCCTGCACCGCGCCTACATCGAAGACCCGGCCCAGCCCTTCGGCCCCTACGTGCGCCAGCGCATCCTGGCCGGCAAGGCCCTGAGCGCCGCCGACTACCTGGCCGCCATGGAGGAGCATGCCCGGACCCGGCAGGCATGGAAGGACTGGATGGCCGCCACGGACGCGCTGCTGACCCCCGCCCTGCCTTTCGAAGCCTGCCTCCTGGAAGAGGTTGACGAAGCGGCCACGCCGCTGGCCGCCTTCAGCCGCGCCGGCAATTTCCTGGGCGCCTGCGGCCTGGCGCTGCCCGCCGGCTTCGGCGCGCACGGCATGCCGGTCGGCATCCAGCTCCTGGGCAAGCCTTACGACGACGGCCTGCTCTGCCGCATCGGCATCGCCTTCCAGCACGCCACGGACTGGCACCTGCGGCATCCCGACCTGCGGGGGCTGGCGGCATAGCGCCGAGCGGGCGGGCTACTCGATGCCGTACTTGCCCGGCGCGATGACGCCGTTCGGGTCCAGGGCTGCCTTGATCGACGAGCAGGCGCGCACGAACTCCGGCATGCGCTGCGCCTGGTGGAACCCGTGGTACATCGTGGGCGCCCGCCCCACGAAAACCCCGCTCGACGCGAACAGCTCTCCCAGCGCCCGGTAGCAAGCATCGGCCCGCGCCGTCTCGGCGGCGTCCTCGCGGTTATAGAGAATCGCATGGACGCTGCGCGCGAACCTCGCGCCGCATACGTTCGACAGCAGGTATTCCAGCCCATGGTCCTCGCAGATGCGGCGCGCCTTGCGCTGAAAGCCGTTGACCACCTCGCCCACCACCGGCGACCCTGCGGACAGCCAGATCGCGCCGCCGCCGGGACGCCAGCCCAGCATTTTCAGCTCGCTGTCCGTCGGTACGCCGGTATTGGAATTGATGGCGATGTGCAGCGGCCCGATGCGCTCGGCCTCGTCCAGCGGGATCCGCCTCCCTTTGCCCAATGCCAGGAAATGACGCGCGACGCGCTCGAGCTGCGGCTCGACGGCCTCCCGGCTGGCGCCATACAGCGCTCCGGATACCGTCCATGCGCCCAGGCCGTATTCGCGGCGCAAAGCGGCCCGCCCCTCGTCGGACAAGGTCCGGGCGCCGCCGCTGGCCGCGTACTCCGGGTGGGTCGCCGCCGAGGAAAGCAGGTACAGATCATTGGTGGCCCGGATCAGCGTGGGCACGAAATTGGTCTGCTTGAGCGGACGGATGCGGTCGATGATGCCGGCCAGGTCCTCGTCGTCGGGAAACGTGAAGAAGAACGGCTCGATGTGCGGCGGCCGGGGCATGAGCCACATACCCATGCGTGTGACGATGCCGAAATTCGATTGCGAGAACAGGCCGTCCAGCATGGGGCCGAAACTGTATTTGGACACGTGCCAGTTGGGATGCGCGTCGCCCGCGAGGCTGCCGTCGCCGGTGCGGATCACGTCGCCATTGCCGAGCACGACTTCCATGCCGCAGCTCATGCCGAAGTGATCCGCGTAGGCGCCGCTGCCTCCCCCTTTGTCCAGCGCATTCGCGAGTATGCTGCCCTGCGACGGGCCGGCGGTGGGAGAGATCATCAGCCGGCTCTCGCGGCGGCGCAATTCGTCGTGCATGGCGCGAAAACTCACGCCCGGCTCGAGCACGCAATAGCCCAGTTCCTCGTTGACCTCGAGAATGCGGTTCATGCGCCTGCCCAGGTCGACGACCACCTGGCCGGGACGCACGGGCGAACGCGTGCCCAGGCCGATGTTCTGGCCGTTGCTGATGGGATACAGCTGCACGCGGAAGCGGTTCGCCAGGCGCACCAGCGTCTGCACCGCCGCGGTCGAATCCGGATACGCCACCGCGCCGGGGCGCACGTCGGGACCGGGCAGGGTATGTTCCCCATAGCGGTCGAGCACCTCGTCTCCGATCGTGATGGCGTCTGCGCCGAGCTCGGCCGCAACCGCGCTGGCGAAATCGATGATAGGGTCGTTGGAAGGCATGCGGATCACCACAGTAGATCGCCGTTGTCGGCGGTTGTCGAAGCCGGCATCGCCGCCTGCGCCGGAAAATCGGCCCTGGCGGCGGCCCGCGGCTGGAAGTTCTCGAGTCCGCGCGGAGCCGGGCCGCCGGTAGCCCAATCCAGCAACTGGACGGTGTGCGCCACGGGTACCGGCGTAAAGCGCGATATCTGCACCAGGCAGCCCATGTTTCCCGCGGCAATCACGTCCGGCCGCCCGGCCGCCGCATGCGCCGCCTTGCGCTGGCCCAGCCGCTGCGCGAGCGCGGGCTCGAAGATGTTGTAGGTGCCGGCCGAGCCACAGCACAGGTGCGACTCGCCGATCTCGCGCACGTCGATGCCCAGCGCCGCCATGGCGCGGCGCGGCGCCTGGGCCAGCTTCAGCCCGTGCTTGAGCGAACAGGCATCGTGATAGGACGCGGCCAGGCCCTGCGCCGCGCCGGTGGGCGCCAGCGCCAGCTCCTGCGCGATCTCGGTAATGTCCCGCACGGCATCGACGACGCGCCGTATCCGGGCCGCGAGCCCGGGACGGTCGGACAGCAGGGCGTCGTAGCGCTTGATCACCGACGCGCAGCCCGAGGTCGTGGTCACGATGGCGTCGATGCGCCCGTCCTCCAGCGCGGCGGCCCAGCGGCTGACGGTCTGCTCCATGTGCCGGACGGCGGACCGGCGCCGGCCCATGTGCAGCTCGAGCGCGCCGCAGCACCGCACGCCGGCAACCGGCTCGACGGCGACGCCCGCACGCGCCAGCAGGCGCTCGGCCGCGGCATTGATCTCGGCTCCCAGCACCGATTGCGCGCATCCATCCAATAGCGCGACGCGCCGGACCGCAGCGGCCCGGCGCGCTGGCGGCGCTTTCGCACGCGGCGCCAGCGCTACCAGGGCCGGCGCGGCCGACAGCGCAGCCATGGCTCCCAGCGGTCCAGGCAACCGGAGCGCGCCGCCGCGCAAGAGCCGGGCCGCCGCGAGCCCGGAACGGAGCAGCGCCGGCGAAGTCAGCACCCGCGCCACCGCCGAGCGCAGCATGCGCTGCGGCAGCGGACGCACCCGGCTTTGCTCGATGCGCTCGCGCGCCCCGTCGATGATGTCCCGGTACGAAACGCCGGCCGCGCAGGTGGACTCGCAAGACAGGCATGACAGGCAGCGGTCCAGATGCCGCACGGCGGTTTCGCTCGGCGGCGCATCGCTGCCCAGCATCTCGCGCGCCAGCGCGATGCGCCCCCGCGGCGAATCGAGCTCTTCTCCATCGAGCACATAGGTGGGGCAGACCGCAGTGCAGAAACCGAAATGCACGCAGGCGTCGGCGGCGGCGCGGACCTGGTCCTGGCGATGAATGGCGATGGTCTTGGGCATGGTGCGACAGAAGAAGCTGGCCGGTACGAACCGGGATGAAGCGCATTCTGTCGCGCGGCGCCGGCGCGGTCTGTGCCCAACGCGCCAGCGGATGCCGCCCAGAGCGTCAGGCGCCCGCCTGCCCTTGCCTGAGCAGATTCACCGGCAGCTCGCCATAGCGTTCGGAAAACCGCCGGGTGAAATGGGAGAGATTATTGAAGCCGCATGCGAACGCGGCTTCGCTCACGGTGCGCGCCTTGCCGGCGGCAAGAAGCTCGCGCGCGAGCGCGAGCCGCGTTTGCACGACATACGCCTCGAACGACTGCTGGGCGTGGCGGGCAAACAATCTGTGCAGCGTCCGGACCGAGATCCGGCACGCCGCCGCCGCCGACGCGGGCGACAGCCCCGGATCGGCGATCGCGGTATCGATGTGGCGCTTCACGCCCACGAACGACAGCTCGGTCGAAGGCGCCGCGGCCGCCGGCGCGCATTGCAGCGCAACGATCTCGGCCACCGTATCGAGCAGCGTATCGACCGTGCGGCTCTCCAGGGTCAGGCCGGTTTCGGTCAACAGGCGCATGGTCTCGGTCAGCACCGGCGCGAACGCCATGCCGGCGGGCAGCCTGGCGGGTTCGCGCAGGCGCCGCAGGCCCGGCGAGCGCGCGGCCAGCACGTGGCGCGGCAGCAACACCAGGCGGCGCGCGGTGGGCTCGGGAAAGTCGATATCGAACGCCGAGGAGGGGTCGAGCAGGCCGAATTCGCCGGGCTGCAGGCATACCTGCGTCTCCCCCTGCGACATGACGGCGCGTCCACGCACCTGCAGGCTGAGCATGAGGTGATCGCTGTCCCGGCGGCTGACATGCCGCTGGGAGCGCCGGATGCGATGCGGCGAGCTTGCAAAGTTGACCAGGCGCGCCTCGGTGCGCGTCTGGCTGGACATGGTGCCGGCAAAAGCGGCGCCAGGCTCGGCGCAGAACTCGGAATCCAGTACGCCGGCACAGACCGCGTCATGCCAGAACGCCAGCGCATGGGGGCCGTGGTCGAGGGTGCTCCAGTGATGCCATTCAGGTGCCATGCCGACTCCGGGCTGTCGCTGCCAGCAGCGTCGGCTGGCACGTTGAGTCGAGCCCAATATAGCCACGCGGTCCACAATGGGCCATCCGTGCATTCCCGAGTAAGCGCGCACGGCACTCAACGATTGGAGCGCGACATGAAACGGTATCTGTCCTGGTGGCTCGGCATGCTGATAGCGGCGCTGGCCTGTCACGCCGCGGCGCAAGACTATCCGGCGCGGCCGGTACGCATGATCGTGGGCTTTGCGCCCGGCGGCGGCAACGACATTCTCGCCCGCCTCATGGCGGAACAGCTCCAGCGCCGCCTGGGCCAGCCGTTCATTGTCGAGAACCGCCCCGGCGCCAGCGGCGCCATCGCCATCGGCGCCGTCAAGCGCGCCCCGGCTGACGGCTATACCCTGCTGGTAGGCCCGAGCAGCGGCATGACCGTCAACCCCGCTCTATACCGCGAGCTCGACTACGATCCCGTGGCCGATTTTGCGCCCATCTCGCTGGTTGGCGACATTCCCATGATTCTCGTCGTCAAGAAAGACAGCCCAGCCCGATCCGTCGGCGATCTTGCCGCACTGGCCGGCAAGAACGGAAAACCCTTGTTCGCCGGGGCCGGCGCGAATTCTTTTCAATTGGCCACCGCCGTCTTCTCGAGCCGGACCGCCATACCCGCCGAAGTCGTCAATTACAAGGGCAACTCCGCGGTCGTCGCCGCGCTCCTGTCCAACGAAATCGACTTCGCGCTGGTCGATGCCGCCGCCGTCCTGCCGCAACTGCGAAGCGGCCATCTGCGCGCCCTCGCCGTCACGGGCGCCAGGCGCTTCACCCTGCTGCCCGACGTACCGACCGTTACCGAGTCCGGCGTCCAGGGTTTCGCCATGTCGTTCTGGTCGTCGCTGTATGCGCCGGCAGGCACCCCCGATGCCGTCGTCGCCACGCTGCAATCGGCCATCTCCGCCGCCCTGCGCGAGCCCGACGTGGCCAGGCGGCTCCTGGAACTGGGCATCGAACCCGTCGGCAGTTCTTCCCAGGCGCTGGCGGAAACCATGGCGCGGGAGATTCCCCTGTACAAACAGGCGGCCAAGGCGGCGAACCTGTCGTTGTCGCCATGATCCGCGCAGGCGCGGTCCGGCGCAGCGCCGGCCCCTGGTCCGCGAAAAGAAAGGGCCGGCGCCCGCCGCGGCCCGGCCCTGCATGCGCGCGTCGCGGCGCCCGCTACTGCGTCCCGTAATGTGGCGAGCGCGGCCCGTAGAGAATGCCGCCGGGCTGGCCGGCGCTGAGCAGCATGCTATTGGTTATGCCCGCCACCGCGTAGCTGCGGTCGGACAGGTTGTTGATGATCTGGTTGACCACCGCGTTGACCAGCATGCCGATAAGGCCGCCGCCGCCGCTGTCGCTGGCCTGCACCACGCGCTTGCCGCCCTCCCAGAGCTTGGCGCCGGTGCGCAGGTCCACCAGCGAGGCTTGGACGTCCACCGTCACGGTGGAATTGATCACCTGGTAGGTGCTGCCGTATTCCTTCACGGTCATGTAGATGGCCGCGTCGGCGCCGAAGATCTCGCGCAGCCTGGCCGGCGGCAGGTTCTGGATGTCGTCCGCGGTGTAGAGGCCGTTCTGCTTGAAGGTTTCGTTCATGACGCCCACGGGCACCACGTAGTAGCCGGACTCGGCCAGCGGACGCGTCGCCTGCGCGAGCACGGCCGAGGTGGCCGCCACGTCCACCGAGTTGTTCAGCGGCGGCAGCACCAGCAGCGAGGCCGGCTTGCTTTCGCGGAACGCGGTGTAATCGACGTTGGCTTGGGGCGCCGCGCAACCGGCGAGCGCCGCCGCCAGGGCCAGCGCCCCGGCTCGGATGATGGCTCGGATCATGGTGTTCAGGTTCCTTTCCGGGAAATGTCTGCGGAGGTCTGCGCGGGCGCGTCGGCCGGGGGCTGGGCGGCGGCGCTCTTGGCGCCGCCGGCGTTGCGCAGCAGGAAATCCATGAAAGGAGCGGCTTCGGGAAAGGCGGTTTTCTCGCCCTCGATCTGCGCCGCCGCCTTGTCGCCGTCTCCCATCTTCAGGTAGAGCATGCCGAGGTGGGCGCGGAAGCCCGGCGGCAGCACCTGGTTGGTGGCGCGCGCCGTTTCGATGTTCTTCTCCATGGCGAGCGCCTGCCCGGAATAGTCGGCGCCGTCTTCCTTGAGATAGGCGTAGAGGGCAGGCTGGTAGGCGTCCCAGGTGTACATGGGCTTGGGCTGCGCGCAGGCCGCCAGCAGCGCGGCCGCGCCCGCAACCAGCGCCAGGCGCGCGGCGCGCCGGCAAGACTCGTGCTTGATGTGCATGGCCGGCCTCCTCAGCGCGCCGAGGGCTGCCAGGAGCCCTGTTCGATGCCGTCGACCAGGCGGTCCACCGCTTCGCGGATGGCCAGGTCCAGCACCTTGCCGTTGAGGGTGGAGTCGTAGCCCGCCGTGCCGCCGAAGCCCACGATCTCACGGTTGGAAAGGCTGTATTCGCCCGCGCCCGACGCCGAATAGACCACCTCGGAAGTCGTCACGTCGACCACGTTCAGATCCACCTTGGCATAGGCCACCTGCTCCTTGCCGCGGCCCAGGATGCCGAAGAGCTGATGGTCGCCCGTGACCTTGCGCCCGAAGGCGGTCACGTCGCCCGTCACCACGTAGCGCGCGCCCTTGATGCGGTTGGCCTCTTTGTTGAAAGAAGCCTCCTGCTTGATTTCGGTGAGGTTCTCGCGGTCCATGACCTGGAAGCGGCCCGTGCGCTGCAAGTGGCTCACGAGTATCGTCTTGGCCTGGCCGCCCAGGCGGTCCACGCCATCGGAGAACACGCCGCGCAGATAGTTCGAGCGATTGTCGAACTTGCCCACGGAAATGGGGCTGCGCACACCCTGGTACGGCTTGGCGGCCGCGGCCACGGCCGGAACCGCCAACGCCTGCGAACGCTCGGTTGCGCAACCGGCAACCAGCGCCGCCATCAGGGCCATCGCCCCACCCTTTGCCACTGCTTTCAACATGGTTTTCTCCCAGCCCTTCCGAATCCGCCAGCCGCGGCCGGTTGCGGGCGCTTCTCCTGTGAAACGCATGGAGTATACATTTAAATACTAATTACACATTTTGAATTATAGTTTTCAGACTTAATTCGCCGCGGCAGGATTTTTCCGTCTTGTGCGGCGGATGGATTAATTGCGCGATTCAGTGCGCCGCTTGCGGGGCGAGTGTCGGGCGCGCCGGAGGTCGTTATTGGCGGTAACGGCACGAATCGGGCATTTTGTAGAGTCAAGAACCGCCGGATTGCATCCATATCCTTTCCCCCTGAATATCCATGTCACCCAGTCAAGCCGCCCTTCTGGATAATCTGCTGAAAATCCTCCCCTACGCTGCGGACGAGGAAGCCGGAAATTGCGGAATCAGCATGTCGGAAATCCGCGAGCGGCTCGCCCGCCTGCAGGATCCGGTGCCGCAGGACCGCCAGATACGCCGCGCCATGGAAAATGTCGACAGCATCGGATTCCATGGCGCCACGCGCGACCGGCGCTGGTACCGCACCATTGCGCGCAGCCAGTTCAGCATCCAGAACATGAACGTGAACATGGCCATGGCGATGTGCGCGCTGCGGGAAGTGGCCGAACGGTATCTTCCCGCGGTGGTCCTGGACGACCTGGCCGCCACGTTCGAGGCGGCGAGCGCCTACCTGGCGCGCCATCGGCCCCATGTGGATGGCGGCGACGCGGCCAACTGGTCGCGCAAGACCCTGCGCATAGACAGCACGCATCCCATGGTGCTGCCGCGTGTCGAACCCGAGGTTTACCGGCAGGTCACGCATGCGCTGTACTACGGCCGCAAACTGGGTTTTCGCAATACGCCGTTCGGCGAGAAACAGCCGAGTCCGCGCGCCTACGAAATGACGCCGCTGGGCATGGTCGACCGCGCCGGCGTGCTCTACATGGTCGCCTGGGGCCCCAGGAAACCCGGCCGCCGCTTTCTGTTCCGCATGGACAGGCTTTCCGAAGTCCGTCTGCTGGACGAACCCGCCGACCTCGATCCGGACTTCGATCTGCGCGAGTACGCGGTAAAAGAAGAGGCGCTCAACTTCTACCCGGAAGACGAGATATGCCTCGTGCTGCGCGCGCACGAGCCCATGCTGGCCGACGGCAAGCCGCGGCGCCATCCTTTGCGCGAATTCTGGCTCGCCGCGGACCAGACGATCGAAGAAGCGGAAAACGGGTTCGTTCTCCACGCGCGCGTGCGGCCCTCCGTCATGCTCTGGCAATTGCTGCACGGCCATGCCTCGTCGATAGAAATTCTTTCGCCGCCGGCGGCGCGCGCCCGCTTCGCCCGGGAAGCCCAGGCACTGGCGCGCGCCTATCTGCCCACCGATGCCTGATTAGGGCCAGGCCCGCGCCGCCAGCACGGGCAGCGCAAGTTCGGCGAGCGACGGAATGTGCATGACGTCCAGGCGATTCAGCGGCGTGGGGTTGGGGTTGGCCTGAACCACTCGCGCCCCGGCGGCCACGGCGGCATGCGCGATGTCGATTGCGCCCGGCGTCTGCAGCGAAGTGCCGGCGCACAAAAAGATGTCGCAGCGCGACGCCTCCGGCATGGCAAGCCGGCAAACGCCATCGGCCGCGGGCTCCTCGTGCCTGTGCTTGCCCGGCCGCAGCCTCGCTCCGCAGATCCGGCAAGCGGGTGGCGACACCGGCAGGCCGCAAGCCGGTCCCAATCCGGACCCCGTCATGACCACGACCCGCCTCGCCGCGCGCAGGCCCTCCACCGCTTCCGCAGGCAGCTCCAGCATGCGATACCTCATTGCGCCGGCCCTCCCGCATATGCCACAGCGCGCCTGCCGTCTGCGGGCGGCTTGAACGCGCACTCGGCGCGCAGGCGCCTGTACAGATCCCTGGCATCCCGGATCGGATGCAGCAACGATTGGCGACGCACAGCCGCGAAATCGCCCGGCGCGAGCCGGCCCAGTCCTCCCACCTCGTGCGGCGTTACCGTCTCTGCGCTCAGGCCCAGGCTGTGCGCAAGATCGTTGAACAAGGTCCAGGCATCCTCCTCGCGCAGATAACCGAAGCGGACCTTCAGATCGAAACGGCGCAGCGCCGCCAGATCGAGCAGGCCGTCGTAGCGGCTCGCCACCAATACGATGCCCTCGCAGGCATCCATGCGGTCCAGCAGCTCGCGCTGCACGCCGGCCCAAGGACCGTGACAAGCCCGCGCGCCCAGCAATGCATCGGCCTCATCGAAGAGCATGACCGCGCCCGCCTCGCCGGCCCGCGCGAACACGTCGGCCAGCCGCAGGCCGGAGCTGGCCCGCCCGCGGTGCAGCAAATCCCGGACATCCTGGACGAGGAGCGGCCGGCCGAGTTCTTCCGCCAGCCAGTGCGAGAAGGCTGTCTTGCCCGTGCCCGAGGGCCCGTACAAGGCAAGATGGGCTCGCGCATGGCGCTTCAGGCCGTCGCACAGGCTGGACAACGCCACATCCGTATTCAGCACGCCCAGCCGGTAGGGTCCCGCGGGGGCCGGCGACGACGCCGCGCCGGGGGCTGCGCGCCCAGCCCGCGCGGGGACGGCCGCCTCCGGTCCGCGCGCCCTGTCGCCGCTCGTGCAGAGCAGCGTGCGCATCAGCTCCGCCTGTTTCGCATGCGGCGTCAGCAGCGCATCCGCCAGCCCGGGCCGCAGCCGCATTTTCCGGCCGTAGGGCAGCAGGCCGGGGCCGGACGCCACCCTGACCATGCCGGATGCCGCCAGCGGGCCGGCAGGCGCCAGCGCGATGCGGGCGTCGTCTTCATCCAGCGCCAGGAGGCGCGCGAGCAACACGCATAGCGCCTGATCGCCGAATCCGCCCAGCGCGTCCAGCACCGGCCTCAGTACGGCGCTGGTTTCGTACAGCACGGCAAACAGCAGGATCCGCCGCGCGGCCGTGTCCAGGCCGATTGCGTTGGCCAGCCATTCCAGGTTGCGCGCAAGCGGCAATCCCGGCGCGCCCGGCCCCGGCGCTCCCAACTGCGCAGCCTCGCGCGCCGCCGCCGACCGCGCTTCGCGCATGTCTCCGTCTTCCGCGATGCCAAGCGCCGCGCGCACGCGCTCCCATTCCCGCGGCGCCAGCCTGCCGGCCGCCGCCGCAAAGCCCCGCATGCCCGCCAGCAGTTCCAGCGTCCAGTAGCGCACCAGCGGCAGATATGGGTCCAACATCATGCCCTCCTCGACAATGCGACAGGCGCATTCTGGAGAGGCATTCGGACAAATCCTGGCGCAATGTCGGACGAAATAGGCATGTGAGAGAATCCCGCTGGCTTCGCGGCCCGGCGAATGCCCATCCGGAGAACATGCGCGTATGGCTCGGATCTACCCCGACGATATCTTTCACGGCCCCCTCTGCGGCATGCCGGCCGGACTGCAGCGCGAACTCGACATCCTGCAGCGCCTGCGCGACACGCTGCCCGACGCCTACAGCCTTTTTCACAGCGTGGAATGGCGCTCCGTCTACCAGGGCCGCGACGCCGAAGGCGAAGTGGATATCGTCGCCATGAACCAGGCGGGCGACCTGTTGTTGCTGGAGATCAAGGCAGGCCCCATCGAGGAGGCCGCGGACGGCCTCTACAAGCAATACGGCGCGCATCGCAAGAACATCGGTCGCCAGTGCCGCCGCCAGCATGCCGCGCTGCTGGCGCGGATACGCGAGCTCGACCGGCCGCCCCGCATCGGCCACGTGCTCCTGCTGCCCGACTATCGCATGCTCGGCGCGGGCAGCGCCGCATATCCGCGCGAGCGCATCATCGACGCCGCGGATTTTCCCGACCTGGCGGCGCGGCTGTGCGCCGTCCTGCCGCAGGGCGAACCGAGCGGAAACAGCGCCCGGGTCCGGGCATTTCTGCTCAACTGGTTCCAGGTGGCTCCCGCCCTGGACGTGCTGCGCGACCAGCTATCGAACGTCACGCAACGCCTCGGCAGCGGACTGGCCGCCTGGGCCACGCGAGTCGACGCTCCCAGCCGCGTCCTGCGCATACAGGCGACGGCCGGTTCCGGCAAGACTCAGCTTGCCCTGCGGCTGCTGCACGACGCCGCGGACCAGGGCCAGCGCGCCCTGTATGCGTGCTTCAACCGGTCGCTCTCCGAACAGATCGGCCGGCTGGCTCCGCCACGAGCAACAGTCTCCACCTTTCACGAACTGGCGGTCGATCATTTCCGGCGCGCGGGGCGCGCTGGATTTCTCGGCGCCGGACGCATTGCGGCAAGCCGCGCAGCGCTACTGCGAAGATTCGGCATCGTTCGAGCCGCAGCACGATGTGCTCATCATCGACGAAGGGCAAGACTTCGATCCGCACTGGACGGTTGCCCTGCGTCGCCTGCTGCGGGAGGAAGGACGCTTCTATTTTCTGGAAGACGAAGACCAGCGTCTCTATGAGCACCCGCCCTGCGACATTCCAGAAGCCGTGGTATTGCACTGCCCGGACAATTTCCGCAGCCCGACTTCCATTGTGGACAGCATCAACGTGCTGCGGCTCACGCCCCGGCCCATCCGCGCCCTGGGGGCGTATGCAGGCCGCGAGCCGGCCATGTCGGCCTATGACGACGAGGACCAGATGCTGCTGCGGACCGCGCAGGCGGTGCGCGGCTACCTGGACGAGGGTTACGCGCCGGGCGACATCGTGATCCTCAGCTACCGCGGCCTGGCGCGTTCGCACCTGCTGGGGCAGGCCGAGCTTTGCGGCCATGGGCTCAGACGCTTCGCCGGATACGATGCCGCGGGCGCTTCCCTGTGGACCGAGGGCGCCATCCTGGCGGATACGCTCTTTCGCTACAAGGGCCAGTCCTGCCCGGTCGTGGTGCTCACGGAGGTGTCCTTCGCCGAACTCGGCGAGCGGGAACGGCGCCGGCTGTTCGTCGGTCTTACGCGGGCGCGCATGGCCGCCACGGTCGTCATGGACCGCCAGGCCGAGGCGGCGCTCGGCCGCGCCCTGCAGGATTAACGCCCGTTGGCGCCGGAAGGCGTCTTGTGCGGGCCCCGAGCCCCGCCGGCGCCCCCCGTCTCTCCCAGTTCGGCCACCCAGCACAGCGTATTGACCAGCGCCATCTGCTCGGGCGTGCGGCAGCGCACCGACAGCAACGCCGGACTGGCGACGAGCACGGCGAGCGATTTGGCGCGCGAGATCGCCACGTTAAGGCGATTGCGGCTGAAAAGAAACTCCATGTCGCGCGGCATGGTGGCGCCGCTGGAGGTCGCCATGGAAATGATGACCACCTGGGCTTCCTGCCCCTGGAACTTGTCGACGGTGCCCACCCGCGCGTCCGGCGGCAGCGCCGCCTTGAGCGCGTTGACCTGCACGTTGTAGGGCGCCACCACCAGCACATCGTCCGCGCCCAGGCGCACGGCACGGCCCGCGCCGTCGTCGTAATGCTGCGCGCGCAGGCTGGCGTACAGGGCCGCCACGCGCCGCGCCTCTTCCGGACTGGACTGCGCATTGCCCTCATGCGGCACGGGCACATACACGATGCCGCTTTCGCGCAGCGCCGGATCGGCTCCGGCCGACAGCGCCAGCCGCTGCGACCGCGTGGCCTCGGCCGCGCGCAGCCTGCCGTCATAGATGGCGCTGGAAACAAAGCCGCAAATGGCCGGATGCATGCGGTAGGAGGTGTCGAGGAAAATGCCGCGGTCGGGCGCGATCGTGGCCTCGCCGTCCAACAGGTACTCCAGGGTGGACTCTCCCGAACGGCCGGGGTGGCATCCCTGCGTGGGCTGCCCGAGCTGCATCTGGTCGCCCAGCAGAATGATGTTGCGCGCGCACAGCCCCACCGCCACCAGATTGGCCAGACTGACCTGCCCCGCCTCGTCCACGAACAGGTAATCGAAACGGCCCTCCATTTCCGGGCGGCTGAACAGCCAGGCCGTGCCCGCCACCAACTGGTGCCGCGCGGGATCGATTTTCTTGTTGTCGAACACGTCTTCGATGCAGTCCCCGCCCAGACAGGTATCGTCGCCCGGCGCGCCGGACTTCTTGGCCCCCGCGAACACGAACCCCTGCTCGCGGGCGGCTTTCTCCACGCCAGCCAGCAGGTTGTTGATGGCGTGATGGCTGTTGGAGGTGACGGCCACGCGCTTGCCCTGCCGCAGCAGATGCACCAGCAGGCGCGATCCGATGTAGGTCTTGCCCGCGCCCGGCGGCCCCTGCACGAAGAGCGCGCTTTCGTCGAGCGCGGCGACCAGCGTCACCGCCTGTTCGAGCAAGGGGCGGCCCGGATCGATCAGGGGCCGGCCCGGTTCCACGCCGTGCAGGCGCGGCGCTTCCCGGCGCAGCAGCGCGTCCACCGCGCGAAAGCGCGTGGGCGCGCGTGCGCCGGCTTCCAGCAGCGCGTCGGCGTAGCGGAACACGGCGTCGGCGAGCACTTTATTGTTGATGGGCTGGTCCGGCCCTGCCGCCAGCCGCGGCGGCGGCGGCTCGGGCTTCGCCCACGTGAAAGACAGCGTACAGGCGCGCGGGTCGATCTCCAGCTTGTTCAGCTTCTGTCCGCCACGGATCTCCCGGCAGGACGCGCCCGTGCGCAGCTTGGTTTCCTGAGGCGGGTAGCGGTAGGTGTAGCGCAGCGAACGCCCTTCCTTGAGCAGGGGCGCATCGTGGTCGCGCACCAATCCGCCCAGGCACTCGCTGTCTTCGACCAGCTCCGCGTCGCTGGCCTCGGCGCGCGCGAAATACGCCCACCATTCCGGCTTCTGCTCGCGCCGGTGAAAATCCAGCAACTGAAAGACCAGCGCGCGATGCGCCTGGTCCGCCGTCCAGGCCGGCTCCTCGTCGGGCAGGCCGTCCAGCAGCGGCTCGCGGTAGCGGTCCAGCCGCGCCTCGGCCTCGGTCTTCGCGCCCGCCTCGAAGCGCGCCGCCTCGATGTCCTGCTGGCCGCGGTCGTTCGCCCAGGCCAGGTCCTGCGGCCGGATCTGCCGCAGCCACTCGCGCAATTGCCAGGTGGACACCACGTCGTCGCGGTTGTAGTCTTCAATGGCCTGCAGCAGCCGCTCGTCGCGCTCCGCGCGCCAGCGCTCGTAGAACACGATGCTGGCGCCCGCGTTGGTCACGCCGCCCTCGCGCCGGGGCCGATAGAAATGCTCGATGGACTTGATGGAATAGCTCGGCTCGGACACGCGCAGCGCCTCGCGCACCACCTGGTACAGGTCCACCAGCTTGTGCATGCGCAGCAGGCTGTCCACCTCGGCCTCGCGCGTGCCGTGCACCGACATCAGCCGCTTGATGGCCGTCTCTTCGTAAGGCGCGTAATGGTAGATGTGCGCATCCGGGTAGCGGCGCAGCCTCTCGACCACGAAATCCATGAAGCGCTCGAACGCCGCCTTTTCTTCGCGGCGGTTGTGCGCCCAGAACGGGTGGAACGCCTCCCGGCCGCCATCGCGCACATAGACGCCGAACAGGTATTCCAGGCCGCCGTCTTCCAGCGGATCGCCTTCCATGTCGAAGAACATGTCGCCCTCGTCGGGCCGCGGCATGCGCTCGAATCCCCGCAGCCCCGGCTCCGGCCCGCGCGGGATCAGTTCGTAGTAACGCCCGCCCTCCTCGCGGGCACGCAACTGCAGCGCCGCCTGCGCGCGCAGCCGCTGCAGCGTCGTTCCCTCGAGCAGCGGCACGGCGGTGCCCGGCGCCAGGCGGCCCAGCTGCGCCAGCGTGCCGATGCCGCCCGCCTGCAGCTTGCGGATCTGCTGGCCGGTAATGTTGGCCACCTGCGAAAGATGGTCGTCGGCCTGCCACTGCTCGTCGCAGAGCGCGCTCCAGCGGCATTGCGCGCATTTCTCGCAGGGCTCGGGATAGGTCTGCGCGCCCTTCGCGCCGACAAAGGCCTCGAAACCCGCCAGCACGCGCCGGAAATAATGCGCGTAGTCGGACACGGCAAAGCGCTGTTCGACGCCGTTGCCCAGCACCACGCTCATGTGCCTCGGTTCGGCGCCTTGCGCCAGTCCCAGCAGCCAGGAATAGAAGGCGAGCTGCACCACGAATTTCGCGCGCGGGCTGCGCGCGAGCTTGGTGTCGGCCGCCTCGTAACCATGGCCGCCCAGCGCCGAGGGCCGCGCCACCCTGAGCAGGAAATCCGCATGGCCCACATAGCTGCCGTGGCGGAACGCCGCCTGGTAGATCGCCTCCGCGCCCTCCCGCATGGCGGCCTCGGTGCGGCGCAGCCGCGCCTCGAGACTGTCGCCCGCCTCGCTCACGTCCACGATGCGCAAGCCCTGGACACGCAGCTTCTCCAGATAGGCCCGTTCGTGCTCCAGCCCCTTGGCCTGGACGAGCGCGAGCGGCTCGTCTTCCTGCGCCAACGGCAGCGGCGTCTCCAGGTGCCGCAAGTCGAGCGAGGTCAGGTGCCCGCACTCCAGGAAATTGACGATGTCGGAGGCGGAATAGAGAATCTGGTGGCCGAGTTTCTGCATACGGCGGATGTTACCGCCGCATTCGGACAATATCCGGCGAGTGCGGCCGGCGGCCCGGGCTCACCGGGCCGGGCCGCCCCGGCTGAACACCACATAGCCGGCGACCGCCAGCATCGCCGCGCCCAGCGCCCCTTCCTGGACGCGCAGGAACCACGGATTGCGGCCCAGCCAGCCACGGATGCGCGAAGCGCCGTAGGCGAAGCCCGCGCCGGTGGCCAGCCCCATGGTCTTGGAAAACACGGCCAGCGCCAGCATCTGCAGCCATACCGGCCCTTGCGCGGGGTCCGTGAACTGCGGCAGGAACGCCACCAGGAATATGAAGACCTTGGGATTGAGCAGGTTGGTCATGAAACCCTGCACATACGCATCGCGCCCCGCGCCGCGCGCGACGCCCGCCGCCAGCGCGCCGCCGCGCCGGCAGCGCATGAGCGCCTTGATGCCCAGGTACGCCAGGTAGACCGCGCCGGCCAGCTTCACCGCCATGAACAGCGCGGGAGACTGCTTGAACACCGCCGCCAGGCCGAGCACCACCAGCGGAATCTGCACCGCCCCCGCCGAAAACGTGCCCAGCACGCTGTACCAGGCCGTGCGAAAACCCTGCGTCATGCCGCGCGTCAAGGTAAGCGCCATGTCCGGGCCCGGCGTGAGCTTGAGCGCGAGATCGGCGGCCAGGAACAGCAGGAAGAGTTGCAGCGAGGGCATGCGGGCGGATGGGCGAAAACGGCGGATCGCGCCATTATGCACCGGGCCCGGCGGCCGGCGGCGTCGCGCAGGCCGCCGCTGCGCCCTCAGTTGAACACGTCGATCATCATGCCCACGCCGCCGCCGATCATGGCCCCGGCGGTGCCGTCGCCGCCGCTCGCCTTGTCCACGCCGGCGCCGATCAGGCCCCCGGCGGCGGTGGCGCAGCCGATGAGCAGCGCCAGCGGCAGGAGCATGGTTGCCAGCCATCGCGTCGTTTTCATTTTTTCTCTCCTTGCATGGGCGCCTGCCGCTTGACGATGTCCTGCCAGATCACGCCCATGACCGGCATGCCGCGCCGGTCGGGATGCGCCTGGTACCACTGCGTGATGCGCGCGTCGATCTGGTAGAGATTCAGATCCTTGACCGCGGCCGTGATGCGGGTCCCCGCCGGCGGCGGCGAGAGCTTCTCGCGCCGCGCGTAGGCGTCTTCCGCGATGATCATGTTAGCCACGCCCACCAGGAACGCCCGCCTTTCCGTGTAGTCCGCCGACAGCCACTTGTTGCCATCCACGACGATGGCGCTGGTGTTCTGCGCCGACGCCGCCGTGGCGGCCGCGACGGCCAGAACGGCTATCCATATCCGATGTCCTCGACATTCCATGGAAACCTCCTCGCTGGTGCATCCCTGACCGCGGGACAGGGCCGCGGGCGGCGCCGCGGCATCGATCCTGCAATGGGGTGAATCACGCTGCGTCGCGACCCGTCCGCGCCGCCTTCCGGGTCCGGCGTGCAAAACGATACCAGCACGGCCGGAAGCTGTATACGGACCTTCGACGCCAGCGCCCCGACGGGCGCGGCCGGCCGGGCAATGCCGCCTTTCGCTATCGCTGGTGCAGCGGCCCCGCGCACCCGACCGGAAAAGGAACCTTTCCATGAACACGCGCAGTTCGGATACCCTGGGCGTCGTCGGACTCGGCGTCATGGGCGCGCCCATGTGCGCCAATCTGTTGAAGCAAGCCGGCCGCCCCATGGCGGTCCACGGCACGGCGGCCGCCGCGGTGGAGGACGCCGTGGCCCAGGGCGCCGCCGCGGCACAAGTCACCGTCAACGCCTTCAGCGCCCCGGTCTGCGTTGCGCCGGGCAACATGGTGCTGGCAATATCCACCGCCTGCGAAGCCCAGCGGCTGGAGCCGGACGGGAACGGACCCGTTCCCGCCGCGCTGCGCCGCAGCCGTCGGCGGGACTGGGTTACCGCGGCGCCGTCGGACACGCGGCATGAGGTGCCGGGCGACGGACGGCAGGGATCCGGGCCGTCGCCGTCACTGGAAACGGCATTGCCTCCGGGGCTGCCGCGCCAGCGTGCGGGCCTCGGCGTCGGACGCGCGCGCCTGGCCCCGGGTCAGAAATGGAATTCCCGCGTTGACGAGTGTTACCAATATGCAACGCCGGGCCGGAAGAGCCGCCGTATCATCAAGACATCTCGCAGATGACGGCCAGCAAGTGTTTCTCGTCCGCGGGCGCGGCGCCCGCCTTCCATGGGAGATTCCGGTATGACAGAAGCCTCTTCTTCCGCCCCGCCCGTCCGGCCATTGCAGATCGACGACATCACCGTCATCGACAACACCAAGCTCAAGAAGGCCGTCACCGCCGCCGCCCTCGGCAACGCCATGGAGTGGTTCGACTTCGGCGTGTACGGCTTCGTCGCCTTCGCGCTGGGCAAGGTGTTCTTTCCCGACGCCGCGCCCGCCGTGCAGACCATCGCGGCGCTGGGCACGTTCTCGGTGCCTTTCCTGGTGCGGCCGCTGGGCGGCGTCTTCTTCGGCGTCATGGGCGACCGCTTCGGGCGGCAGAAGGTGCTGTCGCTCACCATCATCATCATGGCGATCAGCACGTTCTGCATCGGCCTGATCCCCTCGTATGAATCCATCGGCCTTTGGGCGCCCATCCTGCTGCTGGCCTGCAAGCTGGCCCAGGGCTTTTCAGTGGGCGGCGAGTACACGGGCGCCGCCATCTTCGTGGCCGAGTACGCGCCCGACCGGCGGCGCGGCTTCCTGGGAAGCTGGCTGGACTTCGGCTCCATCGCCGGCTTCGTGCTCGGCGCGGGCCTGGTGGTGCTGCTGCAGTCCATCCTCGGCGAACAGACCTTTCTCGACTGGGGCTGGCGCGTGCCCTTCTTCGTGGCCGGACCGCTGGGCCTGCTGGGCCTCTATCTGCGGCACGCCGCCGAGGAAACGCCGGCCTTCGCGCAGCAGCTCGAACTGATGGAACAGGAAGACCGCGACGCCGTGCAGGAACGGCCCAGGATCTCCTTCCGCGAAATCTTTTCCAAGTACCGCAAGGCCTTGCTCATCTGCATCGGCATGGTGCTGGTGACCAACATCACCTACTACATGCTGCTCACCTATATGCCGACCTATCTCTCGGGCAGCCTGGGCTACTCCGAGCAGCACGGCGTGCTCATCATCGTCGTGGTCATGATCGGCATGCTGTTCGTGCAGCCCGTGGTGGGCTTCTTCAGCGACAAGGTGGGCCGCAAGCCGTTCCTGTTCGTGGGCAGCCTGGGCCTGCTGGCGCTGTCCGTGCCGGCCTTCCATTTCATCGGCAGCGACAACACCGGCCTCATCTTCCTGGGGCTGCTCTTTATCGCCGTGCTGCTCAACTGCCTGACCGGCGTCATGGCCTCCACCCTGCCCGCGCTGTTTCCGACGCGCATCCGCTACAGCGCCCTGGCCAGCTCCTTCAACGTGGCCATCATCGTGGCCGGCCTCACGCCCACGGTGGCCGCGTGGCTGGTGGAAGAAACCGAGAACCTGATGATGCCCGCCTTCTACCTGATGGTGGCGGCCGTCATCGGCATCGTCACGTCGTTCTTCCTTCCCGAAACCGCCAACCGCCCCCTGCGCGGCGACACCCCCAACGCCGCCAGCGCGCGCGAGGCCAAGGCGCTGCTGCGCCAGGCCTATGAGCATATCGAGCAGAACGTGCAGGACGTGGACGCCGAGATCGCAAAGCTGGAGGAAGAACTCGAAGCGCTGCGCCAGCGGCGTCAGCGTCTGACGGACCGGCATCCGCATCTGGAGTGAGGGCGCGCGCCCATTGCGGCGGCGCCCTCGGATGATGCGCCGAGGCCGCCCCCGCCCAGGCGGCGCCGGCCAATACGGCTTTTTCGCCGACGGAGGAAGAAGTGGCCTGTGCACGGCGGCCAGTGCAAGCCTGTGACGATGCGCTGACGCGCGGCATCGGCGCGATCGACTTCGAAGGCAAGATAGTGGACGGGCCGTTGCTGAAGCATTCGCAAGCCATTCTCACGGCGGCGCAACAGCCATGATCAGAACCGAGTCTCTGGACAGGCTGGACCTGTCCGGCCAGGCGAATGCCGAGGCCATCGGCTCGCAGCACATCGGCGCGGTGGGAGGCCAGGTGAATACGTGCGTGCGGCCGTGTACTCCGGCGGCGTGTCGATCATCGTCCTGGCCGCAACCGGGCGCCATCGAGAAAGCAATACCGTCTCTCTCCTGTCGGGACCCGTCACGACAGCGCGCAGCGACGTCGATCTCATCGCCACCGAGCATGGCGTGGCGCAACTGCGCGGGCTCAGCCTGCGGCAGCGCATCCGGGCCATGATCGCCATCGCGGCTCCGGAACACCGCGTTACCCTGCTGCGCGCGGCACGCCAGATCTGGAGCGACTTGTGAACCTGACCGACGCAGTGGTCTTCGAAACCGCCGATGACGGCATCGCCATCAGATGAGGCGAAGTCGTGAAATTCTCCGGGGCAAAGGTGGATTGACGTGGTGTCGAGCCGCTGGCGTGCGCGGATGCCGTGTCACGCCAGCAGCGTCTCCACCACCCCGCTCACGGCGTCCGCCAGCGCCAGATGCTGATCCAGGTCGAGGTGCACGCCGTCCACCTTGCTGGAGGTAATCACGCCGCCCGCGTCGAAGAAGTGGCAGCCCGCTTCTTCGCATGCCTGGCGATAGGCTGCGGCCAACCCTGCGCATTTGCGGTCGCCGCCTTCGAACTTGGGCGCGATCGGGCCCTTGGGAGTCTGGATGGCGGGCGGCGCGATCACCAGTATGGGGGGAACCGGCATGCCCGGCTCGATGGGCGCGGTGCGTATCGCGTGCACCAGCGCCAGGATGCCGTGCGAGGCATGCCAGGCGTTGTGCGCGTGCATGGACTGGAAGTCGTTGGTGCCAAGCATGAGAATGACCAGCGCCAGCGGCGAATGGATTTCGATCCGTTGCGCCAGCCCCGCCAGGCCGTTGCGGCCGGGTTTGAACGGATCGTCCCACACCGTGCGCCGGCCGTTGAGGCAGTCTTCGATGACGCGCACCCGCCGGCCGGCGGCGCACAGGGCCGTCTCCATCGCGCCCGGCCACCGCTGCTCGAACGGCAGGCGCCTGCGGGTAGTGGGCACAATGCCCCAGGACAGGGAATCGGAATAGACGAGAATGTGCTGCATGGCGGCTCCGTGGCGCGCGGCCGCCATGCGTCAATCGAAGCGCCTGGCGGCCTGCGCGATGACCTGCAGTTTCTGTTGCGCGATCCGCGCGGAACAGATCGGATTATCCGCGAACGTAGCGAAGCCGCAATCCGGGTGCAGCAGCAGCCGCTCCCGGCCGAACAGCGCGATGCCCCGCTCGATGCGGGCCGCCACCGCATCCTCGCTCTCGATGGCCTGGTCTTTCTGGTTGACCACGCCGATGCCGATGCGCGCATGCCCGGGCAGCGCCTTCAGCATGGCCACGTCGCCCGCGCGCGGCGTGCACATCTCCAGCAGATAGGCGCCCACGCGCACCTGCGCCAGCGTGGGCAGGAGCGGCGCGTAGTCGCCGGACAGCGCCACGCTTTCGTCCGGCGTCCAGTTGCCGCGGCAGACGTGCAGCGCCGTGCGCTCCTGCGGCATGCCTTCCAGCACGGCGTTCAGCAGGTCGCGCGCGAAAGCGAGTTCCTGCTGCGGCGCCAGCGATTCCGACAGCGCGCCGCACATGAAGCTGCGCTTGTTCTTGGGGCCGGAAAACACGACCTCGGACAGGACCGGCTCGTCGAACTGCACCAGCGCGGCGCCGGCGTCGAGCAATTCGGCCAGCTCTTCGCGCAACACGCGCACGATATCGGCCGCCAAGGCCTCGCGGCTATCGTAGGCGCGGTCGGAGATGCATTCCATCCACATGGTCCGCGTGAGCAGATAGGGGCCGGGCAGCGCCACCTTGACTGGCTTGCCGCTGACCGAGCGCGCAAAATCGACTTCGTGCGCCACCAGGGGGCGCGAGCGCGACAGGCGCCCGAAAACCGCCGGATGGCGCACCTGGCCGGCCGGAATGTCGAGCGCGCGCAGTTCCGCCGCGAACGCCTCGGGGTCGTCGACCAGCGGCAGCAGATCGGTCAGCGGAATGAGCTGGCAGTTGTCCAGGCGCGACGCCACGAAGCTGGCGTAGCTGTCGCGCCGCTGCTCGCCGTCGGTAACCATGTGCACGCCGGCCTTCTCCTGCGCGGCGATGGCCAGCCGTACGGCGTCGTCGGCGGTTTCGTGAAAGGCGGCTTCGGACAGGCGGCCTTCCACGTGCGCGTGCATGGCGTCGATCATCCAGCGCGGGCGGGGCCAGCTTCCCATGCCAGTGACGGCCAGGGGCGGCACGGGCGGGGCCGAGACGGCCTCGCGACGCGCACGCGGCGACGGGCCGCCGGACGGCATGGCCGCCGGAGCGGCCGATGCCAAGGCCGCCACCGGCGCGTCCCGCTCGGACAGCTTGCCCTTGCAGACCAGGAAACTGCGCTGGCCATCGCGCCTGGTCCACGAAACCAGTTCGTTGCCGGTGAGGCGGCACCAGGCGGGCAGGTCTTCGTCCACCGAGATCTCGCGCGACTGGATCTCCAGCAACCCGCCGCGCGGCAACGGATCGATGTGCTTGCGGATCAGCAACAGCAGGCCGTTGCCGCAATCGAGGTCGCCGCCGTCGAAACTGACGTCGGGCGCGTGGCTGTGATGGTTAACGGGTTCCATAGGTGCTCCTGTGTCCGGATCAGCGGCGGCGCCTGCCCCATTCGAAACCGACGCCCAGGCACGCCAGGGCGAGGATGGCGATGAAGACGATCGTCGAAGCCGTCCATTGCGCGCGGGCGGACGGCGCGGCGGGCGCGGCTGCCGGCGCGGGCGGGGGTGCGGACGCCGCGGCGGCGCCCGGGTCGGCGCGTTGTGCGGCGGCGTAGGTGCGGGCCAGCATGGCGCGGCCGAGGTCGAACAGAATGGCCTGGCCGGCCACGCGCCCCTGGCCCAGCACGAGGTCGACGTTGCCCACGTCCGGCCCGCCCAGGTTGATCGAACGCGCGCCGCCGCGGTCCTCCACGTGCCAGCCGGTGACCTTGCCGTCCGCCACGGCATCGACCACGATCTTGAAATAGCCTTCGGGGCCGGCATAGGCTTCTCCGGGCCTGAGACGGATTTCTTCCTTGTTGACCAGCATGAAGCCGAACTGGTGTCCTGTGGGGCAGCCGACCGGGTAGCTGGCGTACCGCGTGTCGCGCGCGTAGTCCTGGCCGTAGCGCAGGCTGTAGACCTTGCCGTAGACCTTCAGGTTGGCCTTGCCGCCCTCGAAGGCGGCGGGCCAGGGCGAGAGGAAAGCCGCCATGTCGCCGTCCTCGAACACCAGCGCCTTGCGCGCGCCGGTATCCTCGATCAGACGTTCAGGCTGAATCGGCCCCAGCGTGCGCGCATGGGTCACCTTGCCGTCCTGCAGCACTTCCAGGCGCACCGTGCCCTGCGCCGCGTCCACCGCGGCCACGCGCACGGCGCGCGCGCCGACCTGCCATTGCGCGCCGGCGGCGGCCGGCCCCGCATGCACTTTTTCTTCCGCGTACAGCAGCCGGTCGGTGCGTACGCCGCTCAGCCAGTCGAACACCATCTTCTGCGGCGTGATCTCGCGCGCCTGCCCCTGGTTATACAACTGGCTGAAGCGGTTGCCCCACCAGCCGGTTTCGCTGGCCGACAGAATGGGATTGCCGAATGCCCATTCCCAATCGGTGCCCGAGATGCTGCGCACATGCAGCGCGTGGTTGGCCATGGTTTCGTGCCCGACCGTGGCGTAGTAGTGATAGACCTGGCCGCCCACGGCGACGCTGCCGCCGGCCGGGATCGCGACGTTCTCCTGCACTTCGATCGACATGTCGTAGTCGATGTAGGTCGTCATGCGCCCCAGCACGGGCACCTGCTCGCCGCGCAGCGCCACCTCGCCGCCCCAGGTGTCCTCCACGTAGTACAGCCCGCCCGGCGGGATGACGACCTCGCCGTTCTCCACCCGGCTCTGGCGGATGACCACGCCGTCGTACTTGGGAATCTTGCGGCCGAAATCGTCGGTGACCATGCGGTATTGCGGCAGGCCGGGCAGGCCCGGCACGTAGGCCGGCTTGACCGGCCGCTCGGCCATCAACGACAGCGGCGGCGGGGCGATGGGCCCGGACGCGATGGGATGCGCCAGCGGCAGGCCGGGCCGCGCCGGCGTCAGGACGGCGGCATGGTCCACGGCGGCAAGAACGGATGCCGCGTGCAGGCAGGCCAGCGCCGCCACGGCGGCGTAACGGGTTTTCATGCGCAGTCCTTTTCCGGAGGATCAAGCCCGGGCGGCGGAGCCGGACGAGCCCGGCTTGCGCGGCGGCGCCGCGCAGGCGCCGGCGCGCCGGGACAGGTACAGCACGCCCCACCCCGTCAGCAGCAGGGTGTTCAGGGCAATGAGCGACTTGGGCACGTCGGCCAGGAGGCCGCCCGCGATGCCCAGCCCGACCAGCGACAGGGCGGGCGCCAGACAGCTCACGCACAAGACGGACACGGCCAGCACCCCGCTGCCGGCAGCCACCCCGGCCGAGGCCGCGCCGCCGCGGCGGCCGACGGCCAGCGCGAACGCCATGAAGGCCAATGCCAGGCCCACCGTGATAGCGGTGAAGTACTCCTGCTTGCGCACGAAGCTGATCGCCCAGGCCTGCGGGCGCTCGTAGGCCAGCGTGCCGCCGGCGGCGAACTCGCCGGGCAGGAAACCGCACGCTTCCGCCGCGGCCGGGGTGGCGGGCACCTCGAACACGGCATAGCTGACGGCCGCATAGCCCAGCGCGGCCAGAAGAAAGACAATGCACATCAGGCGACGGGGAATCATGGGAACCCTCCCGGCGGGTGGCGGGGCGGGACGCGCCCCGAGGGATCAATAGCAGATGCTGGGCGCACCGTCGCTCATGAACTCGACCAGCTTGGCGCCGCCCACGATCTTGGCACCGGCGACCAGCTTGTTCTCGTCCAGCCCGCGTTTCTTGAAGCAGGGCGAGCAGACATAGATCTCGCCGCCGGCGGCCGCGAAGCTGTCCATCAGCTCCTTCAAGGGCGCGAAGCCTTCTTCGTGGATATCGTCGGCGTAGCCCTGCTGCGACAGACGAGTGCCTTCGATGGACAGGAACACCACGGTCTGCTTGTCGGATGCGACGGCGGCATTGGCGACGACGAAGGCCACCGTGGCCTTGTCGGTATCGTTCTTGGAGCAACTCAGGGAAACGACGAATTTTCCAGCCATGGCGATTCTCCTTTGGCGACAATGAAAAGAAGGCGGCGAGAGAAGCGCCGCCGTTCCTACCAATCCGGCCGGGACCGTATCCAGAACGTGTGGGTCTCGGGCTCGTAGCGTTCCAGCTCGTTGCGGGTCATGCGGCAGAACGCCGGAATATCGTGTATCGCCCCGGCGTCATGGGCCACGACGCGCATGACCTTGCCGGGCATTTTCTTCAGATGCTTGCGCAGCTTGAGGATGAGCTCGCCGCAGCCCATGTGGCCAGCATCCCAGAAATCGTCGCCTTCGTTGGGCGTCAGTGCAGGCATGGGGCAGGTCCGGACGAATATCGCCACGCGCTCCGGGGCGACGAGGCCCCGAACGCGCAAAGCCGGGTGCGGCCAGCGGGCATTGCTCCGCCGCGCTCAGGGTCGACGACCTTGAGCCGCGCGCGCGGCAGGCGCATGAGGAAAAACGGGCCGGAAGAAAAAACAGGCAGTCATCATGGCAAGGACCTTGCACAGTAACCAGGGGAAGCAGCCGGGCGGCCGCGGGTTTATGCATATTACCTGTCCGGCGGGAAAGACAAAAGACTTTGCGCCGGAACCCGAGTTCTTGCTCATCAACACGGTGGGCGCCGCGGGCATTGGTGCCCGCCGCACAACAGTGCGCTTCCCGCGGCGGGTCTACCGGGCGCAACACGCCAGACCTGCGATGCCTTCGTCATTTCTCCCGACGCAAGGACTTCCATGAACACGCACGACCCGCGGCGCGCTTCGCCGCCATGCCGGCCGGCTGACCTTCGCCGGCGACGCCATGTCCCCGGTGGGATTCGATCACCCCGAATGGCACAACGGCTTCGAGCACGACCCCGAGGAGTCCGCCCGCGTCCGCATCGCCCTCCTGCGCGAACTGGCGGAAAACCGCGGACTGCTCGTCGCCGCCCACCTGCCGTTTCCGTCCGTGGGCCGGGTCGCAAGCCAATGGCGAGGCGTTTCGCTGGGTGCCGGTGATGTGGGACTACTGACTGCGGCGCAGGCGCCTGCGCCGCCCTGCTGGGCCGGACTAGAAGCGCACGGCCAGCGTGAACAGGCCCGACTGCTGCCGGCTGCCGCCGCCGAACTGCGCGTCGTAGGCGATGCCGGCCGTCGTGTTGCGCGCGATCGTCATTTCCGCGCCCAGCCCGAACACCGCGGCGTCACGCGCGATGGGCACGCCTGCCACCGAGAAGGTGCTGCCGCCGTCGAAGGCCAGCTGCTGCTTCGGCTTCACGTCGCCCATTGCATGGCGCCAGCCCAGCGATGCGGTCAGGCGGCCCGGGGCATGGTCCGCGCCGAACGCCCACGCGCCGCGCAGGCCCAGCGTGGTGCTCGTCACATCGTCGGTGCGGCCCGATCCGTGCAGCGCGGCCGAGCCGCCCGATTCGTCGAAGCCGCGCGTGCGCAGGTGGTTCCACGCCATGCCGGCGTATGGCTCCACGGAATAGGCGTCGCCCACCGGCAGCCTGTAGCCCAGCTCGGTGAACACTTGCGTCGATGAGCCGTGATAGGACGACTCGAGCCGCTGGCTCAGGCTCCCGGCCGCCACGTCGCGTTTCATGTCGATATCGTGCCAGGTGTAGGCCGCGCCGGCCATGAAGCGGAACCGGCCCGGACCGGCCCGGAAACTCCGTCCGCCGAACAAGGTCGCCGTATAGCTGTCGACATCCGTGCGCGACGACGTGTTGGCGATCGAACTATGGCTGCCGATGTAGCCCAGCGCGCCGCCCAAACGCCAGCCGCCGCCCACCGCCCCGTCGCCGCCGACGAAGAGGCCGCCGTCCGATTGGCGCACGCGGGAAGCGTTGCCGTCGCCCGCGAAGGTGCGCCAATTGCCGAATACCTGCGCCCAGACCGGATGCGCGCCGCTTTGCGGCAGGGCCTCGGACGACGGCGCACCCAACTGGGCCGTGGGGCTTCCGGCCAGTGCCGGCGCGTCGAGGTTGCCGCGCAAACGGGCCAGCGGCAGCGTGCGCACGGTATCCCCCAGGCTCTGCAATACGCTGGCGGTGCTCGCATAGGCTTCGCCGGAAAGCATGTTCAAGGCCGAGCGCGCCTGTTCCGGCGTCATGGCAAGAACCGCCGTCGCCACCTGGCTGGCGCCGCTGCCTTCGGCCGCGTTCGCGACCGAACCCGTCAGGGTCTGGTTGCCATCGCTCGCCGACGGGGATGTCGCGCCGGTTGTGCTGCCGGCCGGCGCGCCGCCGTTTCCGGCCGAAACCGATGCGCCTGCCCCCAGGGACGCTTCATGACCGACGCTTGCGGAGGCGTTTTCGCTCGAGGACGATCCGGTCCCGGCCGACGACGCAGCGCTTTCGCCGCCGGACGATCCGTTTCCGGCCGATGGCGAAGCGCCTCCCGCCGCGGGTGGCGCTTCGCCATCCAGCGCGCCGCCCACGGCGCTCTGGTTTCCGGTGTCGCCCACGCTGCCGATCGGCACGTCGTTGCGCGTCAGCGTCATGAACGCATTCTTGGCGTCATAGCTCAGCGTGGGAGTGAGGAACGCATATGCGCTCGATGCGCCTGTGAACCGGCCCTGTATGCCGCCATCCGCCGTCAGGATGTTGTAGGTCGTGCGCGGCGCATAGTTGCCGTCGGGCCCCACATGCGCCACCGTGCCGTCGAGGCGGGCAACGCCCGTGACGTGGATGCGGTCGCTCGCGCTGCCCGCGGGGTCGGCATGCACGCGATAGACGGTATCCTGGCCGAAGGCAAGATCGCCGTTGACGGTGAGCGTGCCGATGGGCGAGCCGTCGTTGCCCGGGGAGACGACCGCCGTGGGATAGAGCGTGGTGCTGCCCACCTGGCCCACGCCCGCCAGCACGACTTCGCGGCCGATATCGATGGGGCCGTTCAGTTTGCCGTCGATCTCCAGCGCGCCATCGGCGATCAGAATGGGGCCGGACAGGCCGCTGCTGTCGGCCCTCAGGATCAGCGAGCCCGGACCGGTCTTGACGAAGCCGCTCGTGCCTTGCAGCGGGTTGTCGATGGTGTCGACGAATTGGCCCGAGGCATAGGTGCCGTCGCCGACGACCAGGGCCGGCGGATTGCCGCCGTTGGCCACCAGGGTAATGGGCGCGCCTTGCACACGGTACCGGTCGGTGGCGAACTGGATGCCCGACACGCGCACGGAACCGGCTCCGCCATCGACAGTCACCGTGCCGGCCGCGCCGGTGAAAATCGCGTATCCGCCATCGGGCAAGGCTCCTGCGGCATTGGTCGGGCTATTCCAGTTCGTGCCCGCCGCAGACCACGTACCGTCGCCGCCGCCCGCTCGCGTGGCCGACGCCGCGCCGTTGCCGTTCCACAAGTTCGTCGTGCTCGGCCCCAGGATGAGATTGATCTGTTTGTCGCCGGTCAGCGACTGGATGGCCGCCGCCGGCACGGAGTCGCCGGTCACCGCGCCCAGCGACAGCCCGTTGCCGCTCAGCGTGCCGCCGTACGACAGGATGCGGTAATAGCCGGCGTTGACGCCCAGCGTATTCACCGAAACATTCAGCGTCGTGTTATTGAGGCTGACGTTGCCGCTCACGGTGATGTTGTCGCCCGTGCCGGGTTGCGTAATGGGCAGCCCCGCATAGCCCGTCTCGAAATCGAACACGGCATTGTTCATCGACAGATTGCCGTTGACCACGAGGTTGCCGTTGGAAACCCCGGTGGGCGTGCCGACGGCATACCCGGGCGCGACGCGCGAATTGCCCGTCACGCTCAGATCGCCATTGATCGAACCGAAACCCGCAATCACGCCATTCGACGCGGCGGAGACGTTCCCGCCGATCGCGACGCCCGCCCCGCCGCCATTGCCGCCGACCACCAGCGTGCCGCCGCTGACATCGACCCCGCCGGGGAAGCTGGCCGAACCGTCGAATACCTGGGTATTGCCCGGCGCAACCGTCAGGTCCGCGGCCGTAACGCTACCGCCATAGGACGCGCTCAGCGCGAACGTCGCGGCCAGCCATTTCTTCGTGCCAGATAACAATGTGGTTCCTCCCTGTCTCGATGTCCCGACTCCATACCCGCGCATTACCAGATCGCTATAAACGTATCCTTACGTAATAAACCAATCCGGACGAATGGGATGAGCCTTCGGAAAAAAAGGAGGCAATGTATACCTATTTTTTTGCGGTACCAACAATTAATGGGGAGACAATGCGTAGATTATCGAGATGGCACGAATGGATACCAACCACGGTCGCTGATTAATAAAAACGGATACCATCCTGCTCATTTTGGATGGCGTTCATGGACACCATCCTTCGGTCAAAACGGCACGCAGCGGATACCATCCGTATCTACGCGCCTGCCCGCTCGCCACGCGCTTTTCGGTCGCGACTTGGAAACAAATGGATACGATCAGGCGATGACGATGGGCGCCCGGCCCACTTGGCCTTCACGGGGCGACAGGCTTCGGAATGCCCGGAATGCAGACGGCCCCGGCGCTCCGGAGGCCGATCTTCTTTGCGCATCAGCACATCGCAGGCAGCCGAAACTCCGCGGCCCTGCGCCAGTTCCATGGTTATTCTCTTGGCGTTGGCGGTTTCCGCTTTCCTTGCCTTTCGCCCAGATACCTGTTTGGCAATTACCGGGGCTGCCGGGACGATCGGCTCCTGCTTCGCAGGTGCGCAGCTCGCGCGCTGATGCATAATACCGAGAAATGCCGTATCAAATATCTCGGCAGCGGAAATCCGGTTATATCAGCAGCGCCCGTCCAGCAAAATCCATTATGAGAACTCAGCCAGATCGCAAGGATTCCAGACGCCCGGCGCATTATCCTTGAAAATCAGGAGAATGAGATTTGAATATAAATTTCCACAGATTCCCGGATAACAGAACAACTGATATTGGCGCGCAGCCCCAGCAATCGCGCGTGCGTCGACCGCCGCGTGCGCGGACAGTCCGCCCCGGCTCCAGGCCGCAACCGGCCCTTTCTCCCCGATCTCCGCACCAGAAACAAAACAGGCCGCATCCGCGGCCTGTCCCATTTCTTTCCTGACAACAGGAAGAACGATCAATCCACAACCACCCTCACTCCACCGTCACACTCTTGGCCAGATTGCGCGGCTTGTCGACGTCGGTGCCGCGCGCGCAGGCGGTGTGGTACGACAGCAGCTGCAGCGGAATGGTGTGGAGGATGGGCGAGAGTTTGCCGTAGTGTTCGGGCATGCGGATGACGTGCATGCCTTCGGCGCTCTGGATCTTGCTGTCGGCGTCGGCGAAGACGTAGAGCTCGCCGCCGCGCGCGCGGACTTCCTGCATATTGGATTTCAGTTTTTCCAGCAGGGCGTCCTTGGGCGCGATGGTGACGACGGGCATGTGCTCGGTGACGAGCGCGAGGGGGCCGTGCTTGAGTTCGCCGGCGGGATAGGCTTCGGCGTGGATGTAGCTGATTTCCTTGAGCTTGAGCGCGCCTTCGAGGGCGATGGGGTAGTGCATGCCGCGGCCGAGGAAGAGCGCATTTTCCTTGGAGGCGAAGCGGTCGGCCCAGGCCATGATCTGGGGCTCGAGCGCGAGCACGGAGCCGATGGCGGCGGGCAGATGGCGCAGGGCCTTGAGGTGTTCGGCTTCCTGTTCGGCGGTGAGGCGGCCGCGCGACTGGGCGAGCGCCAGGGTGAGCAGGAACAGCGCGGTGAGCTGGGTGGTGAAGGCCTTGGTGGAGGCCACGCCGATTTCGACGCCGGCGCGGGTGATGTACGAGAGCTTGCACTCGCGCACCATGGCGCTGGTGGCGACGTTGCAGATGGTGAGGGTGTGCTCCATGCCGAGCGAGCGCGCGTGCTTGAGGGCGGCGAGCGTGTCGGCGGTTTCGCCGGACTGCGAAATGGTGACGACGAGCGAGCGCGGGTTGGGCACGCTGTCGCGGTAGCGATATTCGCTGGCGATCTCGACGTTGACCGGGATCTGGGCGATGGATTCGATCCAGTACTTGGCGGTGAGGCCGGCGTAGTAGCTGGTGCCGCAGGCCAGGATGAGGAGCGAGTCGATCTCCTTGAAGATCTTGTAGGCGTCGTCGCCGAAGAGCTCGGGAGTGATGCTTTCGATGTCCTGCAGGGTGTCGCCCACGGCGCGCGGCTGCTCGAAGATTTCCTTCTGCATGTAGTGGCGGTAGGGGCCGAGTTCGGCAGCGCCGGAGTGCACGTGCACGGTGTGGGCCTGGCGCTCGACGGGACGGCCGTCGGCGTCGACGATCCAGACGCGCGAGAGCTGCAGGTCGGCGACGTCGCCGTCTTCGAGGTAGATGATCTGGTCGGTGGTGCCGGCCAACGCCAGCGCGTCGGAAGCGAGGAAGTTCTCGTCCTTGCCCAGGCCCACCACCAGGGGCGAACCCTGGCGCGCGCCGACGACGCGGTGCGGCTCGTCGCGGCAGAAGACGGCGATGGCGTAAGCGCCCTGCAGGCGGCGCACCGCCTGCTGCACGGCTTCGAAGAGGTCGCCGGCGTAGAGGTGGTTGACCAGGTGGGCGATGACTTCGGTGTCGGTCTGGCTTTCGAAGACGAAGCCGGCGGCCTGGAGTTCGGCGCGCAGCTCGTCGTGGTTCTCGATGATGCCGTTGTGCACCAGCGCGATGCGCGGCTCGTCATTGCCCAGGTGCGAGAAATGCGGGTGGGCGTTGTGGGTGGCGGGCACGCCGTGCGTGGCCCAGCGGGTGTGGGCGATGCCGGTAAAGCCGGACAGGTGATCCTGGGCGACCTGCTCGGCCAGCTCGGCCACGCGCTGGGTGCTGCGGGTGCGGCGCAGGTGTCCGTCGAGGTAGACGGCCACGCCGCAGGAATCGTAGCCGCGGTATTCCAGACGCTTGAGGCCTTCGATGAGAATAGGGGTGATGTCGCGCTGGGCGACGGCGCCAACAATGCCGCACATGGGAAACGACTCCGGAAAGTTCAATATGGACCGCATTGTGCGCGTGAAGACAAGAAATTTGATTTCTTTATCTACTATGTAATGACAGATTATTCCCTTACATATTTGTGATTAAATTATATTTCATTGAATCAATATTATTGAACGAATCATGCAAAATCACGAGCCCGCGCTCCCCGATCTGGACGATCTGGACCTGCGCATCCTGGATCAACTGCAGGAAAACTGCGCGCTGACCAACCAGGATCTGGCCCAGCGCGTGCATGCCTCGCCGCCCACCTGCCTGCGCCGGGTGCGCCGGCTGGTGGAGGAAGGCGTGATTTCGCGGCAGGTGGCGATCCTGGCGCCGGAGAAGCTGGGCAGCACGCTGACGGCCATCGTGGAGGTAACGCTGGACGTACAGGCGGCGGAACGGCTGGCGGAGTTCGAGGCCGCGATGCAAGCCGAGCCGGCGGTGCTGCAGTGCTACCGCGTGTCGACAGGGCCGGATTTCGTGGTGATTGCGCAGGTGCGCGACATGCCGGCGTATCACGCGCTGGTGCACCGGGCCTTTACGGCGGCGGCCAATGTGCGCAACGTGCGCACGTTTTTCTCGGTGCACCGCGCCAAATTCGAAACACGCATCAATGTGCGCGGCTGAGGCGCGCGGCCTTCAGCGGCGCGCGAGCAGGGCCTGGAAACGCGCGAGGTAGCGCTCGCCCATTTTCTGCACGTCGTGCTCGTCGCGCACGTAGGCGTAGGCGCGTTCGGTGACTTCCCGGCGGAATGCGGCATCGTCCAGGCAGCGCGCCATACCGGCGGCCAGCGCCTGGAAGTCTCCCACCCTGCACAGCACGCCGCGCCCGTCGGCCAGGCTTTCCTTGAGGCCGCCGGCGTCGGTGGACACCACGGGCACGCGCTGCAGGAAGGCGTCGAGCACGCTGCTGCCCAGGGCCTCCTCCTCGGAGCTCATGACGAACACGTCGAGGATGCTGTAGAAGTCTTCCACGCCCTTGCGAAAGCCGGCGAAGCGGTAGATGTCTTCGATGCCCAGCAGGCGGGCTTCGTCGCGGGCCTGCCGCTCGCGGTCGCCGCCGGCGCCGAAGTGCAGGAAGACGAAATCGCGCCGGGTCTTGGCCAGCTCGCCCACGGCCCGCACCAGCGTGACGGGATCCTTGTCGCGGATGAGAGCCGCCGAGGTGGCCAGCACTTTCTTGCCCTCGAGGCCGAATTCGCGCACCAGGGCCTGCACGTTGGCGGCGTCGATCTGGTGCGGCTCCACGGCGCTGCGGATGATGACGGGCTCGATGCCCAGCCGCCGCGGTTCGCTGGCCGCCATTTCGCTGATGGCGACGAAGAGGTCGGCGTGGCGCCATTTGAAGCCGGTTTTCCACTCCTCGTTCGGCTTGACCACGAAGGAGGTGCGCCGCGAGAACGCCACGGGCCGGCGGTGCAGCCACTTGGTGAGCACGGCCCAGGTGATGGTGTTGGCCGTCTGGGCGTGGAGGATGTCGTAGCGGCCGGCGCCGGCCAGGAAGCGCAACTGCGCGGGCACGTTGCGCAGCGCATGGACGGTGTAGCCTTCGGCGCGGGCGCGCTCGGCCAGCGGGCCGCCGGCGCGGCACATCAGCTCGACCTCGTGGCCCGCCTTGCGGAAGGCGCGCATGCAATAGAGCGTCTGGCGCTCGCCGCCGCGCCAGCCTTTTTCGAAGTTGAGCTGCAGGATCTTCATGCGCGGCCGATGCCCGAGTAGTCGAAACCCAGGGCGCGCACGTCGGCCGGGTTGTAGAGATTGCGGCCGTCGAGAATGAGCGGCGTCTTGAGCAGCGCCTTCACGCGGTCGAAGTTGGGCGCGCGGAACACCTTCCATTCGGTGACGATCAGGAGCGCGTCGGCGCCGTCCAGTGCGTCGTACATGTCGCGCGCGAAGCTCACGCCGGGCTGTCCCACCAGGACGCGGGCCGCTTCATGCATGGCCACGGGGTCGTAGGCGCGCACTTCGGCGCCGCGCCGCGTGAGCTCGGCGATGACGGTCAGGCTGGGCGCTTCGCGCATGTCGTCGGTGTTGGGCTTGAAGGCCAGGCCCCAGAGCGCGATCTTGCGGCCGCGCAGGTCTTCGCCATAGCGGTCGACGAGCTTTTGCGCCAAGCGGAACTTCTGCGCGCGATTGGCGGCCTCGACGGCCTGGATCACGCGCATGGGCAGCGCATGTTCGGAAGCGGTGTTGACCAGGGCCTGCACGTCCTTGGGGAAGCAGGAGCCGCCGTAGCCCGCGCCGGGGTACAGGAAATGGTAGCCGATGCGCGGGTCGGCGCCGATGCCGCGGCGCACCTGCTCGATGTCGGCGCCCAGCGCCTCGGCGAGGTTGGCCATTTCGTTCATGAACGAGATACGCGTGGCCAGCATGGCGTTGGCGGCGTATTTGGTGAGCTCGGCCGAGCGCACGTCCATGACCATGAGGCGGTCGTGCGTGCGCTGGAACGGTTCGTAGATGCGGCGCATGACGCCGATGGTGAACTCGTCGTCGGCGCCCACGATGACGCGGTCCGGGCTCATGAAATCGTTGATGGCGGCGCCCTCTTTCAGGAACTCCGGGTTGGATGCCACGCTGAACGGGATATCCACGCCGCGCGCGGCCAGTTCGCGCGACACCACGGCCCGCACCTTGTCGGCGGTGCCCACGGGCACGGTGGACTTGTCCACGATGAGCTTGCGCGAGGTCATGTGCCGGGCAATGTTGAGCGCCGCGGCCAGCACGTACTTGAGGTCGGCCGAGCCGTCCTCGCCGGGCGGCGTGCCCACGGCAATGAACTGCACGTCGCCGAAGGCCACGCTCTGCGCCACGTCGTCGGTGAACGACAGGCGGCCGGCCTCCACGTTGCGGCGCACCAGCTCTTCCAGGCCGGGTTCGTAGATGGGGATGCCGCCCTGGCGCAGCAGGTCGATCTTGGCCGAATCCAGGTCCAGGCACATGACTTCGTTGCCCATGTCGGCCAGGCATGCCCCCGACACCAACCCTACGTAACCCGTGCCCACGACGGTGATTTTCATGCCCGAACGCCTTTCAGATAGGTAAGCTTGCGCGCCCGGCCGGTAAAGCCGGGCGTCGGCCGCCATTATAGAAGCCGGCGCCGCCGCGCCGCTCCCGGGCCGCGGTTCACCCTAGGGACGCAGGCGGGTGAAACGCACCGTATTCACCGCCACCGCCATGGCGGCGCAGGCCGTGCCCAGCAACAGGGCCAGGCTGGGGCCGTGCGCCACGCTCAGGCCGAAGGCGATGGCCACGAGCGCGGTGCCGAAGCTCTGCCCGAACACGCGCGTGGTGGCCTGCAGGCCGCCCGCGGCCCCGCTGCGCGCACGCGGGGCCGCCGAAAGCAGTGCGCGGTTGTTGGGCGTCTGGAAGAACCCGAAGCCCACTCCGGCCACGAACATGCCCGCCAGGATGGGCGCGTTGGAAACATCGGTGGGCAGCGCGGCCAGCCAGAGCATGCCGGCCACCATGGTGGCCGCCCCCACGCCGCTGAGGGTGGCGGCGGAATAGCGGTCGGACAGCCGGCCCGCCAGCGGCGCGATGATGGCGGTGCCCACCGGCCAGGCGCCCATCAGCATGCCTACCTCGAGGTAGGGCCGGCCCAGCACCTGCTGGAAGTAAAACGGCAGAGACACGTAAGAGGCCATCTGCGCCGCGAACGTGCAGGCCGATGCGCCCACCGCGTAGGCCAGCGGCCGGATGCGCAGCAGGTCCACCGGCACCAGCGGCGCGGGCTGCCGCGAGGCGCGCCGCACCAGGAACAGGCCGAACACGGTGGCGATGGCCACCATGCCGATGCCGCGCAGCAGATCCTGCCCCATCATGTCCACGCCGGAAATGAACACGCCGAGCGTCACCATGCTGAGCAGCGCGCTGATCCAGTCCAGCCTGACGTTGTTGCGCGGCACTTCGGGCAGATGGCGCAGGCCGAACATGGCCAGCACGCAGATCGGCAGGTTGACCGCGAAGATCCAGGGCCAGGGCGCCACCGACAGGATGGCCGAGCCCACGGTGGGGCCGAGCACCGACATCACCGCCACCGTGGTGGCGTTGATGCTGATGCCCCGTCCAAGCAGCTTCAGGGGATAGATGTTGCGCACCAGCCCGCCGAACAGGCACATGAGGGTGGCCGCCCCCACGCCCTGGAACATGCGCGCGAAGGTGAGCTGCACCAGCGTGCCCGCCAGCGCGCAGCCCAGCGAGGCCAGCGTGAAGAGCACCAGGCCGAAGGTGAACATGCGGCGGAACCCGATGCGCTCGGCCAGCGCCGACATGGGCAGCAGCATGGTGACCACGGCCAGGTTGTAGGCGTTGACGATCCACACCGCCTGCGCGGGCGCGGCATTGAGGTCCACCGCGATGGTGGGCAGCGCCACGTTCGCGATGGTGGTGTCCAGCACCGACAGGCTGATGCCCGTCATGACGGTGGCCGCGGCCCAGTAGCGTCGCGGCGTGGGCAGGCCGTCCGGCGCCGCCCCGGCCCGCCCGGGGCCGGTATGCGCGGCGCCCGTATGCACGGCGCCCGTATGCACGGCGCCCGCATGCACGGCGCCCGCCTTTTCCTGTGGGGCGGTCACGATTTCTTGACCGGGCGCTGCCATCCCTCGACGGTGACCTGCCGCGCGCGCGAGACGGTCAGCTTATCGGCCGGCGCGTCGCGGGTGAGCGTGGTGCCCGCGCCCAGCGTGGCGCCGCGGCCCACGCGCACGGGCGCCACGAGCTGCGTGTCGGAGCCGATGAAGGCATCGTCTTCGATGACGGTGCGGTGCTTGTTCACGCCGTCGTAGTTGCAGGTGATGGTGCCCGCGCCCACGTTGACGCGCTGGCCCACGTCGGCATCGCCGATGTAGGCCAGGTGGTTGGCCTTGCTGTCGGCGCCCAGCACGCTTTTCTTGATTTCGACGAAGTTGCCCACGTGGGTGCGGTCGCCCAGCTCGGCGCCCGGACGCAGGCGCGCATACGGACCGATGCGCGCGTCGCGGCCCACTTCGGCCTGGTGCAGATGGCTGAAGGCCTCGATGTGCGTGCCCGCGTCGACGGACACGTCGCGCAGCACGCAGTGCGGGCCGACGCGCACGCCGTCGCCCAGCGTGACCTGCCCTTCGAACACGCAGCCCACGTCGATGAAGACGTCGCGGCCGCAGACGAGCGAGCCGCGCAGGTCGAAGCGCGCGGGATCGGCCAGCGTAACGCCGGCTTCGAGCAGGCGGCGCGCCTGCTCGCCCTGCCAGCGCCGCTCGAGCTCGGCCTGCTGCACGCGGCTGTTCACGCCCAGCGTTTCCCAGGCGGCGCCCGGCTGGGCGGCGCCCACGGTCACGCCATCGGCCACGGCCAGGCCCACGGTGTCGGTCAGGTAGTACTCGCCCTGCGCATTGTTGTTGCCGATGCGGCCCAGCCAGTCTTTCAGGCAGGCGGTGGGCGCGGCCAGAATGCCGGTGTTCACTTCCTTGATGGCGCGTTCGGCCTCGGTGGCGTCCTTGTGCTCCACGATGCGCGCCACGTGGCCCTGCGCGTCGCGCACGATGCGGCCGTAGCCGGTGGAGTCTTCCAGCACCTCGGTCAGCACCGCCATGCCGTCGCCGCGCGCCTGCAGCAGGCGCTGCAGGGTGGCCGGCTGCACCAGCGGCACGTCGCCGTACAGCACCAGGGTGACATCGTCCTTGCCATCGCCTTCGAGCAGTTGCGGCACGGCCTGCTGCACCGCGTGGCCCGTGCCGTGCTGGGGCTGCTGCAGCGCGAAGTGCAGGTCAGCGTGGCCTTCGAACGCCTGGCGCACGCGCTCGGCGCCGTGGCCCACCACCACGACGATGCGGGCGGGCTCCAGCTGGCGCGCGCTGTCGAGCACGTGGGCCAGCATGGGTTTGCCGGCCAGCGTGTGCAGCACTTTGGGAAGATCGGACTGCATGCGTTTGCCCAGTCCGGCGGCAAGTATCACTACATTGAGCATAGATTCTCGTTGAAACGCGCCGCGCCGGCCCTCGCGGGCCGGTGGCGCCTGGATTGAAAAAATCAGGTCGGGCCGGAAGGCGCGCCGTTCTTCCTGGCGCGCGGCGCGGACTTGCGGGCTGCCTTGGAGGCCGTTTTGGCGGCCGCCTTGGACTGCGTCTTGGACGCGGGCCGGGTTTGCGCGCCGGCCGCCGCGCCTTGCGCCGCCTGCGGCGGCTGTGCGGCCTGGGCCGAGGGCATGGTAGCGGCCGTGGCCGCCGCGATCTGGCTGAACTGCCGCTGCAGGAGATCCCACCACGCCTTGGAGGCCGACTGCGCCGCCTGCCCCATCTGCTCGCTCATGCCGGGGCCGGGCGGCTGCGCCGAAGCGCCGGCCTGCGCGGCGCCGCCCTCCCCGCCCGCCTTGTCCGGCTCGGGCGCGGCGGCCTCGGCCTGGCGCGGCGCGGGCTTGATGCCCAGCACCACTTCCAGCGGCGAGGCCGCGCCGCTGTCGCGCACGGCGCTCATGTCGAGATTGGCCGCGCTGTCGACGAATGCACGCAGCGTGCTGATGGTTGAACGCTGCACTTCCATGCCCTGGATGGTGCTCGAAAGCATGGAGAGGTTCATGCGCAGCCAGTTTTCGACCGACCGCAGCTCGGCGATGCGGCGGTCGAGTTCTTCGAGGTTCATGGGGGGAGCGATGGGCAGGCTGCTGGCCAGCCCGCCTGGGCCGGTGAGGCCGGCCCAGGCCTGGCGCATCATTTCCATGCTCGCCAGCAGCGGGTTTCCGGACAGTTCGGAGCTCTGGCCCAAGCCCGGCAGGACGAACGGGTTGCTGTGTTGATCGCTCATTCCAGGTCTCCCCAAGAATCGAAGACGCCGCGATCCGGGCTCACCATCCGGACAGCAGCTGATTGTTTTCCACGCGCACGTGGTCGCCGGAGGCGAAGGCGAAGGGCTGCGCACTGCGGAACTGGCGCTTGCTGCCGTCGCCCATGCGCACGGTGAGCTCATAGTGCGTCACTGTTTGTTGCTGTCTGATATTACGCTCAACTTCGCGGCCTGCCAAAGCCCCGCCGACCGTGCCCAGCACGGTGAGCGCCGTCTTGCCGTGGCCGCCGCCGAACTGGTTGCCGACCACGCCGCCCGCGACGCCGCCGGCAATGGTGCCGATGAGATGGTCGCCGTTATCTTGCGCGGGCACGCGGACTTCGCGCACGGACTCGACCACGCCGCAGGTGCCGCAAGCCGCCTGCGCCGGCGCGCGCGCGGCCGGGGCGCCCTGAGTCTGGGCCTGAATCTGGGCCTGAGCCTGGGCCGGTGCGGGAGCCCCGGGCGCGGGCGGCGCGGGGGCCAGGTTGGCGGCCTCGGGACCGGACTGCGCCGATTCGGCCTGGGGATTGGCCGAGATCGAGGGCAGCCAGCCCAGCATGGCGGCGACCGCGACGGCGCTCAGGATAATGATGGATACGGCGGCGGACGCCACCAGGGGATGGAGCCCGCGGCGCGGGGAACCGGATTGCGTGGCAGGATTCATGTGGATGCTCCAACGACACTGACGGGCAGTGGTATAGCACTGGCGCGGGGTATCGGCGTGTTGCGATCGTGACGCTTTGCAAGGCCCCGGACGGGGGCTTTCCGCCGCGATCCAAACGTGCACAATAGCCGTATGGACTCCGTGACCCTGCCCCAGCTCGAAGCCGCCATCAATTATTGGCGCCAGCGCTCGCCTTCGGTGGGCGACGAATCACGCCTGTGCGCGGAAGCGGCCGCGCTGGCCACGCCCTACGCGCTGATGATCATCGAGGGGCGCCGCGAAATGGCGCTGGCGGAGTTCGAGGACGCCGCCCGCGCGGCGCTGCAGGCCTGGGCCGCGACGCGGCCCTGACTCGGGCGGGCCATGGGGGTGCGCCTCACTGTGCCTTGAGCAGCGCCTGGATATCGTGCGCCAGGGCATCCGCGCCCAGGGTATTGTTGGCCAGCACCCGCGATTCGCCCTTGCCGTCCAGCAGGTAGAACGCGGCGGTATGGTCCATGGTGTAGCCGCCGTCCTTGGTGGGCGACTTGGCGTAATAGGCCTTGAACGAGGCCGCCGCCTTCTTGATCTGGTCGGCCGTGCCCGTCAGGCCCAGGAAGCGCGGGTCGAAGGCCGTGACGTACTGGCGCAGGATCTCCGGCGTGTCGCGCTCGGGATCCACGGTGATCAGCAGCACCTGCACGCGGTCGGCATCGGGCCCGAGTTTCTGCATGACGTCCGACAGCTCGGCCAGCGACGTGGGGCATACGTCGGGACACTGGGTGAAACCAAAGAACACAACCACGACCTTGCCCGAGAAATCGGACAAATGGCGGGTCTTGCCATTGAAATCGACCAGCTCCAGGCCCTTGCCCAGCTGAGTGCCGCTGATGTCGCTGCCCTTGAACACGGGCTTGCTTTCGCCGCAGGCGGCCAGCGCGGCGGCGACCAGCGTGGCCGCGCCCAGCCGCAAGGCGAGCCTGCGGCCGGCGGAAAACAGGGAATGCATCGACAACCTCCGGTCAGCCCAGCAGGGCGAACCAATGATCCACCAGCAGGGCGCCGAACAGCAGCGCCAGGTAGAGGATGGAAAAACGGAACAGGCCGCGCGCCAGCTCGTCGCTGTAGGCGCGGTACAGCCGCCATGCGCGGGCGACGAACATGCCGCCCAGGACCAGCGCGGCGGCCAGGTAGAGCTCGCCGCTCATGCGGATGGCGTAGGGCAGCAGCGTGGTGGCCAGCAGCGCAATGCTGTAGAGCAGGATGTGCAGGCGCGTGAACTGCTGCCCGTGCGTGACGGGCAGCATGGGCAGCCCGGCCTTGGCGTAGTCGTGGTTGCGGTACAGCGCCAGGGCCCAGAAATGCGGCGGGGTCCAGATGAAGATGATGAGCACCAGCACCCAGGCCTCGGCCGGCACGGAATCGGCGACGGCGGCCCAGCCCAGCGCGGGCGGCATGGCGCCCGACAGCCCGCCGATGACAATGTTCTGCGGGGTGCGCGGCTTGAGGATGATGGTGTAGATAATGGCGTAGCCCACGAAGGTGGCGAAGGTCAGCCACATGGTGAGGGGGTTGACCAGCCGGTACAGCACCAGCATGCCCGCCCCGCCCAGCAGGCCGGACAGCATCAGCACCTGGAAGGCGGAGATCGTGCCGCGCGCGGTGGCGCGGCGCGCCGTGCGCAGCATGCGCGCATCGACTTCCTGCTCGATGAGGCAGTTGATGGCAAAGGCGGCCGCCGCCAGCAGCCAGATGCCCACGGTGCCGAAAAACACCTTGCCCAGGTCCGGCACGCCCGGCACGGCCAGGAACATGCCGATGACCGCGCAGAACACCGCAAGCTGCGTGACGCGCGGCTTGGTGAGGACGAAATACTGGCGGAGCAATCCGGTTTGGGAAGCGGCGAGACTGGACATGATGGGCCCCATTTTAAACGCGCGCCGAATCAGGGACGCTTCCCGCCCCCGCCAGGCGCACCAGCAGCACCACGGCGGCCAGCGTCAACCCGGCCGCTCCGCCATTGTGCAATACGGCGATCAGCAGCGGCCACTGGAAGAAAATGGTGGTCAGGCCCGTGAAGAGCTGGGCCGCCAGCAGCGCCAGCATCAGCGTGGCCGGCCCGCGCAGGCCGGGCTCGGCGCGCAGGCGCCAGGCCAGCACGCCCAGGTATACGAACACCACGAAGGCGAAATTGCGGTGCACCCAATGGATGGCCGTCAGCGCCGGCTGCGAGATCATCTCCCCGGAAGGCAATTCGCCCAGCCCGCGGATCACGGAATACCCGCCATGGAAATCCATTTCCGGGATCCACTGGCCGTGGCACATGGGAAAGTCCATGCAGGCCAGCGCGGCGTAGTTGGTGCTGACCCAGCCGCCCAGCGTCACCTGCGCCAGCAGCAGCGCGAAGCCGCCGATCATCCAGGGCCGGAACCGCCGGGCGGCGGCGGGCACCGGCGCGTGCGGCCGCTCGCGCGCCGAGAGCCAGGTCATGAGCGCGAGCACCGACAGCCCGAACACCAGGTGAGCCGTCACCACGGCCGGCATGAGCCGGTGCGTGACCGTCCAGGCGCCGAACGCGCCCTGCACGCACACCGCCACCAGCGCCACCGTGGCCAGCGCGGGCGAGCGGCCCAGCGCGCGGCGATGGCGCCACGCCATGTACACGATGGCGATGATGAGCATGCCCAGGATGGAGCCCACGTAGCGGTGGATCATCTCGATCCAGGCTTTGGACAGGGTCACGGGGCCGAAGGGCATGGCCTGCGTGGCCTGGTGGATGTCGCCCATGGCGCCCAGCGGGGTGACGCTGCCGTAGCAGCCGGGCCAGTCGGGGCAGCCTAGGCCGGAATCCGTCAGGCGCACGAAGGCGCCGAACATGATGAGGTCCAGGGTCAGGAACCACGTGAAGAAAACCAGCTTGCGGTAGCGCGCCTTGATACGTTCCATATTCATTGTTGCTTCAATACTCCAGGCGCCCCACCGAAACCCGCTGAAAGCGCGATGTGCCAAATCCTGCTCACCCGATCCGCGAGTTGTAGACCAGCCGGCTGATGTCCTTGCGCACCTTCACGCCGTCGGCATCGGCCGGGAACTGCATCATCAGGTTGCCCAGCGGGTCGATCACCCAGATCGGGGCCGCCAGCGCCGCCGCGCCCTCGCCCGCCTGCGCGGGAAGCAGGAAGCGCGCCAGCTCGGCCGGGTCGGCCCGCAGCATCACCGTGCCCTGGTAGGCATCCAGCACCTTCTGCGGCACCGGCGCGTCGTCGGTGATAAACCAGACCCGCGCCAGGCGATCCACGTTCTTGCCCTGGCTGGCATGCGTGTTGCGGGTGATGAACAGCTTGCGCGCGCAGCTTTCCGGGCAGGCCGCGCCGTCGGCGACGACGAGCAGCCATTTGCCCTCGAGGCGACGCAGGTCGTAGGGCTGGCCGTCGAGCGTGCGCAGCCGCAACCCGGCCGGCTCCGGCATGGGACGCTGCGGCTCGATCAAGGTTCCGTAATTGCTGCTTTCCGAAGGCCACCACTGCGGATTCAGGTACACCACGAACGCCGCGACGATGGGCGCGAGCGAGCACAGGAACACCAGCAGCATGGGCGTCAGGGAACGCCTGGGAGCCGCAGCGGAGGAAGTGGGTGAATGAGGCACGGGAATATCCTGGAATCGCGTCGTGACGGGCGGCCGCTCAGGCCGGAGGCGCCTGCCGCCGCCGGGCGCGGCGGATGGCGCCGGCCAGCACCGCCAGCCAGGCGATGGCGGCGATCGCCGCAAAGGCGAACCATTGCACGGCGTAGGAAATGTTCTGGCGGTAGTCCACCGAAGGCTGCGGCCAGTCGCGCACCAAGCCGTCGGCGGCATCGTCCGTCTGGCTCAGCACCGCCGGCAGCAGGGTGAGGCCGGTGGCGCGGGCGTAGTCGTCCAGCGCCAGGTTCTGCACCTGGGGCAACGCGCCGCCGGGCAGCGGCAAGGCGGCGGGCAGGCCGGCGGGCGCGCTGCCCAGCGACCACAGCTCGAACAGCCGGGGCACGCGCGGCTGCAGCTCGCCGGAGACGGTCTGCCCGCCCGAGGGCGCGGGCGGCGCCGCCGGAGCGGCCTGCGCGCCCATGACGCGCGGCAGCCAGCCGCGCAGCACGAGCACGGCGGTGTGCGTGGAGGCGTCCAGCAGCATGGGCGTGGCCAGCCAGTAGCCGGGCCGGCCGTCGTGATTGCGGTTGTCGAGCAGTACACTGAATTGCGGCAGCCACACGCCCGCGGCCCGCGCCGCCCGCCATGCGGCGAGTTCGGCCGGCGGGGTGGCCGGGGTCAGGTCCAGCGGCGGCTGCTTGCGGCCGGCCTCGATCGCCGCCAGAATGGCGCGTCGCTCGTCGCCGCGGCGCAATTGCCACTGCCCCAGCGACGCCAGCGCGGCCACGGCGGCGCCCAGCAACAGCAGGGCGGCGGCGGTGGTGCGGGAAGAGTGCGGTCGGGCCATGTCCATATCAATGCAGAACCACTCGGGGAGACCAATATGCGCGCATTCGTCGTACTGGCCTTTATCGGTATCCTGGCCAGCCTGGCGTCCGCCCTGGTCTATCTGATGCGCGACAAGGGTTCCACCAATCGCACGGTCAACGCGCTCACGGTGCGGATCGGGCTGTCGGTGGCGCTCTTTCTTTTCGTGCTGTTTGCCCATCACATGGGCTGGATAGAGAGCACGGGCCTCAGATGAACGCGCCGGGCGGCGCAGGCGCCGCCCGGCGGTACGCATTGTAGGCCAAGGCGGCGGCCCGCCCCGCCCGGGAAGGTCACATCCAGTAGACGAACAGGTACAGGCCCAGCCAGACCACGTCCACGAAGTGCCAGTACCAGGCCGCGCCCTCGAAGCCGAAATGATGATCGGGCGTGAAATGGCCGCGGATCAGGCGGATGAGGATGACCGTCAGCATGGTGGCGCCCATGATGACGTGAAAGCCGTGAAAGCCCGTCAGCATGTAGAACAGCGAGCCGTATGCGCCCGAGTTGAACTTGAGGTTCAGTTCGGTATAGGCGTGGTGGTATTCGGTGGCCTGGCAGGCCACGAACACGAACCCCAGGATCACGGTGGCGAGCAGCCAGAAGATGGCCTTGCCGCGGTGATTCGCGCGCAGCGCGTGGTGCGCGATGGTGAGCGTGACGCCGGAACTGAGCAGCAGGGCCGTGTTGATGGTGGGCAGCCAGAACGGTCCCACGGTCTGGAAGTGCTCCACCACGCCGGCCGGGCCGAAGTTGGGCCAGGTGGCCTGGAAATCGGGCCACAGCAGCAGCTTGTGGTCCATGTCGCCCAGCCACGGCGTGGTGATGGTGCGCGCATACCAGAGGGCGCCGAAGAAGGCCGCGAAGAACATCACCTCCGAGAAGATGAACCAGCTCATGCCCCAGCGGTAGGAGTTGTCGATGCGCTTGCTGTTGAGCCCCGACTCCGACTCGTGGATGGCGTCGCCGAACCAGAAATACAGCACCGTCACCACGCCGATGAACCCCGCCAGCACCAGCCATTTGCCCCAGCCCACGCCGTTGATCCAGGCGGCTGCGCCCAGCCCCATGCAGAGCAGGGCCAGCGCCGTGCGCACGGGGTGGCCGGAATCGGCGGGCACGTAGTAGTACGGCGCCTCTTTACCTTGAACCGAGTGGCTTGCACTCATGGCTTTCTCCCTGGTACGGATGTTTGATTTGAAGTTGTTCGAATCTCAGCTCAGGCTGGCCACCGCCCAGCGCACGATGAACACCAGCGCCGTCACGAACAGCGCGGCGGCCAGCAGCCCGGCCACGATGACGTAGACCGGGTTGAGCCGCGCGATGTCTTCGCGGTAGCCCGCCCCCTTGCGCACGCCGAAAAAGGCCCAGGCCACCGCCTTGACCGTCTGGACGAAGCTCAGCTTGCGCTGGGCGGTGTCGCGCAGGTCTTCGCTCATGGCGCTACCCCATGGCCGCGCCGCCCAGCAGCGCGGAGCCCCGCAGCAGCGTCCAGACGAACACCGCCGCCACGAAGGCCAGCAGGATCAGGCCCGCGATGCGGTTGCGGCGGCGTTGTTCGGGCGTCATGGCGCGGCGGTCCGGGTCGGTGGTCGGCGGCACGTCACTTCACTTCGGGCGGCGTCTCGAAGGTGTGGAACGGCGCCGGCGACGGCACGGTCCATTCCAGCCCTTCGGCGCCTTCCCACGGCTTGGCGGAGGCGCGCTCGCCCTTGCCCATGTAGCAGCGCAACACCGCCCACAGGAAGATGAGCTGCGACAGCCCGAACCAGAACGCGCCGATGGTGGCGATCTGGTGGAAGGTGGTGAACTGCGCGGCGTAGTCGGCGTAGCGGCGCGGCATGCCGGCCAGGCCCAGGAAGTGCATCGGGAAGAACGTCAGGTTGAAGGAGATCAGCGACGACCAGAAGTGCAGCTTGCCCAGTTTTTCGCTGTACATGCGGCCGGTCCACTTGGGCAGCCAGTAGTAGGTGCCCGCGAACAGGGCGAACAGCGAGCCGGCCACCAGCACGTAGTGGAAATGGGCCACCACGTAATAGGTGTCGTGCACCTGGATGTCGATGGGCGCCACCGAAAGAATCAGGCCCGTGAAGCCGCCCATGGTGAACACGAAGATGAACCCGATGGCGAACAGCATCGGGGTTTCGAAGGTCATGGAGCCGCGCCACATGGTGGCCACCCAGTTGAAGACCTTCACCCCCGTGGGAATGGAGATCAGCATGGTGGCGTACATGAAATAGAGCTGGCCGGTGACGGGCATGCCGGTGGTGAACATGTGGTGCGCCCACACGATGAACGACAGCACCGCGATGGAGGCGGTGGCGTACACCATGGAGGCGTAGCCGAACAGCTTCTTGCGCGCGAAGGCCGGCACGATGGCCGACACGATGCCGAAGGCCGGCAGGATCATGATGTACACCTCGGGGTGCCCGAAGAACCAGAACACGTGCTGGTAGAGCACCGGGTCGCCGCCGGCGGCCGCGTTGAAGAAGCCCGTGCCGAAGTGGCGGTCGGTGAGCACCATGGTGATGGCCGCGGCCAGCACCGGCATCACGGCCAGCAGCAGGAAGGCGGTGATGAGCCAGGTCCAGCAGAAGAGCGGCATCTTCATCAGCGTGAGGCCGGGCGCGCGCATGTTCAGGATGGTCACGATGATGTTGATCGCGCCCATGATGGACGAGGCGCCCATGATGTGCATGGCGAAGATGCCCAGGTCCATGCCCGGGCCCATCTGCAGCGACAGCGGCGCATACAGCGTCCAGCCGGCCGCGGTGGCGCCGCCGGGCACGAAGAACGAGGTGGTCAGCATGATGGCCGCCACCGGCAGCAGCCAGAAGCTGAAGTTGTTCATGCGCGCGAACGCCATGTCCGAGGCGCCGATCTGCATGGGGATCATCCAGTTCGCGAAGCCCACGAAGGCCGGCATGATGGCGCCGAACACCATGATGAGGCCGTGCATGGTGGTGAACTGGTTGAAGAGCTCGGGGCGGAAGAACTGCAGGCCCGGCTCGAACAGCTCGGTGCGCAGCAGCAGGGCCAACGTGCCGCCCTCCAGCAGCATGACGAACGAGAAGATGAGGTACATCGTCCCGATGTCTTTGTGGTTGGTGGCGAACAGCCAGCGGCGCCAGCCCGAGGGCATGGCGTGGTGGTGGTGGTCATGGTGACCCTGGCCCGGCGACACGTGGTCTACAGTGACGCTGCTCATGATGGACTCCTTCCTGCTGAGGGCCGGCCGCGCCTGGCGCGGTCCGGCCAAGTATCTCGACTAAACGGAACCGGTTCCTGCCTGGGGAGGGCGGAGCGCGCGATCAGCGCGCGGCCGCCACGTCCTTCGGAAGAACCGTCGGGTCCTGCCCCTTGCCTGCATTGCTCCAGGCATGGCGCGTATAGCTGATGACCGCCGCGATTTCGACGTCGTTGAGCTGGCCGCCGAACGGCGCCATGGCGGTGCCGGGCCGGCCGTGCAGCACGGTCTTGATCTGCTCCGCCTTGGGGCCGAGCACGATCTTGTCTCCATCGAGCGCGGGGAAGCTGCCCGGCACGCCCTTGCCGTTGGCCTGGTGACAGGCCACGCAATTGGCGCCGAACACTTTCTCGCCCCGGGCAACCAGTTCGGCCTCCGTCCACTCCTTGTTGGGATCGTCGGCGCTGGCCGCCATCTTCTTCTGCTGTTCTCCCACCCACTTATCGTAGTCCGCCTGCGACTTCACTTCCACTACGATGGGCATGAAGGCGTGGTCCTTGCCGCAAAGCTCGGCGCACTGGCCCCGATAGATGCCCGGTTTCTCGGCGCGGAACCAGGCGTCGCGCAGAAAGCCCGGGATCGCGTCCTGCTTGACGCCGAAGTCCGGCACCATCCAGGAATGGATGACGTCGGCGGCGGTGAGCACCACGCGGACCTTCTTGTCCACCGGCACCACCAGCGGGTTGTCCACCTCCATGAGGTAGAACTCGCCCTTGGGCTCGCGGTTTTCGATTTGCGCGCGCGGCGTGGCCAGGGTGGACAGGAACTTGACCCCGGCGGCCGCGCCGTCCAGGTATTCGTAGCCCCATTTCCACTGGTAGCCGGTGACCTTCACGGTGAGGTCGGCGCTGGAAGTGTCTTTCATGGCGACGACCGTCTTGGTGGCCGGCAGCGCCATGGCGATGACGATGATGAAGGGGATGACGGTCCAGGCGACTTCGACGCCCAGGTGCTCGTGGAAGGTGGCGGCCTGGTGGCCGCGCGATTTGCGGTGCGCCCAGATGGAGTAGAACATCACTCCGAAGACACCGATGAAGATCACGATACAGATCGTGAGCAGCATCCAGTGCAACCACATGACATCCCGGGTGATCTGTGTGACGCCTTCGTGCAGGTTAAGCTGATTGACCTTCGGGCCGCCGGGCATGTCTTGCACCTGAGCGCCGGCCACCTGGCCAATCAGCAATGCACAAGCCCCGAGTATCCCTCTCCACTTCTTCATGCTTACCTCGAAACATGGCGCGAAGGCCCTGTCGCCCTGTGGCACGGATGTCACTTGTACAGGACTACGCGCAATTATTAGATGGCAGGGTCAGGCAGGAGTTGAGCGGCCCCCGCGTTCCCACTCGAAATCACAAAGAAACTGGCGGATTATAGCGGACGCGCAAATAGATGTAAGTTCGCGCTCTTGAAATCATGACGCCCGCCCCCATGGGCGCGAACCGCTTTGACGCCGGGGCCGCACGCCGGTCTGCGCTGGCATAAAATCTGCCGGTCGCTCTTCGATGGCCCGATCCATGCTTCATCCCCTGCCCGACCTCTATGCAAGACTGCGCGTGCGCGCCCAGGAGCCCGCGCCCGACGGCGCGCGCATCTTGTATATAGCGGGACGCCGCTGCGGCTGGGCCACGCATGCGGCCTGCGATGCCCTGCGCGGCGTGGCCCATGTCGAATCGGACGGCCAGACGCTGCGCATCGGCGCCGGCCTCGCGCCGGGCGACGCTCTCAACGAGGTGCTCGAGCGATCGGCCCAGGCCCTGCGGCAGGCCAACTGCCTGCGCGGCTGGCGCGATGAATTGCTGGATGTCACCGACGGCGAAACCTGGCTGGGCGTGATCGAGCGTGCCGCCATGCGGCCGCTGGGCCTGCTGACCAAAGCCGTGCATCTCAATGCCTGGACGCCGGACGGCCGGCTCTGGGTGGCGCGGCGCTCGCTCGGCAAAGCCACCGATCCGGGCATGTGGGACACGCTGGTCGGCGGCCTGGCCGGCAGCGGCGAACCGCTGGAAGAGGCGCTGCTGCGCGAATGCGGCGAAGAGGCCGGGCTCGACGCGCCGGACCTGCGCCGCCGGTCCGCCCTGCGCGCCATTCTGCGCATCCACCGCCGCCTGCCCGAGGGCTACCAGGTCGAAGACGTACTGACCAGCACCTGTGTGCTCGAAGCCGGCGCCCGCCCCGCCAACCGCGACGGCGAGGTCATGGAAATCGACGCCATCGAGCCCGGCGCCGCCGTGCAGCGCATCGCCAACGGCGAATTCACGCTGGAAGCCGCGCTGGTCATCGTCGAAGACCTCATGCGGCGCGAAGCCTCGGGCGACAACTTTCCGGCCTGAGGCCGCTCATCGCGACGGCACGCCAGGTCAGGCGCGGTCAGGCCCGGCCAGGTCAGGCCCGGCCAGGTTAGGCCCGGCCAGGTTAGGCCCGGCCAGCCCCGCCGGGCTGGCGTCCGGCAAGGTCGACGGCGCACCGTCGGCCGCCGCGGCCTGCCGCGCGTCGCGCCCGGCCGCATCGTCGGACTCGTCCGCGGCCCGCGCCGCGCCCTCCGTGGCGGTTCCGTCATGCGCGCGCCCGGCCGCCGGGGCGGGCTGGGCCGTTTCCGCCGCTTCCGCGGATTGCGCCGGGCCGGGCACGGCCGGCGCGGGCGGGGGCTGGGTCGTGCCCGTTTGCGAGAACTGCTTCCAGACTTCGATGGCGCGCAGGCGCTGCCTGGCCACGGTCTGGATGCGCTCGCGCAGGTGCTCGTCGCGCGCCAGCAGCGCATGGAAATCGCGCGACGAAAGCATCAACAGCTTGCTGTAACCCAGCGACGTGACCTCCGGCGCGATCTGCTGTTCGCCCAGCAGGCCCAGTTCGCCGAAGAACTCCCCGCTGCCCAGTTCGATCAGGGTGTGGTCGGGCAGGTGCACGGCCACCGCCCCCGAGGCCACGAAGCACATTTCCTCGCCGTGCCGGCCCTTGGTCAGCACGCGCTGGTCGGGCAGCGCCAGACGCGGCTTGAGCAGCTTGGAGATGGCGCGCAGCGAATCGGGCGACAGTCCTTCGAAAAGCGGCACGCGCTTGATGAGGTCCGCCGCGCCCAGTTCCATGTCCAGCGGGGGGTGGGTGTCGATGTGCGCCCAGCGGCTCTTCAGCTGGGCCATCAGGTCGGCATAGACTTCGCCGCTGATGAGGAACTGCTCCAGCATGTCGCGGTAGCGGATGCGCTCGAGCTCGCGCGCCACCCGCCCCAGATAGCTTTCCTGCAGCCATTGGGCATAGGATGGATACTGCAGGTTCAGGGCCTGCAGCGCGTTCTCGATGAGATCGAGCCGGCGCTGGTGCAGGCTGACGATGCGCTGCGTGGCCTCTTCGCCCAGCAGCGGCGTGATCTGCTCGCGCGCGAACACGATGAGCCGCTGCGCCACCGAACGCTTGCTCATGAGGTTGGCGAAGCGCTGGCCCAGTTCGCGCGCCAGCCAGCCCTGGAAACCGAACAGGTAATGTACGCGCAGCGCCAGGCGAAAGCCCGCCGAGTAGCGCACGTCGGCGACGATGGCGTTCTCGAACCCGGCCACGCCGCCGGTCCGGATAGCGTCCTCCAGCCGTTCGGCGCGGGCCAGCAGCGATTCGGCCATGCGCCAGTCGACGATCTGCGCCTTCAGGATGTCGAAGAACATTTCTTCTTCGCGCTGCGCCACGATGGCCAGGCCCACGGACACGCGCTGCTCGTCGCTCATCTGGCCGACCTGGCCGTCGTGCACGCTGGCGAGGCTGGCGTCGAACACGGCGCGGATGCGGTCGCGCACCTCCGTGCCGATGTGCTCGGACTTGGCCACCTCCTCGGTCTTGCCCTGCAGGTCTTCCAGCGCCACGGCCAGCGCCTGGTTGCGGATGGTGCGCTCCACCGGGGAAAGCTGGTTCAGGCCCAGCGTGCGGATCAGCGGCCGCAGGCTGATGCCGTTGACGAACAGGGTGACCAGCACGAAGGCCGTGGTGGCCACGGCGATGAACTGCCGCGCTTCCTCGGGCACCCCGGTCTGCTCGGTCACGGCCAGGGCCAGGGCCAGGGACACCGCGCCCCGCAATCCGCCCCAGAGCATCACGACCTTGTAGGGATTGCTCACCTTGGTGCCCAGCGGCGTCAGGCCCAGGAGGGGCAGCAGGCCGAACACCACAATGGCGCGCGCCACCAGGGTGGCGACGAACAGCACCGCCACCAGCAGCAGCTCCTGCCAGTCGGCGGCCGCCATCAGCTTGGGGATCAGCATGGCGGCGAACAGGAAGATGAGCGAATTGGCCCAGAAGCCGAACTGCTCCCAGGAACTGGACAGGTACTCGAACGTGGTGGGCGACATGCGCGTACGGCCCGCCGATCCCACCACCAGCCCCGCGATGACGGTGGCCACCACGCCGGAAACGTGCAGATAGTGCTCGGAAATGAAGAACGACAAATAGGCCAGCGTCAGCGTCAGGGTGATCTCGGCCGTGGGAAAACCGCGCAGCCAGGCGAACAGGAAGCAGGCCAGCCGGCCCATGGCGAAGCCCGCCAGGCCGCCGCCCAGGAAGTGCACCACGAAGTCGTTGAACACCCCGCCCACGCTCAGCACGCCATGCCCGCTCAGCACCGCCAGCAGCACGGAGTACAGCGCGATGGACGCGGCGTCGTTGAACAGGCTCTCGCCCTCGACCAGGGTGGTGAGCCGCTTGGGCGCCCCCACCTCGCGGAAGATGCCCACCACCGCCACGGGGTCGGTGGTGGCCACGATGGCGCCCAGCAGCAGGCACACCACCAACCCGTAGGACGAAACCATGTCGAGCGTGAAGCCCACGACCACGGTGCAGACCACCACGGCCACGATGGCCATCATGAGAATGGGGCCGATATCGTCCATCAGCCGCCGCACGTTCATGGACAAGGCCGTCTCGAACAGCAGCACCGGCAGGAACACCATGAGAAAGGTTTCGGACGAAATCTCGAAGCGTTCCAGCGAATCCAGGAAATCGCCGATCCAGCGCGGGGCCCAGCCGTGCACGTGGACGACAATGCCCAGCAGACAGCCCACGATGGCCAGCAGCACCGAGTAAGGCAGCTTCACCCGCCCGGCCAGCGGCGGCATGAAGCAGACCAGCGTCAGCAGGCCGGCCAGACCGAATACGAGAAATCCAACATCCATGTAAGTAAGACGCCCCAACAATCCTGTGGAAATTTTCACAAGAATAGCGGGTTTTGCCGCGCCGCCCGGCGCGGACAGGCACGGCCCGCACGTTTCGTTACCCGTGAGACCGGATGCGAAACCCGCAATGCGCGGTTTTTTGGGTAAGGTAGCGCGAGGAAATTTCCGAGGAGGATTCCTTGGTCCGCATACATACCCTCGGCCGGCGCGACGACGCGCCCGCCATGCTTGTGCAATTGACCGATTGCCATCTGTTCGGACAGCCCGACACGGCAATGCTGGGCGTGAACACCGACGCCAGCCTGCGCGCCGTGCTGCGGCAGGTCCAGGCCGACGGCAAGCGGCCCGACCTGCTGCTGGCCACGGGCGATCTTTCGCAGGACGGCGAGGCGGCCTCTTATCGGCGCTTTGCCGGCATCCTGCGCGAGGCCGAACCGCTGCAGAATACCGTCATCCGCTGCCTGCCCGGCAACCACGACCTGCCCGCGGTGCTGCGGCAGGAGCTGCCCGAATGGAGCCAGCCCGTGACCGACGTAGGCGCATGGCGCGTGGTGTGCCTGGACACCACGGTGCCCGGCTCCACCGCCGGCCACCTGCCCGCCGGCCAGCTCGACCTGCTGGAAGAAGCGCTGGCCCAGGCGCCGCACCGCCATACCCTGGTGGCCATGCACCACAACCCCATGCAGATCGACAGCCACTGGCACGACTCGATGATGATCGACAACCCGGAGGCGCTCTTCAAGCTGCTGGCGCGCTGGCCGCAAGCGCGGGTGGTGCTCTGGGGCCACGTGCATCACGAATTCGACCGCCGGCGGCACAACCTGCGCCTGCTGGCCACGCCGTCGACCTGTTTCCAGTTCTCGATCCGCGACGGCCGCCACGTGGTGGACAATCTCGCGCCCGGCTACCGCTGGATCAAGCTGTACCAGGACGGCTCCATGGCCACGGGCGTGCGACGCGTGCAGGACGCCCTGCTGCGCGGGGCGCTGGCCGCCCCGGACAACGCCCGGGCCGCCTGAACGCCAGGCGCGCCCAGCCCCGGAAGCCGCGCTTGCGCGGCTTTTTTGTTGGCGGCAGGGAAGAGAGAGGGGCGCACGCGCGGCGAGCGCGCATAAAAAACGGGGCGCCGATATGCGGGCGCCCCGTAAGCATCCGTCTCATAGGGGAGGGGAAAGAGGAGAAGCCGAGACGGATGACAAGACGGCAAACCGAAGTTCGCGGTCTACATGGAGTTAGGCGGCGCGGGCACGATTAAGTTTCGGGCGCGCCTGGTTTTTTTGACCCGAATTTGTATCCATATATTTGAAGGCGGCGCAGACCGCGGAAGACCCGCCGTGCGCCGCAAAAAACGAGGGCCGCGCGAGCGGCCCTGGGCGGATCCGGAACCCCGGGGATCAGGCGCTCAGGCTGCCGCGCATTTTCTTGAGGGCGGCGGCCTCGATCTGGCGGATGCGCTCGGCCGACACGCCGAATTCCTCGGCCAGTTCGTGCAGCGTGGCGCCGCCGTCGTCCTGCAGCCAGCGCGCTTCCACGATGCGGCGCGAACGCGGGTCCAGGGCTTCCAGGGCGCTGCTCAGGCCCGCCGTCTGCAGGCGGTCGCGCGCGGCGCGCTCCAGCACCCGGGTGGGCTCCTGGCGGCCGTCGTCGGAAAGATAGGCGATGGGGGCGTAGCTGTCCTCGTCGTCGTCCTGCCCTTCGAGCGACATGTCGCGTCCGGACATGCGGACTTCCATTTCGCTCACGTCTTCGCGGCGCACGTTCAGTTCGCGGGCGATGTTGTCGACCTGTTCGGAATCCAGCGTCTGGCCGTCCGGGCGCATGCTGCGCAGGTTGAAGAACAGCTTGCGCTGCGCCTTGGTGGTGGCCACCTTGACCAGGCGCCAGTTGCGGATGATGTATTCGTGGATTTCCGCCTTGATCCAGTGAACGGCGAACGACACCAGGCGCACGCCCCGCTCGGGATCGAAGCGCTTGACGGCTTTCATCAGCCCGACGTTGCCTTCCTGGATGAGGTCGGCGTGCGGCAGGCCGTAGCCCAGGTACTGGCGCGCCACCGAAACCACCAGGCGCAGGTGCGACAGCACCAGCTCGCGCGCGGCGTCGAGGTCGTCGTGGTCGCGCAGGCGGCGGCCGAGTTCGGTTTCGCGTTCAGCCGTCAGCACGGGCAGGCGATTGACCGCCGAGATGTAGGCGTCGATCGTGCCCAGCGCGCCCGGATTGGCGATGGCCAACGCCAGAGCGTTGCCGGGCGCGGCCAACGAGGTACTGGGTTGCTTCATGGCGGGAGTCTCCGGAAGGCTTGGGGATAACGACATGGATTCGATGTTAGCACTCTGATTATGGGAGTGCTAATTCGACTGTTGCGGCGCGTCAAAGTTTCCGCTTTCGTTATGCGACCCCAATTTTAACGGCCTGGGGCAAGGGCCGCCCGGCCCGGACCCGGCGAGCGGGCGCGCAGCGGGATCAGAGGGTCACCAGCCCAGCCGCTTCAGGCCCTCGGCCGTGGCTTGGCCATCGGGACGGACGAACAGCGCGCCGCGCGGGTCGAGCAGGACCTGGTAGCGCGCGCCATCGAACAGCGGCATGTAGGCGGCGCTGCCGAACTGTACGTCCACGAAGGGAAACCAGTTGGGAAACGACTGCTTGAGGGCGGCCAGGTCCGGCGCCGGCCAGTCGTCCAGCGGATGCACCGACCGGGTGGCCGAGGCCTCGCGGGCGGCATCGCTGTAGCGGCCCGACAGGCGCTCCAGCCGGTAGAGCGGCGGCACGCCGGCCAGCAGGGCGGGCAGGCGCCAGCGCACCACGCGCGCGTCGATCTGCCACTGGTCGCCGTAGAGCACGTATTGCTTGTTGCCCACGCCTTGGGCGCTGGCATGGACGAGGAACTGCCCTTCCGCCTGCTGGCGCACCTCGATGAGAGCCACGGGGGTGTCGGCGGTCAGCCGGAAGAACTGGACCAGCGACAGCGCCAGCAGGCCGGACACGCAGCCCAGCGCCACCAGCAGCAGCCCGAAGAGCCGGCGCACCGGACGGAACTGGAACATGCGGCGGCCGCGCTCGTCGCGCGGCCCGCCCCGCCCCAGCAGCATGAACAGCCCCGGCAGCAGCACGATCACCGCGCCCGCCAGTATCCAGACAAAAGGAGCAATACCGCTTATCAACTCGGGCTTCCCCATGAAAAGAACGCCGCGGCCCGGCCCGGCGCGGCGCTGCCCGCGGGCCTGCCGCGGCAGGCAGACCAGTATAGAAGCCCGCTCTCAGGCGGCCGGTTTTCCAAGCCGCTCGACGTGAAACCGGATGTGATCCTCGATGAAACTGGAGATGAAGTAGTAGCCATGATCGTAGCCCTCGTGCCGGCGCAGCGTGAGGGGCTGGCCCGCCTGCGCGCAGGCGGCCTCGAACACCTCGGGATACAACTGTTCGGCCAGGAACTGGTCGGCGGTGCCCTGGTCGATCAGGATGCCGTCCGGGAAGGGCTGGCGCAGGCCGCGCATGAGCGCCGAAGCGTCGTAGGCTTCCCATTGAGCGGCATCGTCGCCGAGATAGGCGCCGAAGGCCTTCTTGCCCCAAGGGCACAGGCTGGGCGCGGCCATGGGCGCGAAAGCCGACACCGAGCGGAAAAGGCCGGGGTTGCGCAGCGCCAGCACCAGTGCGCCGTGCCCGCCCATGGAATGGCCGAAAATGCCGGCGCGCGCGGCGTCGCCCGGCAGGGCGCCGCCGGTGGCGATGCGGTACAGCTCGCGCGTGACGTAGCTATACATGCGGTAATGGCCGCGCCAGGGGGCGCGGGCGGCGTCCAGGTAGAAGCCCGCGCCGGTGCCCAGGTCCCAGCTTTCGTCTTCGCCCGGCACGTTGGCCCCGCGCGGGCTGGTGTCGGGCGCCACGAGCATGACGCCCAGCTCGGCGGCCAGGCGCTGCGCGCCCGCCTTGATCATGAAGGTTTCCTCGGTGCAGGTCAGGCCCGCGAGGTAGAACAGCACCGGCACCGGGCCGGCGGCGGCCTGCGGCGGCAGGTAGGCCGAAAAGCGCATGGGCAGGCCGATCTCCTCCGACGCGTGACGGTAAAAGCGCTGCGAACCGCCGAAACAGCGGTGCTCGGAAATGAGTTCCAGGGCCGTGGCCATAGGAAGAGTCTCCTGATGGGAAAATGGGGCGGGCGAAGCCGGGGATTAGGGTATATCCACGGTGCGAGGTTCCGTCGCCAAATGTTAACCTGCGCGTCTAGAGGTCCTGTACGGCGCGAATCCGCGATCCGGATTCGGTTTCGCGGCTGAAAGGCTTGACCGCGGCCTATCGTGGCACTATTTATATACCCATAGCGAAGACACCCCGTTCTTCCATGCGCAAGCCCTGACACTATGGCTCGTCTGCCCCGTCTGTACGCCCCCGGGCTGCCCCAACTGGTGCAGGCCAACTTCATTCAGCCGCTGGCGGCGCCGTCGCAGCCCGCTCCGGCCGACATCCTCAACCAGCTTGCCGCCTGGCTGGGCGAATCCGCCCTGCGCCATCGTGTTTCCGTGCATGGATGGGTGCTCGCCAACGACCGCATCCTGCTGCTGGCCACGCCGGCCGACGAAGAAGGACTGCCGCGCCTGATGCAGACACTGGGCCGCAATCTCGCCGCGCGCCTGCGCGGCGGGCGCGTGTTCGCGGGGCGCTACCGCTCGGCCCTGCTCGAGCCCGGCGCCTGGGTCCTGCCCGCGCTGGTCTGGCTCGAAACCTACCCGGTGCGCAGCGGCGCATCGCAGGACGCCGACTCGTGGCCGTGGTCGTCCGCCGCCAGCCACACGGGCAACACCAGCGCGCCGCCGGCCGCCTGGCAGTCCGACCACGCCGACTACTGGGCCTGCGGCAACACGCCGTTCGACCGCCAGGCCAACTACCGCAAGCGCCTGCACGACGGCCTGACCCGCGAAGAATCGCAGCGCATCGACCAGGCCGTGTCGGGGCAATGGGCGCTGGGCGGCCCGGGCTTCATCGCCAGCCTGGCGCATACGGCCAGCCGCCGGGTCGCCCCCGGCCAGCGCGGCCGCCCGCGCAAGAAACCCGCCCCGCCGGCTCCAGCCGCCGAAGGCGGCGAGACGCCGCCGCCTCCGCCTCCCGCCCCCGATTCCCACCGCTGAGGGCCGTTCCGGCCCCGCGCCGCCGCCGAGCCGCCTCGCGCGTCCGCCCGGACGGCGGTTTTTCGCATCGGCTTCCCCTGCATGCCAGCCCCGCTCCCGCGGCGCGCCGGGCGCTCCCGCCGCCCGGCGCGGGCTGCTCCAGATTGCGACAAACCCACAAATTATTGGGGACGTAATATAAGAAAAACAGCCATTCCGCACCCCAATACAGTGCGCATTTTTTGACCATACCCCTGTAACCCTTGTCTGGCGCGCCTCTTGATGCGTACCCTATTTATTGCACAGAAACGGTGCAAACATATAAATAGGGTCGCTCCCTTTTTATTTCTGTTGCGCCCTACCTCCCGCAGGGTTATTGTCCCACCCTGCACTGCAACATAACGACGCAGGCCCACTGCGGAGCGCGCCATGTCCCAAATTACCCCGAACGATTCCTGTCGCCCCCTCAAGGCGGTTCCCATCGATGCGAGCCGCATCGGCTTGCCCGCCGCCCAGGGGCTGTACAGCCCGGCCAATGAGCACGACGCCTGCGGCGTCGGCTTCGTCGCCCACATCAAGGGCAAGAAAAGCCACGCCATCATCCAGCAGGGCCTGAAGATCCTCGAAAACCTGGACCACCGCGGCGCGGTGGGCGCCGACAAGCTCATGGGCGACGGCGCCGGCATCCTGATCCAGATTCCCGACACGCTGTACCGCGAGGAAATGGGCCAGCGCGGCATCGTGCTGCCGCCCCCGGGCGAGTACGGCGTGGCCATGGTGTTCCTGCCCAAGGAAACCGCCTCGCGCCTGGCCTGTGAGCAGGAGCTCGAGCGCTCGGTGCGCGCCGAAGGCCAGGTCGTGCTGGGCTGGCGCGACGTGCCGGTGGACGTGGACATGCCCATGTCGCCCGCCGTGCGCGACTGCGAGCCCGTGATCCGCCAGCTCTTCATCGGCCGCGGCGCCGACGTCATGGTGCCCGACGCGCTGGAGCGCAAGCTGTACGTCATCCGCAAGACCGCCAGCCACGCCATCCAGAACATGCGCCTGGCCCACGGCAAGGAATACTTCGTGCCCTCGGCCTCGGTGCGCACCGTGGTCTACAAGGGCCTGCTGCTGGCCGACCAGGTCGGCCGCTACTACCGCGACCTGGCCGATCCGCGCACGGTGTCGGCCCTGGCGCTGGTGCACCAGCGCTTCTCGACCAACACCTTCCCGGCCTGGCCGCTGGCCCACCCCTACCGCATGATCGCCCACAACGGCGAGATCAACACGGTCAAGGGCAACTTCAACTGGCTGCGCGCCCGCGAAGGCATGATGCAGTCGGCCGTGCTGGGCGACGACCTGAAAAAGCTCTATCCCATCGTTTACGAAGGCCAGTCCGATACGGCCACGTTCGATAACTGCCTCGAACTGCTGGTGAACTCCGGCTACTCGCTCGCCCACGCGATGATGATGATGATCCCGGAGGCGTGGGAGCAGCACACGCAGATGGACGAGAGCCGCCGCGCGTTCTACGAGTACCACGCCGCCATGATGGAGCCCTGGGACGGTCCGGCCGCCGTGGCCTTCACCGACGGCCGCCAGATCGGCGCCACGCTGGACCGCAACGGCCTGCGCCCCGCCCGCTACCTGGTCACCGACGACGACATGGTCATCCTGGCCTCCGAGGCCGGCACGCTGTCCATCCCCGAAAACCGCATCGTCAAGAAGTGGCGCCTGCAGCCCGGCAAGATGTTTCTCATCGACCTGGAACAGGGCCGCATCATCGACGACGCCGAGATCAAGATGCAGCTGGCCAACAGCCGCCCCTACCGCCAGTGGATCGAGCGCCTGCAGATCAAGCTGGAATCGCTGCCCGCGCCGCGCCAGGCCGGCGTGCCCACGCAGTCGTCCGTGCCGCTGCTCGACCGCCAGCAGGCCTTCGGCTGGACCCAGGAAGACTACAAGTTCATCCTGGAGCCCATGGCCGCCAACGGCGAGGAAGTGATCGGCTCCATGGGCAACGACGCCCCGCTGGCCGTGCTGTCGAACCGCTCCAAGCCGTTCTACAACTACTTCCGCCAGCTTTTCGCCCAGGTCACGAACCCGCCCATCGACCCCATCCGCGAACAGCTCGTGATGTCGCTGGTGTCGTTCATCGGCCCCAAGCCCAACCTGCTGGACATCAATAACGTGAACCCGCCGCTGCGCCTGGAAGTCTCGCAGCCGGTGCTGGATTTCGCCGCCATGGCGCAGATCCGCGACATCGAACAGGTGACAGGCAAGAAGTTCCGCAGCTACGAACTGGACATCACCTATCCGGCCGCCTGGGGTCCGGAAGGCATCGAGGCCCGCGTGGCCGCGCTGTGCGCGCGCGCCGTGGACGCGGTGCAAAGCGGCTACAACATCCTCATCGTGTCCGACCGCCTGGTCGACAGCGAGCGCGTGGCCATTCCCGCGCTGCTGGCCACCTCGGCCGTGCACCAGCACCTGATCCGCGCCGGCCTGCGCACCAGCACCGGCCTGGTGGTGGAAACCGGCTCGGCCCGCGAAGTCCACCACTTCGCCCTGCTGGGCGGCTACGGCGCCGAAGCCATCCACCCCTACCTGGCGCTGGAATCGCTGGGCAAGATGAGCGACCCCGAAAAGGCCGTCAAGAACTACATCAAGGCGATCGGCAAGGGCCTGAACAAGGTGATGTCCAAGATGGGCATCTCCACGTACATGTCGTACACCGGCGCCCAGATCTTCGAGGCCGTGGGCCTGCAGAGCGCGCTGGTGGACAAGTACTTCACCGGCACCGCCTCCACCATCGAAGGCATCGGCATCTTCGAGGTGGCCGAGGAAGCCCTGCGCCTGCACCGCGCGGCCTTCGGCAACGATCCGGTATTGGCCAACGACCTGGACGCGGGCGGCGAATACGCCTTCCGCATCCGCGGCGAAGAGCACATGTGGACGCCGGATTCGGTGGCCAAGCTGCAGCACGCCTCGCGCTCGAACAATTACCGCACCTACAAGGAATACGCGCAGATCATCAACGACCAGAGCCGCCGCCACATGACGCTGCGCGGCCTGTTCGAGTTCCGCTTCGATCCCTCGCGCGCCATTCCGCTGGACGACGTGGAGCCGGCCAAGGAAATCGTCAAGCGCTTCGCCACGGGCGCCATGTCGCTGGGTTCGATCTCCACCGAGGCGCACTCGGTGCTGGCCGTGGCCATGAACCGCATCGGCGGCAAGTCGAACACGGGCGAGGGCGGCGAAGACGAGCTGCGCTACCGCGCCGAGATGCGCAACGGCAAGAGCGGCATCAAGGACGGCGACACGCTGGCCTCGGTGCTGGGCGCCGAGCGCATCGAAGCCGACGTGGCCCTCAAGAAGGGCGACTCGCTGCGCTCCAAGATCAAGCAGGTGGCCTCGGGCCGCTTCGGCGTCACCGCCGAATACCTGGCCTCGGCCGACCAGATCCAGATCAAGATGGCGCAGGGCGCCAAGCCCGGCGAAGGCGGCCAGCTTCCCGGCCACAAGGTGTCGGAATACATCGCCAAGCTGCGCTACTCGGTGCCCGGCGTGGGCCTGATCTCGCCCCCGCCGCACCACGACATCTATTCCATCGAAGACCTGGCGCAGCTCATCCACGACCTGAAGAACGTCAACCCCAAGGCGTCGATCTCGGTGAAGCTGGTGTCCGAAGTGGGCGTGGGCACGGTGGCGGCCGGCGTGGCCAAGGCCAAGGCCGACCACGTCGTGATCGCCGGCCATGACGGCGGCACGGGCGCCTCGCCGGTGTCGTCCATCAAGCACGTGGGCACGCCCTGGGAGCTGGGCCTGGCCGAAACGCAGCAGACGCTGGTGCTCAACCGCCTGCGCAGCCGCATCCGCGTGCAGGCCGATGGCCAGATGAAGACGGGCCGCGACGTGGTCATCGGCGCGCTGCTGGGCGCCGACGAATTCGGCTTCGCCACCGCGCCGCTGGTCGTCGAAGGCTGCATCATGATGCGCAAGTGCCACCTGAACACCTGCCCGGTGGGCGTGGCCACGCAAGACCCCGAACTGCGCAAGAAATTCCAGGGCAAGCCCGAGCACGTGGTGAACTTCTTCTTCTTCATTGCCGAAGAAGTCCGCGAAATCATGGCCCAGCTCGGCATCCGCAAGTTCGACGACCTGATCGGCCGCGCCGACCTGCTCGACATGCGCGCCGGCGTGGAACACTGGAAGGCCCGCGGCCTGGACTTCTCCCGCGTGTTCCACCAGGTGCAGGCCGACACGCCCGTGCGCCAGACCGAAGAACAGGACCACGGCCTGGCCAATGCGCTGGACCACCAGCTCATCGAGCGCAGCAAGCCCGCGCTGGAGCGCGGCGAGAAAGTCTCGTTCATCACCCCGGTGCGCAACCGCAACCGCACCATCGGCGCCATGCTGTCGGGCGCCGTGGCGGCGCGCTACGGCCACGAGGGGCTGCCCGACGACACCATCCACATCCAGTGCAACGGCACCGCCGGCCAGAGCTTCGGCGCATTCCTGGCGCACGGCATCACGCTGGACCTGGTGGGCGAAGGCAACGACTACGTGGGCAAGGGCCTGTCGGGCGGCCGCATCATCGTGCGCTCGCCCAACGACTTCCGCGGCTTCGGCCCCGACCACATCATCGTGGGCAACACCGTGCTCTACGGCGCGCTGGCCGGCGAAGCCTTCTTCAACGGCGTGGCCGGCGAACGCTTCGCCGTGCGCAACTCGGGCGCGGCCACGGTGGTGGAAGGCACGGGCGACCACGGCTGCGAATACATGACCGGCGGCACCGTCGTCGTGCTGGGCGCCACGGGCCGCAACTTCGCGGCCGGCATGTCCGGCGGCGTGGCCTACGTCTGGGATCCGGACCGCACGCTCAAGCAGCGCGCCAACCTCGCCATGGTGGAACTCGAGCCCGTCGTCTCGCACGCCGAGCAGCTGGCCCAGAACCAGATGGACATCTGGCACAGCGCGCAGCGCGGCGGCGAGCGCGAAACGGACGAAGCCATCCTGCGCCGCCTAGTGGAAGACCACTTCCGCTACACCGGCAGCTTCCGCGCCCGCGAGATCCTGGGCGACTGGGAAGCCTCGCGCGGCAAATTCGTGAAAGTCATGCCGACGGACTACCGCCGCGCATTGGGTGAAATGTGGCGTGCAGCCAACCCGCAACAACTGGCTGCGTGAGGGATACCATGGGAAAGATTACCGGCTTTATGGAGTACCAGCGTCTGCAGGAGGCCAGCGAGGCCCCGCAGAAGCGGGTGAAGAACTGGCGCGAATTCGTGCTGCACCTGACCGACGAGCAAGCCCGGCAGCAAGCGGCGCGCTGCATGGACTGCGGCATCCCGTTCTGCAACAACGGCTGCCCGGTCAACAACATCATCCCCGACTGGAATGACCTGGTCTACCGCCAGGACTGGAAGCGCGCGCTCGACGTGCTGCACTCCACCAACAATTTCCCGGAGTTCACCGGCCGCATCTGCCCGGCGCCATGCGAGGCCGCCTGTACCTTGAACATCAACAGCGACGCCGTGGGCATCAAGTCCATCGAGCACGCCATCATCGACAAGGGCTGGGAAGAAGGCTGGGTGGTGCCGCAGGTGCCGGCGCGCAAGACCGGCAAGAAGGTTGCCGTGGTGGGCTCCGGGCCCGCCGGCCTGGCCTGCGCCCAGCAGTTGGCCCGCGCGGGCCACGCGGTGACGCTCTTCGAGAAAAGCGACCGCATCGGCGGCCTGCTGCGCTACGGCATTCCCGACTTCAAGCTCGAAAAGCACCAGATCGACCGCCGCATTTCCCAGATGGAAGCCGAAGGCGTGGAGTTCGCCCCCTCGACCTACGTGGGCAAGCCGACCGACGCGGCCGCCGACGGCCTGACGGTGCGCACGCCGGAATCGCTGATGGAGGAATTCGACGCCGTGGTCATGACCGGCGGCTCGGAAACCCCGCGCGACCTGCCGGTGCCGGGCCGCGAGCTGTCGGGCGTGTACTTCGCCATGGACTTCCTGCGCCAGCAGAACAAGGCCGTGGCGGGCGACCGCCTCGTCAACCAGACGCTGGCCAAGGGCAAGCACGTGGTGGTGATCGGCGGCGGCGACACGGGCTCGGACTGCGTGGGCACCAGCAACCGCCATGGCGCGGCCTCGGTGACGCAGTTCGAACTGATGCCCCAGCCGCCCGAGTCGGAAAACAAGTCCATGACCTGGCCCTACTGGCCGCTGAAGCTGCGCACCTCGTCCTCGCACGAGGAAGGCTGCGAACGCGACTGGTCGGTGACCACCAAGCAGCTCAAGGGCAGCAACGGCAAGGTCGAGAAACTGGTGGCCGCCCGTGTGGAATGGTTCAAGGACGAAGCCACCGGCCAGATGAAGATGCGCGAGGTCGAAGGCTCTGAATTCGAAATCAAGGCCGACCTGGTGCTGCTGGCCATGGGCTTCGTCTCGCCGGTGCAGACCGTGCTGGACGCCTTCGGCGTGGAGCGCGACGCGCGCGGCAACGTGCGCGCCAATACCGACGACTACCGCACCAGCGTGGAAAAGGTGTTCGCCGCCGGCGACATGCGCCGCGGCCAGTCCCTGGTGGTGTGGGCCATCCGCGAAGGCCGCCAATGCGCCCGCGCGGTCGACGCCTACCTGATGGGCAGCTCCGACCTGCCGCGCTGAACGCGCCCGCCGCAAGCGCCGGACCGGCCTCCCAAGGGAGGCCGGTTTTGTTTTTGCGCGCCCGCTGTTGCCCTATAGCCACAATTGGAATGTGGTCTTTTCACGTTTTGATACGCATCAATCGGCGCGGTCCTCCGCTCTGCGAATCTACAGGCTCGTATCCACGGAAAGATCGGAGAAAAAAATGTTTTTCTTGAACGGGCGCCTGCGCGCCGCCGCCATCGCAGGACTGACCGCCGCCGCCTTTGCCGCCCCCGCGCACGCCCACGAGGCGGGCGACGTGCTGCTCAAGGTGGGCGTGACGCAGGTGCGCCCCGACTCCAACAACGGCAGCGTACTCGACGGCGGCGTCAAGCTCGACGTGAACAACAACGTGCGCCCCAGCTTCACGCTGACCTACATGGCCACGCGCAACATCGGCATCGAACTGCTGGGCGCCTGGCCCTTCGAGCACGACATCCGCGGCAGCGGCCTGGGCAAGATCGGCACCACCAAGCACCTGCCGCCCACGCTCAGCCTGCAATGGCACATCCTGCCCGACAGCATGATCCAGCCGTACATCGGCGTGGGCATCAATTACACCCACTTCTTCGACACCCAGACCAAGGGCGCGCTGTCGGGCTCGGACCTCAAGCTCAAGGACTCGTGGGGCGTGGCCGCGCAACTGGGCGCCGACATCAAGATCAACGACCGCTGGTTCATGAACGCCGACATCCGCTACATCGACATCTCGTCCACGGTGAAGCTCGACGGCCAGCGCATCGGCACGGCCCGCATCAATCCGTGGGTGGCGACCCTGGGCGTGGGCTACCGCTTCTGAGTTCCCCGATCTGGCGCCGCAGGGCCTGCAGGGCGGGGGTTTCGTCCCCGGGCCGCCAGACGAGCTGGGTGAGGGCGCTGCCATGCGGCCCCGCCAGCGGCGTGGCCCGCACGCTCCGCTGCGCGCCCAGCACCGCCAGCACCGAGCGCGGCACCACGGCCACGCCGGAGCCCGCCGCCACGCAGGCCACGATGGCGTGGTACGAGGCGAACTCCATGACCTTGGCCGGGGCCACGCCGGCCTGGCTGAGCCAGGATTCCAGGATGCGCCGGTACGAACAGCCCGCCGCGAAGGCGATGACGGTGCGCTCCGCGAGGTCTTGCGGGCCGCTCGGCCCGGGCCAGGCCAGCGGCGAGATCAGGGCCAGTTCTTCCTGGAAAGCGTCCTGCGCCTGCAGCCCCTGGCCCGGATAGGGCTGGGCCACGAACGCGGCCTCGATCTCGAAATTGCGCACCTTGGCCGCCAGCGCGCCCGACGTGCCCGTGACCAGTTCGATGCGCACCTGCGGCCAGTCCGCGTGGTAGCCGGCGAGAATGGGCGGCAGCCGCGCCGCCGCCGTGCTTTCCATGGTGCCGATGCGCAGCACGCCCTGGGGCGCGCCGCTGCGCACCGCCGCCTGCGCTTCCTGCGACAAGCGCAGCAGGCGGTCCGCGTAGCCCAGCAGCACGCGGCCCTGGTCGGACAGCACCAGCCGGCGGTTCTGGCGGCGGAACAGCGGCGCTTCCAGCGACGCCTCCAGCTGCTTGAGGCGGGTGGAAACGTTGGACTGCACGCGGTGCAGGTGGGCCGCGGCGCGCGCCACCCCGCCATGGTCGGCCACGGCCTTGAAAATCTGCAGTGCGTCGAGGTCGATATTTCTCATTTCAAGAACTAGAGTTCTGAATAATTCACTATTAAAGATATTAGTACAGACGTAGATTAGGCGGCATGTCTACGCCTCCCGCCTCCGTTTCCGCATCTGTCCCGTCCGCCGGCGCGGCCCGCCTGGCCTGGCCCGCCGCCCTGGCCCTGGCCGCCGCCATGGGCATCGGCCGCTTTGCCTTCACGCCGGTCTGGCCCCAGATGGCGCAGGAGGCCGGCCTGTCTCTGGCGCAGGGCAGCCTGCTCGCCTCGGCCAACTATGCCGGCTACCTGCTGGGCGCGCTCGCGGCCGTTGCCTGGCCGATCCGCCGCCTGCGCGCGGTGCTGGCGGCCAGCCTGGCCGCGGTGGCCGCGCTCACGCTGGCGATGGCCGGCGCGCAAGGCGTCGCGGTCTGGGCCCTGCTGCGGCTGGCCGCGGGCTACGCCAGCGCCAGCGCGTTCATCTGCGTGGCGGCCTGGCGGCCGGTGCCGGCCGGCGACCCGCGCGAGCCGGGAGCCGCGGCGCTGGCGTTTGCGGGCGTGGGCGCGGGCATCGCCCTGACCGGCCTGGCCTGCCTGGCGCTCATGGCCCGCCACGCCAGCGCCCAGGCGAGCTGGATCGCGCTGGGCGCGCTGGCCCTGGGGCTGTCGGCCGCCGCCCTGCCCCGCCTGCTGCGCGGCATGAGCGGCGCACCCGCCGGGCCGCAGGCGCTGCCGCCGCGCGCGCCGCTGCCGCCGCGGGTACGGCGGATGGCCCTGCACTACGGCATTTTCGGCGCGGGATACATCGTGCCCGCAACGTTCCTGCCGGCCATGGCCAAGGACATCGTGCCGGATCCCGCGGTCTTCGGGTGGGCCTGGCCCGCGTTCGGCCTGGCCGCCATGCTGTCCTGCCTGGCCGCGCCCCGCCTGGCGCGGCGGGCGGACGAAATCGGGCTGTGGCGGGCGGCGCAGTGGCTGATGGCGCTGGGCATGCTGGCCGCGGCGGGGTGGCACAGCCTGGCGGCCGTGGTGCTGGCGGCGCTGCTGGTGGGCGGCACTTTCATGGTCATTACGCAGGCGGGCATCCTGGCCGCCAGGCGCGCGGCCGGGGCCCAGGCGCCGCGCGCGGCCGCGCTGCTGACCTCGGCATTCGCCGCCGGCCAGATGCTGGGACCGCTGGCCGCGTCCTGGGCGCAACGGCTGGGCGCGGACCTGCCTCAGGCGCTGGCCGGCGCGGCGCTGCTGTTGGCGGCGTCGGCCTGGCGCCTGGGGACATGCCGCGAAAAGGCATAATGCAACGGGCCGGACAACCGGCCCGTTCATAGAAATAGCGAGACAGAAAGAGGAGTCCCATGATGAAACCCCTGCGCCCCCTGATCGCGGCACTGGCCGCCACCGCAGCCCTTTGCGGAGCCGCGCAAGCGCAGACCGCCGACTGGCCGACCAAGCCCATCACCATGATCGTGCCCTACGCGCCCGGCGGCTTTGCCGACACGCGCGTGCGCCTGCTGGCGCGCAAGCTGGGCGAATCGCTGGGCCAGCCCGTGGTGGTCGAGAACAAGGCCGGCGCCGGCGGCGTGGTGGGAACCAACCTGATCGCCAAGGCCGCCCCCGACGGCTACACCATCGGCACCGGCAACCTGGCGCCCATGGCGGTGAACCCGTCGCTGATGAAGGAGCTGCCCTACGATCCGCAGAAAGACCTGGCGCCGATCATCCTGATCGAGAACAGCCCGCTGGTGCTGAGCGTCAACAACGAACTGCCCGTCAAGAACCTGCAGGACCTGATCGCCCTGGCCCGGAAAGAACCGGGCAAGCTGTCGTTCGGCTCGTCGGGCGTGGGCGGCGCGCACCACCTGTCGGGAGAAATGTTCCGCGAACAGGCCAGGATCGACATCGTGCACGTGCCCTACAAGGGCGGCAGCCTCGCCGCCACCGACCTGATGGGCGGCCATATCGCGATGATGTTCGAAATGGGCTATTCGGCGCTGCCCGCCATCCAGGGCAAGAAAATCCACCCCATTGCCGTCACCTCGGCCAAGCGCCTGGCCGTGCTGCCCGACGTGCCGACCATGGCCGAATCCGGCCTGCCCGGCTTCGAATCGTACAACTGGCAGGGCATCGTCGCCCCGGCCGGCACCCCGGCGCCCATCATCGCCAAGCTCAATGCGGAGTTCAACCGCATCCTGAAGGAGCCCGACGTCCAGAAGGCCATCGCCGACACCGGCAGCCAGGCCGGCGGCGGCACGCCCGAGGAATTCGGCGACTTCATCAAGCGCGAAACCGAGAAGTGGGCGCACGTCATCAAGGCTGGAAACATCCAGCTCCAATAAGCCCTTCCAGGAGCAATCCCATGGCCACTCCCCTGCAAGACCTGCTGCCACTCGAACATCCCATCATCCAGGCGCCCATGGCGGGCGGCGCGACCACGGTGGAACTGGTGTCCGAAGCGTCCAGGGCGGGATGCCTGGGATCGCTGGGCGCCGCCTACCTCGGCGCCGCGCAGATCGAGGCCGCCGCGGCCGCGATCCGCGAACGCACGCCGCGGCCTTTCGCCATCAACCTGTTCGCCGCGGTTCCCGAGCAGCCCATGCGCGGAGACGGCGGAAACATGCTGGCGCTGCTGGCCCGCTTCCATGCGCGGCTGGGTCTGCCGGCGCCCGAGGCGCCCGGCCCCCAGGCCGACCTGCTGCCCGGGCAGATCGAGGCCGTGCTGCGGGTGCGGCCGGCGGTGTTCAGCTTCACGTTCGGCCGCATGCCCCGCGAGGCGCTGGCGCGCTGCCGCGAGCTGGGCATTCTCACCGTGGGCACCGCCACCACGGTGCGCGAGGCCCTGGCGCTGCAGGAAGACGGCGTGGACGCGGTGGTGGCCCAGGGCGCGGAAGCCGGCGGGCACCGCGGCACCTTCCTGGACGATTTCGACAGCGCCCTGATTGGCACCATGGCATTGGTGCCGCAGGTCGCCGACGCGCTGCGCATTCCGGTGATCGCCTCGGGCGGCATCATGGACGGCCGCGGCATTGCGGCGGCGCTGGCCCTGGGCGCGCAGGCCGCGCAGATGGGCACGGCCTTCCTGTGCGCCGACGAAAGCGGCATTCCCGAAGCCTACAAGGCCGCGCTGCCAGCGTCGCAGGCCGAGCAGTCGCGCATCACCCGGGCCTACTCCGGCCGGCCCGCGCGCGGGCTGGTCAACGATTTCATGCGCGAAACCGACGCCATCTCCGCCGATATTTATCCTTACCCGCAGCAAAATGCGCTGACCCGGCCCATGCGCACGGCCGGCGCCAGGCTGGGCGACATCTCGGTGCTTTCGCTCTGGGCCGGCCAGGGCGCGCCCCTGGCGCGCCGCGAATCCACGGCGGCCCTGGTGGCCCGCCTGGCGGCCGAGCTGGCCGACGCCCGGCGCCGCGCGGGCGGCTGACCGCTTGCGCCGCGGCGGGCCGTGCCGGCAAGCGCATTGTTCCCGGCTGCGAAAACACTGTTCCAATCGTGACGCCTCGGATTGTGGCATCGGGGCGACCGGCTACAATGGCGCCTCGCCGCCGGGAAGCAGGGAATTCCCCACCCCGGCATCCGAATAACCGGGCGCTTGCCGGCGCGGCCCGCCGCGCAAGCGCCGGCCCCGCCCGAGGCCGAGCGCATTCGGGGCCGCGGGGCTTGCTCCGTCCCCGGAACTGGAACCCCTATCGTTGTCCATGCCCGCTCACTCCCGCAGCACTTCGGAATTCGCCCTGCGCCTGCACGACGTCGCGCTCGGCTACGGTGATTTCACCGTGCTGCGCGGCATCTCCATGGATGTCCGGGCCGGACAGGTGGTGGCCATCATGGGCGGATCCGGCTCCGGCAAGACGACGCTGCTGCGCGCGGCCACGGGCCAGATCCAGGCGCAGCGCGGCAAGGTCGTGGTCTTCGGCCAGGACATCGGCCAGGCCGGCGCCGCCGAACTGCAGGCCCTGCGCCAGCGCATGGGCGTGCTGTTCCAGCAGGGCGCGCTGTTCACCGATCTCAACGTCTTCGAAAACGTGGCCTTCCCGCTGCGCGAGCACACGCGCGCCAGCGACGCGGAAGTCGTCGAGCGCGTGCTCGACAAGCTCGACGCCGTGGGCCTGCGGGCGGCCGCTCACCTGAAAGTGTCCGAGATATCGGGCGGCATGGCGCGCCGCGTGGCGCTGGCCCGCGCGGTGGTGCTGGAGCCCGAGCTCATTCTCTATGACGAGCCCTTCGCGGGGCTGGACCCGATCTCGCTGGGCGTCACCGCCCGCCTCATCCGCGACCTGGCGGACCGGCTGGGCTGTGCCTCGGTGCTGATCACCCACGACGTGCACGAGTCTTTCGCCATCGCCGACCAGGTGTATCTGGTGGGCCAGGGCGAGCTCAAGGCCGCCGGCACGCCCGACGTGCTCTCGGCCTCGGGCGACCCCTACGTGCAGCAGTTCCTGCGCGGCGAGCCGGACGGCCCGGTGGCGTTCCACTACCCCGAGACGCCGGCTTTCCGGAAATGGCTGTCGCAACAAGGAGGCAAGGCATGAGCGGCCCCCTCAAGGCCATCGGCGCGCTGGGCGGCTGGGCCCGCGCCCAGGTAAGCGGCGTGGGCTACTTCACCCGCTTCTTCGGCGCCATGCTGGCGCGCAGCGGCATTGCGCTGTCGCGGCCCCGCCTGGTGTCGCAGCAGATCCACTTCATCGGCAACTATTCGCTGCTCATCATTGCCGTGTCCGGCATGTTCGTGGGCTTCGTGCTGGGCCTGCAGGGCTATTACACGCTGAACCGCTACGGCTCCGAGGAGGCCCTGGGCCTGCTGGTGGCGCTGTCCCTGGTGCGCGAACTGGGCCCCGTGGTGACGGCGCTGCTCTTCGCGGGCCGGGCGGGCACCTCGCTGACGGCCGAAATCGGCCTGATGAAGGCCGGCGAGCAGCTCGCCGCCATGGAGGTCATGGCCGTGGACCCCATGCGCCGCGTGCTGGTGCCCCGGCTATGGGGCGGCATCGTCGCCATGCCCATCCTGGCCTCGGTGTTCTCCATGGTGGGCATCCTGGGCGGCTGGGTCGTGGGCGTGGCGCTCATCGGCGTGGACGCCGGGGCGTTCTGGTCGCAGATGCAGAATGGCGTGGACGTCTGGAGCGACGTGGCCAACGGCGTCATCAAGAGCCTGGTGTTCGGCGTCACCGTCACGCTGGTGGCGCTCTACGAGGGCTGGCAGGCGCGCCCCACCCCCGAGGGCGTGGCCCGCGCCACCACGCGCACCGTGGTGGTGGGCTCGCTGGCGGTGCTGGGCCTGGACTTCCTGCTCACGGCCCTGATGTTTGGAAACTGAAACGGATAACGAATCATGTCACGCGAAAAAACCGATTTCTGGGTGGGCCTGTTCGTGCTGCTGGGCGCGGCCGCCTTGGTGTTCCTGGCTTTGCGCGCCGGCAACCTGAGCAGCTTTTCCTTCGCCCCCACCTACACGCTGACCGCCAACTTCGACAACGTGGGCGGCCTGAAGGTGCGCGCGCCCGTGAAAAGCGCGGGCGTGGTGGTGGGCCGGGTGTCCGGCATCTCCTTCGACGACAAGACCTTCCAGGCCGTGGTGTCGGTCGACCTCGAAAAGGCGTACCAGTTTCCGAAGGACACCTCGGCCGCCATCCTGACCTCCGGCCTGCTGGGCGAGCAATACCTGGGCCTGACCGCCGGCAGCGACGAGGAGAACTTTACCGACGGCGGAAAAATCCGCTATACACAAAGCGCCGTGGTGCTGGAGCAGCTCATCAGCCAGTTCCTGTACGGGTCGGCGGAAAAGTCGGGCACCAGCCAGGGCGGCGGCGCCGATGCCGCGCCCAAGGCCCCCTGAACAACAAGGCCGGACCGCGCCGGCGCGCAGCGACACGAATAAGAAATTACCGATAGGGATCCCCACATCATGAAAATGCAAGCTCTTTCCCGCGTTGCCACTGTCGCCGCAGCCGGCGCGCTGCTGGCCGGCTGCGCCGCGTCCTCGAATCCGGACCCGCGCGATCCCTGGGAAGGCTTCAACCGGGGCGTGTACAAGTTCAACGACACCGTGGACCGTGCGCTGTTCAAGCCCGTGGCCCAGGCCTACACCTACGTCACGCCGCAGCCGGTGCGCACCTGCGTGCACAATATCTTCAACAACGTGGACGACCTCTGGTCGGGCACCAACAGCTTCCTGCAGGGCCGCGGCCACGACTTCATCAACACGCTGGGCCGCTTCCTGTTCAACACCACGATGGGCGTGGGCGGCTGCTTCGACGTGGCCTCGGCCAACGGCGCCCGCAAGATCCCCAACGATTTCGGCACCACGCTGGGCGTCTGGGGCTTCGGCCAGGGCCCCTATCTGGTGCTGCCCTTCTTCGGCGCCTCCACGGTGCGCGACGGCGTGGGCCTGGTGGGCGACTGGCAGGGCCGCGCACACGGCTACATGGGCGTGAGCGCCATCGACAACGTGCCGCTGCGCAACTCGCTGTGGGGCCTCGAGGTGGTGGACACGCGCGCCAGCCTGCTGGACGCGACCGACACGGTGGACCGCGTGGCGCTCGATCCGTACAGCTTCGTGCGCGATGCCTACCTGCAGCGCCGCGCCTCCATGGTGCTGGGCCACAAGACGGACAGCGAATCCACGCTGCCCAACTACGAAGACGACGAGGACGACGCCGCGCCCGCCCCGGGAACCGGCGCCCCGAAGACGGATTCCCCGGAAGCGGGCCTCCCGGAAGCGGGCCTCCCGGAAGCGGCCCCCCCGGTTTCGGCGCCGCGGTAAGCCGGACCGCCGTCCCCCTACGTGAGCAAGGAGCATACCTACATGCGGTTTTCCCCTCTTTCCCTGTTGCAACGGCTGTTCGTCGCCGGCCTGCTGGGCCTGGCCGCCGCCGCGGCCGCCCATGCCAAACCCGACCCCAACGGCCCGCCCGACAAGTTCGTGCAGGCCGCCGCCGACGAGGCCCTGAACGTGCTCAAGGCCGACGGCGCCGTCAAGGCGGGCAACACCGCCCGCATCAACCAGGTGGTCGATCAGCACATCCTGCCCTACGTCGATTTCATGAAGACCACCCGCCTGGCGGCGGGCCGCTACTGGCGCCAGGCCACCGACCAGCAGAAGCAGGCCCTGGCGACAGCCTTCCGCGGCACCCTGGTGCGCACCTACAGCGGCGCGCTCACGCGCGTGACGGCCGGCACGCAGGTCAAGATGCTGCCGCTGCGCGGCGACCCCAACGCCGACGACGTGGTGGTGCGCACCCTCATCACCCAGGACAACGGCCAGCCGGTGGGCGTGGACTACCGCCTGGAGAAGACCGCCCACGGCTGGAAGATCTACGACATGAACGTCGAAGGCATCTGGCTCATCGAGAACTACCGCAACCAGTTCGCGCAACAGATCAACCAGAACGGCATCGACGGCCTGATCAACGCGCTCAACCAGCGCAACCAGTAAGCACGGGCGCGGCGCGGGAGCCCGCGGCTCCCGCGCCGGCGTTCCGTCCCTGTCCGCGCCGGGGCCATCGGACGGCGAGCCGTACGGCGCTTATATAATGAGCGATTCGCTCTTTTCCGGGCCCTCACTGCCGTCATGTCCGCCGTCAGTCTCGAACACGTCTCCAAGATCTACGCGCCGCGCCGAAGCGGGTGGCAGAAGCTGCTCGGCCGCGCCCCCGGCCCCGGCTTCCAGGCCCTGGACAACGTCAGCCTCGAAATCGGCCACGGCGAATTCTTCGGCCTGCTGGGCCCCAACGGCGCCGGCAAGACCACGCTGATTTCCATCCTGGCCGGGCTGGCGCGCGCCACCTCGGGCCGGGCCAGCGTCTGTGGCTACGACGTCGTGGCCGACTACAAGTCGGCCCGGCGCGCCCTGGGCGTGGTGCCGCAGGAGCTGGTGTACGACCCCTTCTTCACGGTGCGCGAGACGCTGCGCATCCAGTCGGGCTATTTCGGGCTGCGCAAGAACGACGACTGGATCGACGAGATCCTCCACAACCTGGGGCTGGCCGACAAGGCCGACAACAACATGCGCGCACTGTCCGGCGGCATGAAGCGGCGCGTGCTGGTGGCGCAGGCGCTGGTGCACCGCCCGCCGGTCATCGTGCTGGACGAGCCCACGGCGGGCGTGGACGTGGACCTGCGCCGCACGTTGTGGGAGTTCATCTCGCGGCTGAACAAGGCCGGCCACACCATCATGCTCACCACCCACTACCTCGAAGAGGCCGAGGCCCTGTGCGGGCGCATCGCCATGCTCAAGGGCGGCCGCATCGTGGCGCTGGACACCACGCAGGCGCTGCTCGCCCGCGTGGGCGGGGTGGACCTCGAAGACGCCTTCGTCCGCATCATGCACCAGGACGACCTCCCGCCCACCCCCAC
>NZ_CALSFU010000005.1 GCF_943737005.1 Achromobacter sp. Marseille-Q4962 | reverse complement strand
TGCCCCTCCCCTCCGATACGCTTTCCGCCCAGCCCCGAGGCTGCGGCGCGCTCCTGCTCGCCTTGCGCCGCGAAGTCCCGCTCGTGCAGTGCCTGACCAACTTCGTCTCCATGAACTATGCGGCCAACGCGCTGCTGGCCATCGGCGCGTCGCCCGCCATGGTGCATGCGCAGGAAGAGGCGCCCGAGTTCGCCCGCATCGCACGGGCCGTCGTCATCAATATCGGCACCCTCTCCTCGCCCTGGCTGCAGAGCATGCTGGCGACGGCGGAGGCGGCGGCGCGCGCCGGTACGCCCTGGGTGCTGGATCCGGTCGCGCACCAGGCAACCGCCTTCCGCCGCTCGGCGGCAGGCGCGCTGCTGGCGCGGCGCCCGGCCATCATCCGCGGCAATGCCTCGGAGATCATCGCGCTGGCGGGCGGCCAGAGCGCAAGCAAAGGCGTGGACGCGCGCGACGCGGTGGCGCAGGCGGAAAGCGCCGCCCTGTCCCTGGCCCTCGCGCACGGGGCGGTGGTGGCGGTTACAGGCGAGGTGGATTTCGTCACGGATGGCGCGCGCAGCGCACGGGTGGCGGGGGGGTCGGCCTGGATGCCGCGCGTCACCGCCACGGGCTGCGCGCTGTCGGCGGTGGTGGGCGGCTTCGCGGCGGTTGCGCCGGACGATCCCTATGCCGCGACGCTGGCGGCGCTGGCCTGCTTCGCCGTGGCGGGCGCGCGGGCGGGCCGCGACGCGCAAGGGCCGGGCTCGTTCGCCTGGCGCTTCCTGGACGAGCTGGCCGCGCTCGATGCGCAGGCGCTGGAAGCCGAATCGCCGTTGCGCTGAAGACCCCGCTTCAACGGTAATACACGCAGATGCGCCGCCCGCCGATGTCGTGCACGGCGATGTCCAATCCGTAGAGCGGGCTCAACACGTCCGTCCGTATGATCTCGCCCGGCGTTCCCTGGCAGGCGATGCGCCCGTCTCGCAGCGCCACGATGCGGTCGGCATAGGCGGACGCGAAATTGATGTCGTGCAGCACCACCACCACCGTCTTGCCCAGCTCGTCGGCCGCCCGGCGCAGCGTGCGCATCATGGCCACGGCATGGCGCATGTCCAGATTATTGAGCGGCTCGTCCAGCAGCACGTAGCGCGTGTCCTGGCACAGCACCATGGCCACGAAGGCGCGCTGGCGCTGTCCGCCGGACATCTCGTCCAGGTAGCGGCCCGCCAGCGGCTCCAGTTCCATATAGCCGATGGCGCGGTCGATGTGCGCCTTGTCATCGAGCGTGGGCCGCCCGCCCGTGTGCGGAAAGCGCCCGAAGGCGACCAGGTCCCGCACGGTGAGGCGCAGCGGCAGGTGGTTGTCCTGCCGCAGGATGGCCAGGCGCCGCGCCAGCTCGCGGCTGTCGCAGGCGTTCACGTCCAGCCCATCCACCAGCACCTGCCCCGCGGTGGGCGCCAGCAGCCGGCTGATCATGGACAACAGCGTGGATTTGCCCGCGCCGTTGGGACCGATGAGCGCGGTCACGCCGCCCGCCGGCAGGGCCAGCGTCACATTGTCCACCACCACCGCGTCGCCGTAGCGCTTGCTTGCCTGCCGGACTTCGATCATCCGCGCCCCCTGCGCAAAATCAATACCAGGAACAACAGCCCCCCCACGAATTCGATCACCACGCTGACGGTGGTATTGAGAGACAGCACGCGCTCCAGCAGCGCCTGGCCGCCCACCAGAAAAATGACGCCCAGCAAGACGGCGGCCGGCACGGTGTGGCGGTGCCGGTCGGACCCCATGACCCGGTACGCCAGGTTGCTCGCCAGCAGGCCGAAGAACGTCACCGGCCCGACCAGCGCCGTGGACACCGAAACCAGCACCGCCACGGCCGCCAGCGTCAGCAGCAGGCTGCGCCGGTAGTTCACGCCCAGGTTCACGGCGGTGTCGCGCCCGAGCGCCAGCACGTCGTAGCAGCGGCGCATGCGGGCCAGCAGCAGCGTGGCGGCCAGCACGGCGGCCAGGGCCGCGGGCAGCAGGCCGGTGCGCACCGAATTGAAACTGGCGAACATGCGGTCCTGCAGCACCAGGAATTCGTTCGGATCGATCAGACGCACCATGAAACTGGACAGGCTGCGAAACAGCAGGCCGAAGATGATGCCCACCAGCATCATCAGGTGCAGGCTGCGCGCCGCGTCGCCGAAAAGCCAGCGGAACAGCACGCAGGCGAACAGCGTCATGGCCCCGACCTCCAGCGCGAATGCCGCCACCGGATGCGAGGCCGTGGCCGCCGCCTGCCCGAACGCATAGACCACCACGGCCTGGATGAGCAGGTACAGCGCATCGAAACCCATGATGGCCGGCGTGAGGATGCGGTTGTGGGTAATGGTCTGGAACAGCACCGACGACACCGCCACGGCATAGGCCACCAGCAACATGGCCGCCAGCTTGGCGCCGCGAAACGGCAGCACGAAATCCCACTGGCCGTTCGCGCCCAGCGTCATGAACGCCGCGATGCAGCCCAGCGCCGCCGCGGCCAGCAGCGCCAGACGCGCCGCCTGCGGAGAAAAGGGGCGCGAATCAGCCGCCACGGTTCCTCCGGATGCGCAACAGGCACAGGAACAGCACGCTGCCCAGCACCCCGACCACCGTGCCGATCGGCACTTCGTAAGGGTGGATGACGAGACGGCCCAGGATGTCGCAGCCCAGCACGAACATGCCGCCCAGCGCCGCCACCCACGGAATGGAACGGCGCATGTTGTCTCCCATGACCAGGCTCACCGCGTTGGGCACGATGAGGCCCAGGAAGGGAATCGCTCCGGCCGTCACCACCACCACCGCCGAGATGGCGGACACGATGAGCAGCCCGGCCAGCGTGAGCCGGGCGTGGTTCAGCCCCAGGTTGGCGGCGAACTCGCGGCCCATGCCGGCCACGGTGTAGCGGTCGGCGGCGAGATAAGCCGCGCCGGCCAGCGCGAAACCGATCCATAGCAGTTCGTACCGTCCGCGCAGCACGCCCGAGAAATCGCCCGTGGTCCAGGCGTGCAGCGATTGCATCAGGTCGTAGCGCACCGCCAGGAAGGTCGTGGCGGCATGGATCACGCCGCCCAGGATGAGGCCGATGAGCGGCACGATGAACGGCGTGCGCAGCGGCACCCGCCGCAGCAGCGCCAGGAAGACCAGCGTGCCCGCCAGCGCGAAACCGGTGGCCACGGCCATCTTGCCGATCATGGAGGTGTCCGGCGCGAGCAGCGTCACCACCAGAATGCCCAGCGTGGCCGCCTCGATGGTTCCGGCGGTGCTGGGCTCCACGTAGCGATTGCGCACCAGCATCTGCATGATGAGGCCCGCCACCGCCAGCGACATGCCCGCCAGCAGCAGCGCCAGGGTGCGCGGCACCCGCGACACCATCAGCAGGCGCCAGGCGCGCTCGCCCTGCCCGCCCCCGCCCGCGAGGTCCGACCAGGACAGCGTGCCCGCGCCCAGGCTCACGCTGGCCGCGCACATCGCGAGCAGCAAGACCACGAGGGCGGCCAGGCCGCCCCCCTGCCGGAACCATCGTGTGCCCACGCCCTACTTGCCCTGCTCCAGCGCGCGCGCGAGGTCGTCCACGTTGCTCTGCATGGCCGCCAGGCCGGCGCTGCCCAGCAGATACCAGTTGAAGCCGTCCAGGTAGACCACGCGCTTGTTCTTCCAGGCCTTGGTCTGGCGCACCAGCTCGTTGTCCAGCATGCGCTGCGCGGAGGCGCCCTCGCGGCCGATGGCGGAGTCGCGGTCGATGACCAGCAGCCAGTCGGGATCCGTCTCGGCGATGAATTCGAACGACACCGCCTGGCCGTGGTTGGAAGTCTGCAGTCCGGACGCCGCCGGCTGGAAGCCGAAGGCATCGTGGATCACGCCAAAGCGCGAACCCGGGCCGTAGGCGCTCATCTTGCCGCCGGTGGTGAGCACGATCAGCGCGGCGCCCGCCCCGGCCGCCCGCCCGCGCAGCGCCGAGATGGACGCGTCCAGCGCCGCCAGCTTGCGCTGCGCCTCGTCCTGCCGGCCGTAGATGTCGCCCAGTATCGCCGCATTGCGCTTCAGGCTGCCCACCAGGTCCTTGGGATTCACCGTCAGGTCCACGGTGGGCGCAAGCCGCGACAACTCGTCATACTTGGGCGCCGAGCGGCCCGCTACGAAGATCACCTGCGGCGCGGCCGCGTGGATGACCTCGTAGTTGGGCTCGAACATGCTGCCCACCTTCAGGTAGCGCGCATCCGCGTACCGGGCGAGCTGGGGCGGCAGCTTGGCCGCGGTGGGCACGCCGGTGGGCTCCACGCCCAGCGCGTGCAGGGTGTCGAGCACGGCCAGATCCATGACCACCGTCTTGGCGGGCTGGTAAGGCACGCCGGTCTCGCCGCGCGCATGCCTGACCAGCACCGTCTGCTGCGCGGCCGCCGCCGCGCCCAAGCTTCCCAGGACCAGGGCCGCGCCCGCCCGGGCCAGCCAGCGGCGGACCTGCCCGGTCCGTACTTGCGTCGTCATTCGCACCTCTTGATCGGATGGGCTTGCGCCCGGGTTTCATCAGAACTTCACGCCCACGCCCAGCCAGTAGCGCCGGCCGTCCTCGACGTAGCCGTAGTCGTCGTAGTTCACTTCCTTGTCCAGCAGGTTGTAGATGCCGGCGTAGAGCGATACCCGCTTGTTCAGCGCGTAGGAGCCGCCCAGGTCCAGGAAGGTGTAGGACGGCGCCACCACGGACGAGGACGACGGCCCGGTGATGGGCTGGCTTTCCTTGCCGCGGAAATTCACGCGGGCCCAGGCCCTGAGCGCGTCCGACGCCTGCCAGTCCAGCGTGGCGGTAAACAGATGCTTGGGCAACTGGTTCAGCGGCTGGCCCTTGTATTCGCCGGATTTCTGCTCGGACTTGGTGTAGGTGTAGCTGCTCGTGAGCGACCAGTCCCGCGCCAGCGGCAGCTTCATGCTGGCTTCCACCCCGCGCGACACCGCCTTGTCCACGTTCATGTACGTGGTGGGGTTGGCGCCGAACTGGTTGGGGCCGTCCGTGCACTGCGTCAGCGGGCACGCCACGCGGGTGATCTTGTCCTTGAAGTCGTTATTGAACAGCGTGAGGCCGGCGTTGAAGCCCTCGCCGTCATCGTACAGCACGCCGATTTCCTCGGTGACCGACTTCTCGGGCGTCAGGTCCGGGTTGCCGTACATGTTGCCGCCGCGGCTGACCTGGCCCCAGCCCGCCACCGTCTGGCGCAGGTCGGGCGCGCGAAAGCCGGTGGATACGCCGCCCTTGAGGGTCCAGCGCTCGGTCATGTGCCACACGCCGTACAGACGCGGGCTGAAGTGGTCGCCGAAATTCTCGTCCTTGTCCATGCGCAGGCCGCCGGTCAGCGCGAAGCTGTCCGTCAGGCGCCATTCGTCCTCGGCGAACACGGCCCACTGGTAGCGCTCCACCTTGCTGGGGCCGCCCTGGATCTGGTTGCCGGTGAGGTCGGTCAGGCGCTGGTTGAGATAGCTCGCGCCCACGTTGAGCATGTGCGAACCCAGCGGCACGGACCAGCTCGTCTGCAGGTCGAGGTTCTTGATCTTCATTTCGCGGCTGCGATTGTCGAACTCTTCCTGCTGAACATAGCTGTCGGACACCGCCCAGCCCCAGCGCCCCGTGTGCGAGAGGGCCCATTTGTTGCTGCGGTAGTCGTTCTCGGACGAGGCCGGGCAGCCGGTGCGCGGGCACGCGACGCCGGGCGCCAGCGGCTCGACCGTCTTGCCCAGCGTCTCCTGGCGCTTCTGGCGCATGGACGTGCCTTCCAGCACGATGTCGTGATCGCGGTTGGGCGTGAGAGCCAGCTTGGCGGTCACGCTGTTGGCGTTGCGTTTGGAGAAGCCGTTGTAGATGTCATCCTCGTCGCGCTGCGTGGCCTGGCCATAGATCTGCAGGCCCAGCAGGTCGTTCTTGATGGGGCCGGCCAGGTAGAAATTGCCCTGGTAGATGTCGCCGGACTTGCTGCTTTCCTGGATGGTGGTGTCCATGCGGATCTCGCCGCCCCACTCCTGCGGCACCTTGCGCGTGATGATGTTGATCACCCCGCCCATGGCGTCCGAGCCATACAGCGACGACATGGGGCCGCGCACCACCTCGATGCGCTCGATGGCCGACAGCGGCGGCGTCCAGCCGCCTTCCACGCCGGAGGAATCCGAGTTGGTGCGGGTTTCGCGCGAGTTCTGGCGCTTGCCGTCGATGAGGATCAGCGTGTATTTGGGGCCCATACCGCGCAGGCTGATATCCTGGCGGTCGCCGCCGCCGGTGATGACCACGCCGGGCACTTCCAGCAGCGCGTCGTTGACGTCGCGGTAGAACTTGTTTTCCAGGTCTTCGCGTGTAATCACGCTGATCGACGCCGGAGCGTCCTGGATCTGCTGCTCGAAGCCCGAGGCCGTCACCACCACGGTGTCCAGCGTGGTGGCGCGCCCCTCGGCCTGCGCCCAGGCCGACGCGCCGAAGCCGGCCGCACCGAAGCCGGCCGCGCACAATGCGGCCGCCAGGCGCGTGCGCGCGCCCGGGCCACGTCTCGCCGTGGCCAGATATTTCCTGCTCATCGAGTGACTTCTCCCGTCGCCACCCGGTTCGCGCGCCCCGCGCGCACTCACCGGGCGATCTTTCTTGGTTATGAATGAAAACTATTCTCATATTAAAATCGGATGCATCCCGGGCCGGCAACGGGCTTTCGGCAACTTTTATTTTCTTTGCACTTCTTGACACACCGGCGCCGCGCCATCGGCCAAACTGCCGGTTGCAGAACCCCTATGGCTTTCACTCATCCCTCCGCAATCTCCCGCAGCATCCTGCTCATCGACGATGACGTCGAGCTGGCGCAGATGCTGTGCGAGTATCTGGAGCCCGGGCTGTGCCGCCTCGCCCTCGCGCACAGCTGCGCCGAAGCGCGGCCCCTGCTGGCCCGCGGCGATCTCGACCTGATCCTGCTCGATCTGATGCTGCCGGACGGCAGCGGGCTGGACCTGCTGCGCCAGTACCGCCGGCACTCGCGCCGGCCGGTCATCATGTTCACGGCGCATGGCGGCGAGGCCGACCGCGTACTGGGGCTGGAATTCGGCGCCGACGACTATCTGGCCAAGCCTTTCAGTCCGCGCGAACTCAAGGCGCGCATCACGGCCGTGATGCGGCGGTTCGAAAGCGCGCCCGAGCCTTGCGGCCCGCACCTGCGCGTGGGGCCGCTGCGCCTGGACCCGGCCAGCGGCGTGGCCCGCCTCGGCGAGGAAGACATCGCGCTCACGGGCGCCGAACAGCGGGTCCTGGAGATCCTGATGCGCACCCCGGGCCAGGTCGTGGCGAGGGACCAGATCAGCCTGTATGCCCTGGGTCGCGTGCCCGACCGCTACGACCGCAGCATCGACACGCACATCAGCAGCCTGCGGCGCAAGCTGCGCATGGACGGCGCGCCCGAGGGCCTGGCGATCCGCAACCTGCGCGGGCTGGGATACGTGCTGGCGGCGGGCCGGGCATGACCTGGCTGCCCACCCGCTCCCTCTTCTGGCGGGCCTTCCTGACGTTCTGGGGCGCGATGGCCGCCATCCTGGTGTGCGGCATGGTGCTGACCGCCGCCGTGGCGTGGCTGCGCTTCAATTCCCTGGACGGCCTCAGCCCGGCCAGCCTCACGCGCGACGCCGCGCAGGTGGCCGTGACCGAAGGCGAGCCCGGCCTCAGGCGCTGGGTCGACGCCATGGACGCGCACTACTCCGCGCTCAAGATCTATCTGCTTGACGACCGGGACGCCGACATCCTCGGCCGCCGGCTGCCGGCGCGCATGCGCGACTGGCTGGCCGCGTACCGCGCCTCGCCCGACCGCCTCCGGGAAACCGAATATGCGCGCGCCGACCGCATTCCGGAACGCGTGTCCTGGTGGGATCCGCACCTGCTGGCGCTGCCCGACGGCACGCAGCGCCTGCTGCTGTTCCTTCCGTTCGACTCCTCGCACTGGGAGCTGCTGTCGCTGACGCCGGTGGCGCTGGCGCTGCTGCTGTTCGCCCTGGCCGTCACCGCGCCCCTGTGCTGGGCGCTCACCCGCCACGTCGCGGGGCCGGTAGCGCTGCTGCGCCAGACCACGCAGGCGCTCTCGGCCGGCAACCTGGCGGCGCGCACGCCCGCCAAGGTCGCGGCCCGCCATGACGAGATCGGCCTGCTGGCGCGCGATTTCAACGCCATGGCCGAACGGCTCAACGCCCTGGTCGGCATGCGCGAGCAGTTGCTGCACAGCATTGCCCATGAGCTGCGCTCGCCTCTGGCGCGCCTGCAGCTGGCGCTGGAACTGGCGCGCAACAAGGACGAGCGGCAGGCCGTGCAGCTCGACCGCATCGAACGCGAGTGCGAACGGCTGGACGCGCTGGTCGGCAACACCCTGAGGCTGGCGCGGATGGGCGCCCTGCCCGCTCCCGCCGAAGTGCGCGACCTGGCCGGCATCGTGGCCGCCGTGGCGCAGGACGCGCGCTACGAAGCCGCGGGCCGCGGCGTCCGGGTGGACTGCGACGCGCCCGGGCCGCTGCCGGTGCGGGCCGACGCGTGCAGCCTGTCCAGCGCTATCGAGAATGTGCTGCGCAACGCCGTGCGCTACAACCCCGACGAGGGTACCGTGCACGTCCGCCTGCGGCCCGCCGGCGGACTGGCCTGCCTGGAAATCCGCGACGAAGGGCCGGGCGTGCCCGAAAGCGAGCTGCCGGCGCTGTTCGAGCCCTTCTATCGCTCGGCCTCGGCCAAGCCCGGCACGGGCACGGGCCTGGGGCTGAGCATCGCCCAGGCCGCCGTTGCCGCGCACCGGGGCCGCATCCATGCGCGCAATGCCGCGCCGCATGGGCTGGCCGTCTCCATCGAACTGCCGATCGCGCCCGGCGCGGCTCAGTCCTGAGCCGCGGCCAGCGCGGCCGCCAGCCTGGGCAGCACGCGCAAGGCATTGGCGGTCGTGGCCCGCGCCACCGCCTCGGGCGTCATGCCGCGCAACGCCGCGAGTTCCCGGGCGATGCCGGGCAGCTCGCCAGGCCGGTTGCGGCGATGGGGCGGGTGCAGCCACGCCGGAGGAATGTCGGGCGCGTCGGTTTCCAGCACCAGGTGTTCCAGCGCCGTATCGCTGGCGTGCCGGCGGATCTGCAGGGCGCGGGCGTATGTCATGGCCCCGCCCATGCCCAGCGCAAAACCCAGGCCGGTGAATGCCGCGGCCTGCTGCGCGCTGCCGTTGAACGCGTGTGCGATGCCGCCGATGCGGCCGTGCCGGCGCAGATGCTTGAGCAGGACGTCTTGCGACTTGCGCACGTGCAGCAGCACGGGCAGGCCGTATTCGCGCGCCATGGCGAGCTGCGCCGCGTAGAAGCGCTCCTGGCGCTCGCGCGGCGGGCCCGAGGCGATCCCGGGCACGAAGAAATCCAGCCCGATCTCGCCGATGGCCACGAAGCGCGGATCGCCCAGCGCGGCTTCGACCTCCGCGCGCAGGGCGTCCAGGTCGGCATCGGCGGCGCGCGCCACGTACAGGGGGTGAATGCCCAGCGCGTAGGCGCCGCCCCGCACGCGGGCGGCCAGTTCGCGCACGATGGCGAAGTTCGCCCGCTCCACGGCGGGAATGACGATGCCGCGCACGCCCTGGCTGAAGGCGTGGGCGGCCACCTCCTGGCGGTCCGCGTCGAACTCGGCGGCGTCCAGGTGGCAATGGGTGTCGATGAGCATGGCGTTTCCTCCGCGCGGCCGCGGCTCGGGCCGCGCCCGGCAGGACGGTTATCCGCCCGAGACCAGCCGGCCGTTTTCCATGAGCAACTGCCGCCCCGCGCGCGCCGCCAGCTCGGGATCGTGCGTGACGATGGCAAATGCCGTGCCCGACTCGCGGTTCAGCTGCGTCAGCAGTTCGAACATCTGGTGCGCGGTATGGCGGTCGAGGTTGCCGGTGGGCTCGTCGGCCAGCACGCAGGCCGGCCGCGTCACCAGCGCGCGCGCCAGCGCCACCCGCTGCCGCTCGCCGCCCGAGAGCTGGCCCGGGAAATGGCCCTCGCGCGCCGCCAGGCCGACCATGCCCAGCACCTCGCGCGCCGCCAGGCGGGCGCGGTCGCGGTTTTCGCGCCGCACGATCAGGGGCATGGCAACGTTGTCCAGCGCCGAGAATTCGGGCAGCAGGTGGTGGAACTGGTATACGAATCCGAGGCTGCGGTTGCGCAAGGCGCTTTTCTTCGCCTCGCCCAGCCCGGTGGCGAGCTGCCCGTCCACCCGGACCGAGCCGCTGTTGGGCACGTCGAGCAGGCCCAGGATGTGCAGCAGCGTGCTCTTGCCCGAGCCCGAGGCGCCCACGATGGCCACCATTTCGCCTCGCGCGACCGTCAGGCTCACGTCGTTCAGCACCTCGATGCGGGCGGGGCCCTCGTCGTAGAACCTGACCAGGTTTTCGGCCTGCAGGGCCGGCGTGGAGAAATCAGTCATGGCGCAGCACCTGTGCGGGTTGCAGGCGGGAAGCGCGCCAGCTCGGATACAGCGTGGCCAGCAGCGACAGCACCAGCGAAGTCACCGCGATGGTGGCGATGTCCGCCAGGCGCGGATCCGACGGCAGCTCGCTGATGAAGTAGATCTGCTGGGGCAGGAAATGCACGCCGAACAGCCGCTCGATGAACGGCACGATCACGCCCACGTTGTAGGCGATGAGCATGCCGCCCGCCACGCCCAGCAGGGTGCCGATCACGCCGATGAGCGCGCCCTGCACCAGGAAGATGCGCGCCACCTCGCGCGGCCCCGCGCCCAGCGTGCGCAGGATGGCGATATCGGACTGCTTGTCTTTCACGGCCATCACCAGCGAGGACAGCAGGTTGAAGGCCGCCACCGCCACGATGAGCGCCAGGATCAGGAACATCATGCGCTTTTCGGTCTGCACGGCGGCGAACCAGGTGCGGTTGTTGCGCGACCAGTCGCTGGCCATGACGTAGGGCGGCAGCACCTTCTGCAACTGGGCCGCCACCTCGGGCGCCTTCTGCATGTCGGCGATGCGCAACCGCACGCCCGCGGTGCCGCTGTCGCGGAACACGCGCGCCGCGTCCTCGTCGTCCACGAAAGCCAGCGAAGAGTCGTATTCGTAGTGGCCGGACGAGAAGATGCCCACCACCGTGAACTGCCGCATGCGCGGCGCGAAGCCGGCCGGGCTGATCGAGCCCTGCGGCGCCATCATCAGCAGCGTGTCGCCCGGCTTCACGCCCATGCCGTCGGCCAGCTCGCTGCCCAGCACCACGCCGAAGCCGCCGGGCTTCAGGTCGTCGAGCCGGCCCTGCACCATCTGCCGCGGCAGGTCGGAAACCTTGCCCTCGGTAGCCGGGTCGATGCCGCGCACCTGCACGCCGCGCAGCGCCTGGCCGCGCACCAGCATGCCCTGCGCCGCCACGAACGGCGCGCCCGCGCGGACTTGCTCGTTGCGCTCGGCCGCCTCCGCGAACTGCTGCCACTGGTCCAGCACGCGCTCGGGCGCGGCGCCGGGAATGTACAGCTCGATGTGGGGCAGCACCGACAGCATGCGGTCGCGCACCTCTTTCTGGAAGCCGTTCATGACCGACAGCACCACGATCAGGGCGGCGACGCCCAGCGCAATGCCCGCCATGGAACTGCCGGCGATGAAGGAAATGAAGCGATCGCGGCGGCCGCGTCGCTGGCGGATCCGGGCCAGCCCGGCATAGCGGGCGCCGATCCAGAGTTCGTAGGGTATTTTCAGCACGTGCGCATTATTGCATTAACCCGGGCAACCGCCCGCGCCGGGTGGTGCGGTTCCAAGACCGTTGGTGTCAAGCTATGGCAGGCTTCCCGGCGCTTAGTTCCCCGCTTAGTTCCTTGCGCGGGCAGGCACTACAATCCCGGCCATGCACATCGTCATGCCGGGCGCCCTGCCCCCTCTTGCCGTCGCAGCCGAGCTGGCCAGGCTGCTTCCGGAACACGCACCCACGCTGCACGGCTGGCTGCAATCCGCGCCTGCCGAGCTGCGTGCCCACGACGTCCGCGCGCTCGGCTGCACCGCCTTCGAGTCGTGGCAACTGGGCCGCCTGGGCTACCGGCCCGAGGCCGGCCTGCTGCAGAGCGCCGGGCTGGGGCCCCTGCTGGCGGACGACACAGCCGGCCACGACCCCGTATGGCTGGCCGAGCTGGTGCATCTGGCCCTGGGCACCGACCAGGCCGCCCTGCTCGATCCTGCCCTGATGGACCTGCGCCCCGAAGAAAGCGAGGCCCTGCTCGCCACGGCGCAGACGCTCTTCCAGGGCACCGGCTTCACCGCCCAGGCGCTCACGCCCGCGCGCTGGCGGCTGCGGTTGCCGGCCGGCCTCCGTCCGGCCACCGCTAGCCCCCTGGCGGTGGCCGGACAGCGCCTGCAGGCATGGTGGAGCCAGGACGCCGCCATGCGCCCCTGGCGCCGGCTGCTCAATGAGATCCAGATGGTCTGGCACGAACACCCGGTGAACGAGGCGCGCGCGGCGCGCGGCGCGCCGCCGGTCAACGGTTTGTGGCTGTATGGCGGCGGCAAGCCCTGGAAGCGGGCCGAGCCCGCGCCGGCCAGAATCCTCGACGACCTGGACGGGCCCGCCCGCGCCGGCGACTGGGCGGCCTGGCTGCGGGCCCTCGCGGCGCTCGACCGCCGGCACCTGCGTCCCCTGGCCGGCCCGAAGGGGCCGCCGGCCGAGCCTGTCGAACTGCTGCTGCTGGGCGAAGACCGCATGGCCAGCCTCGCCCTCAAACCGCGCGCGGGCCTGCTGGGCCTGCTGCCCTCACCCAAGAAAAACTGGAGCGCCTGGTGGTCACACCCCGCCTAACCATACGCCCGGCCGATGCGGACGCCTGCCGCGTGCTGCAGGCCGCGGGCATCCATCCCCTGCTCGCGCGGCTCTGGGCCGCGCGCGGCGTCACCCACCCCGACCAGACGCGGCTCGGCTGGCCGTCCATGATTCCGCCGGCCGGCCTGACGCACGCCGCGCGCGCGGCCGCCGTGCTGGCCGACGCCGTGCAGGCCGGCCGGCGCCTGCTCATCGTGGCCGACTACGACTGCGACGGCGCCACGGCCTGCGCGGTCGGGCTGCGCGCGCTGCGCGCCATGGGCGCCCACGTCGATTTCCTGGTGCCCAACCGCTTCGAGACGGGCTACGGCCTGTCGCCGGCGGTGGTCGAGCTGGCCTGCCGCCACCACGCCGGCAAGCCCGACATCATCATCACGGTGGACAACGGCATCGCCAGCGTCGACGGCGTGGCCGCCGCCAATGCGGCCGGCATCGGCGTGGTCATCACCGACCACCACCTGCCCGGCGACACCCTGCCCGACGCGCTGGCCATCGTGAACCCCAACCAGCCGGGCTGCGGCTTTCCGTCCAAGAACCTGGCCGGCGTGGGCGTGATTTTCTACATGATGCTGGCGTTGCGCGCCGAGCTGCGCCGCCGCGGCGTCTTCCCGCCCGACGGCGGCCCGCGCCTGGACGCGCTGGCCGACCTGGTGGCCCTGGGCACCGTGGCCGACGTGGTCAAGCTCGACGCCAACAACCGCCTGCTGGTCACCCAGGGCCTGCAACGCATGCGCAGCGGCCGGCTGCAGCCCGGCCTGCGCGCGCTCTTCGCCGTGGCGGGACGCGAGCCCCGCACCGCCAGCGGCTTCGACCTGGGTTTTGCGCTCGGGCCGCGCATCAACGCCGCCGGCCGGCTCGCCGACATGAGCCTGGGCATCGCCTGCCTCGCCACGGACGACGAGGCCCAGGCGCTGGAGATGGCGCGCGAACTCGACAACATCAACCGCGAACGCCGCAGCATCGAGGCCGAAATGCGCGAGCAGGCGCTGGCGGCCATGGAAGAGCCCAATGCCGCGGCGGGCGCCACCGTGTGCGTGTTCGATCCCGGCTGGCACCAGGGCGTGGTGGGCCTGGTGGCCTCGCGCCTGAAAGAAAAGTTCTGGCGCCCCACCCTGGCCTTCGCGCCGGCCGGCGACGACGAAATCCGCGGCTCCGGCCGGTCCATTCCCGACGTGCATCTGCGCGACGCGCTGGACCTCGTCTCCAAGCGCCACCCCGCGCTCATCCGCAAGTTCGGCGGCCACGCCATGGCGGCGGGGCTGACGCTGGGCAAAGACGACTTCGCTGCCTTCGTGCCGGCCTTCGACGACGCCGTGCGCGAACTGACCGGACGCTCCACGTTCGAGCCCGTCCTCGAAACCGACGGCTCGCTGGAATCCGGCTACGCCAATGCCGACGTGGCGGGCATGCTGCAGCAGCAGGTCTGGGGCGCCGGCTTCGCGGCCCCGCTGTTCCTGGACGAGTTCACCGTCCGCAACCAGCGGCTGGTGGGCGAGAAACACCTGAAGCTGTCGCTGGAGCGCGGCGGCCAGCGCTTCGACGCCATCTGGTTCGGCCACGACCAGTCGCTGCCCGCGCAGATCCAGGCGGCCTACCGGCTGGAGCAGAACGTCTGGAACGGCATGGTGTCTGCGCAGCTCGTCATCGAATACGCGGGCTGAGCCCGGGCGCCTCGCGCATGCGCATCGGGCCGCCTCCCGGCGGCCCGATGCAGGCTCATCTTCGCTGGCATGGCGCGCCAGCGCGCGCTTGCGTCACTTGTTGACCAGCCGCGCGGGCTGGGCCAGCGCCACCAGCGCGCCGACCACCAGGCAGACGGACAGCAGGTACAGGCCCGTGTTGGTGGAGCCCGTGAGGTCCTTGAGCCAGCCGACCAGGTAGGGGCTGACGAACCCCGCCAGGTTGCCCACCGAGTTGATGAGGGCGATCCCGGCGGCGGCGGCGGTGCCGCTCAGCAGGGCCGTGGGCAGGCTCCAGAAAAGCGGCAGCACGGTGCAGATGCCGATGTTGGCCACGGTCAGCGCCAGCATGGCCAGGGTGGTGTTGCCGCTCCAGACCGCCGAGGCCAGCAGGCCGATGGCGCCGCAGACGGCCGGCAGCGCCACGTGCCAGCGCCGCTCGCGGCTGCGGTCGGAACTGCGGGCGATCAGCACCATGCCGATGACGGCGAACAGGTTGGGCACGGCCGTCAGCAGGCCGATCACCAGCGGGCTCTGCACGCCGGTGTTCTTGATGAGCGTCGGCATCCAGAAGCCCACGCCGTACAGGCCCATCACGAAAGAAAAATAGATGAGCGCCATGGCCCACACGCGCGGGCGCGTCAGGGCCGCGCGCAGCGGCGGATCTTCCTTGGTCTGGTCCTCGGCCGCGATGTTGCGGATGAGCACGGCCTTTTCGGAGGCGGTGAGCCATTTGGCCTTCTGGATGCGGTCGTCGAGATACAGCAGCACCACCACCCCGATGATCACCGACGGGATGCCCTCCAGCAGGAACAGCCACTGCCAGCCGGAAAGACCGTGCTGGCCGTGGAACGTGCTCATGATCCAGCCGGAGATCGGCCCGCCGATCAGGCCGGACATGGGCACGGCGGTCATGAAGAAGGTGGTGATGCGTCCGCGCCGGGCGGCCGGATACCAGTACGTGAGGTAGAGGATGATGCCGGGGAAGAAGCCGGCCTCCGCCGCGCCGAGCAGGAAGCGCAGCACATAGAACATGTGCTCGCTGCTCACGAACATCATGCATGCGGAGATGATGCCCCAGGTGATCATGATGCGCGCGATCCACACCCGCGCGCCCACCTTGTGCAGGATGATGTTGCTGGGAATCTCGAAGATGAAATACCCGATGAAGAAAATGCCTGCGCCCAGCCCGTAGACCGTGTCGCTGAATTGCAGCTCCTGGAGCATCTGCAGCTTGGCGAACCCCACGTTCACCCGGTCCAGGTACGCCACCACGTAGCAGACCACCAGCAGCGGCACCAGCCGCCACCCCACCTTGCGGTAGATCCGGTCTTCCTCGGACGCCGGGATCGCCGGCGCGACCCCAGGGGTCATCGTGTTTTCCATCAGTGTCTCCATTCCTCTGTCGGGATAATGCCGGCGGGTCACCGGGCCCTGGTCGGTCCCCCTCTCTTGGAGGGATGCCGGGCCTGCGTAGGCTAGAGCGGGAAAGTTGACAAAAAACTGAACAGCGCAACCGGCCATTGCCATGCGCCCGCCGGCCGGGTTCCGTCCCCGCCCGCGGGGGGCCGCCGCGGGAGGAGTCCATCCACGCTAAAATGCCAGGTTTCGTACAAAAGACACTCTCAGGACAGGATCATCATGGAAGCCGAACGTCAGAACCAGCTCGCCGCCCGCCTCGCCGACTACGCGGAGCGCGAACAGGCTCTACGGAGGTATCTTTGACTACGATGCCAAAGCCGAACGCCTGCAGGTCGTGAACGCGGAGCTCGAAGACCCCGCCGTCTGGAACGACCCCAAGCACGCCCAGGACCTGGGCCGTGAGAAGAAATCCCTGGAAGACGTGGTGGAGACGCTGCGCCTGCTGGGCACGGGCGTCGCCGACTCCCTGGAGCTCTTTGAACTGGCCGCCGCCGACGGCGACGATGCCACGCTCGCCGCCATCGAGCAGGACGCCGACGGCTACCAGCAAAAGCTGGAAGCCCTCGAATTCCGCCGCATGTTCTCCAACCCCGCCGATCCGCTGAACTGCTTCCTGGACATCCAGGCCGGCGCGGGCGGCACGGAAGCCCAGGACTGGGCCTCGATGCTGCTGCGCCAGTATCTGAAGTACGCGGAGCGCAAGGGCTTCAAGGCCGAAGTGCTGGAAGAGTCCGAGGGCGAAGTGGCGGGCATCAAGTCGGCCACCATCAAGCTCGAAGGCGACTACGCCTTCGGCTATCTGCGCACCGAAACCGGCGTGCACCGCCTGGTCCGCAAGAGCCCGTTCGACTCCTCCGGCGGCCGCCACACCTCGTTTGCCAGCGTGTTCGTCTACCCCGAGGTGGACGACTCCTTCGAGATCGAGATCAACCCGGCCGATCTGCGCGTGGACACCTACCGCGCCAGCGGCGCGGGCGGCCAGCACATCAACAAGACCGACTCCGCCGTGCGCATCACCCACATGCCCACGGGCATCGTGGTGCAGTGCCAGAACGACCGCTCGCAGCACCGCAACCGCGCCGAAGCGATGCAGATGCTGAAATCCCGGCTCTACGAGCTCGAGATGCGCAACCGCATGGCCGAGCAGCAGAAGCTGGAAGATTCCAAGACCGACGTGGGCTGGGGTCACCAGATCCGCTCCTACGTGCTGGACCAGAGCCGCATCAAGGACCTGCGCACCAACGTCGAAATCTCCAACACCCAGAAAGTGCTGGACGGCGACCTGGACCCCTTCATCCAGGCCAGCCTCAAGCAGGGCGTCTGAGTTCCGCGCTTTTTCCTCTCACCCACACCAGAGGTTCATGAGCATGACCGACACCATTGCCATCCTCACGGGCGCTTCGCGCGGCATCGGCGCCGCCATGGCGCGCGGCCTGGCCAGGCCGGGCACGCGCCTCTTCACGCTGGCGCGCCGCGACGATCCGTCGCTGGCCGAGCACGCGCGCGCCCAGGGCGCGCAGCTCGAACAGATCTCCGTGGACCTCTCCGACCTGCAAGCGGCTTCGCGGGCGGCCGAGCGCATCGCCTCGGCGCTGCCGCGCGACGCGCGCCGCTACCTGCTCATCAACAACGCGGGCACGGTCCAGCCCGTGGCCAGCGGGGCTGAGCTCGTCGACGGCGCGGCCATCGCCGCGGCGTTCAACCTGAACGTCTCGGCCGTGATGCTGCTCACCGCGCGCTTCCTGGCCGCGGTGTCGGGGCTGGACGCCGACCGCCGCATCCTGAACATCTCCTCCGGCGCCGGGCGCAATCCCAATGCCGGCTGGGGCGTGTACTGCGCCACCAAGGCCGCGCTCGACATGTACACGCGCGTCGTCAAGCAGGAGCAAGGCCCCCATGGCGCGCGCATCGTGGCGCTGGCGCCGGGCATTGTCGACACCGACATGCAGGCCGCCATCCGCGCCAGCGATCCCGAGAGCTTCCCCGCGCTGGACAAGTTCCGGGACTTCCACGCCAGCGGCAAGCTGGCCGCGCCCGCCAGCGTGGCCGCGCGCATTCTCGCCTACCTGGACCGCGACGATTTCGGCGCCACCGAAATCGACGACATCCGCAATTACGACTGATTCTTCCCCGCCATGACCGACCACTCGCCCGCCCCGGCAGCCGCCCAGGATGAAAACCGCTTGATCGCCGAACGGCGCGCCAAGCTGGCCAGACTGCGCGAAACCGGGGTTGCGTACCCCAACGACTTTACCCCCGACGCCCGCGCCGCCGAACTGCACGACAAATACGACGACCAGGACCAGCAAGCCCTGGCCGCCTCGCCCGTGCCCGTAAAGGTGGCCGGCCGCATGATGCTCAAGCGCGTCATGGGCAAAGCCAGCTTCGCCACGCTGCAGGACGCGAGCGGCCGCATCCAGATCTACCTGGACCGCGGGGCGCTCGGCGATGAAACCTACGCCGCCTTCAAGCAATGGGACATCGGCGACATCATCGCGGTCGAGGGAACCGTCTTCAAGACCAACAAGGGCGAACTCTCGGTGCACGCCTCGCAGGCCCGCCTGCTGTCGAAGTCGCTGCGCCCGCTGCCCGACAAGTTCCACGGCGTGGCCGACCAGGAACTGCGCTACCGCCAGCGCTATGTCGACCTCATCATGACCGACGCCACGCGCCGCACCTTCGAGGCGCGCAGCAAGGCTGTGGGCAGCATCCGCCAGTTCATGCTGAACGCCGGCTTCCTGGAAGTCGAGACGCCCATGCTGCACCCCATTCCGGGCGGCGCGGCGGCCAAGCCTTTCGTCACGCACCACAATGCGCTGGACATGGAAATGTTCCTGCGCATCGCGCCCGAGCTGTACCTCAAGCGCCTGATCGTGGGCGGGTTCGAGCGCGTGTTCGAGGTGAACCGCAACTTCCGCAACGAAGGCGTGAGCCCGCGGCACAATCCCGAATTCACCATGATGGAGTTCTATGCGGCCTACGTGGACTACCGCTGGCTGATGGACTTCACCGAGGAGCTGATCCGCCAGGCCGCCATCTCGGCCACCGGCAGCGCGGTGCTCACCTACCAGGGGCGCGAGCTGGACCTGTCCCAGCCCTTCGACCGCCTCACGATCTGCGAAGCCATCCTCAAGTACGCCCCCGGCTACACCCAGCAGCAGCTCGACGACGCGGCCTTCCTGCGCGCCGAACTGAAAAAGCTGGGCGCCGAGATCGACGGCCCGGTGCTATCGCGCGCCGGCCTGGGCGCGCTGCAGCTCGCGCTCTTCGAGGAAACCGCGGAGGCCAAGCTCTGGAACCCCACCTACATCATCGACTACCCGGTGGAAGTCTCGCCGCTGGCCCGCGCCTCCGACGCCCGCCCCGGCATCACCGAGCGTTTCGAGCTTTTCATGACCGGCCGTGAAATCGCCAACGGCTTTTCCGAACTGAACGACCCCGAGGACCAGGCCGCGCGATTTCGCGCCCAGGTCGAGGCCAAGGACGCCGGCGACGAAGAAGCCATGTACTACGACGCCGACTACATCCGCGCCCTGGAATACGGCATGCCTCCCACCGGCGGCTGCGGCATCGGCATCGACCGCCTGGTCATGCTGCTGACCGACAGCCCCAGCATCCGCGACGTGATTCTCTTCCCGCACCTGCGCCGCGAAGACTGACGGAAGAACGGCGTCATGATCTTCAAGATCCTGATGCTCCTGCTGGTCGTGGCGGGGCTGGTCTACTGGATCAGGCAGCCCCTCGGCGTCCAGGATGCCGCTTCCCGCGGGCCGGCGCGGCCGCGCCGGCCGGCCTTCGTCGCCCTGTGCGTGGCCGCCGCGATCGCCACCGTGGCATCCCTGCTGAGCGTCGTGCTGTGGATGGGCAGCGTGGCGGGTGGCGTCACCGGCGGCGGCTATCGCGGCGAAGCGGACTTCCTGCTGCCCGTGGCCGGCTCCCTGCTCGCCCTGGCCGTCGCCTGCGCCGTGGGCGCCTTCTTCAAGCGGCGCGGCTGATCCCCCGCCGTCATGCCGGCCACTCGCCGGCGCCTTCCGGCACCGCCGGCAGCGCGGCCTGCAGCATCGCGTCGATGAACTCGGCCGGCTGCAAACGGCCTCCCGGCCTGTACCACTGCACCGTCAGGTTCATGGCGCCCAGCACGCAGCGCTTGATGACGCGCGCATCGCCTTTGAGCAGTCCCGCGTCCACCGCCGCCTGCACCGTCTCCTGCCACATGTCCTCGTAGCGGTCGCTCAGCGACTTGACGCTGGCCCGGCTGGAGGCCGACAAGCTGCGCCATTCGTACACCAGCGCGTTCATGGCGTCGCCGCCGGCGCCCCGCAGCATGCTCCACATGTGGACCCGGAACAGCGCGGCCAGGCGGTCCGCGGGCGCCTGGTAGCGCGCCAGCGCCTGCTCGCCGCCGTCTATCACCTCCTGGATGCCGTTGTTCATCACGGCCACCAGGATTTCCTCCTTGCTGCGGAAATGATGGAACAGGCTGCCGGATTGCAGCCCCACCGCCCGCGCCAGCTCGCGCACCGTCGTGCGCTCATAGCCATGGCGGCGGAAGAGCCGGCCCGCCGTGAGGATGACCTCCCGCCGGCGCTCGGATTCCGAGCGCTCGTCGCGCCCCGCGGCGGCCGCCATGGCGGCTTCGGTTTTTTCCATCTCGGATCACTGCCTCTGGATGATGGTGGCGCAGGCCATGCCGTGCCCGATGCACATGAGCTGCATGCCGAGTTCGCCTCCGGTGGCTTCCAGCCCCGCCAGCATCTTGGCCATCAGGCCCGCGCCCGTCGCGCCCAGCGGATGCCCGTGCGCGATCGCCCCGCCCCAGGGGTTCACGCGGGACAGGTCCGCGCCCATCTCGCGCTGCCAGGCCAGCACGACGCTGGAAAATGCCTCGTTGATCTCGATCCAGTCGATATCCCTCAAGTCCAGCCGCGCGCGCGCCAGGGCCTGCCGGGCCGCGGGTATCACGCCGGTCAACTGCAGCACCGGGTCCGATCCCGTCGCCACCCGCGCCAGAAAGCGCGCGCGCGGCCTCAGGCCGTCGGCCAGCGCCGTGTCGCGGTCGGCCAGCAGCACCGCCGCCGCGCCGTCCGCAAGCTGGCTGGCGTTGGCGGCGGTCACGCCTCCCTCCCCGGGCGGCCGCAGGGCCGGCGCCAGGGCCGCCATGCGCCCGGTGTCCGTCCGCTCGCGTATGCCTTCGTCGCGGTCCGCGCGCGCATGCGGCCCCGGCAGCAATTCGGCGTGGCGGCCCGCCTGCGCCGCGGCCCAGGCGCGCGCATGGCTTTCCCGCGCCCATTCGTCCATCTCACGGCGGGACAAGCGCCACCGTTCCGCGATCCGCTCCGCGCTCTCGATCTGGTGTACGAGCGGATAACGTTCCAGCAACTGGGGATTCAGCGACTCGAAGCCGCGAAACGCTTCCCGTCCCAGCGTCACGTCCAGGAACATCGGCACGCGGCTCATGCTCTCCACGCCGCCCGCCGCCACATAGCGCATGTCGCCCGCGGCAATGGCCTGCGCGCCGAAATGCACGGCCTGCTGGCTGGAGCCGCACATGCGGTTCAAGGCCACGCCGGGAACGCTCTCGGGCAAGCCGGCCAGCAGCGCGGCCAGCCGGCCGATATTGGCGCCCTGCTCGCCGGCCTGGCTGACGCAACCCGCGATCAGGTCCTCGACCTTGTCGTGCGGCAGGCCGGCGCGCGCCAGCAGGCCCCTTACGGTCCGGGCCAGCAGCGCATCCGGCCGCGTGTCCGCCCACCACCCGCCGTGCCGCCCGAACGGCGTGCGCACGGCTTCCACGATCACGGCTTCGTTCATGCCGTCGCCTCCTCGCTGTAGAGCGCCTCGATTTCGCCGGCATAGCTGCGGTAGATGCTGGCGCGCCTGACCTTCATGGTCGCCGTCACTTCGCCGTCGTCGTGGTCCAGCTCCTTGGTCAGCAAATGGAAGCGCTTGATCTGCGCCACCGGCGCCAGGCCGGCATTGGCGCGGGCGACTTCCTGCTGGATCAGTTCGCGCACCTGCGCGGATTCGGCGAGCGAGCGGAAATGCGTGAAGGCGATGCCGCGCGACTCCGCCCACTTGCCCACCGTGTCGAACTCGAGCTGGATCAGCGCCGAGACATACCTGCGCCCGTCGGCGATCACGATGCACTCCTTCACGTACGGACTGCCCTTGACCGCGTTCTCGATCTCGGACGGGGTCAGGTTCTTGCCGCCGGCCGTGATCATGATGTCCTTCAGGCGGTCCACGATACGCACGCGCCCGTCCTCCTCGGCCGCCGCGTCGCCGGTATGCAGCCAGCCGTCGCGCAAGGTATCGGCCGTGGCGTCCGGATTCTTGTAATAGCCCTGGAACACCATGTCGCCGCGCACAAGCAGTTCGCCCGCCTCGCCTATCCGCCACTCGACGCCAAGTATGGGTTCGCCGACCGTGCCCACTTTCACGCGGTCCGGATGCTGGCCGAAGATCATGCCCGTCGATTCCGTCAGCCCGTAGACCTCCACCAGCGGCACGCCCAGCTTGCGGAAATAGCGCACCACCTCCGGCGGAATCGGCGCGGCCCCCGTCATCGCCACGCGCACGCGGCGCAGGCCGATGAAGTTCTGCAAGGCGCGCAGCACCAGCCAGTGCCACAGCCAGCGCGTCAGCCGTTCGCCGGCCGTGTACTGTGCCGGCGATTTCTCCAGAAAGGGTTCGCAGGCGGCCAGCGCGCGGCGGTACAGCCATTGCCGCAGGCGTCCCGTTTCCTGCATCTTGATCGAGATGGCGGCGTGCAGCTTTTCCCAGATGCGCGGCACCCCCAGGAAGAGAGTCGGCGCCACTTCGCGCAGGTCTTCCTGCACCGTGCGTATCGATTCGCCGAAATTCACCTGCGCGCCCAGGTAGATGGGCACGAAGGTCGACAGCATCTGCTCGGCCACGTGGCACAGCGGCAGGTACGACAGGTGCACGCTGCGGCGGTCCAGCGCCAGCCTGTCCGCGATGCCCGGCGCCACGGCGCGCATGTTGCGGTAGCTCAGCATCGCGCCCTTGGGCTTGCCGGTGGAGCCCGAGGTGTAAATCATGAGCCCCGTGTCGTCCAGGCGCTGGCCGTCCAGCATGGCATCCAGCCCGGAAAGCTCGCGATCCTCGCGGCGCGCGCCGTCGGCCTCGACCTCGGCGAAGGTCAGGATGCGTTCGCGTTCGGCCGGCCCGTAGGAGCGCAGGCCCTTGCACTCTATCGTCACGATCCGCCGCAACAGCGGCAGCCGGCCGGCCACCTGCAGCACCTTGTCGGTCTGCTCCTGGTCTTCGCACACCACCACTTCGACGTCGGCATGCTCCAGCACGTAACCCATTTCCCCGGCCGGGCTGGTGGCGTACACGCCCACCGCCACGGCCCCGACCGCGCCTGCCCCCATCTGGGCCAGCAGCCACTCCACGCGGTTTTCGGACACGATGGCCACCCGGCCGCCGGCGCCCAGGCCCAGCGCTCGCAGGCCCAGCCCCACGCGGCGGGCGCGCCGCCAGTATTCGGACCACGAGATGGGCTTCCAGATGCCGAAGTCCTTCTGCCGGATGGCGATGGCGCCGGGATGCCGGCGGGCCTGCTCGCGCAGCATCTGCGGCAGCGTCAGCGCCGGCCATGCGTCCGCGCCGGCCGCCGGGGGGATGCGTTCCTTGTCCATCATGAGAGCCAGCGCTTGCGGCGCTTATAGTGCTTGAGGTTCCGAAAACCACGGGCCTCGCCCGCGCCGCCCACACCCAGGTAGAACTCGCGCACGTCCGGATCCGCCGCCAGCCTGTCCGCGCTGCCGTCGATCACCACCTTGCCCATCTCCATGATGTAGCCGTAGTGCGCCACCGCCAGCGCCACCGATGCGTTCTGTTCCACCAGCAGCATCGACACCCCCTGCTCGCGGTTGATGCGCGCGACGATGGAGAAAATGCTCTCGACCAGCATCGGCGACAGGCCCAGCGACGGCTCGTCAAGCAGCATCAGCCTGGGCTGCGCGATCAGCGCGCGGCCAATCGCCAGCATCTGCTGCTCGCCGCCCGACAGATAACCGGCCAGCGCTCTGCGCCGCTCGTACAGGCGCGGGAAGTAGGCATAGACCAGGTCGAAGTCCGCGCGCGCGCCCGGCCTGCCCGTCAGGGCATAGGTGGCCGCCACCAGGTTCTCCTCCACCGTCAGGTCCTCGAACACGCGGCGGCCTTCCATCACGTGCGCCAGGCCGGCGCGCACCAGGTTCTGCGGCCTGGCGCCGGCCGTGTCCCTGCCGTCGAAAACGATGCGCCCGCGCGCCAGCGCGCCGTCCTCCAGGTCCAGCAGTCCGGACACCGCCTTCAGCGTGGTGGATTTGCCGGCGCCGTTGCTGCCCAGCAGCGCCACGATGCTGCCCGCGGGCACCGACAGGGACAAGCCGCGCAACACCTGTACCGCCTTGTTGTAGACGACTTCGATGTTGTTGATATCGAGCACGGCCGCAGCCGGCGCCGCCCGCGCCTCCTGTCCGGGATTCACGGCCGCCTCACTTCAGAACGATCCAGTCGGATGCCGGCACCATCTGCTTGCGCTTCACGTCGGCGCGGTAGATGCGGCCCACGGGAATGGAATTTCCCTTGATCGTGATCGGCACGCCGATCAGGCCGCCCGTGTCGAAATCCTTGATGCTGTCGAGCGCCGCCTTCATGTTGGCGGCGGTCAGCTCCTTGCCCGCGTCCAGTGTGCGCCTGGCTGCCTCGGTGAACAGCATGGCGGCCAGGAAACCCTGCATGTAGCCCGTGCTCTGGTACTGCGGCCGCATCTCGCGGATCTTCTTCAGCATGGGCGCGTCACCCTCCGTGTCGTAGTAGTAGCGGTAAGGCATCACGCCCATGAAGCCTTCGGCATCCTCGCCCATCTGCATCACCGTCGAGTTGTCCATGGTCCAGAAGGTGCCCATGTAGCGCGTCTTCAGGCCCATGCGCTTGCCCTGCCCCACGAACTCCGGAATCGGCGCCAGCACGTAGCCATGGAAAATGGTGTAGTCGGGATCGGCGCGGCGAAGCTTGATGACTTCGGTCGACACGTCCACACTGCCCGGCGGCGTCATGATCTCGGTCGCGACCTTCAGCCCGAGCTTCTCGGCGACCGCGCGCGAGCTCGCGATCGGATCGCGCCCGAACTCCGTGTCCGAGTACACGAACGCCACCTTGGCGCCGGGCTGCTCCTTGGCGATGTAGCGCAGCAAGATGCCGAACATCTCCGTATAGTCGGGCCCCAGCATGAACTGGGCCGGATACTTGGCCGGATCGTTCAGTTCGGTGGCGAACGACGCGCCGGTCATGAGGATGTCGGCGCTGCGGTTCAGCTCGGCGTTGATGGTCTTGGAAAAGCCCGTCGAATCGCCGTAGTAGAAATTCACCTTGTTCTGGCTGGTGATCTTCTTGAACGCCGCCACCGAGGCGTCCACCTTGTACGCGGTGTCTTCGGGCACGTAGCGCAGCTTGCGTCCGTTCACCCCGCCCTGCTCGTTGACCAGCTTCACGTAGTCGGTAATGCCGGCATGGATGCCCTGCCCGGCAAAGGCAAAGACCCCGCTCAGCGGAATGGACCCGCCCAGCACCAGGTCCTCCGCCGCCTGGGCGGCGGGCGCCGACGCCAGGGCCGCCGCCAGGCCCAGCGGGGCCAGCCACCTCGATAAACCGCTGCCGATCCGGATGCGCTTCATGGTTTGTCTCCTGAGGGTCTTGTGGGTGGCCGCCGCCGCGCTGTTCGCGCCGGGCTCAGGTGCGGAAGGGCCAGAGGTGGAAGAAACGGCGCACGCGCCGCCAGATTTCCGCGAGCCCGTGCGGCTCGAAGATCAGAAAGCCCACGATCAGCAGGCCGAAAACAATAGTGCGCACCGGCGAGATCAGCCGCAGCGCGTCGCCGCCCACGGGCAGCCATCCGACGATCAGCTTCAGCAGTTCCGGCACCATCGTCATGAAGAGCGCGCCCAGGATGGATCCCAGGATCGTGCCCATGCCCCCTACGATGATGGCCGCCAGGAAGAAGATCGACATGATGAGCGGAAAGCTCTCGGGCGTGACCACGCGGAAGAAATACGCCCACAGGCCGCCCGCCACGCCCGCGTAGAACGAGGATAGGCCGAAGGACAGCAGCTTGTAGCGCAGCAGCCGGATGCCCAGCACCTCGGCCGAGATGTCGCGGTCGCGGATCGCGATGAAAGCGCGCCCGATGCGCGTGCGGAACAGGTTGGCCGCGCCCAGCACCATCAGCGCCGTCACCGGCACGATCAGCCAATAGAGCTTGAACGACGTGTCCAGGTCCGCGCCCAGCATCCGCGCCGGCGGCACCTGCAGGCCCGCGGTGCCGCCCGTGAACGCCCAGTTCGCGAAAACGAAGTGCGCGATGAACGATGCGGCGATGGTGGAAATGGCCAGGTACAGCCCCTTCACCCGCAACGACGGGATGCCCACCAACAGTCCGCCCGCCATCGCCACCATGCCGCCGCCCAGCAGGTTCGCCAGCACGGGCGTGCCCAGGCGCAGTTCCATCAGCGCCACGGTATAGGCGCCCAGGCCCATGAAGGCGGCCTGCCCCAGGCTGACCAGGCCGGTGTAGCCGGTCAGGATGTTCAGCCCCGTCGCGCTGGCGATGTTGATCGCCGCCAGGCAGGCCAGGTACAGCCAATAGGCGTCGGCCACGAACGGAAACGCCGCCAGGGACGCGGCCAGCAGCGCCAGCCACACGCGCTGCGTGCGGGTGTCGAACAGTGCTTCGTCGGCAAGATAGGTCTCTTTGGCGGTCGCGATGCGCATGTGTCACAGCCTCTCGATTTCACGGGTGCCGAACAGGCCATAGGGCCTGACCATCAGCACCGCGACCAGCACGATGAAAGTGGCCAGCAACTTGTACTCGCCCCCCAGGTAGGCGCCCGCCCAGGCTTCCAGCAGGCCGATGAACACCCCGCCCACCAGCGCGCCGGCCACGCTGTCCAGCCCGCCCACGATCACCACCACCAGCACCGACAGCCCGAACACGCCCATCGACGAGGAAATGCCCCCGATCGCGCCCACGATCACGCCCGACACTGCCGCGAGCGCGCCGGCGGCCACCCAGGCCAGCGAAAACACGCGCGGCACGTTGATGCCCATTGCGTACGCGGCGCCCTGGTCCGAGGCCGTGGCCCGCAGCGCCACCCCGCCGCGCCAGTAGCGGAACACGATCAGCACCAGCAGGACCAGCGCCGCCGCCACCCAGAATCCGTAGAACACCTTGGGCGCGACGAAGGCTTCGCCCACCATCACGGGCGAACGCGGCATGAATTCGGGCAGGCGCCGCTGGTCCGCCGTCCAGATGAGCTCCACCGCCCCCACCAGGATGGACGCCAGCCCCACCGTAACCATGAAAACCGATATCGGCGACTCGCCCAGCATGGGCCGGATGGTCAGGCGCTCGACCAGCGCGCCGAACATCCCCGAAGCCAGCACGGCGCCCGCGATGGCCAGCCAGATCGGCCACGCCATGCCCGCGGCGAAGGCGTAGAAGAGATAGGCGCCCAGCATCAGGAATTCGCCGATGGCGATGTTCACCACCCGCGTCGCCTTGTAGACGATGACGAACGCCAGGGCCGCCAGCGCATACAGCCCGCCGCTGCCCAGCCCGGCCAGCGTCACCTCGAGGAAGAACAGCATGTCCATCAGGCGGCCTCTCTCAGGCGGCGACGCAGGTCGCCCACGTCACCCGCGCCCAGATAGGCCTGGATAACCTGGGGGGCCGCCTGCACCTCGACGGGCGTGCCGTCGGCGATCACCTGGCCGAAGTTCAGCACCACCACATGGTCGGACAGGTCCATCACCATGCCCATGTCGTGCTCCACCATAAGCACCGTCACGCCCCATTCGGCGCGGGCGTCGAGGATGAAGCGCGCCATATCGTCGGTTTCTTCGCGGTTCATGCCGGCCACGGGCTCGTCCAGCATCAGCACCTTGGGATTCATGGCCAGCGCGCGCGCCAGCTCCACGCGCTTCCGCAATCCATAGGGCAGCGCCGCCACCGGCGCGTGACGGATGTGGTCGATTTCCAGGAAATCGATGATGCGCTCCTCGATGTCGGCGCGCAGCGCCATCTCCTCGCGGCGCGCCCGGCCGAGGTAGAACAGCGCATCGAACACGTTGCAGCGCAGATGGGCATGGCGCCCCAGCTTGATGTTGTCCAGCACGGTCATGCCGCGAAACAGCGCGATGTTCTGGAAGCTTCGGGCCAGGCCCAGCCGGGCGCGCTCGGGCGCCGCCACGCGCGTGATGTCGCGCCCCAGGAAGCGGATCTGTCCCGACGTGGGCTTGTAGAAACCGGAAATGGTGTTGAACAGCGAGGTCTTGCCGGCGCCGTTGGGGCCGATGACCGCCGTGATGGACCCGGCCGCCACGCGAAAGCCCACATCCGTGAGCGCCTTTACCCCGCCAAACGCCAGCGTGACTCCATCCACCTCCAGCAAGGGAGGGCTATCGGACCGATCCACCATCTGTCTCCTCGCTTTGATGCGAAGCTTTTTGCCGTTGGGCCGCCCCTGGGCAAAAATGCGCCCCCCACTGGAGGCGGCAAGCCGAAGGCGCGGCGTGGAGGTCTTTTCTTATTGCTTATTGGCGTCAGTCTGGCGAACCCGCGAGGCAGGCGATGCAACGAACCTGTCCTACGCCAGTGCGGCGCCGGAAAATCGTTCCATGCGTTACGCTTGGCGTGCCCAAGACAAAACCGAGCAAGCGCTCGGTTCAGACCATAGCATCGGGTTTTTTGGATCGACACTTGGTATTTACCCGATAACGGAGACTCGCCATGCCCCCAGGAATTCCCCGCTTCCGGACGCTGCTTCTGGAAACCGACGGCGCGATCGCGACCGTGACGCTGAACCGCCCCGACGCGCTCAACGCCATCGATGTGGCGATGGCGCAAGACCTGCTGCAGGCCGCCCAATGGCTGCAGACCTGCCCCGGCACCCGCGTGGTGCTCCTGCGCGCCGCGGGCAAGGCTTTCTGCGCCGGCGGCGATATTTCCATGTTCGAAGGCGACGCCGATCAGGTGCGCGGCACGCTGCTCGCGCTGTTCGCGCCGCTCAACGATTTCATCGCCCGTATCCCGCGCATGGACCAGGTATGGCTGGCGCAGGTGCAGGGCATCGCCGCGGGCGCGGGCCTGTCGCTGGTGCTCGCCTGCGACCTGGCCATCGCCGCGGCCGAAGCGCGGTTCACGACGGCCTATCTGAAGCTCGGCGCCACGCCCGACGCCGGCATGACGCACGGGCTGACCCGCGTGCTGGGCGCCCGCCGCGCGCTGGACCTGCTGCTGCGCTCCGACACCTTCGACGCCCGCGACGCGCTGGCCTGGGGCATCGTCACCCGCACCGCCCCCGCCGCCGAACTCGCCGACGCGGCGCTCGCCTACGCAAAAGACATTGCCCGCAACGCGCCGCACGGCATCGCGGGCGCCAAGACGCTGCTGCGCTCGGCGGCAAGCGCCACGCTCGAAACCCAGCTGGCCGAGGAAACCGCGTGCTTCCTCGACTCCGCCGGGCGCGCCGACTTCGCCGAAGGCGTGCAGGCCTTCCGCGAAAAGCGGCCGCCCCGGTTCACGGGGAAATAAGGCCGGGCCGGCGCGGGTCAGATGACGCGCTTCTCCACCGCCTGCGCCCAGCGGCGCGCCACCGACGGCGAAGTGGCGCATGTGGCCGACTCGGTCACCACCCGCACGGCCCGCTCCAGTAGCTGGATGTCGGCCTCGTGCTGGCGCGCCACGTGGGGATCTTCGAAGAAGATCACGCGCTGGCACTGGTGCTCCAGCACCAGTTCGGCGATCTGCGCATCGCCGCCCAGCGGCCCGCTCAGGTAGCGATGCACCCACGGCCGCTCTTTCGGCCAGCCGCGCGACCAGGCCAGCTCGTTCAGGCGGCCGCCCGTCGTGCCCGTGGCGACGCGGCGCGCGAACCGCGACAGCACGTCGAAGTGTTCGCTGGCGAAGGCCACCATCTCGTCCTTGAGCGCATCGTGGGCGATCAGCGCCAGCGTCTGCCCCTCGAAATTGAAGTAGCGCGACAGCGCCGCGTCGGGCGCCAGCCCGGCATGGACGCGCTCGACTTCCATCCATTCGATGGCGCCCGCCAGGGTCGAGATGAAAGGGCGGCCGTGCGTAATGCATTGACGCTTCAGGGCCAGCGCCTCCGGAAAAATGGAAGACGGATCGACCGGGTCGATGAGGTAGATGGCGCCGTCGAACGGCGCCTGCTCCTGCCGCCCTTCCGTCACGCGGGCCACGAGCTTCATCAGGCCGCCCTCGCGCCCGTAGGGATAGCGGATCAGGCCCGGATAGCCCTGCAGCATGCCTTCGCGCACGATGGCGTCGTGCGTGCGCCCCACCGTATGCAGCTGGACGCCCAGTTCGCGGATGGTGGCGGAACAGGCGCGCAGCCAGGTAAAGAGCGCGGCGTCCGGGGTTTCATGGTGCAGGCGGTTGGCGGCCAGGCCGAAACGCAATTGGGGTGCAGGCATCGCGGACTCTATGGAAAAAAACGAAAAGACGGGGCCGATGACAGCCGATGATACCGCCGAAAACCTGCGTCCCCGACGTCCGCCTCCGTTTCGGCGGCCCCAAAAAAAACCGCTCCCCAGGGAGGAGCGGCTTTTTTCATCGAGGCGGCCGCGGCGGAAAGCCGTCACGGCAAGCCTGGCGTCAGTCGGCCTCGTCCATCCAGGCCATCTGGATGGCTTCCAGGATTTTCTCGCCGCAGTGTCCGGGGTCGTCGTTGAATCCGGGCAGCGCCAGCACCCATTCGCGCAGCTGCGTGAAGCGCACGGTCGCGGGATCCGCGTCCGGATGCGCTTCGGCGAGCGCGGCGGCAAGCTCGTAGGTGTCGGTCCACTTCATCAATGGCCCTCCTTCGCGTGGTTGATCGTGTACTTCGGAATCTCGATCGTCAGGTCGGCATCGCTGATCCGGGCCTGGCAAGACAACCGCGAATTCGGCGTCAGGCCCCAGGCCTTGTCCAGCAGGTCTTCCTCGGCGTCGCTGGGGTCTTCCAGCGAGGAAAACCCCTGCTTGACCACCACGTGACAGGTCGTGCACGCGCACGACAGTTCGCAGGCATGCTCGATGTCGATATGGTTGTCCAGCAGCACGCGGCAGATGGATTCGCCTTTCGGGGCGTCTTCGATCACCGCGCCTTCTGGGCAGTACTCGGGATGGGGCAATACAGTCAGTTTCGGCATAGTTTCGAATCAGGCAATCTCGTCCAGTTTGCGGCCGGACAGCGCGGCGCGGATGCTGCGGTCCATGCGGCGCGCGGCGAACTCGTCGGTCGCGGCGGAAAGCGCGGCGGTGGCAGCCTTGACGGTCTCCACGTCCTGGGCGTCCTGCGCCTGCGAGGCGGCCTCCAGGCACGCATCGATGCGGCGGCGCTCCTCGGCATCGAGCAGGTCGCCGTCCACGGCCAGCGCGGCGCGCACCGATTCGACGAGCTGGCGCGCCTCGACCTGCTGTTCGCGCAGCATGCGCGCGCGGGCGTCGGTATCGGCCTGGGCCACGCTATCAGCCAGCATGCGGGCGATTTCCTCGTCCGACAGGCCATACGAGGGCTTCACCGACACCGCGGCCTCCACGCCCGTGCTCTGCTCGCGCGCGGTCACGCTCAACAGGCCGTCCGCGTCCACCTGGAAGGTCACGCGGATGCGGGCCGCGCCCGCCACCATGGGCGGGATGCCGCGCAGTTCGAAACGCGCCAGCGAGCGGCAGTCGGACACCAGGTCGCGCTCGCCCTGCACCACGTGGATGCTCATGGCGGACTGGCCGTCCTTGAAGGTGGTGAATTCCTGGGCGCGCGCCACGGGAATGGTGCTGTTGCGCGGAATCACCCGCTCCACCAGCCCGCCCATGGTCTCCAGCCCCAGCGACAGCGGGATCACGTCCAGCAGCAGCCAGTCCTCGCCCGGCGCGCGGTTGCCGGCCAGCAGATTGGCCTGCAGCGCCGCGCCCAGCGCCACGACCTGATCGGGGTCGAGGTCGATGAGCGGGTCGGTGCCGAAAAGCCGGCCCACCGCCTCGCGCACGACGGGCATGCGCGTCGCGCCGCCCACCATGACCACGCCGCGCACGTCGGCCGGCTTCAGGCCAGCGTCGCGCAGCGCGCGGCGCGCGCAGTCCAGCGTGCGCTCCACCAGCGGCCGGGCCAGGGTTTCGAATTGCCCGCGCGTCAGCGCGCAGCTGAATTCGCGCCCGTCGGAAAGCGCGGCGCGCAGCACGGTTTCGGGGGCGTCGGACAGGGCTTCGCGCGCGGCGCGGGCCGCCACCAGCAGGCGGCTGCGGTCGGCGCCGCCCATCTCGCTGCCCTCGGCCGCCAGCACATGGTCGACGATGGCGGCATCGAAATCGTCGCCGCCCAGCGCCGTGTCGCCGCCGGTCGAGATGACCTCGAACACCCCTTGGGTCAGCCGCAGGATGGAGATGTCGAAAGTGCCCCCGCCCAGGTCGTATACGGCATAGACGCCCTCGGCGGCGTTGTCCAGCCCGTAGGCAATGGCCGCGGCGGTGGGTTCGTTCAGCAGGCGCAGGACGTTCAGCCCCGCCAGCCGCGCCGCGTCGCGCGTGGCCTGGCGCTGCGCGTCGTCGAAGTACGCGGGCACGGTGATCACTGCGCCCACGAGCTCGTCGCCCAGCACGTCTTCGGCGCGCTGGCGCAGCACCGCGAGGATCTGCGCCGACACCTCGACCGGGCTCAGCTCGCCTTGCGCCGTGCGCAGGCGCACCATGCCGGGCGCGTCCACGAGTTCGTAGGGCGCGCGCATGGCGCGCGCCTCCTGCATGCTGCGGCCCATGAAGCGCTTGACCGACACCACGGTGTTCAGCGGGTCTTCCGCCTGGCTGGCCAGGGCCTCGCGGCCGGTCAGCGTCTTGCCGCCGGCGAGGTAGCGCACCGCGGAAGGCAGCAGGGCCTGGCCCTGCTCATCGCGCAGCACCTCGGCCACGCTGCTGCGCACGGCGGCCACGAGGGAATTGGTGGTGCCCAGGTCTATGCCCACTGCCAGCTTGCGCTGGTGCGGCGCGGGCGATTCGCCGGGCTCGGAAATCTGCAATAAGGCCATGATTCGGTTTTTCTCGTCGGTTGGCGGCCGGGGCGCGTCGCGCACCCGCTTCCGCTATCGAGCCGGCTGGGCCTGGGCCAGCTCCTGCGCCAGTTTCTCCACGAACATCCATTCGCGCACCTTCTGGCCCGCGGCGGCGTAATCGCGTTCCACGTCCAGCAGTTGCGCGAGCCGGGCGCGCATCCCGGCGCGGGCGGTTTCCAGCTCGGCATGCAACGCGGCCAGCGCCTCGGGATCGTCGCGGCCGTCGTCGAGCATCTCGCGCCAGGCCATCTGCTGCATCAGGAAATCCGCGTCCATGGCGGTATTGCTTTCCGTCTGCAAATCCACGCCCGCGCTTTCGCACAGGTAGCGCGCCCGCAGCAGCGGATCGCGCAGGACGCGGTAGGCTTCGTTGGCGCGCGCCGCCCATTGCATGGCCACCCGCTTCTCGGCCGGGCTGGCGGTTGCGTAGCGGTCGGGGTGCACCTGCGCCGCCACGGCGCGCCAGGCGGATTCCAGCGCCTGCCCGTCGAGCTCGAAACGGGCCGGCAAGCCGAAAAGGCTGAAATGATCGTCCGCCGCCACGCCCTACACCGTGAACGACTCGCCGCAGCCGCAGGTCGCCTTCTCGTTGGGGTTGCGGAACTTGAAGCCCTCGTTCAGGCCTTCGCGGGCGTAATCGAGCTCGGTGCCGTCCAGGTACGGAAGGCTCTTGGGATCGACGAACACCTTGACGCCGTGGCTCTCGAAGACGAGGTCCTCGGCGGCCGGGTCGTCCACATATTCGAGCTTGTAGGCCATGCCCGAGCAGCCCGTCGTTCTCACGCCGAGCCGCAGGCCGATACCCTTTCCGCGCTTCTGCAAATAGCGGCCGATATGGCTGGCAGCCTGTTGGGTCAGGGTAACGGACATGTCAGTTCGCCACGGCTTCGGCGTTCGCCGAGTGCTTTTCCTTGTAATCCTGGACCGCCGCCTTGATGGCGTCCTCGGCCAGAATGGAGCAGTGAACCTTCACCGGCGGCAGGGCCAGCTCTTCGGCGATCTGCGTGTTGCGGATGGCCAGGGCCTGGTCCAGCGTCTTGCCCTTGACCCATTCCGTCACCAGCGAACTGGAGGCGATGGCCGAGCCGCAGCCGTAGGTCTTGAAGCGCGCGTCTTCGATGATGCCGGCTTCGTTGACCTTGATCTGCAGCTTCATCACGTCGCCACAGGCCGGCGCGCCGACCATGCCGGTGCCCACCGAGTCGTCGGACTTGTCAAAGGAACCGACGTTGCGGGGATTCTCGTAGTGATCGAGTACTTTGCTGCTGTAAGCCATGTTGATTCTCCACGTATGTCTTGGCGCGGGCGCTCAGTGCGCGGCCCACTGCACGGTGTTCAGATCGATGCCTTCCTTGGCCATTTCCCAGAGCGGCGACATGTCGCGCAGCTTGCCCACTCGGCTCTTGATGAGCTCGATGGTGTAGTCGACGTCGGCTTCGGTGGTGAAGCGGCCCAGGGTGAAACGGATGGAGCTGTGCGCCAGCTCGTCGTTGCGGCCCAGGGCGCGCAGCACGTAGGAGGGCTCCAGGCTGGCCGAAGTGCAGGCCGAGCCGCTGGACACCGCCAGCTCCTTGATGGCCATGATGAGCGACTCGCCTTCGACGTAGTTGAAGCTCACGTTCAGGTTGTGCGGCACGCGGTGCTCCATGTCGCCGTTGAGGTACACCTCCTCGATCTGCGACAGGCCCGCCCAGAGGCGGTCGCGCAGCATGCGGATGCGTTCGTTCTCGGTGCCCATTTCCTCGCGCGCCAGGCGGAACGCCTCGCCCATGCCGACGATCTGGTGCGTGGCCAGCGTGCCGGAGCGGAAGCCGCGTTCGTGGCCGCCGCCGTGCATCTGCGCCTCGATGCGCACGCGCGGCTTGCGGCGCACGTACAACGCGCCAATGCCCTTGGGGCCATAGGTCTTGTGCGCCGAGAACGACATGAGGTCGACCTTGAGCTTTTGCAGGTCGATTTCGACCTTGCCGGTGGCCTGCGCCGCATCGACATGGAAGACGATGCCCTTCTCGCGGCAGATTTCGCCCAGCGTCTCGATGTCCTGGATGACGCCGATCTCGTTGTTCACCATCATGACCGACACCAGCACGGTGTCGGGACGCAGCGCGGCCTTGAACACGTCCAGGTCGATCAGGCCGTCGTCCTTGACGTCGAGATAGGTCACTTCGAAACCCTGGCGCTCCAGTTCGCGACAGGTGTCCAGCACCGCCTTGTGCTCCGTCTTGACGGTAATGATGTGCTTGCCCCGTTCGGCGTAGAAATTCGCCGCGCCCTTGATGGCAAGGTTGTCGGACTCCGTGGCGCCGGAAGTCCAGATGATTTCGCGCGGATCGGCGTTCACGAGCTTGGCGACTTCCTCGCGGGCGCGCTCGACGGCCTCTTCCGCTTCCCAGCCGAAGGCATGGCTGCGCGAGGCCGGGTTGCCGAAATGCTCGTAGAGCCACGGCACCATTTTCTCGACCACGCGCGGGTCGACGGGAGTGGTGGCGGAATAATCCAGGTAGATCGGGCGAGAGGTCATGTACTGCTCCTGATGCTGCTTATACGGTGGCATTGGCCGCGACGGAGGTGGTCGGGGCGTTGGCGGCGCTCGCATTGGCGCCGCCCACCCGATCCACGCGCACCGCGCAGGCCTGGGCTTGGTTGTTGGCTTCCTGCAGTTGCCGCACACGCTGCTGGTCGACCAGATCCTGCAGGGATACCGAATCCAGGTAATCCACCATTTTGCGATTCAGGGTGGCCCAGAGCTCGTGCGTCATGCACTTGCCAGGCTTGCCGTCGTTGCCGCTCGTACAGTCCCGCTTGCCGCCGCAACTGGTGGCGTCCAGCGGCTCGTCGACGGCGAAGATGATGTCGGCCACCGTGACGTTGCGCGCCAGGCGGGCGAGCGAATAGCCGCCTCCCGGGCCGCGCACGCTGTCCACGAGTTCGTGGCGGCGCAGTTTCCCGAAAAGCTGCTCGAGGTAGGAAAGCGAGATGTTCTGACGCTGGCTGATCGCCGCGAGAGTGACCGGACCGCTGTGCTGGCGCATGGCGAGATCGATCATGGCCGTCACGGCGAAACGCCCTTTGGTAGTTAGCCGCATGGTGAATTCCCTGTGATCCCGGCATCGGCCGCCGGGTCATCCGGCGGGCAATACCTGAGTAATTGCCTCAAGTATAGCAAATTCCCGACTAATTTGGTATGGCTCCCGCCTAGAAAAAACCGCGCCGAGGCGCGGTTTCCGTCTGTCCGGCGTCGCCAGGGGCGGCGCCGACCCGGGCGGCGGCCGCCTGATGACGAAACCCTGGCGACACGGCCCGAGGGTCTGACCGGCACCGGCCCGGGCATCAGGCCCTGTGCCTCAGGGCAAAATCAGGCCGCCTGGTACTGGGTGGCGCGCTTGCGGACCAGCTCCAGCACACCCTGACAGGCGTCTTCCAGGTAGTCGAGCACCTTGGAGAAGCCGTCCGCGCCGCCGTAGTACGGGTCGGGCACCGTGGCTTCCTCGTGGTCGTTCGCAAAGCGCATGAGCAGCATGAGCTTGTGCTGGTACGCCTTGGGGCACTGTTGCTGCATGGCCGAGAGGTTGTCCCAGTCCATGGCGAGGATGAGGTCGAAATCGCGGAAATCCTCTGCGGTGACCTGGCGGGCCTCGCGGTGCGTGATTTCGTAGCCGCGCTTGCGCGCCGCGGCTTGCGCCCGGGCATCAGGCGCCTCGCCGATATGGAAGGCATGCGTTCCCGCCGAGTCGATGCGCACGACATCGGCCAGACCCGCGTCATTCACCAAATGACGGAACACGCCCTCTGCGCTCGGCGAGCGGCAGATATTGCCCATGCAAACGAAAAGTACCTTGGTCATCATGCATGTAAGTGTGCGGGAAAACCCGGAATAAGGCAAGCTTTTTTTGCGCCTGCGCAATGGGTGCGGGACGAAACAGGCGCTTTGATTTTTTCAATGAAATCAATTCATTGCGTCAATTCCGGCGAGCGCCGGAATCGCCCCGCGCGCGCCGCCTCCGGCGCGGCCGGAACGCCATGCCGCGGCGCGGCGATCACCCGTCGTTCAGATTTATGTCAGCACCCATCAAGCACATGTAACAACAACCGCGGCGCTATACCGCCCCGTCGAGCAGCACCCGCTGCTTGAGCGCATTGAGCGCGTCCCGGGCGGCGGCGGCCTGCTCGAATTCCAGGTTGCGCGCGTGGTCCATCATCAGCTTTTCCAGGCGCTTGATTTCCCGGGCCAGCGCCTTCTCGTCGGTGAGCAGCTCGGCGGGCACCGCGGCCTCCAGCGTGTCGTGCTGGGCCGGCGCCACCACGCCGTCGATGAGCTCGCGCACCGCCTTCTGCACGCCTTTGGCGGTAATGCCGTGATCTTCGTTGAATTTCAACTGCTTGGCGCGGCGCCGGCTGGTTTCCTCGATGGCGCGCCGCATCGAGTCGGTGACGCGGTCGGCGTAAAGAATGGCATGGCCGTTCAGGTTGCGGGCGGCCCGGCCGATGGTCTGGATCAGGCTGCGCTCGGAACGCAGGAAGCCTTCCTTGTCGGCGTCCAGGATGGCCACCAGCGACACCTCGGGAATGTCCAGCCCCTCGCGCAGCAGGTTGATGCCCACCAGCACGTCGAAAGTGCCCAGGCGCAAGTCGCGGATGATTTCCACCCGCTCCACGGTATCGATGTCGGAGTGCAGATAACGGACCCGGATGCCGTGCTCGGAAAGGAAGTCGGTCAGGTCCTCGGCCATGCGCTTGGTAAGCGTGGTGACCAGCACCCGCTCCGACCGGGCCACGCGGGCCTTGATCTGGCCCAGCAGATCGTCCACCTGGGTGCGGGCCGGCAGCACTTCCACCACGGGATCGACCAGGCCGGTGGGCCGCACCACCTGTTCCACCACGTTGTCCGAATGCTCGTTCTCGTAGGCGGCGGGCGTGGCCGAGACGAACACGCACTGCCGCATGCGCGCCTCGAACTCCTCCAGGCGCAGCGGCCGGTTGTCCAGGGCCGAAGGCAGGCGGAACCCGTATTGCACCAGGGTTTCCTTGCGCGCGCGGTCGCCGCGGTACATGCCGCCCAGCTGGCCGATGGTGACGTGGCTTTCGTCGATGAACATCAGCGCATCGGCGGGCAGGTAATCGATGAGCGTAGGCGGCGGCTCGCCGGGCGCCGCGCCGGACAGGTGGCGCGAGTAGTTCTCGATGCCCTTGCAGAAGCCCAGCTCCTGCAGCATCTCGAGGTCGAAGCGCGTGCGCTGTTCGAGCCGCTGCGCCTCGACGAGGTGCCCCCCGTCCACGAAATGCTTGACGCGCTCGCGCAGCTCTTCCTTGATGGTTTCGATCGCGCGCAGCACCGTGTCGCGCGGCGTGACGTAGTGCGAGCCAGGGTACACCGTGAAGCGCAGCAGCTTCTGCCGCACGCGGCCGGTGAGCGGATCGAAGAGCTCCAGGGTTTCGATCTCGTCGTCGAAGAGCGTGACGCGCAAGGCCAGCTCGGGGCTTTCCGCCGGGAAGATGTCGATGGTTTCGCCGCGCACGCGGAACACGCCGCGGGTGAACTCGGCATCGTTGCGGGTGTATTGCATGGCCACCAGCCGCGCCAGGATCTCGCGCCGGGAGATCTGATCGCCCGTGCGCAGGATGAGCACCATGGCGTGGTAGTCGCCCGGGTTGCCGATACCGTAGATGCACGACACCGTGCCGACGATGACCGTATCGCGGCGCTCCAGCAGGCTCTTGGTGGCCGACAGCCGCATCTGCTCGATGTGCTCGTTGACCGAGGAATCCTTCTCGATGAAAAGGTCGCGCGTGGGCACGTAGGCCTCGGGCTGGTAGTAGTCGTAGTACGAAACGAAATACTCGACGGCGTTGCGCGGGAAGAATTCGCGCATCTCGGCGTAGAGCTGGGCGGCCAGCGTCTTGTTGGGCGCCAGCACCAGGGCCGGCCGCCCCAGGCGCGCAATGACGTTGGCCATGGTGTAGGTCTTGCCCGAACCCGTCACGCCCAGCAGCGTCTGGTACATGAGGCCGTCCTGCACGCCCTGGGTCAGCGCCTCGATGGCGGCGGGCTGGTCGCCCGCGGGCGGATAGGGCTGGTGGAGGTGAAATGGACTGCCTGGGAATTCGACGAAGCCGGGGTCTGCCATAGTGTTTCCCATGCTAGACTGTTTCAGGGTAAACCCCCCATTATCCACAGCACTCCGGACTGCGTCCACCCACGTCAACACACTCCCATGAGCACCCTTTTCGATACCGTCGAACTCGCGCCGCGCGATCCCATTCTTGGCCTGAACGAACAGTACAACGCGGACACCCGCCCCGGCAAAGTGAATCTGGGCGTGGGCGTGTATTACGATGACCAGGGGCGCATTCCCCTGCTGGCCGCGGTGCGCAAGGCCGAGCAGGCGCGCATCGAAGCCGCCGCCGCGCGCGGCTACCTGCCCATCGAGGGCATCGCGGGCTACAACCAGGCCGCGCAGACCCTGCTGCTCGGCAAGGATTCCCCCCTGGCCGCCGCCGGCCGCGTGCTGACCGCCCAGGCGCTGGGCGGAACCGGCGCGCTGAAGATCGGCGCCGACTTCCTGCGCCAGCTGCTGCCGCAGTCGAAAGTGCTCATCAGCAACCCGAGCTGGGAAAACCATCGCGCGCTGTTCGAGCGCGCCGGCTTCGAGGTCGGCACCTATGCGTACTACGATCCGGCTACCCGCGGCCTGAACTTCGACGGCATGCTGGCCGACCTGAAGGCCGCCCCCGCCGGTACCGTCGTGGTGCTGCACGCCTGCTGCCACAACCCCACGGGCGTCGATCCCACGCTCGACCAGTGGAAACAGATCGCCGCGGCGGTCAAGGAAAACCGCCTGGTTCCCTTCCTGGACATCGCCTACCAGGGCTTCGGCGAAGGCCTGCAGGAAGATGCCGCGGTGGTGCGCCTGTTCGCCGATCTCGATCTCACCATGTTCATCAGCTCGTCGTTCTCGAAATCGTTCTCGCTGTACGGCGAGCGCGTGGGCGCGCTGACCGTGGTGGCCGGCAGCAAGGACGAGGCCGTCCGCGTCCTGAGCCAGCTCAAGCGCGTGATCCGCACCAACTACTCGAACCCGCCCACCCACGGCGGCACGGTGGTTTCCATGGTGCTCAACTCGCCCGAGCTGTACGCCATGTGGGAAGCAGAGCTGGCCGGCATGCGCGACCGTATCCGCCTCATGCGCAAGCAACTGGTCGAGAAGATCGCCCAGTACGGCGGCAAGCAGGATTTCAGCTTCGTCCTGAAGCAGCGCGGCATGTTCTCGTACTCGGGCCTCACGGCCGCCCAGGTCGACCGCCTGCGCGAAGAACACGGCGTGTACGCCGTTTCCAGCGGCCGCATCTGCGTGGCCGCGCTCAACAGCGGCAACATCGACACCGTGGCCAAGGCCATCGCCTCCGTGCTGTAAGGCGGCTCGGCCCCGTGCCGCCCACCGCAAGAAGGGCCCCTCGCGGGCCCTTCTTGCATGGGCCTTTCCGCATCGGCGCCTGCCGCGCCGGCCCCGCTGCGCGTCGGTCCCGTTCCACCCCCGCCCCGCCTTTTCCGCTGCTTGCTTTTTTTTGCTGTGTCCCCCAGAATGGCGCTGTATATATGTACAGTCCGCCAGCAAACGGATCATCGCCATGGCCAGCAAACTCACCGAACGCCAACAGCAAATCCTAGATCTCATCCGGCTCACGGTAGCGCGCACGGGTTTTCCGCCCACCCGCGCCGAAATTGCCCAGGCGCTGGGGTTCCGCTCGCCCAACGCGGCGGAAGACCATCTCAAGGCCCTGGCGCGCAAGGGCGCCATCGAGCTTACCGCCGGCGCATCCCGCGGCATCCGCCTCAAGGACCTCGCCAAGGACGCCTCCTCCCCCTCTTCCGCCTCGCTGGCGGCCTCGTCCGTGGCCGGCGCGCTGCAGCAGCTGCTGCTGCCGCTGGTGGGCCGCGTGGCGGCCGGCAGCCCCATCCTGGCGGCCGAACATGTCGAACGCGAGGTGGGCGTCGATCCCAGCCTGTTCGCGCAGGCGCCCGACTACCTGCTCAAGGTGCGCGGCATGAGCATGCGCGACGCCGGCATCCTCGAAGGCGACCTGCTCGCCGTCAAGAAAGCCGCCGAAGCGCGCAACGGCCAGATCGTGGTCGCGCGCCTGGGCGACGACGTTACCGTCAAGCGCTTCCAGCGCCAGAACGGCCGGCTCGCCCTGCTGCCCGAAAACCCTGATTTCGACCCCATCATTGTCGAGCCCGGCCAGGATTTCGCGCTCGAGGGCATCGCCGTCGGGCTGATCCGCACCCAGGCGTTGCACTGATCCTCCGCGCGCCACTCGGCCGAGCAGGCGCAACGAACGAATGCAGAACGGCAGGGCCCGCGGCCCTGCCGTCTTGCTTCCCGCCTCCTTCTTCCGCAGCAGCCCGTCTCAGGGCGGGCTTCACCCTCCGTTCCACAGCCCGCTTCGCGGCCCATTCATGGCACGATCGGGTAGGGTGAGGGGTTAGCCCTTGCCTTCGGCTAACTCTTCCCCTTGTCGGGCGAGTAGAGGACTTCCACCTCCAAGTGGGTGCGCCCTGCCGGGCGCACCAAAAAAAAAACCGCGCACAGGGTGCGCGGTCATCTTGACCGGGCCGCGCTTGCGCGCGGGCCCGGCGGCGGCATGGCCGGATCAGTGCTTCAGGACGGGATCGCCCGATTCCGACTCGGCAGGCTTGCCCACCAGCGGTTCCTTCACGGCCTCTTCCTCGGCCAACGGCTCGGGTAGACGCTCCAGCGCCAGTTCCAGCACCTTGTCGATCCAGCGGACCGGCACGATTTCGAGCTGGTTCTTGACGTTGTCGGGGATCTCGGCCAGGTCCTTGACGTTTTCTTCCGGAATCAGCACGGTCTTGATGCCGCCGCGGTGCGCCGCGAGCAGCTTTTCCTTCAGACCGCCGATCGGCAGGACTTCGCCCCGCAGCGTGATCTCGCCCGTCATGGCCACGTCCGCCCGCACCGGAATGCGGGACAAGGCCGACACCATGGCGGTCGTGATGGCGATGCCCGCGGACGGACCGTCCTTGGGCGTGGCGCCTTCGGGCACGTGCACGTGCATGTCGTGTTTTTCGAACACGCTGTCGGCAAAGCCCAGGCGGCGGGCGCGGGAGCGCACCACGGTGCGGGCGGCCTCGACCGATTCCTTCATGACGTCGCCCAGCGAGCCGGTGCGCTGGATCACGCCCTTGCCGGGCATGTCCGCCACTTCGATGGTGAGCAGGTCGCCGCCGACCTCGGTCCAGGCAAGGCCCGTGACCTGGCCGATCTGGTTTTCCTTCTCGGCCATGCCGAAGGTGTAGCGGCGCACGCCCAGGTAATCGCTCAGGTTTTCGGCCGTGACGTTGACCGGCTTGGTTTCGGGCGCCTTGCCCTCTTCCTTGGCTCGGTCGGACTGGGCCAGCAGCTGCTTGACCACCTTGCGGCAGATCTTGCCCACCTCGCGTTCCAGCGCGCGCACACCGGCTTCACGAGTGTAGTAGCGCACGATGTCGCGCAGGGCGCTCTCGTCCACGGTCAGCTCGCTGTCCTTCACGCCGTTGTTCTTCATCAGCTTGGGCAGCAGGTGATCGCGGGCGATGTGGATCTTCTCGTCTTCGGTGTAACCCGACAGGCGGATCACTTCCATGCGGTCCAGCAGGGCCGGCGGAATGTTGAGCGTATTGCTCGTGGCCACGAACATCACGTCGGACAGGTCGAAATCCACCTCGATGTAGTGGTCCTGGAACGTGTGGTTCTGTTCCGGATCCAGCACCTCCAGCAGCGCCGACGAGGGATCGCCGCGGAAATCCATGCCCAGCTTGTCGATCTCGTCGAGCAGGAAGAGCGGATTGCGCACGCCGACCTTGGTCATGTTCTGGATGATCTTGCCGGGCATGGAGCCGATATAGGTGCGGCGGTGGCCGCGGATCTCGGCTTCGTCGCGCACGCCGCCCAGCGCCATGCGCACGAACTTGCGGTTCGTGGCCTTGGCAATGGACTGGCCGAGCGAGGTCTTGCCCACGCCCGGAGGTCCGACCAGGCACAGGATGGGCGCCTTGACCTTGTCCACGCGCTGCTGCACGGCGAGGTATTCGAGAATGCGTTCCTTGACCTTCTCCAGACCGTAGTGGTCGTTGTCCAGCACGGTTTCGGCGTTGCTGATGGAGTTGTTGATCTTGCTCTTTTTCTTCCAGGGAAGATTGATGAGCGTGTCGATGTAGTTGCGCACCACGGTGGCCTCGGCCGACATGGGCGACATGAGCTTGAGCTTCTTGAGCTCGGAATCGGCCTTCTTGCGCGCTTCCTTGGGCATGTGCGCGGCGACGATCTTTTTCTCGAGCTCTTCGATGTCCGCGCCTTCCTCGCCCTCGCCCAGTTCCTTCTGGATGGCCTTGACCTGTTCGTTCAGGTAGTAGTCGCGCTGGCTCTTTTCCATCTGCTTCTTCACGCGGCCGCGAATCCGCTTCTCGACCTGGAGAATGTCGATTTCGGTTTCGAGCTGCGTGAGCAGACCTTCGAGGCGTTCGGAAGTGCCGGTGATTTCCAGCATCTTCTGCTTCTGCTCCAGTTTGAGGGGCAGATGGGCGGCAATGGTATCGGCCAGGCGGCCGGCATCGTCGATGCCCGCCAGCGAGGTGAGGATCTCCGGCGGGATCTTCTTGTTGAGTTTGACGTACTGTTCGAACTGCGCAACGATGGCGCGGCGCAGGGCTTCGGTCTCGGAGCCCTGCATGACGTCGGGTTCGATGGGCGTGACCTGGCACGTGAAGTGCGAGTCCACGTCTTCGATGCTGTTGATGCGCGCGCGCTGCGTGCCCTCGACCAGCACCTTCACGGTTCCGTCGGGCAGCTTGAGCATTTGCAGTATGCCCGCGACGCAACCGATTTCGTATACGTCTTCGGGGGTGGGATCATCCTTGCCGGCGGATTTCTGGGCCACCAGCATGATGCTCTTGCCCGCTTCCATGGCGACCTCGAGCGCGCGGATGGAGCGCGGGCGGCCGACAAACAGCGGGATCACCATGTGCGGAAACACGACGACGTCGCGTAGCGGCAGCAGGGGCAGGTCGATCGGGTCGGAAGGCAGGGTCTGGCTGGCAGACATAGGGGGTTCCTCGGTATGACTCGGCGTATCGGGGACGAGGAGCCGGGCTGCGCCTGGCCGTCTCGTCGGTTACGTCTGTTATGGGAACAATAGCCGAAAATTCAAGATCCTGGCGGACCGATAAGCAAAAACGATGCGAAAAGGCCTCCAGTACGGTTTTGCCCGCTTCCGGAGCATCGTGCGGAAACGGGACGCCTGCTGCATAGACTACCCGGCCTGGCAAATCCGGGGCGTTCCAAACCAAAAAAACCCGTTTCAAGAACGGGTTTTTTTGAAATATCCATCAGGCGGCGGCGTCCCGGACTTCTCCACGCGCCGGCTTTTCCGGCGCGGCGTCTTCGTCCGCGTAGATGAGCAACGGCTTGCCGTCCCCCTCTATGACGTTCTCGTCCAGCACCACGCGCTTGACGTTGCCCTGGGAAGGCAGCTCGTACATGGTGTCCAGCAGCGCCTGCTCGATGATGGAGCGCAGGCCGCGCGCGCCGGTCTTGCGGCGCAGCGCCTTGCGTGCGATGGCCTTGAGGGCGGCGGGGCGCACGTCCAGCTCGGCGCCTTCCATGGCGAACAGCTTCTGGAACTGCTTGACCAGCGCGTTCTTGGGCTCGGTGAGGATCTGCACCAGGGCCGCCTCGTCGAGCTCGTCCAGGGTGGCGACCACCGGCAGGCGGCCGACCAGTTCGGGAATGAGGCCGAACTTGATCAGGTCTTCGGGCTCGACCTCGCTGAAAAGCTCGCCCACCCCGCGCTCGGACTTGGCCCGCACGGAAGCCGAGAAGCCGATGCCGGACTTCTCGGTGCGATCGCGGATGATCTTTTCCAGGCCGTCGAAGGCGCCGCCCACGATGAACAGGATGTTGGTCGTGTCGACCTGCACGAAGTCCTGGTTGGGGTGCTTGCGGCCGCCCTGCGGCGGCACCGAGGCCACCGTGCCCTCGATGAGCTTGAGCAGGGCCTGCTGCACGCCTTCGCCCGAAACGTCGCGCGTGATCGACGGGTTGTCGGACTTGCGGGAAATCTTGTCGATTTCGTCGATGTAGATGATGGCGCGCTGCGCCTTCTCGACTTCGTAGTTGCAGTTCTGCAGCAGCTTCTGGATGATGTTCTCGACGTCCTCGCCCACGTAGCCGGCTTCGGTCAGGGTGGTGGCGTCGGCCATGACGAAGGGCACGTTCAGCATGCGCGCCAGCGTCTGGGCCAGCAGCGTCTTGCCGGAACCCGTGGGCCCGATGAGCATGATGTTGCTCTTGGAGAGCTCCACCTCGTCGCCCTTGATCTCGCCGTGGCGAATGCGCTTGTAGTGGTTGTAGACCGCCACCGCCAGCATGCGCTTCGGGCCGGTCTGGCCGATGACGTACTGGTCGAGGAAGGTCTTGATTTCAGCCGGAGTGGGCAGCTCGGAACGAATCGCCGCGCGCGCGGTGGCCTGGGCCTCCTCGCGGATGATGTCGTTGCACAGGTCTATGCATTCGTCGCAAATGAAGACCGACGGGCCCGCGATCAGCTTGCGGACTTCATGCTGGCTCTTGTTGCAAAACGAACAATGCAGCACCTTTGCGTCTGCCGATCCCTTTTTTTCAGGCATATGTGTTTCGTATCTCAGGTAACGACGCGCCGGACCGCTTGCAGGCCCGGCGCAGCCTACGCTTACTCAATCGTGACGGCAGCAGGGTGTGGGATCAACCTCGGGAAGTCAGCCTTCCGCGCGGGAGGTCATCACCTTGTCCACCAATCCATACGATACCGCATCTTCGGCCGACATGAAGTTGTCACGTTCCGTGTCCACCGCGATGCGCTCGACCGGCTGGCCGGTGTTCTCGGCCAGGATGCGGTTCAGGCGCTCGCGCAGGTCCAGGATTTCGCGGGCCTGGATCTGAATGTCGGAGGCCTGCCCCTGGGCGCCGCCCGAGGGCTGGTGGATCATGATGCGGGAGTTGGGCAGCGTGAAGCGCTTGCCCTTCGTGCCCGCCGCCAGCAGGAACGCGCCCATGCTGGCCGCCAGGCCGGTGCACAGCGTGGAGACGTCCGGCTTGACGAACCGCATGGTGTCGAAGATGGCCATGCCCGCGTACACCGACCCGCCCGGCGAGTTGATGTACAGGGAGATGTCCTTGTCGGGATTCTCCGATTCCAGGAACAGCAGCTGGGCCACCACCAGGTTGGCGGTGGCGTCGTTGACCGGCCCCACCAGGAAGATGAGGCGTTCGCGCAGCAGGCGCGAATAGATGTCATAGGCGCGCTCGCCGCGCCCCGACTGTTCGATCACCATGGGGATGTACCCCAGGGCGGTGGGGGTCACGGAGGACCCGCCGTGCATGGCCGCGTAGAAATCGGTGAATCTCTGCATGGTGTTACGCCATCCCCATCAACTGATCGAAAGGCACCTTCTCTTCGGTGACCTTGGCCTTTTCCAGCACGTGCGCGACGACGTTGTCCTCCAGCACGATGGCTTCGATTTCGGCACGGCGCTGGCGGTCGGACAGGTAATAGCTGACAACCTGGGCGGGTTGTTCGTAGTTCTGCGCGAACTCTTCGATGCGGGCGCGCACCTGCTCCGGCTTGGCCTGCAACTGCGCCTGCTTGACGAGCTCGGACACCAGCAGGCCCAGACGCACGCGGCGCTCGGATTCGGCGGCGAAGGCTTCGGCGGGAATGGGCACCGATTCGGCGTTGGGCACGCCGCGCTGCTTCAGTTCCTCGCGGGCGGCGGCCACGCGGCTCTGCACGTCGTTGTCGACCAGCGCCTTGGGCACGTCGAACTTGCCCGCCTCGACCAGGGCGTCCATCACGCTGGCCTTGGTGCGGCCTTGCGAGCGGGCCTTGACCTCGCGCTCGATGTTGCTGCGGATGTCGGCCTTCAGTTTCTCGACGTCGCCTTCGGGCTGGCCGAGCGACTTGGCGAATTCGCCATTGACTTCGGGCAGCACGCCTTCGGCCACTTCCTTCACGGTGATGGTGAATTCGGCGGTCTTGCCGGCGACTTCCTTACCCTGGTAGTCATCGGGGAACTTGAGCGGGAAGACCTTGGTTTCGCCGGCCTTCAGGCCGCCGGCGGCTTCCTCGAACTCGGGCAGCATGCGGCCCTGGCCGAGCACGAACGCGAAGTTCTCCGCCTTGCCGCCGTCGAACGGCACGCCGTCGATGGTGCCGGCGAAATCCAGGGTGACGCGGTCGCCGTCCTGGGCCGCGCGGCCGTCGCGGGCTTCGTAGGTGGCGCGCTGCTTGCGCAGCACGTCGAGGGTCTTTTCGACCTCGGCGTCGGTCACGGCGGTGTCGTAGCGCGTGACGGACAGCGTGGAGAGGTCGGGGACGGCGACTTCGGGATAGACCTCGAACGTGGCGGTGAAGGCCAGCGTGCCTTCCGCGGCGCCTTCGGTCTTGGGTTCGAGGCTGGGAGCGCCGGCGACGCGCAGCTTGGCGCCGTCGATGGCGGCTTCGAAAGCGCGGCCGACCTGGCTGTTGATCACGTCATAGCGGATGCCGGGGCCATGGCTGCGCTCGAGCATGGCGAGCGGCGCCTTGCCGGGACGAAAGCCCGGCACCTTGGCCGTGCGGGCCACGCGCTTCAATTGCGCCTGGACTTCCTTTTCGACGTCGGCCACCGAAACGGCCAGATCAACACGGCGCTCGAGGCCGGAGAGGGTTTCAACCACAGGCTGCATTAAAAGACCTATATTCCGAAAGATAAAAAGATGACGGGCGGATAAACGCGCCATTTTACCGGAAACTGCCGCCCCCCTGACACAACGGGGCGCGCCCCCCGGATAAGCCCGGAGGCCCGCGCCCCGTTTTCGGCGGAAAAGGCGGCCTGCCGGCCCGGTCACTTGGCCGTGGCGATGCGCTCCTCGATGTGCTGGGCGCGCTTGGCCGAGGACGGGTGCGAACTCATCATATCGCTCTTGCCGCCATCCAGCTCGGCAAGCTTCTGGAACGCCGTCACCAGGCCGCGAGTGTTGAGCTTCTTGGCATGCAGCAGGTCGAAGGAGTAGTCGTCGGCCGCGCTTTCCTGCGACTGCGAGAATTGCGCGTTGATGAACTTTTCGGTCAGGTCGCCCAGCTGGGACGAACTCAGGGCCGAGACGGCCGAGTTGCCGGCGGCGCCGGCGGCGTCGCGGGCGGCGGACACCGTGTAGGCGGTCTGCATGGCCTTCTTGCTGTGGCCCAGGGCCACGTGGCCGATCTCGTGGCCCACCACGCCCAGCACCTCGTCGTCGTTCATCATGTCCATCAGGCCGCTGTAGACGCGGATGCAGCCGTTGGCCATGGCCCAGGCGTTGACGTCCTTGGTGATGTAGACCTTGTAGTTGGCGCGCTGTCCGTTGACCGTGGCGCCCAGCGACTTGGCGAGCTTCTGCAGGCGGGCGTCGTACTTGCTGCCCGGCGCGGCGATCTTCTCCTGGGAGTCGCTTTGCGCGCAGGCCTTGTCGGACAGCGCCTTGATGTCGGCGTCGCTGAGCGTGGCGGCCTGCACCACTTTGCTGCCCGCGCCGATCATCCCGCCGATGTCCAGAGCGTGCGAGGCGGAGAACGGGGCAAGCGCGAGGGCGAGCGCGGCGGCGGTGTAGCGGATCTTCATGGAAAAAACTCCTGTGTGCAGACGGGGATCGTCCCGAGTGAGGCCGCATTCTATATAGGGCCGCAAGAGACGCGCCGCTTCGCCACAGAGTTTCGCAAATGCGAAATCCGCTTACATAAATGTGCGCCCGCCGTGGCGCGAACGTGGTAGGCGCCGCCCTCCCCGCGTCGGCGGACGGGGTTGCAAAGCTGACGGCATTGTTAAAATTGCCGCCCGCTTTTTCCACCCACGGCTCGCATCTACCCCATGATTGAAAATCAGACTCCCCGGCTGGGCCTGCTGCCCGCCCTCATCTTCAGTTCCCGCTGGCTGCAGCTGCCCCTCTACCTGGGGCTGATCGTGGCCCAGGGCGTGTATGTCCTGCTGTTCCTCAAGGAACTCTGGCACCTGCTGACCCACGCGACGAGTTTCGGCGAGATGGAAATCATGCTCATCGTGCTCGGCCTGATCGACGTGGTCATGATCTCGAACCTGCTCGTCATGGTGATCGTGGGCGGCTACGAAACCTTCGTGTCGCGCCTGCGGCTGCAGAACCACCCGGACCAGCCCGAATGGCTGAGCCACGTCAACGCCAGCGTGCTGAAGGTGAAGCTGGCCATGGCGATCATCGGCATCTCTTCCATCCACCTGCTGCGCACCTTCATCGAGGCCGGCTCCCTGGGCGCGCCGGGCACGCGCTTCACCGAGTCGGGGGTAATGTGGCAGACCATCATCCATGGCCTCTTCATTCTTTCCGCGCTGGGCATCGCCCTGGTGGACAAGCTCGTCACGCCGCCGCCCGGACGCCATTGAGCGCCTATTGGGCGCCCGCGGGCCGCTGCGGGCTCCCGCGGCTTTCGGCGGCGCAAGGCAAAAAAGCCCCTTACGGGGCTTTTTTGCTGCAGCAAGGGCGATGCGCCCGCGCCGGTCAGGGCGTGACTTTGATGTTCTTGGCGCTGGGCCCCTTGGGGCCGGTGCCGATGTCGAAAGTGACGCGCTGGTTCTCCTGGAGCGTCTTGTAGCCCTCGCTGCGGATTTCCGAGTAGTGGGCGAAAAGATCCTTGCTGCCGTCGTCGGGCACGATGAAGCCGTACCCCTTTTCGGCGTTGAACCATTTGACGATGCCGGTTGCCATAAGTACCTGTCCTTCCAAGCGTGTGAGAGCGATAGCCCGGGGCGCCAGATCATCAAGAATGCCGGGGGCGGAACTGCCGGAGGCAAAAGCCCCGCATCGCTGACGGCGACAGTAAACGGAGACCGCGTCGCTTGAAAATCTCGCTGGGATTTCAGTTTATGGGGGTTCGCTGAAAAATGCCATGGGTGCGCGCATGCCCGAGCCGCCCGGCAGCCCTCCGGCCCCGCCGCGCGGCGGCCTTTTTTGCCCTTTTGACCCCGGCAAAAACCATCGCATACACAAATATTTTCATGTAGCCAACCACGGATACATGCCGGCCGCCGCTTAACAGATTAAGCAACGGCCTGCGGTTCCCGGAGGGGCCGGGCCGCGCCCCGCACGCGCCAACCCTAGCCGGCGAACCCGCCCGCGTCCAGAAAAGCCTGCTCGGCGGCGGAGGTTTCGCGGCCCAGGAGCGCATTGCGGTGGGGAAAGCGGCCGAAACGCTCGATGATGTCGCGGTGCACCAGCGCCCAGCGCAGCGGCTCCTGCCCCAGAGGCTCCATGAGCGCGACCGCCCTTTCCTGCGCCTGCGGGTCTTCGGCGTGCTCGAAAGGCAGGTAGACGAATTGCCTCATGGCGGCATCGACCCGCTGGTCGAGCCCCGCGTCGACGGCGGCCTGCGCGAATGCGCGCGCCAGCGGATCGGTGGCGAACATGTGCGCCGTGCCGCGGTAGGCATTGCGCGGAAACTGGTCGAGAAGGATGACCAGCGCCAGCACGCCCTCGGGTTCGGCCGACCAGGCGTCGAGGCGCCGCGCGGCGGCATCCATGTGCGCGGCCTCGAAGCGCTGCCGGAATTCCCGGTCGAACGCGGGGCTCTTGCTGAACCAGCGCGCCGGCCCGGCCGCGCGCCAGAATCGCACCACATCCCGGAATGCCGGGGACCGGGAAGAAGAAAGATCGGCCATGGAAACTCCGCTCGGGCAGCGGGCGCCGCGGCGCCCAAAACAAAAAAGCCCCTTGCGGGGCTTTTCTCGGAGAGCCGGGTTCTTACAGAACCTGGATCTTGGTGGCCTGCGGACCCTTGGGGCCGTTGGCCGTCACGAAGCTGACGCGCTGGTTTTCTTCCAGGGTCTTGAAGCCCGTGGCCTGGATTTCAGAGAAGTGGGCAAACAGATCCTTGCCGCCCGCTTCCGGGGTGATGAAGCCATAGCCCTTTTCCGAATTGAACCACTTAACAACGCCGGTTTCCATACTGTATTTCCTAGAGATAATGAGCAAACGCCCGGGGATCACGAATCAATCAAGGAGGGGACAGTAGAACAATAACGCTAAGCCGGAAAAGGCACGGCACTGATCGAAAATCGCAACGCTTGTGATCGTGTGCCGTAACTATGATTTATGTTCCCCTCACAAGTCAACATAATCCTAAAAAACACGTGCCAATAATGCAACAAAGAGAAACCACGTTGAAAATCCGCACTTTTCACAGGCAATAGAACGCCCGGCACGCGTGCAAACCACCCATGCGTAATAAAAATATCGGCTTAAATAAGCTATAAGCGCCGTCCCGCGGCAGCGCACAAAAGTCCTAGGCCGTTGGCACGACGTCGGGCGGGAGCCGGGGTCTTACTCGTCTATGGGCAAACCCAGCAAGTCGAGTGCCGCGCCAAAGGCGTCGGCATCGGCGCAAAGGAAAACCGCAACGTCGCCAGGGTTCATATTTTCCAGAACCTGATCGATCTGTTCTTGCGCATTATCAACATCGTCGACATTTGCGGCGTGTATGTCCGCGCCGGCGTCGACTTTTTCGCGGGGAACGATGTCAGCGATCGCATTGAGATCGGTGACGCCCGTGACAACGTAGGTGCTGATGCTTTCGCCATCCAGCGTGGTGTCCAGCGCTACGCCGCCAGGCACGTCGGCAACCAGCCGACTCTGTATTTCCATTTCCATCTTCCTTGATCCGCGGGACGTGGCCCGCCTGGGCGCGCACGCAGGCGCGCGCACACCCAGGCGCGACTATAACAGCCCTGGCCCGGGATGGGTCGGCGCGCTTTACGCTTTTCCGGCTTTCGGACCGATGGGACGGCGCGCCGCCCCCGACGTGGCCGCCACGCGGCGGCAGCGCACCTCCGCGGCCGCGAGCACCGTCTTGAGCGCCTGCTGCGCCTGCTCGAACGAGACCTGGTCGGATCCGGCATGGCGGCAGGCGAACAGCTGCGCCTCCAGCCGGGTGCGGCGCGCCTTGCGGTTGCCGCTTTCCTGGGCCAGCCATTGTCCGACCCACTCCGCCGCCGACCGGGCGTCGCCCTGCGCCTTCAGGCGCTCCTGCAGGTCGAAAACGAGCACGCCCGAGACCCGGCCTGCCTCGTCGCGCGCCAGGAATAGCCTGGCCGCTGCGCCGGAGTAGCCGGGAACGATGGCAAGGCAATCACGTTCGGCGGGTTTCTTCATGATGCACACTCGGTGAAAGGGAAAAGGCGAGACTGTAACCCGTGGTGCCAGCAGGACTGGAAACCCGGCAACTCTGCTATTGTGGATTCATTCCCTCCCAGCCCCGACGAGGTGCACATCATGCAACGCGATTTCGATCTGGTGGTTTCCATTCTGGGCGCGCTGCGCGACGCGTCCGGCCCGAACCTGAGCACACACGACATCAAGAACGCCGCGCTGGCGCCCCACCCCGAGGAACAGGGCCTGCAGGTGGTGGCCCACCATCTCGAACTGCTGGCCGACGCCGGGCTGGTGAAGCAGATCAGCGAGACGGCCGCCAACGCCGGCGCCACGCGCTGGCGCCTGACCTGGAAAGGCTACGACGCCCTCGAGCAGAACGAGGACGACGAGGACGAGGACGAGGACGAAGAGGACTACGAGGAAGAGGAAGACGAAGAAGACGAAGACTGACGCCCGGCCTCGCGCCGGCGCCGGATGCGGCGCGTCAGCAAGGCCGACGCCGACGCGATTACCAGCGTGAACATGGCCGCGGCGATTGCCAGCATGCCCGCCATGTCGCCGAAGCCGCCCCGGGGGGCGAGCAGCGCGACGCCCGCCAGCACCGCGATGGCCCAGACCGCCACGCCCGCGAACGTGCGGCCGGCGGACGCCATGCGGCCGCACAGCGAACCCACGGCCAGGGCGGCCGCGACCAGCGCGGCCATGGACCAGAACAGATATTCGTATTGCACGGCGGACGGCCCTCCTCCCAGGCATCGAGGCGTCCCGCATTATAAGGACGGCGACCGGCGCAACCGGCCCGTTTTCCTAGAAGCGGAAGCGGTAGCCGATGCTGGCCGTGAGTTCGTGACTCACGCTGGCGCCATGCCCGTACTGCACGTCCACGAAAGCGCCGTGACGGCCGGACTCCACGCCCAGCCCTCCGCCCAGCTGCCAGCGGTTGCCTGGCAGCGCGACGTGATAATCGGTGTTGCCGAAAGACACGGTGTCGTCGTGGGAGAACTGCTTCAGGTAGGAAGCCTTGACATAGGGCTGCATCACACCGCCCTGCTGCAGCGCGATGCTGCGGCCGGCGCGCAGGCCCGCCCTGCCCTGCACCGAAGTCTGGCTGCTGCGCGTGTAAATACCCTGGAGCTGGGGCTCGACGAACCAGCCCGAGCCCAGGTTCCAGTGATAGCCGGTTTCGATACTGCCTGAATAAGTGGTGTGCGACACGTTGTCGGCGTATTCGCCGCGGTCCAGCGGGAGGTCGAAACGCACGTCCTGCTCGATCCGGCCCACCTTGTTCACCACGTCGAGGTACAGGCCGCTCTGGTGCTCGTACGACAGGTAGATGCCCGCATAGCGGCTGTCGATCTTGCCGTGCGTGCCGAATTCCGCGTCCTGCCCGGACCGCGACATGCCGACAAAGCCGCCGAGGTAGAGCGTGCCCGCCTGCCCCGCCCAGGCATAGTCGGCGCCTGCCGAGACCGCGCTGGCGTCCTGGTCGAACGCGCTGGCGTCGGCGGTTTCGACCTGGTAGCCGCTGGCCGCCCCGCGCAGCCAGAAACCGCCCCGCTCGGGACGGGTGCGCAGCTCGCCCTGGCGCTGCGCCACCGTGCCCAGTTCGGTGTCGAGCAACATGATGGAGGCAGTCTGGCCCATGGCGATCGCGTTGGCGCCGCGGTCTGCCACCGCCTGGCGGTATTCGGCCAGCAACCGGCGCTGCGCCTCGAGCGCGGCCTGCTTCTGCGCTTCGATCGCCGCGCGCTGGGCTTCGAGCGCCGCGCGCTGGGCGGGCGTCAGCGACGCCGCCATGCCCGGCCGCCAGGCAGCCGCGGCGCCCGCCGCCAGGGCGGCCAGCAGCGCGCAGCGCAGGACGGCGGCGGAACGCCCGGAGAACGCGGGCAGGAAAGATTTCGGATGGCGCAGGGAGGGATTTTTCACAATTTCTCTATATTCGATACAAAATACAATACCGAATTGTAGAAACCGGCCCCGGGCTCCGATGCGGCGAAATACATGGGTTTCTGGCGGCTGTTCACCCGCTCGCCGTCTCCGCCCCGGCGGCCTGCGTGAAAAACAACAGGCCCCGCAGTGCGGGGCCCATGGGCCTTGCGGCCGGATCAGGCGACGGCGATGGCGCTGATCTCCACCAGCGCGCCGTAATGCAGCGCGCCGCAGGGCACGACGGTGCGGGCGGGCCGGTGCGCGCCGAAGTAGCGTTCGTAGGCGCGGTTTACCTCGGGCCAGTGCGCGATATCGGCCACATACACGGTAACGCTCGCCACCGCGCCGGGCCCCGCTCCGGCCGCTTCCAGGATGGCGCCCAGGCTGGCAAGCGCCGCCTCGGTCTGCGCCGCGATCCCGTCGGCCAGGCGCGCCGGCGCGCCGGATCCGTGGCGGGACAGGAAACCCAGCTGGCCCGACACGAACAGGAACCCATTGGCCCGCACGGCCTGGGAGTAATGCCCGGCGGGCGGCGTGGCCCGCGGCGAGAACACGATATCCATGAAAGCCCCCCCATTCACCAGCCGCGGAAACGGCTCCAGCGCGCCACGACGGCGCGGCTGCCTGCGCGCACGACCTCGTAGGCATCGTGCTGGGCGCAAGTGGCGCAGGCGTGATTGGGCATGATGCGCAACCGCGCGCCGATGGGCAGGTCGGGCAGCGCGCGGCGGCTGCCGGGCCGCAGGCGGATGATGCCCTGCTCCTGGTTGGTTTCGGCCAGCAGAAGATCGGGCAGCACCTCGCCGTCGATATCGCACACCAGCCCGTAGGCCTGGTCCACGGGCTGGCTGGCGGTGCCCCGGTCGCGCGACATGGCCATCCAGCCGGCATCGACCAGTATCCAGCCCTTTTCGCGCTGGTGGCCGATGACGGTGGTCAGCACGGTTGCGGCGATGTCCTGCACGCCGCACACGCCGAGCCCGGCCATGACCAGATCGAAAAACACATAAACCCCGGCGCGCACTTCGGTCACGCCTTCGAGGCTGCGCGCGAAGTGGGCGGTAGGCGTCGAACCCACACTGACCACGGGACACGGCAGGCCCGCGGCGCGCAAGGACCGGGCGCAATCGACCGCCGCGCGGCGCTCCTGCTCGGCCATGGCGGCGATGGCATCCAGGCTGCGGCAACCGTAGGATTCGCCCGCATGCGTCATGACGCCGCGCAGGCAGCCGGCGCCGTGCAGAATGCGCCCGATTTCCAGCAGCGCGGCCGTGTCCTGCGGCTGCACGCCGGCGCGGTGGCCGTCGCAGTCGATTTCGATCAGGGCGGGAATCGCCTCGCCCTCTTGCGCCGCGCGCCGCGCCAGGGCGCCCGCGGCTTCCGGGTTGTCCACCACGACGGTCAGATCGGCGCCGGCGCGGCGCAGCGCCAGCACGCGGTCGAGTTTGGCCGGCGTGACGCCGACGGCGTAGAGCAGGTCGGTGATGCCGGCCGCTGCGAACTGTTCGGCTTCCTGCAGCGTGGATACCGCGGCGGGCCCCCGCGGCCCGCTCATGACGCGATGCGCCACTTCGATCGATTTGGGAGTTTTCAGGTGCGGGCGCAGGCCGACGCCGTGCGCGCGCATGATGGCCGCCAGACGCTCGATATTGCGCGTCATGCGGGTTTCGTCCAGGATCAGGCAGGGCGTGTCGAGCTGGTCCAGCGTGGAGGTGGCGGGCGAGGAAGACATGGCGATGGGGAAATAAAGAAGGAAACTGGCCACAAGTATCGCCTGTCCGGCGATCCGCATGTTTAATATGCCATTAACCTCGCATTAAGGCGTTTATGAATGATAACCACCGATGACCTGCGCTTTTTCCTCACGCTCTCGGCCACCTCGTCCCTGGCCGAGGCGGCCCGGGCGCTGGACGTTACGCCGCCCGCGGTCACGCAGCGCCTGCATGCGCTGGAAAAGCGGCTGGGCGTGCGGCTGGTCAACCGTTCCGGGCGGGGCACCGCGCTGACCGACGAAGGCCGGCTGCTGGCGCTGCGCGCGGGCCAGATATGCGGCGAGCTGAACCATCTGGCCGATGAGCTGACCGGCCGGCGCGGAGTGGTGGCCGGGCACCTGAGGGTCGTCGCGCCGCTGGGTTTCGGACAGCGCTACATTGCCCGGCTGGTGGCCGGGTTCCGCGGCGGCAGCGAGAACGTGACGGCCAGCCTCACCCTCTCCGATGGCCCGCCGCGCCTAGCCAGCGACGACTGGGATGTCATGGTGCACATCGGCGAACTGCGCGATTCCACGCTGGTGGCGTATCCGCTGGCGCCCAACCGCCGCCTGCTGTGCGCGGCCCCGTCCTACTTGGCGCGGCGCGGGGCCCCGGCCAAGCCCGAAGACCTGCGCGACCACGACTGCATCGCGCTGCGCGAGAACGACGAAGACGCCACGCTATGGCGCCTGCGGCGCGGACGCGGGCCCGCCGTGGGCGTGCGCATCGCGCCGGTGCTGTCTTCCAACGCCGGAGCCGCCGCCGTGCAGTGGGCGCTCGACGGGCATGGCATCGTGATCCGCTCCGAATGGGACGTGGCGCAATACCTACAGTCCCGGCAGCTCGTGCCGCTGCTGCAGGGATGGTCGCTGCCCGACGCCAATATCGTGGCCCTGGTGAAATCGAGGCACGAACTCCCGGCCCGGACCGCCGGCTTCCTGGCCGTGCTGCGTGAGCATTTCGCCGAGCCGCCGTGGCGGCCCCGGCGGCCGGCTGCGCCGGACGCATGAGGCGGTTGGCCGGCCCGCGCGCGCCCCCGCCTAAAGCAGTATGGAGATCATGCCCAAGCCTTGCTACGCTGGTCACATCGCGGGAGGCAGGCCATCATGAACGAACAGATCCGCATGCTTTGCATCCAACCCGACTCCTTCGGGGCGCGCTTCGCCTTCCTGGGCGTGGCGCTGCGCTGGTCTATCGGCCTGTCGCCGCGCCCGCAAACCCTGGTCATCGGCCCGCACGAACTGGAACTGGTAGGGTCGGAATCGGCGTTCTGGCGCTTCGCGCTGCGCCACGCCGTCATGGGCGAATCCCTGCTCATCACCCGCCGCGGCCGCTGGGACGTGGCGGGATCGGTGGACGGCGACGTGGTGCGGGCCTTCGGCCGCAAGTTCGCCCTGAGGCACTGCCTGTACTGAAAAACGCCCGCGCCGGCGCAGGGCGCGCCCGCCTGCCGGCGCTCAGGCGCCCGCGTGCCGCTTGCGGTGAAAGGCCGCCATCGCTTCGGGCGTCCAGCGTTCCCTGGCCTCTTCCCTGCAGCAATTCCGGTAGATGAGCGCGCCCACCGCCAGGAAGCGGGCCATCTCCGCCTCGCTCAGCGCCGATTGCACGGCGGCCAGACAGTCCGCATAGGCGGACAAGGCGCCATACCAGCCGTCTTCCGAATCCGGCGCCGCCGGCCAGTCGATCATCCTGGCCATCATTTCGCTTTGATCCATACTGCCCCCGGTTCCTCGCCGCCCGGGCGGTTGCGGCCCATGCCTGCCGCCGGCCCGCCTCGCCCGCGGCCATGGCCAGCGTTTCAGCAAGCGTCGTGCCCGGACCGGGGCCGCTCCCCTGCGGCCGTCGGGCAAAGCGGGTAGGATTCAAGCCTCGCAGAAAGGAGCCTCACCGTGAACGTCGAAATCCGCCCAGCCCGCCCCGGCGATGCCGAGCTGATCCATGCCTTCATCACCGAGCTGGCCATCTACGAACGCGCGGCCGATCAGGTCGTCGCCGGCGTCGAAGACATCCGCCGCAGCCTCTTCGCCGACGGCGCGCCGTCCCGGGCCTTGATATGCGAGCGCGACGGCAAGCCCATCGGCTATGCGGTCTATTTCTACAGCTACTCGACCTGGCTGGGACGCAACGGCATCTACCTGGAAGACCTGTATGTCACACCCGAGCACCGCGGCATCGGCGCCGGCCGCGATCTGCTGCGCCACATCGCCCGCGAGGCCGTGGCGCAAGGCTGCGGCCGCCTGGAATGGAGCGTGCTGGACTGGAACGCCCCGGCCATCGATTTCTACGAATCCATCGGCGCCCGGCCCCAGAAAGAATGGGTGCGCTACCGCATGGCCGGCGACGCGCTGGCCGCCTTCGCGGAAGGCCGCCGGGGCTAGAACTCCGGCAGATCGAACACCGTATGCAGGGTCGAACTGGGCGCCGGCGCCGAAACCAGGCGTTCGCAACCGTCGTCGTCGACCAGCACGCGCACCGCGCGCCGGGCCACGGTGACGCCCTCGCTGAACGCGGTTTCGACGTCCATGCCCTGCTTGATGAGATCGATGACCTCGGACGCCGCCGCGGTGACGGGCTCGCTGATCCATCCCGGCGCGCCCCGCTCGGCCTGCCCCACCCGGACATACGCCACATGACCGCTGATGGGCTCCTTGCGCACCGCGACGATCACGTACAACGACGACATGCTGGCTCCTCCCTTGATCCAAGGCCAGCATGCTAGCGCACGCGCGCGATGCGCGCATGGCGACGCTCAGGGCTCGATGTCGATCGGGGCAAAGGACTTCACCAGGTCGTCCAGCCGCTTGAGCTGCGCCAGGAAAGGCTCCAGCTTGTCCAGGGGCAGCGCGCTGGGTCCGTCGCACTTGGCGTGGGCGGGATCCGGATGCGCCTCGAGGAACAGGCCCGCCAGCCCCACCGCCATGCCGGCGCGGGCGAGTTCCGCGGCCTGCGCGCGCCGGCCGCCGGAGGCCGCGTCCAGCGACGACCGCTGCTGCAAGGCGTGGGTAACGTCGAAAATGACCGGCCGGTTGTCGCACACCTTCTTCATGACGCCGAAACCCAGCATGTCCACCACCAGGTTGTCGTAGCCGAAGCAGGTGCCGCGGTCGCAGAGGATGAGCTGGTCGTTGCCTGCCTCGGTGAACTTCTCGACGATGTTGCGCATCTGGCCGGGGCTCAGGAACTGGGGTTTCTTGATGTTGACGACGCGCTGCGTCTGCGCCAGCGCCACGACCAGGTCGGTCTGGCGGGCCAGGAAGGCCGGCAGCTGCAGGATGTCGGCCACCTCGGCCACCGGCGCGGCCTGCCAGGGCTCGTGCACGTCCGTGATGACAGGCACGCCGAACTCCGATTTCACCGCCTCGAAGATCCGCAGTCCTTCCTCCAGGCCCGGGCCGCGGTAGGAATGGATGGAAGAACGGTTGGCCTTGTCGAACGATGCCTTGAACACGTACGGAATGCCCAGGCGCGTCGTGACGCGCTGGTATTCCTCGCAGGCGCGCAGCGCGAGCTCGCGCGACTCCAGCACGTTGATGCCGCCGAACAGTACGAAAGGCCGGTCGTTCGCGCAGGAAATCGACGAGGAGATGAAAACTTCGAGGGCGGTCATGATGAGCAATCCTGTGTGTCTGTGCCGATAGTCCGTAATGTACAACCGGCAGGGACCGCGCGCCGCCCGCGCTCAGCCGCCGGAGGTCATGCGCCGCAGCACGCCGTCGCGCATCATGTAGTGGTGCCACAGCGCCGCACAGGCATGCAGCCCGGCCAGCACAATGATGCACCATGCCACCGTGTTGTGGAGGTCGCCGTAGAAATGGCGCACGTCCCGGCTGAGGGGAATCAGCGTCGGCACGTCGAACAGGCCGAAAAACGAAAACGGCTCGCCCTGCGCCCAGCGGAACAGGAAGCCCAGCACGACCTGGGCCGCCATCAGTGCGTAGAGCAGGAAATGCGCCCCCACCGCGGCCAGGCCCGGCAGCCCGCCGGAGGCGCGCGGCAAACGCCGGCCGGCGCTGAGGCGCCACACGATGCGCACCAGCAGCACGGCCGCGAACGCCAGCCCGAAAGAGACGTGCAGGGATTGCAGCAGCTTGCGCGTCGGCGTGCCGCGCGGCAGGAAGGCCCAGATTTCCGCCAACGCGAAAAGGCCCACCACCAGGATGGCGGTCAACCAATGGAGGACGATGGTGCAGCGGTCGTAGTGCGCAGAGTTGGCGGTGTCCAAGGCGTGATCCGGGCGTTAGCGGCTTGGGGGCTCTTTCAGGAGGCTTTCGGGCAAAACATTTTTCAGCTTAGCCAGCCCATGCTTACGGCATCCTGACCCGCCCACGCCTTCAGTCGCCGGCGTCCCGGGTGGATACCAGCCGGAATGCCAGCGCGCCCAGCACCCCGCCCGCAAGCGGCGCGGCCCAGAACAGCCAGAGCTGTTCGAGCGCCCAACCGCCCACGAATACCGCGGGCCCCGTGGAACGCGCGGGATTGACCGAGGTGTTGGTGACCGGAATGCTGATGAGGTGGATGAGCGTGAGCGCCAGCCCGATCGGTATGCCCGCCAGGCCGGCCGGCGCGGATTTGCGGGTCGCGCCCAGGATCACGAACACGAACCCCGCGCTCAGCACCAGCTCGCAGATCAGCGCCGCCTCCATCGAATACTTGCCCGGGGAATGCGCGCCATAGCCGTTGGCCGCGAAACCGCTGCCAACGAGGTCGAAACCGAGCTTGCCGCCGGCGATCGCGGACAGCACCGCCGCCGCGGCCACGGCTCCCAGCACCTGCGCCGCCATGTAGGGCACGATATCGCGCCAGGGAAAGCGCGCCCCCGCCGCCAGCCCCAGCGTGACCGCCGGATTGAAATGTCCGCCCGAGATGTGCCCGACCGCGAACACCATGGTCAGCACCGTCAGCCCGAACGCCAGCGCCACGCCCGCGAAACCGATGCCCAATTCCGGAAACGCCGCCGCGAGCACCGCGGAGCCGCAACCGCCCAGCACCAGCCAGAACGTTCCAAAAAACTCGGCGCCGCAGCGCTTGGGCAATGAGTACATGCGTGTCTCCGGGACGATGGGATGCCGGCCGGGCCGCCGGCGCGGCGCGCGTGCCTGCACAGCATAGGCGCCGGGCGCGTCTGCCCGGCATCGTCCGCACGCACGACACCCCTGGCCCGGTGGTCCGTATAAGGGTGTGAACCACTGTGGCACCTACAACGACTGAGGATACGCAATTCGACTGACAGCACAGGGCGGGGTGGGGTTCCCGGCGTATAGAAGCACCACCGACCGGAAAGCAAAACCCGCCCGCTCTCGCGCGGCGGGATTCGAGCCTGGAGCGCCCAATCTCCGGATCAGGGGAACTTCGACACGATGAAAGCCACTTCATTGCGATGATTCGGATAACGACCATTGACCAACTCAGCGAACTCCTGCTTCGTCAAACGATGGCGATAGGTGTCGTGTAGCCAGATCAGGAATTGCTCTTCATCAGCCTTGGTATCGATGGGGATACGCTTGTAGTTGGGGTCCGCTTTAACTTGGTCCAGCAACCTGTTGAACCACGCATAGAACGGTTCATCTTCGACAGCTGCCGTAACGCGGGGATTCGTACTCGTCGTGCACCCCTGTATCGCCGGCAATGCCAGGACACAAGCCAGCATGAATGCACGGCCAAAGCTTCCCGCGGTCAATTTCATACTCGGATCTCCGTACTGAATCAGGCGAGCAGAAACCATACTGTATATGTGCGCAATTCTGATACCAAGAGATTGTCAAAAAACAAAAACCCGCTTGCTTTCGCAAGGCGGGCTTCGTTGGGCGGACTTCTGAGGAAATCCGTTGTCGCTGATTATGGGTTCGTTTCCGCAAGAGTCAACGATCAGGGGATAAACCCGGCTTCGCGCAGCAGTTTTTCAGCGTTGGCGTGCGCAGCCTGCTCGACGCCGTAGATTGGCTCCGCGCCCTTCTTCTGCCGGGTGCCGCGCAGCCAGCCCCCCGCCCTGGCGCTCGCCCGCTCGACGCTGCGAACCTTGCACCCGTATTCATCGGCCAGAGACGGGAGCGTTCGCATACCGCCCGTGTCGTAATTACGGCGCACCAGGGCATACAGCAGTGCGCTATGGGCGGTCCGCATCGAAAGACATGCACCCAAGCGCCCCCCGCAACGCGATGGAGCGCCCCCGACCAGTCCGGGTGGTCGCCCTCGCTGCCGCACCGTCGATGCCGGCCACCTGGGTCGGCGCGGAGCCGCATGGGGAAGTGTTCCGTAACCCTGGCACAGGCGAGCGCTGGTCGGGCAGCCAAGCTGTGCAAAGGATCTGGGTAACCGCCCTGAAACGCGCCAGCGTTCGATATCGGAGGCCTTACCAAACGCGCCACACATACGCATCAATGATGCTGTCTGCTGGCGAGCAGCCTATGTGGGTGGCGAAGCAGATGGGCCACAAAGACTGGGCCATGATCATCCGCGTATACGGAAAATGGATGCCATCTGCCGACCCGGACGCCGGCGGCAAGGCCGCGGATCTGTTCGGAGAAAAGCTGGCATCAAGTTGTCATTCTGGTGCCCAAACAGCCCCAAAACACCCCAAAAAAAATGACAACATGAAATCTTAAGTTATTGATTTCATTAATAAAGTTGGTGCGAAGGAGGGGACTCGAACCCCTACACCTGTTACGGCGTCAGGACCTAAACCTGGTGCGTCTACCAATTTCGCCACCTTCGCAAAGCCAAGCCCGCTATTGTAGCTTGCTTGTTAAAATCTTGCGTTATGAATCCGCGCCTCGACACCCTGCACCCCTATCCGTTCGAAAAACTGCGTGCCCTTCTGGCCGAGGCCGGGCCGCAGCCGGAAGGATTGCGGCCGATCAATCTGTCGATCGGCGAACCCAAGCACGCCGCGCCCGCCTGCGTGGAGCAGGCGATCCGCGAGGCCATGCCGGGGCTTTCGGTCTACCCGTCCACGAAGGGCGATCCGGCGCTGCGGCGCGCGATCGCGGCGTGGCTGGCGCGCCGCTACAGCATTCCCGCGCCCGATGCCGAGACGCAGGTGCTGCCGGCGCTGGGCTCGCGCGAGGCGCTCTTCGCGTTCGCGCAGACGGTGATCGACCCGTCGGCGGATTCGGTGGTGGTGTGCCCGAATCCGTTTTACCAGATTTACGAGGGCGCGGCGCTCCTGGCGGGAGCCCGGCCCTATTACGTCAACGCGAACCCGCTGCGCGATTTCGGCTGCGACTGGCACCAGGTGCCGGAAGACATCTGGCGCAAGACCCGGCTGGTGTTCGTGTGCTCGCCGGGCAATCCGGCGGGCAACGTGATGTCGCTGGACGACTGGAAAATGCTGTTTGCGCTGTCGGACCGGCACGGCTTCGTCATCGCCTCGGACGAGTGCTATTCCGAGATCTATCTCGACGAGGACAATCCGCCGCTGGGCGGGCTGCAGGCGGCGCGCCGCCTGGGGCGCGACGACTACCGCAACCTGGTGGCGTTCTCCAGCCTGTCCAAGCGCTCCAACGTGCCGGGGCTGCGCTCGGGCTTCGTGGCGGGCGACGCGGCGCTGCTGGCGCGTTTCCTGCTCTACCGCACCTACCACGGCAGCGCGATGAGCCCGCTGGTGGCGGCGGCCAGCGTGGCGGCCTGGAACGACGAGGCGCACGTCAAGGAAAACCGGCGCATGTACCGCGAGAAGTTCGACGCGGTGCTGCCCATTTTGCAGCGGGTGCTCGACGTGCCGCGCCCGCAGGCATCTTTCTATCTCTGGGCCGCCACGCCCGGCTCGGACACGGCGTTCGCCCGCGGGCTGTACGGCCGCGCCGGCATCACCGTGCTGCCGGGCAGCTTCCTGGCGCGTCCGGCGCACGGCATGAACCCCGGCGAGGGCCGCATCCGCATCGCGCTGGTGGCCCCGCTCGCCGAATGCGTGCAGGCGGCCGAGCGCATTGCCCATTTCGTGAATACTTCTTCTGTTTGACCAACCCCTGAAAAGCTGAGCCGCTATGACTCTCGACCTGCAGACCACCATCGAAAAAGCCTGGGACGACCGGGCCAACCTGTCGCCCACCGACGCCTCCGTGGAGGTGCGCGAGGCGGTTGAGCACACGATCGACGGCCTGGATCTGGGCCGCCTGCGCGTCGCCGAGAAGATCGACGACGAATGGGTGGTGCATCAATGGATCAAGAAGGCGGTGCTGCTGTCCTTCCGCCTGGCCGACAATGCCGTGATGGGCCAGGCGCCGCTGCAGTTCTACGACAAAGTGCCGCTCAAGTTCGGCGACTATGGCCAGAACGCCTTCCGCCAGGGCGGCTATCGCGTGGTGCCGCCGGCCGTGGCGCGCCGCGGCGCATACATCGGACGCAACGTGGTGCTGATGCCTTCCTACGTGAACATCGGCGCCTACGTGGACGACGGCACCATGGTCGATACCTGGGCCACCGTGGGCTCGTGCGCCCAGATCGGCAAGAACGTGCACCTGTCGGGCGGCGTGGGCATCGGCGGCGTGCTGGAGCCGCTGCAGGCCAACCCCACCATCATCGAAGACAACTGCTTCATCGGCGCCCGCTCGGAAGTCGTGGAAGGCGTGGTGGTCGAGGAGAACTCGGTGCTGGCCATGGGCGTGTTCCTGTCGCAGAGCACCAAGATCTACGACCGCACCACGGGCAAGATCATCTACGGCCGCGTGCCGTCCGGCTCGGTGGTGGTGCCGGGCTCGCTGCCCTCGGCCGACGGCACGCATAGCCTGGCCTGCGCGGTGATCGTCAAGCGCGTGGACGCGCAGACCCGCGCCAAGACCAGCATCAACGACCTGCTGAGGGCCTGATGAGCATTTCTTCCGCCCCCGGGGCAGCCGAGGCGCGGCGGGAGGGCGAGCCCTCCCCCGCCGTGCTGGACCTGGTCAAGGACCTGGTCGCCCGCCCGTCGGTCACCCCGGCCGACGAGGACTGCCAGGCCATGCTGGCCGCCCGCCTGCAGCGCATCGGTTTCCGCTGCGAAACCATCGCCCAGGGCGGCGTCACCAACCTCTGGGCGCGGCGCGGCGAGGCTTCGCCGCTGGTCGTGTTCGCCGGGCACACCGACGTGGTGCCGCCCGGCCCGCGCGACAAATGGGACAGCGATCCGTTCGTGCCCACCGAGCGCGACGGCTTCCTGTACGGGCGCGGCACGGCCGACATGAAGAGCTCGATCGCCGCCTTCGTGGTGGCGGCCGAGGAATTCGTCGCGGCCCGGCCCGCGCACGAGGGCTCCATCGCCCTGCTCATCACGTCCGACGAAGAGGGCCCGTCCATCGACGGCACGGCCATCGTGTGCGACGCGCTGGCCGCCCGCGGCGAACGGCTCGACTACTGCATCGTGGGCGAACCGACTTCCGGCGAACGCCTGGGCGACGTCTGCAAGAACGGCCGGCGCGGCTCGCTATCGGGCCGCCTCACGGTCAAGGGCGTCCAGGGCCACGTGGCCTATCCGCACCTGGCGCGCAATCCCGTGCACCAGCTCGCTCCCGCGCTGGCCGAGATCGTCGGCATCGAATGGGACCAGGGCAACGAGTATTTTCCGCCCACGACCTTCCAGGTTTCCAACCTGAACGCGGGCACCGGCGCCACCAACGTGGTGCCCGGCGAAGCGGTGGCGCTCTTCAATTTCCGCTTCTCCACGGCCAGCACGCCGGAGAGCCTGAAGGCGCGCGTGCACGAAGTGCTGGACCGCCACGGCCTCGAATACGACCTGCAATGGGAGCTGGGCGGCGAGCCCTTCCTGACGCCGCGCGGCTCGCTGAGCGAGGCGCTCACGCAGGCCATCCGGGCCGAGACCGGCCTGACTCCCGAGCTTTCCACCACGGGCGGCACGTCCGACGGCCGCTTCATCGCCAAGATCTGCCCGCAGGTCATCGAGTTCGGCCCCTGCAACGCCACGATCCACAAAGTGAACGAACGGATCGAACTGGCCTCGCTGGAGCCGCTGAAGAACATCTACCGGCGCACGCTCGAAAACCTGCTGCCCGCCCGCTGAGTCCCGCTTTCATGTATCAATCCGCCCGCCAAGAACTCCTGACGCTGCGCGACCTCATCCGCTACGGCGTGTCCCGCCTGAACGGCGCGCAGGTCGCGCTGGGCCACGGCAGCGACAACGCCTGGGACGAAACCGCGTATCTGGTCCTGCATGCGCTGCACCTGCCGCTGGACACGCTGGACCCCTTCCTGGACGCGCGCGTGCTGCGCGAGGAGCGCGAGCGCGTGCTCGACCTCATCGAGCGGCGCGTCGCCGAGCGCCTGCCCGCGCCGTATCTCACGAACGAGGCCTGGCTGCGCGGGCACCGCTTCTACGTGGACCAGCGTGTCATCGTGCCGCGCTCGCCCATCGCCGAATTGCTGGACACGGGGCTCGCGCCCTGGGTGGCCGATCCGCTGGAGGTGGAGCGCGTGCTCGACATGTGCACCGGCTCCGGTTGCCTGGCGATCCTGGCCGCGCTGGCCTTTCCCCATGCCCGGGTCGACGCGGTGGACGTCTCGGCCGACGCGCTCGACGTGGCTCGCCGCAATGTGGACGACTACGGGCTGCAGGACCGGCTCGCCCTGCATCGCAGCGATCTCTTCGACGCCCTGCCGCCCTGCCCCTACGACGTCATTCTCTGCAACCCGCCCTATGTGAACAGCGGCTCCATGAGCGCGCTGCCGCAGGAATACCGCCACGAGCCGCAACTGGCGCTGGCGGGCGGCGAGGACGGCATGGACCTCGTGCGGCGCATTCTGGCCGCCGCGCCCCGCTACCTGTCCGACACGGGCGTGCTGGTGCTGGAAATCGGCCATGAGCGCGATTTCTTCGAGGCCGCCTTCCCGGACCTGTCGCCCGTCTGGCTGGACACCGAGCAAGCCTCGGACCAGATCCTGCTGCTGACCCGCGAGCAGTTGACGCCGTGATACGCGCGACCGGACTGACTTTGCGGCGCGGCGCCAAAGTGCTGCTGGACGACGCGGAATTTGTGGTGCACCCCGGCGAGCGGGTCGGCATCGTGGGCAAGAACGGCGCGGGCAAGTCTTCGCTGTTCGCGCTCCTGACTGGCGCGCTGGACCAGGACGCGGGCGCGCTGTCCGTGCCGGCGGGCTGGCGCATCGCCAGCGTGCAGCAGGAAATCGCGGCCGACGACCGACCCGCGCGGGAATTCGTCATCGACGGCGATACCCATCTGCGCGAACTGCAGGCGCGGCGCGCCGCGCTGTCCGACGACCAGGGCACGCAGATCGCCGAGACCGAGGCGGCGCTGGTGGAAGCCGGCGCCTGGAGCGCGCCTTCGCGCGCCGAGCAGTTGCTGGCCGGCCTGGGCTTCAAGCCGCACGAGTGGATGCAGCCGGTGGAGGGCTTTTCCGGCGGCTGGCGCATGCGCCTGGCGCTGGCGCGCGCGCTGATGGCGCCGTCGGAACTGCTGCTGCTGGACGAACCCACCAACCACCTGGACCTGGACGCCATGCTGTGGCTGGAGAAATGGCTGGCCGCCTATCCCGGCACCGTCATGCTCATCTCCCACGACACGGAGTTCCTGGACGCGGTGGCGCGCTCGGTGCTGCATTTCGACCACGGCAAGCTGGTCCGCTACAAGGGTGGCTATGCCGACTTCCTGACGCAGCGCGCCGAGCGCCTGCGCCAGAGCAGCCTCGCCTACGAAAGGCAGACGCGCGAGGCGGCCCGCCTGCAGGGCTTCATCGACCGTTTCAAGGCCAAGGCGTCCAAGGCCAAGCAGGCGCAGAGCCGCGTGAAGGCGCTGGCCCGCATGCAGGTGCTGGCGCCGCTGCATGCCGAAGCCGGCATCGACATCCGCATCCCCTCGCCCGACCACATGCCCGACCCGCTGCTCACGCTGGAGCATCTGTCGGCAGGCTACACGGACGAGGCCGGAAACCCCGTGCCCATTCTGCGCGACGTCACGCTCATGGTGCGCGCGGGCAGCCGCGTGGGCGTGCTGGGCGCCAACGGCGCGGGCAAGAGCACGCTGATCAAGACGCTGGCCGAAGAGCTGCCACCGCAGGCCGGCACGCGCCGCGCCTCGCGCGGGCTGGCCATCGGCTACTTTCACCAGCACCAGCTCGACATGCTGGACCTGGACAGCACCCCGCTCGCGCACCTCGCCCGGCTGGCGCCGGATGCCCGCGAGCAGGAACTGCGCAACTACCTGGGGGGCTTCGGCTTTTCGGGCGACACGGTGACGAGCAAGGTGGGCCCCATGTCGGGCGGCGAGAAAGCGCGGCTGGCGCTCTCGCTCATCGTCTGGCAAAAGCCCAACCTGCTGCTGCTGGACGAGCCGAGCAACCACCTGGATGTGGAAACGCGCGAGGCCCTGGCCGCGGCGCTGGCCGAGTTCGGCGGCAGCATGCTGCTGGTTTCGCACGACCGCCATCTGCTGCGCACCACGGTGGACAGCTTCTGGATCGTGGCCGACGGCGCGGTGCGCGAGTTCGACGGCGACCTGGAAGACTACCGGGACTGGCTGGCCGCGCGCAACGCCGGCGAGCGCGCCGGCGCGGCGCGCGAAGCCGCCGCGCAGGGCGCGCCCGTGGTGGACCGCAAGGCGCAGCGGCGCGCCGAAGCCGAGCAGCGGCAGCGCCTGGCGGCGCTGCGCAAGCCGCTGGAATCCCGGCTCTCCAAGGTGGAAGCCGAAATGGAGAAGCTGCGCGGCAGGCTGCAGGCGCTGGACGCGGTGATCGCGGACCCGGACCTGTACTCCGACGCGCGCCGCGCGGAACGGCAGCAGGTCATGGCCGAGCACGGCGAGCATGGCAAGCGCATGGAAGCGCTCGAGGAGCAGTGGCTGGAACTGCAGGGCTCGCTGGAGGAAATCGAACAATCCGAAGGCTAGGGCCGGAAGGGTGGCGCAAAGAGCCGCCCTGTGCCTGTCCATGCCCTTATCTACTAACAATAACAATTATCATTTATACTTTCATGATTGTTTGTTGCCATGGCCAAGGCGCTGGCTGCATGTCTACGCTTACGGATGTCTTTCTTCGCCACTACCGGGAGCTGCTGGGGTTCCTGTCCCTGCGCACCGGCTCCCGCGACGTGGCCCAGGATTGCGCGCAGGACACCTGGATCCGGCTCGCCGAGTTCAAGGACCGCACCCGCCCGGCCAATGACCGCGCCTACGTGTTCCGCGTGGCCGCCAATATCGCCACCGACTGGCACCGCCGGCGCGCGCGCGAACAGGCCCTGGCCCTCGACTATGCGGCCGCCCAGCCTCCCCGGCACGAAGCCGACACGCTGGACGTGGCAGCCGCCAGCCAGCTGGCCCGCCGGCTGGAAGCCGTCCTGCTCGCCCAGCCTCGCCGCAGCCTGGACGTCTTCATCATGCATCGCCATGACGGCATGAGCTACCGCGCCATCGCCGAACGCCTCTCCATCTCCGTCAGCGCCGTCGAAAAACACATGATGCGCATCCTGCTGGCCTGCGACCAGGCGCTGGCGGCATGAGCCTTGCCGACGGCTCCCGGCGCGGGCGCCGAAGCGCGCGGCCCGACAGCGGCCAGCCGGGCAATCGCGCCGCCACCGAACAGGCCTCGCTCTGGGTGGTGCGGCGCAGCGGCCAGCCTCCGGACGCGCGGGCGCAGTCCGAATTCGAAACCTGGTACCAGGCCGACGCGAGCCACGCGGCCGCCTACGACCGCCTGGCGCGCGTCTGGCGCAGCATGGCCGAAGTGGACCGCGCCGCGCTGCGCGCCCGGCCCGCCCGCAAGCGGCGCGCGGCCGCGGCCGCCCTGCTGGCGGCGCTGGCCCTGCCCGCCTGGCTGGGCCTGAAAGGCGAACATCCGCTGGCCGATTACCGCAGCGGCGCGGAGGTGCTGAACGTGGCGCTGCCCGACGGATCCCGGGTCGTGCTCGACGCCCGCTCCGCCCTGGACGTGGATTTTTCCGCGGGCCGGCGCGAAGTCAGGCTGCTGGCCGGCCGCGCGCTTTTCGAGCCGGCCCCGCGCACGCCCGGCGGCGCGCCGTTCACGGTGCTCACCGGCCAGGCCAGCGCCACGGCGCTGGGCACGCGCTACACCGTCTCGCGGCATCAGGACAGCACGCGGGTCGCGGTCTACGAACACAGCGTGGCGCTGCGCTGCCTGGTCTGCGCCGACAGCCGGACGCTCACCCTGGAAGCCGGCGAAGGCGCGGACGTGTCGCCCGCCGGCATCCTGCCCGACGCGCCTGTCCGCCCCGCCCCTCCCGCCTGGACCCGGGGCCTGCTGGTGTTCGACGACGTGCCGCTGGCCGAAGCGGCGCAACGGCTGTCGCGCTACACACGCAAGCACATCCTGGTGCTGGGCGGGCCGGCCCGCGCGGTCCGCGTGTCGGGCACGGCGCAGGTGTCGGACCCGGCGCGGGCGCTGTCCCTGCTGCTTGCCCAGACCCCCGTGCGCATCGACGAGCTGCCCGGCCTGCTGGTGCTGCGCATGGACGACGGAGCGTCCGGCAAGTCCGCCAAACCTATTAGTAAATAAGAATCAATATAGATAATTCATCGCTCCGGCGCTGAGGGACATGGGGACCCAGCGCGTCCTACGGCTGACTACAACGCAGCCAGGAACCCAAGCATGTTTCCCTCTTTACGCAGCAAGCACGGAGCGGCGCTTCTGTGCGCCCTCCTCGCCGGGATGGCCCCGGCCGCGCCGCAAGCCCAGCCGCAGACGCATCCCGCCTCCTACGACATCCCCGCGCAGCCCCTGGGCGCGGCCCTGCTGGAACTGGGGCGCCAGTCGGGCCTGGAGATTTCCTTTCCGCCGGCCGCTGTGGCCGGCAAACAGGCGCCCGCGCTGCAGGGCGAATACTCGGCGCTGGCCGCGCTGACGCGCCTGCTGGCAGGGTCCGGCCTGGCCCTGCGCGCCGAAGGGCCGGGCCGCTACATCATCTACGTGGACCGCGCCAACCAGTTCTCGGCGCTGCGGCTCGAAGCCGTGCGCGTGTACGGCGAGCAGACCGGCGAGCGCACCTACTCGCGCGAGGAAATCGCCGAAACGCCCACGTCCAACCGCGACCTGAGCTCGCTGGTGGCCACGCATCCGGCGGTGCGCGTGAACCCGAGCGCCAACGGCTCGCAGAACCGCGGCTCCCTGAATGTGGAAGACATTTCCTTCCATGGCTCCAGCCCCTACCAGAACCTGTTCCAGATCGACGGCATGGACGCCACCAACCGCATCGATCCGGCGAGCAAGAACCTGAACCTGCAGGTCGGCAACATTCCCAGCAATGCGCAATCGTATTTCGTGGACACCAGCCTGCTGGAAGCAGTGCGAGTGCACGACAGCTTCGTGCCCGTGGAATACGGCCGCTTCACCGGCGGCGTAGTGGATGCGCGGCTGCGGCGCTTTTCGGGCGAGAACCACCTGCGCCTGGACTACCGCTGGAACACCTCGAACATGACGCGGCAGAAGGTGGCCGAGGGCGAGCAAAGCAACTGGGAACAGGGCAAGCCGGGCTACTCGCCGGAATGGAAAAAGCGCTTCTACTCCGCCGTGGGCGACGTGGCCTTCAATGAGAAATCGGGCATGGTGCTGGCCGTGTCGCGCCGGGAGTCGGACATCACGCGCTGGAACATGGGCGTGGACGACAAGGGCCAGCCGCTGGCGGGCCAGGAAGACTACCGCGACCGCATCGACAATTTCCTGGGCAAGTTCAGCGTGCGCGCCAGCGCCGAAACGGTGGCGGACCTGACGCTGAAGTACGCCGACCGCAGCGAACGCCTGGCCAGCAATCTGTTCCGCGACACGTACTGGGACAACAACCATGCCGCGCGCGGCGTGGCGGGCAATGTGGAGCATGTCTTCAACGGAGGCCGGCTGTCGCTGCAGGCCGGGTGGGACCGCGCGCTGAGCAACCGCGAGTCGGTGGGCGACGAGCTGGTGACCTACCGCCCCTACAAGCTGCCGCAGTTCACGGCGGGCGGCTTCGGCAAGGAGCAGACGCGGCAGGATACCTGGACCCTGAAGGGCCGCGTGGACCTGGACGCCGTGCGCACGGGGCCTTTCACCCACCTGCCCTACGCGGGCGCGGAATGGCAGCGCGTGGACGCGAATTTCGAGCGATTCCAGGAATCGTGGTCGTACCGGCGCGACTACGCCGCCAACGGCAGCTACAAGGATTTCAGCAAGGTGCGCTACCTGCCGGGCACGGTGGACGTGGACTACGACACGCTGTCCCTGTATGTGTCCGACCGCATCGAGTGGCAGCGGCTGGCGCTGGACGCTGGCCTGCGCTATGACCGCGAGAACTTCCTCGGCACCGGCAACCTCGCGCCGCGCTCGCGGCTGGACTGGGACCTGTTCGGCTCGGGCGAGACGGTGTTGAGCGCGGGCTGGGCCCGTTATTACGGCGGCGAAGTGCTGCAGACCGCGCTGGAGCAGGAAATCAGCCGCCTGCGCCGGCAGGTGCTCGATTCCAAGGGAAATCCGGTGGCCGACGGCAACAAGGAATACTACGTGCAGTACAAGGGACTGCGCATGCCCTACGACGACGAGTGGGCCGTCTCGCTGCGCCAGCGCATGGCGGGCATGGAAGGCTTGCTGAGCTACGTGCGCCGCAACGGCCGCGACCAGTGGACCAAGACCGGCACCGAGACCACGGGCTATCGCTACACGAACGAGGGCCTGTCGACGACGGACGGGGTGAGCCTGTCGGTGCGCACCCTGGAGCCCTGGCGCCTGGGCGAAACCCGCTGGAACCTGATGGCCTCGTGGAGCTGGCAGAAGCGCAAGACCAACGCCGACCTCGTGGAAGGCTATGCGGGCGACGCGCGCGACCCCGGCGAATACGTGATCTACAACGGCTCGCGCATACGCGTCATCGACCTGCCGCCCAGCTCGTTCTACCAGCCCCGGAAAGCCACGCTGACCCTGGTGGGCGCCTGGCCCCGCGCCGGGCTGACGTGGAGCAACATGGTCAACTGGCGCAGCAAGCGGGACGACGTCATCTATGTAGGCCGCGGCCCCAAGCCCGAGTACCTCGACCGCTACGAGTCGGGCAGGATTCCCTCCTACTGGACCTGGGACACCAAGCTGTCGTGGCAGCCCGCGTTTGCGCGCAACCTGGAACTCACCGTGGAAGTGCTCAATGTGCTCGACCGCACGCCCAAGGTCATGGCCACCAATCCCAGCCTCACCACCAACCGCAACCTTTACCAGGTAGGACGCGAGCTATGGCTGCAAGTCGGTTATCGCTTCTGAGGCGATCGGCGGCCGCGCTGGCGAGCGCGGCCGCCTTGTGGAGCGCCCAGCCGGCGCGCGCCCAGGACGCTTCCGCCGCCGCGCCGGCCTGCCGGCAGGCTGCGGGTTGGGACGCCGCCTGCCTGCGGGCCCGCTACGCCGGCCCGGCGTCGGAATGGCCGGCGCCGGCCATCGACCCCGGCGTGCGCTGGCGCGAATGGGCGCCGGCGCCCTCCGCCGACCTGCCGCCCGGGCAGTGGACGGCCGCCAACCCGGGACAGGCCACGCTGAACGCCGACCTGGCCAGGCCCGGCGTGACGGCGCTGGGGCAGATGCTGTTCTTCGACTCGCGCCTGTCTCGCAAGGGACAGGTTTCCTGTGCGTCCTGTCACCAGCCGCAGCGCGCCTTCACGGACGGCCGCGCGCTGGCGGTGGGCGAAGACGCGCTGATGGGCCGCCGCCGCTCCATGCCGCTGTATGCCGCGCCCTTCTCTCCCGCGCTGTTCTGGGACGGGCGCGCCGCGAGCCTGCAGGAGCAGGTGCTGGGGCCGATCCACGATGCGCGCGAGATGAACCACGACGCCGCCGGCGCGGTTGCGCGGCTGCGCGACACCCCGCCGTATCCGGCCGAGTTCCTGCGCGCCTTCGGCGACGCCGGGCCCACGCAGTCGCCTGTGACGGCCGACCGCCTGGCCCGCGCCCTGGCCGCCTATGTCGCCACGCTGCGGCCGGAACGCACAGCCTTCGACGCATTCCTGGACGGACGGCGCGACGCGCTGGACGACGCCCAATTGCTGGGCCTGCATCTGTTCCGCACCAAGGCGCGATGCATGAACTGCCACAACGGGCCGCTGCTGACGGACAACGGTTTCCACAACATCGGCCTGTCTTTCTACGGACGCCGCAACCAGGACCTGGGCCGCTACGAAGTGACGCGGGCCCCCCGGGACCTGGGCAAGTTCCGCACGCCCAGCCTGCGCAATGTGTCGCGCGCAGGGCCCTGGATGCACAACGGCCTGTTCGGCGACCTGAAGGGCCTGCTGCGCATGTACAACGCGGGCATGGGCCGCGAGACGCCGCCGGCGGATCCGCCCGACCCGTATGCGCCGGTAAAGTCGCCCCACATCCGGCGGCTCGATCTCACGCCGGAGGAAATCGACGCGCTGCTGGCGTTCCTCGAGGCGCTGTAGACAATAGAACGCCGCCCATGCCGGGCGGCGTTTGTGGTGCCGGAAAGCCGTCCCGGAACGGATCAGGAGTACGGGCGGTCGCGCAGGCGCGCGTGGGCGTCCACTACCGTGTCGATGATTTCGCGCAGAATGGTTTCGGCCAGGGCGGGCGGAACGCCGGCCTCTTCGGCCAGGCGGCGGATGCGCGCCACCTGGTGGGCCTCGCGCTTCGGATCGACCAGGTCGAGCCCGTGGGTGTGCTTGATTTCGCCGAGCTGGTCGGTGCAGCGGAACCGCACCCCCAGCAGCAGGATGATCTGCTGGTCGATTTCGTCGATTTCGGCGCGCAATGCCGCCAGGTCCGCGCTGTAAGACGCTTGATTCGCCATGTCGTGCCCCGAGTGTGGCTCAGCCCTGAATGATTTCCAGCTTGGCGATGCCCAGCGCCAAGGTCTTGGCGCCCACGTCGCGGAACTGGATCTGGGCCTGGGCGTCCTGCCCGGCGCCGCTCAGCCCGATGATGGTGCCGTCTCCGAAGCGCGCGTGGCGCACGCCCTGCCCTACACGATACTGCTTATCGCCCACGGTGACGCCGCTGGTCGCGCTGCGCGCTTGACGCGGCGCAATCGTATTGGTGGGCCGGCGTCCGAACGCATCGGCGCGCTGGCCTGCCCAGGCCGCCTGCTGCGGGCCGCCGTGGCCCGCGCCCGCCCGGGGGCTGAGCCATTTCAGGTGCTGCTCGGGGATTTCCTCCAGGAAGCGCGAGCGCATGGCGTAGCGGGTCTGGCCGTGCAGCATGCGGCTTTGCGCCAGGGTGATGTACAGCCGTTCGCGGGCCCGCGTGATGGCCACGTACATCAGGCGGCGTTCTTCTTCCAGGCCCGAGGGTTCGAGAATGCTGTTCTCGTGCGGGAACAGCCCCTCTTCCAGGCCGGTGATGAAGACGTTGTTGAACTCCAGGCCCTTGGCGGCATGCACGGTCATGAGCTGCACCGCGTCCTGGCCCTGCTGGGCCTGGTTGTCGCCGGCTTCCAGCGCCGCGTGCGACAGGAAAGCCGCCAGCGGCGTCATGGCGTCGGGAACCAGGGCTGGCGTATCGACCACGCCCGGCATCAGCGTGGATGAGGTGTCGTGCTCGGGCACCACGCCCGCGGGCAGGCCGTCGTAGTTTTCCTCGGAAGCGAACACCGCCGCGGCCGTGATCAGTTCGTTCAGGTTCTCCAGGCGCTCCGCGCCCTCGCGCTCGGATTCGTAGTGCGCCTTGAGGCCGCTGGCCTCGAGCATGTGCTCCACCATTTCCGGCAGCGGCAGGTCGCGGGTTTCCGCGATGAGCCGGTTGATGAGCTGGGCGAACTGCGCCAGATTGGAGCCCCCCTTGCCGCCCACCCGGCCCACCGCCGAATACAGGCTGCCATTGTCGGCGCGCGCCGCGTCGGCAAGCTGCTCCAGGGTGCGCGCGCCGATGCCGCGCGTGGGGAAATTGACCACGCGCATCCAGGACGTGTCGTCGTGCGGATTGGCCATGAGCCGCAGGTAGGCCAGCGCGTGCTTGATTTCCTGGCGCTCGAAAAAGCGCAGGCCGCCGTACACCTTGTAGGGAATGCCGGCCGAGAAAATGGCGTGCTCGAGCACGCGCGACTGTGCGTTGCTGCGGTACAGCACGGCGATTTCGCGGCGGTCGCTGCCCTCGTGGATGAGCGAGCGGATCTCGTCCACCACCCACTGCGCCTCCATGGCGTCGGAAGGCAGCTCCATGACGCGCACCGGCTCGCCCTCGCCCTGCTCGGTCCAGAGGTTCTTGCCCAGCCGGCCGGTGTTATGGCCGATGAGCGCGTTGGCCGAGTCCAGGATGTGGCCGTAGGAACGGTAGTTCTGCTCCAGGCGGATGACCGTGCCGTGGGCGTACTCGCGCTCGAAGTCGGCCATGTTGCCGACGTTGGCGCCTCGGAAAGCGTAGATGGACTGGTCGTCGTCGCCCACCGCGAAGATGGCGGCGCCGCCGCCCGCCAGCAGGCGCAGCCACTTGTACTGCAGCGTGTTCGTGTCCTGGAACTCGTCGACCAGGATGTGGCGGAAGCGGCGCTGGTAGTGCTCGCGCACCGGCGCGTTGCGCGACAGCAGTTCGTAGGCGCGCAGCAGCAGCTCGGCGAAATCGACCACGCCCTCGCGCTGGCACTGGGCCTCGTAGAGCTGGTAGACCTCGATGAGGCGGCGGCGGTGCGCGTCGTAGGCTTCCACGTCGGCCGGCCGCAGGCCCTCTTCCTTGGCGCCGTTGATGAAGCGCTGCACGTCGCGCGGCGGGTACTTCTCGTCGTCGACGCCGTTGGCCTTCATGAGCCGCTTGATGGCGGCGAGCTGGTCGGTGACGTCGAGAATCTGGAAGCTCTGCGGCAGGCCGGCATCGCGGTGGTGCGCGCGCAGCATGCGGTTGCACAGGCCGTGGAAGGTGCCGATCCAGAGTCCGCGCGTGTCGATCGGCAGCATGGCCGACATGCGGGCGAGCATTTCGCGCGCCGCCTTGTTGGTGAACGTGACCGCCAGGAGCCCAAAAGGCGAAGCCTGGCCGGTTTGAATCAGCCAGGCCATCCGGGTGGTGAGCACCCGGGTCTTGCCGCTGCCCGCCCCGGCCAGGACCAGGGCGTGCTGCGGTTCGAGGGTTACTGCGGCGCGTTGTTCAGGGTTGAGCTGCTCTAGCATCATGCCGCATAGCGGCGCAGGCGTTGCGCGAACTGCTCGAGACCGTCGATGCCGCTTTGCTGGGCACGCTGGCACCAGGCTTGCAGGTCATGCAGCAACTGTTCGCTGCTGGCGCTGGAGCTTTCCCAGATGCGCCCCAGCTCGCGGCGCATCTGCACCAGCGTGGAAAGCGCCTTGTTCTGGGCAATGGCCTGATCCACGGCCTCGCGCTGCTCGGGCTGGAGGATGTCTTCGTTGCGGTGCAGGGCGCGGCGCACGCTGTAAAGCTTGCGCCAGCCGCTGTCGGCCGTGTCCTTGCTGGAAGCCTTCAGACGGGCCAGTTCCTGGCGGGCGGCGCGCTTCATGACGTCGGCGTAGCGGGCCATGACTTCGTAGCGGTGGGTGATCACGCCCTGCAGGGTGCGCAGGTCGATGCCCGTGCGGGAGTCGTCGAGCTTGAGCTTGGGCGCGACCTTCTTGACCTTGGCCAGGCCCAGGAACTTCAGCACGCTGATGTAGCACCAGCCCAGGTCGAATTCGTACCACTTGGCCGAGAACTTGGCCGAGGTGCCGTGGGCGTGGTGGTTGTTGTGCAGCTCTTCGCCGCCGATGATGATGCCCCACGGGAACACGTTGGTGCTGGTGTCCGGGCTGTTGTAGTTGCGGTAGCCCCAGTAGTGGCCGATGCCGTTCACCACGCCGGCCGCCCAGAACGGGATCCAGGCCATCTGCACGGCCCAGACCGTGAGGCCGATGGCGCCGAACAGGGCGATGTCGATGGCGAGCATGATGAGCACGCCCAGCAGGCTGTGCTTGCTGTAGATGTTGCGCTCGAGCCAGTCGTCGGGCGTGCCGTGGCCGAACTTGGCCATGGTTTCCTTGTTGGCCGATTCCTGGCGGTACAGCTCGGCCCCGCGGAACAGCACCTTCCAGATGCCGAACAGCATGGGCGAGTGGGGATCGCCGTCTTTTTCGCACTTGGCGTGATGCTTGCGATGGATGGCCACCCATTCCTTGGTGACCATGCCGGTCGTCATCCAGAGCCAGAACCGGAAGAAATGCATGACGGCGGGATGCAGATCCAGCCCCCGGTGCGCCTGGCTGCGATGGAGGAATACCGTCACCGAGATGATGGTGATGTGCGTCATCACGAGCGTGTAGACGACGATTTGCCACCAGCTGGCTTTGGTCAGGCCGTCGGCAAAGAAGGAGAGGATGTAATCCATAAAGCTGTTGTGAGCCTCGCTAGAAGAGTGGCTGAAGTTTAGCTTACCTTGAATCGCTTATGACATCGCGGTTTCAAAATAGTAATTGAGGGAAATCAAGCACTAAGCCGGACTTTTGACCACAAAACGCCCTGCTTGCCCGCAAGGCGGGCAAGCAGGGCCGCCCGGCGCGGCCCCGTTATTCGGGAGATGATGCGTCCCGGTTTACGGTTGGCGATGCGCGCGGGCCTCTGCATTGGGCCGGGCCCGCAGCTTAAAGTTCCTGTCAACGGGTTTTCGGAAAGCTTGCAGCGGCCCGGGCTTGCGGCGGCCGCCGGAGTGGCCCACACTGCCGGGCGCCGTTTCATTGCCGAAAAAACCATGCCGCCGTTCCGTATCCGCCCGCTTCCGCTTTCCCGTTCCTGCGCCGCGCTCGCCGCGGCGGCCCTGCCGGCCCTTTCGGCTCTTCCGGCCGGCACGGCCGCGCAGACCCTCAAGACGGGCGACGTGGCGGTGCTGGCCTCGTACTATGAAATCCGGGGCGCGGATTGCCTCGCCCTGCGCGCCCCGCGTGTGGTGATTACGCAACCTCCGGCCCTCGGCCAGGCCCATGTGCAGCAGACCCGCGGCCAGGCCGGCGCTTCGGGCCGCTGCGCCTACAAGGCCGTCCCCATTTCGCAAGTGGTGTACCAGGCCCGCCAGCCCGGCACGGACGTTCTGGCGTGGGAAGTGAAATACCAGGACAAATCGCTGGGCACGCGCCATTACAACGCCCGCGTGGGCGTGACGCCAGCCCCCTGAGCCGGGGGGGCGACCGGCTAGGGCGACCGGCCAGGGCGACCGGCCAGGGCGGCCGGCCCCGCCCCGTTATGCCTGCGGCCCGGCCTCGGGCGTCCCGGGCGTCTCCGGCGTTGCGAGCGGCGCCGCCTTGCGCCGCTCGAATACCGCGGCGAAGAAGCCGTCCGTGCCGTGCCAGTCGGGACGCAACTGGACATACGGCCCTTGCAGCTTCAGCGTTTCGCAGCGCGCGCCCAGCAGGGCCGCCGCGTCCAGGCGCTCGAAATCGGGGTGCGACGCCAGGAAGCGCCCGGCCTGGGCCTCGTTTTCCTCGGCCAGCAGGCTGCAAGTGGCGTAGACCAGGCGGCCGCCCGGCGCCACGCAGCGCGCCGCGCTGTTGAGGATGCGCTCCTGCAGGCGGCCCAGCTCGGCCAGCGCCTCGGGATGCTGGCGCCATTTCAGGTCGGGGTTGCGCCGCAGCGTGCCGATGCCGCTGCACGGCGCGTCGACCAGCACCCGCTGCGCCTTGCCGGCCAGCCGCTTGATGCGCGTGTCGTTTTCGCTGTCGATCACCACCGGCACCACGTTGGACAGGCCGCTGCGGGCAAAGCGCGGCTTGGCCCGCGCGAGCCGCGCCGCCGACACGTCGAACGCGTACAGGCGCCCGGTGGAGCGCATGAGCGCGCCCAGCAGCAGGGTCTTGCCGCCCGCGCCGGCGCAGAAGTCGATGATCATCTCGCCGCGGCGCGGCGCCACCAGCAGGGCCAGCAGCTGGCTGCCCTCGTCCTGGACTTCCAGGCTGCCGTTCTCGAACTGCGGCCAGCGATTGATGGCCGGCCGGCCTTCCAGGCGGATGCCCCAGGGCGAATACGGCATGGCCGCGGGCTTGCAGCGCGCGGCCGACGTCTGCAGCTCGGCCAGCATGGCGTCGCGGTCGGCCTTCAGCGGATTGACGCGGATGTCCAGGCTGGCCGGCTCGTTGAGGGCGGCGATCAGAGTATCGGGGCTTTCCATGGCGCCCAGCCGCTCGTCGAGCCAGTCGGGCAGGCTGCCGCGCACGGCGCGCGGCAGCGTGGCCGGGTCGATGCGCGACACCCTGTCCAGCCATTGCGCCTCGACGCCGTCCAGACCCTCGGCCAGCGCGTCGGCGCCCTGTGTGGCCGCCAGGCCCAGGATGGCCAGGCGGCGCGAGGCCGGTCCAACACCGCTTTCGCCGAACTGGCGGTAGCGGCGCAGGTTGCGCAACACGTCGTAGACCGCCTCGGCCACCTCGGAACGGTCGCGCGCGCCGAGCGCCGGATGCGCGCGCAGCCAGTGCGACAGCGCGGCGTCGGCCGGATAGGTCCACTGCAAAATCTCGCCCAGGGCGCTCTGCACCTGGTCGATGCGCATGGCGGCGTAAGGCTGGCGCGGACGCCGCGGCGCGGACGCGGCGCGCTCGCCGCGCGCCGGCGGACGGGCCTGGGACGCATGTGCGGCGGGCTGGCGCTGGTCGCGCGCATCGGGGCGCGACGGGCGCACGGAGCCGTGCCCGGGGTCACGTCCGGGGTCACGTCCGGGGTCACGTCCGGGGTCACGTCCGGGGTCACGTCCGGAGTCGCGTCCGGGGTCGCGTCCGAATTCGCGGCCCGGTTCGCGCTGGGACCCGCGCGGCGCGTCCCGGCGGGTTTCGCGCCGCGGTTCGGCGCGTTGGGACTCGGCCCGCTCCGGGCGCCGCGGGCGCGCCGCCGGAGCGCGGGCCGGCTCGGCGGCGCGGGCCTCGCCCTTGGGACGCGAGAAAAAGGAACGGCCGTCCCGGCCTTCGGCGGGCCGCGCGGCGGAGGCGGGCCTCGGCGCGCCGGAGGATCGGGAACGCGGGGATCGGGGTTTGTTCATGAGGGTATCCAGAAAGGCGGCGAGCCGCCCGGGCTAAGGCGTTGCAGCGGCGTCAGCCGCCGGGCGTCCAGACGAACAGGCGGTCGGGGTCGCCAGCGACGTCCACGCGGTGGTCGCTCGTCAGCGAGACGCGGCCCTCGGCCAGCCAGCGCACCGCGGCGGGAAAGACGCGGTGCTCGACGGCCAGAACCCGCCCGGCCAGCGATTCCGGGGTGTCGCCGGCCAGCACCGGCACGCAGCCCTGGGCGATGATGGGACCATGGTCGAGCACCGGCGTGACGAAATGCACGGTGCAGCCGTGCACGCGCACGCCGGTGGCAAGCGCCTGCGCATGAGTGTGCAGCCCCGGAAACGCCGGCAGCAGCGAGGGGTGGATGTTCACCAGCCGGCCGGCGTAGCGATTGACGAACGCCGGCGTGAGCACACGCATGAAGCCGGCCAGGATGACGTAATCGGGGCGGTGCAGGTCGATTTCGTCGGCCAGGGCGGCATCGAAGGCTTCGCGGCTGGCGTAGTCTTTGTGGTAGAGCGCCGCGGTGGCGATGCCCTGCGAGGCGGCCCATTCCAGGCCGGCCGCGTCGGGGCGGCTGGCGATGACCGCCGCGACCTCGGCGGGCCAGGCTTCGGCGCGGCAGGCCTCGGCCAGGGCGCGCATGTTGCTGCCCCGCCCGGAAATCAGGATGACGAGGCGGCGCTTGATGGTAGAAGAATCCGGCAAGATGGGGTTCCGGCGAGAAAAATGACGAAAAGGCACGAAAGACCGGCCGCGGGGGAAGCCGCGGGCGCCGGCAACGGCGGGACAGCCGCAAAGAATCCAAAATTGTAAACTCTCGCTCGTGAAACCATTGCTGCGCATTTACCGATACCTCCCTCCGCCCGCCGAGCGCGCGCCCTGCGCGCTGACCATCGGCAATTTCGACGGCGTGCATCGCGGCCACCAGGCCATGCTTGCGCGCGTCTGTCAGGCGGCCCGCGAACGCGGGCTCACGCCCTCGGTCATGACCTTCGAGCCGCATCCGCGCGAGTATTTCGCCGCCCTGCACCGCCGCCCCGAGCTCGCGCCCACGCGCATCTCCGGGCTGCGCGACAAGCTGGCCGCGCTGGCGCGGCACGGCGTGTCGCAGGTGGTGGTCGAGCGCTTCGATGCCCGGCTGGCCGAAATGTCGGCCAATTCGTTCATCGAACAGCTGCTGGTGGAGGGGCTGCGCACGCGCTGGCTCCTGGTGGGCGAGGATTTCCGCTTCGGCCACAAGCGCAGCGGCGACATCGAGCTGCTGCGCGAGGCCGGCATGCGCCACGGGTTCGAGGTGCAGACCCTGGCCGACGTCGCCGACCAGCACGGCCACCGCATCTCCAGCTCCGAGGTGCGCACCGCGCTGGCCGTGGGCGACCTGGACCGCGCCCGGCATCTGCTGGGGCATCCCTTCCACATCAGCGGCCACGTGATCCACGGCCAGAAGCTGGGCCGCACGCTGGGCTTTCCCACCATGAACCTGCGCGTGGCGCAGCGCTGCGCGGCGCGCTCGGGCATCTACGTGGTGCAGGTGCACGGCCTGGCCGGGCGGCCGCTGCCCGGGGTGGCCAGCCTGGGCGTGCGCCCCACCGTGGAAGACCGGGGCCGCGTGCTGCTGGAGGCCCACCTGCTCGACGAGACCGTGAACGCATACGGTAAACTCGTGCGAGTCGAGTTCCTGCACATGCTGCGGGACGAAGAAAAATTTCCCGATCTCCCTTCCCTGACTGCCGCCATCGCCGAAGACGCGCGAAACGCGCGCGCCTATTTTGCCGTTCATGGACTATAAAAAAACCCTCAACCTGCCCGACACTCCCTTTCCCATGCGGGGCGACCTCGCCCGCCGCGAGCCGGGCTGGATCGCCCAATGGGAGGAAAACCACGTCTACCAGGCGATCCGGGCCGCCAGCCGCGGCCGCCCGCGCTTCGTGCTGCACGACGGGCCGCCCTACGCGAACGGCGACATCCACATCGGTCATGCGGTCAACAAGATCCTGAAGGACATCATCGTCAAGAGCCGCAACATGGCCGGCTACGACGCGCACTACGTGCCGGGCTGGGACTGCCACGGCATGCCGATCGAGATCCAGATCGAGAAGAAATACGGCAAGCACCTGCCCGTGGCCGAGGTGCAGTCCAAGGCGCGCGCCTACGCGCTCGAGCAGATCGACCGCCAGCGCAAGGATTTCAAGCGCCTGGGCGTGCTGGGTGAATGGGACCGCCCCTACCTCACCATGAATTTCAGCAATGAGGCCGACGAGATCCGCGCGCTGGGCCGCATTCTGCAGAAAGGCTATGTGTTCCGCGGCCTGAAGCCCGTGAACTGGTGTTTCGACTGTGGCTCGGCGCTGGCCGAGGCCGAGGTCGAGTACGCCGACCGCACCGACCCGGCCGTGGACGTGGCCTTCCCCTTCGCCGAGCACGCCCGCCTGGCCGACGCCTTCGGGCTCGAATCGGTGGAAGACGGCGCCATCGTCATCTGGACCACCACGCCCTGGACCATTCCCTCGAACCAGGCGCTGAACCTGCATCCCGAGATCGAATATGCGCTGGTGCGCGTGTCGCCGGCGCCCGCCTTCGGCCCGCTGCTGCTGCTGGCCGCCGAGCGCGTGGAACCCTGCCTGAAGCAATGGGGCCTGCAGGGAGAGATCATCGCCACCGCGCCGGGCGCCCGGCTGTCGGAAATCGCCTTCCATCACCCGCTCGCCCGCGTGAACCCCGGCTACGACCGCAAGTCGCCGGTGTACCTGGGCGACTACGTGACGGTGGATTCCGGCACGGGGGTGGTGCACTCCGCGCCCGCCTACGGCATCGAGGATTTCCAGTCGTGCAAGGCGCACGGCCTGAAAGATTCGGACATCATCAATCCGGTGTTGGGCGACGGCAAGTACGCCGACAGCCTGCCGCTTTTCGGCGGCCTGTCCATCTGGGACGCCAACCCCAAGATCGTCGAGGCGCTCAGGCAGGCCGGCACGCTGATGCACGTGGAAAAGCACCAGCACAGCTACATGCACTGCTGGCGCCACAAAACGCCCGTGATCTACCGCGCCACCAGCCAGTGGTTCGCCGGCATGGACGTCACGCCCAAGGACGGCGGCGCCACGCTGCGCGAAACCGCGCTGGCCGGCATCGACGCCACGGCTTTCTACCCCTCCTGGGGCCGCGCGCGCCTGCACGCCATGATCGCCAACCGGCCCGACTGGACGCTCTCGCGCCAGCGGCAGTGGGGCGTGCCCATGGCGTTCTTCGTGCATAAAGAAACCGGCGAGCTGCATCCGCGCACGCCCGAGCTGCTCGAAGAAGTGGCCCGGCGCGTGGAGCAAGGCGGCATCGAGGCCTGGCAGACGCTGGACCCGCGCGAGCTGCTGGGCGACGAGGCCGACCAGTACGAAAAGAACCGCGACACGCTGGACGTGTGGTTCGATTCGGGCAGCACCCACGCCACCGTGCTGGGCGGCAAGGACCGCGACTTCGCCGGCTCCCATGGCGCCGAGCTGGCCTGGCCGGCCGACCTGTACCTGGAAGGCTCGGACCAGCATCGCGGCTGGTTCCATTCCTCGCTGCTCACGGGCTGCATGCTGTATGGCCAGCCGCCCTACAAGGCCCTGCTCACGCACGGCTTCGTAGTGGACGGCCAGGGCCGCAAGATGAGCAAATCGGTGGGCAACGTCATCGCGCCGCAGAAGGTGTCCGATTCGCTGGGCGCCGAAATCCTGCGCCTGTGGGTGGCTTCCACCGATTATTCCGGCGAGCTCTCGATCTCCGACGAGATCCTCAAGCGCGTGGTGGAAGGCTACCGCCGCATCCGCAACACGCTGCGCTTCCTGCTGGCCAACCTGGCCGATTTCGACGCGGTATCGCAAGCCGTGCCCTACGGCGAGCTGTTCGAGATCGACCGCTATGCGCTGGCCATGACGACGCGCATGCAGGCCGAGGTGCAGGCCCACTACGAGCGCTACGACTTCCACCCCGCGGTGGCCCGCCTGCAGACCTTCTGCTCGGAAGACCTGGGCGCGTTCTACCTGGACGTGCTGAAAGACCGCCTCTACACCACGGCGGCCGGCAGCCTGGCGCGCCGCTCGGCCCAGACCGCCCTGCTCGACATCACGCAGACCCTGCTCAAGCTGATGGCGCCCATCCTGTCCTTCACGGCCGAAGAGGCCTGGAAGGAACTGACGGCCTCGGCGCTGAAGAACCAGGCCGACGCGGCGCGCGTCACCATCTTCACCGAGGTCTATCACGTGCTGCCGCCCTTCGCCGACGAGGACGCGCTGGTGGCCAAGTGGACGCGCCTGCGCGCCATCCGCGCCGACGTGCAGCGCAAGCTCGAGGAAGTGCGCACGGCCGGCGAGATCGGCTCCTCGCTGCAGGCGGAGGTGGACATCCGCGCCAGCGGCGAAGACCTGCAATGGCTCCAGAGCCTGGGCGATGACCTGCGCTTCGTGCTCATCGTCTCGCGCGCCGGCGTGCATGCCGGCGAAGGCGAGCCGCGCATCGACGTCTCGGCCTCGGCGCACAAGAAGTGCGAACGCTGCTGGCACTGGCGCGCGGACGTGGGCCAGGATCCGGACCATCCCGAGATCTGCGGCCGCTGCGTCTCCAACCTGTTCGGCCCGGGCGAAGCCCGCGACAAGGCCTGAGCATGGCCCGGCCTTCCGATACCGGCACGTCCGGCACCGGCACGTCCGATACCGGCACGTCCGATACCGGCGCGCCCGATACCGGCGCGCCCGTCCAGCCGGCGCGCGGCGAACCCGCGCGCGCCGGCCGCTGGCTGGCGCTCGCCCTGGCCATCATCGTGCTGGACCAGATCACCAAGGTCTACTTCAACACGGCCTACCAGTACGGCGAGCGGGTCAACGTGCTGCCCTTCTTCGACTTCACGCTGCTGTACAACCGCGGCGCGGCCTTCAGCTTCCTGGCCTCCGAAGAAGGCTGGCAGCGCTGGCTCTTCACGGGCCTGGGCTGCGTGGCCGCCGTGGTCATCGTCTGGCTGCTGCGCCGCACGCGCGGCCAGCCGCGCTTCTGCCTGGCGCTCGCCATGATCCTGGGCGGCGCCGTGGGCAACGTGATCGACCGCGTGGCCTATGGCCACGTGGTGGATTTCCTGCTTTTCTACTGGCGCGACTGGGCCTACCCCGCCTTCAACCTGGCCGACGTGGGCATCACCTGCGGCGCCGTGCTGCTGGTGCTGGACGAGCTGTTGCGCGCGCGCAAGCCCCGCGCCTGACCGCGCAGCGGGCGCGCCGGATGCCGCGCCCGCCCATTGCGAATAAAATTCCGGTTCATCCTTTCTCAGCGCGGCCGCGCGCCGCCCCCGCCTCTATGCTCGACCTCGCCCGCAAACGCATCGTCCTCGGCCTGACCGGGGGCATCGCCTGCTACAAGATCGCCGAGCTGGTCCGGCGCATGACCGAACAGGGCGCCACGGTGGACGTGGTCATGACCGAAGCCGCCACGCACTTCATCACGCCCGTCACCATGCAGGCGCTGTCGGGCCGGCCGGTGTTCATCGACGCCTGGGACGCGCGCGTGCCCAACAACATGGCGCACATCGACCTGACGCGCGGCGCGGACGCCGTGCTGGTCGCGCCGGCCAGCGCCGATTTCATGGCCAAGCTGGCGCACGGCATGGCCGACGACCTGCTTTCCACCCTGTGCCTGGCGCGCGCCTGTCCCCTGCTGGTGGCGCCCGCCATGAACCGCGAAATGTGGGCCAACCCGGCCACGCAGCGCAATGTGGCGCAACTGCGCGCCGACGGCGTCAGCGTGCTGGGCCCGGCGGCGGGCGAGCAGGCCTGCGGCGAGACGGGCGACGGCCGCATGCTGGAAGCGCACGAACTGCTGGCCGATCTCATCGCCTTTTTCCAGCCCAAGCTGCTGGCCGGGCGGCACGTGCTGCTGACCGCCGGCCCCACGTCCGAGCCGGTGGATCCGGTGCGCGTGCTGAGCAACCGCTCCTCGGGCAAGACGGGCTATGCGCTGGCGCGCGCCGCGCACGAGGCAGGCGCCCGCGTCACGCTCATCACCGGCGCCACCGCGCTGCCGATTCCGCGCGGCGTGACTGCGCTGTCGGTGACCACGGCGCGCCAGATGCGCGACGCGGTCATGGCCAGCGCGGCCGACGCCGACATCTTCATCGCCGTGGCGGCCGTGGCCGACTGGCGCGTCAAGAACGTCAGCGCCCAGAAACTCAAGAAAACCAGCGAAGGCGGCGGCGCGCCCGCGATGGAGTTCGAGCCCAACCCCGACATCCTGGCCGAGGTGGCGCGCATGGAGCATGGCCCGTGGTGCGTGGGTTTCGCGGCCGAAACCGAAAAGCTCGCCGAGCACGCCGAAGCCAAGCGCGTGCGCAAGGGCATTCCGCTGCTGGTGGGCAACCTGGCGCACAAGGTCATGGACGCCGACACCACCGAGCTGGTGCTCTTCGACGAGCACGGCGTGCATCCGCTGCCGGCGGCCGGCAAGCTCGACGCCGCGCGCCGGCTCATCGCGGAGATCGCCGCGCGCCTGCCGTAGCGCGGCGCGGGCGCGCCCGATGCCGCGCCCCTCTTCAAGCCTCCCTTCTTACTGTTCCAGCGAGATATTGGCCGCCTTGACGATGTCGGCCCACTGCTGGCGGTCCTTCTCCAGGAACTGGCCGAACTGCTCCGGCGTCATGCCCGTAACCGGTTCCGAGCCCAGCATGCCCATCTTCTCGATGACGCCGGGCTGCTTGAGCACGTCCTGCAACGCGGCGTAGTAGGCCGCCAGCACGTCGGCCGGCAGGCCGGCGGGCGCGAACACGCCCTGCCAGGTCGGCATGTCGAATCCCTTGAGGCCCTGCTCGTCCAGCGTGGGCACGTCGGGCAGCTGCGGCGCGCGCTTGAGCGAAGCCACGCCGATGGCCTTGACCTTGCCCTGCTGGGCCAGCGGGGCCGCCGTGGAGATGTTGTCCATGGTCATGGCGATGTGGCCGCCCAGCAGGTCGGTAATGACGGGCGCCGCGCCGCGGTAAGCCGCGTGCGGCACCTTCACGCCCAGGCGATACAGCATGGTTTCGGCGATCAGGTGGTTGGAAATGCCCACGCCGGCGGTGCCGTAAGTGGCCGAGGGCGTCTTCTGGAAGTATTCCTTCAGTTCGGCGAGATTGCTCGCCGGCACGTCCTTGTTGACGATGACGACATTGGGCTGCACGGCCGCCAGCGTGATCGGCGTGAAGTCCGAGGGCTTGTAGTTGGTGCCCTTGGGATTGAGCACGTGGGTGATCGCCATGGAACCGGCCGCGCCGATGCCGATGGTGTAACCGTCGGCAGGCGACTGGCTCAGGCGGAAAGCCATGATGTTGCCGCCGGCGCCGGCCAGGTTTTCCACCACCACGGACTGTCCCAGGCGCTGCGACAGCGGCTCGGCCAGCAGGCGCGCCAGCGTGTCGGCCGAGCCGCCGGGGGCGAAGCCCACCAGCAGGCGCACGGGCTTGGAAGGCTTCCAGGCCTCGGCGGCCGAGGCGGCGGGCGCCGCGAACAGGGCGGCGGACAGCGCGCCCAGGGCAAACAGTGCGCCGGCGGCGCGATGCAGGGTACGGCTCAGCATGAATCAACTCTCCAGAGAAAAATGGTCCGCGACCAGGGTGTCTCCCGCCGCCTGGGCGGCGGCCGGCGCGCGTTGCGGCAATGCGCCCGCGCCGTCTTGCCATGAAGACCGGGCCATGCGGCTCAGTCCAGGATTTGCGCCAGCGCCGCCGCCACCATCCGGTTGGACAACAGCGTCGGCCGGCCCGAGGCCTGCGCCACGGCCGAGCGCATGCGCTCGGCATAGCCCATGCAGTGCATGACGATCAGGTCGCAATCGGCGAGCTGCCGGCCCGCCTGTCCGAAGGCGGCGGCGGCGCGCGCGGGGTCGCCCTCGTAGGGCGAGGCGTGGGTGACGCGGGTATCGCAACCTGGCGCGACGGCCATGTGGAACGCCTCGACCTGGGCGGCCAGCGGCACGACCAGGCCGATGCGGCGGCAGTGCCGGGCGAGCCCGACAACGAGGTGATCCACCACCTGCTGCGGCTCGACCACCAGGGTGCGCAGGGGCGGGATGGCCGTGCCCGTGCACAGCGGCACCAGGAGGTCGTAGCCCTGGCCGTCGGCCCGCCGCATGATGTCGGCCAGCCGGGCTTCCGCCGCGGCCTTGTCGAGCTCGACCTGGCCGCCGTCGCGCAGCCGCGTGGCGAAGCGGTACGCGCCCGCCCTGGGCGCGAGCGCCGCCATCGCCGCGGCGTCCAGGCCGTCGAGCGCGCCGAATTCGTCGATGCGCACGCGCGGGCCCAGCAGCGCCGCCATTTCGGGCACCACATCGCTGCGCGGCGACTGGCCGATGGTGAAGAACGCCACGCGGCGCGCGGCCGCGCTCACTGCCCTTCCCCTTCCGTACGGCCCACGGTCTGCAGGTGCGCCATCGAGCCGTAGCGCGACTGCAGCGCCTGCCATTCGGCTTCGTCGTAGAACGGCAATGCGCCCTGCCCGTACAGCTTGGCCACCTCGATGCAGAAGCGCATCGCCACGTCGGCATCCACCGCATTGGTGACGCCCGTGGCGCAGCCGGGCACCGTGGTCTGGGCCGTGAGCGCCACGCCCACCACCGGCGCGCCGGTGACGATGGCAGGCTGCATCAGCGAATTCACGTGCCACAGGCCGTTTTCGTAGGGCGTGATGTCCTGCGTGGTGAGCGGCAGCGTCATGGGCAACTCGCCGCTGACCCAGCCCATGACGTCCAGCATGGTTTCGGGAATGCGCAGCAGCCAGCCCTGGCGCGCCACGGGCGTGAGGGCCACGCCGCGGCGGTTGACCAGCCGGTTGCCGCGCGTGGTGTCCACCGAAAGAATGGCCTGCATGAGCGGGTCCACTTCGTGCGACATCATCTCGCGCATGGGAAACGGCGAGCGCATCATGGGCACGGGGTGATGCGGGCGCGTGCCCGCGCGCGGGCAGATGTGGGTGCGGATGCGCACCGTGCCGGGCAGCATGTCGCCCTGGCGCTGCATGGCCATGAGCTTGAACGCCGCTGAGATGGCCACCACCGCACCGTCGCTGTCCGACACCAGGCCGGTGACGGCGGGCCGGGCACCGATACCGCCCAGCCGGCCGACGATGCCCAGCTGCGGGGCGCTGTCGTCCGCGCCGCGGATGACGATGGAAAGAAAGTCGGTGCACGCGCCTTCGCGCTCCAGGCGCGTCACGTCCACCTCGCAATCGCCCGCCGCGCGCAGCGCGCCGGCCACAGTTTCGCCGTCCACACGCGCCGAGGACAGCAGCTCGATGGTGTCGATCACCTGCTTCATGCCGACACCTCCAGCGGGCCGGGACGGCAGGCGCGGGGCGCGTCGGCGCCGCGCAGCAGCACCGCCTCGTGCGGGCCGATCAGCGACATGGCCCCGGCGCGCACGCGCAGCCCCGAGCCTTCGGGCAGGCCCAGCACGGGCATGGCGGGGTTGAGCGCGCAGAACTCGGCCAGCCGCTGCGCGCGCGTCTCGCCGCGATGGCCTGGCGGGTGCGCGTTGGTGTAGTGCGGGTTGATCTGGAACGGCAGCAAACCGAGCGCGTCGAAGCCGCGCGGGTCGACAATGGGCATGTCGTTGGTGGTGCAGATGGTGGGGCAGGCCAGGTTCGAGCCCGCGCTCCAGCCCAGGTAGGACGCGCCGTCCCGGACGCGGCGCGCCACCTGTTCCAGCTCGCCACGCCGGCGCAGCTCGGCCAGCAGATTGAAGGTATTGCCGCCGCCCGCGATAACGAGGGCGGCCCGCCGCAGGGCGGCGGCCGGGTCGGCTGCCCGGTGCAGCCCCTGGATGTCCAGGCCCAGATCGGCCAGCGCCGAGGCCACCAGGGCCGTGTAGTCGTCCCAGCCGCGCGTCACGCCGGCGTAGGGCACGAACACCGCCGGCGCGCCGGCCGGCAGCCCCGCGGCCAGTTCGCGGATGTCGGGCAGCGCGTGGACCAGATAGCCCGCGTCGCTGCTGGAATTGCTGAGTAGCAGGAGATTCATGGAAGCTGTTTCCGCAAGAAATGGACGGACGCCCGGGAAGATGCCGCGCGCCGCGATGGTGAATGCATCAGGTGAGCCAATAGGGATCGTTCAGCGAGCGGCCCAGCGCCCCGACCTGCTCCAGCACCGCCTCGCACAGGTCGCGCACCAGCGCCGGCTCGGCCTGGAACGACACGAAAGACAGGCACAGCCCACGCAGCTCGCCCGTGGCGGGATCGCGCACGGCGGCCGCCACCGCGCCGATGCCGGGCATGGCCTCGTCGATGGCCACGCCGCAGCGCGCCTCGCGCGTCTGCGCCACGCGCCGCGCCAGCTCGCCCACCGTGGCCGGGCAATCGCGCCCCTCCACCGGCAACGGCCGCGCCGGGTCCGCGCCGTACAGGGCCTGGAATTCCGCGTCGGTGAGCCGCGAGAGCAGCGCGCGTCCCATGGCCGTGCCCGACGCGGCGCGGCGCGATCCGGGCGGCGACAGCACCTGGACCGGGTGCGTGCCGTTCAGGCGCTGCAGCACCACGGTTTCGCGCTGGTTCAGCGTGGACAGGTAGGCCGTCAGGCCGCTGCTGTCGGACAGGCGCGCCAGCACCTCGCGGCAGGCGTCGTCCAGCGGCGTGGCCGCCATGCCGGCCCGCACCGCGTTGGCCAGCAAGGCCCCCGCGCGATAGCGGCGCGTGGCGGGATCCTGATCCAGCAGGCCGTAGTGCTGCATCTGGTTCAGGAGACGCGAGGCCGTGCTCTTGGGCAGGGAAAGCCGCGCAGCCACGTCGGTGAAGCTGAGTTCGGCCGCGCCGTCGGCATAAAGGCCGAGCACGCGCTGGACGCCATCGAGTATGCTCATTGAAGTTCTGTTTTTTGGAACTTATGTTCCTTAATTGCGAACAAGAATATCCCAGCGGCCCGGCCGGGGTCAATCGGGAAAAACGGCAGGAGAAAAAACCCGCCGGCAGGCCGGGATGGCGGTCAGCCGGCCGCGCTCAGCGCAGCGTGCGCTCGGACCAGGATGGCAGCGGCAGCGGCGGCCGGGGGCTCAGGATGCGTGCCAGCACGAGCCTGAGCTGCGGCCAGCCGCCGCGCGCGGACGGCCAGGAACTGGGCGTGACGGAGGCCCAGCCGCCGTCGGCCGCGCGCTCGGCCATTTTGAAGCGGAAGGTGTAATAGCCGGCCATGCCCATGCGCAGGTCGGTGACCACCAGCGCGTCGCCGATGCGGTCGTACCGCAGCCAGTCGTCCGTAAACCAGCGCAGCCGCGCCAGCACGGGATTGTCCGAAAGCGGCCGCGCCGCCTCCCGGTTCAGCGGCAGGCGCACCCATTCGGGACGCGCACCGCCGTCGAGCCAGCCGCTGACCGCCTCGTAGTAGCCGCCGTCGGGCGTCTTGGCGATGACGCGCCAGAGCAGTGTGTTGAACGGCATGGGCACGGCGCGCAGCGCGCTGACGGCAATGCCCTCCTGCCGCATGGCCTCGCGCACGCGCTGCTCGGCCGCCAGCCGGCCGGCCAGGCCGAAACCCAGATAGGCGGTGCTGAACACCAGCGCGGCGGCCAGCAGGCGCCGGGCGCGGCTCGTGAGTCCGGCCGAAACGCCGTAGGCCATGGCTGCCAGCAGCGGCAGCGTATAGGCCGGGTCGATGATGAAAATGGCCGACCAGCTTTCCGGCACCCGGGGCAGCGGCCAGAACAGCTGGGTGCCGTAGACGGTAAAGGCGTCGAGGACAGGATGGGTGACAAGCACCAGCCACAGGGTGAGGAACAGCCGCCTGCCGCTGTAGGGCGCCAGGGGCCAGTACCGCCGGATCAGCCAGGCCAGCAGCGCCGCCAGCGCCGTGAGCACGAATACCGAGTGCGAGAAGCCGCGGTGATGCGTCATGAGCGACACCGGATCGGGGTAGCGCATCATCACGTCCAGGTCCGGCAGCGTGGCCAGCGCCGCGCCATAGATTAGCGCGCGCGCCGGCCCTGCGCCCGCCCCAGCAGCGCTCCTTGTATGCCCGCGCCCAGCACGGCTTGTGTCACCGAGTCCATGATGCTCCGACAGCGTGTTTCATTCGTAGGGATGAGTATGGCAAGTGCCTCGTCCCCGATTTCATGGCGTTAAGATACCGGATTGCGTTCAGCTTTAATTCAGGAATTAATCCAGACCCATGGATCATTACATAGACCAGATCGGTCTTTTCATCGAGGCCAACCAGGCCTGGGCCGGGCCCATCACGTTCCTGCTCACGCTGGGCGAGTCGGTGGTGCTGCTGGGCCTCTTCATACCCGCGACGGCCATCATGCTGCTCACGGGCGGGCTCATCGGCGCGGGCACGCTCAGTCCCTGGGGCATACTCGCCTGGGGCGTGGCGGGCGCCGTGGTGGGCGACGCCCTCTCCTACGGGTTGGGACGCTGGGCCGGCCCCGGCGTGCTGCGCCGCTGGCCGCTGAAGCAGCAGCGCACGGCGGTCGCTCGGGCGCGGCTGTTCTTCCACCGCTATGGCTTCGCCTCGGTACTGATCGGCCGCTTCCTCGGCCCCATCCGCTCCACCATACCCACCGTGGCCGGCGTGATGGGCATGGCCCATGGCCGCTTCCAGCTCGCCAATGTCGCCTCCGCCGTCCTCTGGATGCCGCTCATGCTCGCGCCCGGCTATTTCGCGGCGCGCAGCCTGGAAGTGGCCGCGGACACGCAGCAGGCCGCGATGATGGCGGGTGTGGCGCTCTCGGTGCTGTTAGGATGCGCATTGTTGATCGCAATGCTGCGCAAGCGCCGCCAGCCGGCGCGGGTGCGCAGCCGCACTTGAAAGAAGGCGGGCCTGCCATGGCAATAGACGGAGAACCCAGGAACGGCGATTTCGCGCGCTACATCGAGCAGTTGAGCCGCACCGGCGGCCCCGAGCCCGGCAAGGTCGACAAGCGGGCCGGAATCTTCTCCGCCCGGCCGGCGCCGCCGCCTGCCTCCGCCTCGGAACCCCTGTCTTCCGCGCCGTGGGGGCAATCGCCCGCCTCGCCCGGCGTCCCCGCACGCGATGCGCAGGCCGAGCTGACGCTGGCCCAGCGCGACGGCAAGCGCCGCGCCAGCGTGCTGCTCGGCGTGGCCGGCATCGCCGTGGGCATCGCGGCCGCGCGCGTGGCGTTCCAGGCGCTCCAGCGTCCCTATTTCGACCTGGACGAACTCATGCCGGCCGTTTTCCTGGGGTTTCTCGCCCTGATGCTTTTCAAGGCGGCGGCCGGCGCGCGCAAGGCGAAGAACGTCCCTGCCCGCCCGCTGCCGCCGTTGCAGCCCTCGCGCCACCGCAAGGACGGCTAACGCGCCCCGGGCTAACGCGCCCCGGAGTGCTAACATCTGCGCCCAGTTTCAACGACGTCCAGCAACACAGGGAGTGAAAGTGAACAACGCAGCCGGATTGAACCAGGCCCAGGCGGCCACCATGCTCAAACTGCAGGACAGCCTGAACCGCATCATCAATCCGGACTGGATCAACGGCGGCGCGCGCTTCCTGCGTGCGGCCTTCGTGGAATCGGCCGAGGCGCTGGAGCACCACGGCTGGAAATGGTGGAAAAAGCAGAGCATCGACCTGCCGCAGGTGCAGATGGAGCTGGTCGACATCCTGCACTTCTACCTTTCCCACACGCTGGCGCAGGCCGGCGGCGATATCGACCGGGCCGCGCGCGCCCTGCTGGACGACCTGGCCTCGCCCGCCTCCGTAACGCTGGACGGCCGGGCCTACGAGCTGCCCGCCCTGCCCGTGCCCGAACTGCTCGAGCTCATCGGCGGCCTGGCCGTGTGCGGCCGGGCCAGCTTCAAGACGCTGGAACAGGCCATGACGGCCTGCGAGCTGGATTGGGCCGGCACCTACGCGCAATACGTGTCCAAGAACGTGCTCAACATCTTCCGCCAGCGCCACGGCTACAAGGAAGGCAGCTACATCAAAATCTGGAACGGCGAGGAAGACAACGTGGTGCTGGCCCGCCTGATGAGCCGGCAGGACCCCGCCGGCGCGGACTTCGCCGACACCCTCTACCGCGAGCTGGAAGCCGCCTACGCCAGGCTGGCCTGAGGCGGGAGCGGCCGTAGCGGCGCCGCCCCGGCCCCGGGGCCGCCACGCGGCTCAGCGCTGCCCGAAGCGGGTTTCGCCGAACAGGTTCTTGAGTTCGCGGGGCTGCGAGCGCCAGTACTGGCGCGGCGCGGCCACCTGCCCGCCCAATTGGGCCGCGGCATGCCAGGGCCAGCGCGGGTCATACAGCATGCCGCGCGCCAGGGCCACCATGTCGGCCTGGCCCTTTTGCAGGATGTCCTCGGCCTGCTGCGCCTCCGTGATCAGGCCCACCGCGATGGTGGGCATGCCGGTTTCGCGCTTGATCGCCTCGGCGAACGGCACCTGGTAGTTGGGCCCCACCGGTATCTTCTGGCGCGGCGACACGCCGCCGCTGGAGACGTCCATGAAATCGCAGCCGCGCGCGTGGAGTTCGCGGGCGAAGGCCAGCGTCTGGGGCAGGTCCCAGCCGCCTTCCACCCAGTCGGTGGCCGACACCCGCACGCCCAGCGCCACGGTATCGGGCACGGCGGCGCGCAGTGCCTCGAAGACCTCGAGCGGCAAGCGCATGCGGTTTTCGAGGCTGCCGCCATAAGCGTCGTCGCGCCGGTTGGCCAGCGGCGACAGGAACTGGTGCAGCAGGTAGCCGTGCGCAGCGTGCAGTTCAATGGCGTCGAAGCCCAGGCGCAGCGCGCGGCGGGCGCTGTCCACGAAAGCCCGGCGCACGCGCTCCAGCCCGGCGGCGTCCAGCGCGCGCGGCGCCGGCTCGCCCTCGCCGTGGGGCACGGCCGACGGCGCCCAGCCCTGCCAGCCGCCTTCGCTGGGCGGCACGAGCTGGCCGCCGTTCCAGGGCGCGTTGCTGGATGCCTTGCGCCCCGCATGAGCGAGCTGGATGCCCAGCCGGACAGGCGAATAGCGGCGCACGGCCCGGACGACGCGGCCCAGGGCGGCTTCGGTTTCGTCAGACCACAGGCCCAGGTCGCCCGGCGAAATGCGGCCCTCCGGCTCGACGGCGGTGGCCTCGGTGAACAGCAACCCGGCGCCCGACAGCGCCAGGTGCCCCAGATGGATCATGTGCCAGTCGGTGGCGCAGCCCTCCTCGGCCGAGTATTCGCACATGGGCGCAATGACGATGCGGTTGGCGAGCGCGAGCTTGCCGATCGCGGCCGGACTGAACAACAGACTCATGAGGTGGCCTCGGTACGGTGAACGTGAACGGATGAATGGCCAAGCATAACCCGCCGCCCGCGCGGCGGCGCGGGCCTACTGGCCCTCGATCACCGAGTCCAGGAACTGCCGGGTGCGCTCTTCGCGCGGCTGGCCGAAGAGCGCGGCGGAGTCCGCGTCTTCGACGATATTGCCCTGGTCGAAAAACAGCGTGCGGTCGGAGCTGCGCTCGGCGAATTTCATCTGGTGGGTCACGATGATCATGGTCATGCTGCGCCGGGCCGAAAGGTCGCGCATGATCTGCAGGATGCCGCCCACCAGTTCGGGGTCCAGGGCCGACGTCACTTCGTCGAACAGCATGATCTCCGGCCGCATGGCCAGGGCCCGCGCGATGCCCACGCGCTGCTTCTGCCCGCCCGACAGCTGCGCCGGGTACACGTCGAGCTTGTCGCCCAGGCCCACCATGTCCAGGTACTGGGCGGCGCGCTCGCGCGCCGCGTCGCGAGAAAGGCCCTGCACGCGCATCGGCGCCTCCATCACATTGCCCAGCGCCGTCATGTGCGGGAACAGGTTGAAGTGCTGAAACACCATGCCGATCTTGCCCCGCACCTGGCGCACGTGGGCCGAATTCGGCCCGGCCGGACGGCCCTTCGCGTCGGTCCACATGGGCACGCCGTCTATTTCGATCTCGCCGCTGGTGGGGCGCTCCAGCGTCATCAGGACCCGCAGCAGGGTGGACTTGCCCGAACCCGACGGCCCGATCACGGACACGGTCTGGCCCGCCGGGATGTCCAGGTCTATGCCCTTGAGCACCTCCAGCTCGCCGTAGCGCTTGTACAGGTTCCGGATCTTGATCGCGGCGCTCATCGCTTTCCTCCATATCGTTGCAGCCTGGCCTCCAGCCTGCGCACCCCCCACGCCGCGATCAGGCTGAGCACGAGAAAAAGCGCGCCCACCAGCGTCAGGGGCTCGGTGTAGCGGAACGTGGCCGAGCCTATCATCTTGCTCTGCTGCAGCAGCTCGACCACGGTAATGGCCGACAGCAGCGGCGTGTCCTTGAACATGGCCACCAGGTAATTGCCCAGCGCCGGCACCACCGGCGGGATGGCCTGGGGCAGCACAATGCGGGCCGCCGTGTCCCAGCGCGACAGGTTAAGCGCGGTGGCGGCCTCCAGCTGCCCCCTGGGCACGCTCTCGATGCCCGCGCGGTAGACCTCGGCGCAATAGGCCGCGTAGTGCACGCCCAGCGCCAGCACGCCGGTGGCCAGCGGCGACATCCGCACGCCCGTCAGAGGCAGCACGTAGAACAGGAAATACATCTGCACCAGCAGCGGCGTGCTGCGCACGAACTCGATGAAGAACGCCGCCGGCAGCGACACGATCGCCAGACGCGCGCGGCGCAGCAGCGCGAGCGCCAGGCCCAGCGTGACCGCCACCAGCATGCCCAGCACCGTGGCCTGCACCGTGACGACCAGCGCCGCGCCCAGCGTGGGCAGGATCTCCAGCGCGAAAGACCAATCGAAAACAGGATTCATCGCACCCGCACCCTTCGCTCCAGCAGGCGCACGCACGCCGTGATCAACAGGGCCACCACGAAATACAGGAACAGGATCAGCGTGAAAATCTCGGTGGTGCGCAGGGTTTCGCTGCGCAGCAGCTGCCCGCGGAACGTGAGGTCGGTAATGGTGATGAGCGACACCAGCGCGGTGTTCTTGAGCAGTTCGATCAGCAGATTGCCGGCCGGCGGCAGCATGGCCGGAATGGCCTGCGGCAACACCACGCGCCGCATGATCTGCCCGCGCGTGAGATTCAGCGCGATGCCCGCCTCGCGCTGGCCGGGCGGCACCGCGCGGATCGCGCCGCGCACGACCTCGGCGCCATAGGCGCCCGCATTGAGCGCGAGCACCACGATGCCCACCAGCATGGCCGGAAGCTGCATGCCGAACAGCGGAAGCACGAAGTAGAACCAGAAAAGCTGCACCAGCGCCGAAGTGCCGCGGAACACTTCCACGTATACCGCGGCGATCCAGCGCAGGGGCGCGATGGGGGACAGCCGTCCGATGCCGGCGGCCACGGCCAGCGGCACGGCCAGGGCCGCCGCCCCCGCCATGATGCGCAGGGTCACGCCCAGCCCTTGCAGCAGCGGCGGCAGCAGCTCGGCGAGATGCTCCGGTACGAGCGACATGGACGCCCCTTCTTTATTGCTGCTGGCCGCAAAGTTTGGCGGCGGTCATGCCCTGGGGCATCTCCTGGTCGGTAAAGCCGAACGGCGCCACGAGCTTCTTGTGCTCCTCGGTGCCCACGAACTTGGCCAGTTCCGCGTTGAACGCGTCGGCAAACGCCTTGTCTTCGGTGCGGAAGGCGTAGGCGCCGTAGCCGCGCACGCTCTTGCCGTCGATCACCGGGTCGGTGAAGGGCCGGGCCTTCTCCAGGCCGCTGCTTTGGTCGGTCTTGTTGAGCAGGTCGTTCACCGTGAGCGCCGTGGCGGCGTAGGCGTCGGCGCGGCCGGCCTGCACCCCGGACAGCGCGCTCACCGCGTCCGGAAACACCGCCACCTGAGCAGGCGGCACGTTGAGCTTGGAAGCGTATTCCGACTCGATGGCGCCCACCACCACGCCCAGCTTGGCATCGGGATTCTTGGCGATGTCTTCATAGCTGTGCAGGTTCTTGGGATTGCCCTGCTTCACCAGGAAGGCCTGGCCCACGCCGTAGGTGGGATTGGAAAACACGACCTGCTGGCAGCGCTCGGGCGTGACGTACATGCCCGCCGCGATAATGTCGAACCGCTTGGCCTGCAGGCCGGGAATGAGCGAGCCGAACTCGGTCAGCACGCCCTCGACCTCGTTGATGCCCAGGCGCTTGAGGATCACCCGCGCGATTTCCACGGATTCGCCCGTCACCTTGCCTTGCTTACTGTCCATATAGGCAAAGGGCGCCTCGTTGGCATAGCCGATGCGGATCTTGCCCGCCGCGCGCGCGGCTTCCAGGGTGCCGGCCGCCGCGGCGGGCTCCTTGGCGGCCGGCGCCGGCTTGGAATCGGAATCGGAGCCCGAATCCGAGCAGGCGGCAAGCAGGCCCAGGCTGACGGCGGCAAGCAGTCGTTTGGTCTGGAGCAAAGTCATGGCGTTTTCTCCCTGATGTATTTATCGAAAAAGGCTTCGCCAAAAATAATACGCGAATAAATCATTTCTACACTAATCAATAGCACAAGAAAAAGCAGGCCGCAGCCTGCCCAAAGCCCCTGCTCCCCTCGGTCCGTGAGAGCAGGTTACGAAGCGTAGGCGCTTATTTCGCGTAGGAGAACCGCCCGTCCTTCACCACCCCCATGACGCGCGCGCGCTCGTCGAAACCCTGGTGGTCGGTCTTGGAGATATTGAGCACGCCGTTGGGCACGATCAGGCCGCGCGTCGATTCCAGGGCATCGCGCAGGGCGGCGCGGAATTCGGGCGTGCCTGGCCGGGCGCCGGTCTTGAGCGCGCGCGCGACGGCCGAATCGAGCAACATCCAGGCGCCGTAGGCGTCGCCCGCGAACTGCGTCAGGGTATGGGCGCCGTACTGCTTTTCGTACTTGTCGGCAAAGGCCACGGCAACCGGCTTGACGGGGTTGTCGTCGGGCAGCTCGCGCGCCACCACGCCCGGGCCGGTGGGGAACAGCGTGCCCTCCACGTCCTTGCCGCCCACCTGGAGGAATTCCAGCGTGCCGATGCCGTGCGTCTGGTAAATGGCGCCGGTATAACCGCGTTCGAGCAGCGTTTTCTGGGGCAGTGCGGCCGGGGTGCCCGAGCCGGCGATGAGAACGGCGTCGGGCCGGGCGGCGATGACTTTCAGCGCCTGGCCCACCACCGAGGCGTCGGTGCGCTGGAAGCGCTCCTGGGCGACGACCTCGAGGTCCCGGCCGGCGGCGGCGGTGAATTCCTTCCACCAACTGTCGCCGTACGAATCCGCGAAGCCGATGAAGCCCACGGTCTTGTAGCCCTTTTTCTTCATGTCCTGCACCAGAGCCGAGGCCATGAGGGAGTCGTTCTGCGGCATCTTGAATGCCCAGGCGCGCTTGGGATCGGACTGCGGCTCGACGATGACGCTGGAGGCCGCCAGCGCCACCATGGGGGTGCCGGTTTCGGCCAGCACGTCCAGCGCGGCCAGCGCCGCCGCCGTGATGTTGGGGCCGACGATGGCGTCGACCTTGTCTTCGGACGTGAGCTTGCGCATGTTCTTCACGGCGCGGCTGACGTCGGTGCCGTCGTCCAGCACCACGTAGCGCGCCGGCTCGCCGCCCAGCGTGTCGGGCCACAGGCGGATGGCGTTGTTGGTCTGGATGCCGATGGCGGCGGCCGGCCCGGTGGTGGAGACGTCCACGCCGATGACGATTTCGGCCCGGGCAAGCAAGGGAATGGCCAGCGCGGCGGCGCAGGCGAGGCGAAGGGTAAGACGCGGCATGACGGCTCTTGAAGACAGTGAAAACATTGGCGCTATTGTGCCTGACTCAGTACGGCCCCTTTCCGGTCACGGCCTCGTAGACCAGCGCGGCCAGCGTCAGGTCTTCGAGCGCGCTGCCCACCGCCTTGAACACCGTGACGGCCTGCGGCCCCGAGCGCCCCGGCGCCTTGCCCGCCACCAGACCGGCCAGCGTGCCGCGCAGCTCGGCGGGCGTCAGCACGCCGGCGTCGAACGCCGCCAGCAGGTCGCCCGCCTTGGCCGGCGCTTCGTCCGTGTCCACATAGACTTCCGTGCCGTCGAAGCAGGCCGTGTCCGTCTCGCGCATTTCGGGCTTGAAGCTGCCGATCAGGTCCAGGTGCGCGCCGGGCTTGAGCCAGGCGCCATGCACCAGCGGCTCGGTCGACAGGGTGGCGCAACTGACGATGTCCGCCTCCCGCACCGCCGCTTCCAGGTCGTCCACGCTCTCCGCGTCGAAGCCCTGCGCGCGCAGCGAGGCGGCCAGGTTGTCCGCCCCCGCCGGGCGCACGTTCCAGACGCGCACCCGGTGTATGGGACGCACGCAGCGCATGGCGGGAGCCACCAGGCTGGCCACGCGGCCCGACCCCAGGATGAGCAGCTCGCCCGCGTCGGGACGGGCCAGATAGGAAGCGCCCAGCGCCGCCGCTCCAGCGGTGCGGAACGCGGTGATCACGTCGCCGTCCACCTGGGCCAGCGGCACGCCCGTGCGCGCGCTGTACAGGTTGTAGGTGGCGTGCAGGCCCGGCAGCGACTGGCGCGTATTCTCGGGGAAGATGTTGATGACCTTCACCCCGAAATATCCCCGCTCGTTCCAGGCCGGCATGATGAGCGAGGTGCCGTGCGCGCCCCCGGACTCGATGGCATGCACGTGGCGCGGGGGAACCGTCGCCCCCTGGCGGAAGGCATCCCGCAGCGCCGCGATCACGGCCTCGAAATGCAGCGCGTGCCGCGTCTGCACGGTATCGATCACTACCATCTGTATCCCCGGTTGCGTTGTCTGGCCAGCTTCCCAGTGTGCAGGCGCGCGCACAGGCTGGCAAGCGCGGCCCGCGCCGCCGTTACATCGGCTTGCGGATGCGCGCGCCGCGCCGTTTGCCGCTCGCCGGGCGCACCGTATCATGGGTCGAGCCGCGCCCTGTGCGGCGCGCTTTTTCTCAATGGCCGCCTCCGACGCGGCCGCTACAGGGAGACGAGCATGAAGAAAACCGCCACCGCCGCCTGGTCCGGCGACCTGAAGACCGGCAAGGGCACGCTATCCACGCAGAGCGGCGCGCTCAAGGACCAGCCCTATGGTTTCAATACCCGATTCGAAGACGTGCCAGGCACCAACCCCGAAGAACTGCTGGGCGCGGCCCATGCGGGCTGCTTCACCATGGCCCTTTCCAACATCCTGGCCGAGTCCGGCATGGTCGCGCAACGCCTGGACACCCGGGCCGAAGTCACGCTGGACAAGCAGGACGGCGGCTTCGCCATCACCGCCGTGCATCTTTCCGTGGAAGCCGTGATCCCCGGCGCGAGCGCCCAGGCCTTCGAAGACGCCGCGCGCAAGGCCGAAAAGGGCTGCCCGGTTTCCAAAGCGCTCAACGCCAGGATCACCATGGACGCCAAGCTGAAGTCTTGATGGCGCGCGGGCGGCGGCGCAGGGCGGGCCGATTGGGCCCGCCTATGGCCGCCCTGCCCAAAATCAATTTGACGCGGCCCCGGCACCTCAAGAAAATGAGAACCATTCTCAGGAGTGTGCCGTATGACGGGTCTGATTCTCGCGATCTCGGGCGGCCGGGCCGCCCGGCACAATGTCCAACTTTCCGCCAGCCTGCGGCGCATGGTGGGCTCGGGCATGCTTGTCGCCGTCGGCTACATCGACCCGGGCAACTGGGCCACCGACATCGCCGGCGGCAGCGGCTACGGCTACGGACTGCTCATGGTGGTCTTCGCCTCGGCCTTCCTGGCGCTCGGCTTCCAGGTGCTGGTGTCGCGCCTGGCCCTGGCCACCGGCGAAGACCTGGCCACCCTCACCGCCCGCCATCTTTCCCCACGCGTGGCCAAAGCCGCCTGGCTGGCCGGCGAGGCCGCCATTCTCGCCACGGCGCTGGCCGAACTGATCGGCGGCGCTATCGCGCTGCGCCTGCTCTTCGGCCTGCCCTTGCTCGCCGGCGTGGCCGTCACGGGGGTGGGAACCTTCGTGGTGCTGGCCCTGGCCCGCGGCAACGCCGACCGGCACGAGCGCGTCATCGCCGCGCTGCTGGCGGTGGTGGCCATGTCTTTCGTCTTCCTGCTCTTCGAGGCCAATCCGTCCTGGACCGCGATGGCCGGGGGCGTCGCGCAGACCGGACGGGCGCTGCGCGACCCCGAGGGCTTCATGATCGCGCTGGGCATCCTGGGCGCGACGCTCATGCCGCACAACCTCTACCTGCATTCCGGCTCGCTGGCGCAGCGCGCCCGCCAATTGCCGCCGCAGGCGCGCGGCATGGCCATGCGGGTGGCCCGCAACGACACCATGGTGTCGCTCGGCGTGGCTATGCTGATCAACTCGGCCATCATGATCGTGGCGGCGGCCTCGCTGTCGGGCGCCGGCCTGGCGGTGTCCAGCCTGGATGCGGCCCATGCGGTCATCGGTCAGACGCTGGGCTTGGGCGCGGCCCTGGTCTTCGCGGTGGCGCTGTACGCCGCCGGCCAGAGTTCGACCATCACCGGCGTGCTGGCCGGACGCATTCTTTCGCGCGGATTCCAGGTCCGGCAGGGCTGGAGCGACCGCCGCCGCGCCCTGTTCACGCGCCTGGTCGCGGGCGCGGCGGCCGTGGGGCTGCTCATTCATTCCGGCGGCCAGGATCCGGACGGCCTGCTGGTGCTGAGCCAGGTGATCCTCAGCCTGGCCCTGCCCTTCGCCCTGGTGCCGCTGGTGCTGCTGGCGCGGCGCGCCAGCCTGATGGGCCGCCATGCGCTGCGCGGCGGATGGGCCGCCGCCGCCATCGCGGCCACCGCCGCGATCATCCTGCTGGACGGCTATCTGGTGTGGGATGCGCTGGCGTAGTCCGCACAGGCGGCCGCTCGCGGGCCGGCGCGCTCCAGGCCGCCCGCGAACGGCGGGTCAGTGGTAGGCGGAAATCACGGGATGCTGCCTGCGGCCCGCGTCCATATCGTGCAGCACTTCGCCGATCGCCCCGCCAAAACGCGCCAGGCGCACCTTGAGCCGCCGCCAGCCGCGGCGGCTGAACGGGCCGGACAGGCTCTCCGCCTTGACGGCCTCGCGGATCAGGGACTGCTCGAGCGAGTCCGACAGGCGGGCATTCTTCAATGCGGTGTTGCTCATGATTCTCTCCTTGAGAAAGCGCGAGGGGTGATCGCAGTTTCATCGTAGGCCTGAGTTTGCTGCATCGCAATAAGCGCCGCAGCACGCCGGAAAAAACCGTTGCGCGACAAACACATAACGATCCATAGCGGTGCTCGCGCACCGAATTTCGCACCAGGATTGTGCACCGCAACACATCCGCTTCGGACCGGGCGCTCGGGTATAGTGTGCCGCTATGAAAAAGCTCGATATACCCGCGCTCGAGATTTTCGTGGCGGCGGTGGAGGAGAAAAGCCTGTCCAAGGCGGCGGAAAGGGAAAACCTGGTCACCTCCGCCGCGAGCAAGCGGGTGGCGGAGCTGGAGCGCCAGCTCGACCGGGTCCTGCTCCTGCGCCACGGACGGGGCGTGGAGCCCACGCAGGCGGGCGTGCTGCTGTACCAGCGGGCCAAGGCCATCCTGCGCAGCGTGCAACTGACCGAACAGGCCGTGCAGCGCTTTTCGGCCAACGGCCAGGCCAAGGTGAAGCTGGCGGCCAATCCCTCCACCATCCTGCAGTTCCTGCCCGCCGTCATGGGGCGCTTCCTGGCCGGACGCAGCGACGTAAGCGTGGATCTCCTGGACCGGCACAGCTACGACATTCCGCGGCTGGTCGCAGAGGGCACCGTGGACATCGGTATCTACCATGCGGACTATCCCATGCCCGGCGTGGAGTCCTATCCGTTCCGCCGCGACCGCGTCGGACTGGTGGTGCCGCTGGGCCATCCCCTGGCCGGGCGCGGCGAGCTTTTCCTCGAAGAGGCGCTGGACTATGAGCTGTTGGGGTACTTTCCCCGGCATTCGCTGGACCAGTTCCTGGCCTACGCGGGCACGAGCCTGTCGCGCCCGCCCAATGTGAAACTGCAGGTGTCGAACTTCGAAACGCGCTGCCGCATGATCCGCGAGGGCGTGGGCATCGGCATCGTGCCGGAAGCGATCGCGCGCAATTACCTGCACGCCATGGGGCTGGCGCTGCTGCGCCTGCGCGACGGCTGGGCCGAGCGCCAGTTCTTCGTGTGCGTGCGGTCGCCGCGCGACCTGGGCGGCGCCGCGCACGAACTGCTGCAGGCCCTGCGCGCGCCCGAAACAGCCTGAGCCGCGCCGGGCGGCGCGTTCAATCCAGGCGCGCGGCGCGACCGGCGGCCGCCTCCTCGAGCACCGGCCGCAGATAGCGCAGAAAGCGGTCCGGATCCTCGCTCATCGGAAAGTGCCCCATGCCCTCCATGATCTGCCAGCGCGCCCCGGCGATACGCTCGCCCAGATGCGCCGTATCTTCGGGCGTGCATGAATAGTCGTACTCGCCCGTAAGCAGCCAGAGCGGGCAGCGGCGGGTGTCGATGGCCGCCGCCTTCTCGCGGATGTCGCCGTCCGCGGTATAGAAATGCAGGTCGCCCTGGAACACGCCCGGGCCGCTCTGCATATAGTGCCACAGCGTTTCCCAGCGGTGGACCTCGGGGCTGCCCGGCCCGATCAGCCCCGACACGATGCCGGCGCAAACCTCGCCGCCGTGCACATCGGGCCGGTTCAGCCACTCCAGGTCGTAATAAGGGTCCACGTGCGCGCCGGACTGCAGGCCGATCGCCCCGCCGAAACGGTCCGGATGCGACAGGGCCAGATGCAGCACCATGCGCCCGCCGATGGAGCAGCCCATGACCAGCGGCCGCGCCAGCGCCAGCGCGTCGGCCACCGCCAGCACGGCCGCCTCGTAGCCCTGGGTGGTGAGCCGGTAGCGACACTGGTGCCAGCCCGCCGGCGGCGACGACTTGCCGTGCCACGGCAGGTCGAAGGCAATGACCTGGAAGCGTTCCAGAATGCCGGCGTCATTCTGCAGCGCCCGGTACTGCCGTGTATCGGCCCCCGCCGTGTGCAGGCAGAGCAGCGGCACGCCCTGCCCCGCCGTCTCAACGTAGACGCGGTGCGGCTCGCCTGCGATGTTCAGGCGCAGATAGCGGCCCACGGCCGGTTCGAAGTCGATGTCGGGTTTCATTGCGCTCCCTCTTTCCGTGCGCATTCGAGCACTTCCTTGAAATAAAGCAGGTTGCACATCAGCGGATACAGGTCGCCTTCGGCGCGCAGCCGGCGGAACTTGATCAGCGCCATGATGTCGTGAAAACCCGGCTCGGGCCGGGGCTGCAGAAAGCGCTCCCATACTCCGCGTTCGGCCCGCAGCGCGAACCGCCAGCGCGGCATGACGAACGGTCCGCCGCGCACGCTTTCGATGCGGCCGCGGCGTATCCCGATGAGCCAGGCCGCATCGCCCGCTTCGAGCAGGAAATCCGTATCCAGGTGCCGGCCGCGCCACGTCAGGCGTTCGCGGCAATTGACGCGGTCGGCGAAATCGCGCGGCAGCAGGTCTTGAAACATCACAGTCATTCTCCTTGCGGGTCGAAGTCCAGCCGGTAGATGCCCGGCGCGGCCTCGGGGTAGCGCCGGGCCACCTCCGGGTCGTGGCCCGGCACGATATGGTCTTCGGTCGAGGCCATGGCGCGCAGGCGTTCGTAGCCATGCAGCATGTCGCCCAGGTTGTAGATGGCCGGAAACGGATTGTCGTCGGCCAGATTGCGCCGATAGTGCAGCGCATCGGAAGCCAGCACCACCCAGCCGCGCGCGGTGTGCACGCGCACGATCTGCAGGCCGGGCGTATGCCCGCCGATGCGATGAAGCTCCACGCCGGGCGCAAGCGCTGCGCTGCCGTCATGGAAGCGCACCCGTTCGGCATAGACCTGGCGCACCAGGGCCGCCACGTCGTCCGCTGAGAAAAAATGGCGCAGCGGCGCAAAACACATGCAACGGCCGGTCGCGTAGGCCATCTCGGCCTCCTGCACGTGGATGGTCGCGCGGTCGAACAGATCCAGGTTGCCGGCATGGTCGTAGTGCAGGTGGGTCAGCACCACGTCGCCAATGTCCCCGGCCCCCAGTCCCAGCGCCGCCAGTGCGTCGCACGGCGTCAGCAGGAACCGCCGGTTTCTCGCACGCGCCGACGCAGCGCTGAAACCCGTATCGACGACGATGTTGCGGCCGTGGCCGCGCAGCAGCCAGAAATAGAAGTCCAGCGCCATCGGCCCGTCGTGCAAGTCGTTGCGCGTCAGAAAGTTGTCCAGGCTACGGCGCTGCGTTGTCGCATAGCGGACCGCGTAGGCCGCGTATTCGGGCAGCGCGCTCATGAGCCGCCCTTGGCCAGCTTGCACTGGCTTTCCGCAAGCGGCACAAAGGCCTGGTCGCCGGGAATGGTCTTGACGATGCGGTAGTAATCCCAAGGCCCCTTGGACTCCTCCGGGGTCTTGACCTGCACGACATACGTGTCATGAATCAGCTTGCCGTCGGCGCGCAATCGCGCGTTGCGGGCGAAGGCGTCGTGGATCTTCATGCTGCGCAAGGCGTTCATGACCGCTTCCACATCGTCCGAACCGGCCTTTTCCACCGCGCGCAGATAGCTGAGCACCGCGGAATACTGGCCGGCCTGCAGCGCCGTGGGCATCTTGCCCGACGCCTGCCGGAAACGGCGGGCGAACGCCCGCGTCTCGTCGTCCATGTCCCAGTAGAAGGTTTCGGCGAACGTCATGCCCTGCGCCGCCTCCAGGCCTACGCCATGCACGTCGGCAATGCTCATCAGCATCGCGACCAGGCGCTGCCGGTCCGCCAGGCCGAACTCGCGCGCCTGCTTGATCTCGTTCTGCAGGTCCGCGCCCGCGCTGGCGAAGGCCACGGCGTCGGCGCCGCTGGCCTGCGCCGACAGCAGGAAGGACGCAAAGTCATTGCCGGGAAACGGATAGCGCGCCGAGCCCAGCACCGTGCCGCCGCCCTGTTTCACGAACCGCGCGCCGTCGGCCTCCAGCGAATGCCCGAACGCGTAATCGGCGGTAACGAAATACCACTTGCGCGCGCCGCTCTCGACCAACGGCAGCGTGCCCACCTTGGCCAGCGCATAGGTGTCGTACACCCACTGCACGTTCGTGGGCGCGCAATCCTCGCCGGTGATGCGCATGGCGCCCGCTCCCGTCACCATGGTCATCCGGCGCTTCTCGCGCGCGATGTTCATCACTGCCAGTGCCACGGCGCTGTTGCCCAGCTCCGTAATGACGTCGACCTTCTCGCGGTCCATCCATTCGCGTGCCCGGCCCGCCGCCACGTCTGTCTTGTTTAGATGGTCCGCGGACAGCATCTCCACCGGCTTGCCCAGGACGTTGCCTCCCACGTCTTCGATGGCCAGCCGCGTGGCGAGCACCGAACCCGGCCCGACATTGCCCGAGTATGCGCCGGATAGATCGGTGAGCACGCCGATGCGCACCACATCGTCGGAAATCCCCGCCGCCTGGACAGGGCCGGTCGCGGCCAGGACCAGGACGAACACTGCGCTGTGCTTCATGTTTGTCTCCTATGGGGAGCGCCCCGCGCTTGTTGCCGCGCGGTGGCGCGGGCGTCAGCTCGCGCGCTGACTGACGTATTTGGTTTGCATGAATTCCTGCAGCCCTTCGATGCCGCCCTCCCGGCCCAGGCCGCTGTCCTTGTACCCGCCAAACGGCGTCTCGGGCATCGAAGCCTGGCAATGATTGACGCAGACCACGCCGCTCTGTATGCCATCGGCGGCCTGCTGCGCACGCGCGAGATCGTGCGTGAAGACGTAGGCCGCCAGGCCGAACGGCAGGCGGTTGGCCAGCGCCAGCCCGTCTTCCATGCCATCGAACGGATGCAGCAGGGCCAGCGGGCCGAAAGGCTCGACGTTGGCGGCCAGGCTTTCCGTTCCCGCGCCGCGCAGCACCGTGGGCAGCCAGAACCAGCCCGGCAGGCCGGGCGCATCGCCGCCGGCCAGCACTTGCGCACCCTGCGCGCGGGCATCGGCCACCATGTTGCGCATGGCTTCCAGCCGGCGCGGATTCGCCAGCGGCCCCATCTGCACGCCCGCCTCCAGCCCGTTTCCCACGCGCAGCCGTGCCGCGCCGGCAGCGAACGCTTCCGCGAAGCGCTCGAATAGCGCACGCTGCACGTAGATGCGCGTGGGCGAGGTGCAGACCTGGCCGCTATTGCGGAACTTGGCCGCCACCAGCGCGGCGGCGGCGCTCTCGGCATCGGCGTCGTCGAACACCAGCACCGGCGCATGTCCGCCCAGTTCCAGCGTGGCGCGCTTGAGGCCCCGCGCCGCCATCGTCGCCACCTCGCGGCCGATGGCGGTGGAGCCGGTGAAGGTCACCATGCGGATGTGCGGCGATTCGATCAGCTGGCGCGAAATGGCGCCCGGATCGCCGAACACCATGTTGAGCACGCCCGCGGGCAGGCCCGCGTCCTGCAGGGCCCGGGTGATCTCCAGGGCCACCGCCGGCGTTTCCTCCGAAGGCTTGATGACAATGCTGCACCCTGCCGCCAGGGCGCCTGAGATCTTGCGCGAAGGCGTGATAGCCGGCGCATTCCAGCCCGAAAACGCGGCCACCGGCCCGATGGGTTCCGGCATCGCCATCTGGCGCATGCCAGCGGCGCGCGCGGGAATCAGGCGCCCGTAGGCGCGCCGCGCTTCCTCCGCGCCCCACTCGAACATCTCGGCCGCGGTGACGACTTCTTTTTCCGATTCGGCCAGGGGCTTGCCCAGCTCGCGCGTGATGAGCCAGGCCAGCTGCGCGATGCGCTCGCGCATGAGATCCGCGGCCCGGCGCAGTATCGCCGCGCGCTCCAGCGCGGGCGTGGCGCGCCACCGTCCGAAGGCCGCGGCCGCTGCGGCCAGCGCGCGCTCGACGTCCTCGGCGGCAGCCGCTGGCAGCCGGCCCAGCACCTCCTGCGTGGCCGGGTCCTGCACGTCCAGGGCGGCCTGACTCCGGCCGGCGGTCCACTGACCGTCGATAAAGAGAAGCAATTCCGGATATTGCATGATCAGTCCGCCTTGGGAATATGACTGGTTTCAATAACCTCCGCCCAGCGCTCGGTCTGGCTGCGGATATGATCGGCGAAGTCCCGGGGCGAGCCGGTCAGCGGAAACTGTCCCAGCTTCCGCAGGACCTCGCGAGCCTGCGGCGCGCTCATGGCCCGGTTTATCGCCACGTTGAGCCGCTGCGTGACGTCGGCAGGCAGGCCCGCGGGCGCCAGCACGCCGTTCCAGGGCTCGGCCGAGAAACCCGGAATGCCAGCGGCCTCGGCCACGGTGGGCAGGTCCGGCGCAATCGGCGAAGGACGGGCACTGGCAATGGCCAGGGCGCGCAATTTGCCCGCCTGCACCAGCGGCAGTGCCGCGATGGCGCTCAGGAACGCCATATCCACCCGCCCGGCCGCCAGGTCGGCAATGGCCGCGGAATCCCCTTTGTAGGGCACGTGGGTGATATCGGCCCCGGCTGCGTGGCTGAACCACTCGCCGGCCAGGTGATTGACCGCCCCGCTGCCTGCCGACGCAAAGCTGAGCTTGCCGGGCTGCGCGCGCGCACCGGCGATCAGTTCCGCCACGCTCCGGAAAGGCGAACCGGCGGGCACGACGAGCAGGTACGGGTAGCTCGCCACCAGCCCGACCGGCTGGAAATCCTTGAGCACCTGGTAATCGACGCGGCGCTTGTACACCGGCTCGACCGACAGCGTTCCGCTGCTGCCGAGCATGAGGGTGTAGCCGTCGGCCGCCGCGCGTCGGGCCGCCTGGACGGCAACCACGCCGTTGGCCCCGGGCCGGTTCTCGACCACCACGGCCTGGCCGAGTTCGGCTTCCATCTGGCGGGCCAGGTAGCGTCCGACCGAGTCCGTGGGGCCGCCGGCGGTGAAGCCGATGATGAGCGTGATGGGCTTGTCGGGATAGGCCGCGGCCGCGCCCGCGCAGACGCTGGCCGCCGCCAGCGCGCCGGCGGCCAGCCGCTTGAAGAAGAGCAGCATGATTTTCTCTCCGGGATTCTTCGGGAAACCGGGCGCATGCGCGCCGGACTCAGGCGTAGCCGCGCTCGATGAGCCTGACCATTACCGGGTAATACTCCTTGACGTATCCGGCGGCGCGCGTCTGCTCCAGCAGGCTGTGCGTCAGGCTGGCCGCGCGCGCGTCCACCTCGCCCTGGCGCGCGAGTTCCAGCGCCAGCAGAATGTCTTTGATGGCGTATTCCGTCGGAAAGGTCCTCTCGGGAAACTGCTCGGCGGCCAGCGCCTTCTGGCCGGGATTGCGCAGCGCGAAGCTGTCGGCCGATCCCAGGCTCAGCGCATCCATGAGCAGCTTGCCGTCCACGCCCGCCCTCCTGCCGATCGTCACCGCCTCCGCGAGCGCGTGCACCGTCATCAAGACCACCATGTTGTTCATGATCTTGACCACCTGCCCGCAGCCGGTGCCGCCGCACAGCACCACGTCGCTGCCCATGCAGGACAGGTAAGGCAGCACGGCCTGGTACTGCTCGGGCGTCGCCCCCACCGTGATCATGAGCGTGCCCTGGCGCGCCGCCTCGCGCATGCGCGCGACGGGTGCGTCGATGAGCAGAATGCCATGAGCGCGCAGCTGCTCGGCCAGCTTACGCGTACGCGCCACGTCGCTGGTGCTCATGTCCACCACGGTGCGCACCTTGCCGCCGGCCTCCGCCAACGCGGCGCAGACCTGCTCCACCTGCACGATGCTGGGCAGCGACAGGAAAACAATGTCCGCGGTCCGCGCCACTTCCGCCGCCGACCCGCAGTGGTGCGCGCCCAGCGCCGCCAGGCGGGCCATCGGCTCGGCCGCCAAGTCGTGCACGTGGACGGGCCGTCCCGACTTGCGGACCAGGTTGGCGCACATCGGTTCGCCCATGACGCCCAGCCCGATAAAGCCCAGCGTATCGTTGTTGCCGCTCATGTCGTCCTCCTTGGTTCTTTGCGGGGTATAGCCAGTTCGGGTACTGCCAGCAAGCTTAGGCAGCCGCCGGCTTCCCAGGTTTGAAAATTTGGCAACGCTACGTTCTCGTTTCGCGCCCCCCTCGACCGAAGAAAGGTGCGTTTCCTTTTTTTCAAGCCTGCGCGGCGCGAGCGTCGATACAGTGGTCTGCATTCGACGGCGGCGCGCCGCGCCCGCACGCGGCAACCGCAAGAAGGCAGAACGAACGGAGACGACATGCTGCTGCACACACTGGCCGACTATGGCGCACGCGAAAGCGCCGCGCGCCTTTCCGAGGACGTGCTGCACCACGCCAAGCGGGCGTTCCTGGACTGGCTGGCGGCCCTCTACCCCGGCACCCGCACCGCGCCCTGCCTGCAATTGCTGGGCGCGCACGGCGACGAGCTGGGACACGGCGCCAGCAGCCTGCCGGGCTGCGGCACCACGGCTTTCGCGCCCACAGCGGCCTGGATCAACGGCAGCGTGTCGCACGCGGTGGAGTTCGACGACATTTACCGCGACGCGGTCTATCACCCCGGATGCCCGACCATCGCCGCCGCGCTGGCCGTGGCGGAAGACCGCGCGGCCAGCGGCCGGGCGTTGCTGAACGCCATCGTCGCGGGCTACGAGATATCGACGCGCATCGGCGCCGCGGTGCAGCCGTCCCATTACCGCTATTTCCACACCACGGGCACGGTGGGCGGTTTCGGCGCGGCGGCGGCGGCCGCCGCCCTGGCGGCGCCGGGCGATGCGCAAGCCATGCTGCACGCGCTGGCCACGGCCGGCACCCTGGCCAGCGGCCTGCAGCAGGCCTTCCGCTCCGACGCCATGAGCAAGGCGTTGCATGCCGGCCATGCCGCCGAAGTGGGTGTGCGGGCGGGACTGGGCGCGGCGCACGGGCTGACCGGCGTGGCGGACATCCTGGAAGGCGAAGTGGGCTTCGGCGCCGCGCTGGCGCGCGATCCCGACTGGCGCCTGGCCACCGAGGCGCTGGGAGAGCGCTACAACATCGCCCGCATCACCCAGAAGAACCACGGCTGTTGCGGGCACACCTTCGCCGCCATCGATGCGGTGCTGGCGCTGCGCGCGCAGGGGCTGCGGCCGGAGGCGGTCCGGGCCATCGACGTGGACACGTACCAGATCGCGCTGGACGTGACGGGCAACTTCGCGCCGGCCACAGCATTCGAAGCGAAGTTCAGCCTGCCTTACGTGCTGAGCCACGCGCTGGTTCACGGCTCGGTGCGCCTGGACGCTTTCGGCGAACGGCGCCGCGCGGACGAAACGGTGCTCGGCCTGATGCGGCGCGTGGCGCTGCATGCCGATCCCGAGCTGAGCGCGCGCTTTCCCGGGCAGCGCGCCGCCCGCGTGCGCGTGACCACGCGCGACGGGAGCAAGGTTTCACACTATGCCCCTTACCGCAAGGGCGATCCCGAAGCGCCGCTGTCCGACCAGGACCTGAACGACAAATTCGCCGAACTCGCCGGCCCCGTGCTGGGACCGGCCCGCATGCGCGCGCTGCGCGACGCGGTCTGGCGCCTGGAGACGCTGGACCACGCCGGCGCGCTGGGCCTGGCCGCCGACGGCTCGCCCGCCTGACGCTTCTTTCCACTTTCCACAGGAACCCATGACCACGCTTGCCGACGCCCTGCTGGCGCCGCGCTCCATCGCCCTGGTGGGCGCTTCCGGAGACGCGCGCAAGAACACCGCCCGGCCGCTGCGCTTCATGCGCAAGCACGGCTATGCCGGCCGCATCTATCCCATCAACGCCACCCGCGCGGAAATCCTGGGCGAGCCCGCCTGGCCCTCGCTGGCCGCCCTGCCCGGTCCGGTGGACCACGTATTCGTGATGATTCCCGGCGAGGGCGTGCCGGCGCTGCTGCCCGAGTGCGCCCGCGCCGGCGCCAAGGTGGTCACCATCTATTCCGACGGCTTCGGCGAGACCGGCGCAGAAGGCCGGGCGCGACAGCATGCGCTGGTGGAACAGGCCCGCGCGCTGGGACTGCGGTTGCTCGGCCCCAACAGCATCGGGCTGGCGGACCTGCACTCCGGAGCGATCCTGTCCGTGAATGCGGCCTATGAGGCCGACACATTGCTGCCTGGCGAAGTGAGCATGGTGTCGCAAAGCGGTTCCATGATGGGCTCGCTGCTTTCGCGCGCCGCCGCGCGCGGCATGGGGTTCGCCAAATCGGTGTCGGTGGGCAACGAAAGCGACATCAGCGTGGGCGAAGTGGTGGACGCGCTGGTCGGCGACGCGGATACGCGCGCGATTCTGCTGTTCCTGGAGACCCTGCGCGACGCGCCGACGCTGGCCCGCGCGCTGGAACGCGCGCGCGCGGCGGGCAAGCCCGTCATCGCCTACAAACTGGGCCGCTCGGAACAGGGCGACGCGCTGGCGCAGTCCCACACCGGCGCGATGGCGGGCAACGACGCGGCCGTGGACGCCTTCCTGCATGCGTACGGCGTCATGCGCGTGCGCCAACTGGAAACACTGTTCGAGCTCGTGCCGCTGGCCCTGCGCTATGGGGCAGCCCGGCCGAAAACGCACCGTCCGGCGCGGGTGGCGGTCATCACCACCACGGGCGGCGGCGCGGCAACGGTGGTGGACAACCTGGGGCTGCGCGGCCTGGCCGCGGTGGCGCCGCCGGCCGATTTCATCGCGCACATGGCCGGGCGCGGCCTGCGGCTGCGCCAGACGCCGGTGATCGACCTGACCCTGGCCGCCAGCGGCGCGCAGTACCGGGACTTGCTGGAGCATCTGCTTGCCGCGGACTGGTGCGACGCCGTGTTGAGCGTGGCGGGGTCTTCGGCGCAGTTCCATCCGGAACTGGCAGTGGGACCGCTGCTGGAAGCGGAAAAGCCTGCCGCCAAGCCGCTGGCCGCGTTTCTCGCGCCCGAGGCGCCGGAATCGCTCGCGCTGCTGCAGCGAGCCGGCATCGCCGCCTTTCGCACGCCGGAGTCCTGCGCCGATGCGCTCTCCGTGTTCTTCGACGCCGCAGGCGAACCGCCGCCGCCCGCGCCGCCGCAGGACTGGCCGGCGGGTCTGCCGGCGCGCGGGCTGCTCAACGAATACGAAGCCAGCCTGGTGTTCGAGCAATTGGGTGTGCCGGTGGCGCCGCGCGCGCTGCTGCGTGAGGCTGGCGCGCGCCACGGCCTGCCCTACCCGCTCGCGGCCAAGGTGTGTTCCCGCGATATCCCGCACAAGACCGAGGCGGGCGCGGTACGCCTGGGCATCGGCGATGAAGCGGCGCTGCGGCAGGCGCTGCGGGAACTCCCGCAGCGCGCGCGCGCCTGGTGCCCGCAGGCGCGCCTGGACGGCGTGCTGGTGCAGGCCATGCAGGGCAGGCTGGCGGAATTCATGCTCGGCTACCGCGATGACCCGCTGGTCGGCCCCACTGTGCTGCTGGGCGCGGGCGGCATTGCCGCGGAACTCATGCCCGACTTCGCCCTGAGGCTGGCGCCCGTGACCGAGGCGCAGGCCCGCGACATGATCGCGCAAGTCCGCCACGCGCGCCTGATCGAAGGTTTTCGCGGGCTGCCCCGGGGCGACGTCGACGCCCTGGCGCGCGCCATTGTCCGCTTTTCACGACTGGCGGGCATGCGCGGCGCGCGCGTGGCCGAAGCCGAGATCAATCCGTTGTTCGTCCAGGCGCATGCGGTGGTCGCGGTGGACGGCCTCATCCGCCTGGCCTGAACTTTTTTCACACACAGGAACCCACGATGGATTTCAACCTGACTCCCGAACAGACCGGCTTCGAAACCGCGGTGCGGCGCTTCGCGCAAAGCGAACTCGCCCGCGATGCCGTGGCGCGCGCGCATTCGGACGACTATCCCTGGGACGTCGCGCGCAAGATGGCGCGGCAAGGGCTGCTCGGCATTACCGTGGCCGAGGCCGACGGCGGCGTGGGCGGCTCGCTCATGGACGCCGTCATCGCCATCCAGACGGTGGCCTCGGTCTGCCCGCGCAGCGCCGACGTGGTGCAGGCGGGCAACTTCGGCGCCATTCGCGTGCTGGCCGAATACGGCAGCGCGCTGCAAAAGGAAAAGTACCTGCGCCCCCTTCTGGCCGGCGAGGCGCTGATCTGCGTGGGCATGACCGAGCCGGACGCCGGCTCGGCCGTGACGGAACTCAAGACCAGCGCCACGCCCGCGCCGGGCGGCTGGCGCATCAACGGCAGCAAGATCTTCACGACGCACGGCCCTCACGCCACCGTCATCCTCGCCTACGTGCGCTTCGGGCCGGGCACGCACGGCATCGGCTCCGTCCTCATCGACACGCGCGCCGAAGGCGTGCGCCTGGGCAAGCGCTCGGCCTTCATGTCCGGCGAGGAGTGGGTGGAGATCTTCTTCGACAACGTATTCGTGCCGCAGGACATGGTGGTGCTGGGCGAAGGCGGCTTCAAGAAGCAGATCGCCGGCTTCAATGTGGAACGCATCGGCAATACCTCGCGCTCGGTGGCGCTGGCACGCTATGCCTACGAAGAAGCGCGGCAATGGGCCATGCAGCGCAGGCAGTTCGGCCGCCTGCTGTGCGAGTTCCAGGGGCTGCAATGGAAATTCGCCGATATGCGCATCAAGCTGGACGCCGCGCAACTGCTGCTCTACCGCGCCGCCGGCAACGCCGACACCGGGTTTCCCTCGGCGACGGAAACCGCGATCGCCAAGGCCTATTGCAACCAGATCGGCTTCGAGGTGGCCAACGAGGCGCTGCAGGTCATGGGCGGGATGGGCTACAGCCGCGAGTCGCTGGTGGAATACTGCGTCCGGCGATGCCGCGGCTGGATGATCGCCGGCGGGTCGATCGAGATTCTCAAGAACCGGATTGCCGAGGGCGTGTTCGAGCGCAGCTTTCCGCAGCGCGCGCCGTAGGCCCGGCCTCAATCCCGCAGATAGGCCTCGATCAGCCGGTCCGCCGCCCGCGCCACCTGGCCGGCCGGGCCGCCGCCGCCGAAGATCTGGCCCGAGACGAACGCGCCCTCGATGAGCAGCAGCAGTCCGTCGGCCAGCGCGGCGGGCTCGCGCGCGCCCATGTCGGCGCACATGGCGCGCAGGCGTCCGCGCAGTGCCTCTTTGTGCCGCACGGCCACGCCGCGCGCGGGGTGGGCGGGCTCCGGATACTCCACGGCTGCATTGGTGAGGCCGCAGCCCCGGTAGTGCGGCTGCACGGCGCGCTCGGCCAGGCCCTCCAGGTAGGCCAGCACCTGTGCGCGCGGGTCGCCGGGATGCGCCTGGCAGGCGGCATCGAAACGGGCCCAGAACTCGCATTCGAAGTCGCGCAGATAAGCCGCCGCCAGCTCGTCCTTGGACGTGAAGCTGCGGTACAGGCTGGGCTTGGTCACGCCCGCTCGGGTAACGATGGCGTCCACGCCCACGGCGCGGATGCCCTCGCGGTAGAACAGTTCGCGCGCGGTGCGGCGGATGCGCTCGGCGGCCAGCACCGGCGCCGCCTTGCTGGCGGCCCGGCCCGGACGGCGCGCCGGCGCGGGCGTATTGCGGTTCATGCGGTCTCCTTGCCCAGGGGCGATGCGAAAATGCTTGACCATGTTACTGACCGGTACGTACTATGCGCGAATCGCCAACGTACCGATCGGTAACATGAGTATATCCCGTCTGCCTTTTCCCTTCCGCAATGCCGGCCAGAAATACGCTTTCGTGGTGGTGGCCGTGATCTTCTTCGCGCTGCTGGTGTCGGCCGGGCTGCGGTCGTCGCCCAGTGTGCTGATCCTGCCGCTGGAGGAAGCCTTCGGCTGGAGCCGCGGCGTGATCTCGCTGTCGGCGGCCATGGGCATTTTTCTCTATGGGCTGGTCGGCCCGTTCGCGGCGGCGGCCATGGAGCGTTTCGGCCTGCGGCGGGTACTGATCGGCGCCCTGGCGCTCATGGCCGCCTCCAGCGCGGCCAGCGCGTTCATGACGCAGTCCTGGCACCTGCTGCTCACCTGGGGCCTGTTTTCCGGGCTGGGCACCGGCGCCGTGGCGGTCGTGCTGGGCGCCACGGTCGTCAACCGCTGGTTCAGCCGGCACCGCGGGCTGGCCATGGGCGTGCTCACCGCCAGCACGGCCACCGGCAACCTGATCTTCCTGCCCGTGCTGGCCGCGCTGGCCTCTTCGGGCGACTGGACGCGCGTGGTATGGACGGTGGCGGCAGCCGCCGCCGCGCTCGTACCGCTGGTCTGGTGGCTGGTGCCGGACCGGCCCGCCAGCGTGGGCCTGGCCCCCTACGGCAGCCCGGCGGACCAGGTGGAACCGGCGCCCGCGCCGCGCGCCGGCCTGGTCGCCAACACCTTCGGCACGCTGGGGCGCGCCGCGCGCACGCGCACGTTCTGGTTCCTGTTCGCCACTTTCTTCGTGTGCGGCTTCACCACCAACGGCCTGGTGGGCACCCATCTCATCGCGCTCTGCGGCGACCATGGCATCCCCGAGGTGAAAGCGGCCGGGCTGCTGGCGCTGATGGGCATTTTCGACCTGCTGGGCACCACGGCCTCCGGCTGGCTGACCGACCGCTACGACGCGCGCAAGCTGCTGTTCATGTACTACGGCCTGCGCGGGCTGTCGCTCATCTACCTGCCCTATTCCGACTTTTCGTTCTACAGCCTGTCTCTCTTCGCCGTGTTCTTCGGCCTGGACTGGATCGCCACCGTGCCGCCCACGCTGCGGCTGACCACCGAGGCGTTCGGCGAGCGCGACGCGCCCATCGTGTTCGGCTGGATCGTGGCCGGGCACCAGGTCGGGGCGGCCAGCGCGGCATGGATGGCCGGAGCGCTGCGCGAGATGCAGGGCAGCTATGTCATGCCGTTCGTGCTGGCGGGCGCGACCGGGCTGGCCGCCGCCGTCATCGCGCTGAGGATCAACCGCCGCCGCCCCGCCGCGCCGCAGCCCGCCTGACGCGGGCGGGGTCCACGGCGCGGCCGCGCCGGCCGGCCCTCAGGCCGATTCCTCGACCTCGCCCAGGTAGGCCGCCCGCACCTTGGGATCGTGCAGCATCTGGCCGGCCGGGCCGGAAAGAATGATTTCGCCGGACTCCATCACGTAGCCGCGATGGCTATTCTCCAGCGCCAGGCGCGCGTTCTGCTCGATGAGCAGGATGGTCACGCCTTCGCTGGCGATGGCGCGCACCACTTCGAACACCTTTTCCACCATGAGCGGGGCCAGGCCCATCGAAGGCTCGTCCAGCAGCAGCAGCCTGGGCCGCGCGATCATCGCGCGGCCCATGGCCACCATCTGCTGCTCGCCGCCCGACAGGGTGCCGGCCGCCTGCCTGCGCCGCTCGGCCAGGCGCGGAAACAGCGTGAAGACGCGCTCGGTGTCCTGGCGCACCTGCGCGGCGTCGCGGCGCACGTAGGCGCCCATGGCCAGGTTTTCCTCGATGGTGAGCTGGCCGAAGATGCCCCGGCCCTCGGGCACCATGACCAGGCCCTGGCGCACCAGTTCGTGCGATTTGCGTCCGCCGATGGACTGGCCGTCGTAGACGATCTCGCCGCCGGCCAGCGGCACGAGGCCGCAGATAGCGCGCAGCGTGGTGCTCTTGCCCGCGCCGTTGGCGCCGATGAGGCAGACCAGCTCGCCCGGGTCCACGCGCAGGTCGATGCCGCGCACCGCCCGGATGCCGCCGTACGACACCTGCAGGCCGCGCAATTCGAGTAGGGGTTGGGATGCGGTCATGATGCGGGGCGCTCCTGGTGGATAAGCGGGTCCTGGGCGGCGCCAGCGCCCAGATAGGCCTCGATGACCTTGGGATCGCGCTGCACCTGGGCCGGCTTGCCCAGGGACAGCACCTTGCCGTATTCGAGCACCAGCACGCGGTCGCACAGACCCATGACGAGCTTCATGTCGTGCTCGATGAGCAGCACGGTGATGCCGTCGCCGCGGATCTTCTCGATCAGCTTGCGCAGCACCACGGTCTCGGAGGCGTTCATGCCCGCCGCCGGTTCGTCCAGCGCGAGCAGCTTGGGATCGGTGGCCAGCGCCCGCGCGATCTCCAGGCGGCGCTGGTCGCCGTAGGGCAGCGAGCGCGCCACGTCGTTGGCGCGGTGGGCGATGCCCACGTACTCCAGCAGCTCGTGCGCGCGGGCCTCGATGGCGGCTTCCTCGGCGCGGGTGGCGCGGGTGCGCAGCACCGCTCCCAGCACGCCGGCGCGCGTGCGCACGTGGCGGCCGATCATCACGTTCTCGATGGCGCTCAGGTTGGCGAACAGGCGGATGTTCTGGAAGGTGCGCGCCAGGCCGGCCTGGGCCACTTCGTGCGGCTTCTTGCCCGTCATGGACTCGCCGTTGAAGATGCAACTGCCTTCCTCCGGAATATAGAGCCCGGTCAGCACGTTGAAGAGCGTGGTCTTGCCCGCGCCGTTGGGGCCGATGAGGCCGTAGATCTCGCCCTGCTCGATGTCGAAGCTCACGTCCGACAGGGCCTGCAGGCCGCCGAAACGCTTGCCCAGGCCCTGGGCTTGCAATAGCTTGCTCATGCCTCGCCTCCCCGGTTCCTGGATGACAGCTCGCGGCGGCGCACCGCCGAGGGCCACAGGCCCGCGGGCCGGAACAGCATCACGCACACCATGGCCAGGCCGAAGAGCAGCATGCGTATGCCTTCGGGATCGAGCACCACCGAGCCGAACAGCATGTTCTGCAGGGGCTCGACGACCGCGCGCAGGAACTCCGGCAGCGCGGCCAGGATGAGCGCGCCCAGGATCACGCCCGGAATATGGCCCATGCCGCCCAGCACCACCATGCACAGGATGGAAATGGATTCCATCAGGCTGAAACTCTCGGGGCTCACGAAGCCCTGCATGGAAGCGAACAGCGCTCCGGCCACGCCGCCGAAGGACGCGCCCATGGCGAACGCCAGCAGCTTCACGTTGCGGGTGTTGATGCCCATGGCCTTGGCCGCGATCTCGTCTTCGCGGATGGCCTCCCAGGCGCGCCCGATGCGGGAGTTCTGCAGGCGCACGCACACCAGCACGATGAGCAGCGTCAGGCCCAGCAGCAGGTAGTAGTACTTCTCCGGCCCGGTGAAGCGGATGCCCATGAGGGTTTCCGTGCGGCCGAACGCGAAGCTGCCCACCTTGAAGGTGTCGATGCGGTTCAGGCCCTGGGGCCCGTTGGTGATGTTGACGGGCGCGTTCAGGTTGTTGAGGAAGATGCGGATGATTTCGCCGAAGCCCAGCGTCACGATGGCCAGGTAGTCGCCGCGCAGCTTGAGCGTGGGCGCGCCCAGCAGCACGCCGAACAGGCAGGCCAGCGCCAGCGCGATGGGCAGGATGGCCCAGAACGGCAGGTGCAGCCCGAAATGCGGCGAAGCCAGCAGCGCCCATACGTAGGCGCCCACCGCGTAGAACGCGATGTAGCCCAGGTCGAGCAGGCCGGCGAAGCCCACCACGATGTTCAGGCCCAGCGACAGCATCACGTACAGCAGCGCGAAATTCAGGATGCGCACCCAGCTCTGTCCGGCCACGCCCAGCACGAAGGGCAGCACGGCCAGCGCCACGCCGATCAGCGCGATGCCGGCGAGGTTGCGCGCGGTGAGCCCGTTTTTCTTCAGTGTCGCGTTCATGCCCGGTCTCCCACGCGTTCGCCCAGCAGGCCGGAAGGACGGAAGATCAGCACCAGCACCAGCACGAAAAAGGCGAAGACGTCCTGGTAGTGGCTGCCCAGGAAGCCGCCGGTGAGGTCGCCGATGTAGCCCGCGCCCAGCGATTCGATCACGCCCAGCAACAGGCCCCCGGCCATGGCGCCAACCAGGTTGCCGATGCCGCCCAGCACCGCGGCGGTGAACGCCTTCAGGCCCAGCAGAAAGCCCATGGTGTACTGGGAAACGCCGTAGTAGGTGGCGACCATCATGCCGGCCACGGCGGCCAGCGCCGAGCCGATCAGGAAGGCGGCGGAGATGACGGTGTTGATGTTCACGCCCATCAGCCCGGCCACCTCGCGGTTCTGCGCCGTGGCGCGCATGGCCGTGCCCAGGCGCGTCTTGTGCACCACGAGCAGCAGCGCGCCCATGATGAGCGCCGCGATCACCACGATGGCGATCTGCAGCGTGCTCATGCGCGCGCCGAAGAACTCGAACACGCGCGGCGAAAGCACCTGCGGGAAGTTCAGGTAATTGCGGCCCCAGCCCATCATGGCGAGGTTCTGCAGGATGATGGACACGCCGATGGCGGTGATGAGCGCCGCCAGACGCGGGGCGCGGCGCAGCGGCCGGTACGCGATGCGCTCGGCGGTCCAGCCCACGGCCATGCACAGCGGCACGGAAACCAGCAGCCCGGCGCCCAGCACCAGAAAGGCCGACGCGGAGGGGTCGCCGCCCACCAGGGAGATGGCGATGGTGGTGGCGGCCATCGCGCCGATCATCACCACGTCGCCGTGGGCGAAATTGATGAGCCCGATGATGCCGTACACCATCGTGTAGCCCAGGGCGACCAGGGCATAGACGCTGCCCAGCGTCACGCCGTTAATCAGTTGTTGAATGAAGATATCCATAGGCGCCGTATCAGCCGGGAAAGATGCGCGCGGCGCGGCCCGCATGGGGCCGGCCTGGCGAAGCGCGCCGCCGGGCCGGAACCGGCCGGCGGCGCATGGCGGGCCAGGGGCGACGGCGCCCCGCCCGCGGCAGGCGGCCGGAGGCTCAGTTGGCCTGGCTCACCATGGTTTCGACCATCTCCCACTTGCCGTTCTTGACTTCGTAGATGGTGACCGAGATTTCCTTCAGGTCGCCGTTGGCGTCGTAGGAAATGTGCTCGCTGGTGGCGCCCTTGCGATTCAGCTTGGCCAGCGCGGGCAGGTACTTCTCGGGCTTGGCCGAGCCGGCCTGCTCGATGGCGGTAATCATGTTCCACGCGCCGTCGTAGGCATAGGGCGCGTACACGCCGGGCGCCTTCTTGAAGCGGGCCTGGTAGCGCTGCTCGAAGTCCTTGCCGGCCGCCATCTTGTCCAGCGGCACGCCGGCCAGCGAGGCGTAGGTGCCGTCGGCGGCGTCGCCGGCCAGCTTGATGAAGGTGTCGCTGCGGGTCATTTCGCCCGAGACCAGCGGCGCCTTGATGCCCAGCGTCTTGATCTGGCGCTTCATGGGGCCGGACTGCGCGTCCAGGCCGCCGTAGAAGATGGCGTCGGGCTCCGAGCCCTTGATGTTGGTCAGGATGGACGTGAAGTCATTGGCCTTGTCGGTGGTGTACTCGCGGCGCACGACCTGGCCGCCCGCGGCCTTGACGGCCTTCTCGACCTCGTCGGCCAGGCCCTGGCCGTAGGCGGTGCGGTCGTCGATGATGGCGATCTTCCTGGCCTTGAGCTTTTCCACCATGAACTTGCCCACGGCGGCGCCCTGCTGGGTGTCGCTGGTCATCATGCGGAAGGTGGTTTCGTAGCCCTGCCTGGTGTATTCGGGCGAGGTGGCCATGGCGATCTGCGGCAGGCCGGCCTCGTGGTAGACGCGCGAGGCGGGAATCGTGGTGCCCGAGTTGAAGTGGCCCAGGATGCCGACCACGTCCTCGTCCACCAGCTGCTGGGCGACCTGCACGCCCACGCGGGGGTCGGCCTGGTCGTCGCGCGACACCAGCACGAACTTGGCGGGCTCTCCGTCGACCTTGATGCCCTTCTTGTTGGCTTCCTCGAGCGCCAGGGTCAGGCCGTTCTGCATGTCTTCGCCGTAGTGCGATTGCGGGCCGGTCAGCGGCGCAGCAAAACCGAACTTGACGTCGGCCGCGTGCGCCGCGCCAAGCAGGCCGGCGGCGGCGATGCCGGCGCTCAGGAGCTTCAGGGTGGTGGGGAATTTCATCGGGGTCCTCCGGAAGATCGGATTGTCAGCCTAGTCATGCCTGCGCTTTTGGCCAGGCTTTCTGGTTTTTTATTCCGCCGCGCGCCGGCATGGATTTCCTGCGCGCGTCGGGTCTGCGTTGCCGGGCGGCCTTTCGTCTTGCCGCCCGGCCCGAGGTGCGACCGGATTTTGCTTCGAGTGCAACCTCGGGTGATATTGGAGATAACCCTTGGTCGTCTCCGGTTCTACCTGTGCTTCAACCTAAGGACTTCAACCTATGGTCATGAGACTGGCGTTGCCGCCCGCCGCGGCGGTGTTCACGCTGATCGAGCGCTCCGCGAGCAGGCGTTCCGGCACGTAGGCCGCGCCGGCCGCGAGCGCGTCCGGGCTCAGCCCGTGCACGGCCAGGAGGGGGCCCGGCCGCTGCGCGATGCGCTGGTTGAGCGCCAGCAGCGCATCGCCGTCACCCTCGAACAGTACTGCCTGGAAGTCCGCCTGGTCTACCTCGGCGTCGTCCAGAATGCCGGCCTGCTCCTGCTGGGCCGCGTCCAGCCCCGCCAGCAGGGACCGCGCGGCCGGCGTGTCGGCGAACCAGGCGTGGTTGCCCGTGCGGCGCGCGGCCTCCCATTGCGCCCGCGCGCCCGCCTCGGTAGCGGCCACGCAGTACACCGCGCCTCGCGGCTCCACCACGTAGGTGTTGGTTTCGCCCGTGGGCCCCGGCAGCGCGATGCGCTGCGGCAGCGGCGCGGCCGCGTCCAGCGCGGGCGGCAGCCCCGGCGGGCGCGTGCCCAGCAGGCGGTACATGTACAGCGGGCCGCCCGCCTTCGGGCCTGTGCCCGACAGCCCCTCCCCGCCGAAAGGCTGCACCCCGACCACCGCGCCCACGATGTTGCGGTTGACGTAGATGTTGCCCGCGTGGATGCGGTCGGTGACGTGGGCGATGGTTTCGTCGATGCGCGTATGCACGCCGAAGGTAAGGCCGTAGCCGGTGGCGTTCACGGCCTCCAGCACGCCGTCCAGCTCGCCGCGGCGGTAGCGCAGCACGTGCAGCACCGGGCCGAACACTTCGCGCGTGAGTTCGGAGATGTCGTCGATCTCGATGAGCGTGGGCGCCACGAAGGTGCCATGGCGGCACTCGGGCCCCAGCGGCACCTGGTCCACGCGATGGCCGGCCGCGCGCATGGCGTCGATGTGGCGCAGGATGCCGTCGCGCGCTTCCGCGTCGATCACCGGCCCCACGTCCACGGACAGCCGGTCGGGGTTGCCCACGCTGAGCTCGCGCATCGCGCCGCGCAACATGGTGAGCATGTGGTCGGCGCAATCCTCCTGCACGCACAGCACGCGCAGGGCCGAACAGCGCTGGCCCGCCGAATCGAAGGCGGAGGTCAGCACGTCGAACACCACCTGCTCGGCCAGCGCGGAGGAATCCACCACCATGGCGTTCTGGCCGCCCGTCTCGGCGATGAGCGGAATGGTGTGGCCGTTGTCGTCCAGGCGGCTGGCCAGGGTGCGGGCGATGATGCGCGCCACGTCGGTGGAGCCGGTGAACATCACGCCGCGCACGCCCGGGTCGGCCACGAGCTGCGCGCCCACGGTTTCGCCGCGCCCCGGCAGCAGCTGCACCGCGCCGGCCGGCACGCCGGCCGCACGCAGGATGCCCACGGCCTGGGCCGCGATGAGCGGCGTCTGTTCGGCTGGCTTGGCCAGCACGGTATTGCCGGCCGCCAGCGCCGCCGCGACCTGGCCCGTGAAGATGGCCAGCGGGAAGTTCCACGGGCTGATGCACAGCACCGTGCCCAGCGGGCGGTGCGTGTCGTTGCCGAACTCGCGCGCGGCCTGGTCGGCGTAGTAGCGCAGGAAGTCCACCGCCTCGCGCACTTCGGCGATGGCGTTAGGCAGCGACTTGCCGGCCTCGCGCACGATGAGGCCCAGCAGCGTCTGCATCTGTTCTTCCATGAGCTGCGCGGCGCGCCGCAGGCACAGCGCCCGCTCGGCCACCGGCGTGGACTGCCAGATCGGCGCGGCGTTGCCGGCCGCCCGCAGCGCGGCCTGGGCCTCTCCGGAGGTGGCCTCGATCACGTGGCCCACCACGTCGCGCACGTTGGCGGGGTTGCGCACCTCGACGGCGCGCGCCGGGTCCCAGGGCGCCTCGCCTTCGCCCAGCATGGGCATGGCGCGCCAGGGCGTGCCGGCGCTGGCCTGCAGCGCGGCCGACAGCGAACCCAGCCGGTGCTCGTTGCTGAGGTCCAGGCCCGCGGAATTGGCGCGCGCGCCCTGCTGCGGATTGCCGTAAAGCTCGCGCGGCAGCGGAATCTTCTCGTGCGGCGCGCCCAGCGGCGCGATGCGCGAGGCGACCTCGACCGGGTCGGCCACCAGTTGCTCCACCGGAATGCTCTCGTCGCCGATGAGGTTGACGAAGGACGTGTTGGCGCCGTTTTCCAGCAGCCGGCGCACCAGGTAGGCCAGCAGCGTCTCGTGCGTGCCCACCGGCGCGTAGATGCGGCACGGCCGGTTCAGCTTGCCCTGCGCCGCCGGCCCCACCACTTCGTCGTACAGGGGCTCGCCCATGCCGTGCAGGCACTGGAACTCGTACTGGCCCGGGTAGTAGTTCTGGCCCGCCAACTGGTAGATGGCGGAGAGCGTGTAGGCATTGTGCGTGGCGAACTGCGGATAGACCGCGTCCGGCGCCGCGAGCAGCTTGCGCGCGCAGGCCAGGTAGGCCACGTCGGTGTACACCTTGCGCGTGTAGACGGGATAGCCCTCCAGGCCGTCGACCTGGGCGCGCTTGATTTCCGTATCCCAGTAGGCGCCCTTCACCAGGCGCACCATGATGCGGTGGCGGCTGCGGCGCGCCAGGTCCACCACGTAGTCGATGACGAAGGGCGCGCGCTTCTGATAGGCCTGGATCACGAAGCCGATCCCGTTCCAGCCTTCGAGCTCGGGCTCGAAACAGAGCGCTTCCAGCAGGTCCAGCGAGATTTCCAGCCGGTCGGCCTCCTCGGCGTCGATGTTCAGGCCGATGTCGTAGCTGCGCGCCAGCACGGTCAGCGCCTTCACGCGCGGCAGCAGCTCGGCCATGACGCGCTCGCGCTGGGCGCGCGAATAGCGCGGATGCAGGGCCGAGAGCTTGATGGAAATGCCGGGGCCTTCGTAGATGCCGCGGCCCGCCGCGGCCTTGCCGATGGCGTGGATGGCCTGTTCGTACGAGGCGTAATAGCGCTCGGCGTCCTCCGCCGTGGTGGCCGCTTCGCCCAGCATGTCGTAGGAGTAGCGGAAGCCCCTCGCCTCCATCTTGCGGTTGTTGGCCAGCGCCTCGGAAATGGTCTGGCCCGACACGAACTGCTCGCCCATCATGCGCATCGCGATATTCACGCCTTTGCGCACCAGCGGCTCGCCGCCCTTGCCGATGAGGCGCGTCAGCGCCTTGGACAGCGACTGCTCGCTGCTCACCGCCACCAGCTTGCCGGTGATCATCAGGCCCCAGGTCGCCGCGTTGACGAACAGCGACTGCGACCCGCCCATATGCGATTTCCAGTCGCCGCGGGCGATCTTGTCGCGGATGAGCGCATCGCGCGTGGCGCGGTCGGGAATGCGCAGCAGGGCTTCGGCCAGACACATCAGCGCCACGCCTTCCTGGCTGGACAGCGAAAACTCCTGGATCAGCCCTTCGACGCCGCCGCCGCCGCGCTTGCCGCGCAGCTTGCGCACCAGGCCGGCCGCCATGGCGTGCACCTTGTCGGGATTGGGCACCCGCGCCTGGCCCAGCAGCAGCGGCACGCACTCGGGTTCGGGGCGGCGGTAGGCGGCGGTGATGGCCGCGCGCAGCACCGACTGGGGCTGCACGTCCTGGCCGAATTCGTAGAAAGGCGGCACCTGGACGGCGGCCGCCTCGCCGTGCTCCTCGTCCGCGCCGTCTTCGCCGGCCAGGTGCGACATCTCGGCGGGCAGGTGCCCCCGCTCGATCCGGTCCAGATAGGAAAGAATGGCTTGCTTGTGCAGCCAGTGCGGCGTGCAGTTGAGCTTTTGCGCCGCCGCCTTCAGGCGATCGCGCAGCGCGTCATCGACTTTGACGCCTAGGGTCGTGCTGGCCATAAGAGATTGCTTCCTGTCGCATGACGGAGATCGCCGGCCGGACGGCCGGTGGGTACGACCGTATGCTAGTCAGGTTGCAACCGGGTTTGTATTGCGGTTAACCCTATGGTTAACTGATTGAGATCACGCGGGGTTTTCACCCTGGGCGCGCGGCAGGGCCGTGCAGCCCAGCGTGCGCACGGAAGAGCCCGCGTCTTCCGTCCCGCCGCGGATGGCGGCCGCCATGGCGCCGGCCAGCGCCGCCACGGCGCGCCGCTGGGCGGCCACCAGGGCCGGCGCGCCTTCGCCGTCCACGTTCTCGACCACCAGGCTGCGGCAGAGCCGCCCCTCGCCCGCCGTGTTGAGCGGCCGGACGCGCCAGGTGGCGTCCAGTTGCGCCCGGCTGCCGGCCACCAGGTCGAAGCCCTGCACATCGGCCTGCACCCGCCAGACGGGCGCGTTGGCGGCCGGCTTCACGGTACGCACGTCCAGCGCGCCCAGGTCGCGCTTGAGCGCGTCGGACAGGGCGTCGCGGATCTCCTCGGCCAGCGGCGCGGCCCAGCGTTCGCCGTACAGGGCGGCCACCGAGCCCTCCTCCGTGCGCACCATGAGTTGCGGCTGGTCGGCCTGCGCGGGCACGCTGACCGGCAGCACGTCGATGAGATACCCGGCCTGCACGCGGGGCGCGGCGTCGGCCGCCGGAACGGACAGGGTGTAATAGCGCGGCGGCGCCGAAGACGAGCAGCCCGCCAGCGCGGCTGCCAGGGCGGCGCCGGCCAGGGCGGTTCGGACGGAAGGAAATTTCATCGGCTCAGTTCCTCACCGGCCCGGCGCCGGGGATGGGGTCTTCCCCTCGGCCGCGCAGCAGCGCCTCGGGGTTGGATTGCAGGAAGTCGGCCAGCGCGCGCAGCGAACGGGCCGCCCGGCCCAGCTCCTGCATGGCGCGCTCGGCATTGACCGGCAGCGAGCCGTCGGGCGAAACCAGCGCATTGATCTGCGCCAGCGATTCCTTGGCCTGACGGAACACGGCCTGCGCCTGCGGCGCCACCTGCTTGTCCAGGCGGTTCATGAGGCGGGACGTGCTGGACAGCGTGGCGCGCAAGTCTTCGCCGATCTTGTCGAAGGGAATCTTTTCGATCTTGGCGACGATATTGCTGACCTGCTGCTGGAGCTGGTCGAGGTTGCCGGGCACGGTCGGGATCACGGCCGGCGTGGACGGCTTGAACTCCACCGGCTTGGCGTTGGGGAACACGTCCAGGCTCACGAAGAGCTGGCCGGTCAGCAGGTTGGCGGTGCGCAACTGGGCGCGCAGGCCGTGGCCGATCATGCCCGCCAGCAGCCGGTTGCCCGCGACGTCGCCGTCGCGCTCGGCGCGCTTGCGCACTTCCTCGAACACGCGGCCCAGGCGCTCCGGATAGAGCGTGGCGTCCACCACCGAATAGAACCGCTTGGCCTTGTCGTCGAAGTCCAGGTTGATGGCAGTGACGTTGCCCAGCGTGATGCCGCTGAAGTCCACCGGCGCGCCCACCGCCAGGCCGCGGATCGACTGGTCGAACCGCATGCGGATGTCGAAACGCTCGGCGTCGGGGTTGGCCTTGGCCTGCGCCTCGGTGCCGTAGAGCTGGAACTCGGCGTCGGGCGGGGCCGGCTGGTCGGCGCCGCGCGCCGTGTAGACGGGCTCGAACGCCACGCCGCCCACGGCCATGGACACCAGCGACTGCGTGCGCACTTTCAGGCCGTCGGCGTTGACGCTGAAGTCCACCCCGCTGGCGTTCCAGAAGCGCGTGCCGCTGGTGACGAATTGGTCGTTGGGCGCGTCCACGAACACCTCCACGTTCACGGCGCCGCCGGTCTTGTCCAGTTCGTAGCCGATGACGCGCCCCACGGTGATGCGGCGGAAATACACCGGGGAGCCCACGTCGAGCGAGCCCAGGTCTTCCGCCTTGAGCCGGAAACGCTTGCCGGCGCGGTCATGAGTGACGGCGGGCGGCGTTTCCAGGCCCTCGAACTCGAACTTGGTGGCTTTTTTCTGCCCGTTGCCGCCCTCCGGCGCGTCCACGCCGATGTAGGCGCCCGACAACAGGGTGCCCAGGCCCGACACCCCGCTCACGCCCAGGCGCGGCCGCACCACCCAGAAATTGGTGCCCTCGCGCGCCAGGTCGGCGACTTCCTTGGCCAGCTCGGCCTTGACCACCACCTTGCTGCGGTCTTCGTTGAAGCCGATCGACTGCACCGTGCCGACGTTCACGTCCTTGTAGCGGAGCTGGGTCTTGCCCACCTCCAGGCCTTCGGCGGTATTGAAGGAAATGGAAATCTCGGGCCCGGCCTGCAGCCAGGTGCGCACCACCAGCGACAGGCCCATGAGCGCCGCCACCACGGGCACGAGCCAGATCCACGAAATGCGGTTCTGGCGCTTGCGCGTGACAGTGGGTGTTGCGTAGTCGGATTCCCCGGAGCCTGGGACTTGATCGGACATTCTTTTCCTTTTTTCCGCGCGAAGGTGGGCGGCTTCAGCCGGCGGGTTCCCCGGCCGCCGCAGCGCGGGCCGCGAAATTCGATGACGGTGATTCTATTTCACCTTGCCGCTCCAGGTCCCAGCTGCGCCGCAGATCGAAGCTCATGGCCGACAGCATGGTGAGAATGACCACCAGGCCGAAGGCGGCCGCGCCCGCCCCCGCGCTGATGGCCATCAGTCCCTGGAAATCGGCCAGGGCGGCCAGCAGGATGACGACGAACACGTCCAGCATGGACCATTGCCCGATGAATTCGACCAACTGATAGAGCCGCGTGCGCGGGCGCAGGCTGGTGGCGCTGCCCCATTGCTGGGTAAGCAGCAGCAGGGCCATGGCAAGCAGCTTGGTCAGCGGCACGGCCACGCTGGCAATGAAGACGATGAGCGCGATGTCCCACGAGCCGGTTTCCCAGAGCTCCACCACCCCGCCCAGGATGGTGTGGCCGCTGTCGCCCAGCAGCGAGCGGATCTGCATCACGGGCAGCACATTGGCCGGAATGTAGAAGATGGCGGCGGCGATCAGCAGCGCCCAGCTCCGCGCAAGGTGATCGGGCTTGCGGTAATGGACCACGGCATGGCAACGCACGCAGGCGTGGGTTTCCTCGGGGTCGGCATCGCGCGGCAGCGCCTGCACCTGGCCGCACACATGGCAGCCGGCCAGCACCACGTCCGGCCCCGCGCGCGGCACGTGCACCGGCACCACGCCCGCGCTTTCGGCGTACCGCCAGATCACATGAGGGGACAGCCTGCCCAGCATAGTGAGCAGCACGGTGAGCAGGCCGAATCCGGCCAGGCCCATGCCGGGCGACACCGACGCCATGCCGGCCAGCTTCACCACCGACACCAGCACGCCCAGCAGGAAAACGGGCACCATGCACCAGGGGCGCAGCAGGCCCAGCACGCGCATCGCCTGGCGGAAGGCCGGCGGTTCGCGCCCGGCCGCCAGCGGGCCGATCACCCAGAGCAGCACCGCCAGCTGCAGCAGCGGCAGGCCGAAGCCCGCCAGGCCGGTCATGAGCGCCACCACCCAGTGCCCCTGGCGCCAGGTGATGATGACGGCATCGAGCATGGACGCCTGCTGCGTCATGCCCTGCACCGACATGAAAGCCACGGGATAGGCGTTGGCGATGCCGAAGACGATCAGGGCCGTCAGCGCCAGCGCCAGCCAGTTGGAGAGCGTCAGCCCGCTGTAGCGCCACAGCGTGGAGCCGCAGCGCGAGCAACTGGCCGTTTCGCGCGGCGCGAGCTCGCGCCGGCGGTACACGCTGCCGCAAAGCTCGCACTCGATGAGCGGTTCGGTGCCCGCTTCCGGGGAGGTCCGCGCCTCCTGCCGCGCGCCGTTATGCATGCAAGGCGGACCGGCGTCAGTCGATCAGCTCGACTTCCTGCCGGTCGGGCGCGTCCGAGGCGGGCGGCTTGCCGTTCTCGTCGAACTCCAGCTTGACCTTGCCCTCCTCGTCCAGGTCCACCGTCACCGCGCCGCCGTCGACCAGCCGGCCGAACAGCAGTTCGTCGGCCAGCGCCCGGCGGATGGTGTCCTGGATGAGCCGCTGCATCGGGCGCGCGCCCATGAGCGGATCGAACCCTTCCTTGGCCAGGTGCTCGCGCAGGCGGGTGGTGAAGATGGCCTCGACGCGGCGCTCGTGAAGCTGGTCTTCGAGCTGCATGAGGAACTTGTCCACCACGCGCAGGATGATTTCGCGGTCCAGCGGCGCGAACGGGATGATGGCGTCCAGGCGGTTGCGGAACTCGGGCGTGAACATGCGGCGGATTTCCGCCATTTCGTCGCCCACCACGCGCGTGTTGGCAAAGCCGATGCTCGGGCGGTTGAGCGTTTCCGCGCCCGCGTTGGTCGTCATGATGAGGATGACGTTGCGGAAATCCGCCTTGCGGCCGTTGTTGTCGGTGAGCGTGCCGTGGTCCATGACCTGCAGCAGGATATTGAACACGTCCGGGTGCGCCTTCTCGATTTCGTCGAGCAGGAGCACGCAGTGCGGCTGCTTGGTGATGGCTTCGGTGAGCAGGCCGCCCTGGTCGAAGCCGACATACCCGGGAGGCGCGCCGATCAGGCGCGACACCGCGTGGCGTTCCATGTATTCGGACATGTCGAAGCGCAGCAGCTCCACGCCCATCGTGAAGGCAAGCTGGCGGGCGACCTCGGTCTTGCCCACGCCCGTGGGGCCGGAGAACAGGAAGGCGCCGATGGGTTTCTCGGGCTTGCCCAGGCCGGAACGCGCCATCTTGATGGCCGCGGCCAGCGCCTCGATGGCCTGGTCCTGGCCGAAGACCACGGTCTTGAGATCGCGCTCCAGCGTGGCGAGCTTGCTGCGGTCGTCGTTGGAGACGGACTGCGGCGGGATGCGCGCGATCTTGGAGACGATGTTCTCGATGTCGGTCTTGCCGATGACCTTCTTCTGGCGCGAACGCGGCAGCAGGCGCTGCGCGGCGCCGGCCTCGTCGATCACGTCGATGGCCTTGTCGGGCAGGTGGCGGTCGTTGATGTAGCGCGCCGACAGCTCGGCAGCCGCCGACAGCGCGGCCGACGAGTAGCGCACGTTGTGGTGCTCCTCGAAGCGGCTCTTCAGGCCGCGCAGGATCTGCACGGTCTGCTCGACGCTGGGCTCGGCCACGTCGATCTTCTGGAAGCGCCGCGACAGCGCGTGGTCTTTCTCGAACACGCCGCGGTATTCGGTGTACGTGGTGGCGCCGATGCACTTGAGCTGGCCGGAAGACAGCGCCGGCTTGAGCAGGTTGGACGCGTCCAGCGTGCCGCCCGAGGCCGAACCCGCCCCGATCAGCGTGTGAATCTCGTCGATGAACAGGATGGCGTCGGGATTGCCGCGGATCTGCTTGAGCACGGCCTTCAGGCGCTGCTCGAAGTCGCCACGGTACTTGGTGCCGGCCAGCAGCGCGCCCATGTCCAGCGCATAAACCTGGGCGGCCTGCAGGATCTCGGGCACCTCGCCGCGCGTGATGCGCCAGGCCAGGCCCTCGGCGATGGCGGTCTTGCCCACGCCGGCCTCGCCGACCAGCAGCGGATTGTTCTTGCGGCGCCGGCACAGCACCTGGATCACGCGCTCGACCTCGTGCTCGCGCCCGATCAGCGGATCGATGCGTCCGGCCAGCGCGGCGGCGTTGAGATCGGTGGCGTACTGGTCCAGCGGCGACTGTCGCGCGTCGCCCTGCTCTTCGCCATTGGTCTGCTGCTCTTTCTGCACGGCGGGAGACTCCACCTGCGGCTGTTTGGTAATGCCGTGGGAAAGGAAATTCACCACGTCCAGGCGCGTGACGCCCTGCTGCTGCAGGTAGTACACGGCATGCGAATCCTTCTCGCCGAAGATCGCCACCAGCACGTTGGCGCCGGTGACCGGCTTCTTGCCGGTGCCGCCCGCCGAGACGTGCATGATGGCGCGCTGGATCACGCGCTGGAAACCCAGCGTGGGCTGCGTATCGACCTCCGCGCCGCTCGGGATCACGGGCGTGTTCTCGGACACGAACTGGCGGAGATTGCGGCGCAGGTCATCGAGGTTGGCGGCGCAAGCGCGCAGAACCTCGACAGCCGAAGCATTGTCGAGCAGCGACAGCAGCAGGTGCTCGACAGTGATGAATTCATGCCGGGCCGAACGGGCCTCGACGAAAGCCATATGCAGGCTGACTTCAAGCTCTTGAGAAATCACGCTTCCTCCGTAACGCATCGAAGCGGTCAAATACACGATTCATATTCTATGCCTATCGGGGCGTAACGCCAGCGATTTCAAAAACCACGCTGTCGTGGCGGCCCTGTCCATCCATGACGGTAAGCGTATACCTGCCGTCGCGCCCGAGCACCAGATTAAACGGATGATCCGCCTGTCGGCGATCCACCACACGCCCGTCCAGCATCCACCATACTTCACCCGCCGCGCCTTCCGCCTGCACGTCCACCGCCACCTGGCGGCGGCCGGGCACCGGGCGCAGCACCGAACCGTCAGCCAGTCCGGCCAGGCGCAGCGGACCGCGCGAGGCGTCGGCATAGCCGGGAAACGACGGCGGCACCGTATCGTTCAGGGCCCAGGCGGCGCGCTGCTCCGGGCACCGGCCGGACGGAACGCTGCCCAGCCGGTAGCCCAGGGGCCAGCAGGTCACCACCGCCTGCACCGTTTCGGGCCTGGCGCGGGCGCGCTGCGGGCCTTCCGGCAGCGCGGCCACGATGTCCTGCAGAAGCGGCGCCGCGACGTTGGCGCCGAAGAAGCCGGGATTCGGCGTGCCGTCGGGACGGCCCACCCAGACCCCGATCGTCCACCTGTCGGTCACTCCGACCGCCCAGGCGTCGCGGAAACCAAAACTGGTGCCGGTCTTCCAGGCCAGCCTGCGCCCCGGACTGCCCGATTCGTAGAAAGGCCGGTCGGGATGCCCGCCGCCTTCCAGGATATCGCGCACGATCCAGGCCGCGCCCGCGCTCATCATACGGGACTCGATCCGGGGGTCGCCCGGCCGCAGCCGGGGTCGCCCCGAAATGCCGCCGCGGGCCAGCGCGCGGTAGGCACCCACCAGTTCTTCCAATGTGGCGCCGGCCCCGCCCAAAATCAAGCTCAGGTTGGGACTGGCGCCCGCCGGCAGGCGCAGCCGCACGCCTCCCGCCAGCATAACCGATGCGAAACTGGCGGGCCCGACGCGGTCCAGCAGATCGACCGCCGGCACGTTCAGCGAACGCTGCAGCGCCTGCGCCACGCTTACCGGCCCCGAAAACGCCGCCTGGAAGTTGCCCGGGGCGTAGCCGCCGAAAGACAGCGGCGCGTCGATAAGCAGGCTTTCGGAATGGATCAGCCCCTGGTCCAGCGCCTGCGCATACAGGAAGGGCTTGAGCGTGGAGCCGGGCGAGCGCACCGCGCGCACCATGTCCACGTAGGCATAGCGGCTGGCGTCGGAAAAATCGGCCGATCCGGCATACGCCTTGACCTCGAGGCTGTCGTTGTCCATGACGAGCACCGCCATCGACACTTTGGGCGGCAGGCCGTCCACGCGGTCCAGCAGCATGCGCTCCACCGCCGATTGCGTGTCGGCGTCCAGCGTCGAGCGCACGAGGCCCGGCCGCCCGCCGGCGCGGCCGGCCGCCGCGTCCTGCAGCAGGCGCTGGGCCGCCAGCGGCGCCATCCAGCGCGCGCGCAGCGGCGGCGCGACCACGTTCTCGATCTTGGCGTCGGCCACCTCGGCCGGGCTGGCCCGCCCCAGCTCCGCCATGCGGTCCAGCACCTTGTCGCGCGCCGCCCGCGCGGCCTCGGGATGGCGGTCGGGCCGCAGCCGGGACGGCGCCTGCGGCAGCGCCGTCAGCAAGGCGGCCTCGGCCGCGCTCAGGTCGGCGGGCGACTTGCCCAGCCACATCCGCGCCCCCATTTCCACCCCTTCCACGATGCCGCCCATGGGCGCGTGCGTCAGGTAGAGCGACAGGATCTCGTCCTTGCTGTAGTGCATTTCCAACTGCACGGCGCGCCAGGCCTGCCGCAGCTTGGCGCCCAGCGTGCGCGACGGGCGGCCGGCGAGCTGCGGGTCGATGAGCCGCGCCACCTGCATGGTCAGCGTGGACCCGCCGGACACGATGCGGCGATTGGCCAGCCACTGCCAGCCGGCGCGCGCCAGGGAAACGGGGTTGACCCCCGGATGCCAATAGAACCAGCGGTCTTCGTAAGTCAGCAGGGTGTCGAGGTAGCGCGGCGAAACCCGCTCGGGCGTCACGGGGTAGCGCCACACGCCGTCGCGGCTGGGATAGGTGCGCAGCGGCGCGCCGCCGGCGGCCACCACCACGGCAGCGCCGTCGGAATTAATGGGCGGCAGCGGATACAGGCGGTCCAGCGCAACCATCGCGACGGCCAGCGCGGCGGCCGCGCCGGCGGCGCACAGGCCCGCGCGCCGCCAGCGGCGCGAGCGCCCGCCGCCCGCCGCGCCGGACGGACCGGCCCTCAAGGACGCCTGGCGCCGCGATCGCGGATTTCCACGGTGCTCCATTGCTCGCCCACGCCGCGCAATTCGGGCCGATACATATCCTCGGCCACGGTGGACGGTACGGCGTAGCGGCCCGGCGTCACCACGCGCACCAGATAGAACACGTCCACCTTGCCGCGGCCCAGGGACACGGCGGCCACGTAGCGGTCGTCCCGGAATTCGCGGTGACGGATGTTGGGATCGGCCATGGCGTCGGCCACGCGGCGCCCGCCAATGGTCCAGTCCTGCATCTCGGGGCTTTGCGAGAGATTCAGGTTCTCCACCTCGAAGCCCGCCGGCACGCGGTCCACCAGCAGCCCGTCGGGAATGTACTGGTTGGCGGTGGCCTGGACCCACACCACCAGCATGTCGCCGGTCTGCAGGACGCCGCCGTCCCACGGACGGCCGTCCGGCCGGTACCAGCCGCGCTTGAGCTGGATGACGCTGTTGCGCGGCGCGGGCGCGGCGGTGGGGCTGCCCTGGATGTCGTACTCCACGAAAAGCGACTGCGAGCCGGTGTTGGCGAGCTGGACCGAGCCCAGGTCGGCCGCCGACAGCGAGACGGACAGGTCGCCCTTGCCGCCGGCCAGCGGCTTGCGCGCGCCGTTGACGGTAAGCGCGGCCTCCCACGGCGTGCCGCTATCGCCGCCCGCCGCGCGCGCGGCCAGCAGCAGCGCCATCTGCTCCTGCGTGGAGAGATAGGAACGGTTGCCCAGGCGCGACGCGAGCTGGCCGAGCAGGTTCTCGCGGCGTTCGTGGCGCAGATCGTGGCGGGCCATGAGAGCGTACGACAGCGCATCGTCGCGCACCGCCGAGCCGTAGTCGCCCAGCCACTCGTCGTAGTAGTAGGCGCCGGCGCCGCGGCGGCTGATGCCGTAGTCGCGCGACATGGCTTGCTCCAGCGCCGTCTTCATGCGGCCCTCATCGCCCATGAGCTTGAAGGCGGCGGCGAGCTGCACCAGCGGCAGCGGCGAGCGCGCGCGCTCCTGGTAGCTGTCGAACAGCTGGCGCACGGTGGACAGCGGCGCCTTGCCGTCGCGCGCCAGCGCCAGCGCGGCGGCCGCCAGGCCGGCAAAGCGGCGATGGTCTTCGCGCAGGATGTTGGCGTCACCGCTGTCGTAGCGGCCGGACTCCAGGTTGCGCCGCAGATTGGGCGACCAGGCGCCGAAACTGCCCGCGCCCTGCTGGAGCTGCTCCAGCAGCCAGGCGCGCGAACGGTCCAGGGAAGCGTCGGGCACGGCGAAGCCGTTGTCGCGGGCGTCCTGCATGAAACCCACGGCGTAGGCCGTCAGCCACACGTCGCGCGAGGAATAGTCTCCCCACAGGCTGTAAGCGCCGGCGGCGTTGCGCATGCCGGCCAGGCGGCCCAGGGCGCCGGCCACCTTGGCCTCGCGCTGGGCCTGGGTGCGCGGCTTGAGGCCGAATTGCCGGGCGGCGCCTTCATCGATCAGCACCCAGGGCAGCGTGGCGCTGATGGTCTGCTCGGTGCAGCCGTAGGGATAGTTCAGCAGATCCTCGACCAGCCGGTTCACGTTGAAGGGCGGCCGGTTGGACAGCGTGAGGCTGACGGTGGCGGAGTCCGGGTAATAGGACGACACCCACGCTGCCTGCGCCGGCTGCGTCTCGCCCGGATTCAGCCGCAGGCGCCGCACCTGACGCTCGGGCGCGTGCGCCGGCTGCACCTGCAGCACGGACTCGCGCACGATGCGCACCGGCTCGGGGCCGCCCTGCCCGTCCACGGTCAGACGCATCAGGCCCAGGCCGTAGGAGCCGGTGGCGGCGGCATTGAAGCGCAGCGTGGCGCGCTGCTTGTCCTGCAGCGTCAGCGTGCGCGTGCCATCCGGGATGGCCAGCGGATCCAGGGCCTCCAGTTTGACCGTCACCTTCTGCGCGGCGCCGCTCAGGTTGGTAACGTCCAGCGCGATGGCGGCCTGGTCTCCCGGCGTAATGAAGCGAGGCGTGTTCAGCTCTGCCACGATGGGCGCGGCCACCACCATCTCGGCGTCGGCGCTGCCGTAGTTCTCGGGCGTGAAAGCCACGGCCATCAGCCGCAGCGTGCCGTTGAAATCCGGCAGGTCCAGCGCGATGTCGGCCTCGCCCCGGTCGTTGAGCGCCACCGGGCCGGAGAACAGGTCCACCAGCTTCACCTTCTTGGGCAGGCTTTTGCTGTCGCCGCGCATGGCGGCGTCGCCGCCCCATTTCAGCTTGCCCTGCGTGCCGTCCATTTTCTCGATGAGCTTGCCGTACATGTCCAGCAGCTCGGGCGCGTAGCGGTGTTTGCCGAAGAAATAGTCCAGCGGATCGGGCGTGGCGTACTGGTTGATGTTGAGAATGCCCACGTCCACGGCCGACAGCGTCACCGTGGCCCGCTTGCCCTGCGCGCCGTCGACCTTGACGCGCACCGTGGCCTTGCGCTCGGGCTCGGTCTTGGACGGCGCCGATATCTGCACGCCGAGCTTGCGGTCGGCGCTGGCGATGGGCAGATAGGTCAGGCCCAGCGCGCGCGCCGGCGTCACGCGGTCGCCCTCGCTGCCGGGGCGGAACACCGCGGCGGCAATGTACAGGTCGTGGCGCTTCCAGCTCTGGTCCACCGGAATCTCGACCTCGGTGCCCGTCGCCTTGACGGCCACCCAGCTGGACCACAGCATGCGGTCGCCTTCCACCGTGACGAGCGCCTGGCCGTCGTGCGGCGGCGTGAGCGTGAGCTTGACCGTATCGCCGGGCCTGGCCGGCACGCCTTCCAGCTTCATCTGCACGCGGTCGGGGCGGTTGCCCATGGCGTCGGCGTCCTGCGCGTTCCAGCCGGCGTAGAAGCGGTAGCGCAGCGTCTGGCCGGTTTCCGGGTCGGCCAGCTCCAGGCGGTAGCGGCCCCACTTCACGGCCACGGTGAACTGGGTGCGGTCCTCGAGCGCGATTTCGCGCGAATCGACCAGCTCTTCAGTCTCGGTGTAGCCGCTGTTCCAGCCCCGCTGGTCGTCGAAGCGCCAGTAATACTGGCGCTCTTCGCGGAACAGGCGCATCTGCGCCCGCGCCAGCGGCGCGATCTTGCCGGAGGCGTCCACACGCAGGGCCTCGAAGACGGCGGGCGCGCCTTCGCGCGTCACGTCGCCCTCGAACTGCGGGCGCACGGCGATCAGCTTGTCGGCCGGCCACACGCTGCGCTCGATGGAGCGCACCACCGGCCGTCCGCCCGACTCCAGCAGGCTGGCCGACACGCGCACCTTCATGGGCGAATGCGTGCCCGAGGTCTGCGGATCGATTTCGAGCTGTGCGCCGCCCTGGTCGTCCAGCGCGGTTTCGGGCAGCTCCTGGAAGTGCCGGCGGCTGTCGTCGGCCACGTCGCCGAAAATGAATCCGGGCCATTGCTGCGGCAGCGCGTGGCGTTCGCGCTTGACCTGGAAGCTCGACAGCAGGCGGTTGCCCGCCGCGGGCGCGCCGTACAGGTAGTCGCCCCGCACATCCACAGTGAGCGGCTCGTCGGGCGCCAGCACCGGCTGCGTCGAAGTGAGCAGCAGCTTCATGCGCTCGGGCAGGAACTCCTCGACCTGGAACTTCCAGGACGCGTCGGCGTTCCTGGCGGACGGGTCGACCCGCAGCTCCAGCAGCCAGGAGCCGGTCTGGGCGTCCGGCGGCAGCTCGATGGCGTGCTCCACATAGCCCGGCAGGTCTTGGGCCGGATGCCAGAGCGAAGTCTGCACCACGCGGCCGTCGGGACGCTTGAGGGTGGCGGTGAGCGGCGAAGGCGCGAGCGGGCGGCCGTCGAGGTCGCGCGGCAGCACCGACACCTGGAAGGTTTCGCCCGGGCGGTACAGGTTGCGGCCCGCGTACACGAAGAGGCTGTTGGGACGCGAGACGTGGCCGCCGATGTCGAACTCGGACAAGTCCAGCGCCGGTTCGCCCAGCGCGAGCACCGTCATTTCCTTGCCGCGCGAGGCGCGGATGACGCGCGCATTGGCGAAGCTGCCCTCGAAGCGCACGTGGCCGTCCTTGCCGGACGCCGCCTTGGCCAGCGCCTTGCCGGCGCCGTCCACCAGCTCGAACTGCGCGCCGGAAATGGCCTGGCCGCTCTTGAGCGACACCGAATACGCTTCGATGCGGTCGGCGTAGCGGCGCGCATGCAGCCCGATGTCGCTGACGTAGAAATAGGTGACCTGGTACTCGTAGCGGAACCGGCCGGGCTGGCTCATGACTGCGATATAGATGCCGGGCTCCTGCAGCTCCTTGATGCCTTCCACCGGCAGGAACGTCACGTGGCGGCGATTGGGCTTGTCGTCGGTGAGGAAGCGGCCCTGGTAGACGCTGGTGGTCAGCGTGTTGAGCCGGTCCAGGTCCCAGTTGCTGACCGAACCTTTCAGGCTGCGGTTGTCCGCGTAGCGCCAGCCGTCTTCCTCTTCTCCCTCGTCTTCGTCGTCCGCCGCCGCGCCGCCGCGGCCCACGCCCAGCACTGTGTCGAACAGTTCGGGCACGCGCTCGGGCGCGACGCGCAGAAACTGCACGTCCACCTCGGGCACGTTGACGGTGGCCACCGGCAGCCCGCCGTTCTGGCCCGCCGGCAGCACCACGCCGCGGCTGGCGAAGTAGAACGAAGGCGGCATCGCCTGCGTACTGACCTGGCAGTTCGAGGCCGAGGCCAGGCTGGCCTTGCCGCCCGCGCCCGGCAGACCGGCGCGGATGGAAATGGCGTAGGCGCGCTGCGGCTGCACATAGGGGAAATACACCATGCGGGGGTTGTCGCCCACCACCCAATTGCCCTTCAGGATCTTGCCCTTGGGCGCGGCGTCGCCCGGCCGCACCGAGGCGGGCTGGTCGCCGGGCGCTGCGGCGCTCTCGGCGCCATCCTCGTCGCGCCTGGCGGCGCCGGTGTCGGTCACCTGCAGAAAGCTGTCCAGGTCGGCCTTGGCGTCCACCGGCTGGGTGAACGTCACCGCCAGCGCCAGCGCGTCGTTATATTGGCGCGGCTGGCAATTGAGCGCCGCGAAGGGGTCGGCCTCGCCCACGACGGCGCTGGCGGGCAGCGGAGGCTGCGCGGGCTGGGCTGGCGCGGTCGCCGCCGCGCCCGGGGCCGCCGGCGCGCGGTTCGCGCCCGCGCCGGGCTGGCCCGGGTTGCCCATCCACCAGCCCACGCCCACGGCGCCCGCCACCACGATGGCGCCGGCGATCGCCAGCCAGGTCTTGCTGAACTTTCCACTCACGGCGACTCTCCCCGCTTACTTCGATACGACGCTCCTTTGCGGCGGAGCTGCCGACCCGCTGGCGTCCGGCCATGCCGAGGCCCGGACCGCACCGGCGCCGCCATGGCGCGGTACGACAATGACAACGCCGCCCGGGGGCGGCGCTTGTTTCTGGTTTTCTCTTACACGGGTTCCATCACGCACTGCAGCGGATGCTGGCGCGCGCGGGCATATTGCCCCACTTGGGCGATGCGCGTGGCCGCGACGTCGCGCGGATAAACCCCGCACACCCCGCGTCCTTCGTGATGCACCTGCAGCATGATGCGCGTGGCTTCTTCGTGATTCTTGTTGAAGAACTTCTGCAGGACTTTCACCACGAATTCCATCGGCGTGTAATCATCGTTCAACAGCACGACCTGGTACATCGGCGGCGGCGCAACTTTCGCCGGCGCCTTTTCGACGGCCAAATCGTGCTGGGTATCCAAGGTAGAACTCATAGCGCGCGTATTCTATTTAAACGGGGAACGATCTGCTGGCAACTTACCAAGAATTACACGTAGAAATGCGTAGTTTCCATACTTGACGCGACAAAGAAAAGCGGCGCATTATCCACGCATTCTGGGGGGTTTTCTACAGGAAAAATCTGCCAGAAAACCGGAGGGGGGACAGGGGTCTAGACCGCAATGCCCTTCTGTCAAACATACGATTCAGTGAGGCAGTCCGCATGTCTGATACGACCGCAACCGCCGTCCAAGGGGACAATCCCAAATCGACGGGCACCGTCAAATGGTTCAACGATGCAAAGGGGTTCGGCTTCATCACGCCCGACGACGGCGGTGAAGATCTCTTCGCCCACTTTTCGTCCATCCAGATGAATGGTTTCAAAACCCTGAAGGAAGGCCAGAAAGTCGCCTTCGAAATCATCCAGGGGCCCAAAGGCAAACAGGCGCTGAATATCACTGCGGCCTGAGCGCCCTATGGCGCGGCAGGCTTGTTGCGCCATAATCCGGGGCGGGGCTTTCGAGCCCCGCCCCGTTGTTTTTGCGCGGACGCAACCGTGGATGTCATCGCGGATGCCGCCGCGCAACGCACGGCTCCAGACATGCCGGCGCGCCCGCGCCCGCATGCCCTCGCTGCCACGCAGTTCCTCATTTTTACTACCGCATCGCCTCATGCTGAAAAACGCCGTCCTGTTTCCGATCCGCCGCATGCAATCCGCCATGGCGGTCCCGAGAGCGGCAAAGGCGGCGCTGGCCGCCCTTGCGCTGGCCATCGCCGCGCCTGCCCACGCGCAACCGGCCGATGGCCCGCAGCCGCGCCTGCCCGTGGTCCAGCTCTCGGCAGGAATCCATATTATCCACGCAGAAGTGGCCGACACGGAATCGACCCGGCGCGCGGGGCTGATGTTCCGACGCGAACTGCCGGGCAACGAAGGCATGCTGTTCGTCTTCGAGAACCCCGACGTGCAGTGCTTCTGGATGCGCAACACGCTGGTGCCGCTGTCCATCGCCTTCATCGCCGATGACGGCACCATCGTCAACATCAACGACATGGCGCCCCAGACCGACGACGGCCACTGCGCCAAGAAACCCGTGCGCTACGCGCTCGAAATGGCTCAGGGCTGGTTCGCCGAGCATGGCGTGTCGGCGGGCCGGAAAATCGACGGCCTGCCCTGAACAGGGCCTTTTTCACCGGAGAGCGGCCGCCGCCCAAGAAAAAGAGCCCTGACGGGCTCTTTTTCTTGACGTTCATGGCGCGCCTGACAGGCCGGGCGCGCCATGAACGCCCGGAAACACCCCAAGGCGCTCAGACCCGCTCGAGGACCAGCGCGATACCCTGCCCCACCCCGATGCACATGGTGCACAGCGCATAGCGGCCGCCGCTGCGGTGAAGCTGGTTGATGGCCGTGGTGGCCAGGCGGGCGCCGCTCGCGCCCAGAGGGTGGCCCAGCGCGATCGCGCCGCCGTTGGGGTTGACGCGGGGATCGTCGTCGGCGATGCCGAGCTGGCGCAGCACCGCCAGGCCCTGGGCCGCGAAGGCCTCGTTCAGTTCGATGACGTCCATCTGGTCCAGCGTCAGGCCGGTCTGGGCCAGCACCTTGCGCGTGGCGGGCGCCGGACCGATGCCCATGATGCGCGGCGCGACGCCGGCCGTGGCCATGCCGACCACGCGGGCGCGCGGCGTGAGGCCGTGGCTGGCGGCGGCCTTCTCGCCGGCCAGCAGCAGCGCGGCCGCGCCGTCGTTCACGCCCGAGGCGTTGCCGGCCGTAACCGTGCCGCCTTCGCGCACCACGCCCTTCAGCCTGGCCAGCGCTTCGAGGCTGGTTTCGCGCGGATGCTCGTCCTTGGACACGACGATGGGGTCGCCCTTTTTCTGGGCAATGGACACCGGCACGATCTCGGCGTCGAAATAGCCTTCTTTCTGCGCGCGCGCGGTCTTCTGCTGGCTGGCCAGCGCGAACTTGTCCTGGTCTTCGCGGTTGATGTGGAAGTCGTCGGCCACGTTCTCGGCCGTTTCGGGCATGGAGTCCACGCCGTACTGGGCCTTCATGAGCTTGTTGATGAAGCGCCAGCCGATCGTGGTGTCGTAGATGGCGGCGCTGCGCGAGTAGGCGCTTTCCGCCTTGCCCATGACGAACGGCGCGCGGCTCATGCTTTCGACGCCGCCGGCCAGCATGAGGCCCGCCTCGCCGGCGCGGATGGCGCGGGCGGCCGTGCCGATGGCGTCCAGGCCCGAACCGCACAGGCGGTTGACCGTGGCGCCCGGCACTTCCACCGGCAGGCCGGCCAGCAGCGTCGCCATGCGGGCCACGTTGCGGTTGTCTTCGCCGGCCTGGTTGGCGCAGCCCATGATGGCGTCGTCGAGCTCTTCCCAGCGCACGCCGGGATTGCGCGTGGCGAGGGCCTTGATCGTTACGGCCAGCAGATCGTCGGGGCGGACGGAAGCCAGCGCGCCGCCGTAGCGGCCGAAGGGGGTGCGAATCGCGTCGCAGATGTAGGCATGCACGGTCATGAGTAGCTCGAAGGAAGTGAAGGAAAACGCGTGGAATAACCGCCGATCTTACTGCCGGCCGCGGCGCGCCAAATTGGTGCACGCGTTAACTGTCCGCCTTGCGGACGATGTCCGGGCCGCGTTCACTTTGCACCGGACGGGGGCGTTGCGCGCGCGTTTTCGGGGCGGCCGGCCTGGTCCGCCATCGCCCTGCCCGCCGCGGCCTTGGACGCCCTGCCCGCCTCCACGATGGCCTGGCGGCGGAAGCGGCCGGCCGACAGATGATAGAACGGACGCGGGCAGAACTGGCGGGACACCACCGAGGCCAGCATCGAACCCGCGAGCAGCCAGAACAGCATGGGCTGGCTGCCCGTCATTTCCATGACCACCACGCTGGCGGTCAGGGGCGCCTGCGTGGCCGCGGCCAGGAACGCGGCCATCGAGACGAGCACCAGCACGCGCTGGTCCACGCCCTCGCCGGCCAACGCCCAGATCTGGTGGCCGACGCCCGCGCCGGTGGTCAGCGCGGGCGTGAAAATACCCCCCGGAATGCCGGCCCAGTACGAAGCCACGGTGGCGGCGAGCTTGGCCAGGCCGAAGCCGTCGGGCGCGACGCCCGGCTGGCCCGACAGCAGCCCCGCCGCCACGCCGTAGCCGGTGCCGTAGACGGTGCCGGCCGTGAGCATGCCCAGCAACGCGACCACCAGGCCCAGGACGAAGGCCGTGCCCAGCGGGTGCTCGCGCACCCAGCCGCGCCATGCGGCGGGAACGGCGCCCGCTGCGCCCTTGCCGAGCAGGCGGGCGAAAATGCCGCCCAGCGCGCCGTTGAGCGCGCCGCATATCAGCACCCACATCAACATGTGCTCGGCCAGGGGACGGCCGCCGAAAGCGCCGAAATAGGGGTTGTTGCCGGCCACCGCCACCACCATGAAGCCGGCGGCCAGCACGCCGATGAGCACCAGCCGCTCCCAGCGCAGCACGGTGCCGCGGCCCAATTCCTCGATGGCGAAAATGACGCCGGCCAGCGGCGCGTTGAAGGCCGCCGCCAGTCCTCCCGCCGCCCCGGCTGCGATGAGCTCGTTGGCGTGAAAGCCCCGCAGGCGCACGCCGCGCCGCTTCCAGAAATCTCCCCAGGCCAGCATGACGGCCGCGCCCACCTGCACCGACGGGCCTTCGCGCCCGATCGAGGCGCCGGCCAGCATGCCCAGGAACGTCAGCGGAATCTTCCAGACCGTCTGCGCCAGCGACACCAGGCTGCCCTGGCCGGGCCCGGGCGGCAGCGACAGCGCGCCGATCACCTGGGGAATGCCGCTGCCCGAGGCATAGGGCGCAAAGCGCATCGTGAGCCAGCGCAGCGCCGCCAGCCCGCACGGCAACACGATGAAGGCGAGCCATCCCGCGTGGCCCACCCATGCGCGGTTCCATTCCAGCGCGAGGTCGGCCAAGTGGGCGAAACCCAACGACACCAGCGCCACCAGCGAGGCGCCGCCCAGCAGCAGCGCGAGCTGCACGCTCTTGCGCGACCACCGGTTGATCTGCCTGACCTTGCGCCGCCCGTATCGGCGGACATTGGCGATGCGGCGGCGGACGAGGGCGGGCAGGCTCATGGGCGCGGTTCGGGTGTCTGCGGGGCTGGGCGGAATCGGCCCCCCCGGGCCGGCGATCCGCATTCGGGGAGGACAGGCCCGAACCTTACCATTTCCACCTTACCCGCAGCCCACAACATCCAGCCGCCCCGAGCCGGACCCGGCCTGCCCCCGGAAGGCCCGGCAGCGGAAAACCACGCCCAAAAAGCAAAGCCCCTCGCGTATGCGAAGGGCTTTGCGCAGGGCTTCGCGTGGGGCCTGGCGGCCCGCCGCGGGCGGCCGGAGATCAGCCGAAGTTCTTGGCCGCGAATTCCCAGTTCACCAAGGCCCAGAAGTTTTCCAGGTACTTGGGACGGGCGTTGCGGTAATCGATGTAGTAGGCGTGTTCCCACACATCACAGGTGAGCAGCGGCTTGTCGGCCGTGGTGAGCGGCGTGGCGGCGTTGCTGGTGTTGACGATGTCGACCGAGCCGTCGGCCTTCTTGACCAGCCACGTCCAGCCCGAACCGAAGTTGCCGGCGGCGGACTTGTTGAACGCCTCCTTGAAGGCGTCGATGCTGCCCCACTTGGCCTTGATGGCGTCGGCCAGCTTGCCGGTGGGTTCGCCGCCGCCCTTGGGCGACAGGCTGTTCCAGTAGAACGTGTGGTTCCAGACCTGGGCCGCGTTGTTGAAGATGCCGCCCGAGGATTTCTTGACGATCTCTTCCAGCGACAGGTTTTCGAATTCGGTGCCGGGGATGAGATTGTTCAGGTTGGTGACGTAGGTCTGGTGGTGCTTGCCGTAGTGATACTCCAGCGTTTCCTTCGAGATGTGGGGAGCCAGCGCGTCCAGTTCGTAAGGCAGGGGAGGAAGAGTATGTGCCATGTGATGGTTCCTTCTGTTGAGTGCACGATCAAGCCGTTTCATTGTATCGGCAATGGCCGCGGCCCGCCGCGTTAACCCCGGGGCGCGGCGGGGTTAAACCGCGGGCCTGCGCACAATCTTGCCCGCCCTTGTAAACCTTGCCGCCGCATGCGCCCGCGCCTTGCGCGACACGTGCGCAAGCCCGCGGCGCCCGCCGTTTGCGTCCGCATCCGGCGTGCCCGGCCCGCGCGCGGGGCGCAACGGGCCGCGGCGGCCGCAGACGGATCAGGACGGCTCGCGGTCCGCGCGCGTCTGCAGGACTTCGACCTGCGCGCCGCCGCGCGCGAAGCTCAGGTCCAGCGCCTGCCCGGGCGCGAGCGAGGCCGCGTCGCGCACGATGCGGCCCTGCGCGTCGCGTGCGATGCTGTAGCCGCGCGCCAGCGTCAGCCCCGGGTCGAGCGCGCGCAGCTGGGCGCCCGCCGCGGCCAGGCGGGCCTGGCGCGCCGCCAGCAGCCGCGCATGCGCCAGGCCCAGCTGGCGCGCGGCGCCTGCCAGCCGGTCGGCCGCGCGGGTCAGGTCGGGCGCGCGGTGCGCCAGGCGCTGGGCCAGCAGCTCCAGGCGGCCGCGGCGCCGGGCCTGCGGACGCGCCCACGCGGCGGCGAGCCGGTGGCGCAGCCCCTGCAGCCGCTCGCGCTGGTGAGCCAGCCGCTGGGCCGGGGACACGAGCAGGGCGGCCGCGCGGTCCACGCGCTGGGCGGCGCGGTCGAGTTGGCGGCGCTGGGCGCGGACCAGCGCCTGCGCCGCGGCCAGCGTGCGGCCCAGCAGGTCGGCGCGGGGCATGCAGGCGAGCTCGGCGGCCGCGGTGGGCGTGGGCGCCCGCAGGTCGGCCACGAAGTCCGCGATGGTGAAATCCGTTTCGTGCCCCACGCCGCTGATGACGGTGATGGCGCTGGCGGCCACTTCGCGCGCCAGCGCTTCGTCATTGAAGCTCCAAAGGTCTTCGATACTGCCGCCGCCGCGCACCAGCAGCAGAGTGTCCACTTCGGCGCGCGCATTGGCCTCGCGCACCCGGGCGGCCAGGCGGGCCGCCGCGTCGGCCCCCTGCACGGGCGCCGGATAGACAATGACGGGAACGTGCGGCGCGCGCCGTGCGAGCGCCGTCAGCACGTCGCGCAAGGCGGCCGCGTGCAGCGACGTGACGACCCCGATGGCGCGCGGCAGCGCGACGGGCTCGCGCTTGCGGGCGGGGTCGAACAGCCCCTCGGAGGCCAACTGCTCCTTCAGGCGCAGGAAGGCCTCGTACAGATTGCCGATGCCCGCCCGCCGCATGGCGTCGGCCTGGAGCTGGTAGTCGCCGCGCGGCTCGTAGAGGCTGACGCGGGCCCGCACCTCGACCTGGTCGCCCGCGCGCGGCACGAATCCCACCGCGCCGGCGCGGCTGCGGAACATGACGGCGCGCACGGCGGCGCGGCTGTCCTTGAGCGTGAAATACCAGTGGCCCGAAGCCGCCTGCGTGAAATTGGAAATCTCGCCGCGCACCCATAGCGCGGGGATGTTGCGCTCCAGCATCCGCCCCACGGCTTGATTCAGCTGGGCAACCGTAAGGATATCCCGCGCAAATACGTCGTTTGTGACTGAAAACTCAATAGTCATGAGGCTTTCCAATGCATACCTGTCCACAGGGCCCGCGCGGCGGGGCGCCATGATACCGCGTTCCGCCGATTCGGGCCCAACCGGCTCGAAACGCAGCATTTTCGTAGCAAGCTTTTGATCTATAAGGCTATTTTTAAAAAAATGCCTTGCGCGCTTTTGAAGCAACCCACCGCCAGCCCTGTGTCAGCAAGCCTTCCGGCGAAGTTCTGCACAGAATTATCCACATATTCTGTGGATAGATTCGGGATTCCCTCGCCTTGCCAACCAGCCCGCCGCGCCGTTACAGTGCCGCCTTAGCCGCACGCCGTTGCGCGCCGCCGGGGCGCGCCGCCGGACGTCTCGCGGCCCTGCCTGGAGTTGAACGCTTTGCTAACCATCTTGCGCGAGGCCGGCTGGCCCATCTGGCCCCTGCTGGCGACTTCCGTGCTGGGTCTGGCGCTCATTCTCGAGCGCTTCCTCTCCCTGCGCCGCGGCCTGGTCATGCCCAGGGGCCTGAGCGAACAGGTCGCCGAAATGCTGCGCAACCGGCAGGACACGCCCGAATCCCTGCACCGCCTGGAGCGCAATTCCCCCCTGGGCCGCGTGCTGGCCGAAGTCATGCGCAACCGGCACCTGCCGCGCGACGAGCTGCGCAATGTGGTCGAGGACACCGGCCGCGCCGTGGCCCACGACCTCGGCCGCTACATTTCCGCCATCGGCACCATCGCGGTGGTGGCGCCGCTGATGGGCCTGTTCGGCACCGTGGTCGGCATGATCGAGATCTTCGGCTCGTATTCGCCCGGCGGCGGCGACCCGGTCCAGCTGGCGCGCGGCATTTCCATGGCGCTCTACAACACCGCCTTCGGCATCCTGATCGCCATCCCCGCCATGATCGCGCACCGCTACCTGCGCGGCCGGGTCGACAACTACCTGGCCGCCATGGAACACGCCGCTTCGCGCCTGGCGCGCGCGATCGCGCCGTCCCATGCCGCCGCCGGCGGCGCGCGCGAGGCCCGCCCATGAATTTCCGCGGCCGCGGCAATCGCGACGAGCTGGACATCAACCTGATCCCGCTCATCGACGTGCTGCTCGTCATCCTGATCTTCCTGGCTGCCACCACGTCGTTCGCGAAGTTCACCCAGCTCAAGGTCACGCTGCCCGAAGCGTCGGCCGCCCAGGACATGCCCGCGGCGCTCGAGGTGGCCGTGAGCCAGGACGGCCGCTATGCGCTCAACGGCACGCTCATCGACGTGTCCACCCCGGCCGAGATCGCCGACACGCTGCGCCAGGCGGCCGCGGGCAAGACCGAGCCCATGATCATCATCAACGCCGACGCCCAGGCCACCCACCAGTCCGTGATCAACGTCATGGAAGCCGCCCGGCTGGCGGGCATCGGCCGCGTCAACTTCGCCGCCCAGACCTCGCGGTGACCGCCCGTCGTTCTTCCGCGCCGCTGCTGGCTCGCCAATGGCAGGAAGGCGGCTGGCTGTCCGACCTGCTGCGCCCCCTCGCCGCGCTGGTGCGCCGCCACACCGAAAAAAAACGCGCCGACTACCTGCAAGGCCGCAAACCGTCCTGGCGCGCGCCCGTGCCCGTGGTGGTCGTGGGCAACATCTACGTGGGAGGCACCGGCAAGACGCCCGTGGTCATCGCCGCCGTGCAGGCGCTGCGCGAGCGCGGCTACACGCCCGGCGTGGTGAGCCGGGGCTATGGCGTGAAAATCGGCCCCGCGCCGCGCGTGGGCCGGGGCGAACTGCCGGCCGGCGAATTCGGCGACGAGCCGGCCCTGATCGCGCGCGCCACCGGAGCGCCCGTGGCCGTGCACCCGCGCCGTCCGCTCGCGGCGCAGGCCCTGCTGCGCGCGCACCCCGAGGTGGACCTCATCGTCTCCGACGACGGCCTGCAGCATCTGGCGCTCGCGCGCGACGTGGAAATCGTGGTGCAGGACGCCCGCGGCGTGGGCAACGGCCGCCTGCTGCCGGCCGGTCCGCTGCGCGAACCGCCCGAACGCCTGGACGAGGTGGACCTTATCGTCACCAACCAAGCCGGCCCCGACACCCCCCCTCCTCAGGGGAAAGCTGGCCGGGCCGCGCCAGGCCGGGCCGCGTCAGGCCGGGCCGCGTCAGGCCGGGCCGCGCCGGGCGGGGCCGCGTCAGGTCATCCGCGGCGCGTCGCCATGTGGCTGCGCCCCGGCCTGGCGCGCCGGCTGACAGACGGCGCCGAGCGCCCGCTGTCCGATTTCGCCGGCCAGCCCGGCGTGGCCGCCGCCGCCGGCATCGGCAACCCGGACCGTTTCTTCGCCACGCTGAAGGCCGCGGGGGTAGAGCCCGGGCACACGTTGCCGCTGCCCGACCATCACGACTACGCCCGCTCGCCCTTCGGCGCGCTGGGCGCGCGGACCATCCTGATCACGTCCAAAGACGCCATCAAATGCGCCGCCCTGCACGACGATCGGCTGTGGGAGGTGCCGGTGCGTGCCGAGTTTTCCGATCCGCGCCTGTTCGATTGGCTGGCCGCGCGCCTGCGCGGCAAGCACTAGAAAAAGGCCGGCCCGGCCGCGGCGGCGCGCTGCGCGACGTCCTGCGCCAGGGCGCGCTCGCGGGCGCGCGCGGCGCGCAGCCGCAGCAGCCAAAGCGGCGCATGCGCCAGCACCAGCAGCGCGGCCAGCGTCCATGCCAATGCCGTCGCCAGCGCGCGCCACGGATCGGACAATCCCAGGGAAGCATCGATCGCCAGCAGGGGCGAACCCGCCTCGTCCCGGCCCGAGGCGATGACGATGCCTTCGATGCGGAACGGCGCCCCGCCCTCCGCCGAAAGCATGAGCGCCTGGGCGCGCCAGCGCGCCAGCAGGTCGCCGCCGGCCGCCTCGGGCGCTTGCGGCAGCGAAGCATGGGGCCCGGGCGCCACCCGCAGCGCCACGCCGCCGCGCCGCATCCGCGCGGCCTCGCCGGCGGCCTTGTCGACGGCCAGCCGCACCTGTTCGCCCATGCTCTCGCGGCCCAGGCGGCGCAGCTCCTCGGCGGCGCGCGAATTGACCAGGGCGGTATCGCGCCGCCCCTTGAGCTCGCCTTTGCGCGCCAGGTCCAGCAACGCGCCCCAGTCTTCCGGCTCGGGTCCGTCGAAGACGAGCTGCTCGGCCATCGTGCCCTTCAGGCTCGCGCACAGCCCGTGATCGCTGCCGCCCGCCGCGGCGCAGGCCTGTTCCACGGCGAGCACTCCCTCGCTCAGCCCGGCCACCGTCTCCACCGACACGGCGCGCCGGCCGCCATAGGGATACGGATACGGCGACGCGCCGCCCGCCCGGCCCGCCGCCATGCGCACCAGGGCGTCCATGACGGGGTTGGCCCGCGTGCGCAGGAACGCTCCCGAGTAAACGGCGAGCACGGATTCGTCCAGCTCCGGCCGCGGCGCCTGCACGGGCTGCCCGCCCCAGCGCAGTCGCCGGCAATCCGCCGGCCAGAAACCGCCTTCCGAACCGGCCGCGGGGTCGCAGCGCCCCTCGCCCGACAGCGCCACCGGCGCGCCCACGGCGGGCAGGTCGCGCATCAGGCCCTCGGGCGAGTCGTATGCGCGCGGCTCCGCGCCGCGCAGCCAGGCGCCGGCCAGCAGGAACTCGGACCGCGGATTGCCGAGCGCCAGCCACAGCAGGACCAGCGCGGCCAGGCCCGTGAGCGCCAGCGTCAAATGCCGGCCCCAGTACACGGGCGGATGCCGCCGGATGTCTTCATCCACTGAATGCGTCCTGCCCAGCCGCAGCACGCCGTAGTCGGAAACGCGCAGGTCCATGTCCACGCGCAGGTCGTCCGGCAGCTTCAGGCTGTCCTGCCAGTGCGCGGGCAGCGACACCGGCAGCTTGTCGCCCACAAAGAGCTGGGCGCGCACGGTTTCGGTATTGCGCGTGTCGGTGAGCACCACGGCGTGCAGTTCGCCCCGCACGCGGTTCACCTTGCCCGGCTCGGGCAGCCGGCGGCGGCGCCACGCGACCCACAGCGCGGCCGCGGCCGGCGCCGCGCCGCCGGCCATCCAGGCGGGTGAGTCCTGGCCGATGGCGAAGGCCAGCGCGCCGAACGCCAGCGCCCACAGGAGCGCCGGCCAGATGCCCGCCCCCGGCCCGCTGCGCGCCGCCACCTCGGCCGGCGTCTCGTCGCGCTGGCCCAGGATTTCCACGCGCATCGCGTCCTCCAGCTCGCGCGCCGCCTGCGCGGCAGGTTCGCCGGGAGGCGAATCGGCCAGCAGGTCCTCGGGATCGCTCACGTTCTGCATCGCGCCCGTCCGGCCCGACTGCCATTGGTCGCTCTGCCTCCTGCGGCGCTGCTCGCGCTCGCGCCCTTGCGCCAGCGTGAATCCGTCATTGAGGGCCACCACGATGGCGAACCTGTCGGTAAGCGCCACCTCGGCCCGATTGTTCTCGGCCAGGAAATCGCGCGCATCGTAGGGCAGCACCACGTCGATGCCGCCCAGCGTGTCGTGCATGGCGGTGCCGCCCTGCGCAGTCTGCAGCCCGTGGCGGATGAATTCGCCCGCCAGGCGGTAGACGCCGTCGTCGCGCAGCGGGTGGCGCTTGCGCGGCTTCTGCGGATCGACCAGGAAGGGTTCGACCAGCGCCGCTTCCTCCGCCGTCAGCCGGCGCAACGGGCTGGCTTGCTGCTGCAGCGTGCGCAGCGCACCCTTGTTGCCGCTGCGTCGCGAAAGATAAGTCACGACACTGATGGCCGACCATCCCAGGACCGCCAGCAGGAGCGCCAAACGCAGGATTTCCATTGTGAGCCTTCTTCTTTTTTCGGGAAGGCAGGATCATAGCGATGATGCGTCCCGGGATTTTCTCGCAAATATGCCAAAGCATGACAATCGTTGACCAAACGCCAGGAAGACCCCGCTGCGCCGGGCCGCCGGAGGGAAGAAACTGTTCTAGAATCGCGGTCATGGAATCCCGCCTCCTCGACATTCTCGTCTGCCCGCTGTGCAAGGGCCGCCTCGAACACGACCGCCAGCGCGGCGAGCTGATCTGCCGCGCCGACCGCCTGGCCTTTCCCGTGCGCGACGGCATCCCCGTCATGCTGGAATCCGAAGCCCGCGAGCTGGACGAAACGCCGGCCGCCGCATGACGCGACTCTCCACTTCCTGCCCGCCCGCGCGGGCCTGACCTCCGCATCGTGAGCTTCATCGCCCTCATCCCGGCGCGCACCGCGTCCACCCGCCTGCCCGACAAACCCTTGGCCGACATCGCCGGCAAGCCCATGGTGGTGCGCACCGCCGAACGGGCGCTGCGGTCCGGCGCGACGCGCGTATGCATCGCCACCGACGACGAGCGCGTGCGCGAGGCCGCGCACGCCCACGGCCTGGAGGCCGTCATGACGCGCGCCGACCATCCCACCGGCACCGACCGGCTGTCCGAGGCAGTGGACCTGCTGGGCCTGCCCGACGACGCGCTGGTGGTGAACGTGCAGGGCGACGAACCCCTGATCGAGCCCGCCCTTATCGACGCGGTGGCGCGCCAGCTACGCGGGGCGCCCGGGGCCGACATCGCCACCTGCGCCTGTCCGCTGGCCGACGCCCAGGCGCTTTTCAATCCGAACGTGGTCAAGGTGGTGTGCGCGGCCGACGGACGCGCGCTGTATTTCTCGCGGGCCCCGATACCGTGGGCGCGCGACGCGCTGGCGGGCGGCGAGCGCGTGCTGGCCGAGGGCCTGCCCGCCTGGCACCATGTGGGGCTGTATGCCTATCGCGTGCCCTTCTTGCGGCGCTTTCCCTCCCTGCCCCAGGGCGTGCTCGAACGCTTCGAGGCGCTGGAGCAATTGCGCGCGCTGGAACACGGCCACGCCATTTCCGTATACCTGGCCGATACGCCTCCGGCCGCCGGGGTAGATACTCCGGCCGATCTCGAACGCGCGCGCAGGGCGTATTCCAATCGGTTATAAGGGTTATTTCGCATGGCGCCGGCCCGCAGAGGCTGCTGCATTGCGGCATAATCGCCCCGATCACAAAAAACAAACCCCATTCAGGAGCACTCATGCGTCTCATCTTGCTCGGACCTCCCGGCGCCGGCAAAGGCACTCAGGCCGCGTTTCTCACCCAGCGCTTCGGCATTCCGCAGATCTCCACCGGCGACATGCTGCGCGCGGCCGTGAAAGCCGGCACGCCGCTGGGCCTGGAAGCCAAGAAGGTCATGGACGCGGGCGGCCTGGTGTCCGATGAGATCATCATCGGCCTGGTCCAGGACCGCCTCAAGCAGCCCGACTGCGCCAACGGCTATCTGTTCGACGGTTTCCCGCGCACCATCCCGCAGGCCGACGCGCTCAAGCACGCCGGCGTGAAGCTGGACTATGTGGTCGAAATCGAGGTTCCCGAAGCCGACATCATCGAGCGCATGAGCGGCCGCCGCGTGCACCAGCCCAGCGGCCGCACCTACCACGTGCGCTTCAATCCGCCCAAGCAGGACGGCAAGGACGACCTCACCGGCGAACCGCTGATCCAGCGCGACGACGACCGCGAAGAAACCGTGCGCAACCGCCTGGCCGTCTACCGCGAGCAGACCCGCCCGCTGGTGGACTACTACTCCGGCTGGGCCGCCAGCCAGCCCGCCGAGGCGCCCAAGTACCGCAAGATCTCGGGCGTAGGCTCGGTCGAAGAAATCAAGAACCGGCTGTTCGAGGCCGTCCAGGGCTGACCGCGCGCCGACGGCCGCCCGAGGCCTCCGGGCCGCGGCCCGGAGGCTTTTTCTTTTCTTCGCGGCGCCGCCCGCGCCGCGTCCAATCCATCGAGTTCATGGGGTAGCAGAGACATGGAAATCGCGAACAAGGTATTCATCGTGACCGGCGGCGCCTCCGGCCTGGGCGCAGGCACCGTACGCATGCTGGTGCAGAACGGCGCCAAGGTGGTCATCGCCGACGTGCAGGACGAGGCCGGCGAGGCGCTGGCCAAGGAGCTGGGCCAGCGCTACGTGCACTGCGACGTCACCCAGGAAACCGACGGCCAGCGCGCCGTGGCCGCCGCCAAGGAACTGGGCGCCCTCTTCGGCCTGGTCAACTGCGCCGGCATCGCCCCGGCGGCGAAGATCGTCGGCAAGAACGGCGCTCACCCGCTGGATCTCTTCCAGAAAGTGATCTCCGTCAACCTCATCGGCAGCTTCAACATGATGCGCCTGGCCGCCGAGGCCATGAGCGCCAACGCGCCCGAGCCCACCGGCGAGCGCGGCGTGCTCATCAACACCGCCTCGGTGGCGGCGTTCGACGGCCAGATCGGGCAGGCCGCGTATTCCGCCTCCAAGGCGGGCGTGGCCGGCATGACGCTGCCCATCGCGCGCGATCTGGCCAAGACCGGCATCCGCTGCATGACCATCGCTCCCGGCATCTTCGGCACGCCCATGATCTTCGGCATGCCCCAGGAAGTGCAGGACTCGCTGGCCGCCAGCATCCCCTTCCCCGCCCGCCTCGGCCGTCCCGAAGACTACGCCAAGCTGGTCCACAGCATCATCACCAACGACATGCTCAACGGCGAAACCATCCGCCTGGATGGCGCCATCCGCATGCCGCCGAAGTAAACCGGCCCGCGCACGGCCGTGCGGCCGGCCTCTGCCCCGGAAACCGCTGTCCGGGGCGGCGCCGGCCCACCCCTCCCCGCTTCCCGCCTTCCATGAGTCTTTTCCGTTCCGCGGCCACGGTCAGCGGCCTCACCCTGCTCTCCCGCGTCTCCGGCCTCGTCCGCGACATCCTGGTCGCGCGCGCATTCGGCGCGGGCCCGCTCACCGATGCGTTCTGGGTCGCGTTCCGCATTCCCAACCTGCTGCGGCGGCTCTTCGCCGAAGGCGCGTTTTCCCAGGCGTTCGTGCCCATACTCGGCGCGGCGCGCGCCAACCGCGGCGAAGACGCCGTCCGCACGCTGCTGGACCGCGTGGCGCTGCTGCTGACGCTGGCGCTCATGGCCATCACGCTGGCCGGCATCGCGGCCGCGCCCTGGGTGGTGTCCGCCATGGCCAGCGGCCTGCGCGGCGCGGCCCGCGAAACCGAATTCGGCGCCGCCGTCTGGATGACGCGCATGATGTTCCCGTACATCCTGTGCATGTCGCTGGTCGCCTTCGCCTCGGGCGTGCTCAATACCTGGCGGCGCTTCGCGGTGCCCGCCTTCACGCCCGTGCTGCTCAACCTGGCCATGATCGGCGCCTGCCTGTGGCTGGCGCCGATCATGGCCGTGCCCATCTATGCGCTGTCGGTCGGCGTGATGGCCGGCGGCGTGGCGCAACTGGCGGTGCAATGGGCCGCGCTGGCGCGCCTGGGCCTGACGCCGCGCCTGAGCCTGCGCGTGCGCGAAGCCTGGCGCGACGCCACGGTGCAGCGCATCCTGAAGCAGATGGCGCCCGCCACGCTGGGCGTATCCGTGGCGCAGATCTCGCTGCTCATCAACACAAACATCGCCACCTGGCTCAAGCCCGGCAGCGTGACCTGGCTGTCCTTCGCCGACCGCCTCATGGAATTCCCCACCGCCCTGCTGGGCGTGGCGCTGGGCACGGTGCTGCTGCCCAGCCTCTCCGCCGCGCATGCGCGCGACGACCATGGCGGCTACAGCGCGCTGCTCGACTGGGGCCTGCGCCTGGTGCTGCTGCTGGGGCTGCCGGCCGCCGTCGGCATGGCGCTGCTGTCCGACGGGCTGGTGGCCACGCTGTTCCACTACGGCCGCTTCGACGCCGCCGACGTGGGCCAGACGCGGCTGGCCGTGATCGCCTACTCCGCCGGGCTGATCGGCCTGCTGTCGGTGAAAATCCTCGCCCCCGGGTTCTACGCCAAGCAGGACATCCGCACGCCCGTGAAAATCGCCATCGGCGTGCTGCTGCTCACGCAGCTGATGAACCTCGCCTTCGTGCCCCTTTTCTCGCACGCCGGCTTGGCGCTGGCCATCGGGCTGGGCGCCTGCCTGAATGCGCTGGCGCTGCTCCTGGGCCTGCGCCGGCGCGGGGTATACCGGCCCGGCGCGGGCTGGGCCGTCTTTGCGCTGCGCCTGCTGCCGGCCCTGGCCGCCCTGGCTGCGCTTTTGATCTACGCCGATCAGCGGATCGACTGGATCGGCCTGCAGGCGCATGCTTGGCGCCGGGTCGCCTGCCTGGCCGGCGTGCTGGCGGCCAGCGGCCTGGTGTATTTCTCGATGCTGTTCGCGTTCGGCTTCCGCCCGCGCGATTTTCGGCGCGCGCGCAGCGGCTGAATGCGGGATTTTCGTCCCGCATGAAGAAAGAAGCCCCGCGCCGCGCCCGCTGCGCGGGCTTGCTGCCCCCAAGGGGGCGCTTTTTGTCTTGGGGCGGCCCAGCGATGAAAAGGGCCCCCCACGCCGCGCCCGCTGCGCGGGCTTGCTGCCCCCCAAGGGGCGCTTTTTGTCTTGGGGCGGCCCGGCGATGAAATGGGGCCCCCCGCGCCGCGCCCGCTGCGCGGGCTTGCTGCCCCCCAAGGGGGCGCTTTTTGTCTTGGGGCGGCCCGGCGATGAAATGGGCCCCCCGCGCCGCGCCCGCTGCGCGGGCTTGCTGCCCCCCCAAGGGGGGCGCTTTTTGTCTTGGGGCGGCCCGGCGACAAAAAAAGCCGGCCCAGCGCCGGTTTTTTATTTAAATTTCCGTCAAGAATTGACAGCCACCCGGTAATCTTTGGTAAAAAACCTTTATTATTTACAAGTTGGCATTGCAGGATTCCCACCCGCCTCCGTGGGACACGAATGAATTACGCACAAGGAAAACCCGTGGCCGACCAGGTAATCAACTGGTTGCTGTTGCTGCGGTCCGGCCGTGCAACCGCCCAGGATTATGACGAATTCCTGGCCTGGCGCGCGGCCGACCCCAGCCACGAGAACGCTTGGCAGCAGCTCAGCAGTTCGCTGGCCGGCTCCGCGTTCGGCCGGCTCGGCGACGCGTATCCGGTCGGCTATCCCACCTCCGACGCCGAGGCGCCCCCGCCCGCGCCGGTTCCGGGCTCGCGCCGCCGTTTCCTGGCCGGCGGACTGGCCCTCGCCTGCACCGGCGCCTTCGCCGGCTATGTGGGCAACGCCTATTATCCGCTGAGCAGCGTAGCGGCCGACGCCGCCACCCCCACCGGCCAGCGCCGCCGCTACATGTTGTCCGACGGCAGCCAGTTGCTGCTGGACGCGCGCAGCCGCGTCAATCTGGATTTCACGCCCGCCTACCGCCAGGTCCGCCTGCTCGACGGCGCGGTCACGGTAGCCGTCGCGCCGGATGCGCGCCGCCCCTTCCTGGTGCAGACCGCCCAGGGCACGGTGCGGGCGCTGGGCACCCGCTACATGGTGCGCCAGCAGGCGCAGCGCACGGTGGTGGTGGTGCACGAGCACGAAGTCGAGGTCGAAACCATGGCCGGCGCCCACGGCGTGGTGCGGGCCGGCACCGGCGCGCGCTTCGACGCGGCGCGCATGGACACCCCGCGCGCCGAGCTGACCGCCGAAGCCGCCTGGGAAAACGGCTGGGTCGACGCGCGCGGCCGGCCGCTGGCCGAAGTGATCGCCGCCCTGCGCCCGTACCGCAGCGGCGCGCTGCGCGTCTCGATGGCGGCGGGCGGCCTGCCCGTGTACGGCCACTTCCCGCTCGACAACACGGACGCCGCCCTGTCGGCCCTGCAGGAAAGCATGCCCATCGAGGTGCGGCGCTACACCCCCTGGTTCGTGTCCATCAACGTCGCGGGCTAGGGCTGCGCCCTCCCGCCCGTCATTTCCGGCCTGAGGTATACTCCCCAGCGCCCGCCGAAGGGTCTGCGGCGGCCCCGGTCTGTGCAAATTCAGCAGGCTGTACTTGCATTCCCTGGCGGAATTGCTAAAATCTTTGTCTTTGCCGAATTCAACTTATATAGCAACATGGCCAATACCGCCCAAGCACGCAAGCGCGCTCGCCAATCCATCGAGCGCAACAAGCACAATTCCAGCCTGCGCTCGATGCTGCGCACCGCCATCAAGCGTGTTCGTCAAGCCATCGCCGCTGGCGACAAAGCTGCGGCAGGCGAAGTGTTCCAGAAGGCCACCAGCGTGATCGACCGCGTGGCCGACAAGAACATCATTCACAAGAACAAGGCCGCTCGCCACAAGAGCCGCCTGGCCGCCGCCATCAAGGCGCTGGCCTGAGCCATTCTGCCGCCCCGCCTGCCGGGGCAGCACGAATACGGCAAATGAAAAAGGATGCCCGCGGGCATCCTTTTTTGCGTGGGAACGCCGGGCACGTGTGGAACCGTCCGCGCCCATGGCGCTCCCTATGCCGAGACCTGCCGCGCAAGCGCGGCCCGCATGGCCCGGACTTCTTCCTGCAACGCCACGCGGAAGTCCGCCGCCAATGAATTGGCCGGCCGGTGCTCGGGAAACACCATGCCGACGCGAAACGGAAAAGACCGCGTCAGCGGCCGCAGGTGCAGATGCGGTCCGGCGAAGTCCAACGCCGTCAGGGGGTTGACGATGGCCGCCCCCAGCCCCTGCCGCACGAAGGCGCACACCGACACGGCCGTGGGCGTTTCCGCCACCGGACGCGGCGCCACGCCCAGCTCCGCGAACGCCGCGTCGATCTGGAGGCGGTACGGATCGCTGGGCGACAGGCACACGAACGCCTGCCCGGCCAGATCCTGCAGCGCAATGGCCCGCCGCGCCAGCAAGGGATGTCCGGCGGGCAGCACGCATACCTCGTCCACTTCCAGCAAGGTTTCCAGCCGGGTGCCCGCGGGCGCGGCATCGCGCTCGGTCAGACCCAGGTCGTAACGCTGGGCGCTCAGCCATTCTTCGAGCACCGGCGATTCCTGGTTTTCGACCGAGACGCTGGCGTCCGGATGGCGCGCGTGAAACCGGCGGCAGGCGCCAGGCAGGATCGAGTGCGAAAACGCCGGCAGCGCGATCACGGCCAATTGGCCGTCGTGGAAGGCGCGCAGACGCGCCGCCGCCGCGGCGACGCGCTCCAGGCCCGTGTACGAGCGCCGCACTTCCTCGTAAAGCGCCAGCGCCTGCGCCGTAGGCCGCAGCCGGCCGCGCACGCGCTCGAACAGCGCCAGCCCCAGCATGCGCTCCAGCCGGGCCAGCTCGCGGCTCACGGTCGGCTGCGAGGTGCGCAGCAACTCGGCCGCCCGCGTGGCGCTGCCGGCGAGCATCAGTGCGCGGAACAGCTCGACATGCCGGTGCGATAGCTGGCTCATGTATATCAGATATGAATGAATGCTTTAATAGAAGGCATTTTACGGCATGGGGATTTCGCGTCATGATGGCGCCCTCCCGCGCCGGAAAGACCGGCGCGCATTTTCTTTCCGAGACGCATCAGACATGGCTTTCGATCCCCGCCAGCTTTCCGACCTCGCCGAACGCTACGGCACCCCGCTCTGGGTCTACGACGCGGCGGTCATCCGCGAACGCATCGGGCAGCTCCGCCAGTTCGACACCCTCCGCTACGCGCAGAAAGCCTGCTCCAACATCCATATCCTGAAGCTCATGCGGGAAGCGGGCACGGTGGTGGACGCGGTGTCGCTGGGCGAAATCCAGCGCAGCCTGGCGGCGGGCTTTCGCCCCGGCGGCGAGCCCGAGGGCATCGTCTTCACCGCGGACCTCATCGATCACGCCACCATGGCCGCCGTGCGCGAGCACGGCATTACCGTGAACGCGGGCTCGCTGGACATGCTGGAACGGGTGGGCATCCAGTCGCCCGGCCATCGCGTGTGGCTGCGCATCAACCCCGGATTCGGCCACGGCCACAGCAACAAGACCAACACCGGCGGCCCGCAGAGCAAGCACGGCATCTGGATCGGAGACACCGGACGGGCGCTGGACATCGTGCGCCGCCACGGCCTGAAGCTGGTCGGCATCCACATGCACATCGGCTCGGGCGTGGACTACGGCCATCTCTCGCAGGTCTGCGACGCCATGGTGCAAACGGTGGCGGGGCTGGGCCACGACATCGAAGCCATCTCGGCGGGCGGCGGCCTGTCGATCCCGTACCGCGAGGGAGAGCCGCGCATCGACACCGCGCACTACTTCGCGCAATGGGACGCGGCCCGCAAGCGCATCGAGGCGCAACTGGGCCACGCCGTGCGGCTGGAAATCGAACCCGGCCGCTTCCTGGTGGCCGAGGCGGGCGTGCTGGTGGCGGAGGTGCATGCGCTGAGCGGCCGCCCCGGGCGCGATTTCGCGCTGGTGGACGCGGGCTTCAATGACCTGATGCGGCCGGCCATGTACGGCAGCCACCACCGCATCGAGGTGCACGCGCGCGGCGATGCGCCGCGCGACGGCGCCCTGGCGCCGCTGACCGTGGCCGGCCCGCTGTGCGAGTCCGGGGACGTGTTCACGCAGGACGCCGGCGGCGTGGTATCGGAGCAGGCGCTGCCGCGCCCTCGCGTGGGCGACCTGCTGTTCTTTCATAACGCCGGCGCCTACGGCGCTTCCATGTCTTCCAACTACAACAGCCGGCCGCTGGCAGCCGAGGTGCTGCTCGACGGCGACCGCGCCACGCTGATCCGCCGTCGCCAGACGGTGGACGAGCTGCTGGCGCTGGAAAACACGCGCTGAGCGCGTTCAGGTGGGAAATGCCTCGCGCAGGGCGAAAGTGGCCTGTTTGAACACGCCCAGGTCGGTGCCCACCGCCACGAAGTGCATGCCCATGTCGAGGTAGCGGCGCGCGTCGGCCGCCACCGGGGCCAGGATGCCCACTGCCTTGCCCTGCGCGCTGATGCGCTGGTAGAGGTGGCGGATGGCCTCCTGGACCTCGGGGTGGCCGGGATTGCCCAGATGGCCCAGCGCCGCGGCCAGGTCCGAAGGACCGATGAACACGCCGTCCACGCCCTCCACCGAGGCGATCTCGTCCACGGCTTCGATGCCCGGCCGGCTCTCGATCTGCACCAGCACACAGATGTTGTCATTGATGGTCTGCAGATAGCCCGGCACGGTGCCGTAGCGGTTGCTGCGCTGCGCGCCGGCCACGCCCCGGATGCCCTGCGGCGGATAGCGGGTGGCCGCCACCGCGCGCCGCGCGTCGTCTTCCGACTCCACGAAAGGAATCAGCAGGTTGTAGAAACCGATGTCCAGCAGGCGCTTGATCTCCACGGGGTCGTTCCACGACGGCCGGCCGATGGGCGCGCTGCCGCTGGCCTGCAAGGCCTGCAACTGCTGCAGGAACATGGGCACGTCGTTGGGCGAGTGCTCGCCGTCGAGGAGCAGCCAGTCGAACTCGGCCAGGCCGGCCACCTCGGCCGTGATGTGGCTGGCCATGCACATCCAGAAGCCGATGAGGCGCTCGCGGGCCAGGATGCGTTGGCGGAAACGGTTGGGTAGCGGTGAATTCATTGCTGCATTTGCCTTTCAGGGATGCGGAATCGAAGAGCCGCGGCCGGCCGGGGCCGCGGCGGGAAAAGCTCAGTCCATGCGCGCGCCGGACGCCTTGGCGGCCGCGCCCCACTTGGCGATCTCGTTGCCGACGAAGGCCGAGAACGCCTTGGGGTCGTTGCCCACCACCACGAAGCCTACGCTTTCGAGCTTCTGCCGCGTGGCGGGATCGGCCAGGGCCTTCACCGTAGCCTGGTGCAGCCGCTCGATGACGGCGGGCGGGGTCCGGGCCGGCGCCGACAGGCCGAACCACGATTCGGCCGCAAAGCCAGGATAGCCCGACTCGGCGATGGTGGGCGTGTCGGGATAGGCCGGATTGCGCTTGGCGCTGGCCACGGCCAGCGCGCGCAGCTTGCCGGCCTGCACCTGCGGCAGCAGGTTGTCCTGGTTCAGGAACAACACCGAGACGCGGCCCGCGATGGTGTCGGTGATCGCCGCGGCGCCGCCCTTGTAGGGCACGTGCATCAGGTCGATCTTGGCCGCCTGCTTCAGCATCTCCATGGCGAGATGGCCCGAGGAGCCGTTGCCCGAGCTGGCGTGGGTGTACTTGCCCGGGTTCTCGCGCGCCAGCTTGATGAGCTCGGCGAAGGTGCGCGCCGGAAACTCCGGATTGGCCACCAGCACGTTGGGGCCGGTCGCCAGCAGCGAAATGTGCGAGAAATCCGCGTCGCGGTACGGCATGCTCTGGTAGAGCGCGTAGTTGATGGCGTTGGAGCCCACGCCCGAAAGCAGCAGCGTATGGCCATCGGGCTCGGCCTTGGCGACCGCGTCGGAGCCGATATTGCCGTTGGCCCCGCCCTTGTTCTCGACGATCACCGTCTGTCCCAGCTCCTTGGACAGACCGGCCGCGAGCATGCGGCCCACGGCGTCGGTGCTGCCGCCCGGCGGAAACGGCACCACCAGCTTGACCGGCCGCGACGGCCAGTCCCCGCCCTGGGCGCAAGCCGGGCCGCCCAGCGCGGCCAGCGCCGCGAAGGCGGTCATGGCCAGCAGCGCCTGGCGGCGTCCCGCGCGGGATGTAGCGTGGTTCTTCATGGTTTTGTCTCCTCTCTGTGTTGTCGTGGCGCCCGCTGCGCGGGTCAGTGGATTTCGGGCTCGCCGGCCGCGCCGGCCCGCTGTCCGGTCTGCAGGAAATCGAAATCGCAGCCCGTGTCGGCCTGCCCGATGTGCTTGAGGTACAGCACTCCGTAGCCGCGCTCGAAACGCGGCTGCGGCGGCTGCCACGCGGCCTTGCGCGCGGCCAGCTCTTCGTCGGACACCCGCAGCTCGATCTTGCGGCCCGGCACGTCCAGCGAAATGAGATCGCCGTCTTTCACGAACGCGAGCGGGCCGCCCACATAGGATTCGGGCGATACGTGCAGCACGCAGGCGCCGTAACTGGTGCCGCTCATGCGGGCGTCGGAGATGCGCACCATGTCGCGCACGCCCTGCTTGAGCAGCTTCTGCGGAATGGGAAGCTGGCCCCATTCCGGCATGCCCGGCGCGCCCTGCGGCCCGGCGTTCTGCAGGACGATGACGCTGTCGGCGTCCACGTCCAGCGCGGGGTCGTCGATGCGCTCGGCCATGTCGTTGTAGTCCTTGAACACCACGGCCCGGCCCGTGTGCACCTGCAGCCGCGCCTCCATGGCGGGCGGCTTGATGACCGCGCCGTCGGGCGCCAGGTTGCCGCGCAGCACGGCCAGGCCGTCGCGCTCGATGATGGCCTGCCCGCGCGGGCGGATCACGTCTTCGTTGAAGATGCGCGCGCCGGCGATGTTCCCGCCCAGCGTGCAGCCGTCCACGGTGCGCTGGGACAGGTCCAGCAGATCCTGCATCTGCGCCAGCATGGCCCGCAGGCCGCCCGCGTAATAGAAGTCTTCCATCAGGTACTTGCCCGAGGGGCGCAGGTTCGCCAGCACCGGCGTGCTGCGCGCCAGCGCGTCGAAACGGTCCAGGTCCAGCCCGAAACCGCTGCGCCGCGCCATGGCGATCAGGTGCACCACGGCGTTGGTCGAACCGGACAGCGCCAGCACGGTGCGCACCGCGTTGTCGTAGGATGCCTCGGTCAGCAGGTCGGAGGGCTTGAGGTCTTCCCACACCATCTCGACGATGCGCTTGCCCGACAGGCTGGCCATCTGCGCGTGGCGCGAATCCGGCGCCGGAATGGACGCATAGCCCGACAGGCACAGGCCCAGCGCCTCCACCGCCGACGTCATGGTCGAGGCCGTGCCCATGGTCATGCAATGGCCCGGCGAGCGCGCGATGCCGTCTTCCACGCCCTGCCAGTCTTCTTCGGTGATGTTGCCCGCGCGCAGCTCCGCCCAGTATTTCCAGGTGTCCGAGCCCGACCCCAGCGTGTTGCCGTTCCAGTTGCCGCGCAGCATGGGGCCGGCCGGCACGAAGATCGTGGGCAGGTCCATGGACACCGCGCCCATGATGAGCGCCGGCGTGGTCTTGTCGCAGCCGCCCATCAGCACACAGCCGTCGGCCGGATACGAGCGCAGCAGCTCCTCGGTTTCCATGGCCAGCAGGTTGCGGTAGAGCATGGTGGTGGGCTTCTGGAACGGCTCGGACAGGCTCATCGCCGGCATTTCCACGGGGAAGCCGCCGGCCTGCCAGATGCCGCGCTTGACCTCTTCCACGCGCTGGCGGAAATGGCTGTGACAGGGGTTGATGTCGCTCCAGGTGTTGATGATGGCGATCACCGGCTTGCCCGCGTAGTCGGAGCGGTGATAGCCCATCTGCGCGGTGCGCGAGCGATGGCCGAAGGAACGCAGGTCTTTCACGCCGTACCAGCGGTGGCTGCGCAGTTCTTCGGGTTTTTTGCGGGGTTTGTCTTGGCTCATGTCTCGGATCCTGTGTTCTGGTTATGAAAGCATGCGGGACGCGGTTCAGGCGGGCCCGTCCAGCAGGTATGGCGCGCCGGCCCGCTCGCAGATGCCGCGCAGCCGCTCGGCCAGCGCGGCCGGTATGGGAATGCCCGCCACGCGCCTGCGCTCGCGCTCGGCGGCCTCGGGCTCGCCGGCCACCAGCACCGGCGCTTCGGGGTCGGCCGGCGCAGTGGCGTGCAGGGCGTCGATCAGGCCGTCCATGTCGGACTCGAAAGAGCCCGAGGCGCGGAAGGCGTCGGGGTTGAGCGCCAGGAAGAAATGGCCGACGTCGTCGGGTTCGTCCGGCCGGCGCGTCGCGGCGCGCCGCGCGGCGAAGGCGCTGCCGCCCAGCGTGCCGCCCAGGATCTGCGCCATCATGGCCAGCCCGTAGCCCTTGTGGCTGCTCATGGCGGGCGTGCCGCCCAGCGGCGTGAGCCCGCCCTCGGGCCGCTCGAAAATGGTTTTCATGGCCTGGCCCGCGTCGCGGATCGACGCGCCCTGCCCGTCCACGGCCCAGCCCTCGGGCAGCGGCTTGCCCAGAAAGTCGTACACCTTGACCTTGTTGGCCGCGACCGTGGTGGTGGCCATGTCGAGCAAAAAGGGCTCGTTGCGCGCCGCGGGCGCGCCGAAGGCGATGGGGTTAGTGCCCAGCATGGGCATGGCGCCGCGCGTGGGCACCATGATGATGCCGTTGGCGCTGCTGGTGACCAGCCCCACCACGCCGCGCGCCACGGCGATGCGGGCATAGACGCCGGCCGCGCCGAAATGATGCGAGTTGCGCACCGACACCGCCCCCACGCCGGATTCCAGGGCCTTGTCCACCGCCAGGTTCATGGCCATGGCGGCCGCCGGATACCCCAGCCCGCCCATGGCGTCGATGAGCGCGCTGGCGCCGCTCTCGCGTTCCACGCGCGGCCGCGCGTCCAGGCGCAGCGAGCCGGCGCGCCATTTTTCCTCGTAGGCCGGCAGCATGGAAATGCCATGAGAATCGATGCCGAGCAGGTCGGTCTGCGCCATCAGGTCCGCCGTGATGCGCGCCAGGTCGCCGGGCATGCCCCAGGCCTGCAGCACCGCCAGGATCTGCTCGCGCACGCGTTCCGCCGGCGCCGCCGTACCCGATCCGTTTCCTCGCACTCCGTACTCCTTTTCGTCTCTGTCTGATGGTGATGGGCGGGGAAGCGGCGGCGGTCAGTCGCGCTCGCGATCAACGAGCCTGTGCCGCGCCTGCCCCAGGTGGAATTGCATGGCGATGCGGGCCCGCTCGCCGTCCTGCTCCCGGATCGCGTCCAGGATGGACGCATGCTCGTCCACCACGCGCTGCGCGCGCTGGCGCGAGCCGGTGCGGGTAAGGTTGAGCGTGAGCCGCATGAAGCCGCTGATGGACTCGTGGATGCTTTCCAGCACCCCGAGGTAGAAGTCGTTGCCGCTGGCCTCGGCGATGCTGGCATGGAACGCCAGGTCGGCCTCGGCGGAGACCTGGCCGCGCGCCAGGCTGTCGGCGAACGCTGCGTGCGCCTGCACGATTTTCTGCAACTGCTCGTCGGTGCGGCGCAGGGCCGCCAGCCGCGCGGCGTCGCCCTCCAGCGCCACCCGCACCTCCTGCGCACGCAGGTAGGCGCTGACGTTCTTCACATCGCTGAAAGTTTTCAGGCGTGGCGCGGGCTGGTGGCTGACGAAGGTGCCCAGCCCCTGGTGGGCCGTGACCAGGCCGTCGGCGCGCAGGCGCAGCAGCGCTTCGCGCACGACCGGCCGCGACACGCCGAAGCGTTCGGATATCTCGTTCTCGGAGGGCAGGCGGTCGCCCACGTTGAGGCTGCCCGAGACGATCTGCTCGAATATCTGCCCGTAGAGCTGGTCGGCCAAACGCACGCGGTGCCCGCGCTCCAGCACCAGGGCGCCGTGCTCCTGTTCGGGCGGGTGCGCCGCCCCCTGTCCCGCTTCTTCCGCTGCCGCCTTGTTCCGGACCACTGCGCCTCCTGCATGAGCTGATCGCCAACCTGCCATGGCCGCCATGGTAACGCCCGGCGGCGCACCGAGGCGGACCACGCGGTTCAGGCGCCGGCGCCTTCGCGGTCCCAGGCCGCCAGCGCGCGCGCCACCGGCGCCACCCGCTCGCGCTGCGCGGGCGCGAGCCCGGTCAGCAAGGGCAGCATGGGCCCCATGTCGGCCACGCCGGCCAGCGTCACCGCGTCGTGCAGCACGCGGATGGGGCTGACCTCGTCGCGGCAGTCTTCCAGCGGCAGGTAGCGCTGCCGCACCGCCTCCGCCTCGTCGTAGCGGCCTGCGCCCAGCAGGCGCAGCAGCCGCATGGACCCGCGCGGCGCCACGCAGACCGAGCCCGAGGTGAAGCTGCGCAGGCCGAACTCGCGCCAGTGCGCGATGGCGGGGCGCTCGCCGATGCCGCTGACGATCCAGCGCGCGTCCACCGCCTGGCGCAGCGCGGACAGGTAGGCGTCCTGCGCCGGATCGGCGCGCACCACCGCGTACTTCAGCGCCACGATGCGGCCTTCCTCGATGAGCCGGGCCACCGTGGCCGGCGCGAGATAGTCGGCGGACTTGATATACACCACCGCCGGCTTGCCGAGCGCATCGGTGAAGCGGCGGATGCCCGCCGCCAGACCCTCGTCGGTCCAGGGAAAGGACATGGGCAGCAGCATGGCCGTCGGAAAGGCGCGCGAACGCAGGATGGCCGCCTGGTCCATCATCTTGCCGTAGTCGGGGCCCACCGAGGGCAGGATCCAGGTGTCTTCGCCCGCCAGCCCGGCCAGCATGTCCACGATGCGCGCGTATTCGCTCACGCCCACGTTGTAGAAGTTGGCGTTGCCCCCGTACATGACGTTGCGCACCCCGCCCGCTTCCAGATGCGCGAGCAGCGCGCCGTTGGCCGCCTCGTTCAGGGACAGGTCTTCGTGGCGCGCCAGCGGCGGCACGGCAATGACCGAACGCTGCAGGTCCTGGGCGGTGACGGGCGTGGTTTTCATGGAAGCTCCTCTGCAAGGGACGGGCGGCTGTGCGATGGAAAAAGTATACTTGGTTGACAACCTACAACTCAATACATATATTTGTTTAACAAGTAGGCGAGCATCACGAAACAGTCCGAGCACGCGCCGGGCCCGCCCCGCGCCCTCCCGTCAAAGAGACGGCCGCCACGCGCGGGCGGCCGGCCCGATTCCCATCGCGCGAACCAGGAGACATCGTGAACAAACTCATCAACGCCATCGCCGCGGCCGGCGCCGCCGTCCTGCTTGCGGCCCCGGCGGCCCGCGCCGCCGGCTACCCCGACAAACCCGTCACCATGATCGTGCCCTTCGTGCCGGGCGGGTCTTCCGACATCACCGCACGCGCCGTCACGCCCGGCCTGTCGCAGCGGCTCGGCCAGACCTTCGTGGTCGAGAACAAGCCGGGCGCCAACAGCGCCATCGGCGCGCAGGCGCTGGCGCGCGCCACGCCCGACGGCTACACCATGATGGTGGGCTCGATCGGCACCTTCGCCATCAATGAGGCGCTGTACAAGAGCCTGGCCTATAACCCCAGCAAGGACTTCGAGTACCTGACGCAGGCGGTGCGCAATCCCAACGTGCTGGTGGCCTCGCCCGCGTTTCCCGCCAGTACCGTGGCGGAGCTGGTGGCCTATGCCAAGAAGAATCCCGGCAAGGTGTCGTACGCCTCGTCGGGCACGGGCTCATCCGACCATCTTTCCGCCGTGCTGTTCCGCCAGCGCACCGGCAGCACCGGCGTGGACGTGCCCTACCGCGGAGGCGGCGCGGCCATCGCCGACCTGATCGGCGGGCAGGTGAACGTGTCGTTCCAGAACCTGGGCGCGGTGCAGACCCACATCAAGGCGGGCAAGCTCAAGGCCCTGGCCATCACCGGCGAGTCCCGCGCGCCCGAGCTGCCCGACGTGCCCACGCTGGCCGAGGCCGGCATCAAAGACATGGTGGTGTATTCGTGGCAAGGTTTCGCCGTGCCCAGGGGCACGCCCCGGAACGTGGTGCAGAAGCTCTCCGAGGCCCTGCGCGCCACGCTCGGCGAGCCCAAGGTCAAAGCCACGCTGCAAGGGCTGGGATTCGAAGTCGTGGCCAATACGCCGCAACAGTTCGCCGCCTTCCAGCAGGCCGAGGTCAAACGCTGGAAGGACGTCATCCAGAAAAGCGGCATCCAGCTCGAATGAGGCCGCCCGCGGCGGGCGCGCCGCGTCCGCCAGCGCCCCGAAAGCGCGGATCAAGTAGCATGGTCTTTTCGCCACTCACACGCAACACACCATGACCACCAAGCATCGCATCATCCAGGTCGGCTCGCTGGCCGGCTCCCCTTCGGCCAACCAGCGCCTGGCCGAGCAGTACGACGTGTTCGAACTCTGGAAGCACCCCGACCGCAAGCAGGCCCTGGCCGAGCACGGCAAGGGCGTGACCGCCGTGGTCACCTCCGCCAACTTCGGCGCGAACGCCGAGCTCATCAACGCCCTGCCCGATCTCAAGGCCATCTGTAGCTGGGGCGTGGGCTACGAAACCATCGACGTAGCCGCGGCCAAGGCGCGCGGCATCCAGGTCAGCAACACGCCGGACGTGCTCACCGATTGCGTGGCGGACCTGGCCTGGGGGCTGCTCATCGCCGGCGCGCGCCGCATGGGCCAGGGCGAGCGCTTCGTGCGCGCGGGGCAATGGGGCCAGGTGCATGGCAGCATCCCGCTGGGCACGCGCGTCAGCGGCAAGAAGCTGGGTATCCTGGGGCTGGGCCGCATCGGCCTGGCCATCGCGCGGCGCGGCGCCGGCTTCGACATGGAAGTCCGCTACCACAACCGCAAGCCGCGCGCCGACACGGACTACGGCTACGAGGCGTCGCTCAAAGACCTGGCGCAATGGGCCGACTTCCTCGTCGTGGCCACGGTGGGCGGCGCGGGCACGCGCCACCTGGTCGACCGCGAAGTGCTCGAAGCCCTGGGCCCGCAGGGCATCATCGTGAACATCGCGCGCGGTCCCGTCATCGACGAAGCCGCGCTGGTGGCGGCGCTCGAAGCCGGCAAGCTGGGCTGCGCCGCGCTCGACGTGTTCGAGCACGAGCCCAAGGTGCCGCAGGCGCTGATCCAGAGCGACAACGCGGTGCTGCTGCCGCACATCGGCAGCGCCACGCGCGAAACCCGCATGGCCATGGAAGACCTCATGCTCGACAACCTGCGCGCGTTCTTCGAAACCGGCCGGGTCATCACGCCGGCGGAATGAGCCCGGCGCAAGGCGGGCGGCCGCCCGGATGAAAAAAGCCTCCCGGCGCCCATACCGGGAGGCTTTTCGTTTTTCGCGCCCGAGGACGCGGAAAAACCTTGCAAAGGAACGAGAACGGGCCTGCGGCCCGGGCGGCGGCTTACTTCGCCGGCGCGGCGGCGGCCGGCGCGGCGGGAGCCTGCTTGGCTCCGGCGTGCTCATGCTTGGCGGTCTTGCCGGCCTTGTGATGCTTGTGCGTCTGGGACTTCGAGGCGGAAGCCTTGGCCGTGCCCTCGGCGCCGGCTGCGAAGGCCGCCGGCGCGGCGGCCAGGCCCAGGCACAGGGCCGAGGTGGAAAGAAAAGCGGCAATGCGGGAGTGAGTCGTCATTTCATGAGCTCCTGAATACACGATGAAAGACCGGCGGGTCTTGCATCCGCAAGGCGCGGCGCCATCGCCGCACGGCCTTGTAAAGCGTTGGAGGCCGGCCGCGGCCGAAGGTTCACGCAAGCGCACTTTTTTTCCGCTGTTAACGCCTCGTCATTTCCGCGTCATCAATCCGAAAGCTCAGGCCTCGAACACCAGCAGCGCCACCGTGGCGAACAGCATGGCCGCAAAACATGCTCTCAGCTTTTTTTCAGGAAGCCGGTAGGCCAGGCGCACGCCCACCGGCACGAACAGCAGGCTGCCCAGCGCCAGCGGCAGGCCGACGAGCCAGTCGGCCTGCCCCGCCCATCCGTAAGTGGCCAGCGCGATGGTCGAGCCGGGAATCACCATCGACAGCGCGAGCGCCTGCGCCGAGGTCTGCGGCAGGCGGAAGACCGAGGTGATGATGGGCACGGCCAGCACCGCGCCGCCCACGCCGAAGAAGCCGCCCAGCGTGCCGCACAGCATGCCCAGCACGCAGGCGCGGCGCGGCGTGAACGCCGGCGCGGGGCCGGCGGCCGGCTTGCGGCGGGGCGCCTTGCCGGCGCGCCAGGTCTGCCACACATAGAACAGCGCGATGAAAAACAGGAACACCGCGAAACTCAGCCGCAGGCTGCGCGAATCGATGCCCAGCGCCAGCCGCGCGCCCACCCAGGTGAACACCACCGCGCCGGCCGCGCCCGCGGCCGCCACGCGCTTGTCGATGCGCGCCTGCTGGTTGTACTTGCGTACCGCCATCATGATGGTGGGCAGCACCATGATGAGCGCCGTGCCCTGCGCGAGCTGCTGCGACATGCCCATGAGCAGCACCAGCGACGGAATGGCGATCAGCCCTCCCCCTATGCCCAGCACCCCGCCGAGGAAACCGATCAGGCCGCCGGCGGCCAGGCATGCGGGGATGAGGTACAGACTCACGGAAAGGCTCCAGGCAAGCGCGCCGCGGCGCGCGGGTTTCGGGGTGGGGAAACGCGCCGCCCGGCGCTTGCGCGGGCGACGCGGGTTTCAGCGCAGTTTGTCCAGGGCCGCGTCCAGGCGCTCCACCGCCCAGATCTCCAGCCCTTCGACGGGCTGGCGCGGGGCGTTGGCCTTGGGAATGAGCGCCACGCTGAAACCCAGCTTGGCGGCCTCGCGCAGCCGCTCCTGCCCGCGCGGGGCCGGCCGTATCTCGCCGGCCAGCCCGACTTCGCCGAATGCGATCAGGCCGCGCGGCAGCGGCTTGTCGCGCAGCGAGGACATGATGGCGAGCAGCACGGGCAGGTCGGCGGCGGGCTCGGTGATGCGCACCCCGCCCACCGCGTTGACGAACACGTCCTGGTCGAAGGTGGACACGCCCGCATGCCGGTGCAGCACGGCCAGCAGCATGGCCAGGCGGTTGCCCTCCAGCCCCACCGTGAGGCGGCGCGGATTGGGCGCGTGCGAGCTGTCCACCAGCGCCTGGATTTCGACCAGCAGCGGACGCGTGCCTTCCTGGGTGGCCATGACGCAGGAACCGGCCACCTGCTGCTCATGCTGCGAGAGGAACAGCGCGGACGGATTGGCCACGCCGCGCAGGCCGCGGTCGGTCATGGCGAAGACGCCCAGCTCGTTGACCGCGCCGAAGCGGTTCTTGAAGGCGCGCACCAGCCGGAACGAGGAATGCGTATCGCCCTCGAAGTACAGCACCGTGTCCACGATGTGCTCCAGCACGCGCGGCCCGGCCAGCGCGCCGTCCTTGGTGACGTGGCCGATCATGACGATGGCGATGCCGGTCTGCTTGGCCAGCCGGGTGAGCTGCGCGGCGCACTCGCGCACCTGCGACACCGAGCCCGGCGCCGAGCTCAGTTCGCCGCTGTAGAGCGTCTGGATGGAGTCGATGACGGCCACCGCCGGCTTCTGCCGCGACACCGCGGCCTGGATGGATTCCAGCCGGATTTCCGCCAGCAGGTCCACGTTGCCCGTCTGCAGGCCCAGCCTGCGCGCACGCAGCGCCACCTGCTCGGCCGATTCTTCGCCGGTGACGTAAAGCACCTTGGTCGAGGCCGACAGCGAGGCCAGCGCCTGCAAGAGCAGCGTGGACTTGCCTATGCCCGGATCGCCGCCGATGAGCACCACGGCGCCGGCCACCAGGCCGCCGCCCAGCACCCGGTCGAACTCGTCCAGGCCCGTGGGCTGACGCGGTGTTTCGCGCGCCTCGATCTCGGACAGGCTGCGCACCGAGCTGGAAGACGCCAGCGGAGCGTAGCGGTGGGCGCCGCCCGCGGCCTGCGCAGGCGCCTCCACGGTTTCCTCGAGGGTATTCCAGGCATTGCAGTGCGGGCACTTGCCCTGCCACTTGGGCGTGGTGCCGCCGCATTCGGCGCACACATAGACGGTTCGGGTTTTGGCCATGCGCGGAAGTTTACCGGCAAAAAAAGCTGCCGGATTCCGCGCCGATCGCGCATAATCATTCATCGGATCACGCGCACCGCGGCAGCCTTTCTGCTCGGACTCCAGGAGCATGCGCATGAGCACTGCCTACCGCCCCCCTTTCGACGAAGACGACGAACTGGACCGGCGCGGCCTCTATCGCAACCGTGGCGCGGGCCGCGGGTCGCCGGACGCCGCGGGTTCCCCGGCCTGGCACGCCGGGCCGGGCTGGCACCCGGGCTGGGCCGCCGCGGCATGCCTGGCGCTGGCCGCCGGCATGTTCGCATGGACGGACGCGCTCGAGGAGCGGCTCGCCAATCCGCCGCGCCCGCGCGCGCCCATCGCCGCGCAGCCCGACCCCGCCGAACCGGCCGCCGCGCCCCCACCCGCTTCCATGCCTGCTGCCGCGCCCGCCGGCGCGCAGGTTCCGCCGCAGCCCGCGGCCGGGCCGGCCGCCGACGCGCCGCCGGTAACGGATACCGCCCCGGAAGCCGCCTCCGACGAGCGCATCGACGAGCTGGTCGGGCGCATCCGCGGGTTCATGCAGAACGACCAGGTCGAAGACGCCCGCGAGGCCCTGCAGGAGCTGCGCGAGCTGGCTCCCGACTATGGGCTACCCGACGATCTGGAAGAGCTTGCCGGCCGGCAGCCGGCCTGAACCGCCGCCGGCGCCGCGCCCGCTTCGCGGCGGGCAATCGGCGGGCGCGGACCGGGGCGCCGGGCGGCTTCTTGCTAACATACCCGCCATGAGCCCGAGCTTTCACCACCGCAATCTCCCGCACCTGTTGCTGTACGCGCGCGAAACCCTGATGGCGCATTTCCGTCCCGTGCTGCACGCGGCCGGCGTGACCGAACAGCAATGGCGCATCCTGCGCACGCTCAGCGAAACGGGTTCCATGGAACCGAACCAGATCGCCCGCACCTGTCAGATTCTCAGCCCCAGCCTCACGCGCATGCTGGCGGGCATGGAAGAACAGGGCCTGATCCGGCGCGCGCGCTCCAGCGCCGATCAGCGCCGCCAGGAAATTTCGCTCACGCCCAAGAGCGCCCGGCTCATCGACCGCATGCGCCCTCAGGTCGACGCCAAGTACCAGGAGCTCGAGGCCAAGATCGGCAAGGAACTGCTCGACCGCCTCTACCAGGACGTGGACGCCATGGTGGAGCTCATCAAGCGGCCCTGAGGCGCCTCAACGCACGGGCAGCACGGCGTTGATCTGGCCCGTGCCGGAACTGCAGAAGTAATCGGTGATGATCTCGGCGGGCTGGTCGTAGCCGTCCCAGCCCAGCAGCCCCAGCAGCATGGCGGTGTCGTGCATGCCGCCCTCCCCTTCGCACAGGCGCGCATACTCGGGCAGCATGGCGCAGAAATCCTTCCAGTTGCCGGCGCGCCAGAGATCCACCACCCGCAGGTCCACCTGGCGGAAGAATTCGCGGCTGATGCGGTGGATGGCGGCCTCGTCGCTGCCGTTGTCGTTGAAGCGGTGCGACAGCGAGCCGCTGGCGAGCACCGCCACGCGCTCTTCGCCCGCCTCGATGGCCTCGCGCAGCGCCGCGCCGAAGCGGCGGCTGTCTTCCAGCGCATGCCAGGCGCACCATGCGGCCACCGACACCACCTTGAAGCGCCCGTCGGCGTTCATGTAGCGCATCGGCACCAGCGTGCCGTATTCCAGCTCCAGGCTGGCGATCTCGTGGGCGCGCGTGCCCACGCCCGCCGCGCTGGCGGACTCGGCGATACGCCGCCCCAGCGCGGGATTGCCCGGGTAGGCGTAACGCATATCCTTGATGAAATGCGGCAGCTCGTTGCTGGTGTAGCAGCCCTCGAACCGCGGGCTGCAGTTGACGTGGTAGCCCGCATTGACCAGCCAGTGCACGTCCAGCACGACGATGGTGTCCACCTCCAGTTCGCGGCAGCGGCGGCCGATCTCCCGGTGCCCCTGGATGGCCGCCTCGCGGCACCCGTGATGAGAGCCGGGCAGTTCGGACAGATACATGGACGGCACATGCGTTACTTTTGCCGCCAGTGCGAGCTGGGTCATGATGTCGTCTCCTCGCCGGGCCTGACCTGGCCGGTCCGGGATTGCGGCCCCGGTTTTTAGTTAACGAGTTAACATTATACGGGCGCACCCGCAAAGTCAACGGCGAGAAACCCCAGGGGCGACGGCGGCGGCCACCGGGAACGCGCCCGCCGCCTCGATATCCATGGGCACGGGCGGAAGAATGGCGCCGGACCCGGGCACCCTCAGCCCCTGCCCGGCGCGCAGCACGGCGCGTCCCAGGTTCCACCAGTGGCCGCCCGTGACCTCCACCTCGCCGGACGCCACCGCGACCAGCACGCCGTCCGCGTCGCGGCGCACGGCGAAAACGGTGCCTGTGACCCTGACGTCGCCGGCGCCGGCGCGCACCAGGAACGGCCGCTCAGGATCGGGCGCAACGCTGAAACGGATTCCGCCCGCCTCCAGATCGACCTCGCGCCGGTCGCCATACAGCCTCACGAGCGCCTTGGCGCCCGCGCGCAGGTCCAGCAGGCTGCCGTCGGGCAAGGACGCCTGGCGGCGCTCCTGGGGGCCGGTTTCCAGCATGGCTTCGTAGTCCGGTTCGCCCTTGGGCCTGGCATGCCAGGCCAGCCCCGCCGCAATGGCGGCCACGGCGCAGCCGGCGGCCAACGCCATGCGCCACGCCGGCGCGCGCCCGCCTGCCCCGGGCGGCGTCGCCCGGCCGATCAGCGCGCCGGCCGCGCGGCGCAGCTTGCGCAGGCGATCGCGCGCGACGGCGCGAAAACCGGGAGCCAGGGGAGGTTTGCGGTCGGCGGACATGGCGGCTGGAGGATTTCCGCAGGGATCCGCGCCGGGCTGCCGCCGGCCGGCGCGCTCCGGCCGGCGGCAGCCCGGCTCAGGAGCGCCCGCCCAGGCTGCCGCCGCCGTCCACGCCCAGCACCTGCCCTGTGATGAAACCCGCTTCGTCGGACAGCAGGAAGGCGATGGCGGCGGCCACCTCGGCCGGCGTGCCGACGCGTTTCATGGGCACCGAGGCCAGGGCGCGTTTTTCTTCTTCGCTGCCGACCGGTCGCGTGGCGCGGAACATCTCGGTTTCGATGGGGCCGGGCGCCACGGCATTGACGGTGACCCCGTATTCGGCGAGCTCCAGCGCCCAGGTGCGGGTGCAGCCCACCAGCGCGCTCTTGGCCGCCGAATAGGCGGTGCGGTCCAGCCCGCCGTGGATGGCGCGGCTGCACACGTTGACGATGCGGCCGGCGCGGCGCACTTTCATGGACTCCACGAAGGCCTGCGTGACCTGCACCGCCACGCGCACGTTCAGGTCCAGCACGTTGTAGAGCGTGGCCAGGTCGATCTCGCCCAGGGGCTGCGGCTTCACGATGCCCACGTTGTTGACCACGGCATCGACGGGGAATTTGTCGCGGATCTCGCGCAGCACTTCTTCGGTGCGGCCGGCGTCGGCCAGGTCACAGGCATACAGGTAGCCCGGGAAATCCACGTCCGTCGTGTTGCGCGCGATGCCGACCACATGGCAGCCCATGTCGGACAGGCGCTGAGCTAGCGCCCAGCCTATGCCCTTGGTGGCGCCGGTGATGAGCACGCATTTGTCCTTCATGGATGGGAACCTCTCTCGATGTGAGTGAAAAACGGACGCCGGGCGCCCGATACCGCAAGTAGACACCAAGGCGCGCCGGCTGTCTGCAAAGCCGGGGCCGGATGTGCGCGGTGCGAACAGGCCCGGCGGACCCGGCCGGACACGCCCTAGCCTTCGCGGGTGACGGGCACGCGCGGGGCCAGCGCGCACAGCAGCTCGTAGCCGATGGTGCCCGCGGCCTGCGCCACCTCGTCCACCGAGGGGCCGTCTTCGCCCCACAGCGAAACGGGCGCGCCCACGCCGGCGGCGGGGACGGGGTCGAGGTCGACGATGAGCATGTCCATGGAGACGCGGCCCACCAGGCGCGTGCGCACCCCCGCCACCACCACCGGCGCGCCCGTCGTGGCATGCCGCGGGTAGCCGTCGGCATAGCCGCAGGCCACCACGCCCACGCGCATGGCGCGCTCGGTGCGAAAAATGGCGCCGTAGCCGACCGAGTCGCCGGGCCGCAGTTCCTGCACGGCGATGATCTCGGAACGCAGCGACATGGCGGGCCGCAGCCCGAACGAAGCCGCGTCGGCGTCGGCGAACGGCGAAGCGCCGTAAAGACAGATGCCGGGCCGCACCCAGTGAGGCGGCGTGCCCGGGCCGATGGCGATGTCGGCAAAGCGCAGCGTGGCAGCGGAATTGCAGACACTGACCGGACCCGGCAGGCGATGCGTCACGGAATTGAACACCGCGAGCTGCTCGTGCACGCCCTGCGGCCCGTCGGCGCAGGCGAAGTGGGTCATCTTGCCCACCGAGGCCAGCACGCCCTGGCTTTGCAGCAGCATGGCGCGCTCGTGGGCGGCGGCGTAAGACGCGGGGCTGAAGCCCAGCCGGTTCATGCCGGAATTGAGCTTGAGCATGATGTCCACGCGGCGCGACAGGCGCGCGCGGGCGAGCATGTCGAGCTGCTCGCGGTTGTGCACCGTGGTGCTCAGGTGGTAGCGGTCGATGATGTCGAGGTCGGCCGGCTCGAAAAAGCCCTCGAGCAGCAGGATGGGGCCGCCCCACCCCGCCTCGCGGCAGCGCACGGCCTCGTCGAGGTCGAGCATGGCCAGGCCCTGGGCGGACGAGAACCCCGCCACCGCCTGCTCGATGCCGTGTCCGTAGGCGTTGGCCTTGATGACGGCCCAGATGGAGGGAGGCACGCCGCCCGCCGCGGCGGCGGAGCGCTCGAGGTGGGCCCGGACGGTGGACAGGTTGTAAGCAAGCGCGGAAACGGAAACGGAGGCTGAAATCGGGCGGGGCATGGTGTGCGATCCTGTGGCGACTAAGTCTAACTGATCGCTGCCGTCCACGGCAGCGGGGGCATGACGAAAGCGTCCTCTAAAATGTGCCGGCAACCCGGTCTTGCGCCCCGGCCCCGTATTCCGCCTATGCCCGTCGATCACTACGAGAACTTTCCCGTCGCCTCGCTGCTCCTGCCGCGCAGGCTGCGCGCCGCCGTGACCGATATCTACCGCTTCGCCCGCGCGGCGGACGATGTCGCCGACGAAGGTCCGGCCTCGGACGAGGAGCGGCTGCGCCAGCTCGCGGAATTCCGCGCCGAACTGCACCGCATCGGCGCGGAGCCCGGGGGCCGGCCGGCTCCCGGCTCGCCCGCGCTGGCCGGCATCTTCGCCCCCCTGGCGACCACCATCGCGCGTCACCAGCTTCCCATCGCGCCCTTCTACGACCTGCTGTCGGCGTTCGAACAGGACATCGTGGTCAAGCGCTACGAAGACTACGACGCGCTGGCCGACTACTGTACGCGCTCGGCCAACCCGGTCGGCCGCCTGATGCTGCATCTGTTCCAGGCGGCCACGCCCGAAAATATCGAACTGTCCGACGCCATCTGCACCGGCCTGCAGCTCGTGAATTTCTGGCAGGACGTGCGCGTGGACTGGCGCAAGCAGCGCGTCTACCTGCCGCAGCAAGACCTGCGCCGCCACGGCGTCACCGAAGAAGACCTGGCGGCCTGCCGCCTGACGCCGGGCTGGCGCGAGCTCATGGCGTTCGAGATCGGCCGCGCCCGCGCGCTGCTAAACTTCGGCGCTCCGCTGGCGCGCCGCCTGCCCGGGCGCATCGGCCTCGAATTGCGGCTGGTGGTGCAGGGCGGCCTGCGCGTGCTCGAGCGCATCGAGCGCGGCGGCTACGATGTATTCATGAACCGCCCCGAACTGGGCGCCAAAGACTGGGCCGTCATGCTGTGGCGCTCCCTCCGACAACGGCCCTGACCCGATATGACCCCTGACGAGTACTGCCAGGACAAAGCCGCCCGCAGCGGCTCCAGCTTCTACTATTCGTTTCTGTTCCTGCCGCCCGAGCGCAGGCGCGCCATCACGGCCCTGTATGCCTTCTGCCGCGAGGTGGACGACGTGGTGGACGAGTGCACCGACCCGTCGCTGGCGCGCATCAAGCTCGCCTGGTGGCGCACCCAGGTCGACCAGATGTTCGACGGCCGGCCCGACCACCCCGTCACGCGCGCCCTGCAGCCGCACCTGGCGCCCTGCGGCATCACGCGGGAGCGGCTGCTGGCGGTGATCGAGGGCATGGAAATGGACCTCGACCAGACCCGCTACCTGGACTGGCCCGGCCTGCGCAAATACTGCTGGCACGCGGCCGGCGTGGTGGGCGAGCTGTCGGCCGGGATCTTCGGCTACACCGATCCCCGCACGCTGCAGTATGCCGAGAAACTGGGCCTGGCCTTCCAGATGACGAACATCATTCGCGACGTGGGCGACGACGCGCGGCGCGGACGCATCTACATCCCGGTCAACGACATGCAGCAATTCGATGTGAAGGCGGCCGACATCATCAACGGCCGATACTCGGAACGTTTTGCGGCGCTCATGCGCTTCCAGGCCGAGCGGACGCGGACGCTCTACCGCGAGGCCATGCAGCTCCTGCCCGAGGCCGACCGCCGCGCCCAGCGGCCCGGCCTGATGATGGCGGCCATCTACCATGCCCTGCTCGACGAAATCGAGCGCGACGGCTGGCAGGTGCTGCACCAGCGCATTTCCCTCACGCCGCTGCGCAAGCTCTGGCTGGCCTGGAAGACCTGGGTGGGCGGCGGGCGCGGCCTGGTCCGCAGGCTGTCGCGATGAAAGCCGCCGTCATCGGCGCCGGCTGGGCCGGCCTGGCCGCCAGCGTCGCCCTGCGCGAAGCCGGCGCGAAAGTCACCGTGTTCGAAGCCGGGCACACCCCCGGCGGGCGCGCCCGCCGCGTGTTCACCGGCGGATTCGACGCGCCCCTGGACAACGGCCAGCACCTGCTTTGCGGCGCCTACCGCCGCACGCTGGCGGTCATGCGGCGGGTCGGCCGCAATCCCGACGCGCTGCTCATGCGCCGGCCGCTGCGGCTGGCCAGCCTGGACGGGCGCTTCCGCCTGTCGGCCCCGCGCCTGCCCGCTCCCCTGCACCTGGCCGCCGCCGCGCTGGGCGCGCGCGGCCTGTCCTGGAACGAGCGCCTGTCGATGCTGCGCCTGATGCGCGGACTCAAACGCATGGGCTGGGCCGCGCCGCGCGAATGGACGGTGGCGCAGCTCATGCAGTATCACGCGCAGCCCGAAGGCCTCGTCCGCCAGGTGTGGGAGCCGATCTGCCTGGCGGCGCTGAACACCCCGGTCGCCGCCGCCAGCGCCGCGCTGTTCGCGCACGTGCTGCGCGACAGCCTGGCGGGCAAGCGCGAGCACAGCGACCTGCTGCTGCCCTGCACCGACCTTTCCGCCCTGTGGCCGGACGCGGCCGCGCGCCAGGTCACGATGCGCTACGGCAGCACCGTGCGGCAATTGCGTCCGTCGGCCGACGGCATCGACATCAACCAGGAGCGTTTCGACGCGGCGGTGCTGGCCATCCAGCCGGCGCACGCGGCGCGGCTGCTGGCCGGTCCGTTGCGCGAGGCGGGCGCCGAGGGCCTGCTGGCCGCGCTCAAGTCTTTCGAGTACCAGCCCATCGCCACGCTGAACCTGCGGCTGTCGGCGCCGTGGCGCTTGCCCGAGCCCATGATGATGCTGCGCGAAGACCACGCCCGGGGCCATCTCGGCCAATGGGTATTCGATCGCGCCCAGATCCTGGGCGACGCCAAGGCCGGCGAGCTGGCGGTCGTGGTGAGCGCGGCGGCCGGCATCGCCGAGACCCAGCGCCCCCAGGTCATCGAGGCGCTGGCCGACCAGGTGGCCGAGCAGGCGTCGGCGCATCCGGCTCGCCTGCCCCCCATGCCTGAGCCGTCGGCGGCCGAGCTGTTCATCGAAAAACGCGCCACCTTCGCGGCGGTGCCGGGCCTGAGCCGCCCGCTGAACACCACGCCCTGGCCCACCCTGGCGCTCGCGGGCGACTGGACCGACACGGGCTACCCCGGCGTGCTGGAAGGCGCGGTCGCGAGCGGGCTGCAGGCCGCTCGCGTGCTCAATCCGCGCGCGCAGGCCCCGCAACCGTAAGGCCCGCCGACGCGCCCTGGCGCAGCCGCGCCGCAATGGCCAGGCCCGTGTCCAGGAAATGCAGCGGAACCCGCGCGGGCCGGGCCGGCGCCGCGCTCAGGCCGCGCCGTGCCGCTTGAGCCGGAATGCGAAAGCCAGCAGCAGCGCGCCGAAAAAGAGCGCATACAGCCCGATGACCCACACCACCGCCAGCGCGCCCGCGCCGGGCTGCGCCAGCAGCATCAGGCCGAACACCACGGATATCACGCCCGACAGCGCCACCAGCCATTCGTTGCGCATTTCCTTGCGAAAGCGCACCGCCGCGACGATCTGGAACACGCCCGACACCAGCGCCCAGAAAGCAATGATGTAGAGCAGAACCAGGGCCGTGAGCCCCGGCCACAGGAACGTGGCCACGCCGGCCGCCACGCCCAGCACGCCCACCACCACCAGCGCCCACAGCGGCTTGCCCTGCTCGCGGATGCGCAGGCCGGCCACCAGCGCCAGCACGCCGTCGGCCAGGGCGAACGCGCCCCAGACCAGCACCAGCGCGGACAGCGTGATGCCCGGCATGGCCATGGCCATCAGTCCGAACAGGATGGCGATCACGCCGCGCAAGGCTATCCAGCCCCAGTGGCGGCCCATGGAATTGACGGCGTCTTGGTCGAGCATGGCAACCTCCGGCATCGGTAACGGTGACCTATGTTATCCCCGAGTCGCCGGATCGCGCCACGCGGCCGCCCGGCGCGCGCGGACGCCGGCGGCCGCGGCGCGCCGAAACCGCCTGAAATTTCTGCGCGCCGCGGCCGCGGCTTCACACATAAGAGTCATTCTCATTAAATGCTAGAATCCGCCGCTTGCAGACCCCTACTCCATGGACAACCAGACTCCCACCCGGCGGCGCGCTTATTGGCTCAAGACGCTGCACCAATGGCATTGGATCAGCTCGGCCCTGTGCCTGCTGGGCATGCTGCTGTTCGCGGTAACGGGGCTCACGCTCAACAACGCCTCGCATATCGAGTCCAAGCCCCGGGTCACGCACCGCCAGGCGCGCCTGCCCGAGACGCAGCTACAGCGGCTGCAGGCGCCTCCTCCCTCCAAAAAGACTCCGCTGCCGGCGGAAGTGGCGCTATGGCTCGACGGCGAACTCGGCGCCGACTCCGCCGGCCGCCCGGCCGAATGGTCGGCCGACGAGATCTACGTTTCGATGCCCCGCGCGGGCGGCGACGCCTGGCTTTCCATCGACCTCGCCAGCGGCGACGTCGAATACGAGCGCACCGACCGCGGCTGGATCTCCTACCTGAACGACCTCCACAAGGGCCGCAACACCGGCGCGGCCTGGAGCTGGTTCCTGGATGTCTTCGCCGTGGCCTGTCTGGTCTTTTCCCTGACCGGGCTGCTGCTGCTCAAGATGCACGCGGGCAACCGCGCCGCTACCTGGCCCATGGTGGGGCTGGGGGTGGTGATTCCCGTGGTGCTCGCCTTGATCTTCATTCATTGAACCCGCGATCCGCCCTGGAGACCTCCATGCGCAAACTGCTGTTGCCGGCCCTGCTCGCCGGCGCCATCCTCCGGACGGCCCACGCCGCCGACCTGAATCTCTCCGTCGAAATCCCGCGCCTGGACGTGGCGGAGTACCACCGCCCCTACGTGGCCATCTGGATCGAGAACCCCGACCAGAGCGTGGCCACCGATCTCGCGGTCTGGTACGACGTGGCCAAGAAGAACAACGAAGGCACCGAGTGGCTCAAGGACATGCGCCAATGGTGGCGGCGCAGCGGCCGCAACCAGCAGTTCCCGGTGGACGGCGTGAGCGGCGCGACCAAGCCCGCCGGCAGGCACGCCCTGGCCTTCCAGTCGTCCGCCAAGCCGCTGTCCGCCCTCAAGCCCGGCAAGTACGCGGTCGTGATCGAAGCCGCGCGCGAAGTGGGCGGCCGCGAACTCCTGCGCATCCCGTTCGAATGGCCGCCGCAGAAGGCCGAGACGCTGGGCGCGCAAGGCGAACACGAACTGGGCGCCATCGCCCTCGACCTCAAACCCTGAACCCACGACGGGAGCGCTATATGAAATCCGCCCTGAAACTCGCCGCCGCCCTGGCGCTGGCCCTGCCCTTCGCCTCGCAGGCGCACGACACCTGGATGGTGCCGTCCTCCACCGTGCTGTCCGGCGTCGACAGCTGGATCACCGTGGACGCCGCCGTGGGCAACGACAAGTTCTATTTCAACCACGCCCCGCTGCGGCTGGACGGCCTGGCCGTGACGGCGCCCGACGGCAGCGCCGCCGAAGCCGAGAACGTCAACCGCGGCAAGCTGCGCAGCACCTTCGACCTGCAGTTGAAGCAGAGCGGCACCTACCGCGTCGCCGTGGTCAACGAAGGCGTGTTCGCCCGCTGGAAGGAAGACGGCAAGCCCAAGCGCTATTTCGGCAAGCCCGAGGGCCTGGAGAAGGCCCTGCCGGCCAAGGCCGACGACCTCGAAGTCTCGCAGAGCGCGGGACGCGTGGAAACCTTCGTCACGGCCGGCAAGCCCACCCCGGTCAAGCCCGTGGGACGCGGCCTGGAGCTGGCGCCCGTCACGCATCCCAACGACCTGTACGCCGGCGAGGAAGCCACCTTCCAGTTCCTGCTGGACGGCCAGCCCGCGGCCGACCTGGGCGTCACCGTGGTGCCCGGCGGCAGCCGCTACCGCGACAAGATCGGCGAAATCGAGCTCAAGACGGACAAGAACGGCAAGTTCTCGGTGAAATGGCCGCAGCCGGGCCTGTACTGGGTGGAAGCGCGCGCCGAAGACGCCAAGGTGAGCGTGCCCAAGGCGACCAAGCGCCGCCTGTCCTACTCCGGCACGCTCGAAGTGCTGCAGCCCTGAGGCGCGACGCGAGCCGCATGTCCGCCAAGCCGCCAGCGGGCGCCGCAGCGCCCTCCTATGCGCCGCGCGGCGCGGCGCCCGCGCGCCTGGGCGCCGCGCCGCCGCCGCCGGCCGCCCTGGGGGCCTCGCCCATGGCGCTGGCCGGGGCCACCATGGGCACCACGTGGTCAGCGCGCCTGGCCGCGCCGGCCGGCCTGGGCCAGGACCGCGCGCGGCGCGCCATCCAGGCCGCGCTGGACCGAGTCGTCGCGCAGATGAGCACCTGGGAACCGGACTCCGACATTACCCGCTACAACCAGGCCGAAGCCGGCTGGCGCGTGCTGCCGGACGCGTTTTTCCATGTGCTGGCCCATGCGCAGGCCCTGGCCGAGGACACCGGCGGCGCGTATGACGCCACGGTCGGGCCGCTGGTCAACGCCTGGGGTTTCGGTCCGCACCAGCGCGCGCACGAACCGCCCTCGGCCGCCGCCATCGAAGCGGCCCGCGCGCGCTGCGGCTGGCGGCGCGTGGCGCTCGATCCGCAGCGCCGCGCCGCGCTGCAGCCCGGCGGCGTCTACCTGGATCTTTCCTCCATCGCCAAGGGCTACGGCGTGGATTGCGCCGCCTGGGCGCTGGACGCCCTGGGCGTGCGCCACTACCTGGTGGAAGTGGGCGGCGAGCTGCGCGCCCGCGGCCTGCGGCCCGACGGGCATCCCTGGCGCGTGGCGGTGGAACTGCCCGACGCCAGCGACAGCCACGCCCTGGCCCTGCCGCTGCGCGACCTGAGCATCGCCACCTCCGGCGACTACCGCCGCCATGCCGGCGCGGGCGCCGCGCGCTTCGGCCATACGCTCGACCCGCGCAGCGGGCGGCCCGTGCCGCGGGAAGTGGCGTCGGTCACCGTGGCGCACCGGGGCTGCATGGAAGCCGACGCGCTGGCCACGGCGCTGACGGTGCTGGGGCCGCGGGAAGGCCTGGACTACGCGCGCCGCCGCGGCCTCGCGGCCCTGTACATCCTGCGCGGCGCGCAAGACTGGCGCGTATTGGCCACGCCGGCGTTCGAAGCGCTGGCGAACACCGGCCGATGCCCATGATGCAACGCGGGATTGCCGCCGCGTGCGTGGTGCTGGCCTGGCTGCTGCTGTGCGCCTGGGCGTGGCGCCGTTCGCGCCGCGAGGCCGCCGCCCGGACCCGGGCGCTGCGCGCCCTGGACACGGCGCCGGGCGAAGGCGCCGTACTGGTCGCGCACGCCAGCCAGACCGGCTACGCCGAAACCCTGGCCGCGCAGACCGCCGACACGCTGCGCGCCGGGGGGCTGGCCGTGCGGACGGTGGCGCTGGGCCAGCTCGATCCGGCCCGCCTCGCGCACCACGGCCGGGTGCTGTTCGTGGCGAGCACCTATGGCGAAGGCGATCCGCCCGACGCCGCCGCGCCCTTCGCGGACCGCATGGACGCCGCCACAGGCGGCGCGCTGGAAGGCCTGCAATACGCCGTGCTGGCCCTGGGCGACAGCGGCTACGCGAACTTCTGCGGCTTCGGCCGCCAACTGGACGAATGGCTGCGGGCGCGCGGCGCGGCTCCGCTCTTTGACCGGGTGGAGGTGGACAACGGCGACGCCGCGGCGCTGCGGCACTGGCAGCACCATCTGGGCCTGCTGGCCGGCCGCAGCGACCTGCCCGACTGGGAGGCCCCGGCTTACGACGCCTGGCGGCTGAGCGGCCGCGTCCTGCTCAACCCCGGCAGCGAGGGAGGGCCGTGCTACCTCGTGTCCCTCGCGCCCGGCGACGGCGCGCGCGCCGCGTGGCAGGCGGGCGACATCGCCGAAATCGGCCCGCGCCGCGAGCGCGGCGGCCAACGGTTGCCCCACCGTGAATATTCCATCGCCTCGCTGCCGCAGGATGGCTGCCTGCAACTGCTGGTGCGCCAGATGCGCGCGCCCGACGGCAGCCTGGGGCTGGGCAGCGGCTGGCTCACCGAAATCGCCCGCATCGGCGACGAGATCGAGCTGCGCGTGCGGGTCAATCGCAATTTCCATGCGCCCGCGGACGGGCGGCCGCTCATTCTCGTGGGCAACGGCACCGGGCTGGCCGGCCTGCGCGCCCACATCAAGCAGCGCCGCGCCGCCGGGCATCGGAGCAACTGGCTGATCTTCGGCGAACGCAGCGCCGCCCGCGACGCCTTCTGCAACGCCGAAATCGAAGCCTGGCTGGCCGACGGCACCCTGGCGCGCGCCGACCGCGTCTACTCGCGCGACCAGCCCCGGCGCCGCTACGTCCAGCACGTGCTGGCCGAGCAGGCGGCGCAGCTGCGGCAATGGGTGGAAGCGGGCGCCGCGATCTACGTCTGCGGCAGCCTGCAAGGCATGGCCGCGGGCGTGGACGCGGCCTTGCGCGAGATCCTGGGCGCAGAGCGCCTGCTGGCCCTGCAGCACGAAGGCGGCTACCGCCGCGACGTGTACTAGGCCCCAGGGCGCACAGGCGGATAATCGGGCTTCAGGCCAGGCGCGGCCGCCGGCTCATTGCAGCGTGATCTGCGCTTTCTCGATCACGCCTTTCCAGCGGTCGCGCTCGGCGCGGATCTGCGCGGCGAATTCGGCGGGCGTGTTGCCCAGCGGAAAGGCGCCGCTTTCTTCCATTTTCGCGGCGGTGGCCGGATCGCGCACGGCCTGGGCAAAGGCGCCGGCCAGTTTGTCGCGCACGTCCTCGGCCAGGCCGGCGGGCGCCACCACGCCGTACCAGGCCGTCACGTCGTAGTCCTTGTAGCCCTGCTCGGCAAAGGTGGGCAGTTCCGGCAGCCGCGGATTGCGGACCGCGCCGGTAATAGCCAGCGCGCGCAAGCGGCCGCTCTTCACATAGGGCAGCGACGAGGGGAAGTTGTCGAAAATCACCGGCACCACCCCGCCCACCGTGTCGGTGAGCGCGGGCGCGGACCCGCGGTACGAAATGCTGTTCATCTTGCCGCCGATGATCTGCAGGAACCAGATCATGCCCAGGTCGTTGACTCCGCCTGCCCCCGCATTCGCGTATCCGTCCTTGCCCGGATTGGCCCGCACGCGCGAGACAAACTCGGCCAGCGTCCGGGCCGGAAACTGCGGGTTCACCGCCAGGATGTTGGGGCTGGTGACCAGGTTCGTGACCGGCGTGAAGTCTTTGACCGGGTCGTAGGACAGGTTGGAAAACAGGTGCGGCGCGGTGCCGTGCGTGCTGACCGTGGCCAGCCCCAGCGTGTAGCCGTCGGGCCTGGCGCGGGCGGTCGCGGCGATGCCGATGGTGCCCGAGGCGCCGGTGCGGTTTTCCACCACCACCTGCTGCCCCAGGATCTCGCCGGCCCTGGCCGCCGCCAACCGGCCCACGATATCGGTGGGCCCTCCCGCCGGAAACGGCACGATGAGCGTGATGGGGCGTTCGGGAAAGGCGGCCTGGGCGCCGGGCAGCAGCGCGGCCGCCAGCGCCAGGCCGGCGCAGGTTTTCTGCAACAGCATGGATGAGTCTCCTCGGGGGACAGGGTTTGGTTTTTCTGAATCCGGGCCGCGCTCAGGCGGCGGCGCGGCGCAGCACGCGGCCCGGCCTGACGCGGCCCGGCCTGACGCGGCCCGGCCCGGCGGAAAACACCGGGCTGCCGTTGACCAGCACGAGCTCCACGCCCACCGAAGGCAGCGTGGGAGATTCCCAGGTCGCGCGGTCTTGCACGGTGTCCGCGTCGAACACCGCCACGTCGGCCCAGGCGCCCTCTTCCAGCCGGCCCCGGCCTTGCAGGCCGAACACCGAGGCGGGCAGCGCGGTCATCCTGGCCACCGCCGCCTCCAGGCTCATCAACTGCGCCTCGCGCACGTAGCGGCCCAGCACGCGCGTGAAGCTGCCCCACAGCCGCGGATGCGGGTGTGCGTCGTTGGGCAGGCCGTCCGAGCCCACCATGCAGCATTCGTGCTGGAAAATGCGGCGCACTTCGTTCTCGTCCATGGCGAAGTAAATTGCCCCGGCCGGACAGAGGCGGCGCGCAGCCTCCGTCTTGCCGCAGCCCCACTCGCGTGCGATGTCCTCGAGGTTGCGTCCCGCGCATTCCGGATGGGGCGTGGACCAGGTGATGCGGATGTCGATCAGCTCGGCGCGCTCGGGAATCAGGATGGTGGAGCTGCCCGGATACGGATAGATGTCCAGCGCCACGCGCACGCCCCCGGCGCGCGCCCGGTCGATGCTGGCCAGCGTGACGGCGCTCTTGCCCCAATTGCGCGGCATCATGCACTTGTGATGCGACAGCACCGTGGCGCAACCGGTTTCGCGGCCCACGGCGAGCACTTCGTCCACCGCCGCTTCCACCGCGTCGCCCTCGTTGCGGATGTGGCTGGTGTGCAGCGCGCCGCGCGCGGCGGCCACCCGGGCCAGTCCGGCCAGTTCGGGTGGGCGGGCCGACCCGCCAGGCTCGTAGGCCAGGCCCGTGCTGAATCCCACCGCGCCCGCGTCCAGCGCCGCTTCCAGCATGCGCTCCATGGCGCGCTGCTCGGCCTGGGTAGGCTGGGCGGCCGGGTCGCGCATCGCCGCCAGCCGGAGGTTGGCGTGGCCCACCAGGGCCGCGACGTTGATCATGGGCCGCTGCGATTCCAGCGCCTCGAAGTAAGCCGCCATGTCGGCGAACAGCGGCGTCTCGCCCAGCAGCGCCAGCGCCGCCGCGGTATTGCCGGGCAGGGGCGCGGGCGCGCCGCTCACGCCGCAGTTGCCCACCACCACCGTCGTGATGCCCTGGCTGGTCTTCCATTCCAGCCCCGGCTTTTCCACGAACATCAGGTCGTCGTGGCCATGCACGTCGATGAAGCCCGGCGCCACGATCTTGCCCGAGGCGTCCACGCGGCGAGCCGCCGGACTCGAAGCCAGGTCGCCGATGGCGGCGATGCGCGCGCCGGCCACGCCCAGGTCCGCGCGCCTTCTGGGCGCGCCCGAGCCGTCGACGATCCAGCCGCCTTCGATGATGAGATCCAGGAGTTGCCGAGCCATGATTGATTCCCGTCAGGTGAATGCCGATCGCTCCCACGCGGGGCGGCCCCAGTATCGCCGGCCCGATCAATCTGGAAAAATTCTTTTTATTGATCCATCTATCGGATTTTGAAATGTATCGCCTGCCCAAGCACGTCACGCTCAAGCACCTCACCGCCTTTGTCGCGGTCGCGCAGGAATCCAGTTTCACGCACGCCGCCAAGCGCCTGTTCCAGACCCAGTCGTCCGTCACCAGCCTGGTGCGGCAGCTCGAAGACGCGCTCGCCACGCGGCTCTTCGACCGCACCAGCCGGCGCGTGCTGCTCACCGCCGCGGGCGAGGCGTTCCTGCCGCGGGTGATGCGGCTGCTGGCCGATTTCGACGGCGTGATCGAAGACGTGGTGCGTTTCGGCGCGCTGGAGCGCGGGCGGGTCGGGGTGGCGGCCGCGCCCTCGGCCATTACCCAGATCATCGCGCCCGCCGCGGCGGCCTACGCGGCCCGGTATCCGGGCGTGCGCCTGTACCTCAGCGACGACAACTCCGGGCGCATCCAGCGCAAGGTATCCGCGCGCGAGGTGGATTTCGGCTTCACCAGCCGCTGGACCGACGCGCCGGACCTGATCTTCGAGCCGGCGCTGCGGGACCGCTTCGGCGTGCTGTACCGGCACGACGACTCGGCCCTGCGGCCCGGCGCGGACGGCGCGGTGGCCTGGCAAAGCCTGGCCGGGCGCAAACTGGTCGGCGTGGTGGACGAAACCGGCATCATGGCGCTGCTGCGCGCCCGCGCCGACCTGCCCATCGAGGCGGCCGCGCCCTTCTACGAAGCCTCGAGCACCACGTCGCAGGCGGCGCTGGTCAAGGCGGGCCTGGGCGTGGCGCTGCTGCCGGCGCTGGCGGCGCAGCGCGTGCTGGAGCCGGACCTGCGCTACGCGCTGCTGAAGCGGCCCACGGTGGAGCGCAGCCTGTGCCTCATCCGCCACCGCGACTACCCGCTCAGCCCCGCCGCGACGGCGCTGGCGGACGCCATCCGCGACCATCTGCGGCGCGGCGGCCTGCCCACGGGCTGCCGCCCTGCCCCGGCCCGCCCGCGCGCGGCCTGAACGGCCGCGGCCGCTCAGCGCGCGCTCAGCTTCCGGTCTAGCGCGGCCAGGCCGGCCGCGAACACGCCGCGCGACACCAGGGCGGCCACGTCGGCGAGCTGCGCGCCCGGCTTCACGCCGAAATCGGCCCACCATTCGGCGAAAGTCTGCCCGGTGGCGGTAACGGAAACCATGCGCACGCCGGCCACGTAATCGCGCATGGGCAGGCTGGTTTCGATGATGCTGTAGCGCAACGCCGTGCCCGGGTCGTCGAGCATGAGCAATTGCTCGCGCACGAAATCGGGCCGCGCGGGGTCGGGCGAGGCCAGGGTCAGATGGCGCACGGAACCCACCGCGTCGCCACGGCCGCCGGCTTCAAGGCGGCTTTCGCGGATGCCGGGATGCCACTGCGAAAGCGCGTTGAAATCGCGGAACAAGGGCCAGACCTGCTCGATCGGCGCGCCGATGACGGCGCTGGCGTAGGCGGTATGCGGCATGCGGACTCCTGGTGGGCAAAGGCGCTGCGCGCCCGTGGGTGGATCTCAGAAGCTGAGTTGCTTGAACTCGCGCGTGGTGGCGGTGAGCGCGGTTTCCGTGGGCAGGCGTTCCATGGAGCTCGCGCCGTAGAAGCCGTGGCAGTGCTTGCAGGCGCGCAGCACGTGCGCGGCATCTTTCGGCGTGGCGATGGGCCCGCCATGGCACAGCACGATCACGTCGGGACGCAGCGCCAGCGCCGCCTCGGCGATCCGGTCGATGCGCCGCACGCAATCGTCCAGCGTGACCGCCGTTTCGGCGCCGATGGCGCCGCCGGTGGTCAGGCCCATGTGCGCCACGATAATGTCGGCGCCGGCCTGCGTCATGGCGCGCGCGTCGTCTTCGTTGAAGACGTAGGGCGTGGTCAGCATGTCTTTCTCGTGCGCCAGGCGGATCATGTCCACTTCCAGGCCGTAGCCCATGCCGGTTTCTTCGAGGTTGGCGCGGAAGGTGCCGTCGATGAGGCCCACCGTGGGGAAGTTCTGCACCCCGGCAAAGCCCTGGCGCTTCAGGTCGTCCAGGAACACGTCGAAGTCGCAGAACGGATCGGTGCCGTTCACGCCGGCCAGCACGGGCGTGTGCCTGACCACGGGCAGCACTTCGCGGCCCATGTCCACCACGATCTCGTTGGCGTTGCCGTAGGCCAGCAGCCCGGCCAGCGAGCCGCGCCCGGCCATGCGGTAGCGGCCCGAGTTGTAGATGACGATGAGATCGATGCCGCCCGCTTCTTCGCACTTGGCCGACAGGCCGGTGCCCGCCCCTCCGCCGACGATAGGCTTGCGTTCGCGCACCATGGCGCGGAACTTATCCATTAGCGCATTGCGTTCGAAACGGGGCATGGCGGTGTCCTTCAGTGTGCGGCGATTGCAAGAAAATGCTCGACCGCCGTTTTGGCGAACAGCGGGTCGTTGATGTGGCAGGGCACCCGCACCAGGCGGCGCGACGGCGTCTGCACGAAATGGGATTCAAGCGCCGCGAACAGCGCGGCGTCGGCCTCGGGATTCCAGAAAGCCTGGCCGGGCGCGTCCAGCGCAGACACGCCGCCCTCCGGGATGAGAAAGCGCACCGGCCCGTCGCAGCGGTTCAGCCGGGCGGCGATCCACTCGCCCTGGCGCGCGTTTTCCTCGGGCGTGGTGCGCATCAGCGTGACCTGGGGGTTGTGCGGATAGAACTGGCGGCCCCGATAGCGCTCGGGCACGGTATCCATGGCGCCGAAATTCACCATGTCCAGCGCGCCGCACGAGCCCACGTAGGGCGCGCGGCTGCGCGCCACCGCGCCGAAGCGGTCTTCGGTGCAGGCCAGCACGCCGCCGAACAGGAAGTCGCAGACCTCGGTGGTGGTGAGATCGAGCACGCCGCCAAGCAGGCCGCTGTCGAGCAGCTTTTCCATGGACTGCCCGCCGGTGCCCGTGGCGTGGAAAACCAGGCAGTCGTAGCGCGGCTCCAGCAGCGGCACCACCTGCTGCACGCAGGGTGTGGTGACGCCGAACATGGTGATGCCCACGGCGGGCCGGTCGTCTCCCGCCGCCGCGGGGCGCCGGGCCTGGCGGAACGCGCCGCCGATGGCGCCGGCCGCGTTGGCCAGCACCCGGCGCGAGATGCGGTTCAGCCCGGCCACGTCGGTCACGGAATACATCATGGCGATGTCGGAAGGGCCGACGTAGGGCGCCACGTTGCCCGAGGCCATGGTGGAAACCATCAGCTTGGGCACGCCGATCGGCAGCGCCCGCATGGCGGGCGTAATGAGCGCCGTGCCGCCCGAGCCGCCCAGGCCCAGCAGCGCGCCCAGGTCGGCGCGCCCGGCGGCGTAGCGCTCGAAGGCCTGCGCCATGGCGGCGATGGCGGTGCCGCGGTCGCCGGTGAACACGGCGGCCTCGCCTTGCGGATGGCTGGCCGCCACCTCGCGCGCCTGCACCGAGGCGGCGCTGGCCTGGCCGGTGGTGGACACGTCCACCGAAACCACGTCCAGCCCGTCCTGCCGCAGCAAGGCGGCCACATACTCGGCCTCATGGCCCTTGGTGTCGTAGGTGGCAGCCACGTAGACCCGCCGGTTCGCATTCGTCATGGCTCCTCCGCGGGCGGCTACACTGCGTGCGCACGCCTCGATGTCATGCAGGCCAGGGCCTGTCGACCCCCAAGCCCGTAAAATCCAGAAATGAGACGAAAGAATCATACTGAGACACCTGTCTCAGGTCAAACCTCCGAATCGCGTAAACCTTCCGCACGCGTCTCGCGCGCGCCTTCCCGCCCGCGCCAGCTCATCGCGCCCGCCAGCCCGCAGGCGGCCGCCAGCGGCGAGCCGCCCCACGGCCCGCGGGCCCGCATGCGCAAGACCCTGCTCGACGCCGCGCAGGCCCTCATGGCGCAGGGCACGATTCCGTCGGTGGCCGAGCTGGCCAGCCACGCGGGCGTGTCGCGCGCCACCGCCTACCGGTACTTTCCGAGCCAGAGCGCGCTGATCGCCGCGGTGGTGGACGAAAGCCTGGGTCCGCTGGTGGCCTGGACCAGCGCCGCCGCCGACGCCGCCGAACGGGTGGACGAGCTGCTGCGCTACGCCTACCCCCGCCTGGCCGAACACGAGGCCCCGCTGCGCGCCGCCGTCATGGTGTCGCTGCAGCAGCACGCCGAGGCCAGCGCCGGCCGCGCCGGCAGCGAGCCACGCCTGGTGCGCGGGCACCGGGTGGACGTGCTGCGCCGCGCCATCGAACCGCTGGCCCCGCGCCTGTCGCCCGCCGAACGCGACCGCGTGGCGCAGGCGCTGTCGCTGGTCTACGGCACCGAAGTCTTTCTTGTACTCAAGGACATCTGGCACCTGCAACTGCCGGCCATCACCGACGTGGCGCGCTGGACCGCCCGGGCCATCCTCAACCAGGCCCTGGCCGACAGCCAGTCCGGCGAGGCCGGCGCGCAGTAAGAAACGCCCCCGCGCTGCGCGGGCTTGCTGCCCCCCAAGGGGGCGCTTTCTGTCTTGGAGCGGCCCAGCGATGAAAAGGGCCCCCACGCCGCGCCCGCTGCGCGGGCTTGCTGCCCCCAAAGGGGGCGCTTTTTGTCTTGGGGCGGCCCAGCGATGAAAAGGGCCCCCACGCCGCGCCCGCTGCGCGGGCTTGCTGCCCCCCAAGGGGGCGCTTTTTGTCTTGGGGCGGCCCAGCGATGAAAAGGGCCCCCACGCCGCGCCCGCTGCGCGGGCTTGCTGCCCCCCCAAGGGGGCGCTTTTTGTCTTGGGGCGGCCCAGCGACAAAAAAGCCCCCCGACGAAAACGCGGGGGGCGTGAAAACCGGAGGGCCGCCGGCGGAGAATCCGCCGGCGCGGCCGTCTTACTGCAGGGTGCGCGTGAACACGAATTTGCCGTCCTGCCAATCGACCGGCACCACGTCGCGCGGGCCGAACTGGCCTTCGAGGATGAGCTTGGCGACCGGGTTCTCGATCTGCTGCTGGATGGCGCGCTTGAGCGGACGCGCCCCGAACACCGGATCGAAGCCCGAACGGGCCAATTCCGCCAGCGCTGCCTCGCTGACCTCCAGCCGCATTTCCTGCTTTTCCAGGCGCTCGCCCAGGCGGCGCAGCTGGATGCGGGCAATGGACTCGATGTGCTGCGCTTCCAGCCCGTGGAATACCACCACCTCGTCGATGCGGTTGAGAAACTCGGGCCGCAGGGCCTGCTTGAGCTCGTCCCACACCACTTCCTTCACGACTTCGTAGGGCTTGCCCGCCAGGCTCTGGATGTGGTGCGAGCCCAGGTTGGAAGTCATGACGATGACGGTGTTGCGGAAGTCCACGGTGCGGCCCTGGCCGTCGGTGAGCCGGCCGTCGTCCAGCACCTGCAGCAGCACGTTGAACACGTCCGGATGCGCCTTCTCGATCTCGTCGAGCAGCACCACGCTGTACGGCTTGCGCCGCACGGCCTCGGTGAGGTAGCCGCCTTCCTCGTAGCCCACGTATCCCGGCGGCGCGCCGATCAGGCGGGCCACGGAATGCTTCTCCATGAATTCGCTCATGTCGATGCGGATCATGTGCTCTTCGGAGTCGAACAGGAACTCCGCCAGCGCGCGAGTGAGCTCGGTCTTGCCCACGCCCGTGGGCCCCAGGAAGAGGAACGAGCCATACGGCCGCGACGGATCGGACAGGCCCGCGCGCGAGCGGCGGATGGCGTCGGACACCAGGCGCACGGCTTCGTCCTGGCCGACCACGCGCTTGTGCAGGTATTCTTCCATGTGCAGCAGCTTTTCGCGCTCGCCCTGCATCATCTTGGACACGGGAATGCCCGTGGCGCGCGAAACGACCTCGGCGATTTCCTCGGCGCCCACGCGGGTGCGCAGCAGGCGCGGACGCCCGCCGTCGCCCTCGGCCTCCGAAGCCACCGCGGCCGCGCCCACCTCGGCGGCCTTCAGGCGCGATTCCAGGTCGGGCAGCTTGCCGTACTGCAGCTCGGCGAGCTTGTCGAACTGGCCCTTGCGCTGCAGCTCGGCCATTTCGGCGCGCACGCTGTCGATCTCTTCCTTGATGGCCTGCGTGCCCTGCACGGCGGCCTTCTCGGCCTTCCAGATTTCTTCGTAGTCGTTGTACTCGCGCTGCAGCTTCTCCAGCTCGTCTTCGATGGCGGCCAGGCGGCGCTTGGACGCATCGTCGGTTTCCTTCTTGACGGCCTCGCGCTCGATCTTGAGCTGGATGATGCGGCGGTCCAGCTTGTCCATGACTTCCGGCTTGGAATCGATTTCCATGCGGATGCGGGCGGCCGCCTCGTCGATGAGGTCGATCGCCTTGTCCGGCAGGAAGCGGTCGGTGATGTAGCGATGCGAAAGCTCGGCCGCGGCCACGATGGCCGGGTCGGTGATCTCGACGCCGTGATGGATCTCGTAGCGCTCCTGCAGGCCGCGCAGGATGGCGATGGTGGACTCCACGTCGGGCTCGTCGACCAGCACCTTCTGGAAGCGGCGCTCGAGCGCGGCGTCTTTCTCGATGTACTTGCGGTATTCGTCGAGCGTGGTCGCGCCGATGCAGTGCAGCTCGCCGCGCGCCAGCGCGGGCTTGAGCATGTTGCCCGCGTCCATGGCGCCCTCGGCCTTGCCGGCGCCCACCATGGTGTGCAGCTCGTCGATGAACACGATGTTGCTGCCGTCGTCCTGCGCCAGTTCCTTGAGCACGGCCTTCAGGCGCTCCTCGAACTCGCCGCGGAACTTGGCGCCGGCCAGCAGCGCGGCCAGGTCGAGCGCCAGCACGCGCTTGCCGCGCAGGGTTTCGGGCACCTCGTCGTTGACGATGCGCTGGGCCAGGCCCTCGACGATGGCCGTCTTGCCCACGCCGGGCTCGCCGATCAGAACGGGATTGTTCTTGGTGCGGCGCTGCAGGATCTGGATGGTGCGCCGGATTTCGTCGTCGCGGCCGATGACCGGGTCGAGCTTGCCCTGGCGGGCGCGCTCGGTGAGGTCCATGGTGTACTTGGCCAGCGCCTCGCGGTTGGATTCGCCCTCGGCGGCCGAGACGCTCTCGCCGCCGCGCACGGCGTCGATGGCGGCCTCCAGCGCCTTCTTCTGCAGCCCGGCGTCGCGCAGGATGCGGCCGGCCTCGCTCTTGTCGTCGGCCAGCGCCAGCAGGAAAAGCTCGCTGGCGATGTAGGTGTCGCCCCGGCGCGCGGCTTCCTTGTCGGTGCGGGTGAGCACCGCCTGCAGGTCGCGGCCGACCTGCACGTTGTCTTCGCCCTGCACCTGGGGCAGGGTCTTGAGCGCGGCGTCGATGGCCGGCTGCAGGCGGTTGACGGCCACGCCGGCGCGCGCGAGCAGGCTGCCGGCGCCGCTGTCGGGGTCGGTCAGCAGCGCGGAAAGCACGTGCAGGGGTTCGATGTAGGGATGGTCGTTGCGGGCCGCCAGGCTTTGCGCGTCTGCCAGGGCCTGCTGGAACTTGGTGGTGAGTTTGTCGAATCGCATAATGGTCTTTAGGCTGTTGGGGAGCCTGCCCGACCTGTGTTCAGCGGCGGCTGGCTCGATGACCTGAATATGCGGCCGGATGGGCGGTTTTCAATAGCCCGCCGGCCCTGGATCCGCCCGGGGCGGGTCCGGCCCATCTTCTCGACTTCCGGATGCGATGAGCATATACGCTTTTGTCCGCGGCACGCTACGCGCGGCGGGAATCCGCGACGGCTGCCGTCCGCTTGCCGGCCGATGGCGCGCAGGCCCGGTCCGTGGTGAAATCGACCGGAAGAAATCCGCGAAGCGCCGCCTGGAGCCCGGGCTCCGGCCCCGTAAGACGCCGTAGTAACAACAGACTACAATGGACGTTCTCTACACACGCTTTTCCCGCCGAGGCGCCGCGCGCCCGCCGGATCCTACAGAGGTCATTATGCAAAAACGGGTTCCCGTTGCCCCTGATGCCGCCCATTGCTCCACGTGTATGCTCGGCCACGTGTGCGTTCCCGTCGGCATGGCGGCGGCCGAAGTCGAAAAGCTGGACGAACTGGTGAAAGAGCGTGTGCGCGTCGAAAAGGGCAAGGCGCTGTACACGCTCGACCAGCCGCTGGATGCGGTCTACGGCGTGCGCTTCGGCAGCCTCAAGACCCAGCTCGAAGACGCCACCGGCCAGATCCAGATCACCGGCTTTCACCTGCCCGGCGAGATCGTCGGCATGGACGGCATGCTGGACGGCCGCCACGTGTCGGCGGCCCTGGCCCTCGAAGACTCCGAGGTGTGCGTCATCCGCCTCGCGGAAATCGACCGGGTGGCCACCCACCTGCCCTCGCTGCAGCAGCAGTTCCGCCGCCTGATGAGCCGCGAGATCACCCGCTCGCACCAGATGCTGGCCTCGCTGGGCTCGATGCGCTCCGAGCAGCGCCTGGCCGCCTTCCTGCTCAACCTGTCGCAGCGCTATGCCTCGCTGGGGTATTCGTCCACCGAGTTCGTGCTGCGCATGAGCCGCGAGGAAATCGGCAACTTCCTCGGGCTCACCCTGGAAACCGTGAGCCGGCTGTTCTCGCGCTTCGCGCGCGACGGCCTGATCCGCATCAACCAGCGCGAGGTCCGCATCCTGGACATGCCCGCGCTCAAGCAACTCCTCGGCCACGAAGGCTGCTGAGGGGCGCGCCATGCGCCGTGCGCCGCTTCGCGACCGCGTCCGGCCGGCGGCCAGATGCCGCGCCGCCGCGCTGGCAGGCGCTGTCCCTGGGCAAGCCCGGGCATGCATACAAGATCGCGGTCTACGCCAACCGCGACCTGGCCCGGGGCGAGCTGCGCGGCATCCGGCATCTCCTGGTGGTGTTCCATGGTGTCAAGCGCGACGCCGACCACTACTACGAAGAAGCCGCCCGGCTGCTCGCGGCCAACCCCGCCTACGCGTCGAACACCCTCATCGTGGCGCCCCGCTACGTGGGCTCCATCGACTCGGGCTTTCCGGGCGTGGCGGCCTGGCGCAAATCGAGCTGGGAAGAAGGCGGCGAAAGCGTGCAGGCGCCCGGCCGCCCGGCGCCCGTCTCGTCGTTCCACGTCATCGACGACCTGCTGCGCGGGCTGGCCGACCGCAAGCGCCTGCCGCTGCTGGAAAGCATCGTGCTGGCCGGCCATTCGGGCGGCGCACAGCTGGTGCAGCGCTACGCGGTGCTGAACAACCTCGACGGCGCGCTGCGCCGCGACGGCGTGGCGGTGCGCTACGTGATCGCCAACCCCTCTTCCTATCTCTACCTGGGCAGCGAGCGCCCGCGCCCCGGCGGCCAGGGCTACGCCCGCTACGAGCGCGGCATCTGCCCCACCTACAACCAGTACAAATACGGCCCCGACAAACTGCCCGCCTATGCCCGCGAAACCGACGAATCGCGGCTCTTCGTGCGCTATGCGGACCGCGACGTCACCTATCTGCTGGGATCGGCCGACAACAACCCCGAACACCGGCTGCTGGACAAGAGCTGCGGCGCCGAGGCGCAGGGCGCCACGCGCCTGGCGCGCGGCCTGGGCTACCTGCGCTACGAATACCTGCTGGCCTCGCGCGGCCCGCGCCCCGTGCCGCTGCGCCGCCAGGGCTACGAAGTGGCCGGCGTGGGGCACGACAGCGGGCGCATGTTCGGCTCCGAGTGCGGCGTGCGCGCCCTGCTGGGCGAGCAGGCCCGGCCGGACGACAAAGCGGCCTCCTGCCAGGCTATCGCCCCGCGCTGAGCCGGAGCCGCCGGGCGCGGCGCGTGCATTTTTTCGCCGCCGGGCGCAAGATGGCGGACATGGCCCCCGTTTCACGACGGCCGGCAGCTCCCGAGAGGCTCACCGGAAGGACAGCGATGACGCACACCTACCTAGACATGCCCGACGCCAGGCGCCGCATCAAAGCCATTTTCGTGGGTTCCATGGGCAACCTGGTCGAGTGGTACGACTTCTACGCTTATACCGCCTTCGCCCTGTATTTCGCCCCCGCCTTCTTCCCCTCTCACGATCCCGTCGTGCAGCAGCTCAATGCGGCCACGCTGTTCGCCGCCGGCTTCATCGTGCGGCCGTTGGGCGGATGGCTCTTCGGCCACATCGCCGACCGCCACGGACGCCGGCTTTCGCTCATGGTGTCGGTGGGCATGATGTGCGTGGGCTCGCTGGTCATCGCGGTCACGCCAACCTACGCCAGCATCGGGCTCGCGGCGCCGGCCGTGCTGGCCCTGGCGCGCGTGATCGAGGGGCTGAGCCTGGGCGGGGAATACGGCGCCAGCGCCACCTACCTCACCGAGATCGCCGACCCGGAGCACCGGGGCTTCTATTCCAGCTTCCAGTACGTGACCCTCATCGGGGGCCAATTGAGCGCCATCCTGGTCCTGCTGCTGCTGCAGAACGTATTCCTGACGCCGGAACAGCTCAAGGAATGGGGCTGGCGCATTCCTTTCGTGATCGGCGCCATGCTCGCCATCATCACGGCGGTGATGCGCCGCGACATGCCGGAAACCGAATCGTACAAGGAGGCCAGCCGCCACAAGCCGCGCACCAGTTCGCTGCGCGGCCTGCTGGCGTACCCGCGCGAAGTGGCCATCGTGGTGGGCCTGACGGCGGGCGGCACGGCGGCCTTTTATACGTTCACCACCTACATGCAGACCTTCGTGCGGCAGACGGCAGGGTTCTCCGACCACGTCACGACCTACGTGATCGCCGCCACGCTCATCTTCGCGCTGATCCTGCAGCCGGTCTACGGCGCGCTGTCCGACAAGATAGGCCGCAAGCCCCTCCTGGTGTTCTTCGGCGTGGCGGGAGCCGTGCTCACGGCTCCCATCCTCAAGACGCTGTCGCACACCACCTCTCCCTTCATGGCCTTCCTGCTGATCTCGGGCGCGTGGATTTTCACGGCCTGCTATACGTCGATCAACGCGGTGGTGAAGGCGGAACTGTTTCCCACCAACATCCGCGCCACCGGCGTGGCCGTGCCCTACGCGGTCACCGTGTCCATTTTCGGCGGCACCGCGCCGGCCATCGCGCTCTGGTTCAAGCAGCAGGGGCACGAGACCTGGTTCTACTACTATCTGTCGGGCATCATCTTCGTGTCGCTGCTGGTCTACATGACCATGCGCGACACCCGGCGCCATTCGGCCATCGACCGCCACGAGTGAGGCCGCGATGCCGCGCCCGGCCCGAAGCGGGGCCGGCGCTCAGCGGCGCGCGCCGGTGAGGGGCCGGGGCGGCGGCGCCTCGGGCACGTGCGGCGCGGCCAGCGGCGACTCGATCACCAGGGCGGAGCGGGCCAGCGCCACGCAGGGCAGGATCCAGCCTTCGTCCTTTTCGTCGCGCGACAGGCCCGGCCATTCGACGGCGTAGGCTATTTCGCCCTCGACCAGCCGGCACATGCAGGCGCGGCACGCGCCGTTGCGGCAGGAGCTGGGCAGCCTGATGCCGGCGGCCTGCGCGGCCATCAGCAGCGACGCGCCGGCCCCGGCCTCGAACCTGAACCCGGCCGGCTCCACCCGCACAGCAAACGCGCCATCGGCGGCAGGCTTCAATTTTCCTGCGCCTGCCACGGCAGCTTCCACGCGCCGGACAGGACGTTCTGCAGCCAGAGCACGCAGGTCAGCGTCTTGGCGTCGGTGACTTCGCCCTTGCGGCAAGCCTCGTACAGTTCTTCGGGGCGGGCGCTGCATACGTCCAGGAACTCGTCCTGGTCGAGCTGGCGCGCGCCGGCCGACAGGCCGCGCGCGAAGAAGATGTGGATGATCTCGGTGGAATAGGCGATGGCCAGGTGCAGCGCCCCCGCGCAGGCCCACTCGCGCGCGGTGTAGCCGGTTTCCTCGAGCAGCTCGCGCTTGCCGCAGACCAGCGGATCTTCGCCCGGGTCCAGCTTGCCGGCGGGAAACTCCGTCATGACGCGGCCGACGGGATAGCGGAACTGGCGCTCCAGCAGCACGCGGCCATCGTCCAGCAGCGGAATGACGACCACCGCGCCCGGGTGCACCACGTATTCGCGCACACCCTGGTTGCCGTTGGGCAGGGCCACGGTGTCGCGCCGGATCTTCAGGAACTTGCCCTCGTAGGGCGTTTCGCGCGAGACGAGCGTTTCGACGAGATGGGTTTCGGCGGGAGGCGTCATGGCAAATGGAGAAACATGGAAGGCGGGAAGACGACGATGCAGCTTACCACCGGCGCGCCTCAGCCGAACCGCCGGCTGGCGTCCAGCGCCAGCCCCGCGCCGATGCTGCCGAAGAGATCGCCCTCCACGCTGCGTGCTCCCGGAACCAGCGCCGACACGCATTCGCGCAGGCGCGGCACGCGGCTCGATCCGCCAGTGAAGAACACCGTATCCACGCCGCCCGGGCCGATGCCCGCGTCGGCCAGCAGCGCCCGCACCGTGGCGCCCACCCTGTCCACCAGCCCCTGCACGCAGGCGTCGAAGGCCGCGCGCGCCACATCCACGCCCAGCCCCTGGGCGAGGCGGTCCAGGCCGATGCGCGCCGAGGGCTCGGTGGACAGCGCGATCTTGGCCTCTTCCACCTGCACCGCCACCCAGTGGCCGGCGCGCTCGCGCACCAGCTTGAGCAGCAGGTCGATCTTGTCGCGCTCGCCCGCCTCGGCGCGGATATAGGCGAAATGCTCCGCCGCCTTGCGCGTGTAAGCCTGGTTGATGGTGTGCCAGCACGCCAGATTGCCGTACTGGGTGGAAGGCACGTCCTTGCCGCTGCGCAGGCGGCTGCCCAGTCCCAGCAGCGGCATGACCCGGGCCAGGCTGAGCTGCTTGTCGAAATCCGCGCCGCCGATGTGCACGCCGCCATAGGCCAGGATGTCGGCGCGGCGGTCGGCGCGCGCGGCGTGCTCCGGGCCGAGCCGGATCAGGGAAAAGTCGGACGTGCCGCCGCCGATGTCGATCACCAGCACGAGCTCCTCGCGCGCGATGCCGGATTCGTAGTGGAAGGCGGCGGCCAGCGGCTCGAACTGGAATTCGACCTCTGCAAAGCCCACGCCGGCGGCAATGCCGGCCAGCGTGTCCTGCGCCAGCCGGTCGGCCGCCGGGTCGCCGTCCACGAAATAGACCGGCCGGCCCAGCACCGCCCGCGTGAAGGCGCGGCCCGCGGCCGCCTCGGCGCGGCGCTTGAGCTCGCCGATGAAGCGCGCCAGCAGTACGCGAAACGGCACCGACCTGCCCTGCACTTCGGTCGCCCCGTCCATCAGCGAGCTGCCCAGCAGGCTTTTCATGGCGCGCATCAGGCGGCCGTCGTAGCCCGCCAGGTAGTCGGCGATGGCGGCGCGGCCGTAGCTCACCTCGGCGTCTTCGTCGTGGAAGAAAATGGCCGAAGGCAGGGTCGGCTTGCCGTCCTCCAGGGCCAGCAGCGCGGGCTGCCCGGGCCGGCTCCAGCCGACGGTGGAATTCGACGTGCCGAAGTCGACGCCGCAAGCAGGAGTAGGCATGGGAGATTCCTGGCAAAAAGCCGGCAAGTTTACCCCGAGGGCCCGCGCGCGCCGGAACCGGCCCCTCGCCCGCCCTATGCCCGGCTGCTTTCCAGCGGCTTGCGGCCGGTCTTCAACCCTCCCACCACGAAGGCCAGCGTCGCCAGCGCCACCGCCAGCCCGCAGGCGGAGCCGCCGCCATAGCCCAGCGCCGCGGCCAGTCCGGTCATGAGCGAGGAAGCCAGGATCTCGCCCAGGTCGCGCGCGCTCTGCACCGCGGTCATGTCGGTGCCGGCCTGCCTGCCGGCGCGGGCGAACCGCATGGCCAGGGTCATCAGGCCGACCGAGGCCGCGCCCGCGCCGAACGCGCCCAGCGCCTGGGCGGCATAGGCCGTCCAGGGCGCGACCGGCGCGCCGGCCCGGGCCAGCGCCAGCCATGCCAGCGCCGCGGCGCCCGAGGCCGCCAGTCCCAGGGACAGCGCGCCGCGCGCGCCCAGCCGCCCCGTGAGCCAGGCGCCGCCGCCGCAGCCCAGCAGCACCGTCACCACGCCGCCCGCCATGCCGGCGCGGCCCACGGCCTCCACCGTCCAGCCCATGTCCACCAGGAACAGCCTGGACAAGCCGTAGCCCGACACCGCCGTCACCGCCGACAGCAGGGCGGCCAGGGCCAGCGCCCAGGCCCCGGGCCGGCGCGCGAATCCGGCCAGGGTGGCGCGCGGCGATGCGCCCGCCGCAGCCGGCGGCGTCTCGCGCCAGGCGGCGGCCAGCGCCAGGCTGCACGCAACCACGCCGGCCAGCAGCGCCAGCGCCGCGCGCTGCCCCACGTAGGCGCTCGCGATCAGGCTGCCGGGCCCGCCCGCGAAGAACCCCACCATCGTGCCGCCGACCTGGATGGCATTGGCGCGCGCCAGGTCCTGCCCGGCGAAGCGCTCGGCCGCCAGGCCATCGGTGGCGATGTCCTGCGTGGCGCTGGCCAGCGAAGCCAGCGCCATCAGGCCCGCTACCCAGGCCGCGGTGGCCGCGGAAATCCCCAGCGCGGCCACCGCCAGCAGGCAGGCCAGCACCACCGACTGCATGGGCAGGATCCAACTGCGCCGCCGGCCCAGCGCCGCGCGCCAGCGGTTGTCCACCGCCGGCGCCCACAGGAACTTGAGCACCCAGGGCAAGCCCGCCAGCGGCAGCCAGGCCAGCGTCTGCAGCGCGGCGCCATCGCGCCGCAACAGCGCCGGCAGCGCCTCCATGGCCACGCCCAGCGGAATGCCCTGCGAGAAATACAGCGCGCCCACCATCAGGAACAGGTGCGCCCGCGCGCCGCGCCTGCCCGTCACGGCGCCGCTCATTGCGCGGCTCCCGCGCGGCGGTGTTCGCTGCCCTGGCCGGGCGTGACGAACAGGATCCTGGCCGGACAGGCGATGTGCAGCCGGTGCCACACGCCGCGCGGCACGATGGCGCCGCGCCGGGTGTCCAGCAGCAGGTCGTGCTCGCGCTCCTCGCCGTCCAGCAGCGTGAGCACGACGCGCCCCTCCAGCACGAAGAGCACCTCGTCGCCGGCGGGGTGCCGCTCCCAGACATGGCCGTGCACGTCGGCATCGCTGGCCGCGGCCTTCACGCCCACCAGCCAGCCTTCGTGCGGCGCCAGGCGCTTGAGTTTGCCGATGCCGCGCACCCCGCCGCCCGCGTCCAGGGCCAGGAAATGTTCCAGCCAGTCGAAGGCCTCGGGCGCGGGCGTCGTCTCGGAACGGTCTGTCATGAATAATCCTCCTCGGGAAATCGGCGCGCGTTCAATACTGCGCGCGCAGGGTCAGCATCACGTTGCGCGGCTCGCCGTAGCGGTTGTTCCACGCGGTGCCGGACAGGCTCTGGTAGTAGCGGCGGTCGAACAGGTTGTTGACGTTGAGGGCCGCGGTGAGATGCTTGTCGTAGCGGTAAGCCAGGCGCAGGTCCACCAGGGTGTAGCCGCCCTGGCGCAGCGTGACCGGCCCCGACACGGTGGCAAAGCCCGACTGCATCTGCACGCCGCCGCCCACGCTCAGGCGGCGCTCCAGCACGGGCAGGTCGTAGTTCGTCCAGAGACGGAAGATGTGCTTGGGCGTGAACCGCGCGAACGGCTGCCCGCCCGATACCGCGTCTTCGAGGTACTTGCTGGTGTTGTAGGTGTAGCCCGCCGCCAGCGTCCAGTGCGGCGTCACGCGCCCCGACGCCTCGGCCTCGATGCCGCGGCTGCGCACCCTGCCGCCCGGGATGTAGTAACAGTTGCTGCCCACGCAGGGCCAGTCGGGATCCTGCTGCGCGCGGTTCTTCTGCGTGATCTGGAAAGCCGCCAGCGACACTTCGAGCGCCCCGCCCGCCAGCTCGCCCTTGATGCCGGCCTCGTAGTTGGTGCCGGTAATGGGGTCCAGCGGCCGGCCGTCGCGCGTGAGCTCGCTTTGGGGCTGGAAGACCTGCGCGTAGCTGCCGTAGAGCGACCACTCGCGGCTCAGGTCCACGATCAGGCCGCCGTAGGGCGTGAACTCGGGATCGATCTGCTGCCGCGCCTTGGGCGCGCGCTGGTTCCACCAGCTCATGCGCCCGCCCAGCGCCAGCGTCACCGGGTCGGCCAGCGAGAAGCGCCCCATGGCGTACACGCCCTGCTGCTTGAGCCGCGTCTCGCCCGGCGAGACGTAGGGGCCGGTGCCCGGCTCGGGCACGCCGTGCGGATCCCAGTCGAAGACGTTCACGGGCACGTTCAGCGCCGGCGTCAGCGCGGCCGAGTACTGCTCGGTGGCGATGCGCTGCGCGTTGCCGCCCGCCACCAGTTCATGACGGCGGCCCAGCAACGTAAAAGGCCCGCTCAGGTAGGCGTCCACGCTGGTCTGCGTATTGTCGAACTTGTAGGCGCCGCCCATCAGGCGCGACCCCAGCCCGGTTTCGCGGTCGATCGCGCCGTACGCGCCCGCATACTTCAGGTTGCTGTCGGCGCGCAGGTGGTTGACGCTGATCTTTGCCGTCCAGCCCGCGCCGAAGCGGTGTTCCAGGTCGGCAAACACCCGTGTGGCGTCCCAATTGAAACGGTCCCAGTCCGCGTCCAGGTAGGTGGAGCGCGGCAGGCCGATGTCGCCGCCATCCGCGTACCGCGGCACGCCGGCCATGTTGGTGGTGGAGCGGATGCGCTGCGTCTGCACCCCGGCCGACAGCACGGTGCGCGGGCCGAGGTCGGCCTCGCCCACGGCGTAGAGCAGCCCCGACTGCTGGTCGGCCACGTCATAGAAATAGCCGCGGTCCTCATGCGCGCCGACGATGCGCCCGCGCACGCTGCCGCTGTCGTTGAGCGGGCCGCCCAGGTCCACCTGCGCGCGGTAGCGGTCCCAGCTGCCGGCGCTCAGCATGCCCTCGAAACCGAACTCGCGCTGCGGACGCTTGCGCACCAGATTCACGGTGGCGGCCGGGTTGCCCGCGCCGTGCATCAGCCCGTTGGCGCCGCGCAGGATTTCCACGCGTTCGTAAATGGCCATGTCCTGCGGCGAGGCGGCGGTATTGCCCATGAGCACCGGCACCCCGTCCTGCTCGAACGAATCCACCTTGAAGCCGCGCGCGTAATACGCCGTGGTCAGAAGCTGGTAGGGCTGCACCGTGATGCCCGTGGCATGCTGCATGACCTCGTCCAGGCTCCGCAGGTTCTGTTCGCGCAGGCGCTCCTGGCCGATGACCGACACCGACTGCGGAATCTCGCGCACCGCCAGCGGCATCCTGCCCAGCGTGGCCGTGCGCGGGGCCACGCCCTCGCCGCTGACCGTCACGGCCGGCAGGGTGGCGGCTTCCCGCGCCGCCTCCGCAGCCGGCTCCTGGGCGCAGGCCCCGCCCGCCGCCGCCGCGAGCAGAAGCGGCAGGCCCCTCGCGCATCCGCGCGGGCGGCGCGTGTTCAAGCTGTTTCGCACAACGTCCCTCTTTCTTTATCAATGAGAATTATTCTCAAATCAATTCTAGAAAGAGGCCGCGCCGCGCACTGGCGATCGCGGAAGTTTCGTTGGCGATTGCGGAAGTATCAGCGCGACGCGAGCCGGCTGGGCAGCACGCCATAGCGGCGCAGGAAAGCCTTGGTGAAGTGCGAGTCCGTATAGCCGCAGGCGTAGGCAGCCTCGGAAACCGTGATCTCGCCCGAGGCCAGCATGGCATGGGCGCGCGCCATGCGCGCTTCGCGCACGAAGGCGTACACGCTCTGGCCGAACAGCCGCCGGAAACCCGTGGTCAGCTTGTTGACGTTGATGCCCGCCGCGCGCGCCAGATCGGGCAGCGCCGGCGGCTGCTGCAGGTTGCGCAGCACCAGCTCGCGCGCGAAATGCAGCCGCTCCGCGTCGGCGCGCGACAGGCCGCCGGCCGGGCCGCTTCCCCCGCCGCCCTCGCCGCTTTCGCCGCGCAGCGCCATGAACGCCTGCGCCGCCAGCTCCAGCGCCTTGCCCGTCAGGTACATGCGGCGGATGGCCCCCTGCGCCGGGCAGGCCAGCATCTGGTGGCCCAGCGCCTGCATGGCGCGGCCCACCTCCAGATTGGTCTCGGCATACGGCCGCGCCTGGCCCGGCGCGCGCAGCCACCCGGCTATCTCGTCCGGCTCCAGCGCAAAGCCCTGGCGCAGCTGCGCCAGGGGCGTGCGCAGGGACACGAAGCGCAGCGCGCCGCGGGCGTCGAACTCATGATCCATGGACAGCGAATCGCGGCACAGGCTCACGTGCAGCAAAGGCCCGCTGACCCGGGCCGCGGGGCCGCCGCGCACCTGATAGCGCAATTCGCCGTCGAGCACCAGCACCACCTTCAGCCCCGGCTCCAGCGCCTCGGTCACGGGCCGGCCATCCGTGGCGCGCAACGTGCCGCCCGCCAGCGACAGTACGGGCGCGGCGGACGATACGGACCAGTCGGGCTGGAGGCGGGCGGCGTTCACGACGGGAAGCATCGGGCAGGTAAATGAAAGTGAATATTATTACCATCCTCCGCCGCGGCCACAAGCGCGCCGCCGAGCGGCCCCTTATTGCTGCTGGCGGCGCTGCTGCAATGCCTGCAGGCACTGGGCCACGCCCGCCTGCATCTGCGCGTTGGACACCGCGGCCCGGTCCGACACCTCGCGGCAGCGCTGATACTCCGCCAGGCTTTCGGGCGTGTCGCGCACAGGCGCGGGCGCCGAACCCGCCCCGGGCGTCACGGTAATGCGCAAGGTGGACGGCGGCGACTGGCTGCCGTCGGGCGAGCGCGTGCTGGGATACTGGTATTCCTGGGTGGCGGGCGGCGCGGCGTTCTGCGCCTGCGCCAGTCCAGCCGCGCACAGCGCGGCGGACGCGATGAGGGATTTGCAGAGGGATTTCTTCATAACAGCCTCGGTTCGATGCGCGGAGCCGGAATCGAAACCGGGTCCAGGGTCCGCGCGTGCCGGCCTATCGTATCGCCCCGTCCGCGCGCTGGCGGTGCCAAGACGATACATGGAAGAACGGATTTGTTTCTCCCGGTTTCCCGAAGGCTGCGGGGCGCCTCAGCCTGGGCCGCCCCGGCCGTGCCGCTCGGGCGCGGAGGTGCGCAGCGGGGCGAGCAGGCCCCGCAGACCGTTGTGGTCGAGCTCGTGCATGAGCGCCAGCAGCCGTCCCAGCTCGCCCGGCGGAAACCCCTTGCGGGCGAACCAGGCCAGGTACGGGCCCGGCAAGTCCGCGATCAGCCGCCCTTCGTACTTGCCGAAAGGCATGCTGCGGGTGACCAGCAGATTGAGCAGTTCGGGATCCATGACGGGCGTAGCGGCAGCGGCGCGAAAGAGAAGGAAGACGGCCAGTCTACGCCATCGCGCGCGTGGCCGCCGGAAAGCGTCCTCCCCGAAGCGGCGCCCGTCTCAGCCCGCCTGCGAGATGCGCGGCTCGCAGCGCACCGGAAAATTCACCGAGTTCGCGATGAAGCACAGATGATGCGCGCGCTCGTGCAACGCGGCGGCCAGCGCCGCATCGTCGCCCTGGCGGATGCGCACGTCCGGCCGCAGCGTCACGCTGGCGAACGCGCCCCCGCCCTCCGCGTTTTCGGTCATGACGCCCTCGGCCTCGTCCTGGTACGACTCCACCACGATGCCGGCCTGCGCGCACAGGTGCAGGTACCAGAGCTTGTGGCAGGCCGACAGCGACGCCGCCAGCAGTTCTTCCGGATTCCAGCGCGCGGGGTCGCCGCGAAAAGCCGGATTGGACGAGCCCGGTATCGCCGGCTTGCCCGGCGCCCGGATCTCATGGTTGCGGGAATAGGCTCCGTAGGAAGCCGTGCCCGCTCCCGTGTTGCCGGTCCACCGGACGGCGACGCGGTAATGATGCGCTTTGCGATTCGATGCGCTCATGAGAGAGACTCCATGCGCGGCCCGCAAGGCCGGGGGCATAGCGTAGCGCAGCCGCGCGCGGCACGGCTTTACATTCGGTTTCAGCTCCCCCGCGCCCAACTCCGTATCGTGAACGGCGTTTTGCCAACAGGAGCTCGCCATGATGCCGAAAACCGCCTTGACCTGCGCCCTGAGCCTTGTCCTGATCGCCGGCTGCGCCCCCACGCAGCCGCCGGACGCCCGCGCCACGCCCGCCGACCGCCACACCTCGCGCGACGCGCTGGACTGGCAGGGCAGCTACGAAGGCACCCTGCCCTGCGCCGACTGCCCCGGCATCCGCGTGCGGCTCACGCTGATGCAGGACGGCCGCTACGAAAAGCAGACCCAGTACCTGGACCGCGAACCCCGGCCCGAAACCGTCACCGGCACCTTCAACTGGGAATCGGACGGCGGCACCATCCGCCTGGACGCGGCCGGAGACAGCCAGCGCTATTTCGTCGGCGAAAACCAGGTCACCCTGCTGTACCGCGACGGCACCCGTCCCACCGGAGCGCTCGCGCCGCATTACGTGCTGCGCAAAGTTCCGTAGCGGCCGCCGCGGCGAGCCGCTATGCTTGGGCGTCTCCGACTTCCTTCCGCCGCTGCCGCAGCCATGACGCCCGATTCCGACCTGCTTGCCGCCTTCGCCCCCACCGGCGCCCTGCGCGCTTCCATCAACCTGGGCAATCCCATACTCGCCGGCACCGATCCGGCCACCGGCCAGCCTCGCGGCGTGTCGGTGGACCTCGCCGGCGAACTCGCCCGGCGCCTGGGCCTGGAACTGGAACTGGCGGTATTCAAGACCGCCGGCGACTCGGTCAACGCCGTCGCCGCCGGGCAGGCCGACGTGGGCTTCTTCGCCATCGACCCCAAACGCGGCGAGCAGATCGCCTTCACCGCGCCCTACGTCATCATCGAAGGCGCCTACCTGGTGCGCCAGGACTCCCCCATCGCCCGCATGGAAGACGTGGACCGCGCCGGCCAGCGCATCGTGGTCGGCAAGGGCAGCGCCTACGACCTGTACCTCACCCGCGAAATCAAGCAGGCGGAAATCTTCCGCGCGCCCTCCTCGCCGGCCGTGGTGGACACCTTCCTGGGCGAAAACATGGAAGTCGCCGCCGGCGTGCGGCAGCAACTGGAAGCCGACGCCCGCCGCCTGGGCGGGCTGCGCCTGCTGGACGGCCATTTCATGCTGATCCGCCAGGCCATGGGCCTGCCCAAGCGCCGCGGCGGCCGGGCCGCCGCGTGGCTGGCCGCCTTCGTCGAGGACATGAAACGCACGGGCTTCGTGGCCGGCGCCCTGGCCCGCCACGGCATCCAGGGCGCCTCGGCCGCCCCGCCCGAAACCGCCTGAACCGCCCGCCTCAGCCCGGACGCCGCCTCAAGAACACGTACAAGTGGCGGAAAGAATCATCGACCGGATGCCGCGCCCCTTGCACGCCCGCGATGCCCGGCGGCGCTTCCTCGAACAGGCCGCCCGCCAGCGGGTCCACCGGGAACCCGAACCGGTCGGGAAAGTCGTTGTAGCCCAGCACCAGCAGGCCGCCAGGCTTGAGCACCGCGTGGCACTCGTCCAGCAGGCGCAGGAAATCCGCCTCGGTATCGATGCCGAAACCGATGATCCCGTTGGCGATCAGCGCATCGAACGCCGCCCTGCCGTAATGCGCGGACATCTCCAGTGCGCTGCCCACCCAATGCCTGCCCGCGCGACCGTACACGGCCATGTGCGGGTTGCAATCCAGCGTGTGGAAATCCACCCAGGGCAGCAGGCGCGGATAGTGCCAGTTGTGCTTGTCCAGGCCCACGAACAGGCACCGCAGCCCGTCGGGCAGCTCGCGCGCCAGCTCGTTGAGGCGGCCGAAGATCTGCTGCTCGAGGAAATCGCGATTCGGGGCGCGCAGCCGGAAATCGATATCGCAACGTTCGGCCAACGCCGGCGACAATTTGAACAGCGCCCGCTTGAGCGCATAACGCAGTTTGAACATTCCCGCTTTTCTCCGCATGGGTTGCGCGGACCGGCGGCGCATGCCGCCGGAAAGGCGGCGGCGGGCCGGCCGCCTGCGGGAAAGTAAGAAAGCGGCATGGGCGGCGGTATGGGACGCGATGGACGCGGAAACGTGATTTTTCTGAAAGCGGGCGGCCAGGCTAAGGCGTGTTCCCCCGCCCTGGAGAAGGCAGCGCCAGCACGCCCCGCGCCGCCTTCCAGCCGCACCCGGCAGCGCCCGGTCGGGGGCGGCCGCCGCCGCGCCCGAGCCGCCGCTGGAGCCGCCCGGCGCGCGCCGGATGTCGTAGGGATTGCGGCTCAGCCCGGTGAGCGAAGAAACATTGGTGATGCCGCATGCCAGCTCGTGCATGGCGGTCTTGCCCAGGATCACCGCCCCCGCCTCCCGCAGGCGGCGCACCACGGCGGCGTCGCGCTCCGCCCGCAGCGTGGCCAGCGCCAGCGCCCCGGCCGGCAGGGGCAGGCCCGCCACGTCGAAGTTGTCCTTGACCAGCAAGGGAATGCCATGCAGCGGCCCGCGCAGCCGGCCCGCGGCGCGCCCGGTATGCGCGCACCAGATCCTGCGACGAATACAGCCCGGCCGCCATCCCCGCCTGCAGGGCTTCCATGCCCTGTTCGTACACGGCCCGTTCCGCCGCCGCGGCGCGCCGGCTCAACGGAAATGACAGGCGACCCATTGCGTGCCGGGCGTGGCGCCCGGCCCCCCCGGCCGCTCGGTCAGCGCCGGCTGCCGTTCGCGGCAGACCGGCTGGGCCAGCGGACAGCGCGTGTGGAACCGGCAACCCGAAGGCGGATTGGCCGGGCTGGGCGGATCGCCGGGCAGCAGCTTGCGCTGCGCAGGCCGGTGCGGATCGGGCACGGGCGCGGCCGACAGCAGGATCTCGGTGTAGGGATGCAGCGGCCGGGAGAACAGCGTGTCGCGGTCGGCCACCTCCACGATGCGGCCCAGGTACATCACCGCCACCCGGTGGCTGATGTGCCGCACCACCGCCAGATCATGCGCCACGAACAGGTAGGCAATGCCCATTTCCTGCTGCAGGTCCATCAGCAGGTTGATGACCTGCGCCTGCACCGATACGTCCAGCGCCGACACCGGCTCGTCGCACACGATGAGTCTGGGGCGCAGCGCCAGCGCCCGGGCGATGCCGAGCCGCTGGCGCTGCCCGCCGGAGAATTCATGGGGATACTTGCGCATGGCCTCCGGACGCAGGCCCACCTTGGAAAACAGCCAGGCCAGCTCTTGCTGGCGAGGACGCCCGCCGGCCGCCGGAAAATTGCGCAGCGGCTCGCCCACGATCTCGCCAGCGGTCATGCGCGGATTCAGCGACGCATACGGATCCTGGAAAATGATCTGCATGTGGCGCCGGTACTCGCGCATGCGTTCGGGCGGCAGGTCGAGCAGCTCCTCGCCGTCGAGGCGCACCGACCCCGACGTGGGCTGGATCAGGCGCAGCACCGCTTTGCCTGTCGTGGTCTTGCCGCAGCCCGACTCGCCCACCAGGGCCAGGGTTTCGCCTCGCGCAACCGAGAACGACACGCCGTCCACCGCCTGGATGACGCGCTGGGCGCGCCGGAACAGGCCGCGCGCTGCCGGGTAATGCTTCTTGAGGTCGCGCACCTCCAGCAGCGGCGCTTGCGCGTCCTGCCGCGGGGCTCGGGAATCTGAAACGCTCATGCCAGGGTTCCGTCGAAAGCGGCGCGCAGCGGGCCGCGGGAGGGAGAGGCGGCGGCCGGGCGGGGCTCGCGGGCCACGCGCTCCACCTCGAAACAGGCCGCCACGTGATCGGCGCCGTGCGCCTCCAGCGGCGGCGCCTCGGCGCGGCAGCGTCCGGTGGCATAGGCGCAGCGCGGGGCGAAGCTGCAGCCCCGGCCCAGCTCGCTGGGCGCGGGAACCATGCCGGGGATTTCCGCCAGCCGCGCGCGGCCGGCATTCATCGAGGGCATGGACGCCATCAGCGCCCGGGTGTAGGGATGCAGGGGCCGGTCGAACAGCTCGGCCACCGGCGCCTCCTCGACCTTGCGGCCCGCGTACATCACCACCACGCGGTCGCAGCACTCGGCCACCACGCCCAGGTCGTGGGTGATCATCACGATGCCCATGCCCATCTGCGCCTGCAGCCGGCGCAGCAGGTCGATGATCTGCGCCTGGATGGTCACGTCCAGCGCGGTCGTGGGCTCGTCGGCGATCAGCACCTCGGGGTTGCAGGCCAGCGCCAGCGCAATCATCACCCGCTGGCGCATGCCGCCCGAGAGCTGGTGCGGGTACTCGTGCACGCGCCGCGCGGGCTCGGCGATCTGCACCAGCCCCAGCATTTCCTCGGCGCGCGCATAGGCTTCGCGCCGGCCCAGCTTCTGGTGCAGCATCACCGTCTCGGCGATCTGCCTGCCCACCGTCAGCACGGGGTTGAGCGAGGTCATGGGCTCCTGGAAGATCATGGAGATGCGGTTGCCGCGGATCTTGCGCATCTGCTTTTCGGTGAGCGACAGCAGATTCACGCCTCGGTAGCGGATCTCGCCCGCCGCGTAGCGCCCCGGCGGCGTGGGCACCAGGCGCAGGATGGACAGCGCCGTCACGCTCTTGCCGCAACCCGATTCCCCCACCACTCCCAGCGTGCGCCCGGCCCGCACGCGGTACGACACGCCGTCCACCGATCGCACGGTGCCTTCCACCGTATCGAAATACGTCGACAGCCCATCGACCTCCAGCAACGCGTCGCCGGCCTGCGGCGCGCCCGCTGCCTGGCCGTTCGGTTCATGCTTCATGAAGACTCTCCACATCGAAACGCTAGAGCTGGTTGGCCAGCCGCGGATCCAGCGCATCGCGCAGCCCGTCGCCCATCAGGTTGATGGCGAGCACCGTCAGCGCGAGCAGGATGCCCGGATAGAGAATGGTGTAGAAAGCCACCGCCACGTAGTTGCGGCCGTCGGCCATCATGTTGCCCCAGCTCGGCACCTGCGGCGGCACGCCCACGCCCAGGAAAGACAGCACGGCCTCGGTGAGCACCGCGGTGGCGGCGATGAAGGTCGCCTGCACCACCAGCGGCGTCACGGTATTGGGCAGCACATGGCGCCAGAGAATCACGGGCAGGCGCGTGCCGATGGCATGCGCGGCCTCCACGAAAAGCTGTTCGCGCAGGGTCAGCGCCAGCGAGCGCACCAGCCGCACCACGCGCGGAATCTGCGGAATGGCGATGGCGATGATCACCGTGGCCAGGCTGGCCCTTATCACCGCCATCAGCGCGATGGCCAGCAGAATGTCGGGGATGGCCATCATGCCGTCCATGATGCGCATGATGAGCGAATCGGCCCAGCGCACGAATCCCGCCATCAGGCCCAGCACGACGCCGGCCACGCTGGCCAGCGCCGCCACCGACACCGCCACCACCAGCGACACCCGTCCGCCCCACACGGCGCGGCTGAACACGTCCCGGCCCAGCGCGTCGGTGCCGAAGTAATGCTCCGCCGACGGCGGCTTGAGGCGCTGCAGCGGGTTGATGGCCAGGGGATCGTGCGTGGCGAGCCAGGGCGCGGCCAGCGAAATTGCGGCTACGGCCAGCAGCAGCGCCAGTCCCAGCAGCAGCGTGGGATGCTTGCGCACCCAGCGCCAGCGGCGCGCGCCGCCCGACAGCGCCTGATGCACGACCGCGCCGCCGGGCGCGGCGGAAGAAATCGGATTGTCAGCCATGCGTGCCTTCCGGTTTCAGTAGCGGATGCGCGGATCGAACAGCCGGTAGCTCAGGTCGATCAGCAGGTTGATGAACACATAAGTGGCCGCCGAGATCAGCAGCACGCTCTGGATCACGGGGTAGTCGTGATGCTGCACGGCGTCGATGACCAGCCGCCCGATGCCCGGAATGGCGAACACCGTCTCGGTCACCACCACGCCCCCGATCAGCAGCGCGATGCCCACGCCCACGGTGGTGGCGATGGGAATCGCCGCGTTGCGCACCGCGTGCTCCAGCACCGGCAGCACGCCCAGGCCCTTGGCGCGCGCCGTGCGGATGTAGTCCTCGTGCAGCACCTCCAGCACGGTGGCGCGCGTCATGCGGGTAATGAGCGCGATGTACACCAGCGCCAGGTTCACACAGGGCAGGATCAGGCTGCGCAGCCACGGCCAGACGCCGCTGGACAGCCGCGTGTAGCCCTGCACCGGCAGCCACTGCAACTGCACCGCGAAACCGTAGATCAGCAGGTAGCCCACCAGGAACACCGGCACCGAAAACGCCAGCACCGCGAACACCATCACCAGCCGGTCCACCCACGACCCCGCTCGGTACGCCGCCAGCACGCCCAGCGGAATGGCCACGACGATGGACAGCCCCATGGTGAGCGCCGCGATCGACAGCGTGGGCTCCAGGCGCTGCGCCAGCAGCGTCGTCACCGGCACCTGCGTGAAGATCGACGTGCCCAGGTCGCCGCGCAGCAGCTTGCCCGCCCACAGCACGAACTGCCGCCACAGCGGCTCGTCCAGCCCCAGCGCGGCGTGCAGCCGGGCGATGTCGTCGGCGGTGGCGAAGTCGCCCGCGATCAGCGCCGCCGGGTCGCCCGGCGACAGGTGGATCAGCAGGAAGACGATGACCGCCACCACGATCATCACCGGCACCACGGAAAACACGCGTCGGATTACGTACGCCATGGCAGCCTCGCGTCCTCGCGCCGCGCGCCCGTCATTTGTCCAGCACCCAGACGTTGGGCACGCCCCAGATCCTGTCGGTGTGCTTGAGCGACTTCAGCGCCGCGAAGGTCAGCGAGAACTGGCCCACGGGCACGTTCGGGAACACCTGGTAGGCGCGCTCCTGGAAGCGGTCGAGCAGCGCCTTGCGCCCGGCCGGGTCCACCGCGGCGATCCACTGCGCACGCAGCGCGTCCAGCTCCTTGTCGCACGGCCAGCCCGGCAGCGTATTGCCGCAGCTCGCCGCCAGGTAGGTGTTGTTGAGCGGCGAATTCACGTTGAACTCCGAGGCCGACGACACGAACACGTTCCAGCCGCCCTGGTCCGGCGCCGCCTTCTTGCTGCGGCGCGCCGTCATGGTCGCCCAGTCCATCGCCTGGATGTCGAGCGTCATGCCGATGTCCTGCAGCGCCTGGATCGCCACTAGCGTGGCGGCGTTCAGGTACACCGGGTCGGAGGGCAGCATCACCACCACTTTCTGGCCCTGGTAGCCGCCCTCGGCCAGCAGTTTTCTGGCCAGCGCGATGTCGGGCTTGGCGTAGGGCGCCGATCCCGCGGCGGTTTCGTTGGGGCCGCCGCAGATGAAGAACGTGTCGCAGTGATCCAGGCGCAGGTCGGGCGGATACCCCATCGCGCTCACGAACCTGGCCTGGTCGATGGCATGCGCCGCCGCCTGCCGGATCTTGGCGTTGTCGAACGGCGGAAAAGCCTGGTTCAGCACCATGTACGCCTGGTTGCGGCCCATGACGCCGATGGCGATGCCGCTTTCCTTGCGCAACGGCTCGATGTAGTCGGCCGGCGTCTGCTCGATCATGTCCACTTCCTGGTTCTTCAGCGCCGCCACCGCGCTGTTCGAATCCGGAAGAATCACCCATTCCACGCGATCGACGTGCGGCGCCTTGCTGCCCGCCAGGCCCGAGGCCGGCTCGCTGCGCGGCTTGTAGTCCGGATTGCGGACGAACACCACCTTGTTGCCCGGCACCCACTCGTCGCGCTTGAAGAGGAACGGGCCCGAGCCCACCACCTCCGTCAGCGGCCGGTCGGCCGGCATCTTCGCCAGCCGCGCCGGCAGGATGAACGCCGGATAGCTCGACACCTTCGCCAGCCCGTCGAGCACCGGCCCGAACGGCCGTTCCAGCGTGAGCGTGAAGGTGCTGGCGTCCACGGCCTGCCACTTGCCGCCGGCCGCGCTCAGCGCATGGCCGATGTTGTCGCGCGCGGTCCAGCGCTGCAGCGAGGCCACACAGTCGGCGGCCGTCACCGGATTGCCGTCGCTGAACTTCAGCCCGTCGCGCAGCGTGAAGGTCCAGACCTTCTTGTCGTCGGACACCTTGTAATCCCGCACCATTTCCGGCTGGGGCTGGCCCTTCTCGTCCATGGCAAAGAGCGTGTCGTACACCATGTAGCCGAAATTGCGCGTGATGTAGGCGGTGGTAAAGGTCGGGTCGAGCACCTTCAGGTCGGCATGCGGCACCAGCCGCAGCGTCTTGGTCTCGGCCATCGCGGCGCCCGGGCACAGGGCGCAGGCGGCCGTCATGGAAATCGCGGCGAGGCTCGCCAGCAGTCTTTTCTTCATCGCTACACTCCCTGATCCCGGCATCGTGCGGGTACGAACGGCAAACATGTAAGCCGGCCGCCACGGCCGGCGCCGGGCGGCGCCCTTCACAGCGGCCACTTGGGCCGCCGGATCTTCCTGTAGGGCAGCGTCTTCCAGTCCGGCGTCGCCACGCCGCGCCCGCCCACGTAGATCACGTGGCGCGCCACCTGGGAAAACGATGCATGGAAATGCTGGGCCGACTTCACCACCACGATCTTCTTGGACGCCAGGTCGCAGCCGAGCTGGCTGAACAGATCCGTATTGATGGCCTGGTTGCGCACCGACGTCAGCACGATCTCGATGCCCTGCGCCTCGACCAGCGCGCAGTCGCCCATCGGCGCCGGCGCGCCCGACAGCCCTGTCATGACCAGGTTCTTCTTCAGCGCCTTCACCGTGCACGACACGTCGACCGGATCGCCCGACAGCGGGCCCACCTTGCCGCCCAGCCGCATCATCAGCGTGGCGCCGGGCTCCGCATCGAAGGCGATGCGCACCGCCACCGGATCCCAGAGCGGCCCCAGCGCCGCGTTGCGCACCCCGCGCTCCAGCATGCGCGCCAGCATGAACGTGGAATCGCCCGGCGCGCCGCTGCCGGGATTGTCGGGCCGGTCGGCCAGCACCACCGGGCCGCCCTCGAACGCCCGCGCCTCGTCCAGCGCCTCGTCGATGCTCCGGTACGGCACCATCAGCTGCTCGCGCATGGCGATCAGCTCGTCGGCCAGCCGCCGCGCCGCCTGCCGCGCTTGCCCGGCGTCGCCGTCCGCGTACACCAGCACCTTGGTGCCCATCTCCGGCACGTCGCCGGTCGCGAACCCTTGCGCCACCGAAATCGACAGAATGCCGTTCTTGCCTTCCATCTCCTGGATACGCCGCACGAATGAACGCGCCGGCTCGCGCGTCGTGTGCATGGGCACGATCATCTCGCAATCCACCAGCGCGGCCTTGGGCGCGATGCGGCCTTCGCGCGCCTGCACACAGAGCGTGACCAGCTCTTGCGCGCGCTCGCGGATATCGGTGTGAGGGTATTCCTTGAACAGCACCAACACGTCGGCATGCTCGACCATGGCCGGCGTCAGGTGCGCGTGCGGGTCCAGCTCCGCGCCCACCGTCACGCCGGGCCCCACGATTTCGCGCACGCGCCGCAACACGTCGCCCTCGCAATCGTCATAGCCATCGGCCACCATCGCGCCGTGCAGGCCCAGCAGCACCATGTCCACCGGCAGCGCGCGCCGCAGGTCCGCCAGCAGCTCATCGCGCAGGGTTTCGTAGGCCGAACGGGTCGTAATGCCGCCCGGCTGCGCCGACGTCACCACGCCCTCGAACAGCTCCCAGCCCAGCGCCTTGCCGCGCTGGCGCGCCACATACAGCGGCGCGCCGGCAAAGGTCACCGTGTCCGGGTGCGTGCCCGCCGGGTAGTAATCGCGGTCCCGGAACGACGCAAGACTGGTCGGCATCGGCGCAAACGTGTTCGTCTCGGTGCCCAGGCCGGCGCTGAAAACTCGCATATCATCATCCCCACTCACAAGCGGGGAAAACAGCGGCGCGTAGCCATGCCGGGCCGCGCCATCCGGCCCGCCGTGGTTTCGCGCCTTCCGCGGCGGTCGCGCACAGCGCGCCGTCGGAATCTGGTTCCCCCTGAAATGCTTTTCGATCAGGTTATGTCCGCCGGCCTGCGCGGCCGGCGTTGATGAATCAAGGCCGTCCACATGCTGCACGGCCCGTGCACACATCATGCTATCGCGCTCGCGGCGCATACAAATAGCCAAGACGACAGGGTCTATAACCTTAGGGAATGCGCGCGACCGCGCATCTGACCGGCCGCCCGCCCGCAAACGCGCGCCACGCCTGGCTTTCGCGCCATCCCGTCCCTGCGCGCACGACCGCGTGCGCCACGGCTTCGGCGCGGGAAAACCCTGAACCTCGCACGCCGCCCTTCGCGCAAGTGACAAGCCCGCCGCCGCCCCCTAGAATGCGCTCGCGCCGCGCAAGCGCGACGCCCGGCATCGCCGGCCCATCGACCGCATTCTTGTCTCCGCCCGCCCCATGAACGCCGAAGCCGCCCTGCAGAAAAGCCCGCTGTTCCGACTGTGCGCCGTCTTGTGGCTGGCCGCGATGGCCGGCGTCGTCGCGATGGCGGGCGCCACGGTGCCCCGCCTGGTGGAGAGCGCCTCGCCGCCCGTGCCGCTGCCCCTCGCGCTGATTGCCAGCGTGGCCCAAAGCGGCATCCTGCTGGCCCTGGCCACCTGGGCCGGCGCCGCGATGTCCCGTCCGCTCGGCCTGCGCGCGCCCGTGCTGGAAGCCGCGCTCGCCGGCGCGCCCGCCGCGCCGCGCCTGAAGCCTCAGCTTGTTCCCGCCGCCGCGGCCGGCCTGGCCGCCGGCCTGCTTCTGCTCGCCCTCAAGGCCGCGACGCCCGCGCCCCTGCAAGCCCTGGGCGATACCTTGCGCATTCCCGCCGCCGCCCGGCTGCTCTATGGCGGCATCACCGAAGAAGTGCTCATGCGCTGGGGCGCGATGACGCTGCTCGCGTGGCTGCCGTGGCGCCTGATCCAGCGGCGCGCCGGCGAGCCGCGCCGCGCCTGGTTCGTCGCCGCCATCGTCCTCTCGGCCGCGCTCTTCGCCGCCGGCCACCTGCCCGCCCTCGCCGCCCTGGGCGCCCCGCTGACGCCCCGGGTCGTCGGCTATGTCCTCATCGCCAATACCCTGCCCGGCCTGCTCTTCGGCCTGCTGTACTGGCGCCGCGGACTGGAATCGGCCATCATTGCCCACGCGCTGGCCCATCTTGTCGCCTTCGCCACCGGCGCGGCCTGAACCCGCCATTTCCCCACACCTGCACAGGAGCTTGCGTTGGAGCTGAAAACCGTCGAACCCCTGGCCGTGCTGCGCGACCGCCGGCGAGTCACCCTTGCCCAGGTCGGCGCGCTGGCCGCCGGCATCTACCCCGAGCTCGAGCGGCAGGCCGCCGCCGGCGGCCTGCGCGTCGAAGGCCCGCCGGTCTTCGCCGCCCACGGCCTGCCCCAGGATGCGCAAACCCCGTTCGAACTCGACTACTGCCTGCCCGTCGCCGGCGCCGCCCCGCACACGCTGCCGCGCCTGCGCTGCGCCAGCCTGCTCTACCAGGGCCCGCTGGACCGGCTCTTCTCGCAGGGCTACCAGCCCCTGCTGCGGGCCATTGCCGAAGCCGGCCTCACCCCCACCGCCGAAAGCCGCGAGGTCTATCACGCCTGGGCAGGCCCCCAATCCGCCGCCAACCGCATCGAAATCCAGATCGGAGTGGCGGAGGGCTGAACCCGTGCGCAGGCGGAGACAGGTTTGCGTGCCGGGGCAGCGCATGCCCGGGTTAACCCGCGCTCCGAACCGCTATCGGTCGTTGTCCGCTGACGGGGAACCGACGAAGCCGATTGCGCTGTCCACCTGGCCGCAGACGCCGCATCGCCGTTGATCTTCATGTTCTCACCGCAAGCAATACCATTCTTCGCCAGCATCCATGGATATTCCGCGTCGGGAAAAACACCTCGCCGTCCCGCTCAATGTCCACCATGAGAAAAAGCGGCAGAGCACTTTTTATGTTCTTGATGCAATAAAACCATTTGACAATGCACCGAAGTCCAGGCGGCTCATGTTTTTGAAAATTCACAGCAGAAACTTGGCGCAACCACAAAACATTTTCTTCGCAATACTCTCCAACCTGAAAAACGATTAATGAAAGCCTCGATCAGGTGAATCGTTTTTGCTCCCGGGCAGCGGTATAGCGCGTTGTCGATAAACGGCGCATTGCTTGTGACGGAAGAGACGCGACCTGTATAACTGGCGATGTTTGCCCGTATGCAGGAGGCCGCTTTCCCGCGCCGGCCTGGTCCGGAGATGCAATCGGCTTTGTGCGTTCAGGCGGCGGACGCCACGCGCGGCGCCGCTCCCCGTCCGCGGGCTTGCGGCGGTATGCTTGCCGACCGTGCCCGGCGCAGACACTCCCGAGGAAAGACCCGACCATGCCTTTGCTGGAAAAAACCTTCGATCGCACGCTGGACGCCTGGACACACGCCTATCAGGCGCCGTTCTGGCGCGGGTCGGTCGTGGAGGGGTGGCTGTTCGAGGACGCCGAGGCGCGCCGGGCCGCCGAGGCGCGGCTGGCGCGCGCCGGCGTGACGGCGCGTTTCCGCAGCGCCTACAAGCCGCTGCTGCATTTCTTTCTGGAAGAGGTGGAACTCGACGGCCTGGAGTCGGCGACGCTGCGCTACCCGGTGCACGCGCAGGCGCAGGCGCGGCGCTTCGCGCTGGAGGCGTATCCGCTGGCGGCGCTGCTCAAGCCGGCTGCGCTGACCATGGAGCCGGGCGCTTGCGACCTGCACTACGACGTGCGTCTGGCGTACCGCGACGGCCGCGTGACACAGGCGCGGGTGTTCGCGCCCAATGCGCTGGGGCAGACGCCGGAAGGCGAGCCGGTGCTGTCGCCCACGGGCTGGCTGCGGGTGCGCGACGCCGACGGCCGGACGCAGGTCGACGCGGCGCAGGCGACCGAATACCAGCAGGTGTTCCGCAGCATCGTGGACACGGTGCGCAACCGCGCCTGGGGCGCGCACGAGCCCTATTTCGAGCGGCTGGAAATCCGTGTCGACCTGCCGGGCATGGATTTCGCGCTGCCGGTGGACGAAGAGATCGTCAGCACGCTGGAGGCGCTGCACGAAGACCTCTATTTCACGCTGCTGGAGTTCTTCCAGCGCCATTCGGGACGCCCGCCCGGCGACCGCGGGCTGCAGCCGGGGCAGATCATCCCGGACATCCGGCGGCACGACGGGGCGGCGCGCGTGCGCATGATCATGGAACCCTTCCGGCCGACCGAGCCCGAGGCCCCGTCCGCGCCGCCCGCGCCGCTGGCGGAACTGGACCGGCCGCTGACGGCGGCGCAGATCGCCCACTGCATGGCGGAGATCGGTGGGGACGCCTTCCAGGCGGTATCGCGCCAGGGGCGGCCGGTGCTGGGAGCCTATGTGCGCGGCCCGGGGCCGGCGGTGTTCATCTCGGGCGCGCAGCACGCCAACGAAAGCTCGGGCGTGGTGGGCGCGCTGCGCGCGGCGCGCCGCCTGCAGGAAACGGGCCAGGCGCATTTCGCGCTGGTGGCCTGCGAGAACCCGGACGGCTACGCGCTTTTCGAACGGCTGCGCCAGCAGCATCCTCGCCACATGCTGCATGCCTCGCGCTACAGCGCGCTGGGCGACGATATCGCCTACCGCGAACATGCGCCGTTTTTCGAGCGCGAAGCCCGCCACCAGGCGCATGCGCTGAGCGGGGCGCAACTGCACGTCAACCTGCACGGCTACCCGGCCCATGAATGGACCCGGCCGCTGTCGGGCTACCTGCCCCGGCATTTCGAATCGTGGACGCTGCCCAAGGGGTTCATGCTGCTGGCGCGGCACCACCCCGGCTGGGGCGAGCGCGCCCGCCGGCTGGTCGAGGGCGTGACGGCGCGACTGGCGCGCAATGTGCCCGGGCTGGCGGCGTTCAACGCGCGGCAACTGGAACTCTTTCGCGCCCACGCCCTCGAAACCGGATTCGAGGTGCTGAACGGCATCCCGGTCCAGATCCAGGAAACCGACCGCGAAACGCTGCCGCTTGCGCTGATCTCGGAGTTTCCCGACGAAACGGTGTACGGCGAGCGCTTCGTGTTCGCCCACACGGTGCAAATGGAAACCGTGCTGGCGGCCGCCGAGATCCACCGTTCAGGATATTGATCGACACGCCGCGCCGCCGGCCGGCGCGCAGCAACCCAGCAATTACAAGAGCATGAACATCCGAGAACGCAATCACGGAGACGACCTGGTCCTGGCGGACATCTGGCTGCGCTCGGTGCGCGCCACGCACACGTTCCTGACCGAGCAGGACATCGACGCCCTCTATCCGCAGGTGCTCAATGTCTATCTGCCCGCGGTGCGGGTGTGGGTCTGTGAGGACGAAGACGGCGAAATCGCCGGCTTCATCGGGCTGGACGGCAACAAAGTGCAGATGCTGTTCGTCGACGCCAGCAAGCGCGGCCGCGGCGCGGGAAGGCGGCTGCTGAATTTCGCGCGCTCGCTGCACGGCAGTCTGCTGGTGGACGTGAACGAACAGAATCCGCAGGCCCACGGCTTCTACCTGCACTACGGATTCGTGGACGTGGGCCGGTCGGAACGCGATGCGGCGGGCCGGCCTTTTCCGGTGCTGCACATGAGGCTGCCGGGCTAGGCGTGCTTGCCCTGAAACGGGGTTGCGCCCGGGCATTCTAGGATTGCGCTTCCGGATGCCTGGCCTTCCAGGCTTTCAGGGCCTCGCGGTAGGCATCCATGGCCTCGTTGTACAGGTCGTAAACACAGGGTATGCACCCGCTGTTGCAGCACGCTTCGGGCGCGGGCGGCTCAGGGGGCTCGGGACGGGGATCGGCGCTCGGCGCCGGTTTGGTCGTGACGGGCGAATTCATGGCTCCATGATAACGCCGGCACGTGCCGGCACGCCCGCGCGCGGGCCGGCACGCGGCCTCGCGCGCGCATCCGTCGGCGCGTTCAGCCGCCCTGCCCGCCCGCGGCCGGGTCGGCCTTCAGCAGATCGTAGATGCGCTTGCCCACGCGGCCGTCCTGCGCCAGGTTGCGGCGCTCCTGTTCGGCGCGCACGGCCTCGCGGGTCTTGGCGCCCGGAATGCCGTCGGGCTGGCCCACGTCGTGGCCCAGCTTGTTGAGCATTTCCTGCAGCGTGCGGATCTGCGCGCGCGACAGGCCGGGGTCGTCGGTGGGCCAGGCCGTGGCGAGCGCCGGGCCGCCCTGCAGACGGTTGAGCAGCAGCGACACCGCCAGGCCGTAGCGGCGCGATTGGTTGTAGTGCTGGATGGCGTCGAAATTCACGGTGGCCAGGAACACGGGGCCTTTGGCGCCCGTGGGCGCGAACAGGTAGGCCGCCTCGTCGTTGCCGGACGCAAGCTCGAGGGGACGGCCGCCGGGCAGCGTCACGCCGGCCTGCGCCCATTGCGCCAGGCTGCGGCGGTCTTGCGAGCCGACGTATTCCGCGTCGGGCGCGGAAGGAATGGACGCCGCCAGCGCCGGCGGCACCCGCACCTCGATCACGGCCGGCAGGCCGTGCGTCCATTTGGCGCGGCGCTTGCGCAAATGATTGGCCGTGGAGGCCAGGGCGTCGGGCAGCGAGTGATAAAGATCGATGCGGCCGTCGCCGTCGCCGTCGGCCGCCAGTTCGTAGAACGACGTGGGGATGAACTGCGTCATGCCGAACGCGCCGCTCCACGAGCCGATGAAGTCGTCGGGCGCGACCACCCCGTCGCGCAGCAGGCGCACGGAGGCGTAGGCGTTCTTTTCCCAGAGGGGCTTGTTCTCGGTGCAGGCGCGCGTGAGCCAGGCATCGAGCACATTGGTCTTGCCGACCTGCCGCCCGTAGTTCGTCTCGATGCCGAAGATGGCGACCAGCGTGGCCGGATCGACCTGGTACTGCTGGCCGATCGCCTGCAGTTGCGGGCCGTACCTGGCCAGCACCTCGCGGCCGTCGGCCACACGTTCGTCGTCCACGGTCTTGGCGATGTAGTCCCACCAGCTCTCGCGGCCTTCGGGCTGGGCCTTGGCCGAAGCCACGGTGGCGGGCAGCAGTTGCGCGCCGGCGGTGTACTTGTCCCAGTCGGCCGCGCTCAGGCCGTTGGCGGCCGCGCCCTTGCGCAGCTTCGCCAGGCAGGCCTTGGTGTCCAGTTCGGTGGGCGCGATGATGGCGGGAGCGGCGGCGGGCGCGGCCGCCGTCGCAGCGCCGGGCACAGACGCGGCGGGCGCCGGCTGCAAGCGCGAGCCGGTGGCCGATGACGGCGACTGGGCCTGGGCGGCGCCGGCCAATACGGCCGCCGTCAATGCCAGCAGGACCGGGGAACGGGACGAGATTCGAAAACGCGTTAGGCTCTGACGCATGGCTATCCTGGAAATTCGGAATCAGCCGCGATGGTAACGCGAGGCGGCGGCGAAATCGAACGCGGCGCCGGCCCGCTCCCTCATCGGCGCCATCGTGAATGACGCTTGCGGGTTGCCGCGTTGCGCCGTGCGCGATGGCGGAGAATAATCGGGGCACTGCCGCCCCGGGCCGGCCGCCGCCGGCGCGTCCGCCCCGGTCTCGCCCCAACCGGATTCTGGAGTTCCCATGCAAGACTGGCTCGACACCCTGCCCAAGGCGGAGCTGCACATGCACCTGGAAGGCTCGCTGGAGCCCGAGCTGCTGTTCGAACTGGCCCGGCGCAACCGCGTGGCGCTGCCCTGGCCCGACATCGACGCGCTGCGCGCCGCGTATCGGTACCACAACCTGCAGGAATTCCTGGACCTCTACTACCAGGGCGCCGGCGTGCTGCGCACGGCGCAGGACTTCTACGACCTGACCTGGGCGTATCTGCTCAAGTGCCGGGAACAGCACGTGGTGCACACCGAACCCTTTTTCGACCCGCAGACGCACACCAGCCGCGGCGTGCCCATGGGCGCCATGTTCGAGGGCATCGGCCAGGCGCTGGCCGACGGGCGCGAGCGGCTGGGCGTGACGAGCGGCCTGATCCTCAGCTTTCTGCGCCACCTGCCCGAGGAAGACGCGCAGCGCACGCTGGACGAGGCGCTGCCCTACCGCGACGCCTTCATCGCGGTGGGCCTGGACAGCAGCGAGCGCGGCTTTCCGCCGCGGCTTTTCCAGCGCGTGTTCGAACGCGCGCGCGCCGAGGGGCTGGCCGCCGTGGCGCACGCGGGCGAGGAAGGCCCGCCGGAATACGTATGGGAGGCGCTCGACCTGCTGAAGGTGGCGCGCATCGACCATGGCGTGCGCGCCGCCGAAGACCCGCGGCTGATGGCGCGGCTGATCGACGAGCAGGTGCCGCTCACCGTATGTCCGCTGTCCAACACGCGCCTGTGCGTCTTCGAGCACATGTCGCGGCACAACATCCTGTCGATGCTGGACGCCGGCGTGAAGGTCACGGTCAATTCCGACGACCCGGCCTATTTCGGCGGCTACGTCAACGAGAACTTCCGCGCCCTGCGCGAGCACCTGGGCATGTCGCGCGCGCAGGCCGAGGCGCTGGCCGCCAACAGCCTGGACGCCCGCCTCGCCGGGTAGACGGCCCTGCGGGCATTCCGCATTGACGCATGCCGGCCCGCTGACTAAAGTGGGCCGCTGTGTCTTCCAGGGCGGCAACCCGCCCCGCAACCCCGCCGCGGCGCGCCGCGGCATCACCGTGCCCATCTCCATGAACCACTATCGCGTCGGCATCGCCGGCTTCGGCGCCATCGGCCAGTCCGTGGCGCAATCCCTGGATGCCGGCCTGCCCGGCCTGTCGCTGGCCGCCGTGGCGGTCCGCAACCCCGACGCCCCGCCGGCCTTCGCCTGGCGCGGCGAGGCTCCCCGCTACACCACGCTGGAGCGCCTGCACGAGCTCTGCGACATCGTGGTCGAATGCGCGCCCGCCGCCGTCTTCCGCCAGATCGCCGAGCCCGCGCTCGCGGCCGGCAAGCGGCTGGTGGTGCTGAGCGCGGGCGCCCTGCTCCAGCACGACGACCTCATCGGCCTGGCCCGCGACAGCGGCGGCCAGATCATGGTGCCCTCGGGCGCCATCCTGGGGCTGGACGCCATCACGGCCGCGGCCGAGGGCGTCATCCATTCGGTCACCATGATTACCCGCAAGCCGCCCAAGGGGCTCGCGGGCGCGCCCTACCTGGTGGAAAACCGCATCGACCTGTCCGACGTCACCGAGCCGCGCCTGATCTTCCGCGGCTCGCCGCGCGAAGCCGCCGTGGGCTTTCCCGCCAACCTGAACGTGGCGGTCAGCGTCTCGCTGGCGGGCATCGGCCCCGACCTCACCACGCTCGAAATCTGGGCCGACCCCACGCTGGAGCGCAACGTGCACCGGGTGGAGGTCGAGTCCGACGCGGCGTCGTTCTCGGTCGAGATCCAGAACATTCCCTCGGCCAATCCCAAGACGGGCCGCATCACGGCGCAAAGCGTGGTGGCCGCGCTGCGCAAGCTCACCGCGCCGCTGCGCATGGGCACCTGAAATCCGGCGGCGGCTGCACGGCATCCAGCGCCGCGGGCGCTGCCTGCCGCCCGCCGGCCGCCGCGCGCCCCGAATGGCCGGCGGCGCAGGCCGGAGCCGGCACGGCCCCGAATGTCCACCCGCCTTCGCCGTCCAGCGCCAGCCCGTGCGTGTGGAATGCGTCCAGCGTGCCGCGATGGCCCACGCTCACCAGCATGCGGTGCGGCAGGCGCTCGCGCAGCAGGGCGTAGAGCATGTGCTCCAGACCTTCGTCGGTGGCCGAAGTGGCTTCGTCCAGGAACACGATGGCCGGCCGGTTGTACAGCACGCGCGCAAACGCCAGGCGCTGCTGCTCACCCAGCGAAAGCACGCGCGACCAGTCCGCCACCTCGTCCAGGCGTGGCAGCAGGTGCGCGAGATTCACGTCGCGCAGCAGCGCGGCCATGCGTTCGTCTTCGTCCGCGCCGCCCCGTGGCAGGCCCGGATAGGCCAGCGCCGCCCGCAGGTCGCCCAGCGGCAGATAGGGGCGCTGCGACAGGAACAGCGCCTGCTCGCCCGCCGGCCGCCGCAGGCGGCCCTGCGCATAGGGCCACAGGCCCGCCAGCGCGCGCAGCAGCGTGGTCTTGCCGCTGCCCGAAGGGCCCTTGATGAGCAGCGCCTGGCCGGGCGACAGCCGCAGCGACAGATCGCGCACCAGCGGCTTTCCGTCGGGGCGCGTTACGGCAATGCCGTCCATCTCCAGGCCATCGTCCAGCGGCTCGGCGCGCAGCGCGGGCAGCGCGCGCGCCGCCGCGTTGGCGTCCAGAAAGCCGTTCAGGCGGTCCAGGGTGGCGCGATACTGCGCGAAGGCATCGTAAGAGGTGCGGAAGAACGATAGGGAGTCGTGCACCTGGCCGAAAGCCTGCGAGGTCTGCATCACGTCGCCCAGCTTGATCGCGCCGCTGAAAAAGCGCGGCGCCTGGATGATGTACGGAAACACCACCGCCACCTGGCTGGCCGAGAGGTTGAAGCCGTCGAACTTCAGCCCCCGGTACACGCGCGCCCACAGGTTGGCGATGTAGGCGGAAAACCGCGTCCACAGCGTGCCGCGCTCCACGCCCTCGCCCTGGTAGAAGGCGACATTCTCGGCGTTTTCGCGCAGGCGCAACAGGGCATGGCGGAAGTTGGCGGTGAGCCTTTCCGACAGGAAGTTCAGGCGGATCAGCGGGCGGCCGATGCGAAAGGCCAGCCAGGTCGCCGCCAGCACGTAGAGGTACACCAGGAACACCATGGCGCGCGGGATTTCCACGCCGGCCAGGGTGAGCGCGCCCGACAGGCTCCAGAGAATGGCGGTGAATTCCACCAGCGACACCATGGCGCTCAGTGCGCCGATGGCCAGCGTGCGCGAGCCGGTGACGAAAGCGGCGATGTCCTGCTCGATGCGCTGGTCGGGGTTGTCGACCGGCTCGTCCACGAAATGACTGCGATAATAAGCGCCCTCGTCCAGCCAGTCGCGCGTGAGCCAGTCATTCAGCCACACGCGCCAATGAATGTCGAAGGCTTGCCCGGCGTAGCTGTCCGCCAGCGAGCGCGCGACGTGCACGGCGGCCAGCACCGAGAATATGCCCAGGAAATGCCAGAACGCCTTGGCGTCCAGCGACTGCAGCGCGCTGTAGAAACCGTTGTACCAGTACGAGAACAGCACGGTCATGCGCACCGCGAACATGGCCAGCAAGAGCAGCAGCGCCACGGTGGCCAGCGGCCGCCAGTCGCGCGCCGGGTTGAGGTAGGGCCAGGCCAGGCGCCCGAACTTGCGGCCCCAGCCGGTGGTGCGCGAGAGCACCCAGGCCAGCGCGGCCAGCAGCGCGGCCGAGATGCCGAAGGCGCGCAGCAGCCACCACGCGCTCTGGGCAAGCTGTTGATTCCAGTCGAGGGTCATGGGCGGAAACCTTGCTTGCGGTTTCCTGGTTAGACGAGGCGGCGGGGCCGAGTTCCGGCCGCGGCGCCGCCTTAAGCGTGGCTTAAGCGTCCGGCGAAAAAAACGGCGGCCGCTCAGCCCGCGCGCAAATCGAGATTGGCGAACAGGTCGGCCAGCGTGGGCGTCGAGCGCGCGGGCCAGATGGCGCTCAGGTCGAAACTGGGCAGGTCCTGGCCGTCGCGCACTTCGCAGAAGCGCACGCCGCTGAAATTCAGCGAGCGGATCCAGCTCGGCAGCAGCGCCACGCCGCAGCCGCCCGCCACGCAGGCCAGCACGGTGAGCGTGCGGTTGGCTTCCTGCGCCACATGGGCTTCATGGCCGGCCCTGCGCAGCGCATCGAGAATGCCCGCGTAGAACGCCGGCAATTGCGATTGCGGGTACATGACCAGCCCGGCCCGTGCGATGCGGGCCAGCGTCACCGTGCCGTCCGCCTCGGCCTCGAACTCGTCGGGCACCGCCGCCACCAGCCGCTCGCGCAGGAGCTGGCGCTCGCGCATGCGGCCGCCCACCGCCACCGGCGTATGCATCAGCCCGATGTCGATTTCACCCGTCTGCAGGGCTTCGGCCTGCTCGGCGTTGCTCATTTCGCGCAGGATGACACGCACCCCGGGCGCCTGGCGCCGCAGCGCGCGCAGCGCCCGGGGCAGCGTGTCGAACAGCGCCGAAGACACCAGCCCCACCGTGAGCTGTCCGGCCGCGCCGCGCCCGATTTCGCGCGCCCGCTGCGCCGCCGCATCGATGCGCGCCACGCTGGCGCGCACGTCTTCCAGGATGGACAGGGCCGCGGGGGTGGGCGAGGCGCCCTGGCGCGAGCGGTCGAAGAGCCGCACGCCCAGATCCTGCTCCATGCGGCGCAGGGCCTGGCTGAGCGCCGGCTGGGCGATGCCGAGCCAGGCCGAGGCGCGGCTCACGCTGCCATGGTCCACCACCGCCAGAAAATAGCGCAGATGCCGGGTTTCCATATCAATTCAATATGAATAAAGCCTTTTTACTGAATAGAAAACTATAACCGTTCTTCCTAGAATCCCGCCTCATACGAGAAACGAGCGCCGCGCCCGCCTTGCCGGCGCGGTTCCAGGAGACAGCATTGCCCCCCTTCGGCCCCGCCGTCGACACCCACGCGCATGTGTTCCGCCAGGGTCTGCCCCTGACCGCCGCGCGCCGCTATACGCCCGACTACGACGCCTCGCTCGCCGATTACCTGGCCCTGCTGGACTCGCACGGCCTGAGCCACGGCGTGCTGGTGCAACCCAGTTTCCTGGGCACCGACAACCGCTATATGGAACAGGCGCTGCAGGCCGAACCGCAGCGCCTGCGCGGCGTGGCGGTGGTGGACGAACAGACGCGCGAAGACGAGCTGCGCCGGCTGGCCGGCGCGGGCGTGATGGGCATGCGCCTGAACCTCATCGGCCTGCCCGTGCCCGACCTGTCTTCGCCCGGCTGGCGCCGCGTGCTGCAAACCGCCAACACCCTGGGCTGGCACGTGGAAGCGCACATCCAGGCGGCGCGCCTGCCCGAACTGCTGCCCGCGCTGCTGGCCGAGGGATGCCAGGTGGTGGTGGACCACTTCGGCCGTCCCGATCCGGCGCTGGGCACGGCGGACCCGGGCTTTCGCTACCTGCTGCGCCAGGCCGACTCCGGCCGGGTCTGGGTGAAGCTGTCCGCCCCCTACCGCAACTGGAACGCGGACGACTGCGCCAGCCAGGGCCGGGCCGCGGCCGCCCAGTTGCTCGACGCCTATACCGCGGACCGCCTGATGTGGGGCAGCGACTGGCCCCACACCGAGCACCGCCACGCGGCCTCCTACCCGGCCGCCGTGCAATGGCTGGACGCCTGGATCGACGACCCCGTCCAGCGCCGCGCCATTCTCGCGGACACGCCCCTGCGACTGTTCCAATTCCAAGGAGAAACCCCATGACTTCCCTGCTCAAACGCCTGATGCGCCGCGGCCTGGCCGCCGCCGCCCTGCTGGCCGCCGCCGGCGCGGCCCAGGCCGCGTACCCCGAGCGTGCCATCACGCTGGTGGTGACTTACCCGCCCGGCGGCACGGTGGACGTGGTGGCGCGCCTGATCGGCCCCAAGCTGGCGGCCGAACTGGGCCAGCCCGTGGTCATCGAGAACCGCGGCGGCGCGGGCGGCATGATCGGCGGCGCGGTGGTCGCCAAGGCCAAGCCCGACGGCTACACGCTGATGCTGGATGCCTCCAACCACGCGCAGAATCCGGCGCTGCATTCCAGGATGCAGTTCGACACCCTGGCCGCGTTCGCCCCCGTGTCCCTGCTGCTGCGCGTGCCCAACGTGCTGGTCGTGACGCCCTCTTACGAGGTCAAGACCGTGGCCGACCTGATCCGCCTGGGCAAGCCCGGCGCCAAAGAGCCGGTGTACTTCGCCTCCGCCGGCCCGGGCTCGGCCCAGCACCTGGCGGGCGAACTCTTCAACCTGCTGGCCAAGACCGACCTGCACCACGTGGCCTACAAGGGCGGCGGCCCGGCCATGATCGACGTCATGTCCGGCCAGGTGCCCGTCATGTTCGCCAGCATGGGCTCGGCCTGGCAGCACGTGAAGAACGGCAAGCTGCGCGCCGTGGCCGTGGGCGGCGGCGAGCGCTCCAAGACCGCGCCCGACCTGCCCACCATCGCCGAATCCGGCGTGCCGGGCTACGAGTCGTATGAATGGAACGCGGTCTTCGCGCCCGCCGGCACGCCGCCGGAAATCGTCGACCAGGTTTCCCAGGCGCTGGCCAAGGTGCTGAAAGACCCCGCCATCGCGGAACAGCTCGCGGGCATCGGCGCCGAGCCCATCGGCTCCACGCCCGCCGAGCTCGACGCCTTCCGCCGCGCCGAGATCGCCAAGTGGCAGAAGGTCGTCAAGGAATCGAACATCCAGCTGGATTGAGTGCTGCGGGGCGAGTCCCCCGTTGCCGGCATGCCGGCACTGCCGCGCCCTTCGGGGCGCTTTTTTTTGCCGCCCGAGGCAAGAAACGCGCCCTCGTGGAGGGCGGCAAGCCCGCGCGTCCGGATATCATTGGCCCATCGGCATTCCGAGGCACAGATGGAAAAACTCCGGATCGACAAATGGCTGTGGGCGGCGCGTTTCTACAAGACGCGCAGCCTGGCCGCGCAGGAAATCGGCAAGGGCCGCGTCTTCGTCAACCAGCAGCCGGCCAAGCCCGCGCGCGAGGTCGCGCCGGGCGACCTGGTGACGGTGCGCAAGGAAGATCCGCCCATCCACGTCAGGGTGCGCGCCCTGAGCGGTGTGCGCGGCCCGGCTCCCGCGGCGCGCCTGCTCTACGAAGAAACGCCCGAAAGCATTGCCGCCCGCGAGCGCGCGGCCGAGATGCGCCGCCTGGCTCCCGAACCCGCGCAAGACCTGGCCGAGGGCCGGCCCACCAAGCGCGACCGGCGGCTCATCGACCGGATGCGCGGGCGCTAGCGCGCGCCGGGTATTTCCGCGTTCGCGCGGCGCGCATCGCCGGGCGGATGGTCCGGATTCGCCGCGAGGGGAAGAACGCCCCGCCCGTCGCCCCCGATGCTCCGCCGTCCCGCCTACAGCGCGCGTCCCACGATCAGCGAATCGATCGCCATCTCCGGGCCGGCGCTCTTGCCCTCGTAGGGCAGCCGGCTGAGCACGTAGCGCATGGCGTTGAGACGGGCCCGCTTCTTGCAATCCGACTTCACGACGATCCAGGGCGCGTCGGCCGTGTCGGTATGCGCGAACATCGCTTCCTTGGCTCGGGTGTAGTCGTCCCACTTGTCCAGCGAGGCCAGGTCCACGGGGCTGAGCTTCCATTGCTTGAGCGGGTGCACTTTGCGCTGCATGAAACGGCGGCGCTGCTCTTCGCGGCTGACCGAGAACCAGAACTTGATAAGGTGGATGCCGCTGTTGACCAGGTGGCGTTCGAAGTCCGGCACCTGGCGCAGGAACTCCAGATACTCCTCCTGCGAGCAAAAGCCCATGACACGCTCCACGCCCGCGCGGTTGTACCAGGAGCGGTCGAACATGACGATCTCGCCCGCAGTGGGCAGGTGCTGCACATAGCGCTGGAAATACCATTGGCCGCGCTCGGTGTCGGAGGGCTTTTCCAGCGCCACCACGCGCGCGCCGCGCGGATTCAGGTGCTCCATCATGCGCTTGATGGTGCCGCCCTTGCCGGCCGCATCGCGCCCTTCGAACAGGATCACCACGCGCTGGCCGGTGGCCTTGACCCAGGCCTGCAGCTTGAGCAGCTCCACCTGCAGCCGGTACTTCTGCTTCTCGTAGTTCCGGCGCAGCATGCGATGGCGGTACGGATAGATGCCTTCACGCCAGTCCGCCGCCAGCTCTTCGTCGGGATTGCGCCTCGCGGCGCGCCCCGGCGCCTCCGATCGCGCCGACGCCTCCGATTCGAGCAGCGCGCGGTGCACGGCGCGCGCGTCGTCCGGCGAGAGCGCGTCGATGACGGCCCGCAGCGCATCGTGCGCCGGCAGCGCGGCGCGGCCGCGGACGCGGCCGGCGATATCGGCCAGCACGGCAAGCGCCTCCTGGCGCGCCGCGTCCACGCGCGCGGCAACGTGCTCGCGCACCTGTCCGGCGGCCGCCGAGGCGGCGTCGCGCGGCGGCTCCTGCCTATCCGCCGTCTCCGGACGCCGCAGCGCCGCGGCGCTGCGCCGGGCCGGACGGGCGGGCGCAGCGCGCGTCTTGCCCGCCGCGCCGCGCGCGGGCGCGGCCCCCGCCGGTTTCTCTGCCATGGTCATGATCCTCCCCGTATGTGCCGGCGCACCCTTCGAGCGGTTCGGTTCCGTCGGGGCGCGGCCGCAAAAAAACGTTCACCCTAACCCGCGCGGGCCGGCAAAGGTTTGCGCGGGATCAAGGCACGCAACATTCTTGCATGCGCCCCGGCCCGCGGCGGCTCCCCGGCGCGGCGATCGCCGCGAGGGTGCGCGCTGGAAGGCCGGGCGGGCCGCGGCCCGCCCGGCCTGGGGTTCACAGCCGGTCCAGCCCCTGCCTGAGATCGGCCAGGATGTCTTCGGGCGTTTCCAGCCCGACCGACAGGCGCAGCAGCCCTTCGGAAAGCCCGTAGCGTTCGCGGTCTTCGGCGCTGTAGCTGGCGTGCGTCATGGTGGCCGGATGCTGGATCAGGGTTTCGGGGTCGCCCAGGCTGACGGCGATGCGCGCGAGCTTCAGGCTGTCCATCAGCCGGCGGCCGGCTTGCAGCCCGCCTTCGAGCTCGAACGCCACCAGTCCCCCGCCCGCCGACATCTGCCGGCGGGCGATGTCCGCGCCCGGCGTGTCGGGCAGGCCGGGATAATGCACCTCGGCCACCGCGGCATGCTCGCGCAGCAGGCGCGCCACGCGCAACGCGGATTCGCTGTGCCGCGCCACGCGCAGCTCCAGCGTCTTCAGTCCGCGCAGGACGAGGAAGGCGGTGAACGGCGACAGCGTCGCCCCCGTGAAATAGCGCAGGCCTTGCAGCCGGATGGCGTCGATGAGCCTGGCCGGCCCCGCCACCGCGCCGGCGAGCAGGTCGCCGTGGCCGCCCAGGTATTTGGTGGCCGAGTGCAGCACGAGGTCCGCGCCGTGCTCCAGCGGGCGCTGCAGCGCTGGCGTGGCGAAGGTGTTGTCGACGATGGTGAGCAGGCCGCGGCCGCGAGCGATGGCCGAAATGGCGGCAATGTCCACCAGCCGCAGGTTGGGATTGGCGGGCGTCTCGAAGTACACGGCCCGGGTCCGAGGCCCGATGGCCGCCGCCACCGTTTCCGGGCGGGTGAAGTCGGCGAACACGGCGCGCACGCCGAAGCGCGCCAGCCCCTGCGTGAACAGCGTGAACGCGGTGCCGTAGACGATCTGGTCCACCACGATCTCGTCGCCGTCCTGCAGCAGGCTGAACAGGGTGGCCGAAATCGCGGCCATGCCCGAGGCGGCCGCCACCGCCGCCTCCGCGCCTTCGAGCGAGGCCAGGCGCGTTTCGAGCAGCGCCTGGGTGGGGTTGCGGATGCGGCCGTACACGTAGCCCTCGCGCTCGCCCAGGCGCACTTGCTCGTAGGCGTCGGTGCTGTCCTGGGCATAGGTGGAGGTCAGGTAGAGCGGCGGCGTCAGCGCGCCCAGCGCGTCGCGCGGCTCGTAGCCGAGGTGGATGGCGCGCGTGGCGAAGCCGGCGTCCAGGGTGTCTGTCATGATGGGTTCCGTGTGTCGGGGCCTGTTTACGCTAGCGCCGGTGGTCGGCGCGGCGCGCCAGCCATTCGCCGGTGAATTGCACGAGCGTGACGAGCGCGATGAGAATGACGATGACTTCGAACATGACCCGGGTTTCGTAGCGTTCGTAGCCGTAGCGGATGGCCAGGTCGCCCAGGCCGCCTGCGCCCACCGCGCCGGCCATGGCCGAGGCGTTGATCATGGCGATGACGCTGACAGTCATCCCGCCGATGATGCCGGGCAGCGCCTCGGGCAGCAGCACGTGGCGCACGATGTGCCAGCGCCGGCAGCCCATGGCGCGGGCCGCTTCCACCAGCCCGTGGTCCACTTCGCTCAGGCTTACCTGCGCGATGCGGGCGAAGAAGGGAATGAGGTTGGCCGTGAGCGGCACCACGGCGGCCCAGGTGCCCAGCGTGGTGCCCACCAGGAAGCGGGTGAAGGGCAGCATGGCCACGAGCAGGATGATGAACGGAATGGCGCGGAAGGTGTTCACCGTGACGGACAGCGCCTTGTTCAGGCGCGGCCTGGGGTACAGGTTGCCCGGCGTGGTCACCGTGAGCACCACGGCCAGCGCCAGGCCGGCGACGATGGCCAGCGCGGCCGACAGGCTCACCATGGCCAACGTCTGGCCGAAAGCCTGCAAGTATCGGTCAAGCATCGACATAGCCCAGCACCTCCACATGATCGGCCAGCAGCGCGGCGCGCGCGGCCTCTTCGCGCAATGCGCCCGCCGGCACCGACACCAGCAGGCTGCCCTGGGCGTGCCCGCGCAGGCGGTCGAGCCCCCCGTGCAGCAGGCGCGCGCCCGGCCCCAGCGCGGCCAGCGCCGGCAGCGACACGCCGCCGGGCTGGCCCTGTCCCGTGAAGCGCAGGCGCAGCACGGCCGCCTCGCCCGCGCCGCGCGGCTCGGGCCGCAGGGCCGCGGCCAGGTCGGCCGGCACGTCGTGGCGCAGCGGCCGCAGCAGCGCGCGCGTGGCCTCGGCCTGCGGGTTTCCGAACACGCGCCAGACCTCGCCTTCTTCCGCCACCCGCCCGGCATCCAGCACCAGCACACGGTGGCAGACTTCGCGGATGACCGCCATGTCGTGCGTGATGAGCACCACCGTCAGCCCCAGCTTGCGGTTGATGTCGCGCAGCAGCGCCAGAATGGATTGCGTGGTTTCGGGGTCCAGCGCGGAAGTGGCTTCGTCGCACAGCAGTATCTCGGGATCGTGGACCAGCGCCCGCGCGATGCCCACGCGCTGCTTCTGCCCGCCCGACAGCTTGGCCGGGTAGACGTCGGCCTTGCCGCCCAGCCCGACCAGCTCCAGCAGCGCCTGCACGCGCCGCCGCGCCTCGGCCGGCTTCACGCCGGCCACGCGCAGCGGCAAAGCCACGTTCTCGGCCACCGTCTTGGCCGACAGCAGGTTGAAATGCTGGAAGATCATGCCGATGCGCCGGCGCAGCCGCACCAGCGCGTTTTCGTCCAGCCGCCCCACGTCGGTGCCGTCGATGCGCACGGCCCCGCCGTCGGGGCGCTCCAGCATGTTGATGGAACGCAGCAGCGTGGATTTGCCGGCCCCGCTGCGGCCGATGATGCCGAAGATCTCTCCCCGGCCGATGGCGAACGACACGTCGTCGAGCGCGGTCACCCGGCCCCGGGCGCCCTGATAGTGCTTGCGCAAACCCTCGAACACGATGTGGGGCGCGACAGGCGGCGCGGCATCGTCCGCCGCCACCGCGGCGGCGGGAAGCTCGTTTTGCATCATGGCGCGCCCGGCCTCAGAAAACGGGGATGACCGAGCCTTCGTACTTGCTCAGGATGAACTGCCGGACCTCGTCCGAGTGATAGGCCCGCACCAGCTCCGGCACCCAGGGCGCGTTCCTGTCGGCCTCGCGCACGGCGATGATGTTGACGTAGGGGTTGTTCTCTTTCTTCTCCACGGCAATGCCGTCGCGCGTGGCGATGAGGCCGGCCTGGTAGGCGAAGCTGTTGACGATGGCCGCCGCGTCCACGTCGGGCAGCGAGCGCGCCAGCACCACCGAGGCGCTTTCCACGAACTCCAGCTTGCGCGGATTGGACGTCACGTCGGCCAGCGTGGCCGTGCCGGTGTAGGGGTCGAAGCCGTCGCGCAGCGTGACGAGCCCGTGGTCGCGCAGTACGACCAGCGCGCGCGTCTGGTTGCTCGGATCGTTGGGGATGCCCACCTTGGCGCCCTGCGGCAGCGCTTCCAGCGACTTGTATTTCCGGGAGTAGAACGCAATGGGAGAGATCAGGGTGTTGGCCACGGACACCAGCTTGTAGCCGCGCTGCCGGATCTGGTCTTTCAGGAAAGGAATGTGCTGGAACGCGTTGGCGTCGAGGTCGCCGTTATTGAGCGCCTCGTTCGGGCTGGCCGTGCCGGTGATGACGACCGGCTCCACGGCCAGACCGTTCTTCTTGGCGACTTGCGCCACCACCTCCCATATCTGCTCGTCCACGCCGCCGCGCACGCCCACCTTGAGAGGCCGGTTGTCGGCGGAAAACGCCGGGCCGTGGAACATGGCGGCCGCCGCCAGCGCCGCGCCCAGCAGGCGCTTGAAAAAGGGGGAAATCATCTCGGAATCGCCTCTCGGTCAACCCAATCCAGGGAGAGACGATTCTAGGCAGCGCGGCGCCGAGCGTGAACGATTCGCTGGTTGAGTCCTTATTACGCCCGCCTTTGCATATGCGCGGCGGCAATATGCCAGGGCGGCGAGATGCTTGCGTTCAGAAAGGCTTGACCACCACCAGCGTGACGATGGCGGCCGCCAGCACCACGGTCAGCGGCGCATACAGATCGGCCAGCGGCGCGCGCCTTGCGCCGCCTTGCGCCATGCGCCGCAGCGCGGCGCTCTGTACGCCGTGCAGCGCCGACAGCGCCAGCGCGCACCCCGCCTTGACCCAGATCCATTTCATGGCGAACCAGCCCACCGAGAACGCCAGGTGAAGACCCAGCAGCCACGCAAGCGCCATGGCCGGCGTGGTGACGCAGAGGTTCCAGCGCCGCAGGCGGGGCAGCATGCCGCGCCCGCGCGGCGCCTCGTCGCCATCGCGGTGCGGGGCCGACAGCAGATACAGGGACACGAAAAGCGATCCGCCCACCCAGGCCATCACGGCCGCGGCGTGCAGCAACACGAGCAATTGATAGTTCATGGAGCGGCATTATCGCCGGCCGCGCGGCGGGCGCTGCGCGACCGATTGACGCGGGCGGGCGGCTCAGCGCAGCAGCTCCATGATGCGGTAGGCGAGCCGCACGCGCGCCTCGTTGGGCCAGTTGCGGTTGGCCAGGATAACGATGCCGGTCTGCGCGGCGGGCACGAACGCCACGTAGGCGCCGAAGCCGTTGGTGGAGCCTGTTTTATTGATCCACGCCGACGCCTGCGGCGCGAGCGGCGGATCCAGTGCCCTGGCCTCGTGCGTGCGGGCCGCCATGTCCGGCGCGTTGCCGGCGATCAGCGTCTCGAGCCGGGCGGGCCAGGCGTACTGCTCCCAGGCCAGGTCCTGCATCATGCCGTCCACCTGGTAATAGGCCACGTGCGTGGCCGCCAGCGCGCGCCGCAGCCTGGGGTCCAGGCCAGGCGCCAGGCCGAGATTGGCGTCCACGAAGCGCAGCAGGTCGCGCGCGCTGGTGCGCACGCCATAGGCCTGGGCGCCCAGCACGCCGGGCGTGAGCCGCACCGGCTTGGCCTGCGCGTCGTAGCCCTGCGCATAGCTTTCCTGGCGGTCGGGCGGCACCGCGAGAAACGTGCTCGCCAGGCCGAGCGCCGGGAACAGGTCCTGCTCCATCGCCAGGTCGAACGGCCGGTCCAGGGCCCGCGCCGCGGCCTCGCCCAGCATGCCGATACTGGGGTTGGCGTAGGTGCGGCGCGTGCCGGGCGCATATGACGGCCGCCATGCCTTCAGGTAGGCGAGCAGCTGGGCGCGGGTGCGCACGCCGTCCGGCACCTGCGGCGGAAAGCCGCCGCCCGTGTGCGTGCCCAGGTGGATCAGGGTCAGTTTTCCAAACGGGCTGCCGCGCAGCTCGGGCACGAACTTCTGCACCGGATCCTTCAGCGCCAGCCGGCCCTGCGTCTGCGCGTAGGCGGCCAGGGTCGCGGTGTAGGTCTTGCTGATGGAGCCCACTTCGAACAGCGTGTCGCTGGTCACTTTCTGCTGCGTGCGCAGCGAGGCCACGCCCAGGTTGTAGAAGCGCGCCTCGCCGCCATGCCGCACGCCGATGGCCATGCCCGCGATGCCATGCTCCCGCATCGCCTCCTGGGCAACCTGCCGGATGGCGTCATCCGTCCCGGCCGGCGCGGCCCGCGCGCCATGCATCCCCGCGACGGCCGCCAGCGCGGCGGCGCAGACCAGCCGGCCGCATGCGGAAGCCGGCAGCCCAAGCCGGCGAAAAAAAAAACGGCAACCCGGAAGACCAGCGCATGGAACCTTTTCGAGAGAAAAGCGGCCCTCGCGGCCGCAGCGAAAGAATATAACGCCGCGGCGGCCCGTCTCCGCGCGTATCCCTGGACAGCGCCCGCCGATTTCCGGTCTACTGGTCTGTCGCGGCAGTACGTTCAACTTGTCGACGGAGGAGAATCATCATGGCGACTGGAACCGTAACCCTGCACCGTGTGCTGCGCGCGCCGCCCGAGCGCGTCTACCGCGCCTTCCTCGAACCCGATGCGGTGGCCAAGTGGCTGCCCCCGCACGGCTTCACCTGCCAGGTCCATGAGCTGGAGGCCAGGGTCGGCGGCCGGTACAGAATGTCGTTCCGCAATTTCGGCAATGGCCAGGCCCATTCGTTCGGCGGGGAATACCTGGAACTCGTGCCCGGCGAACGCATCCGCTACACGGACCAGTTCGACGACCCCAGCCTGCCGGGCAGCATGCAGGCCACCGTCACGCTGCGCAAAGTGGCCTGCGGCACCGAGCTGAACATCGTGCAGGAGGGCCTGCCCGAGGCGATCCCGGTGGAGATGTGCTATCTGGGCTGGCAGGAATCGCTGGCCCAGCTGGCCATGCTGGTCGAGCCGGACATCCAGGAGTAAAGCGCGCGCCTGCGCTCAGGACGCCGGCTTGCGGGCGATGAACTGCACCACGCAGGCCCGCCCGGTGTGGAACCGGCCCTCGACCACCTCGCGTTCCAGCTCCCGGGACAGCACAATCTCGCAACCCGGGAACTCCTGCTCCAGCGCCGCGCGGGATATCAGCATGTCCGGATCCCTGGGCCCGCCGGTCCGGTTGCGGATCTGGCCCGGCGCGTAAGCTTCGAGCAGGACGACGCCGCCTGGGCGCAGCGACCGCGCGAGCAGCCGGTTAAGCCGCTTGCGGCTGGCCGACGGCAGATGCGCGAAGATGCACGCCACGCCGCCGAACGCCAGGGCGGGCGGTTCGTAGCGGGCAAGATCGGCGACTTCGGTGCGGATTTCCACGCCCCGGGCCGCGGCGAGCCTACGCGCCTTTTCCAGGCCGACGGGCGAGCCGTCCACGCCCAGCACGTCCAGGCCCCGCTCGGCCAGGAAAACGGCATTGCGCCCCTCGCCCTCGGCCACGCTCAGCACAGGTCCGGCAAGCAGGCCCGCGTGCTCGGCCAGGAAATCGTTCGGTTCGGTGCCGTAGACGTAATCCGCGGCGGCATAGCGTTCATCCCACATGGCTCAGGCTCCCTGTCTGTGCGTTCGACCCGCCGGCCGGCGCGCGGAAAGATGCGCGCGGAGCGGAATGGGGATAGTCTGCAACTTCAAGCCGACTTGAGGTCAAGCGCATGACGCACCTGGACATAGCCGAAGTGGCGCGGCAAACCGGCATCCCCGCCTCCACGCTGCGCTATTACGAAGAAAAGGGCCTGATCGCCTCAATCGGCCGCCGCGGCCTGCGGCGGCAATACGAGGCGGCCGTGCTGCAAAAGCTGGCGCTGATCGGACTGGGGCGCGCGGCGGGGCTGTCGCTGGACGAGATCGGCAGCATGTTCTCGCCCGACGGCGAGCCCAGCATCGATCGGGCCGTGCTGGCCGCCAAGGCCGACCAGCTCGACCGCGCCATCCGCCGCCTGAGCGCCATGCGCGATGGCCTGCGCCACGCCGCCGCCTGCCCCGCGCCCAGCCATTTGCGCTGCCCCGCTTTCCAGCGCCTGCTGAAGGCCGCGGCCTCGGGCGCCTTCGGCGGGCGGCGCAAGCGCGCCGCTTGATTCCGCGCCGCCGCCATGGCAAGGTGGTCCGCGAAAAGCCGCGCCCCGGCTGCTGGAGAACGCACATGGAAAAACCGAGCCGCAACGCCCAGGGCCCAGATCCTTCCCGCCTGATCGACGCCCGCATCCGCGAGCTGGGCGATTGGCGCGGCGCGGCGCTGGCCCGGATGCGCGCGCTCATCCTGCAGGCCGACCCGCAGGCCGTGGAAGAATGGAAATGGCGCGGCGTGCCGGTGTGGTCGCATGCCGGCATCCTGTGCACCGGCGAAACCTACAAACACACGGTGAAGCTGACCTTCGCCCAGGGCGCCGCGCTGGCCGACCCCGCGGGGCTTTTCAATGCGAGCCTGGACGGCAACACGCGGCGCGCCATCGACATCCGCGAGGGCGACGAGATCGACGAAGCCGCTTTCAAGGCGCTCGTCGCCGCCGCCGCGGCCTTCAACCTCGCGCGGAAAAAGCGCGCCTGAACCCGGCCCGGCCGGCGCGGATGCGCCGCGCGCGCCGGGCGCGCCGGCGCGCCCTACACCACTCCCACACGGATCACGCCCGCGATCGTCTCCGCGGCGCGCTGCAGGGCGGGAACCATGTCGTCTTCCAGGCGGCCGCCCTCGACCTCGGAGGCCGCCACGGAGATGCCCACCGACAGCACGCGCGATCCGGCCCCGGGCACCGGCACCGCCACCGAAACCTGGTTGCTGTCGGGATAATCGAACCGGCTCCATTGCCCCGGCGCCAGGCGCAGCCCCCCGGCCAGCGCGCTGGCCAGGGGCAGCACGCTGCCCACGCGCAGGTTCATGACCACCAGCCGGCGGCGCTCGGCCGGCGCCATGGCGCGCCCGATGATGATGACGCCTTCGGGGTTGGCCTCGCCCAGGTTCGACGTGCCCGAGTAGGCGTCGGCCAGGCCCTGCAGGATTTCCTGCACCGCTTCGGTGACCCCCAGGCTGTCCATGGCCGCGAAACCCAGCTCGAACACCTGCGGCGTCAGCCGCCAGCGGCTGTCTTCGCGCGCGGCGTAGCCCTCTTCTTCCAGCGTCTGCAGAAACCGCAGCACGGTGGCGTGCGGCAGCTCGACCGCGCGGGCCAGTTCGGCCAGCGTGGGCCTGCCCCTGCCGCGAAAGGCCCGGATGATGGATAGACAGCGCTGGATCGATCTATTATTCTTCAATCGTTCACCTGACAAACATTACGTTCACTAGGTGAACAATACACGTAAACAGAGCCCGCGGCAAGACCGCGAGCCAGGGAAGGAGACATGCATGAAACGTTTTGCCCTCGCGTTGGCGGCCGGCCTGGCCTGCGCCTGTAGCCCGGGCCCGGCCGCGGCCGGCGCCCCATGGCCCTCGCAGCCCATCAAATGGATCGTGCCGTATCCGCCCGGCGGCTCCACGGACATGCTCGCCCGCCTGGTCAGCCACAAGCTGGGCGAGCGGCTGGGTCAGCCGGTCATCGTGGAAAACAAGGCCGGGGCCGGCGGCAACGTCGGCACCGACTATGCCGTGAAACAGCCTGCCGACGGCTACACCATCGTCATGGGCAATATCGGCCCCATCTCCATCAATCCGGCGCTCTACCCCGACCTGCCCTACCAGCCGCAGCGCGACCTGGCGCCGGTAACGCTGCTGATGAGCGTGCCGAACCTGCTGGTGGTCAATCCCGCCCTGCCGGCGCGCACCGTGCGGGAGCTGATCGCCTACGCGAAGCAATCGCCCCAGCCGCTGGACTACGCCACGCCGGGCACGGGCACGTTGAATTGCCCCGGGAATCGAGGAGGCTGTTTGGTTAAAGTACAGCGTTCATCGGCACAGAGTCAGAGTTGGTACGGAGATAGCGTTCTTCAGCCTGCGCAGGAGGAATATACCCGATGGACCCGAGC